>CAVSZW010000014.1:0-422450 GCA_963732535.1 uncultured Alphaproteobacteria bacterium | reverse complement strand
ACGTCGGCAGCCTGGTGCGCCGCTCGCGCCACTGATCCCGAACTTTCCCCCAGAGACACGAGATGAACCTGAACAACCTCAAGATCGGCCGCCGCCTCGCGCTCGGCTTTGGTACCTGCTGGCACTGATGGCGGTGATGTTCGTCGTCGCGTTCTGGCAGCTGGTCCTCAACGCCAAGGACAGCCGCGAAGCCGACGAGTACGACCGCCGCGCCAGCCTGGTGTCGACCTGGGCGGGGCTGACCGAGCTCAATGTCACGCGCACGCTGGCCATCGCCAAGGCCGCCGGCATGCCTCAGGTCGAGGCGCGCTTTCGCCCCGATGATGAAGGAGACCTCGGCGAAGATCTCCGAGCTGCAGAAGGAGCTGGAAACCGTCATCAGCTCGGACAAGGGCCGGGCCCTGATGGCCGAGGTGGGCGCGAAGCGAAAGGTCTATCTCGACCTGCGCGGCCAGCTCACGGCGCTGCTCAAGCAGGGCGACCCGCTGGCCGCCGAGGTGCTGCTCAACGGCAAGGTGATGCCGGCGGCCCAGGAGTACCTGGGCGCCATGCGCACCGTCACTGCCTTCGAACGCGAGCTGGCCGCGCATCACGGCGCCGAAGCCACGGCCGGCCTGGCGCGCGCCAAGATCATCCTGTCGGCGCTGCTGGTGGCCGGCCTCGCCCTGGGCACGCTGATGGCCTGGTCGATCGCCCGTTCGGTGACGGCCCCGGTGCACGAGGCGGTCAAGGCCGCCGAGGTGATCGCTTCCGGCGACCTCTCGCACTCGGTGAGTCGCAGCGCGGCGACGAACTCGGCGACCTGCTGCGCACCATCGGCCGCATGCAGGAAGCGCTGCGCACGCTGGTCGGCCAGGTGCGCACCAGCACCGACAGCATCGGCACCGCCAGCGGCGAGATCGCCACCGGCAACCACGACCTGTCCGCGCGCACCGAGCAGCAGGCCAGCAACCTGCAGCAAACGGCCTCGTCGATGGAGCAGCTCACCGGCACCGTCAAGCAGAACGCCGACTCGGCCCGCCAGGCCAACCAGCTCGCGGCCAGCGCCGCCGAGGTCGCCCAGCGCGGCGGCGAGGTCGTCGCGCAGGTGGTCACCACCATGGACGAGATCAACACCAGCTCCAAGAAGATCGCCGACATCATCGGCGTGATCGACGGCATCGCGTTCCAGACCAACATCCTCGCGCTCAACGCCGCGGTCGAAGCCGCGCGCGCCGGCGAGCAGGGCCGCGGCTTCGCGGTGGTGGCCAGCGAGGTGCGCACCCTGGCGCAGCGCTCGGCCGAAGCCGCCAAGGAAATCAAGGGCCTGATCGGCGCCAGCGTCGAGCGCGGTCGAAGCCGGCTCGCGCTGGTCGCCGAGGCCGGCCGACCATGAGCGAGATCGTCGGCTCGGTGCAGCGCGTCTCCGACATCATCGGCGAGATCACCGCCGCCGCGGCCGAACAGAGCGACGGCATCGGCCAGGTCAACACCTCGGTCACCCAGCTCGACCAGATGACGCAGCAGAACTCGGCCCTGGTCGAACAGTCGACCGCCGCCGCCGAGAGCCTGAAGGACCAGGCCGTGCGGCTGGCGCAGGTGGTCTCGACCTTCCGCCTGGCCGGCGGCACCGCGGCGAAGCCGGCGGCGCCGGCCGTGGCGGCCCAGCCGGCCATCAGCCGCGCCCGGACCACCATATCGGCGCCGAAGAAGGCCGCGCCGGCGAAGGCCGCCGCTCCGCGGCCTGCACCCGTTCCCGCACCCGCTCCCATCGTGCAGGCCGCAGCCGCCTCCGGCGACTGGGAAACCTTCTGATCGCACCACTTCCTTCCGAACCGGCAGCCCATGAACCTCCAGTCCCTGCTCCGCGGATTCACCATCCACACGCATGCTCGGCGCCATCCTGATGGTCGTCGGCCTGTTCTCGCTGGTCGGCGCCACCGCGCTGTGGGGCGGCGGCCGCCTGAAGTCGCTGAACAGTGACTTCATGCAGCACTCGGTGCACGAGATCGCCACGGCCGGCGAACTGCGCGCCACGCTGGGCGAACTCCGCCACCACGAAAAGAACATGGTGATCGACTACGAGGACGGCGTGGCCGTGCTCAAGCACCGCGAGGCCTGGGTGGCCACGGCGCAGGCGCTGAAGAAGTCGTTCGAGGCCATGCTCGAGGGCGAAGAAGACGAGGACAACCCGATCGCCCGCGAGGCCCTCAAGAGCCTGGAGGCCTACGTGGCCGAGTCCAGGCCGGTGCTCGACGCGGTGCAGAACGGCGCCTTCGACTCCGCCAAGGTGGCCGACAGGCGCCTGGACAAGGCCAAGGCCCACGTCATGGCGGTCGAGAAGGGCATCGAACAGATCGACAAGATCGTGCGCGGCGAGGTGCAGGACCGTCAGGTCGAGTTCGCCAGCACGATGACGACCACGCTGTATGCCTTCGCGGCCGTGCTCGGACTCGCCCTGGTGGCGGTGGTGCCGCTGACGCTGCTGAACTCCCGCTCGATCGTGCAGCCCATGGAGCACGCGCAGCAGATCGCCCAGGCCATCGCCTCGGGCGACCTGACGCGCCGCATCACCGTCGACGGACGCGACGAGGCCAGCGCGCTGCTCGATTCGCTCAACCAGATGCAGGACTTTCCTGCGCACCTGGTCGGCCAGGTGCGGGTGACAGCGACAGCATCGGCACGGCCAGCGCCGAGATCGCCACCGGCAACCAGGACCTGACCGCCGCACCGAACAGGCCGCCAGCAACCTGCAGCAGACCGCCGTCGTCGATGGAGCAGCTCACCGGCACCGTGAAGCAGAGCGCCGACCGGCGCGCCAGGCCAACCAGCTCGCGGCCGCGCCGCCGAGGTCGCCGCGCGCGGCGGCTCGGTGGTGTCGCAGGTGGTCGCCACGATGGACGAGATCAACGCCAGCTCGCAAGAAGATCGCCGACATCATCGGCGTGATCGACGGCATCGCCTTCCAGACCAACATCCTCGCGCTGAACGCTGCGGTCGAAGCCGCCCGGGCCGGCGAGCAGGGCCGGGGTTTCGCGGTGGTCGCCCCGAGGTGCGCTCGCCTGGCGCAGCGCTCGGCCGAGGCCGCCAAGGAGATCAAGGGCCTGATCGCGCCAGCGTCGAACGGTCGAGGCCGGCACCCAGCTGGTCGACGACGCCGGCCAGACCATGGGCGAGATCGTCGGCTCGGTGCAGCGCGTCTCCGACATCATCGGCGAGATCACCGCCGCCGCCGGCGAGCAGAGCGACGGCATCGGCCAGGTGAACACGGCGGTCACCCAGCTCGACCAGATGACGCAGCAGAACGCCGCGCTGGTCGAAGAGTCCGCCGCCGCCGCCGAGAGCCTGAAGGAGCAGGCGATCCGGCTGCCGAGGTGGTCGGCACCTTCCGCAGTCCAGGCGGCGGCCCGACCGCGCCGCCGCCAACGCGCAGCGAGTCTCGCGGTGGCATGATCGCCGCAACGCCCCGCACGTGGCCCAGCACGAGGCCGATCCCCGTGCGCCCACGCACAGGCCGGCCATGCCGGCGGCGAGTTCCTCACCTTCCGCCTGGGCAGCGAGGAGTACGGCATCGACATCCTGCAGGTGCAGGAGATCCGCTCCTACGAGCAGCCACCCATGCCAACGCGCCCGCCGTTCATCAAGGGCGTGGTCAACCTGCGCGGCGTGATCGTGCCCATCGTCGACCTGCGCATGAAGCTCGGCTGCGACACGCGCCGAGTACAACACCTTCACCGTGGTCATCGTGCTGAACGTCAAGGGCCGCGTCGTCGGCGCCGTGGTCGACTCCGTGTCCGACGTGCTGGAGCTCGGCCCGCGAGCCATCAAGCCGCGCCCGGAGATGTCCTCCGCCGTCGACGCCTGCTTCATCACCGGCATCGGCAGCGTCAAGAGCGTGACACCGAACGCATGCTCATCCTGATGGACATCGAAGCCCTCATGGCCAGCGCCGAGATGGGTCTGATCACCGATCTGCACTACCTCGAAAGGAATCACGCCATGACGCTCCGCCACCTCCCCTCGCCCTGCTGGTCGCCCGATCGACGCCTGCGCGTTCGCCAAGAAGGCAACGCCACCGCAGGCCGACGCCACGGCCATGGTCAAGAAGGGCGTGTCCTTCATCAAGACCAGCGGCAAGGACAAGGGTTACGCCGAAGTCAGCAACAAGGGTGGCCAGTTCACCAAGAACGACCTGTACCTCGTGGTCTACGGCCTGGACGGCACGGTGCGGGCGCACGGCGCCAACGAAAAGATGATCGGCAAGAACCTGATCGACCTCAAGGACGTGGACGGCAAGGCGTTCGTCAAGGAGCGTGTCGAGCTGGCCCAGGCCAAGGGCACGTTCTGGCAGGACTACAAGTTCACCAACCCGGTGAGCAAGAAGATCGAGCCCAAGAGCATGTACTGCGAGAAGCTGGAAGACGCCGTCGTCTGCGGCGGCATCTACAAGTAAACGCGGTCCCGCGATGGTCCCGGCAAGGCAGTTGAGGAGCAGGTCATGAAGTTGCGCTTGAAGCTGATGGTGGCGCCCATCGTCACCGCGGTGACCTGGTGGTTTCCATCGGGGCGGCCGTCTGGCTGCTGGAATCGCTTCCGGCTGACCAGCCAGGCCAGCCACGGCGCGGTGCTCTCGGCCTACGCGCGCGTGACGGCGGTTCAGGAGCGGCTGGCCGGGCTGCATTCCCAGCTGTACCGCACCATGACCATCATCGGCTCCATGGACGACAAGGCGGTGACTGCCAAGCGCGCCGACCTCGCCAAGGCGCTGGCCCAGCTGGCCAACGAAGCCGGGCAGCAGGCCGTGGCCAGCACCGCCGAACCCGAGCTGCAAAAGACACTGACCGCGTTTGCGACCACGCTGGCGACCTACCAGAAGTCGGCCGACAGCGCGATCGACCTGGCCACCGTGGACCCGAACACCGGCGTGGCCGCGCTCCAGTCGGCCGACGCCCACTTCACGAAGCTCAGCCAGCAGCTGGGCGAGGTGATGGCCCATGTCAAGACGCGCGCGCAGGAAGAAGAGCCCCGGCTCACCGGCGCGGCCCACCGCAACGAGGCCCTGGCCGGTGGCCTGGGCCTGCTGGCGGCGGTGCTGTCGCTGGGTTTTGCCTGGATCGTCCAGCGCCGCGTGGCGCGCGATCTGCTCGGGGCGTCCGACGCCGCCAGCGCGGTGGCACAGGGCCGGCTCGACCTGCAGCCCCACAGCGATTCGGCCGACGAACTGGGCGACCTCATGCGGGCGCTGGGCACGATGGTGACGCGTCTGCGCGAGTCGATCCAGAGCGTGCAGAGCGCGGCCGAATACGTCGGCACCGCCAGCGCCGAGATCGCCACCGGCAACATGGACCTGTCCAGCCGCACCGAACAGGCGGCCAGCAACCTGCAGCAAACCTCGGCCAGCATGGAGCAGCTCACCAGCACGGTGCGGCAGTCGGCCGATTCGTCGCGCGAAGCCCACCAGCTGGCGGCGTCGGCCGCACAGGTGGCCGAGCGCGGCGGCAGCGGTGGTGGGTCAGGTGGTGGACACCATGAACGACATCCACCGAGTTCGCAGAAGATCGCCGACATCATCGGCGTGATCGACGGCATCGCGTTCCAGACCAACATCCTGGCGCTCAACGCGGCGGTGGAAGCCGCCCGCGCGGGCGAGCAGGGCCGCGGTTTTGCCGTGGTCGCCAGCGAGGTGCGCAACCTTGCGCAGCGCAGCGCGCAGGCCGCCAAGGAAATCAAGGCCCTGATCGGCGCCTCGGTCGACAAGGTGGCCAGCGGCTCGCTGCTGGTCAGGGACGCCGGCACGACCATGGGCGAGATCGTGGCTTCCGTGCAGCGGGTGAGCCGACATGATCGGCGAGATCACGGCCGCCGCGGCCGAGCAGTCGCAGGGCATCGGCCAGGTCAACAGCGCCGTGAACCAGCTGGACGGCATGACCCAGCAGAACGCCGCGCTGGTGGAGCAGTCCGCCGCCGCCGCCAAGAGCCTGAACGAGCAGGCGGGACCGCCTTTCACCCCAGGTGGTCGGCGAGATTCCGGCTCGCAATGGCCACACCCGGCGCCTGACCGTCGCGCCTCTGTAGTCCCGGCGCGCGCAGCCGCCGATAAGTTTTGATAAGCACCAAATTTTACATCCACTTTCCTTCGCAGAAGAAAGACCAGCGCATGGACATGATCACCGACGCCCAGCACGTGGCCCCGAGCCACGGGCCCTCACCGTCGCCCAGGCACAGGCCGGCCATGCCGGCGGCGAGTTCCTCACCTTCCGTCTCGGCGACGAGGAGTACGGCATCGACATCCTGCGTGTGCAGGAGATCCGCTCCTACGAGCAGCCCACCCGCATCGCCAACGCGCCCCGTTCATCAAGGGCGTGGTCAACCTGCGCGGCGTCATCGTCCCCATCGTCGACCTGCGCATGAAGCTCGGCTGCGACTCGGCCGAATACAACACCTTCACCGTCGTCATCGTCTAAACGTCAAGGGCCGCGTCGTCGGCGCCGTCGTCGACTCCGTCTCCGACGTGCTCGAACTCCCCCGCGAAACCATCAAGCCCGCCCGGAGATGTCCTCCGCCGTCGACGCGGGCTTCATCACCGGCATCGGCGCCGTCAAGAGCGGTGACACCGAACGCATGCTCATCCTCATGGACATCGAATCCCTCATGGCCAGCGCCGAGATGGGTCTGATCCACCAGAGCCGCTGAACTGCCAACAACACATCGCCACCGACACTAGAGTTCACACAACACCTCCCTGCAGTCGACCGCCACCTCGCTCGGCCGCACCGCCGACCTGATCATGCTGGGCACGCCGCTGGTGACCGCGGCAGCGGCCCTGGCGATCGGCTCTTACTACGGCTCGCCTGGCCTGCCGCGGGCGTGTCGCTGCTGCTGCTGCTCGTCGGCGGCGCGGTGTTCTCCGGCGCGGCGGGTTCGGGCCTGTCGCGCAGCGTGCTCGCGCTGTGCCTGTCGGCCGCCGTGGCGCTGCACATCCACCTCGGGCGCGGCACGCTGGAGTTCCACTTCGGCGTGTTCGTCGACGCTGGCACTGCTGCTCGTCTACCGCGACTGGCGGCCGATCGTGGCCTCGGCGGCCTTCTTCGCGGTGCACCACGTGCCTTCGACCGCATGCAGGCCGCCGGCATGGGCGTGTACTGCACGCCGGAACCCAACTTCCTGAAGATCGTCATGCACGCCGGCTACGTGGTGCTGCAGACCGCGCTCGAGGTACTGATCGCGGTGCGCATGGCCGCCATCGCCCGCCAGGGCGACGAGCTGCGGTGCTGGTGAGCGAGGTCGACGCCGACGGCCAGATCACGCTGGACCTCGGCCACGTGGTCGCCACCACGCCGGGTGCCCAGGCCCTAAGCAGGCCCTGGGCCGCGTGCAGCAGACGCTGCTGCAGGTGCGTGCCTCGGCCGGCAGCGTGACCGACCGCCAGCGACGAAATCGCCACCGGCAACCACGACCTCAGTCTCAGCGCACCGAGCAGGCCGCCAGCAGCCTGCAGGAGACGGCCGCGTCGATGGAGCAGCTCACGCGCACCGTGCGCAACAGCGCCGACTCCGCGCGCCAGGCCAACCAGCTCGCGGCCACGCGCGGCCGAGGTCGCCGCAGCGCGGCGGCGCGGTGGTCGTCGCAGGTGGTCGCCACGATGGACGAGATCAACGCCAGCTCCAAGAAGATCGCCGACATCATCGGCGTGATCGACGGCATCGCCTTCCAGACCAACATCCTGGCGCTGAACGCCGCGGTCGAAGCCGCCCGTGCCGGCGAACAGGGCCGCGGCTTCGCCGTGGTGGCCGCCGAGGTGCGCACGCTGGCCCAGCGCTCGGCCGAGGCGGCCAAGGAGATCAAGGCCCTGATCGGCGCCAGCGTCGAGCAGGTCGAGGCCGGCACGCGCGCTGGTCGCCGACGCCGGCGCAGACCATGAACGAGATCGTCGGCTCGGTCAAGCGGGTGACGCGACATGATCGGCGAGATCACGCGCCGCCGCCAGCGAGCAGAGCGACGGCATCGGCCAGGTCAACACCGCGGTCGCCCAGCTCGACCAGGTGACGCAGCAGAACGCCGCCCTGGTCGAGGAGTCGGCCGCGGCCGCCGAGAGCCTGCGCGACCAGGCGCCGCGCCTGGCCGAAGCGCTGGCGGGCTTCCGCCTCACGGCGGCCTGAAAAGCGCCCTCCTCCGCGGCGCGGCGCAAGGTCTCGACGACCGGGCGCCGCAGCACCTCGCGCAGGCCCCACCAGCCGGCCCCCAGCGCGAGCAGCGCACCGGCCAGCCCACCGGCCAGGGGCACCAGCGGCGACGGGTTCCAGCTGAACTCGAAGGCATAACGCGCCAGCGCCCAGCCCACCGCCACGGCGGCCAGCGAGGCGAGCACGTGCTCGACATTGACGTGATGCATCCGGTTCTGCCCACGCGGGGCGACGAGGAACTTGGCGTCATGGCTGAAATGGCGGTGGACGCGGCCGGGAAGGCGCTGGCAAAGGCCGGCCGCACGGCGGCGGACATTGACGCGGTGATCTGCGCCGCCTCCAACCATGAGCGCGCTTACCCCGCGATTGCCATTGAAGTGCAGAACGCGCTCGGCGTCAGGGGGTTCGGCTTCGACATGAATGTCGCCTGCTCAAGCGCCACCTTCGCCATACAGGCCGCCGCCGACATGATCCGCGCCGGCTCGACCCGCGCCATCCTGGTGGTCAATCCCGAAATCTGCTTGGCGCATCTGGAATGGCGTGACCGCGACTGCCATTTCATCTTCGGCGATGTCTGCACTGCGATGGTGCTTGAGCGCGACAGCCTGGCGCGCAGCGCCAATTGGCGCATGTGATCGGCCGTGACCTCGAGCGCCGCGGCGCACGCTGCGCGACGCGCTTCCTTTACCCCTCCAGCGGCTGCTCGGTCACAGCCAAGCTCTGGCGCGTCATAACGAACGCGGGAAAATTGGCGCGCGCGGCACCCGATGTCTTGATTACCTTTCAGCCGACCGCTTCAGCCATTGCGACTATGGCCGGCCGCCTTGGCGGATGCCGCGTACCGGATCGTGCATCAATCGAACAGTCCGGGCAAATCACACCTTGTGATCCGCGAGCTGACAAAATTCTCGGCACGGTCGGGGCCTATTGCGTTACGATTGCCAATTCCCGCGCAACCATCAGCCGAATTCGACGACTATCCGGAACCTTCTATCGCAAAAGGATCCCGCTGATCGAACACGGCATTCCGCCGCCCGTGTTTGCTTTTGGCTCCTGCAGAATTCTCTCGCCATTTCGCTTCCGCGCGACGGGCGCTATCGCTCCTGATGGCCGCCCGGTTCGACCTTCAGAAAGGTCAGCACATCATTGTCAGCTGCCTGCACTGATTTGCCGGGTGTTCGCCTGGTGATGGCCGGCTCCGGCCCCGAAAACGCAAAACCTCTTACACTTGGCCGGCAAGCTCGGCGTCGCAGACCGGCTGCACTTCCTTGGACACCTCGGGCGTCAAGACCTCATCGACCTTTATCGAGCCTCGACCCTGTTGGTGTTCCCATCGCCGTGGGAGACATTCGGTCTGTCGGCTGTCGAGGCTGCCATGGCCGGTCTGCCGGTCATCGCCGCTGATATTCCGGCCTTGCGCGAAGTGCTGGCCGCAGATGGGCAGACGACCGCGCGCTTTGTGTCGAAACGCGAGGTCCCGCAATGGACAGCGGCGATTTCAGCCGCCTCGGAGACCCGAATTGCGCCGGCGCATCGATGCGTTTGCCCTGTCATTCAAGAAAAATACAGCGAACGTCGGATGATGGATGCCTATGTGGCGCTCTACAGGGAGCTGATTTCCTGACGACGCTCTTCCTGTTGGCACATCAGGATGACGAGATCGGTGTACTCTACGAAATCGCCGAAACAACGCCGCGACGGCCGCGTCACCTGCGTCTTCATGACCAACGGCGCCTGGGCCGGCGTGACCAGCGAAAAGCGCAATGCTGAAAGCCGACAGACACTCACAACTTTCGGCGTGGCGACACAGGAGTCCCTTTTCTCGGCACCGACTATCCATTCCCGATGGCCGTTTGGTCGAATGCCTCGACCGTTGCTTCGTGGCATTGCCGCTCTATCAGACAGACTTGACGTGATGGGACGACAATCCGCGCATAGTTATGCACGCCTGGGAGGGCGGACATCACGATCATGACGCAGGCCATCTTCTCGGTGTTGCGCTTGCGCGACATCTCGACTGATCGCACCGAAAGCCGCCAGTTTCCACTCTACCGCAGGTCCGACGGACGCAGACTCGATTGCCTTTGCGACGCCCCTTGCAGACAATGGCGCTGATCGAAGCGACGCCCATACCATTGTGCGAACGTTTTGCAGCACTTGCGGCTGCTGACGAACTATCGCTCGCAAATCCGGGTCGTCTTGAGGCTGCTACCGCACTCCTCCGCGACTACGCTGCATCTGGCACGCAACGCCTGCAGCCGATTTCGTTTCAGCGCGTACACGAACAGCCGAACACACCGCCCATGCTGTATGAAATCTGGAAACTCTATACGTACGACCGACTTTCGTGTGACGCGCAGCCGTTTCATCGACCGTCACCTTTACAGCAACACGCGCTACGGATCGTTCACGGAGGGAGGCCGGCCATGATGCCCTCTGCAACGTACCGTGCGGTCGCAAGCCGATCGAATGACTTGAGCACGGCACGCGATGGGCTAGTCCCGGTCGTGCTCGTCATTGCGGCGGCTCTATTCAATGCCGGTCAGCCATCGTCAACGCCAACCTGCGGCCGATGACGGGCAATACCGTCATTCTGGCAGAAGTTCTGATTGTGGGGTGCGCCCACCTTTACGTCCTCCGCCATTTCCAGGCCCGGATGGTCAACTGGTACTTCCTGGCGCTCGCACTCGCCGCCTTTGCCGTTCTGCGCTTTGCGAGTCACCGACACCGTCGACGCCAAATATTTCCGCGATATTTTTCTGATCGTAACGTTCATATTGCTCGGCATGACCAGCAATGCCCACCGCGGCATCCACGTAATGATGATGCTGTGGGGCGTTGTGCTGGCCGTCATCCTGCTCGAAGCGGTCTGCCTGCCCTGCTATACCGATCTCTTCGCGGTGAAGGATTTCTACATCAACACGCGCGGCATCGGCGAGGACGAGTTTACTAACCTTTCGTCCGATTTGTACGTCAGCGCCACCCGCCCCGATGCGCGCTTCCTGCCGTTCTTCGACCTGCACCGCATGTCATCGGTGTTCCTCGAACCGGTGTCGCTCGGTAACTTCGTGATCGTAAGCGTCGCGTTCATGATGGCGTTTTCTGGGCGCGCTTGTCCGTGGCGCAGCGGGTGTTCGCTATCGCATCAACGCTTCTGATGTTATTTGCGTCCGACGGGCGGCTCGCGGCGTTGGCATCCCTGGCGGTCATTGCGATGTCGCTGGCGCATCGCGTGCTCCCGCGTCATGCGGGGCTGATGCTCCTGCCCCTGGTGGTGGGGCTTGCAATCGCGGCAACACACTTCGGCGGATTGCAGCCTGGTGTTGACGACCTCGCGGGGCGCGTCGCCTACACCACTGACCTAATTACGCAGCTGAACCTCGCCGATATTATGGGTCTCTCCGACCGTCTGCTCGAAAAGTCCGTGGACGCGGGCGTCGTCTATCTCATCGTTACGCAGTCGCTCATCGGCGCAGCCCTGGTTTGGACCTTGATCACGTTGTCCGCGAACGAGGCGACCACAGAGCAGAAAATCTACAAGAACGGCGTGCTGCTCTATCTGGCGCTGACGATGATCGTCAGCTACTCGTTCCTCAGCATCAAAACGGCGGCGCCGCTCTGGTTCATCTTCGGCGCGCTGCTGAACAGCGGCCACGAGCGCACCGTTTTCATGGCCGCACCGCTCAACCGTTTGCAGGGACGGCGCGCCCGCCGCGAATGAAGTTCTCGTGCCTGACGACTCAATCATCGAGCAAAGTTCTGTTCCGCTCAACCGCCGCATGGTCCTCCAGCGGGCGGCAGCCGCTTGCTTCAGTGCGCTATCGTCATGGCGTCCGGCGCGTGCTGCACCCACCAAGTTGCCACCGATATTGCGGGCGTTGCGCTTGCGGGCGCCGAGTTGGGCAACTCGTTCCGGGCCAACATGGCCGCGACTACGTCTATCCCGGCCTCACTGATTTCCAGTTCGCGGCTGCGCAGGGTTTCACAGTTATCCGCCTGCCTTTCAAATGGGAGCGGCTGCAGCCCGATCTCGATGCGCCCTTCGACGCCGAGGAATGGCAAAAATTGGCGGCCACGATCGCGCTTGTCCGCCAATTTAAGGTTCACCTGATCCTCGATCCCCACAACTACGCCCGTCCGCGCGTGCGCGCCGACGACTATACAGTCCAGCATCTGATCGGTTCGGATGCAGTGCCGGCAGAGACCTTCAATGCCTTCTGCGGATGCTTGCTGACAGGACCAAGGCCCACGCGCACGTCATCTACGGCTTGATGAACGAACCGGCTGACATCGCCGCCAACCGTTGGCTCGACATTGCCAATGCGGCATAGCCGCGATCCGCAGTGTTGGCGCGGATCAGCTGGTGCTCGTGCCCGGCGTTGCATACACGGGCGCGCACTCCTGGTACGAGGCGGGAAATACCGCGCTTGCCGGCGTCATAGACCCATCGAACAATTTCGCAATTGAGGTACATCAGTATCTCAACACCAACTCCTCGGGCAAATCCGGGGGCGCCGTGTCGCCAACCGAGCAGGCGTGGATTGCCCACCAGTTCGAGCACAACCGCGCCCGCCGCCCCGCTGCGCGCGATATCCGCCGTGGCCTTCAATGCGGAGAGCGTATCGGGGGCATCGACGCTAAAGCAACGCGCCGGATCGATGCCCAGTCCGGCCAACCCCGGCGGATAATAACGCCCGCTTCCCCGCCGGTATTCGCGCACGAGGAACAGCGCGCGGCCTTCCTTATCCAGCATCGCCGCCAGCATCAGCGCAAAGCCGCTCGCGCTTGCCGCATCATTGGCACTGGCAGCCAATATCTCGTGCAACGCATTGGCTGGCATGGCGCGTGTCAGCACATCCGCCAGCGAGGTACGGCTTTTCTCGTCCTCTTCCACCTGCATCCGCGCCAGCGCGTGGCCCCACGCAGCAGCGGAGCCATGCGGCAGCAAGGCCGAATCGGAGGCATATTTGTTCATAATATGTTCTTATGCTGATTTTGCTCTGCTCGGCAAGGGGGATGCTGCAGGAAAGCAAGGCCCTAAATAGCGATACAGAATTCCAGCTTCACGTTCATCCGTCCACCCCTGCACAAGCGGCAAAGGCCTGTTCCAGATCGGACTTCAGATCGCCGACATCTTCGAGCCCGATCTGCAAGCGCACCAGCGCATTGGGCTCGGTCCACGGCACGGCGCTGCGGTCTCGTTCGGGATGCACCGGGATCGCCAGGCTTTCAAAGCCACCCCAGCTATAGCCGATGCCAAACAGTTGCAGTGCATCAATGAAAGCCGCCGCTTTGGCTTTGCCGCCCTTGATCGCAAAGGAAAACAAGCCCGACGATCCGCTAAAATCGCGCGCCCAAAGCGCGTGTCCGGGGCAAGATGGAAATGCCGGATGCAACACTTTATGCACGTCGCCGCGCGTCGCCAACCAGTGTGCCAATTCCAGCGCCGCCGACTCATGCGCCTTCATCCGCACTGCCAATGTCCTAAGTCCGCGCGCCGCCAGATACGCGTCATCGGGTGAAACGACCTGGCCCAGGGATTGCGCGGTACGCCGCAGCCCCGCCCAATATCGCTTATTGGCGGTAACACTGCCGATCATCGCATCGCTATGGCCGACGATATATTTGGTGGCGGCGAGGATGCTCATGTCCACACCCTTATCGAACGCGGTGAAGAAAAAGGGTGTCGCCCAAGTGTTATCGAGCAAGGTAACAATTTCGCGCGGGCCTTCATGCGCCTTTGCCGCCGCACAGATCGCGGGCACATCGCATATTTCAAAAGTCAGGCTGCCCGGGTTTTCGAGCAAAATTGCCCGTGTGCGATCGCAGAACATCTCCGATATCGCGCTACCCACCAGCGGATCAAAATAGCGCGTCTCAACGCCCCAGTTTTTGAGGAAATTCTCGGCAAAGCTGCGGCTGGGATCATAGGCATTGTCGCTCATCAACACCACATCGCCGGGCTTCAAAACTGACAATAAAGCTCCGGCAATCGCGGCTACGCCTGAAGGATACAGCATTGTCCCTTCTGCCCCCGGCTCCAGTTCGGTCAGCGCTTCGGAAAGCGACCACTGCGTCGGCGAACCCCGACGACCGTAAAAGAAGCGGCCATCCTCATTCTTGCCCTTGCCGGCTTCCAATGCGGCCACATCATCGTAGAGATGCGTACTCGCCCGCCATATAGGGGCGTTGACCACCGGCCCGGTCAATTCCTTGCGGCGACCACCGGTGATGATTGTGGTAGCAGGTTTTTGCGGAGGCTTGCCCTTGCTCAAGCCGCACCCACTGCTTTGGGCGTATCGGGATCAAGCCCCCATTCGCTCCAGCTGCCGTCATATAATTTGACGTCGGTTTTCCCTGCAAGCCTTGCCGCAAAAAGTACCACGGCGGCGGTTACTCCGGAGCCGCAGGTCGTGATCATCGGCTTTGAAAGGTTTACCCCCGCGGCATGAAACGCTTCCAATAATGTCGTGCCTTGTTTCCACGTGCCATCGGCATTGAACAACGTCGCATAGGGCAGATTCACGCTGCCCGGAATATGCCCCGAAGCCATATCGGGGCGCGGCTCTTTTTCGTCACCAGTAAAGCGCCCGGCGCCGCGCGCATCGACCAGCTGCGCGGCATTGCTTGCGATATTGGCCAAAATCGCGGGTTTATCGACAACAGCCTTTTCGTCTTTCCACGCGGTGAAATGGCGATGGCGCAGTGTCGGCTTTCCGCTTTCCAATGCGCGGCCTTCTGCCTTCCATTTGGCCAAACCGCCATCGAGGATAGCGACATCATGGGCGCCAAACAGCATGAACATCCACCACGCCCGTGCGGCACTTTTAAACGGACTGTCGTCATACACGACAATCCGGCTGCCGTCGCCCAATCCCAAAGACTGCATCCGGCTGGCGAATTTCTCAGGTGGGGGAAGCATGTTGGGTAAATCACTGGTGCTATCGGATATTTCGCCCTGATCCATGAAGACAGTGCCCGGAATATGCCCGGCTTCAAACTCTTTGGCCGGATCACGCCCGCTATCGGGCATCACCCAAGTGGCATCGACGATCCGCAAATCGGACGCGCCGATCTCTTTGGCCAGCCACTCGGTGCTTACCAGCAACTCCATATCTTTTCCCTGCCCGCATTTTTTGATTCTTGTGCGGTGCAAGATAATGCCGTTTTCCGGCATGTCGAGCGCCTAAACGAGGTGCAATGCCAATCCTTCAAAGCGTTGTGGACCCCGGTCTGTGTGGAACGGCTTCATGCGATGTGTTTCAGCGACAGCATCGCGACCGATTAGGCAGGAAAGCTCGCATGTTTCCATTCCCTGCGGCCCACGCCCGCTTAAATTGATCAGCACGATCGGCGCCAGAAATCGTCGTTCGCGCCAGTCAAATTCGTTCATTTCCAAACGCGGCTGCTGGATTTCCAATGCGAGCGAGACTTCCTCACCTGCGCGGATATCACCGATTATTTCGGCATGACCTCTACTCGCATCAGCATGAAATTGGTGGATGATTTCCCGTTGGCCATCGCTTGCCGAAATCATTGTCGTCCGCACGGTTAGAGTACGTAATGGACCCGCGCTGGTGTTGTGCAGCGTCAATCGTCCGGTGATTGTGAGGTTGGCTATGCTGAGCTGCGCGCTTTCGGCAACAAAGGACGCGAGCAGCCGTGGCTGGGACGGCACAACGGGCTCCGCTTCTTTTATCGGCATTTCTTGATTGTTGGCAGACAGTGCTGTCCCGAAATTCTCGCCAAATTCCTCTGCGAACTGTTCCGGGCGGCGTCGGCGGCGACGCAAAAGCCACAACCCGATAAGGGCGACAGGAAGAATTCCGATGCCGATCAAAGCCCAAAATGGCAATGCGGCCCCATATCCCTTCCAGCTCCGATTGCCCTCGACATCAGCGGCCTCGGTAGGCGCGATGCCGGTTATATCGCCGCCGATTTCGGGTGCTTCTGCGTCTTCCAGGGGCAGTGCAATCTGCTCGTCCGCCCCCTTTTCTTCCACCTTCGGTAGGGACGCCTCAACCTTTACGTCGGGCTTCGATGGTGATTTGGCCACAGATACAAGGTTCAAATCAGTCGGCGCAGCGGCGGGGTTTGATTCAACAGGGCTGGGCACAGCAGCCGGAGCGGGTGTCGCTTTGGGCGCTACTTCGGGAGACGGCGGGCCAATAGGCGCGGGTTCGGCCGGCTTTTCTTCGGGTTTGGGTTCAAGTCGAAATTCGCGTAACTCGGGCGGCGTCGTTGCCGCTGTTTCCTGCGCCGTCGCACCATTAGGCAGGGCAAGGCCAACCGCCAAAATAACGACAGAGCTATAGAAGGAACGCATGAGCGCAGACAGAAGATTGTGCATTGAACCGATGGTGAATGGCCAGAAAGAATGACATGAGACGTGCGAGGTTGTAGATAATCCGCATGACAACCGAATCTCAACCTAAATATCTCGGGCAAAATTCTGCCTTGCCCGATTCTCCTGCTGAAGCGGAGTTGGACTATGTGGAAAATCCAAGGGCGGGCACGCTCTATCTAGTACGCTTTGCGGCTCCCGAATTCACGTCACTGTGCCCGGTCACCGGGCAGCCCGATTTCGCCCATCTGGTGATCGATTATGCGCCGGAGGCTACCATCGTCGAATCCAAGTCTTTGAAGCTTTTCCTCGGTTCTTACCGCAATCACGCCGCATTTCACGAAGATTGCACCGTGGGGATTGGACAAAGGCTGTTTACCGAAATGAAGCCCAAATGGCTGCGGATCGGTGGGTATTGGTATCCGCGCGGAGGCATTCCAATCGATGTCTTCTGGCAATCGGGTGCGCCGCCAGAAGGGCTTTGGCTACCCGATCAAGGCGTACCTTCTTATCGCGGAAGGGGATGATTTTACGACTCCGTCATTCTGGGTTCAGTTTCACTGTGGTTGGGTAAAGGCGAACTAAGGAGGTTCACCATGAGCACCATAAAAAAAATTGCCCTGATTACTGCAGTAGCCGCACTCCCGCTTTCGGCTTGCACTACAAATCCTGAAACCGGAAAGAAGAGCATATCCAAAGCCGTGATCGGCGGCGGGGCAGGGGCGCTCGGCGGCTATCTGCTAGGCGACCTGATTGGCGGACGGCGCGATCGGACCGAAAAAATTGTTGGTGCAGGCATTGGCGCAATCGCGGGTGCTGGCGTTGGCTATTATATGGATCAACAGGAAAAGAAACTGCGCCAGCAAACTGCAGGCACAGGCGTTGGGGTAACGCGTGAAGGCGATCAACTGGTGCTCGACATGCCGTCCGAAATTACCTTTGCGGTAAACAGCGCCAATCTCGATCCGGCGTTCCGAAGCACACTGGACAAGGTGGCATCGACACTGACCGAATATGACAAAACCTATGTCGACGTCATGGGCCATACCGATTCAACCGGTTCCGACGCCTATAACCAGACATTGTCGGAACAACGTTCGAGCAGTGTTGCTGGATATCTTTCGAGCAAGGGCGTGTTGCAAGCGCGGCTTGCCACCAAGGGCTATGGCGAGAGCCAGCCGCGCGCATCGAACACCACCGAAGAAGGCCGCGCATCCAATCGCCGCGTGGAAATCCGGCTGGTTCCGGTCACAAAAGAAGGCGCGTAACCCTCGAATTTGTGGTGGCACAATCCTGTGTCACCACAAAACGCTAATCCGTCATTTCGTTAAATTCGACATATTCGGGTACGGCACGTTTTAACAGCGCGCGTACCGCATTGCCGTCGCTGGTCAGCGATGTCTGTTCCAGCAATTCAAGCATTTCCTCCATTTGCGCTTTTTCCAGATGCGCGTCAGTCGCCTGAAATATGCGCGCATGATCGGTTTTCTGGGGATTGTCGCCGATCAGCAATTCTTCGTAAAGCTTCTCCGCCGGACGCAGACCGACCACTTCGATGGCAATGTCGCCTTCGGGATTTTGCTCGTCGCGCAATTGGAAACCGGAGAGTTCGATCATCCGTCGTGCAAGATCGATGATTTTTACCGGCTCACCCATGTCGAGCACAAAGACTTCCCCACCCTTGGCCATGCCGCCTGCCTGAATGACCAACTGCGCGGCTTCGGGAATCGTCATGAAATATCGGGTAATATCGGTGTGGGTTACCGTAAGGGGGCCGCCAGCCGCCAATTGTCTTCGGAACAATGGAACGACCGAACCACTGGAACCAAGGACATTGCCAAAACGCACCATGGAATAGCGTGTGGAGGGCTTTTCCGAAGCCGCCACTTGCAGGGTCATTTCCGCCACCCTTTTGGTGGCTCCCATCACATTCGTGGGCCGGACAGCTTTGTCGGTGCTGATCAACACAAAATCCCGGACGGCATGTTTGCCCGCCAGCATGACCATATTTTGGGTGCCCAAGATATTGTTACGAACCCCCTCGGCAGGATTTTGTTCGACCAGCGGAACATGTTTGAATGCGGCGGCGTGATAAATCGTGTTGGGCCGCCACTCGTCCAATATGGCATCCATTCGGTTCACATTTTGCACCGAACCCAAAAGTGGGATGAGCTTCATCGCAAATGTCTGCGTAGCAAGGAAATTCACAAGCTCTTGATGGATGGTATAAAGATTGAATTCGTTGAGTTCGACAAGGACCAAAACCGATGGCCGCTGCGCCACAATCTGTCGGCACAGCTCGCTTCCGATCGATCCGCCAGCTCCGGTCACCATCACGCATTTGCCGGTAATACACCGCCCCATCAGGGCCACATCGGGCGAAACCGGATCACGGCTCAGCAAATCTTCAATGTCGAGCGGCCTGAGATCGCTGACGGTAACCTTGCCATCGGCCAGATCAAATATACCGGGCAACGTCCGCACCGAAACCGCATGACCGCGCAGGCTTTCGATAATGTCGTTGCGTGTTTGCCGGGACGCAGACGGTATCGCGAGCAAGACATCAGCGACGTTCCCGTCTTCGATCAGTTCGATCATTTTCGAGCGGGGATAGATGTTTTTGCCGTTGAGCAAATTGCCCTGCAATGTCGGATCATCGTCGATGAAGCCAAAAACCTGCATTTCCCCACTGTTGGCAAGTCCGGCGGCGAGTTGGCGCCCCGCCGCCCCCGCACCATAGATCAACACCCTGCGCCGCTTTCCGAGGCCCAGTAGATTGGCATAGCCACCGCCCAGCCAATAGCGCGCAGCCGCACGCGATGCGCCGACCGCAAGGAAGAGTAAAATCGGATGCAATATACCGGTCGAGCGCGGGATTAGCGGGATCCCAACTGCCGAGAAAATCAGGGCGTAAATCGCCCCGTAAAGCGCACAGGCGCGGACCACGCTCACCAAGGCGTTCCAACCCACATAGCGAAAAATGGCGCGATATAGGCCAAATCGAATGAAGATAGGAATCGACAGTAATATGGCAGCGCCATAGGACCACCATTGATTGCCCGAAGGAATAATCCATTCGTCCAGTCGCAAGCGATAGGCCAGTGCGACCGTGACCAAACACAGCACCACATCCACTGCGATCGCGATGATGCGTTTCACGGCACGCGGCAGATCTAAAATTTGGTCTGGAAGGGAGGACTGGACTGGCATCATACTATATCTTGGCCGATAGCGGTCAGCAATGTCTGGCGCAACAAAGTTAACGCTCCAAAATATGCATAATATGGCTATTGTAACGGTGAAGGGCATTGACTCGAATAGTCTTGATATGATGCCGAACGTCAGAAAGCAGAGCTTTGGCTAACAACGAAACCGAGTTGTGTACAAGCCAAGCCGGGGATTTGGTCCGCAGGCATGGCCTGACTGCGCGTATTTGGCACTGGATAAACGCGGTGGCACTGCTGGTTCTGTTTATGAGTGGCCTAATGATATTTAATGCCCACCCAAGGCTTTATTGGGGGCAAGCCGGCACGTTTGGCGACCCCGCGTGGTTTGAAATTGTCAACCGTGCCGGAAAGCCAGCCATCCCGGAATGGGCAACACTGCCATCCACCTTTTCGCTGTCGATTGCACGAAACTGGCACTTTGCCTTCGCATGGGTTCTATCCGTCGCGTTGACCCTTTATATTCTGCTATCGCTGTTCAATGGCCATATCCGGCGCGATCTGCACATCACCCGGGAACAATGGTCTCCTTTGCATATCTGGGCAGACATCAAATCGCATACCCGGCTTCAATTTCCCGAGGGAGAGGCGGCGCGCCGTTATAATATCTTGCAAAAACTAAGCTATATTTCGGTGATCTTCATTTTGATCCCGGCGATGATCTTTTCGGGACTTACCATGTCGCCAGCCATGGATGCGGCATGGCCATGGTTGCTAGACGTTTTCGGCGGACGTCAATCGGCGCGGTCCGTGCATTTCATATGCGCGTTCTTGTTGCTGGGCTTTTTTGCCGTGCATATGGTGATGGTGTTGCTTGCGGGACCGCTTAACGAAATTCGTTCGATTGTCACCGGATGGTATCGCTTGCCCGGCAAGCGCAGCGGAAGCGGACTATGAATGGCTTGATCCTTCCGCGCCGTAAATTCTTGGGCAGTCTTGCTGCAGGAGCCAGCGGCTTGATGCTTTCAGGATGCGATGCACTCGTTGAGAATAAAACCGCCGATGCATTGATCAAATCCGCCGAAAAACTGAACTTTCATTCGCACCGCTTGCTTTCTGGACGCAGCGAACCAGCGCGCGAATTCCAAGCTTCAGAGATCTCGCGCAATTTCACCATGAACGGCTCGATCAATCCGAAATCGCCCGAATATCTCGCCCACCGCGCCAATGGCTTTGCCGACTGGCGACTGGAGCTGGATGGGCTGGTCGCTCGTCCACTTCGGCTCAGTCTCGCCCAGTTAAAGGCGATGCCATCACGCGAACAAATCACGCGCCATGATTGCGTCGAAGGTTGGAGTGCGATTGGCAAATGGCGCGGTACGCCGCTGGCTTTGTTGTTGAAAGAGGCGGGGCTTTCCACCCGCGCACGCTTTTTGGTCTTTCATTGTGCAGACCGCCCCGGCGGCAAAGCCTATTATGAATCGATTGATATGATCGATGCATTCCACCCGCAAACAATCCTTGCGTGGAGCATGAACGATGCGATCCTCCCCATCGGCCACGGCGCGCCTCTGCGGCTTCGGGTAGAGCGGCAATTGGGCTATAAGCACGCCAAATATGTTATGCGGATCGAGGCGGTTGCAAGCCTTGCGGATATTGGCAAAGGCAAAGGCGGCTATTGGGAAGATCTGTTGGGCTATGAATGGTATGCGGGGATTTGACCCGAGGCCGCCACGCTTCTAGCAGGGCTGCAATTTCCAAAAGCGAGTAAAGCATGACCATCGAGACGATTTCCACCAACCACAGCCATGGTGGCACGCAAGGCGTCTATCGCCATGCGTCCAGCAGCACTGGCACCGATATGACCTTCTCGGTCTTTGTTCCCGATCATGCGGCGGGGGTGAAACTGCCCGTGGTGTGGTATCTCTCTGGTCTCACCTGCACCCACGCCAACGTGACCGAGAAGGGCGAATTTCGTGCGGCCTGTGCCGAACATGGCTTGATCTTTGTTGCTCCTGACACCAGCCCGCGCGGCGAAGATGTGCCCGATGATCCAGATGGCGCCTATGATTTCGGGTTGGGGGCGGGCTTTTACGTCGATGCCACCGCAGCGCCCTTTGATTGCCACTATCGGATGCGGAGCTATATCGAACAGGAATTGCCCGCTTTGATTGCCGAACATTTTCCCGCCGATATGGCGGCGCAAGGAATCATGGGACATTCCATGGGCGGACATGGCGCGCTAACGATTTCGCTTCGCAATCCGGAGCGGTTTCGCTCGACATCTGCCTTTTCCCCGATTGTGTCACCGCTCAACTGCCCTTGGGGGCACAAGGCGCTTGCGGGCTATTTGGGGCCGGATCAGGAAGCTTGGGCACAATATGACGCCTGCGCGCTGATTTCCGGGGGCGCGCGGATTCCAGACTTGCTTGTGGATCAAGGCGATGCCGACAATTTTCTTGCCGACCAGCTCAAAACCCATTTGCTGACGCAGGCCTGTTCGGATGCCGGACAACCAGCAACGATCCGGATGCAGCCGGGCTATGATCACAGCTATTATTTCATCTCCACCTTCATGGCCGATCATCTTGGCTGGCACGCCGCCAGACTGAAATGAAGCTTTTGGGCGCAATTCTGGCCGGCGGGCAATCGCGCCGCTTTGGATCGGATAAGGCTGCGGCGGTCATCGATGGAATACCACTCATCGAACATGTCGCCAGTCGCCTGCGTCCTCAGGTGGAAGTGTTGGTGGTTGTTGGGCGGCAATGGCCGGGAATCAAAAATATCGCCGATATGCCCGATGCCGGTATGGGTCCGGTTGGCGGATTGGCAGGGGCCTTGGTTTACGCGCAGCGGCTCGGTTTTGACGCTGTGTTATCCAGTGGTTGCGACCTGCCCGATCTGCCACCTGATCTTTCCGTGCAACTTCGCAAGGGCCCCGCAATCGTCGCGGATATGCCCATTGTTGGGCTGTGGCCTGCGGCTCTTGCCGATATTGTGATCGATTGGCTGGCCGATCCCGTCAATCGTTCTGCCTTTCGCTTTGCCGATCACGTCGGTGCAAGGCGCGTGCAGTTGCGGTTGCCTTTGTCCAATATCAACAGCGCCAACGATTTGCCCAAAGCGCCTCTGGCGCAAATCCCAAACTCTGACTAAACAACCGCTCTCCATAACCTCCGGTCGATTCGGCCTTAAGCGGGTGTAGCTCAATGGTAGAGCAGCAGCTTCCCAAGCTGAATACGAGGGTTCGATTCCCTTCACCCGCTCCAAATTCCTTGTAATTTAAAAGTTTGCGTCGTCCTGGCGTCACTGCGATTCAGGTAATGGCAGTGGCGAGCGACATCTTGTGGCACTGGAACAATATATTGAACACGGGCATGAAGCATTGCGACGCGGGTACGCGACTGTCCCTTTCATTCGGGACTTGAAAGTTCAGCCGCGACACCGCGTGGCAAGTGGGAGAGGGTGATGGGAAAAGAGCGCAGCTTGCTGGTGCTGGATGAAGGTACGACTTCAACACGGGCTATCCTGTATGCGCCGGATGGGACCGTGCTGGGCATGGCACAACAGGAGCTAACGCAATATTATCCCGCCCCCGGCCGTGTCGAACATGATGCCAGCGAAATCTGGACCAAGACGTTATTTTGTGCACGCGAAATGGCAACGCTGGCGGGTGGGGCCGACCGGATCGCTGCCATCGGCATCACAAATCAGCGGGAAACCGTTGTCGCGTGGGATAAATCGACCGGCGACCCCATTTGCCGCGCGCTCGTGTGGCAGGATCGCCGGACTGAAGTCCGGTGCGAAGCCTTGCGGGATGCAGGCCATGAAGCGGCAATCCAGAGCACGACTGGCCTCATCCTCGATCCCTATTTTTCCGCCACGAAAATGCGCTGGATCCTCGATAATGTGCCCGAAGCGCGTGCGCTGGGTGACCGGCTGGCTTTTGGCACGGTGGAAAGCTGGCTGGTCTGGAAACTGACCGGCGGCCTTCATATCAGCGATGCCACCAATGCCAGCCGAACCATGCTGCTCGCGCTGGCGGGCGCGTCATGGGATCAGGGGCTGTGTGACCTGCATGGCGTTGCGCGGGCGTCGTTAGCCGAGGTGACCGACACATCGGGCCAGTTCGGCGTTACGTTGCCAGCGATGCTGGGCAGTCCGGTTGCCGTCTGCGGCATGGCCGGGGACCAGCAGGCAGCAACCATCGGCCAAGGTTGTCTGGCACCGGGACTGGTAAAGGCGACGCTTGGTACCGGTGCGTTCGTGCTGGCGAGTATGGGACATGCGGTGCCGCGATCATCGCATCGCCTGCTTGGCACAGTTTTGACCCAAGACAGCGGCGTGCGGCGATACGCCCTCGAAGGGTCGGTCTTTGTCGCAGGAAGTCTCGTCAAATGGCTGCGCGACAGTTTGGGGCTGATCGAATCAGCGGGTGAAACAGAGGCGCTTGCCCGCTCGGTCGAAAACAATGGCGGCGTGGTCATCTTGCCCGCGCTTGCCGGCCTTGGCGCACCGCATTGGCGTTCTGACCTCCGCGCGGCGATATCGGGTATGAGCTTTGCGACCGGGCGGGCCCATATCGTCCGGGCCGCGTTGGAAGCCATGGCCCATCAGGTGCATGATTTGCGAACAGCCTATGACGGTGATGGCTGCCCCTGGTCCCGCCTGCGGATCGATGGCGGGATGAGCAGCAATGATTGGGTGGCACAGGATATTGCCGACATCTTGGGTTTGACCGTTGAACGTCCAGCGGATGTGGAAACAACTGCGCTTGGCGCGGCAATGCTCGCGGCAGTCGGATGCGGTTTCTATCCGGATTTGGACGCGGCAACAGCGATGCAGCCGGAGTTTTCAAGCTTGACACCCGCCATGTCGGACATCGAACGGGAACGCCGCCTTGCGCTTTGGGCCGACAGCCTTCGACGGCATAAAAGCTAACGGTCTACAGATACAGCATGGCGTGAAGCTACATGAGGGCCTGCCCTCTAATACCCGCGCGTCTCGATCCAGTCTTCGACTTCGCCGGGTTTATAGGTTTTCCCTGGAATTCGGCCTGATTTGGTTTTCAAATCAAAACCGATGGCATCCGCTCCGCCTTCAATTTCGACACCAAAAGACGCGAGGGCCCAACCGGTCATCACATAATGGCCAATGGTGAAAGCCAGGTCCATCATCTGTTGTTTGTTCAGGGTCTTGGTAAGAGTGGCCCAAGTCGCATCGGAGATGATGTTGTTATCGATCAGATCATCGACCGCCTGCATCATCGCAGCCTCTTCCTCGATCCAACTGCCACCATTTGGGAAATCGCGGATCGACGCAATATCGTCGAGTGTAAGACCCGCATTCATCCCATAGCCCACATGATTATGCCATTCATAGGCAGACTTGGACCGCCATGACACGCGCAGGATGATGATCTCCAATTGCCGCGTGCTCAGCGTGTTGTTCATCAAAAAATGCCTGCCCCACTGGTTATAGACTTTCCCCAGTGGCGGATGGTTCCCCATCGTCATGATGATATTGGTTTTTGATCCCTCTTCCCAGCTATTGGGTTCACCCCAAAAGGCAAAAACTTCGCGGGCCTCATCGTTCCACTCTTCCTTGGGAGGGTGGCCGATGCGGGGAGGGGTTTTGTCGGTCATTTTTATTTCCAGAATTGTTTATTCGGGAGAAAAGCCCGCAATTCTGAAGAAAGTAAACCCGACTTGGATTGGGTGCGCGTTAATCGTTGGCGCGATACCCCAAAAAGAACTGCCGCGCCGAACAAAGCTCGACGCGGCAAGTATGTCGGGCGGTCTAGGGTCGCGGTTGACCGCCCGACTAAATCCAGAAAACAATACAACCGACTCGGAATGTGTTGCCCCAGACAATGAATGTAACTTACATTGAAACGCTATGTTATCAAGGGTTTGTTTTTATTCTTGTTTCTTGCAACGGATTGCACAAACGTTATTATATGATTCACAAGACTAATTTCGGAGAGGGTTTTGGTCAGACGGAGCGCAGAAGACGCCGCTAAGACACGGCAAGGCATCATGGAAGAAGCCCAAAAGCTTTTTACAGAGCTTGGATTCGTGGCTACGTCGACCAGCGCAATCGCCCGAGCGGCAGGCGTTACCGATGGCGCATTGTTCCATCATTTTAAAAGCAAAAAGGCGCTTTTCGAGGAAATCGCGGTTAAACTGCATACCGATATCCACAAAGCCATTTACCGGGCCGGTCAAGAAGCGCCGTCACCCATCGAAGCCTTTAAAATCGGCGCGCGCAAATCGATGGAAGTCACCCAACAGCCGCATAACCAGCGAATCGTGTTTATCGAAGGCCCCGTTGTTCTGGGTACAGAAAAATGGCGCAAAATCGATCAGCAACTGGGGCTGCGCCTGATCGAAGGGGGATTGCTGGCGATTGCCGGAGTTCAGGAATTGCCGTCCGATGTTTTGAAGCCGATGGCGATGCTCGCACTGGGGACGATTAACGAGATAACTTATGCAATCATCCGCAAGGAAGCGGGGATCAATCCCGAACAATGCTTGGCGCTGCTCGAACGCGCGCTTAATCTTTGGGTCGAAAATGATGTCGCCAGTTGGAAAGCGGATCGGAATGAAGACTGATCAGCGATAGAGCTTTGGAAACAGTCTCTTCAAAGCCGCGATTTTGGGCAAGTCCCAGCTTCGGATATAGCCGTTATCCGGGTTTTTTCGCATAAAATCCTGATGATATTCTTCAGCCGGAAAGAAACCATAACGCCTCGATGCGTGTGGCAATGGGCTTTTTCCAAACACCGCTTTTATTCAATTGCGCGATATAAGCGTTGGCAGCTGCGGATTGTGCAGGGTTTGCCGGGAAGATAGCCGAACGATATTGTTTCCCCACATCAGGACCTTGCCGGTCTTTTTGCGTGGGATCGTGCGCGACGGAGAAAAAGACGTGGAGTAATTGGTTATAGCTGACCTTTGCCGGATCATAACGGACACGTACCGAATTCGGCATGGCTGGTACGCCCATCGCTGACCCGGCCATAATCGGCATCCACTTTGCGTCCGCCGGAATAACCTGATTCTACCGTAGCGACTCCGCGAACATGCTCAAACACGCCTTCGACACCCCAGAAACACCCGCCTGCAAAAACCGCTGTCTGAACGCCCTTTGGTTCGGTTATGGGCTTCGTCGGTGCGGAAATGGCGATGCCTTCCGCTGCCTGTGCTTGAGGAAAGAAGCCATTGCTTTCGGGCGATAGGGAATTGGAAAAATAGGCCGCAGCGCCGCCGATCATGATGGCGGCCGCGATCAGCAAAAGGGGCTTATTGGAAACGCGGATCGTTTGATTGTTTGGCATGGGCGGGAGCCTCTATCTGGACTGCCTTGGTTTCTGCGCGTTCGCCCGATGCTGTTGCCGGTTTGACCATATTCATCCCTGCAACGCCCAGTGCAAAACCGCCAACAAGGCTTAAAAACAAGTCTGACCGGAAAAATTTAATTGTGCTCGTCATGGTCTTTCCTGCCTGTCTTATGCTTGTTCGTACCCAGTGCGTGCGCGGTTACAAAATGGGTGTAATCCGCAAAGCATCCCTATGGTTAAACCCAGCTTAACAGCCGCCAAAATCCTTCAATTTGCGATCAAACGAGATCTGCACACGCCGATTGGATGCGGGTGCAGGCATCTTTCAGGATGTCACTCGACGTTGCATAGCTGATCCGGAAGCCCGGCGAGAGGCCGAAGGCCTCACCGTGAACGGCGGCGACGTTCCAATCATCGAGGAAATAGTCTATCAGATCGGCATCGTTGGCGATGGTTTTGCCTTTGGGCGTTTTCTTACCGATCACGCCGCTGGCGTCAGGGTAAACATAGAAAGCGCCTTCAGGCGTCGGACAGCTGAGCCCCGGCGCATCATTCAGCATCGCGACCACCAGATCGCGGCGTTCCCTGAACTTCACATTGCGTTCTTTCAAGAAATCCTGCGGCCCGTTCAGCCCCGCCGTCACTGCCCATTGGCTGATCGAACAGGGGTTGCTGGTCGATTGCGATTGCAGATCGGCCATCGCCTTGATCATCCACAATGGCCCGCCCGCATAGCCGATCCGCCAGCCGGTCATCGAATAGGCTTTGGACGCACCGTTCATGGTCAACGTGCGATCATATAGTTCGGGGTGAACCTGAAGCATCGTTGCAAAAGGTGTGGGTGCATACCAGATATGTTCATACATATCGTCGCTCAGCAGCATGACATGCGGGTGGCGCAACAGCACTTCGCCCAAGGCTTTCAACTCATCGGCGCTATAGGCAGCGCCCGTCGGGTTGGACGGCGAATTGAGGATGAGCCAACGCGTTTTGGGTGTGATCGCCGCCTCCAGCTGGGCAGGCGTTATCTTGTAATTCTGATCCGCTCCGGCAAGCACAATTACCGGCGTGCCACCTGCATACAGAACAATATCGGGATAGCTGACCCAATAGGGGGCAGGGATGATGACTTCATCGCCTTTATCAACCGTCGCCACCAATGCGTTGAACAAAGTATGTTTGCCGCCCGAATTTACCGTAATCTGTTTGGCGCTATAATCGATGCCGTTATCGCGTTTGAACTTCGCCGCAATCGCTGCCTTCAGTTCGGGGATGCCATCAACATTGGTATATTTGGTCTTGCCCGCGCGGATCGCCTCTATCGCCGCATCCTTGATGAAATCCGGGCGTGTCAAAATCGGGTTCGCCAGCGGAAAGCCCGATTACCTGCTTTGCCTTCTGCCTTCATCGCGAGCACACGATTGGTCATGGCAAGGGTAGCAGAAGGCGCGATGCGGCCTAACGCGGAAGAGAGGCGTTCGATCATTTTATAGCCCTGATATCTTTACTAGAGGTCAATGAAATACCGTAGCCCTGAGCCTGTCTAAGGGCGCTTCAAAGATCAGCGCTACATTGGGAGGCGTGCTTCGACAGGCTCAGCACTACGGTGATTTTGCAAATTCGGTCCCGCCCCTAGGGAATCGTGCGCGCTTACGCAACCCTTCGGGCGGGAATTAGGCCACGGACGCTGTTTCCAATGTAGAATTCGCCGCCCAGATCGGCTTCGGTCAAATCGGATTCCACAGCCTGCCCGGTTTCCAGATATTCGCGGCGCAAAACTGAGGGGATTAATCCGCGTTCAATCGGCGGGGTGAGCAGCTTTCCATCGCGTTCGACAAACAGCGCAGTAAAGCTGCCCTCGGTCAGGCGACCTTGTGGGTCGGCAAAGATCACTTCGTCACAGCCAGCTTCGCGGCGTGCATTATCATAAAAAGCCCGGTCGCTGGTTTTATGTGCCAACCGGAAATCGGATGGGTCCACCGGAAGCGGCACCAGCTTTACGGCAACCGGCTCATTTGGCGACGCTGGCAAGGGCCGAACCTCGATCGCAAGCGCCCCCGATTTTCCGGCGAGCAGCCGTATCTTCACCGCACTATCGAGATGGAAAGTGGCGGCGTGCAGCCGGTTGCGCGCTTCGTGCCGGTCAAAAGCGAAATCGAATGTGCGCGCACTGGCCTTCATCCGGTCCAGATGCAATTCAAGCCGGGCAATCCCGCTGTCGGGATCAAAGCGCATCGTTTCAATCAGATCAAAATCCGCCCTTGGCACGCGCGCAAATTCTCCCTTGGCCAGACACTCGTCCCATTCAGAGCCTGCCGCACTATCGGCTACCAGTCCCGATCCCAGCCCACAAGAAAGCGTCTTTTCCTTTTCGTTCAAGGAAAAAGTGCGGATTGCGACATTGAAGGCTGCATCGCCCGCCGCATCGATCCGCCCGATAGAGCCACAATAGATACCACGCGGCGATGTTTCGATTTCTTCGATTATCTCCATGGCCCGGATTTTCGGCGCCCGGTTATCGAGCCACACGGGAAAATCGCCCGGATCAGATCAACCGCGCCCAAGCCTGATTTCAGTTGCGCCGTCACCGTCGAGGTCATCTGGTGCACCGTCGGATAGCTTTCGACCGCGAACAAATGCGGCACCTCGACCGAGCCAGCCTCTGCCACCCGCGACAAATCATTTCGCAGCAGATCAACGATCATCAAATTTTCCGCGCGCTGTTTGGGATCGGCGCGCAGTTCGGCAATGGCGGCGGCATCAAGGGCGGGATCGGGCAGACGTTTTGGCGGTGCCCTTCATCGGCTTGGTGGTGATCCGGCCATCTTTCAGTGCGAAAAAAAGTTCGGGTGAAAAGGACAGATACCAGTCCTCCCCCGTCCAGATCACCCCGCCATAGCCCGCCGCCGCGCGCGGACGGACGGCGGCATACAGCGCGAGCGGATGGCCTGCATAATGCGCCTTTGCCCGAAAGGTGAGGTTCGCCTGATAGATATCGCCTTCAACGATATAGCGTTCAACGGCGTCAAAGGCCGCGCCATATTCGGCACGGCTGATTTGGGGAGTAACGGGACCGAGCCATGACCCGGCTGGGTCGCCCAGTTGTTTTGATATGGCATCGGCCTCAATGCTTTCAAAACCGGTGAACAGCCCAAACCAGGCGAGTGGGGCGTTACCTCGCAGCCCGGCCAGCTTCGGCTCCAACGCAAAGCCCGCTGTCGTAGCCGAGGAAGCCTGCCGCATGAAGGCCATCCCTTTGCGCCTCGTCGAGCCGCTTGAGCACAACCTCTAATTCCCGCGCATCATGCGCCTCCAGCTTTTCGACCGGCTCCATATAAAGCCGCGCCGGAACGGCCCCTTGGGCGCGGGCATCGTCGAGCAGGACAAAGGGTGATGTGTTGGAGATCATCGCCGGGCCGCTATAACGCGAAAATGCAAAGAGAATAGGGTGCAGTGGTATTGCCGTTCGTTCGCGTAGCCATGACATGGGTATGAAACACACCGTTAGTGCTGAGCTAGTCGGAACGGCACGTCTCTCGGTACTGAGAAACGCCGTTGGTCTCTGGCCGCCTTCGGCTCGACAGGCTCAGGGCTAACGGTTTAATTGAAGGTTATTGGTCCAATAATCATAGCGAAAAGGACGAAACAATATGACCGGGATTTTTTCACTCGAAGGCAAAATCGCCATCGTGACGGGTGCAGCAGGCGGGATCGGCGGAGGGATTGCCGATGTGTTGGCAGAAGCCGGGGCCTTTGTGATTGTCGCCGACATTAATGCGGCTGGTGCCGAAGCGAAGGCAGCCACGTTGCGTGAGGAAGGGCTAAAGGCAGAGGCGCGGGCGCTCGATCTGTCTGATGAGGGTTCAGTTGTGCAGGTCTGTGCCGATGTTGTCGGCGCACATGGCGCGCCATGGGTGCTTGTCAACAACGCCGGATTGCAAGACCGCGAATATTTGCTGGAAGCTACTGTGGACGAGTGGGACCGCATCCACCGCGTTAACGCACGCGGCGTATTCCTGATGACCCGCGAAGTGGGCAAGGCCATGGCGGGGGCAGGCGAGGGCGGACGGATCGTGAATATCGCTTCGGCCACGCTGGCAGGCATGACGGTGAAAGGTACCGCTGCCTATGTAGCCTCCAAAGGTGCCGTTGCCGGTTTCACCAGCGCCAGCGCACTGGAGCTTGCCGAATATAAGATCACCGTCAATGCCGTGCTGCCTGGTGGCGTGATGACACCCGGCGCGATTGCCGCCAAAGGCCCGCCCACCGAAGGGCCGGGGCGCAGGCCTGCCATTTTCGGCATGTCCGAACCCCGCGATATTGGCGCGGCCGTACTTTTCTTCGCCTCACCCGCCGCGCGTTATGTGACCAATCAAAGCTTGGCGGTGGATGCCGGTTTTTCGATTTCCTGACGGGGGCTTTGGTGGCGGGATCAGAAGTTGGAAACCGGACCCTGATCCAATCGGCGAAAACGCAATGCAAAGTCCTTGAATGGTAGCGGAGGAGGGACTTGAACCCCCGACCTATGGATTATGATTCCACCGCTCTAACCAGCTGAGCTACTCCGCCATCCTGTGCGCCCTGCGGGTCGCGAGCGCGGCCTATACGGACCGCACCATGCCCGGTCAAGACAAGTGGTGCCGCTTAGGTGACTCGAACACCTGACCCCATCATTACGAATGATGTGCTCTACCAACTGAGCTAAAGCGGCCCTGCCTGATCTGGATGGGCTTGGCGCGAATAGACAGGGGCTTTGCCGAATTCAAGCGCAATTGCATTTTACAAATCAAAACAGGTTTTACCGGGTATTAACCATCTCGGTCCATAGTGCCTGTCTATGTCGCATTTGCGAACCGTCTAATAGGGACCGGAATATGGATGATCTGCGCGGACTTGGCCCGTTCGGCACTGAATTGGAAGATAGCGGCGCTGCCGCTTATGCCCAATTCGACGAAGATGATGCTGCAATCGAGGCACCGCCGTCGATTGGTCAGGATGAACGGCGTATGCAGGTGCGCGCCTATAATTTCTGGACGTCGCAGCTGGGTGAGGCCAATTATCCTAACGTCGAGGAGCTTGATCCCGACAGCGTCGAAGACTTCCGCGATTTCAGCGTCCTTCTGGATTTCACCTCCGGAATCGAAAATCCGTCGATCCCCTATCTTGGCGTAAAGCTGCGCGAGGAATGTGGGCTTACCGAAGAAATCACCTATCTCGATCAGGTTCCGCCGCGCTCGTTGCTTTCGCGCATTACCGATCATTATCTCCAGATTATCGCCAATCGTGCGCCCATTGGCTTTGAAGCCGAATTCGTCAATGATCGTGGATTGACGATCATGTATCGCGGCATATTGCTTCCCTATTCGTCCGATGATGACACCATCGATTTCATCTATGGCGTTATCAACTGGAAAGAAGCTGTGGCCCCCGACGTGTCAGAAGATCTGGCTCAGGAAATCGAACAGGCCATGCGCGGTGTGCCGGTGCGTACGGAACATGTTCCTGTATGGGCAGACGGCCCCGCAACGGGAACGCTTGCTGATGCTCCGGTTCATTCAGGATTTGATTCGGACTTTCAAGAACTGGCACTCGATTCGAGTTTCATGGTCGAAGAATTTGAGCCCGGTGACGACGCGTCCTTGGGTGATTGGCTTCAGGCCGCACGCAGCAGTGCCGATCTGGCCCGCGAAACCGACGTCCGCAGCCGCGATGCGCTTTATCGTGCGATAGGCCGCGCCTATGATTTCTCTATAGCGGCGGAGCGGTTGCCGGCAGACTATGCCGAGTTGCTCGCCGACAATGGCATCACCGTGCAGGAACGCGCGCCGATGACGCCGGTGGTCAAGCTGATCTTTGGCGTGGATTATGACAAGACCCGGCTGACCGAATTTGCAGCGGCGCTCGATTATGCCCATCGCAATTTTGTGGGCGCGGGCGGCCTAGCCGAAGTTTTGGCCAATCACGCCGGTGGCTTGAAAGGCATTGTCCAGGCCGAACGCCGTGCGCGCAAGGTGGAAAAGGGCGAACATGTGGCGCCCGTTGTCGCCGATCCGCGCCCAAGATTGCGGGCTGCCCGCGTACGCTCGCTTGAAGAATTCGCCCATGGCAAAGACGAATTCGTAGTGCTGGTTGCCCGGCGTGAAGCCGATGGCAGCGTGGTTTTGGTCGGCTCGGTCGAAGATGGTGGCTTGACAGACAAGGTGTTGGCGAAAGCTGTGCTGTAAAAAAGGGCTTCACCCGCATTGTGCGCTGTGCAACAATTTCTGGTCCGCCAGCACGAGTGCCATCATCGCCTCAACCACGGGCGTTCCCCTGATCCCCACGCACGGATCATGCCGCCCCTTGGTGACGATTTCCGTCGCCTCGCCTTCGCGCGTCACCGTCTCCACCGGCGTCAGGATTGAACTGGTCGGTTTGAATGCCACGCGGCATACCACCGGCTGCCCGGTTGAAATGCCGCCTGCGATCCCACCTGCATTGTTGGCGAGGAAATCGGGCTTGTTTGAACCTTGCGCTCCGGGCCGCATCGGATCGGCATTTTGTTCGCCTCTGAAACGTGCTGCTTCAAAACCCGCGCCGATTTCGACGGCCTTTACCGCGTTTATCCCCATCATGGCCGCCGCCAGCTCACCGTCGAGCTTTGCATAAAGCGGCGCGCCCCAGCCAGCGGGCACGCCGGTTGCCACGCACTCGACCACTGCGCCCAGCGACGATCCGGAAAGCCGGGCCTCATCGACCAGCTTTTCCCAGCGGGCTGCGGCCGCTTCGTCGGGACACCAAAAGGGGTTTTTGGAAATCTGCGCGACTTCAAAATTATCACGGTTGATCGCGTCACCGCCAATCTCGACGACATAAGCCAAAATTTGGACCTCGGGAATGGCCGCCCGCGCCACCGCTCCGGCGGCTACCCTTGCCGCCGTTTCGCGTGCACTTGAACGCCCACCGCCACGAAAGTCGCGGAAGCCATATTTGGCATCATAGGCATAATCGGCATGGCCCGGACGATAGGCTTTGGCGACCTCTGAATAATCCTTTGACCGCTGATCGACATTTTCGATCATCAGCGAAATAGGTGTACCCGTAGTGCGACCTTCAAATACGCCCGAAAGGATGCGGACCTGATCCGGCTCTTGCCGTTGTGTGGTGAACTTGCTCGTACCGGGACGGCGTTTATCGAGGAAGGGCTGGATATCGGCCTCGCTGAGCGCAATGCCGGGAGGGCAACCATCGACGACCGCGCCCAAAGCAGGGCCATGGGATTCGCCCCAGCTGGTAAAACGAAAAACGCGGCCGAATGTGTTGTAGCTCATGGATCAGGCTTTTGCATGAAATGACGCGGCTGTGAAGAACCGCTATTGTCCATCCAGAGTTTTCTCGCGCACCACCACCTTGCGATAGCGCACTTGTTCCTTTCCAATCCAGGTTCGCAAAGCCCGGTAGAGGATGAAAACCACCGTTACCGCTAGCAACCGTCCGGCATGGGGATGGCCATATATGTTGCCGAAACGACCGCCCAGCACAAATGCCCCGATTACGGCCAGAAAACCTGCCATCGAGACAAAGGCATCCAGTATAGGCGGCAAGCCTTCCCAGAATTTTCGCGCGTGGAGATAGCCATATAGGCCGATCAGTGCGGCACAGCCGGCAAGTAAAAGATAAAGTTCGTTGCTATGCCCTTCCAGCATCTTAAGTCGCCGAAATATCCGGCGCATCCTCCTGTTTCATGCCCACGGTGTGATAACCGGCATCGACATGGTGCGTCTCGCCAGTCACGCCTTTGGACAGGTCGGACAGGAAATAGAGTGCGGAAGCGCCTACATCGTCAATGGTGACGTTGCGGCGCAATGGGCTGTTATATTCGTTCCATTTCAAGATATAACGGAAATCGCCAATGCCCGATGCGGCCAGCGTCTTGATGGGGCCAGCCGAAATCGCGTTCACGCGAATGCCACTGGGGCCAACATCATTGGCGAGATATTTGACACTGGTTTCGAGCGCCGATTTGGCGACGCCCATCACATTATAATGCGGCACCACTTTTTCCGCCCCATAATAGCTGAGCGTCAGCATCGATCCGCCGCCCATGCCGGTTTCGGGATCAAGTGGCACCATCATCGCGGCGGCGCGCTTGGCAACGGCGGTGAAGCTGTACACGCTGATGTTCATCGTCATCAGGAAATCTTCAAGTCCAACATCGAAATATTTGCCGCGCAGGGCCTCTTTATTGGTAAAGCCGATGGCGTGAACGACAAAATCGATCGTCGGCCAGCGCGAGGCGAGGGTGGCAAAGGCCGCATCGAGATTGGCCATATCGGCCACGTCGCAATCGATCAGGAAATCGCAGCCCAATTCTTGCGCCAGCGGTTTCACCCGTTTGGCCATCACTTCGCCTTGATAGGAAATGGCGAGTTCGGCACCTTCGGCTTGCAACCGTTTGGCAATGCCCCAGGCCAGCGATTTATCGTTGGCCAGCCCCATGATCAGCCCGCGTTTTCCGGCCATCAATCCGCCCATATTTCCGTCACCCTTTTATTGTTCGGTTGGTAGTTTTGCATCCCTTAAACCGGTTTCGGTGGCGTTGGCCAGCGCCGCGTTCAATTGCGCGCCTGTTACCATGCCAAGGCCGATCAACCAGAAAAAAATCAGCGCAATCATCACACCGGCAAGGCTGCCATATGTGAGATCATAATCCGCCATTCCGGAAACGAACCAGGGCAGGACGGTCGCACAACCCAGCCACCAAAGGCTCACCAATACGGCTCCGGGCCATTTGGGAAAATGCTTTGGCCGGTATTGGCGCGGGGTAAGGCCGCGGTAGATGATGTAGATTGCGGAAAACAGGATAAGGAACGGGATGATCCGCCCCCAGGCAAAATAGCTGGCGGCGCGCTCGGCAGCGGGCAAATAGCGATAGACGATGTCCTCTGCTGCAATCACCAGCACTTGCGCGGAAAAGGCCATCATGGCGAGCAACACCGCCAAGATGATGACGATGAAGCTGCCGAGCCGGTACTCCCAGAAATAGCGACTGTTTTCTGTGCCATAGGCGCGGTTCAGCACATCGCGGATGGTTTCAATGAGGCTGGTTGCGGTCCACAGACTGACGGCCGCACTAAACCATAATAACGGGCCGGAACGCGCCGTCATTGCGCTTTCGACGGGCGCGCGCAAGGCGTTGGCGGCGCCCTCGGGAACCGTCGCGAAAAATGCTTCGATTAAGGCGATGCCTGATTGGGTTTGCCCCAGCGATCCGGCGATGGCGGCTGCCACAATGCAAAAAGCGAACAGCGCAACCAGCGAGAGATAGGCGAAATTTCCAGCATGGACAAAGCCTTCGCTATAGACGCCCACGGCCACACGGCGCAGGATTTCAAAGCTTTTCCGGAAAGCGCCGAGGCGGTGAAACCACTCCTCTTCGGTGAAATCGTGCAGCCGCCCGTCATGCGCGCGGGCTTCCGGTGACAGGGGGGAGTGTTCAGACACCCAGTTCGCTGCGAATTTGCGGTTCGTCAGGTAGCTCGCTCGCCAGTTTTGCCAGCAATGCGGGATCGCTTGGCAGGCGTATTTGCAGCGTAACGAGCTGATCACCGCGTACTCCGGTTTTTCCCGGAAAACCCCGGCCTTTTATGCGGAGTGTCGAGCCCGATTGCGCGCCGGGTGCAATGGTCAGCATCACCGCGCCGTCGATGGTGGGCACCTTCGCTTTTGCGCCGGTAATGGCCTCTTTCAGGCTGAGCGGAAGATCAAGCCTGACATGATCGCCATCGCGTTCATAAAAGGGATGCTTGCCGATTTTCAGCGTTACCATCGCATCGCCATTGCCACCGGGGCCGGGTTGCCCTTTGCCGGGGATGCGGATTTGTTGCCCGGCGACCAGCCCCGCAGGCAGCTTGAACTCCACCGTCTTGCCATCGCGCAGGGTGATCCGTTGGGGGGCGAGTGTTGCTGCATCGGTGAAGGACACCAAATGTTCATAGGATATATTTGCGCCTTTGGGCGGTGGGCCAGCTTGCTGGCCCCTTGATTGCGAATGGGGTCCGCCGGGGCGTGCCCCAGGACCCCCACCGCCAAACAGCCCGTCGAAAATATCGCCTAGGTCTATCCCGCTTGCGCCGTTGAATTCAAACCCGCCGGGGCCTGCACGGCCTCCGCCTGCACCAAATGGGCTGCCCCCGCCAAATCCTCCCGCGCCAAACGGTGAGCGCGGCTGGCCGTTTTCGTCAATCTCGCCCCGGTCATAACTCCCGCGTTTCTGCGCGTCGGACAGCAGATCATATGCGCGCGTGACATCGCTAAACTTTTCGGAAGCCTTGGGATTGTCCTTGTTCTTGTCAGGATGCAGTTCCTTGGCAAGCTTTCGATAGGCGCTTTTTATCGCCTTTTCGTCCGCGCCTTTTGAAACGCCCAATATGGAATATGGGTCTGCCATTTATTGCCCTGTTGATCCTGTGTTAGCCTTATAAATCGGGATGGCAGCAGCGGGTGTCAAGCGGCCAACACATTCATTGCGCCCTTTTCTTACGCGCTGCACTGTCCTATCGCGCGTTTATGCCCGAAAACGATCCCTATTCGCTGTTTGACCAATGGTTTGCCGAAGCACGCGCGAGCGAGCTCAATGATTCTAACGCCATGGCGCTGGCGACTGCGGATTCAGCGGGGCGGCCTTCGCTGCGGATGGTGTTGTTGAAAGGGCATGGGCCGACAGAGGAGGGAACAGGCGGTTTCATATTCTACACCAATCTGGAAAGCCGCAAAGGCATAGAACTGGCTGTAAACCAACATGTTGCGCTCCTCTTCCACTGGAAATCGTTGCGGCGGCAGGTGCGGATCGAAGGAGCCGTTCGGCGGGTTTCCGATGCCACCGCCGACGCCTATTTCGCCTCGCGTAGCCGGGATTCGCAATTGGGCGCCTGCGCTTCTGATCAATCCCGCCCGCTTGATAACCGCGCGACATTTGAGGCGCGATTTGCCGAGGCGAAGGCGCGCTATCAGGGCCGAGACGTGCCCCGTCCGCCGCATTGGTCGGGCCATATTGTGATCCCCAGCAAAATCGAATTCTGGCAAGATCGCGAATTCCGCCTGCACGAGCGCTGGCTTTATGTGCGTGAAGGCGATGGCTGGAGCAAAGGGATGCTGTATCCATGAGTCTGGATCACAATCACCATCATCATAATCACGGCAGCCTGACGAGCAAAGCGGCCATTGCCAGCGTGTCGATGGCGCTGTTTCTGCTCGCGCTCAAGATTTGGGCGTCGGCGGAGACGGGGTCGGTTGCGCTGCTGGGGTCGCTTGCCGATACCGGCTTTGACGTGCTCGCATCGCTGCTTACGCTGTTCAGCGTGCGCTATGCCGCACGACCGGCGGATGACGATCACCGTTTCGGCCATGGCAAGGCAGAGGCGCTGTCGGCGCTGGTGCAGGTAATGCTGGTGGTCGTTACGGCGATCATCATCGCTTGGCGTGCGATTGCGCGACTGGGCAGTGGTGAGACGACGGCCCACCCCGAATATGGCATTGGCGTTTCGCTTATCGCGATTTTGGCAACATTGGCGCTGCTTGGCTATCAGCGGCATGTGATCAAGCGAACCGGATCGGTGGCGATCAATGCCGATCATGTGCATTACCAAAGCGATTTATTGCTCAACGGGTCGGTTATCATTGCGATTGTTTTGGAGACATTTCTGCATCTGCGCGGTGCGGACCCTGTGTTTGGTATCGGCATCGCGCTCTGGCTGCTCTGGGGCGCTTGGCGTTCTGTAAATATGGCGCTTGAACATCTGCTGGACCGCGAATGGCCGCTGGAAAAGCGCGAGCGTTTTCTGGAAGCCGCGTTGAAGCATCCCGAAATTCACGGCATTCACGATATGCGAACCCGCACCAGCGGGATGCACGAATTCTGTCAGTTTCACGCATGGGTCGATCCGCAAATGACCGTGCTCGATGCCCACCGGGTGATGGATGAAGTCGAAGAGGCCTTGATGCAGGAATTTCCCGGTGTCGAAGTGCTGATCCATCCCGATCCGGAGGGGCATAAGGACGAACGGGGTTATCAACCGTCGCTGACCACAGAGCATCATGACCATGACCATTGAACTGCAGTATTTTCACGTCGATGCTTTTGCCAACCGGCCCTTCACTGGCAATCAGGCGGCGGTAATGCCGCTCGACGCGTGGCTGGCGGATGACGTGCTACTGGCGATTGCTGCGGAGAATATGTTCGCCGAAACCGCCTACTATTTGCCCGATGCGAGCGGAGAGGCGGATTATGAATTGCGCTGGTTCACACCTGCGGTGGAAATCCGGTTGTGCGGACATGCGACATTGGCGAGCGGACATATCATTTTAGCGCAGCGGCCCGAACTGGACCGCGTCACTTTCCGCACCCGATTGGCGGGTATATTGGAAGTGCGCCGGGAAGGGGCAGGGCTATGCCGTTGCCTTGCCCGCAATTTCAACCGATGCGGTGCATATCCCTGAAATGATCGAAGCAATGGGCGGCAACATCTTGTCAATGCGCCGCAATCCCGATCATTATAATCTGTTCCGCTATGCGACCGCAGCCGAAGTGCTGGCGCTGAAGCCAGATATTCGCGCGCTTTCGGCATTGGGCGATGATAGCTTTACCGCCACCGCGCCTGGCATCGATACCGATATAGTCAGCCGCGTTTTCGTGCCCGGAGCAGGCGTTGACGAAGACCCGGTAACCGGCAGTGCCCATGCGGTGCTCACGCCCTATTGGGCGGCGGAACTGGGTCGTAACGAATTCACCGCCTATCAGGCAAGCGAACGCGGCGGATATGTCGGCTGCCGGTTGGAAGGTGACCGGGTGTGGCTCTCGGGTGGATGCGTGACCGTGGTGGAAGGGGTGTTCCGGATTTAATACCGTGACAGCTCACTCATATTCCACAGTAATCGGAATCCGCCCGCGATAATCGCCATAGGCCTTCCCGTCGATTTCCAGATCGCCGCCAAAGGCAAATTCCAGTCTGCCGAAATTATCCAGCTTTGGCGCGGCGTTCAGATTTGTCCTGAGATTTCGGATAATAAGCGCACCACCGCGCGTATTACTCATGCGAACGGTGTGCGGCATGTCGATACGAACGGATCTGCCGGGTTGTCCTTCGACGACAGCGGTTCCCGCCAATGCCATGCCGCCCAGATCGGTAACGCCGCCGTCAACGCCGCGGGTTCCGTCATCCGGATTGACGCTGATTTGGCCACCCCGCTTGCTGACCGTTGCCCGGCTGAAATCCAGTTGTGTACGGATATCAATCCGCAATTCTGCAACGGCTTCGTCGGTGCGCGAAACAGCATCGCTCTGGCCATAGGCCGTCGCGCTCGAAACCACAGCAAAGGCGATGGCGAGAAAGCGGACAGGCATGTGATGTGCGAAATGCAGCGATCATAGCTGCGATTTTCCGATTTTCTGGTAAATTAAAGATGAACGCAATCGCGCTTTACGGATTCACGAGGCTCGTTTAAATGCGTGCGACGTTTGCCAAAAGGGCGAACCCAACAGAGAGGGATTGCCCTTGCGCCGCTGGTTCGTGCTGCTTTTGAAGATCGGTTTTGGCCTTGGCCTGCTCGGGTTGCTGGTGGTCGGAATTTTTGTCGCCGTCGCGCGCAAGGAAATCGATAGCTTTGAAAAATTCAAGGCTTCTCCCAACGGACAGATGGTGCGCGTGCGTGCTGCCGATGGCACGATTATCCAGTCGCTTGGCCCCAGCTTTGGTCGCTGGATTCCGGTGAACGAACTGCCGAAAGAAATGAAAAACGCGATGGTCGCAGTGGAAGACCGGCGCTTTTATTATCATCCCGGCGTCGATCCCATCGGCATTACCCGCTCTTTTTATGTCCGCGCGACCAGCGGAAAATGGTCCCAGGGCGGTTCGACGATTACACAACAGCTGGCACGCACCGTGTATCTCAACAACAAGCGCGAATTTGGCCGGAAACTGCGCGAAGTGATCCTTGCTATGGCGATGGAGACCAAATTTTCCAAAGACCAGATTTTGGAACTATATCTGAACAAGGTCTATTTCGGCGGTGGGGCCTTTGGCGTCGATGCCGCGAGCCGCAAATTTTTCGATCATGGTGCGGAAAATCTGTCTCTGGCAGAATCAGCTATCATCGCCGGGCTGGTGAAGGCGCCGTCTAACTACTCGCCCACTGCCGATGCGAAGGCGGCGATCGGTCGGGCAGGGGTTGTGGTTGAAGTGATGCAGGATGCGGGTATGATTACCGCTGAACAGGCCGCGAATGTGAAGCCCGCCAAGGTGAAAATCGCCAGCGAAAAGGCGCAGGACAGCGTGCGTTATTTCACCGACTGGGCCTTGCCTCAGCTCGATAGCCTGATCGAGGAGACCGAAAAGCCCATCGATGTGTGGACGACCATTGATTTGGGTATGCAACGCGCGGCGACTGTCGCAATCCAGAGACATGTGCCCAAAGGCGCGCAGGGCGCGCTCGTGTCGCTCGACCGGGACGGAGCCGTTCGGGCGATGGTGGGCGGCACCGATTATGCGACCAGCAATTATAACCGCGCCGTGACCGCAGAGCGCCAGCCCGGTTCTTCGTGGAAATTATTTGTCTATCTGGCCGCCATCGAAGCGGGCTTCCGACCCGAGGACAAGGTTGTGGACAAGCCGGTGACCATCGACGGCTGGACCCCGAAAAACAGCGGCGGCAATTTCGCCGGAGAAATCGACCTGCGGACGGCCTTTGCCTATTCAAAAAACACCGTGGCGGCGCAAATCGGCGAGGAAGTGGGCACAGGGGCGATTGCCAGCATGGCGCGCCGCTTTGGTATCACGACGTCCATCAACACCAGCCCGTCGATGGTGCTGGGCACATCCGAAACGCGGGTGATCGACATGACCCGCGCCTTTGCAGGCGTCGCCGCAAAGGGACGCAGCGTGACGCCCTATGGGATCACCAAGGTGACCACCATCGATGGCAATGTGATTTACCAGCATAAACCTTCGCGTCAGGCGCAATTGGTCGAAGGCTATGTCGCGGGCGCAATGACAGACCTGATGCAAACAGCTGTCGCCACCGGCACCGGCCGCGCCGCGCAAATCGGCAGGCCGGTTGCGGGCAAGACAGGGACAACGCAAAGCAACAAAGATGGCTGGTTTCTGGGCTTTTCCTCTGGCCTCACCACGGGCGTTTGGATGGGGCGCGATGATGCCCGCGCAGTAGGTAATCTACAGGGCGGCACGGCCCCCGCGACGGCCTGGGCTTCGTTCATGCGGGTGGCGGTGGCCAAACGTCCGGTTGAACAATTTGCCACCGAAGTCACCTTCCCCGAACGGCTGGAGGGGGAGGGGCCTGCTTTGGGCGAAGAAGTGATGGAAAATCTGGTCGATGAAAATGGGATGCCCATAGAGGGTGAGCCGATGCCGGTTGATCCGGGCATGGAAGGCGGACAGCCGACCGATCCCGAACCGCTCGACGAAGCGTTTATCGACAAGGCCTTGGGCCGCAACGGCCAAGAGGACGAAGTTGAATTTGCCGAGCCGCAATAAAGGCTGGGTTGATTTTCAGACCAAATTGCTCCAAATAGTAATCGGAATGAATTTATCCGATTAAGGATTCGCGGGCAAAGGCTCAATATCGTGCGGCTTTCAAATATGGCAGATTATGCAGTGGTGGTAATGGGTGCGGCAGCGCGCCATTGCGGCGGCATGCGTACGTCCGCAACGGAATTGGCGGCAGAAACGCACATTGCTTTGCCCACCGTACAGAAGCTGGTGAGCATCCTGTCCAAAGGCGGATTGCTGCGTTCGGTGCGCGGAATGGGGGGCGGAATACAGCTGTCGCGCCCTGCCGCCGCGATCACCTTGGCCGATATAATAGAGGCGGTCGAAGGACCGATAGCGATGACCAATTGTATCAACGCCGAAACCTGCCACTGCGCGATTGAGCCGGATTGCAGCGTGAAACCGCATTGGGCCATCGTGAACAACGCCGTGCGCGGGGCCTTGGCCGATGTGTCGCTCAGCAGCTTGGCGGCGGGGCGGTGAATATGGATTTTATGTTCACGCGGAGGCGCGGAGGCGCGGAGATATTCCAAAATCCGTTTGCCCTGAGCTTGTCGAAGGGCTGCCCTGCTTTGGGCGTTCCGTGGAAAAGGACAGGGCTTCGAAAGCTTGGCCCGAACGGCATTAATAGATTTCTCCGCGCCTCTGCGCCTCCGCGTGAAACCATTTCGAAAACGGTGCAGCCATGACTGACGATATCGAACTCAAAGATCAGGCCGCATGGGACGCCGCCGCGCAAGTGGCGGATTATGAGCATGGCTGGTCGTCGCCAATCGAAACCGAATTCGCGCCCAAGGGGCTGAACGAAGATACTGTCCGCTTTATCAGCGCGAAGAAGAACGAGCCGCAATGGATGCTCGATTGGCGGTTGAAGGCGTTTGCGATGTGGCAAACGATGACGCCGCCCGATTGGGCCAAGCTGAACGTGCCGCCGATTGATTATCAAGACGCCTATTATTACGCCGCGCCAAAGGCAAAGCCGAAACTGGGTTCGCTGGATGAGGTCGATCCCGAAATCCTGCGCGTTTATGAAAAACTGGGCATCCCGATTGCCGAGCAGAAATTGCTAGCGGGTGTCGAAGGCGGCGAAGACGGCGGCTTGCCGCAACGCCGCGTTGCTGTGGACGCAGTGTTTGACTGCGGTTTCGGTGGCGACCACTTTCCGCGCCGAACTTGAACGCGCAGGCGTGATTTTCCGCAGCATATCGGAGGCGATCAAGGAATATCCTGATCTGGTGAAGAAATATCTCGGCAAGATTGTGCCGATGCACGACAATTATTTCGCGACGCTCAACTGCGCGGTCTTTTCCGACGGGACGTTCGTCTACATCCCCGAAGGCGTGCGCTGCCCGATGGAGCTTTCCACCTATTTCCGCATCAACGCGGAAAATACCGGCCAGTTTGAACGCACGTTGATCGTCGCCGACAAGGGCAGTTACGTCACCTACCTCGAAGGCTGCACCGCGCCGATGCGCGATGAGAACCAGCTTCATGCCGCTGTGGTCGAACTGGTCGCGCTGGACGATGCCGAGATCAAATATTCGACCGTGCAGAACTGGTATCCCGGCGACGCCGAGGGCAAAGGCGGCATCTATAATTTCGTCACCAAGCGCGCTTTGTGTCAGGGGCGGAACAGCAAGGTGAGCTGGACCCAGGTCGAAACCGGCAGTGCGGTGACGTGGAAATATCCAAGCTGCGTGCTCAACGGCGAAAATCAGCGTCGGCGAATTTTACTCGGTCGCGGTGACCAACAATTACCAGCAAGCCGACACCGGCACCAAGATGATCCACAATGGCAAGGGCAGCCGCTCGACCATCGTGTCAAAGGGCATCAGCGCCGGACACAGCAACAACACCTATCGCGGGCTGGTGCGCGTTGCGCCCAATGCCGAGGGCGTGCGCAATTTCACCCAGTGCGATTCGCTGCTGCTCGGGTCTTTGAGCGGCGCGCACACCGTCCCCTATATCGAAGTCCGCAACCCCAGCGCGCAGATCGAGCATGAGGCGACGACGAGCAAGATTTCCGACGACCAGATGTTCTACGCGATGCAACGCGGACTGAATGCCGAGGAAGCCGTGGCGCTGATCGTCAACGGCTTTGCCAAGGAAGTGCTGCAGCAACTGCCGATGGAATTTGCGGTCGAAGCGCAGAAGTTGCTGGGGATTTCTCTTGAGGGGATCGGTTGGATGAACGACCTCGAAACCAAGATACAACCTAAGCCCCTCCCCTTCAGGGGAGGGGTTGGGGTGGGGACTAGCGGCTTACTCCCACTCCAGAGGTGGAGCCAGCCGAAGTCCCACCCCAAACCCCTCCCCTAAAGGGGAAGGGCTTAAGAGCAGCGGATTACGATAAACGCATAGGTTCCACACCCTCCATGGGCCGTGCCAAAAACTGGAATATCCCTGCCGAGCGCCTCGCCGAACTACACGCCCGCGCTCACGAAATGCGCCGCAACCCGACCGAGCCGGAAAAACGGTTGTGGCGGCATTTGTCGAACTGTCAGCTGGATGGAGCCAAATTCCGGCGACAAGAGGTCATCGGTTGGTCAATCGCCGACTTTGCCTGCCCTGTCGCGCCAAGCTGATCTGTCGAAGTTGATGGCGACACGCATGACGATCCGGCCAAGGACCAGCTGCGCGTGATGCGAAACTGGCAGAGTTCGGCTACCGCGTGATCGCATGTGACCAACGCCGATGTCCTGCACAATATGGAAGGCGTGCTGACGCTATACGTCTGAAGCGTTGCGCGTGAGCCGACAGTCCCCACCCCAACCCCTCCCCTGAAGGGGAGGGGCTTAAGGAAGCGCAGAAGTTGCTGGGGATTTCGCTTGAGGGGAGCGTGGGGTGAGTAAATTCGACGATGCCGTTGTAGCTGCGCAAGAGTTCGACAGCAGGCATTGCTGCGGTAATCTGCCAATCGAACTTGCGTTAAAGGATAGCAAGTCGACTGCAGTTTGAATTCGCAGGTGGTCGCGTCTTGGGTATTCGACCCAAACTTTGACGGCTCTGAGATTGTTAGACGACGGCGGTGCAAGCTCTGATCGAGAAGCTGCTGCATTTGAAGCCTGCGCTTGAGAGGGTTCAGCAGCGACTGAAATCAATCTCGCAAGTTGCTGAGAGACAATTCGATCACCGACGGTGTCTTGTCGGTATGCTAAATGTCGCACGGTCGCTGAAGTCTCAGTCGTGGAGAGATTGGATGACGAAAGATTCGTGGGCGCGATTGAGCGTGAAGCTCTTACGCCTTCACCGACCTCGTGGTTCGAACCGCTTGCGAATGAGAAGCCTAATAATGCTCCAAATAACTAACCTCCACGCCAATGTTGGCGACAAGCCTATCCTCAAGGGCCTCACGCTCTCGCTGAATGCGGGCGAGATCCATGCGATTATGGGGCCGAATGGCGCGGGGAAATCGACGCTGGGTTATGTGCTGTCGGGGCGGCCCGGGTATGAGGTGACCGAGGGTGCAGTTACGTTCACGCCTCCGGCCGTCACACCGTAGCTGACAGCCTGGCTTAAGCAACGGCGCAGCCGATAAGCCAGCCCTTCGATCAGGCTGCAGGGCGACGGTGATAGATTTGCTGGACTCTAGAACCCCACGAACGCGCCGCCGCTGGCCTGTTCCTCGGCTTCCAATATCCGGTCGAAATCCCCGGCGTGTCGAACGTGCAGTTCCTGCGCGAGGCGCTCAACGCACAGCGCAAGCATCGCGGCGAGGCTCCGCTGTCGGGCGGCGAATTCCTGAAGGTCGCGCGCGAACAGGCGGGTGCGCTTGGCATGGATATGGATATGCTCAAGCGCCCGGTGAATGTCGGCTTTTCGGGCGGCGAGAAGAAGCGCAACGAGATGGTGCAGATGGGCATCATCGACCCGTGCCTTGCGATCCTTGATGAGACCGACAGCGGTCTGGACATCGACGCTCTGCGGACAGTGGGCGACGGCATCAACCGCATCATGCGGCGGCCTGATAAGGCGGTGCTGCTGATTACGCATTACCAGCGGTTGCTCGATTATGTGCAGCCCGATTTCGTCCACGTCCTCGCCGATGGCCGCATCACGCGCACCGGCGGCCCGGAACTGGCGCTGGAGCTGGAGCGTGACGGTTACAAGGAACTGGCGGCATGAGCGCTTTTCGCGCCATTCCTCATCTCTGCGCTTTCTCCGCGTCTCCGCGCCTCTGCGCGAAACAAAACTTCATTTCACGCAGAGACGCGGAGACGCGGAGGCCGCAGAGCGGTGTATTGCGACGAGTGCTCTTCCAACCCGCCGCGATGAGGCATTGCGCTATTCGGATTTGGATGCGCTGGCGCGCGTTTGGCCTTTGCCTGCGGCGGAGTGCGTGGTTGTGCCCGCAGGTGGGAACTTCGTGCGGACGATTGTTCAGGATGGTGGTTCGATCCACCAACTTGATCTTGCCATCGGCAAAGGCGCAACTGCCGCGATCCATGTGCTCAATATCGGCGGCGATTATGGGCGGGTGGAGTTGAACGTCACGCTGCACGAAGGCGCGGATTTTAAACTCGGCGCGGTGCAGATTGGTGGCGGTTCGCAGACGTTGGAGATTATCACTACCGTCACCCATGCCGAACCCGGAGCGACGTCTTCGCAGATTGGTGCGTTCGGTTTTGGCGGGCACAGCGACCGGAACCTATCTCGGCAAAGTCGCCGTTGCGCGCGATGCACAGCACACCGATCAGCGAACAATCGGTAAAGGCCATGCTGCTCGACCGCAGCGCCACCGCCAATGCCAAGCCCGAACTCGAAATCTATGCCGACGACGTCAAATGCGCGCATGGTTGTGCGATTGGCGAGCTGGACCCGATGGGGCTGTTTTATTTGCAAGCACGCGGCATTGCGCCTGCGGATGCAAAGAAGCTGATGTTGCAGGCGTTTGTTGCGGGCGTGTTTGAAGGTGCGGCGGATGAGGCGATGCTGACCGAAATGGCGCTGGCGAAGCTGGGGGAATTGGTGTGAGCAACCTTGCCGCCCCCACCGAACGTGCCGTTGCCCGCTGGGAGAATGAAGGCGGTGCGGTTGCGCGCGATCTGCGCGCGCAATTTCCCGGCGTGCTCGACTGGCACTATCTCGACACCGCCGCGACCGCGCAAAAGCCGCAATGCGTGCTCGATGCGATGATGCACGCGGGCGGCAGGGACTACGCCACGGTCCACCGCGGCGTCTATGCCCGCTCGGCGAATATGACAGTGGCGTTTGAAGCAGCGCGGGCGCGGGTGGCGGGCTTTGTTGGCGGACGAACCGACGAAATCGTCTTCACACGCGGCGCGACCGAGGCGATCAATCTTGTCGCCAACGGGCTAAAGGCCAATCCCGAGAGCGACATTCCTCAGGGCATGCAACTCGCAGCGGGCGACCGGATCATTTTGTCGCAACTGGAGCATCATTCGAACATCGTGCCGTGGCAATTGGCCGGATGTGAAATTGATGTATGCCCGCTCACCGCCGACGGTCGCATTGATCTGGACGCGCTGGACGCAATGATCAGGCCGCACCACAAGCTGGTGGCCTTGGCCCATGTATCGAATGTTCTGGGCTCCACCCTCGATGCAAAACGCGCTGCCGCAATAGCGCATAAGCATGGTGGCCTGTTGCTTCTGGATGGCTGCCAGGCTGTGCCGCGTATGCCCGTTGATGTGAAAGAGATTGGCTGCGATTTCTACGTGTTCTCCGGCCATAAGCTATACGGGCCTACCGGCATTGGCGTCTTATGGGCGAGCGGAGAATATCTGGGTGCGCATGCCCCCCTATCAGGGCGGCGGTTCGATGATTGACCGGGTGACTTTTGCTAAAACCACATATGCTCCTGCGCCCACGCGCTTTGAGGCAGGCACGCCCGCGATTATCGAAGCCATCGGGTTGCACGCGGCGATTGATTTTGTCGAAAGCATCGGGTTGGACGCGATCCACGCGCATGAAACCGCGCTAGTGCGGCAGACGCGTAAGGCGCTGAGTTCCTTCAATTCGATCACGCTTTATGGCCCCGAAGATGCGGCGGGCATTGTCTCGTTCACGATGGAAGGGGTGCATCCGCACGACATCGGCACTATATTGGATGAAGAAGGTGTGGCGATCCGCGCAGGCCATCATTGCGCGCAGCCGCTGATGGAGCATCTGGGCATCCCGGCAACGGCGCGGGCGAGCTTTGGGATTTACAATGATGAAGATGATGTCGCGGCCTTGGTTCGCGGCATCGAACGGGTGAAGAAGATATTCGGATGAACGAAAACAGCATCAAAATCGAAGAAGTCGAAAGCGTCGAAGCGCCGCCAAAAGCGCGCGTCGAACAGGCCGAAAGCGCAGCCGAAAAACTGGAGCGCAAGAAGGATTATCTCGAAGGCTTCCTGTCACAAAAACCTGCGCCCGTTGCCGTAGAAGGCGATGAGGCTTTGCAGGACGCGATTATCGTTGCGCTGAAAGAGATTTACGATCCGGAAATCCCGGTCAATATTTACGATCTCGGCCTGATCTATGGTGTCGAGGTGAACGGCGGCCATGCGCTGGTGACGATGACGTTGACGACACCGCATTGCCCGGTTGCCGAATCGATGCCCGGCGAAGTGGAACTGCGCGTTGGCAGCGTGCCGGGGGTTGGCGATGCCGAAGTTGTGCTCGTCTGGGATCCGCCCTGGGGGCCGGACAAGATGACCGATGAGGCGCGGTTGGAATTGGGGATGTTGTGATGACCATAGAAACCAAAACCCGCCGCGCTCTTCCCGCCGCCGTCACGCTCACGCCATCTGCCGAGGCGCGCATTGCCGAATTGATGGCCAAGGCACCCGAAGGCGCAATCGGCGTAAAACTCTCCACCCCGCGTCGCGGCTGTTCGGGCCTTGCCTATTCGGTCGATTATGTGAACGAAGCGGTTGCCTTTGACGAGAAGATCGAAACCCCCGGCGGAGTGTTCTATATCGATGGCGGCTCGGTGCTGTATCTGGTCGGATCGACGATGGACTGGGTCGAGGATGAATTCGCCGCCGGTTTTGTCTTCACCAATCCCAACGCCAAAGGGGCCTGCGGCTGCGGCGAGAGCTTTACGGTTTAGGCCACATCCGTTAAGCGCGCCGCCATGTCCCAAGGAACTGCCCCCGTTCTGTCACATATAAACGTCTGGCTTTTCGATCTCGATCTGACACTGTACGATCCAGAGCACGCGATTATGGCGCAGGTGCGGGATCGGATTGCCGCCTTTGTCGAGGATTATTTCAAGGTCAGCAGCGAAGAAGCGCATCAAATTCGCTATAATTACTGGCGCAAATACGGCACGACATTGGGTGGGTTGATGGCCGAACATGGGGTGGAGCCACATGCCTATCTCGATTTCGTCCATGATGTCGATATGACGAAGCTGACGCCCTGTGCGCGGCTCCGCGCCGGGATAGAGGCTTTGCCGGGACGCAAATTGATCTTCACCAATGCCGATGCGAAATATGCAGAGCGGGTGTTGACTGCGCGCGGGCTGGACGGGGTGTTTGAAGGGATGTTTGATATCCACCAAATGGCGCACCGGCCAAAGCCCGAACCGGATAGTTACGCCAAAATATGTGCGACCTTTGCCATTGAACCAAAATCCACGATCTTTATCGAGGATTCAGCCCATAATCTGGAACCCGCAAAGGCGATGGGGATGACCACCGTCTGGATCAATCATTCATCCGGCACAGAGGCAGGCAGCGAGCGCACGACCTATGTCGATCACGAAATTACCCATGTGGCCGATTGGCTGCACAGCCTACACACCAATATCAAAGAACAGGAACCAGCATGAGCGACCAACTGCAACAGATCATCGAAAAGGCATGGGATGATCGCGACGCGATCAGCTTTGCGACCACCGGCGAAATACGCGATGCCGTGAACGAGGCGCTCAATGCGCTCGACAGCGGCGCGCGGCGCGTAGCGGAAAAGGGCGCGGATGGCTGGGTGGTCAACCAATGGCTGAAGAAAGCCGTGCTGCTTTCTTTCCGCCTGAACGATATGGCGATGATCCCCGGCGGCCCCGGCGGATCGCATTGGTGGGACAAGGTTCCGTCCAAATTTGAAGGCTGGGGCGATAACCATTTCCGCGACGCGGGCTTCCGCGCTGTGCCCGGGGCCATCGTCCGCCACAGCGCGCATATTGCAAAGAATGTGGTGCTGATGCCCAGCTTTGTCAATCTGGGGGCCAATGTGGGCGAGGGGACCATGGTTGATACCTGGGCCACCGTCGGCAGCTGTGCACAGATCGGCAAGAATGTGCATCTTTCGGGCGGCGTGGGCATTGGCGGCGTGCTGGAGCCATTGCAGGCCGGCCCCGTGATCATCGAGGATGATTGCTTCATCGGCGCGCGTTCGCGAAGTCGTCGAAGGCGTGATCGTCGAGCAAGGCGCGGTACTTGTCGATGGGCGTGTTCATCAGCTCGACGTCGAAGATCATTGATCGCAACACCGGCGAAATCTTCGTGGGCCGCGTGCCCGCTTATTCGGTTGTCGTACCCGGCGCGCTTCCGGGCAAGGCTTTGCCCGATGGCTCGCCCGGCCCCAGCCTTGCCTGTGCGGTGATTGTCAAACGGGTGGACGCCCAAACGCGCAGCAAGACCGCGATCAACGAATTGCTGCGGGACTAAACTTCCCCGCAGAGCAATTTGCTCAAGCCAGTTTCCAACCCGAACGCGGCGTCCCCATGCGGATGGTGCGTACCGCCGCTTGCCCGCGCGATGCAATCACCGCATCGATCCGCGGCCGCGCCCGTGCGACCGAAAAACCGATACTGCCAAAGGCCACAAACACGGCGACAGCGAAAATCAGGACAGAAACAAAAGCCATTTGAACCTCCAAAAACGATATGCCGAAACAGCAGCAATTCCGCCATTGTTCACTATATGTTCTTATGTGTCAACCAAAAAGTTGATGTGGCGGCGGCAATGTCCGCTATGCCGCTTTATTATGTGTCACAGATATGAGTGTGGGCGACATTCAAAGGCTGGCGGTTGGAGGCAAAGATAATTAGACCCGAAATCGACCACATTTACACGCCGTGATCGCTCTCAGAAATCCGCTGACGAGGAGTGCAGCGCAGTCGCGTAGCGGGGCTACGCGCATGCAAACGACGATGCTCAGCGGTTTTCTGAGAGCGACCCCGCAGGGGCGGGCCGCTTTTTGCCCCCTGACTGCGTTGCTCGTCGATCACGATGCAATAGCATCGCTCACTCCTCGCGCCTTTTCAGGAACCAAAACCAACTCCGTCACGGTGTGCAAATGCGGTCGATTTCGGGTCTAAGTGCGCCTTCGCCGTAATTTGGGCGCCGTAATTCTGCCTGTCAAAGTACACGAAGTTCACGACCCGTCCCCCACCCATGAAGGTATTTTCAAAATAATTTGCGGGCGCGCGCGTTAACGCCTGTGCGCGGGCATTTGGGAACATTACAATATCAAAGAGCCAACCATGGGCATCCCAAAAGAAATCCTACATTTCAAGGGGGTTTCTGTGGCGGATGTTAATCGGGTGGCATTGCCCCGCAACCGCGTGCACATCTGCAAGGGGGAAGGATGTGAAAGAGATGGGAGAAGGGGAGTGGGCAGCACTTGCTAAAACCTCTCTCCCTCTCCCGTCTCTTTCACATGCTTTCACCGTTGCTGATTATCCATCGCGGTCAATGCGTGAAGGCACAAATAGACAACGTCGCCCCGTGCTTGACACGGGGCTTGGCTTTTTTCGAAAATTCGGGGACACCCTACAAATTCGGGGACATAAATTCCGGGAAATTCGGGGACACGGAATTCCGGGGACACCGGAATTCCGGGGACACAATACTAATTACCCTATTTCCCTGCCCCCTTCGGCTTTGGCCCGCGCTTTTGCAGGCCCAGTTTCCTGTGCATTGTAGCCTCAGCCTGTGCAATCCATTCCGCCGAGGCAAGCGGCCTTCCGGTTCGCATCCGCGCTTCGATGGCCTCCACCGTTGCCGGATCGTCCACCGCCTCCACGCCCAGCTTAAGATATCCCTGCCGTGAATTCCGGGGACACAATACTAAATAGGAATTGCTAAAGGCCAAATATCCGCACATTGGCTGACCTGCAATGTTCTATTAACGATCCATCGGGTCTTTAGCACGCGCCTCCGGTGTGACTGACTCGGTGTTTGCTCCACAAAAATGGAAACGGCCTCCCACCCACTCCGCACCTCAGCGGTTGGGCAGTTGCGTTCCCAAATGGCGTCCAGCGATATAGCCAAAGGTCAGCCCCGGCCCCAATGTGCCGCCCGCGCCGCCATAGGCCCCGGCCAGAACCGACCCCATCACATTGCCCGCCGCATACAGGCCCTGTATCGCATTGCCTTGCCAATCCATCACTTGGGCGTCGGCATTGACGCGCGGCCCGCCCGCCGTGCCCAGCGCACCCGATTCCATCTTTACCGCATAATAGGGGCCTTGATCGATCAGGCCCAGCGTGCGGAACGGGGCTTCAAAAGCCGGATCGCCCCACATGTAGAAATTGTCATATCTGTTATCGCCGCGGTTGAAATCATCGTCATGACCGGCTTTGACCATGGCATTGAACCGATCGACCGTGGCCGAAAGCCCCGCGGCTTCAATCCCCGCCATCGCCGCCAGTTCCTCCAGCGTATCGGCCTTCATCAGATATTCGGGAATGGCGTCGGTTCCCGGCATCGAGGTGAACAGCGGATATTTGTCTTTATAGCGTTGATCGATGATCAGCCAATATGGCAGGTTCGCATATTCGTGGCGGCCCGCATCAAAGGCGATCACGGCCTTGCCCATGGCATTATAGTTCGCCGCTTCGTTGACGAAACGCTTGCCAAAGCGGTTGACGAGGATTGCGCCGGGACGGGCGCGTTCGTCCGATCCCAGCATATAGTTCGGTTTGGCAGCGCGGTTTTTTGGTTTGTATTCCAGCACGCTCTGCTGCCAATAGGCATCCTGCATACTGCCCAATTGGGCCCCGGCCTCTATCGCCATGATCAGGCCATCGCCTTCATTTTCGGGAACGCTGACCGGGCCAGTCATGGGGCCGCGCAGGAAGGTTTTGACCAGCTGTTCGTTCCATTCAAAGCCGCCGGTGGCGATCACGACGCCGCGCCGTGCCCGCACGTTGAAATCCTTGCCATTGGCGTCCTCGGCGATCACGCCGATAATCCGGTCGCCGTCCTTCACCAGCTTGCGCGCGCGTTTTTCGAACTCGACCGGAATGTCACGCTCCAGCACGGCGAGAAACAAGGCACCGACCAGCGCCTGGCCCAGCCCGCGATAATCGCCCGCTTCGCGATCGGCGAGCATCTCTTCGGTCAACGTGCCCGCAACGGCCTCCATCAGGCTGCCGCGCATCGGATAGGCCATTTTCGTGGGGTTCACCCGCGCCGCCCATTTGCCGAGCCGTTCATAAGAGAAGGCATCATTATCCAGCGAGCGCCCGCCATCGGGCTTTGCTCCGGGCATATAGGGCTGATAATCGGGGAAGTCGGCATAGGCGTGGAAGCGGACGGGGGTTTTGTCGGCCAGATAGCGGATCAGCTCCGGCCCCTTTTCCATGAATGCGCCTAGCGTATCGGGATCAAGCGCGCCGGGCGCGAGCGAATCGAGATAGGCGACAACATCATCGTCTGACTCGGTAATGCCTGCTTCGAGTTGGTGGTGGTTGCCCGGTATCCAAAGCATCCCACCCGACATCGCGGTGGTTCCGCCGACCATCCCGGTTTTTTCCAGGATGACGACATCCGTTGCGCCAAAATCATGCGCGGAGATCGCCGCTGTCATGGCAGCGCCGCCCGAACCCAGCACGACGACGTCGGCTTCCATGTCCCATTTCACGTCGTCGGCCATTGTCATTCTCCTCTATTGTCGGTTCCGGATCGGAACACCGACGATTTTGTTCGCCCCGCGTCCGTCTGGTTCACGCCTGATGGTAGCAACTGGTAATGGCTGCCACTCTGTAATGTCCTAGGAGGAGCGAACGGATTGGATTTTGGAGATGCCAATGAAGGCGGTTTGAGCTTCAGCGAATTGCCATGCCCCCTTGACGAATCGCCGTCCCCGCTCTAACGGCCCGCACATTCCACATGGGAAGCGCACATCACCGGTGCTGATCCCCCGTTTAGGCGGGAGAGAGGTTCTTGCTTCCCAGAGGTCCAACCGGAAGGAGAAAGACTATGGCGGCACCTGTCGTCACCATGCACCATTTGCTCGATGCCGGAGCGCATTTCGGCCATCAGACACATCGCTGGAACCCTCGCATGAAGCCGTATATTTTCGGCGCACGCAACGGTATCCATATCCTCGATCTCTCGCAGACCGTTCCCCTCTTTGCCCGCGCGCTCGATTTCGTATCGGCCACCGTGCAATCGGGCGGCAAGGTTCTGTTCGTGGGCACGAAGCGTCAGGCCGCTGGCCCGATTGCTGATGCCGCCCGCGCTTCGGGACAGCATTTCGTCAACCATCGCTGGTTGGGCGGGATGTTGACGAACTGGAAGACGATCTCCAATTCGATCAAAAAGCTGAAAACGCTGGAAGAACAGCTTTCGGGTGAAATCACCGGTTTCACCAAGAAAGAGATCCTGCAAATGACGCGCGAGCGTGACAAGCTGGAAATGTCTTTGGGCGGTATCCGCGACATGGGCGGTATTCCGGACGTGATGTTCGTGATCGACGCCAACAAGGAAGAGCTGGCGATCAAGGAAGCCAATGTTCTGGGTATCCCGGTTGTGGCGATCCTCGATTCCAACGTTGATCCGCACGGTATTGCGTTCCCGGTTCCTGCGAACGACGATGCCGCCCGCGCGATCCGCCTCTATTGTGAAGCGATTGCGACTGCGGCGACCAAGGGCAACCAAGGTGCAGCACAAGCGCGCGGTGTCGATCTGGGTGCGGCGGTTGAGCCAGTGGCTGAACCCGTGCTGGTGGAAGAAGCAGCGCCTGCTGCTGAAGCTGTCGTTGAAGAGGCGCCTGCTGTTGAAGCTGTTGCGGAGGAAGCTTTGGCTGTTGAAGCAGCGCCTGCTGCGGAAGTTACCGAAGAAGCTGCTCCCGAAGCTTAAACAATACGTGTCATTCCCGCGAACGCGGGAATCCACGGCCTGATTGTAAGGTTTAAACCGATGGTTCAGGCTATGGACCCCCGATCAAGTCGGGGGTGACACAGAACTTTATGGCTATTGCGTGTTATCGCCGCCCCAAGAAAAATACGAAAGGACACACCCATGTCTGCAATTACTGCCTCTGCTGTCAAGGAACTGCGCGAGCTTTCCGGGGCCGGCATGATGGATGCCAAAAAGGCGCTGGAAGAAACCGGTGGCGATATGAATGCCGCTGTCGATCTGCTGCGCGCAAAGGGTCTCGCCACTGCTGCCAAGAAATCGAGCCGTACGGCTGCCGAAGGCTTGGTAGGCGTGGCCGTTGAAGGCACAAAGGGAACGGCTGTTGAAGTCAACAGCCAAACCGATTTCGTCGCCAAGAACGAACAGTTCCAGGATTTCGTCCGCAAGGTAACTGGCGTTGCTCTGGGTCTTGGCGCGAACGATGCCGAAGCCATTTTGGCTGCTGCTTATCCCGATGGCGGAACCGTGCAAGAAGTGCTGACCAACAATATCGCCACCATCGGCGAAAATCAGGTCATCCGCCGCGCGAAATCGCTGAGCGTGTCGCAAGGTCGCGTCGTTTCCTATGTCCACAATTCGGCAGCCCCCGGCATGGGTGGCATTGGCGTGCTTGTGGCTCTTGAAGGCGATGCCGATGCGGAAACGCTGGATGGCCTTGGTCGGCAATTGGCGATGCACATCGCCGCCGCTTTCCCGTTGTCGCTCGACGAAACCGGCCTCGATGCCGATACGTTGGCGCGTGAAGCAGCGATTGCCCGTGAAAAGGCCGCTGAATCGGGCAAGCCTGCCGATATCGTTGAAAAGATGGTTGATGGCGCGATGAAGAAGTTTGCGAAAGAAAATGCGTTGCTTTCGCAGCTGTTCGTCATGGATAACAAGACGGCAATCGCTGATGTTGTCGCACAGGCCGCAAAGGCCGCCGGCAAGTCGATCGCGCTCACCGATTATGTCCGCTTTCAGCTGGGCGAAGGAATCGAGAAGGAAGTGTCCGACTTTGCAGCCGAAGTGGCCGCAGCCGTCGGCGCATAAACATCGAGAATTCTCGCCGGAAATGGCGGGGATAAAGTCTTGGCGATATGGCGCGCGGCTCTTATAGCTGGGCGCCATTATCGTATCTGAAGTGGGAATTGGGGAATCATGAGTGCAAATGGCTACCGCCGCATCCTGCTGAAACTGTCAGGCGAAGTGCTGATGGGTGACCAATCTTTTGGCATCGATCCTGAAACGGTTGCGCGCGTTGCCGAAGAGGTGAAGGCGGCGAAGGACACCGGCCTTGAAATCTGCCTTGTTATCGGTGGCGGCAATATCTTTCGCGGGATGGCGGGGGCTGCCAAGGGCATGGACCGCGCGCAGGCCGATTATATGGGGATGCTGGCAACGGTGATGAACGCCCTCGCCATGCAAAATGCTTTGGAACAACTCGGCGTGCAAACGCGGGTACAATCGGCCATCGAGATGGACAAGGTGTGTGAACCCGTGATCCGCAGGCGTGCCGAACGCCATCTGGAAAAGGGCAGGGTGGTGATCTTTGCGGCGGGCGTTGGCGCGCCCTATTTCACCACCGATTCAGGCGCCGCCTTGCGCGCCGCCGAAATGAAATGCGATGCCTTGCTAAAAGGCACTTCGGTTGACGGCGTTTATGATGCTGATCCCAAAAAGGTTTCAACGGCAAAGCGTTATGAAACATTAACTTATGATCGTGTTCTTGCAGACAATCTAAAGGTGATGGATGCCAGCGCCGTGGCGCTGTGCCGCGATAATGATATCCCCATCGTGGTCTTCTCGATCCGCGAACAGGGCAATATCCTGAAGGTGCTCGATGGATCGGGTACTTCCACCGTTGTAACAAGTGAAGGGAGCTGAACCATGGCCCAATATGACAAGGCCGATGTCGAACGCCGCATGAAAGGCGCGGTCGAATCGCTGAAGGGCGATCTTTCGGGGCTCCGCACGGGCCGTGCCAATGTGGCGCTGCTCGATCCGGTGGTCGTCGAAGTTTACGGTTCGCACATGCCGCTTAATCAAGTTGCTACCGTGACCGCACCCGAACCGCGAATGTTGACCGTGCAAGTATGGGATCGCTCCAATGTGACGCCGGTGGAAAAGGCTATTCGCTCGGCGGGGCTAGGATTGAACCCGATCACCGACGGGCAAATGCTGCGTCTGCCCATCCCCGATCTGACCGAGGAACGCCGCAAAGAACTGGCCAAACTGGCCGGGCAATATGCCGAAAAGGCAAAGATCGCAGCGCGTAATGTAAGACGCGATGCCAATGATGCGCTGAAAACCGATGAAAACAAAAAAGAAATCAGCGAGGATGATCGCAAGCGGCTTGAAACCGAAGTGCAGAAGATGACCGATGACACGATCAAGGCCATCGACGATGCTGCGACGCATAAAGAAAAGGAAATCATGAGCCAGTGAGTGCGCTGACTACTCCAACAAAACCGTAGCCCTGAGCCTGTCGAAGGGCGCTTATCGGCGAGGCTGTGGTTGGCCGTTGGCCGCCTTTGGCTCGACAGGCTCAGCACTAACGGTCATTGGGTGATGTTGGGGCTGACCAAAAAATCGAATTCGATAGCGGCGGGGTCGAAACCATCGCTCCCCGCCATGTTGCCATCATCATGGATGGCAATGGCCGTTGGGCCAAAAAGAAGCATTTGCCGCGCGCGTTGGGGCACAAGAAGGGTGTGGAGGCGGTACGCGAAATCGTCCGCTATGCCGCCACTACCGGGCTGGAGGCGCTCTCGCTCTACGCCTTTTCCAGCGAGAATTGGAAACGGCCAGAGGACGAGATCAACGATCTGATGGGCTTGCTTCGCGCGTTCATCAAATCCGACATTGACGAATTTGCCAAAAACGATGTCCGGTTAAAAATACTTGGTAATTATAAAGCATTATCACCTGATATTGTTGAATTAATTGAAGATGCGATGGCGCGGACCGCGCACAACCGGAAAACGACATTGGCGGTCGCACTCAATTATGGATCACAAGACGAGCTGGTTCGCGCCGCGCGTGCCGCCGCAGCCGAGGGCGATATTGGTGAGGCCGCTATCGAGCGCCACCTTGATACCGCCGATATGCCGCCGCTCGATCTGGTGATCCGCACTTCGGGCGAACAGCGGCTTTCCAATTTCCTGTTGTGGCAGGCGGCCTATGCCGAATTCTGGTTCACCGAAACGCTGTGGCCTGATTTCGGCCCGCAAGAATTTGGCCGGGCCCTAGAAGAATTTGGCACGCGCAATCGGCGCTATGGTGGCCGATGAGTGAGCCTTTGAGCAAACCGCACTCCGATCTGGGAACCCGCACGCTTTCGGGTGTGATCGCGTTGACGATTGCGATTGGCGCGATCTGGCTGGGCGGTTGGCCGTTCCGGATATTCGCCGGGTTGATCGGCATTGGTTTGCTGGCTGAATGGATGCGGTTGATCAAAGTTTTCGCAAAATCCTCTGTAAGCCTGATGGCGTGGACCTTTGGCGGTTTGCTTTACGTCGGAGCGGCGGTCAGCTGTCTGCTTTTCTTGCGCGATGTCGGCGCGGTTCCGGTGCTTTTCGCCTTTGTCGGCATCGTCGTTGCCACCGATACCGGTGCCTATTTTTCCGGTCGCGCCTTGGGCGGCCCCAAAATAGCGCCATCAATCAGCCCGTCGAAAACATGGGCAGGGCTTGGTGGCGGGATGCTGGCGGCGGCAGCTTTTTTGTGGGGTTTTGGCAGCATGACGGGGCACGTCCGCTGGTGGTTGCCGCTCGCCGGCGCGGCGCTCGCCGTGGTGGCGCAAGCGGGCGATTTTTTTGAAAGCTGGATGAAGCGGCGGGCAGGCGTGAAGGATTCGGGCACATTGATCCCCGGCCATGGCGGCTTGCTTGATCGGCTGGACGGTTTGTTGCCGGTGGTGATCCTCGGCACCTTTGCCGTCATCGCCGACATGCTAGGCGGCGGGCTTTAATCGAGTGGAGCCGCGCACAGTCTCTATATTCGGGGCGACCGGATCGGTGGGGCTCTCGACGCTCGATCTGGTGCGGCAACACCGTGATGCCTATCGGGTCGTCGCGCTGACGGCGAACGGAAATGCCGCCGATTTGGCCGAACTTGCACGTGAATTTGGCGCTCAGGTAGCGATTGTGGCTGATCCTGCGGCCTACCCGGAACTGAAAGAGCGGTTGGCCGGATCGGGTGTCGAGGCAGCAGCGGGGCCACAGGCATTGGTAGATGCGGCGCGCTTGGGTGCGGACTGGACGATGGCGGCGATCGTCGGCTGTGCGGGGCTTGCCGCCAACGATGGCGGCCATTGCGGCGGGCAAGACGGTAGCGCTTGCCAATAAAGAGGCGCTGGTTTCGGCGGGAGACCTGCTGATGCAGGCCGTCGCGCAGGCGGGTGCAACCTTGCTCCCCGTCGACAGCGAGCATAATGCGATTTTCCAGTGCTTGGCGGGTGGGCGGATCGATCAGGTCCGTAAAATCACGCTGACGGCGAGCGGCGGGCCGTTCCGTACCGCGAGCCTTGAGCAGATGCGAAGCGTTACTCCCGCCCAGGCGGTTGCCCATCCCAATTGGGATATGGGCGCAAAAATCAGCGTCGATTCTGCCACAATGATGAACAAGGGGCTGGAACTGATTGAGGCACATCATCTGTTTCCGGTGGGGCTTGAACGGATCGACATCCTTGTCCACCCGCAATCGGTGATCCATTCGATGGTGGAGTTTCAGGACCGTTCGACTTTGGCGCAACTGGGTTCACCCGATATGCGTATCCCGATTGCCAGCGCCCTCGCTTGGCCCGAACGGATCGAAACCAGCAGCACACCGCTCGATCTGGCAAAAATTGGCCGTCTCGATTTTGAAGCGCCTGATTTCGTGCGTTTTCCATCGTTGCGATTGGCGCGAGCGGCGATTACCGAGGGTGGAACGAAGCCTGCAATCCTGAACGCCGCGAATGAAGTGGCCGTTGCCGCTTTTCTGGAAGGGCAGATCGGCTTTCTCGATATCGCCCGCTTGGTCGAAGAGACGCTTTCCGGATATCAGGCGGCGATGCCCCAAACTCTCGACGATCTGTTCAGCATCGATGCAGCCGCGCGAACCTACACCCAGCAACTCGTGAAGAAATTACCCATTTATGCCCATTGAAACCCCCAATATCCTGTTAACGCTGGGAGCCTTTTTGCTGCTGCTCGGTTCGCTCGTCATCGTGCACGAGTTGGGGCATTATCTGGTGGGGCGCTTGTTTGGCGTAAAGGCAGAGAAATTCTCTATCGGCTTTGGCCCGCAAATCTGGGGCAGAGTGGATAAGCGCGGGACTTTGTGGCGGGTCGCCGCACTTCCCCTGGGTGGCTATGTGCAATTTGCCGGGGATTTGAACCCGACCAGCCAGACCGACGCGGCGTGGAAAGAATTGCCTGACTTTGAACGCAATCAGACTTTCCGTCAAAGCCGTTGTGGCAACGCGCGCTGATCATCTTTGCCGGGCCTGCTGTCAATTTCCTGTTTGCCATCGCCATTTTCACCGGATTTGCGCTGGCCTTTGGCGAACGCGTTTCGCCGCCGGTCGTCGCAACCGTTGTCGAAAGCAGCCCTGCGGCAAAAGCGGGGATCATCGAGGGGGACCGGATCACGTCGTTCAATGGACGACAGATCGCCCGGTTTGACGAACTCGTTGACGAGGTGATCATGATTCCCAAACGAGCGGGTTGATGTGATTATTGAACGCAACGGACGAGTCTATCCGAAAAAATATCCTGCTGGCCGAGCGTGTGGAAAAAGACCGGTTTGGCAATATTTATCGCTTGGGCCAATTAGGCGTATCATCTCCGAAATTGGAATTCCGCGAAGTTGGCTTGCTCGAAAGTCCCATCGTCGGCACGCGCGCAACGTATAATGTCCTGCGGCAACAGATCACGGGTTTGGGCCAGATCATTACCGGTCGTCGTCCGATCAGCGAACTGGGCGGACCGCTGAAGATCGCTAAAATATCGGGCGAAGCGATGTCGGTCGGCATTTTGGCCTTTGTGACGCTCGCCGCGCTGATCTCGATTAACTTGGGGTTCATTAACTTGCTGCCAGTTCCGATGCTCGATGGCGGACATTTGCTTCTCTACGCAATCGAGGCCGTTCGCCGTCGTCCTGCAACCCCGCAGGTTCAGGAATGGGCGTTCCGTGCGGGGTTTGCGATGCTCATCAGTTTCATGCTGATGGTGACATTTAATGATCTCGCATCCTTTGGCCTTTTTGGACGTTGATGCAGGGTTGATCGCAGGCATCGCATCGGGCAAGGGGCATCGGGCAAAGGGGCGCAACCCAATGCACCTGCTACAGGCGGTTTTTTACGGGTCAGACGGAGTTGGAATATAATGATAAGACGTTCGGTAATGACGACCATGTTTGGTGCATCCGCGTTTGCGGTAGCAGTGGCGACGCTCGTGGCTTCGCCAGCGGTGGCTCAGGTTGCGGCACCCGCAGCTCAGGCTGATCAAATAAGGTCGATCAACGTTGTCGGCACGCAGCGGCTGGAGTCCGATACGGTGCGTTCCTATATCCGGCTTCGCATCGGCCAAACGTGGACGCAGGCCAGCGCCGATCAGGCGTTGAAAGAATTATACGCCACCGAATTGTTCGCTGATGTGTCGATCCGCAATGTTGCCGGCGATGTGACCATCGAAATCCGCGAAAATCCGGTGATCAACCGGATCGTTCTCGAAGGCAATAAACGGATCAAGAACGAAAAGATCGAGCCCGAAATCAAGCTTGCGCCGCGCCAGATCTATTCACGCTCCAAAGTGCGCGCCGATGTCGCGCGCATTATCGAACTCTATAAACGTCAGGGGCGCTTTGCCGCACTGGTCGAACCAAAGCTCGTTCAACTCGATCAGAACCGCGTCGATATCGTCTTTGAAATCAGCGAAGGGCCGAAATCAAAAGTCCGCCAGATCAATATCATCGGCAATGACAAATTCTCCGATGGCAAATTGCGCGGCGAAATGGTCACCAAGCAATCGCGGCTGACCAGCATTTTCAGCTCGGGCACCAGCTATGATCCGGATCGTCTGGCGTTCGACCAGCAAAAGCTGCGCCAATATTATCTGACCCAAGGCTATGCCGATTTCCGCGTGGTTTCGGCCGTTGCCGAACTGACACCCGACAAGCAGGATTTCATCATCACCTATGTGGTCGAAGAAGGTGAGCGCTATAAATTCGGCGAGGTGAAGGTCGATAGCAAAATCCGCGATTTCAATTCCGAACAGCTGACCAAAAGCCTGCGGATGAAAAAGGATGATTGGTATGATGCCAAGCAGGTGGAAGATACCGTCGAGGGCTTGACCGAAAGTGCCGGTCTCTTTGGCTATGCCTTTGCCGACGTAAGTCCGCAGTTTGATCGCGACAAAGAAGCGCGCACGATGAGCATCACATTTGATGTGGCTGAAAGCCCGCGTGTGTTTGTGGAACGCATCGAAATCAACGGCAACACGATCACGCAAGACAAGGTGATCCGCCGTGAATTTCGTTTGAACGAAGGCGATGCATTTAACAGCATCCAGGTGAAGCGTACCGCAGACCGGATCAAATCGCTTGGCTATTTTCAGGAAGATCTGGAAGTCGAACAGGAACAGGGTAGCGCACCAGACCGCATCATTCTGACCACGAATGTGGAAGAAAAGCCTACCGGACAGCTGTCCCTATCCGCCGGTTTCTCCTCGATCGAAAATTTCATCTTTCAGGGCGAAATTTCGCAGAACAACTTCCGAGGCAAGGGGCAAGTGGCGCGGCTGGGCGTATCCTATTCGCGCTATTCGAAATCGGCGAATCTCAGCTTCACCGAGCCTTATCTGTTCGACCAATCCATTGCATTGTCGGTTGATCTGTTCCGGCAGGACGTGAACAGCTTCAACTTCTTTAACAATCAGCGCAACACCACTTATCAGAACGCGACGACCGGCTTCCAGATTCGTACCGGTGTGCCGATCAACGAATATCTGACATTTCAGGCGCGTTACGGGATCAATCACGACAATGTGACGCTGGATCGGAATTCATTTTTTAGCGATCCAGACGGCACGGCCGGGCCGCTTCCGGCTGTCTGTGATCCGGTGCTTGCCGGTCGTTTCCTGTGTGAAGCGATTGGCAAGCGGCTCACGTCGACGCTTGGCTATTCATTGGCCTATGACACACGTGACAACCGCGGCCGCCCGACCCGCGGTCATAGCTTGAGCATTAGTCAGGATTTTGCGGGTCTGTGGGGCTTTGGTGATGTGCAATATGTCCGCACCCGTTTAAATGCCGACAAATATTGGAAATTAACCGAAGGTGGTTTTGTTTTCTCGATCACCGCTGAAGGCGGCTATATCCATCCGTTGGAAAACCGGGGAAGTGACGCACAGGGTATTGATGACGTCCGTTTGACCGACCGTTTCTACCTTGGTGAGCCGCAAATGCGGGGCTTTGATATTCGCGGACTTGGACCACGCGTCCAAAGATTTACCGATATAGATCTGACTGATCCATTGAATCCTGTGATCAATCGTGTTCGCACCAGCAATAACCAGAACGGCGTATTCGATGATGCCGTGGGCGGCCGGGCATATTATTTGACCCGTGCCGAACTGGAAATTCCATTGGGCAGTGGCGCGAAGGAGCTAGGTTTGCGTCCATCGGTGTTTGTCGATGTCGGATCGGTGTTCAGCGTCACAAAGCCGTTGCTCACGACCCTTGCTGATTTCAGGGATACTGATGGTTTGGTGAAAAATATCTGCCGCACCACAGCGGGCAATGTGTTTGGTACCCAAGCCATTGATACCACCACCGGTTTACCAGCGGGCGCCTATAATCAATGCCCGACCACTGCGACGGGTTCAATTGCTCCCTATCAGGAAGAATTTTTCGGTGACAGCTGGAAGCCGCGCGTTTCGGTTGGTTTCGGCGTTAACTGGAAGTCGCCTTTTGGTCCGTTCAGGATCGATATAGCCCGTGCGCTTATAAAGAAGCCCGGTGATGATACAAAATTGTTCACATTCAACGTAGGAACCCAATTCTAATGACGATTTTCAAAAAGTCCCTTTCGGCAGCCTTGCTCGCCAGCGCGATGATGGCAGCCCCTGCCAGCGCGCAAGTTGCAGGTATCGCGACGCTCGATACCACCGATGCGATCATGCAGAGCAAGGCATTCTCCACCGGCTATCAGCAGGTCGGTACGCAATACGCGACCTATGCCCAGCAGATCACGGCAAAGCGCAAGGAAATCAACGATATCAACGCGCAGCTGGATACCAATAAAGACAAAAATCTGACGCAGCCCGAACTGGACGCCGCGATCAAGGCGAAAAGCCCGCTGATCACCCAGCTGGAAGCCAAGGAAAAGGAAATTGCCCAGCTGCAAGATCCCATCGTAAAGGCGCAAGCCTTTGTGCTGGAAAGCATTGCCGATAAATATGCTCAGGCACAGCAACAGGTGGTCACGCAAAAGAAGATCAGCCTGATCTTGTCGCCCGAAGCCTTTATCTGGGCGCCCGATGCCGTGGACGTAACAACCGCAGTAACGGCGGCGCTGGATGCGATTGCGCCTTCGGTGGCAATCGTTCCTCCGGCAAACTGGCAGCCCAAGCAATCTACCGGACCGCTTTATGAACAGGTGCAACAGCGCATCGTGAACGCTGCACGCGTGCAGGCGTTCCGTAATGCTCAGGCACAGCAAGCAGGCCAACCGGCAGCGGCCCCCGGGGCTGCACCCCGTCCGGCGGCTCCTGCCCCTGTTCCGGCAAAGCAACCCGAAAGCCGGTAATGAGCGACTTCGCCGGATATGATGTAAGGCGTGTGATGGCGGTGCTGCCGCATCGCTATCCCATGTTGCTGGTTGACCGCGTTGAAGAGCTCGTTCTTGATGAGCGCATAAGCGCGGTCAAAGCTGTGACGATGAACGAGGGCTTTTTCCAGGGGCACTTCCCCGGACGGCCGATCATGCCCGGCGTGATGATCATCGAGGCACTGGCGCAGGCCGCTGGCGTGCTGGCGATGGAAAGCTTTGGCCTCGCCGGTTCCGGCAAGCTCGTCTATTTCATGGCGATTGATAATGCGAAGTTCCGCAATCCTGTGGAGCCCGGCTGCCTGTTGCATCTGAATGTGCAATTCACCCACAAAAAGCCGCGCGTCTGCAAATTTGCAGGGCAGGCGATGATGGGAGATCAGTTGGCCGCCGAATGTGAATTCATGGCGATGATTGCTGATCCGCCGCCAGCGGTGTGAACACTTGCATTTGCCGCAGCTCGCCGCTATGCGCGGCGCTTCTTAAATCCTGGGACCGGTCGGAAACCGGAACCACATAGGAGCAATAACGTGAAAAAAGACATTCATCCCGATTATCACATGATCAAGGTTCAAATGACCGACGGTACTGTGTTTGACACCCGCTCCACCTGGGGCAAGGAAGGCGACACATTGACGTTGGAAATCGACCCGACGTCGCACCCGGCATGGACCGGTGGCCGTGGCTCGATGCTCGATGCCGGTGGCCGCGTTGCCCAGTTTAACAAGCGTTTTGGCGGGCTGAGCCTCAAAAAATAGGGTTATCGGGGGTTTTCCTCCGATTGCAACAGGAGCCGCGCCTGCCTTTAAAGTGGCGCGTATGGCGATCGTAGCTCAGTTGGTTAGAGCGCTGGTTTGTGGTACCAGAGGTCGGGGGTTCGGATCCCCTCGGTCGCCCCATTTCTCCCCATTTATTTTTTGGCTGACAAAGATGTCGCGTAATATTATTGCGCGATCTCGTAATATTTTCCGAATCAGAGGAAGCCTGCCATGTCCGCCATCTGGGACTTGCCCGATTTCGACGCACACGAATCGGTGCATCTGTTTGACGATCCCAAATCGGGCCTGCGCGCGGTGATCGCACTCCATTCCACGCATCTTGGCCCCGGCGCGGGTGGCACACGCTTTTGGCATTATGCCGATAAACAGGCGGCAGTGACCGATGCGCTCCGCCTGTCGCGCGGCATGAGCTATAAAAATGCCATGGCTGGCTTGCCCTTGGGCGGTGGAAAGGGCGTGGTTCTGGCCGATGAAAGCCGCGTCAAAACGCCGGAGATGCTGGCGGCATTTGGCCGTGCTATCGAATCGCTCGGCGGGCGCTATGTGACTGCCGAAGATGTCGGCATGACCACCGCCGATATGGTGGCGATCGCACAAAGAAACCGCGACATGTGTCCGGCCTGCCTGTGGATAGCGGCGTGGCCGGGGGCGATCCGGGGCCGTTCACTGCGCGCGGCGTGTATCTGGGGATCAAGGCTGCGGCCAAACACCGGCTGGGTGTCGATACGATGGCTGGCGTCCATGTTGCGGTGCAAGGCGTGGGTAGCGTTGGTGGCGGCGTTGCGCGGCTTTTGGCGGGCGAAGGGGCAAAGCTGACAATCGCCGATCTCGACGAAGCCCGCGCGGCAAAACTGGCGGCGGAAACCGGTGCGACGATAGCCCCGCTCAACGCGATCATGGCGGTGAAGGCCGATATTTTCAGCCCCAATGCGTTGGGCGCGATCCTGAACCAGGGCAGCATTGTCGGGGCTCGACGTCGCCATAATCGCGGGCGGCGCCAACAACCAGATGGCAACCGCCGCCGACGCCCAACGCGTGCATGATCGCGGCATTCTTTATGCACCCGATTATGTGATCAACGCAGGCGGGATCATCAATGTCGGCCTTGAATATCTGGGAACGGCGTCGCTCGACGAAGTAAACGCGCGGATCGACGCGATTCCAAACCGGTTGCAATCAATCTGGCAGGAAAGCGAAGCCGATGGCGAACCCGCCGCTTTTGTTGCTGACCGGATGGCGCAAAGGTTGATCGGACGCTAGGTCCTGCCCTAAGCCGAATCAATTGGCGTTATTGCGCTGCAGTGCTAGACGCTCGCGCAGAGTTTATTCGATGCACCGTTTTGCCAATCCCGCCCGCTTCCTTGGCATTGCCAAGCCGCTGACCCCCGCGCTGTTATGGCCGGGGTTGGCGCTGGTATTGGGCGCTTGTTGGTGGGGGCTGACGCAGGTTCCGGCGGAGCGGCTTCAGGGCGATACTGTAAAGATCATGTTCGTTCACGTCCCTGCCGCTTGGCTGGGGATGGCGGGGTGGACCGGGATCGCCGTGGCCAGCATCGTGCAATTGGTGTGGCGGCATCCGCTGGCTGGCATATCGGCGCGGGCGATTGCCGTTCCGGGTGCGTTGTTTGCCGCACTTTGCCTGATTACCGGCTCGATCTGGGGCAAGCCGACCTGGGGAACATGGTGGGTGTGGGACGGCCGCCTGACCTCTATGTTGGTGCTGTTCTTCCTCTATCTCGGTTATATCGCGCTCGCCAATGCTTCGAGTGAAAAAGGGCAGGTGAGCCGCGTTGCTGCTGTGTTCGGGATCATCGGTGCGGTGAATATTCCGATCATCAACCGCTCGGTCGTCTGGTGGGAAAGCCAGCACCAAAAGGCGAGCATCACCTTGGGTGGAAGCACGATCAATGACGCCTATCTTTGGCCGCTGTTCGCTTCGGCTGTCGGCTTTAGCTTGGTGTTCGCAGCCATTGTGCTGATGCGGATGCGCGCCGCGCTTGCCGAAATCCGTATCGAAGCACGGATGCGGCGGATGGCGGAGGATTGAACATATGAACCATACTAGTTTCGTAACCGCAGCGTTCCTCGTGACGGCAATTGGAACGCTGGCTCTGCTTGCACATAGCTGGCTGGCGATGAAGCGTTCGGAAGCGCTTGCCAATGATCTTTGAAGCACGGCACATGAAGCCCAAGCATCAGCGGCTGGCGCTGGCGCTGATGGCGCTTGTTGGCGTTGATCGGCGCTGCGCTCTTGGCGGCATCGGCGCTGCGCGAAGAAGCGAGCTATTTCTACACGCCCTCCACCTTGGCCAAAGCAATGGTCCCGGCGGGCAAAGCGATCCGGCTCGGCGGGATGGTGAAAGCGGGATCGATCAAACGCGTAGCCGACGGGGTTTCGCTGCACTTCACCGTGCAGGATCGTGATGCCGAACAGCTGGTTTACTTCAAAGGGATCACCCCCGATCTGTTCGCCGAAGGATCGGGCGTTGTCGCCGATGGCAAGCTTGATGCCAAAGGCACTTTCAACGCGGACCACTTGCTCGCCAAGCATGACGAAAACTATGTTCCGCGCGAGTTGAAAAATATCGACATGAAGACGGCGGAGCACACGCAAGGACAGCTTGGCCAAATGATCGCTGAAATGGGACTGGCGGCTTTGTGGCTGGCGGCGTCTCTGGCGCTGTTGCAGGTTATTGCAGGCTATGCGGGCTGGCGCGGCAATGGCGTGGCGCTGGCGGGCTTGGTCAGGCCGATTGCGGTGGTGCAAGGGGTGTTGTGTCTGATCGCCTTTGCGGCGCTCATCTGGCTGTTTGCCATCACCGATCTTTCGGTTTTGCTTGTCGCTGCCAACAGCCATGTCGATAAACCGATGATTTTCAAGATAGCCGGGGCATGGGGCAATCACGAAGGCTCGATGCTGTTGTGGGTTACGGTGCTCACGCTATCGGGCGGCTTGCTGGCGGTGTTTGAGAAACGATTGGATGTCGCCACCTTCTCCGCCTCGATCATGGCGCAGGCGGCTTTGTCGCTGGGCTTTTTTGCTTTTCTGCTTTTCGCCTCCAATCCCTTCACCCGGCTTAATCCGCCTGCGGAAACGGGAGCAGGACTCAACCCGCTGCTGCAGGATATCGGCCTCGCCTTCCACCCGCCGACGCTGTATTTTGGCTATGTCGGACTGTCAGTCGCCTTTTCATTGGGCGTGGGCGCATTGCTCACCGGAAAAGTAGGCCCGGTCTTTGCCCGCGCGATGCGGCCTTGGGTGTTGGGGGCGTGGATATTCCTCACGCTAGGGATTACGGCGGGCAGCTATTGGGCCTATTATGAACTGGGCTGGGGAGGCTGGTGGTTTTGGGACCCGGTGGAAAATGCCTCGCTGATGCCGTGGTTGGCGGCAACAGCCTTGCTCCATTCGGTTTCAGTGCTGGCAACGCGCGATGCCTTGCGCGCGTGGACGATCATGCTCGCGCTGATTGCCTTTGCCATGTCGATGATGGGTACTTTCCTCGTACGTTCGGGGATTTTGACCAGCGTTCATGCCTTTGCCGTTGATCCCGAACGTGGGGCATTTATCCTCGCCTTGCTGTTGGTTTATGTCGGTGGGGCCTTGACCTTGTTTGCGCTTCGCATCGGCACGGTACGTGAAGGCAAGATGTTCGCGATCAACAGCCGCGAGGCCGCTATTGTCGGCAACAATATCCTGTTGAGCGTGATCCTGGCAATTGTACTGATCGGAACGCTTTGGCCGCTGGCCGCCGAGGCGATGGGTGACCAGATATCGGTTGGCCCGCCCTATTTCAAAAAAGCCACCATGCCATTGGCGTTTCTGTTGATGATATTGCTCGCCATCGGCCCAATGCTGCGTTGGCGACGCGATGAGGGTAGCAAACTTTCAAAACTCGCGCTTCCTGCAATTGCGACTGTGGTGGTGGCAGCGCTGCTCTCGCTCACGCAAACATCGGCAGGGCTGTTTCCGATATTGGGGCTATCCTTGGCCATTGGCCTCGCAATCGCGTCGCTGCTCCCGCTGTTGGGGCGCAATCTTTTGAGGACGCCCTTGCCAATCTGGGGGATGGTGATCGCCCATTTGGGACTTGCGGTCAGTGTTGCCGGGATGGCGACGGAGGCAGGCTGGACGTCCGAACGGCTCGCCGCAATGCAACCGGGCGAAAAAACGCGCATTTCCGGTTGGGAGATCAAGCTGAACGACGTTCGCCCCGCCGTTGGAGATAATTGGGTGGCCATCGAAGGCGACATGACAGCGAAATTGGGCGACCGGGAATTTGCACTGCTTCCCCAATCACGCCAGTTCTTCTCGCCCAGCCAGCAAACCAGCGAAGCCGCTTTGCTCACACGCTGGAACGGGCAGCTCTATGCCGTAATTGCGCCAATCGCCGAAGACCGTTTTGATCGCTGGCAGATCAGGCTTTGGTGGAAGCCGTTTGTGACGCTAATCTGGTTTGGCGGAGCGATGATCGCCTTTGGCGGAGCGCTGGCCTTGGTCGGACGGATCGCGCTGTTCCGCCGTCGCCGGAAAGCAGAAAATCCGTGGAGTTCGCTATGAAACGCAATTGGCTGGTCTGGGTGCCATTGGCGGTTTTGGCATTTATTGCGGGCCTGTCGTTGTACCGGCTGACCAGTCAAGAAGCCGAATATATCCCCACACAAATGGCAGGACAGGCGCTTCCCGAATTTGCCTTGGCGGCTGCGGTTCCGGGCGGCACGGGATTGTCTTCGGCTGATTTTGGTGGTGGCAAACCAAGGCTGCTGAATGTCTTCGCCAGCTGGTGCATCCCTTGCAAAGCCGAAGCGCCGCAATTGGAGCAATTGCGCGAGGCTGGCGCCGAAATCCATGGCATCGCCGTGAAAGACAAGCCAGCGGATGTCGCAGCATTTCTTGGCGAGCATGGCAATCCTTACGCCCGCATTGGCGCAGATCCCGATATGCTGGTGCAAGTGCGGCTGGGATCAAAGGGCGTACCTGAAACCTATGTCGTCGATGGCAAGGGCGTCATCCGCTATCATCATATCGGAGACATTCGCGCCGAACATGTGCCGATGTTACTAAACAAACTGGCGGCGGCACGATGAGATGGGTGGCTGCGCTACTGCTGTGCTGCCTGATGGTTTCGGCGCAAGCCGAGGTGCCTTCATTGGCGAACCGGCAACTCGAAAATCCCGCAGACGAGGCGCGCGCAACCGCGCTAATGGCGCAATTGCGCTGCATCCAATGCCAGGGCCAAGCGATCAGCGACAGCGATGCACCGATAGCAGGCGCAATGCGCCACGAAGTTCGTTCCCGCGTGGAGCGCGGCGAAAGTGACGCGCAAATCCGTGGCTGGCTGGTACAACGCTATGGTGAGTGGATTGATTTCTCCCCGCCATCGCATGGGGCGGGGCTGTTACTTTGGCTGTTGCCTCTGCTGCTGGTTGGCTTCGGCGTGTGGATAGCCCGCAGCCGATTTGGAAAGGGTGAATGATGGGCGGCTGGATCGTGATGATTGGACTTGCCGCTGCTTGCTGCGCCGCGCTGATCTTTTTTGCCAAGGAACGCAAAGCCGTCTGGAGTGCAGTCGCCGCGGCGCTTGTATTGGCGCTGGCGGGCTATACAATTCAAGGGCAACCTTCATTGGCCACCGCCGCAGCACAGCCTCCTGAACAAAATGATCGCGCCATCGAAGCGTTAATCGCGATGCGGGCAGACATGGACTATCAGTTCGCAGGCTCCAAACAATGGCTGTCGCTGTCAGACGGTTTTGCACGGCAAGGCAAATACGGGATAGCTGCGGCGTTTTTGCAATCGGCTTTGCGTGAAAGCCCACAGAATGGTGATTTGTGGGCCGGTCTTGGTTTGGTCCTGATGCTGGCTGGCGAGGGTGAACTGTCATCACCCGCACGTTTGGCGTTTGCAAACACACGCAAATTTGCGCCCCACCATCCGGCGCCCGATTATTTTGAAGGGTTGAACCTGCTTTTGAAAGGCGACACTCAAAAGACTTTGTCGTTGTGGAAACCATTGATTGAACGCGCCCCCAAAAGTGCGAAATGGAAACCCAAGCTTGAGTCGCAAGTCAAAGGGCTGGCCACTATGATCGAACAATCGGCTGGCACTGCCGGAAATTCGGCGCAAAGCATGGAAAACAAATAGGTAAAATGTTTACTTTGACCGCGGTGTGAGCCGTTGTATGCAAGCCATGGCCATGCTATCGGCTCGCGCCCTTCACCGGATTTTCCGGGTCGCTGAAGGAAACCATCCTACGCCTTTGGGGGGCGCGATATGACCGTATCCGAAAACGACGGAACGACAGCGCCCGAAGTGGCAAAGCATCACGGCCACAAAAAAGCTTCTCTTCTGACATTGTCGGTGGGGGCCGTTGGCGTGGTCTTTGGCGACATCGGCACCAGCCCGATTTACGCCTTCCGCGAAACTTTTGCGGGGCATCATCCGATCAACCCCGATCATGCCCACATCACTGGCGTTTTGAGCCTGGTATTCTGGTCGATGATGCTGGTGGTGACATTCAAATATGTCTTCACCATCATGAAGGCCGATAACAAAGGCGAGGGGGGCAGCCTTGCGTTGCTCGCGATGATCAGCCGGAAAACGCAAGGTGCGATTTGGACGACGCCGATTATCATGCTCGGCGTATTTGCCACGGCGCTGTTTTATGGCGATTCGATGATCACGCCCGCCATGTCGGTCTTGTCTGCGACCGAGGGACTCATTTATGTCCACTCGGGGTTCAAAGATTGGATCGTGCCACTGGCGGTCGCGATTCTAGCGGTGCTTTTTGCAATCCAATCTAGGGGGACTGCAAAAGTCGGCGCTTTGTTTGGTCCGATCATGCTTTTGTATTTCCTCACCTTAGCGGCCCTTGGCATTTTTTACATTTTGAAAATGCCCTGGATCATTCTCGATACGCTTAACCCTCTTAACGCCCTGAACTTCTTTATTGCTGATGGGTTTAAGGCCTTTGTAGCAATGGGCGCAGTGGTGTTGGCCGTAACAGGAGCGGAAGCGCTATATGCCGACATGGGGCATTTTGGCAGAAAGCCGATTGCGATGAGCTGGCTCTGGTTCGTGCTCCCGGCATTGATGATCAATTATATGGGGCAGGGGGCCATGGTGTTGACGATGGACCCTATTGCCGCTCAGGCGGCGATTAAGGATCCTTTCTTCCTGATGCTGCCTGATGTGCTGCGTGTGCCCATTGTGTTTCTAGTCATTTTGGCGACAATCATCGCCAGCCAGGCCGTCATTACCGGGGCCTTTTCGTTGACCCAGCAGGCCATTCAATTGGGCTTCATGCCACGCCTTCGTATTTTGCACACAAGCGAAAGCGAAGCCGGGCAAATCTATATCCCTGCTATCAATTGGGCGTTGATGATCATGGTGCTGGTCTTGGTCCTGTTTTTCCGTTCTTCGTCCAATCTGGCGGCGGCTTATGGGATCGCCGTGACGGGGGCGATGTTTATCGACACCTGCCTGATTTCAGTCGTCCTCATGTCATTGTGGAAATGGCCTGCGTGGAAGGCAATGCCGATCCTTGTGGTCTTTTTCATCGTCGACTTTGCCTATCTGGGTGCCAATTTGCTAAAAGTTCCCCAAGGCGGGTATTTCCCTCTGTTGGTCGGTCTCGCGATCTTCACCTTGCTAACGACATGGTCGCGCGGACGCGCTCTCATGCGCGAACGCATGGCTGAAAGTACCATGCCGATGGAGATATTCATCAAATCTGCATCCGGAAGCGCTCAGCGCGTCCCGGGAACCGCAATTTTCATGGCCTCGACCAGCGCGGGGGTGCCGTCGGCATTGCTCCATAACATCAAGCATAACCGGGTGCTTCACGAACGGATTATCATATTGACCGTGGAAATCGGTGAAGTGCCTTATGTCGAAGAGGCGAACCGGGCGTCTTGCAAATCCATGGGTGAAGGTTTTTACCGTGTCATCCTGCATTATGGATTTCTGGAAGAAACCGATGTGCCCGCAGCATTGGCGAAGGTCGACTTATGCGGCCCACCCTTTGATATGATGCAGACCAGCTTCTTCCTTTCGCGGCAAACGCTTATCGCATCCAAGATACCGGGAATGGCAATTTGGCGGGAGAAAGTCTTCGCGTGGATGTTGCGGAACGCGGCCAATGCCATGGAATTTTTCCGCTTGCCTTCAAACCGGGTGGTAGAATTGGGTAGTCAGGTAGAAATATAATCCATTTCGGAGATATTTATTGCCAATGATCCCGATCTCTATGTATATGAACAAATGAAGTACATCATTTGAGGCGCAATTGGCACACACTGCTCCCCTTTTACTGATTTTTGATTCAGGCGTGGATTCAGTTGAGGGTGAGCTTCGCTTACTACTAAAAGACTGCCCGCATTTTAATGTGGATAGCTGTGATCTGGCTAGTGGAGGCGGGATAACGGTGGTTTTTGAAGGCATTTCATTGCTTCTGACGGTGTCAGCTTATAGCGATGAAGGACAAAACTGCCGTAAAATTTTCACAAATTTTGGTTTTTCTCAAGCCCAGTCAATACTTGCATTGTCGTTTAGCGAACATGTTTCGGGCGGAGAACGGGTACCACCGGTTGTGCGAGCCTTGTTGGCAGCTGGAGCGCAAATTGCTCAATCTATAAAGGCGGACGCGGTCTTTTGGTCGCCGGCATTTTTATTGTCGGACGCTGATTATTTCGTAGAAGTTGTCGGGAGCTACGTTAATGGCGGCGCTTTTCCGGTCCTATCTACAGTGGATTTCTCCTTTGATGAGCATCACCATTTGCTCTCGACATCCGGTTTGAAATGGTTTTGCGGGCAAGAACTCCACATCAACGATGAATGCAATCAAATGGGTCAATTGGAACTTATGAAAAGAGCTGTTCGTCTCGTTCATGATGTTGCCGTAAATGGACCAATACTTGCGGAAGAGACAGTTGATGATATCGATAAAAATAATTCGATAACCTTATCCCCTAACGCTTCGGCAGATATTGTTATGGCAAAGATTACATCCACGTTGGATGTTGTTTCGTTCGTAGCGAACTAAATTCCTCCAATTTGAAAGCTATTCGTTAATTGGGGGGAACGGATGCTGTCGTTTAGAGTTATGCGAAAGCTTGGAAAAGCTGACGGTTTTCATTGTCATCATGTCATTCCAGTTTCCGTTGTCGAGAAAAGATCTCTCGCACGGATATTTGGACGCGCCCGATCTGCGGGCTTTGATCCGGATGATTTTGCGTCGAACGGTATGCATCTTCCATCGACCGAAAAACAGGCGATAGTTTTTAAACTGCCGCTGCATCGGGGACCGCATCGGCGCTACAACGAACTGGTGGCTAACCAAATCGCACGATGGGATGCTCTTGATCCCAGGGATTTAGCGTATCAATTGGCGATGCTGCAGCAAAGTTTGAAAAGCGGACTGAGGCGTCCCTCTGTTGTGCTTAGGCATGACGGGTCTCTGGGAATTTCCCTTATAGAAGATTTCCGCAAATTGGACATCGTCCTCGAACAGCTACTCGCGAATTGAAATAGCCGATCAAGCGGCGAGTTTCCGCAGTACATAATGCAAGATACCGCCGTTCATGAAATACTCCACTTCGTTTGCGGTATCGATCCGGCAGAGCGCGTCGAAGTTGAATGTCGTGCCGTCTTTGCGGGTTACCTTTACCGTTACCGTCTGGCGCGGTTTCAGATTGGCGACGCCGGTGATGGTGAAGCTGTCGTCTCCGCCCAGACCCAGTGTGTTGCGATCCTGTCCTTCCAAGAACTGCAACGGCAACACGCCCATGCCCACAAGATTGCTGCGGTGGATGCGTTCAAAGCTTTCGACGATCACTGCCTTCACGCCCAATAGGTTTGTGCCCTTTGCCGCCCAGTCACGGCTAGAGCCGGTACCATATTCCTTGCCGGCGATTACGACCAAGGAGGTGCCATCGGCCTTGTGTTTCATCGCCGCGTCGTAGATCGGCATCACCTCGTCGCCATAGCGGCTCATGCCGCCCTCAATTCCACTAACCATTTCATTTTTAATTCTTATATTCGCAAATGTGCCCGCGCATCATAACTTCGTGGTGGCCGCGGCGGGCGCCGTAGCTGTTGAAGTCGGACTTGGCGACCTGATGCTCCATCAGCCACTTGCCAGCAGGGCTATCGGCTTTGATGCTGCCCGCAGGTGAAATATGATCGGTAGTGATGCTATCGCCCAATATCGCCAGCGGCTTGGCTTCGACGATGTCGCTCACCGGGGCGGGCGTCATCGTCAGCCCTTCAAAATAAGGCGGGTTGGCGACATAGGTCGAGCCTGCACGCCATTGATAGGTCTCTGACCCTTCCACCTGAATCGCCTGCCAATGCGCGTCGCCCTGATAAACGCTGGCATAGCGATTAACGAACATGTCGCGGCTGACATTTGCGGCCATCGCCTCGGCCACTTCCTGATTGCTTGGCCAGATATCGCGCAGATACACATCCGTCCCGTCCGAACCCTGGCCAATCGGCGTGGTCGTGAAATCCTCGGTCACCGTGCCTTTCAGGGCATAAGCGACCACCAGCGGCGGGGATGCCAAGAAGTTCGCGCGCACATCGGGCGACACGCGGCCTTCAAAATTGCGGTTCCCCGAAATCACCGAGGCGGCGACGATATCATTGCCGTTGATCGCCTTGCTGATCGGTTCGGCGAGCGGCCCCGAATTGCCGATGCAGGTGGTGCAGCCATAGCCGACCAGGTTAAAGCCGACCGCGTCCAGATGCTCCTGCAACCCCGCCTTCACCAGATAATCGGTGACCACCTGTGATCCGGGCGCGAGCGAGGTCTTCACCCATGGCTTGGGGCGCAACCCACGTTCATTGGCTTTTTTCGCAACCAATCCGGCGGCCACGAGCACACCGGGGTTACTGGTATTCGTGCAAGATGTAATCGCCGCGATCACGACATCGCCGTCGCCAATATCATGCGCCGCGCCCTCGACGGGAACCCGCTGTGCACCATCATGCTTGTACGTTTCGATCAGATCGCGGTTGAACACATCGTCGACCTGCGTCAACACAACCTTGTCCTGCGGCCGCTTCGGCCCCGCGAAGCGACGGCTGCACCGTCGACATATCGAGTTCGAGCGTAGAGGAGAAGATCGGGTCCGCAGCAGCAGCATCAATCCACAGCCCCTGCGCCTTGGCATAGGCCTCGGCCAGCGCCACGGCATCGTCCGAACGCCCGGTCAGGCGCATATAATCGAGCGTTTTATCGTCAATGCCAAAGAAGCCGCAGGTCGCGCCATATTCTGGCGCCATATTGGCGAGCGTCGCGCGGTCGGCCAGCGACAGCGAGGCCAGACCGGGGCCATAATATTCCACAAAGCGGCCAACCACGCCGTGCGCGCGCAGCATTTGCGTCGCGGTGAGCACCAGATCGGTCGCGGTAATGCCTTCGCCCAGCGAGCCTGTCAGTTTGAAACCCACCACTTCGGGGATCAGCATCGAGACCGGCTGGCCCAGCATCGCGGCTTCGGCTTCAATCCCGCCAACGCCCCAGCCGAGCACGCCAAGGCCGTTAATCATCGTCGTATGGCTGTCTGTGCCAACGCAGGTATCGGGGTAAGCAATCGTCGCGCCGTCCGGCATCGGTGCTGGTCCACACGGCCTGCGCGATATGCTCCAGATTGACCTGATGGCAAATGCCGGTACCGGGAGGAACCGCCTTGAAATTATCCAGCGATTTCGATCCCCATTTCAGAAAGTCATAACGCTCTCCGTTGCGGTAATATTCAATCTCCACATTCTGTTCGGCGGCCTTGGGGTGGCCGAATTCATCGACCATCACGCTGTGATCGATCACCAGATGCACCGGAACCAGCGGATTGATCTTTGCTGGTATCGCCGCCCAATCTTCGCAATGGCATCGCGCATCGCCGCCAGATCGACCACGCAAGGAACGCCGGTGAAATCCTGAAGCAACACGCGCGCGGGGCGATACTGGATTTCATTCTGGCTGGCGACGGGTCTTTCTGCCAATCGATCAACGCCTGTATATCGGCGGTCGAAACGGTAAACCCGCCATCTTCAAACCGCAGCAGATTTTCGAGCAGTACCTTCATCGAAAACGGCAACCGCGACACATCGCCCAATTTCTCCGCCGCCTTGGCGAGCGAATAATAGGCATAATCCTTGCCATTCACATGCATCGTGGAGCGGGTGGAGAGTGTGTCTTGTCCGGTGGCGGTCATTTGCGGTCTCCTTGAGTGGGCAGTTTAATTGGGGACAGTATATAATTAATTTCCACGCTGGGACGCGAGAACGGACGCCGCTTCCAAATTAATTATATACTGTCCCCAATTAAACTGCCGTTGTGTCGCGCGCGCCTTAGCGTGGGGCGAGGTAGGGGGCAGAGGGGGGCTTAATTAGGGACAGTATATAATTAAATGCGGGACTGAATTGGCTCATCCAATAGTCCACGCAAATTAATTATATACTGTCCCTAATTAAACTAGGCCGGCCTGCACGACGAACGGTCAAATCCCGGCCCGTCGCTTGTTCGACTTGTTTGACGAATGCCACTGATCCAAGCGCCCGGCCGTTGCGTTCACCAGCCTGTATTGCCTTATGTGTATCGCTATCCAGTCCATCGGCCAAAAATTTTGACCAGTCTTGCACCAGTTCTGCACCGGCTTTCAAGTCTGTCAGCCCATCGGGCGCACCGCTTAAATGGGCTCCAGCACTGGACCAACGCCAATCTTCAGGTCGCTTGACCAAGCCTGCACGCACGGGGTTCTGCTCAACATAGCGTAGGGCCGATAACAGGTGCGCTTCATCCATCGGGAATGACGCAAAGCGTTCCTGCCACAAATGGCCACGCCAGCTTTCACGCTGGTTCACATGGTTCGTATAACGCCGATGCGTTTCGCCAAGGGCCGCGCGCAGGCCATCTTCATGGGTTGGCTCAAGCACAAGATGGACATGATTGGGCATCAGGCACCAGGCCCAAACCCGAGTCCCCGCTTTCGCACTCCATTCGCCGAGCAGCGTTTTGTACAAAGCGTAATCGGCATCGGAAAAGAAGGTCGTTTGCCGCCGATTGCCCCTTTGCGTCACATGGTGGGGGATGTTCGGGATAACAAGGCGCGCGACGCGAGGCATGAGGGTCTTGATAGCGCTTAAATTAGGGACAGTATATATTTAATTCGGCACACACGGCTCTGAAATTCAATTCAGCGCTTGTACGCTGAATTAATTATATACTGTCCCTAATTTATTTTCTCACCCCTCGCTCAAAGCCCGGGTCACCTCGTCCAACGTCCCGCGCACCCGCAGCAATTGGTCTTTGCCAAACACCACCAGACATTCATCATGCGCGTTATCGGCGGATTTCACGAATTGCACGATCTCTGCATTGACCGAGATTTTCTGGCCACGGGTGTCGGTAAGGGTGACGAAGGGGATCATGGGGCTTCCTTTGTGTTATTACTCCTCTTGCCCGCAAACGCGCAAAAACACCAAAGCTGAATAGGGACTTTTTACACATTAACCAAATAGGATCTATTATGATAAAATTGATGCCATATAGGATGTATTCATACCGTGCCCAGCAGTTCCAAGCCCGCCGATTTGCGCCCGCTCCACGTAAGCTGGACGACAGCGGTTTCGGTCGCGGTGGGTCTTGTCGGTTGTATGACGAGATTGCGCCCGAGCCAGAGGACGAGGAGGACTGAGCGGGGCCGCAAAGCCCGCACTGGCCCTCGCTTTAATGCGCGCTTCGGCCCACTTCGACTTGCATGAACATGGGCTTGGATTGCGAACCCTTTATCAACTGTGCGAGCGGATAGCTGCCGGGGCGCAGCGCCTCCAGCTTCATGCCCGCCGCCGCTAGTGAATAGGGCGAAACGCGGTGGCGGGTGCACAGGCCGCCGGCACCGTCGCTGACCAGCGGGGTTTCAAACTCGACGCCGATCGTTGCTTCATGGCTGCGCGTGACGGTGCACACCACCAGCTGTCCCGCGCCCAGATCGAGCACGAGGCCTGTTCCTTCAGGCACACCGAGCAAGCCTTCGATACGCGATCCGTTTTTGGAAAGATCCTTCATCAGCCCGTCATAACGGTGATCGTCATGGATGATGCCGATGCGGCGATAGACGGAGCGGCGGTCGGCGCGATAGGTATCGGGGCCATCGGGAACGATCTTGAACTCGCCCGACTGCATCCGTTCTTCGATCACATCCTGCCGCAATGCCTTTGAATAGATCCAGCCTTGGATGAATTTCGCGCCCATCGAGCAAACCAGATTGAACTGGTCAAACGCCTCGACGCCCTCGACGGTGGTTTCCATGCCCAGCGCGTCCGAAAGCCCGATGATTGCAGCGATGATCTTGTCGCTATTATGGTCTTTCTGCGTGCAGCTATCGACGAAGCTTTTGTCCACCTTGATCTTGTCAAACGGGGCGGAGCGCAGATAGCTGAGCGAAGAATAGCCGGTGCCGAAATCGTCGAGCGCCAATCGGACGCCCAGCTGTTTCAGCGTGCGGAAGGTCTCGTCGATCACCTCGCTGTCGCCCATGAACACGCTTTCGGTCAGCTCCAGCTCTAGCCGTCCCGGCTCCAGCCCGGATTCGTCGAGCGCAGTGGTCACATAATTGATCAGCTCGCTGTTGGCGAACTGCACTGCGGAAACATTCACCGCTACCCGCACCGATTTCGGCCAGCTCATCGCATCCTTGCATGCCCGGCGCAGCGCCCACGCGCCGAGTTGGATAATCAGATCGGATTCCTCGGCCACCGGAATGAATACATTGGGGCCGACATAACCGCGCTCTTCATGCTCCCACCGCATCAACGCTTCAAAGGCGATGACCATATTGTCTTCGGTCCGCACCACCGGCTGATAATGCAGTTCGAGCGCGTCGTCGGTCAGGGCTTTACGCAGGTCTTCCTCGATCAGGCGGCGTTCTTCGGCTTCGTCTTTCAGATCGGCGGAGTAAAAGCGAAATTGCCCGCGCCCGCCATTTTTCGCGGCATACAGCGCAAGATCGCTGTTGTGGATCAGGTCTTCCTTCTCCACCCCGTCATAGGGCGAAATGGCGATGCCCACCGACGTGCCGATGGTCGCACGCTTGTCTTCGATCACATAGGGTTGTGAGAGCAGCTGGATGATCTTGTTGGCCAGATCGCCCAATTTGCCGCGATCATCCATGTCGGGCAGGATGATCTGGAATTCGTCGCCGCCCAAACGGCCAATCTCGCCGCGATCCCCGATCACGCGGTGCAGCCGCTTGGCAACTTGCTTCAACAGATCGTCGCCCGCCTGATGGCCCAGCGTGTCGTTCACCTGTTTGAACCGGTCAAGGTCCATCATCAACAGCGTACAGGCGCGGCCCGCAGCCTTATAGGATGAAAGGATCGCCTCCAGCCGCCGTCCCATCCGGTGGCGATTGGCAAGACCGGTGAGCGAATCATATTCCGCCAGCCGCGAATCTTCCAGGCTGCGCTCATATTCGACGGTGATATCCTTGGCACTGCCGCGATAGCCCTGAAAATTGCCCGATTTATCAAATTTCGGATGGGCGGAGATAGACCACCATGTTTGCCGCCCCGCCTGGATCGGCTTGCCCAGTTTGAACCGCACCGTCAGATCGACAATCTTGTTATGCGCCGTCATCTGGAATTTCAGCGGGCGATCCGATTTGCCATTGGCGCTATCCGGATCGGTTTCAAACAGATTGGACAGCGGCTCGCTCAACAAATCGGTGATCGGCCGCTCCAGCTTTTCCACCGCATTTTCAGAGATATAGATCAAACGGTTATCGGCGTCGGTCGCCCACAGCCAGCCAATCCCGGCCTGTTCAAAATCATCCAGGATTTCGAGCCGACGGCGGCTGTCGGCAGGGGTAATGACAGCAGCACCGCCATTTCCGCCCGCATCCGCAGACCCGCCTTTGCCAAAACCTTCAAATAATTTCAATACAGCCATTTTGCACTCAGCGGGTTCAATCGTGATCAACGATCCATTGATATCGTTGCACCTTAGCCCCGATAGGTTACCGCTCTGCTAACTCTAGCCCGAGTTTTTTCGGCAAATCCGGCGGGAGCGGGGAGGAGATATGGTTAAGAGGCGCGGGATGAGTTGGAAGGGCGGTTCTGCGGTTTATGGGGGCGGTAAAACTGTAAGGAAAACCTTACAAAGTACATAAAGTTCACGACCCGTCCCCCACGCATCACAGCCCGGTCGAAAGAATTTAGGCGTCCGGACCCCGCAAAAATGCCTCTACCCGGGCATTGGAAAACGACAATGTCAAAGAACCAACCCACTGGTTCGCAAATGAAATCCTACATTACAAGCATGAAATCGGGGCAAAGACGGAATTTGTTCCAAGGCGCGGTCGGGATTGTCAAACCACCTCGCCGTGCAAACCGCATCGGCAATACAGGGGTGAAAGAGGCTGAGAGAAGAAGAGGTAAGAGGCGTGGATTGCGCTTCTCCGCTCTCCTTTCCTCCTCCCTCTTTTACCTTACTTTCAAAAATGCAGGTCGTTCAACGCGTTTAGGGCCTTGTTGCTGGATTTCCTCTGACTGTTAAGTGCACTTTCGCCTTAATTCAGAATGAGCAGATTGTTTGTTTTGTTGTTGCCATTAGGGAATGTTTTTGTCAGCATCCAATTAATGGATACAGAAAATCCCCTCGAAAAAGGTCGGCGCTGGACTGAAGAGGAAACTCGCCTGTCGCTCTTTCTTTATTTCCAACTGACATTCGGTCAATTGGACAAAGGCAATCCCGAAATTTGTGCGCTTGCTTCTCGGATTGGGCGAACGCCATCGTCAGTCGCGATGAAACTGTGCAACTTTGCTAGCCTCGACCCGAAGATAACAGATTTAGGGCGTAAGGGGTTGAGCGGCGCATCTAAACTCGACAAAGCGATTTGGGCCGACTTTACGAGGGACTGGACGGGTCAAATCACTCAGATCGGTGAGCTTCTTGATCTTGATGACAGCGGCAATCGTCAGTTTCTGTCCGAAGTGCGCCGACCATTCGTGTTTGAGCCTTACATTGGAGACTCGACGAAATTGGCTGTTGTCCAGCGGCGTGTCGGACAGGATTTTTTCCGTCGAGCCGTGCTGGCAAACTTTGATAATCGTTGTTGTGTAACCGGAATTGCTGTCCCCTCACTGTTAAACGCTAGTCACATTATGCCGTGGCGCGACAATGTTGAAGAGCGACATAATCCAGAAAATGGCTTGCATTGTCAGCAACTTTTGATCGCGCATTTGATGGCGGCTTAATTGCTTTTGATGAGAGAAAGCGGCTTTTGGTAGGGGAGAAAATCTCTTCAAATGAGGATGCCGAGACGAGAGATTATTTTGCGCGTTATGAGGGACGCCAGATGTCTGAATCTTGTCGTTTTGAACCATCTGCGGAATTTTTGGGTTGCACGGGAATTCCGGTTCTCAAAGCACATTTGACAATATCAAAACTGAAAATGGCCAATATCTCACTGACTATACGGGAATTCCATTCAGCTCTATTACACTTCTAAGGAATAACGGTAGAACAACACTAATTTCCCTGTTTGCTCGTCCAACACTTCCTGCCTTCCTTACCATCGGCGGGCTAATCCATATTCTTTGGCACAACGATCGCATGTATTGCTTGCACGGTAATTCCGCTCTGCCGCCATCGGACTGCAAATCCGTTCCAAAACGCGGCCCATCAGAATATGAAGTGCAAGGATATCTGCTCAAAAGCAAGAATTGGAGGCCCGAGCCGGAATCGAACCGGCGTGCAAGGATTTGCAGTCCTCTGCGTCACCACTCCGCCATCGGGCCTCGATACGATTCAATCATCGCTGTGGTGTGTGGCGCGCCTCTAGCCGCTGGTTTCGCCAGATGCAATGTGCTTTTACTGTCACGAACCTGCTTAATTGAAAGATGTTGGAACACGGAATGTATCGCCAATAAGTCCGAATCCGGCTTGGCCTTTGCCTAGTGGCGCATTAGAAGGCGGTTAATGCTGTGTTGTTATTGCAATACAGTTGTGTCAGGGTCTTAGGGGCCGAATGAATTTTGCCTGATGGAGTGAAGATGCAATCCGAAACTTTGCGCCGCCACATGGTTGACAGCCAATTGCGGACGAGCGGCATTAACGAACCCTGGATCACCAAAGCCATGGGCGCATTGCCGCGCGAAAATTTTGTCGGCGCGGATCGTGCGGCGGTCGCCTATTCGGACCGGCCAGTGTCTTTGGGCGCGGGGCGGATGCTGAATGCACCGGCGATATCCGGAATGTTGCTGCAAGCGGCAGAGCCTGCGGGCGATGACAGGGCTTTGCTGATCGGGGCGGGCAGTGGCTATCTCGCTGCGCTGTTGGCTCCCCGCGTTGCCAGTCTGGTGGCGGTTGAAGAGGATGCTGCGCTCGCCAATCTGGCCAAGGCCAATGTTGCGTCGGCACAGTTTGTGGATGCGCCGCTGAACGGCGGCTATCCGGCAGACGCGCCCTATTCGTTGATCGTGATCGATGGCGCGATTGACATACTGCCACAGGCCATAGTCGATCAGCTTTCCGAAGGTGGACGGATCGTCTGCGGGTTGCGCGAAGGTGCGGCGTTTCGGTTGGCTAAAGGGGTAAAGCATGGCGCGCATCTGGCGCTTCGGGCTTTTGCCGATGCCGAGGCAGCGCCGCTGCCCGGCTTTGAGCAGGCAAAGGAATTTGTGTTTTGAAATCACGTGCTGTTTTGCTCGCCGGTCTTTTGCTGGGGACTGCCATAGCTGCTGCCCCCGTTCAGGCGGAAACCCTGCGGGAAGCTTTGGTGGAAACCTATAATAGCAATCCCACGTTGACGGCAACGCGCGCTGGCCAAAGGGCAGTGAACGAAGGCGTGCCGCTGGCCAAGGCAGCCGGCAGGCCTGATGCATCGGGCGGCTTGACCTATACCGAGTTATTCCCCCGTTCCGATGGCACGAATTTCTCGCCCGACCGGTCGGCAAGCGCACGGATTGACGCATCGGTGCCGATTTATACGGGTGGAGCGGTGCGGAATTCGGTGCGTGCCGCCGAAAACCGGGTCGAGGCAGGTTTCGCCAATTTGCGCGCAACCGAAAGCGGGATTTTTACCGCCGTCGTCGCGGCCTATATGGATGTGATCCGCGATGAATCGATTGTCGAACTAAACCGGGCGCAAGTGGGCGTGCTGCAAGTCAATCTGGAAGCGACGAAGGACCGGTTTCAGATTGGTGATCTTACCCGCACCGATGTCGCGCAATCCGAGGCGCGGCTGGCATTGGCAACCGGCAATATGGAAAGTGCGCGGGCCAATCTGATCCGGTCAAAAGAAATTTATCCAGTTGGTCGGCGATGCAACCGGGCGATCTGGAGGCGCCGCCACCCTTGCCCAATCTGCCCGCAACCCCCGATGAGGCGGTTTCGGTTGCGCTGGATGCCAATCCCGACCTTTTGGCCGCAAAAGAGCAGCGCGAAGCAGCGGATTTTGACCGGCGCGGCGCCAATGCCAGCCGGTTGCCGCAGGTGTCGGGTTTTGCCAGCGGCAGCTTATTCGAACAATTTCGGCAGCATCGATTCGGGCACATGCGCCGCCTTTCGACAAGAGCAGACAGTTCAGCGCAAATCGGCGTGCGCGCGACCATCCCGCTATATCAGGGCGGCCAGCCGGCAGCGCAGATCCGGCAAGCGCAGGCGCGTTTGGGCCAGGCGCAGGAACAGGAAATTGCCGCCGAACGCGAAGCGATCGCGCAAACGCGCGCTTCCTATGCCAGCTGGCGTGCGTCGCAGGATGTGATTGCCGCTTCTGAACGCGCGGTGGCCGCCAATGAACTGTCGCTGGAAGGCGTGCGCGCCGAAAACAGCGTGGGCAACCGGACGATCCTGGACATTTTGAACGCCGAGCAGGAATTGCTGCAAAGCAAGGTGCAATTGGTGACGGCGCGGCGCAATGCCTATGTCGCTGGTTTCTCCTTGCTGGCGGCAATGGGCAAGGCCGAGGCGCGCGATCTGGGGCTGGATGGTGGCCCGCTTTATGATCCGGTGGCCAATTATGACGCGGTCGAAGGCACATGGAATGATTGGTCGTCACAGCCCGATCCAACGACAGAGGCAACCCGCACAGTTGACACGCCCGCGCAAAAGGCGGAAATAGAGCCACTTCCGCAATATTGAGCGGTGTGAAATGGGGCAAGTCAGAGGGGCATGGCTATGGCTGAGGAACGCAACGAACCTTCGATGGAGGCGATCTTGTCTTCGATCAAAAAGATCATCGCTGAAGATGGCAAGCCCGTGCGCCGCGCGCCCGAGGCCGAAACCGATGACGCGCCCCGCAGCCGAAAGATCGAAGAAGAAGAAGATGTTCTCGAACTGACCGAAACAGCCGTACGAATTGCTTGATGACCAGAAGGCCGCAAAGTCTTGCGCAAAGCTTTTCGGTGTTGAAAACGCTCGCCGAACCGGGGGCAACGCCGCAAATCGTGCGCTCGGGCGAAACCTCGCTGGAAGGGCTGACGCGCGAATTGATGCGGCCGATGCTGAAGGATTGGCTCGATACCAATCTGCCCGTCGTCGTCGAAACCATGGTCCGCGCGAAATCGAGCGGATCACCAAGAAGGGCTGATGCGCGCCCGATATTTTTTGGCGTTTTGCGCCGCATGGTTCCCATTTCAAAATGCTGTTTTTGCCGCCGGGCAAAATCCATCGCCTGTAACCACGATCAAAGTCGGACGATTGATTGATGTTGAACAGGGCCAAGTGCTGACGCGGCCAATGCATCACCATCATGGGCGAAACAATCAGCGCCGTTGGCCCTTGCGCCAAAATGCGGGCGGGCAAAGCGCGGAGCGCAGATACCCGCCTCGATTGGTCCGCCTATACCGTCACTCCCGGACTGATCGATCTGCACACCCATTTGGCCGATGCCGGGCAAAGCGCCGATCTGGACGCACCGATGAAAACATCGCCGCAGCTGACCGCGATGCATCGGCGCGCACAATGCGGAGGCAACGTTGCGCGCTGGATTTACCACCGTGCGCGATGTCGGCAACTTATCGCGGGTTGACCGATGTCGCGCTGCGCGATGCGATCAACCGGGGCTTGTGCCGGGGCCGCGCATGGCTGTTGCCGGGGCCTATCTGACCCATCCGGGCGGTGGTGGCGAACTGAACGGTGTGATGGAAAACGACCAAATTGCCGCCCGACATGCGGCTGGGCGTTGCCTCGGGCGCAGCAGAGGTGGCGGCGCGGGCCAATTTCCTGTTCGACAATGGCGTCGATTTCCTGAAGCTGATGGCGACCGGCGCGGTGCTTGCCATTGGTACTGAACCCGGCGCGCCTGAATTGACCGAAGCCGAAATGCGCGCCGCCGTCGATGTGGCCAAAGCGCGCGGCAGCTATGCCACCGCCCATGGCCACGGGGCAGGGGGAATCAAGGCGGCGATCCGCGCCGGTGTCCGCTCGATCGAACATGCCAGCCTGATCGACGATGAGGGGCTGGCACATGGCAAAGGCAGCGGGCGTCTGGCTGGTCATGGATATCTATAACGGCGATTATATCGAGGATGTCGGCACGCGCGAAAAATGGCCCGAGGAATATCTGCGGAAAAACCGCGAAACCACCGATGTGCAGCGGCAAGCCTTTACCAAAGCGGTGAAACTGGGCGTGAAGCTTGGCTATGGCACCGACAGCGGGGTTTATCCGCACGGCGGCAATGCCAAACAATTCGCCTATATGGTGCGATATGGGATGACGCCGATACAGGCGATCCAGTCTGCCACGATAGAGGCGGCACGGGTGATGCGGCGCGAGGAAAGTGTGGGTTCAATTGCGGTGGGCAAGTTTGCCGATCTGGTCGCATTTCGCAGCAATCCGGTAGAGGACATTGCGGCAATCGAAACCCCCGCATTTGTCATGAAGGGCGGTCGCCTCGTCTTTCAGGCTACCGATCCGAAAGCGCCCAACCGACACTGATCTGCGAAGCATTGAGCGGGATATCGCGGCGCAGCTGGCTGAAATCCGCTGTCGCTCCCGGGGCGAGCGATGAAACCGGCGGTTTCATTTTCCAATTGAACACCGATCGTCCGCTCGAATCCTTCAATGTCACCAACAAATTGGGAACATTCTGCGTGCTGGACGTGGGATTGACGATGGAACCACTGGCGATGAAATAGGGGGTGCCGTCGGGCGATTTTCCCTGTTGCAAATTATCGTGCAGCACGATTTTCAGATCAGGCTCGGCGGCTGAACTGGCAAAACTGTTATCCAGCAATCCCGAATACCACAGCCCGCCACCCGCAATGGCCATAAAAAAGGCAAAGCCAATGGCCGCATAGGTCATCAGTTTTGCAGGATTGCGCCGTGGACGGAATGGCGGCTCGCGATCAAACTGGCTGCGTTCGGGCAGCGGCGGATCGTCAAAATATCTCACGCTTTCGGACGCCGGTTCGCGCCGTTCCTCTGGCACGATGGTGACGACGGGGCGCGTTGCTGGCGAATCCATCGCGCTGAAACCCGGCTGGACTTCATCCGATTTGACGGGTTCGGCAGGAACGGATTCTGGCAGTTTCGGCGTCGGTAACCGGCGCGGTCTGCGGCGGCGGTGCGGGCGGTACGGGGGCAGGTGTGGGAACGGCTGCCACCGGCTCTATGGGCGGAGGAGCTACGCTGTTCGGCCCGTCCTGAAACCAACTGTGCCGGCAACTGGCGCAGCGCACCTGTCGTCCTGCACCACCAATGGCGCTATCGGGTACAACATAACGTGTTCGGCAAGAGGGGCAAACCAGCAGCATTTGTAAACGCATAAACATGACCTGCCCCGTACTTGCAAGCCCGACCGAACAATTAAGCTGTGGAATGAGGGCTCCGCGCTGCGATTTGGGACAGGATCATGGCAAATTTGCTATTCATAGGCTTTGCGCGAGCGCCAATGTTGTGCAATGCGGGGCCGATGCAAAGCGTTGCCGAATTTGACAATGTTGGCCTGAGATATGGCACAGGAGCGGAAACGCTAACCGATGTCAGCTTCACGCTGTTCCCCGGAAGCTTTTACTTTTTGACCGGTGCATCGGGCGCCGGGAAAACATCGCTGCTCAAGCTTCTCTATCTCGCCCACCGGCCCAGCCGTGGCGCGATCCGCATGTTCGGGCAGGATACCACGACGATGCAGCGGATGCGTCTGCCCGGGTTTCGCCGCCGGATCGGCGTGGTGTTTCAAGATTTCCGCCTCGTTCCGCATCTTTCGGCTTTCGACAATATCGCGCTTCCCTTGCGGATCGCAGGGATTGCAGAGCGGGATTTGATGGGGCCGGTCAATGAAATGCTCGGCTGGATCGGCCTTACCGAACGGGCGGATGCCAGGCCTGCCACGCTTTCGGGTGGAGAGCAGCAGCGCGTGGCCATTGCCCGCGCCGTCATCGGACGCCCCGAAATTTTGGTAGCAGACGAGCCCACCGGCAATGTCGATCCCGATATGGCCGTGCGGCTGTTGCAACTGTTTGCCGCGCTGAACCGGTTGGGCACGACGGTTGTGGTTGCCACCCATGATATCCATTTGCTGCAAGAAATCGAGGGCGCTCAGATGATGCGGCTCGATAAAGGGCGGCTTTCCGATCCCACTGGCGCGCTCAAGCATCCCCCGCGCCCATTGGTCCTGAAGAACTGACGGTCGCAGGCATGGCTTCGATTTTCACTCTGGCGCTTCCGCCGCATGACAGGCGGTTGATCCCCGATGGCCGCTTTGCCGGAGCCATGCCCTGGGTCTTGGCGATCATGGTGTTCCTCGCTGCGCTGGCAACGGCGGGCGCGCTGATTTTTGCCAATGCCGCAGGGCAGGGCGGCGAAGATCTGTCACGCGAAGCGACGATACAGATTTTAACGCCAGACCCGGCAACGCGGATTCGCGAGCAGCGCGCCGTTGCGCGGTGGCTACAAAACCAGCCGGGAGTAACGGAAGTGTCTCCGGTTTCGCAGGCTGATGCGGCTGAATTGCTTCAGCCATGGCTTGGCGATGTTGCCGATGAGGCCAATTTGCCGGTGCCGGCGTTGATCGACGTCCGCTTTGGCAAGCCGCCGGGGCCAGCCGAACTCGGACGTCTGCGTCAACAGCTTCGCAGTGTTTCCCGGAATGTTCGGGTCGATGGCAATGCCGATTGGCTGCAACCCTTTTTCGATCTGATGCGGACCTTGCTGTGGCTGGCCGTGGCGGTGGTTTTGTTGCTGGTGTTGGCGACGGCGGCGACAGTGGTGCTCGCGGTGCGCGGCGCGCTCAACACACACCGCCCGACAATCGAGATCATGCACATGATGGGGGCAACCGATATGCAGGCCGCCCGGCTTTTTCAGCGGCGCGTGTCGCTCGATGCATTGTTCGGTGGTGCTTTGGGGCTGGTGGCTGCGGGATTGGTGATCCTGTTGCTCGGTTCGGAAATGCAGGCGCTCGCTCCGGCCTTGTTGGGCGGCGCGCAATTCCCGATTTTTGGCTGGCCCATCTTGGCAGCGATTCCGTTGGCCGTTACAGGGCTGGCGATGCTGATGGCGCGCTGGACGGTGCTCTCGGCGCTAAAAAGGATGTTGTGAACTTCTCGTGACCAGACGCATAATCGCCTTTGCCTTGCTCGCCTGGATTTTGGGCTTTGTCTGGTTCGCGCTGTTCCTACCGCAGCCTGCGCCAAAGGATAACACCGATGCCGTCGTTGTGTTGACGGGCGGAGCCAACCGCATCGACCGTGGCCTAGCCATTTTGGAGGCGGGCAAAGCAAAACGGATGCTGATTTCGGGCGTCGATCTGGATGTGAAACCAGCCGAACTTGCCGCCGAATATGATCGGCCGCAAAAATTGTTTGATTGCTGCATCGATCTGGGCTTCCGCGCGGTTGATACCCGCTCCAATGCGCTGGAAACCGCGCGCTGGGCGGCAAAGCACAAGGTGAAGACAATGCGGCTGGTGACGCATGATTGGCATATGCGCCGTGCCCGGCTGGAACTGGATCAGGTGTTGCCCGATACCGTGTCCGTTACCAACGATGCGGTGTCCACACAGCCCAGCCTTGCCGTGTTGTTCAAGGAATATAACAAATATTGGCTGCGCGCGCTGGCCGCCTTTGTGGGGATATAGGGATGGCGATATTGCGGTCGCTCTTGTTCCTGCCTCTATTCTATCTTGGTTCGATCCTGCTTGTGTTTCTGGCATTTTGCGGCGTGTTTCTGGGGCGCGGCATGTTGTTGTTTTTCGTGCAATGCTGGAGCCGTTATCATTATCTCTGCACGCGCTGGATATTGGGCATCCGCCAACAGATCGAAGGCGATTTTGTCATTAAATCCGCGCTTTATGTGATCAAGCATGAAAGCATGTACGAAACCATAGATATGCCGCGCATGTTTGGTATGCCCGGCGTGGTGGCCAAACAGGAATTGTTCCGCATCCCTTTCTGGGGCCGCGCGGCAAAAGCTTTTGGCATGATTTCCGTGGATCGTGAGGCTGGCGCCGGGGCGCTTCGCAAAATGATCACTTGGGGCAAAGAGATGCAGGCGCAGGGCCGTCCGATTGTGATTTTCGCCGAAGGAACGCGCGTGCCGCATGGCGAGATGCCGCCGTTGCAATCGGGCTTTGCCGGCCTGTATAAATTATTGGGGCTGCCCGTGATTCCGATTGCGGTGAACAGCGGCATATTGTGCCCAAAGGACAAATTGATCCGGCACAGCGGGATCATGACCTATAAAATCGGCGAAGAAATCCCCTCCGGCTTGCCGCGCGAAGAGATTGAGGCGCGGGTGCATAGGGCGATCAATGCATTGAACGGGAATAAACATTCCGGCCCCTACTTGCCGCAAAGTACAGACCATGACCGATAATGCCGATCTCGCGGCGCTCATTCGCGCTATTCCCGATTATCCAAAGCCCGGAATCATGTTTCGCGACGTTTCTACTTTGCTGCTCGACGGGAAGGGATTTCGCAACACCGTTGACCGGATGGCGGCGCTGGTTGCGCCAGATACCGCACTGATTGCCGGGATCGAAGCGCGCGGCTTCATTGTGGCAGCCGGGCTGTCTTATGCGTTGGGGCTTGGCAAGCTGATGCTCCGTAAGCCGGGCAAGTTGCCGGGTGAAAAGATCGGGATCGATTATGCTTTGGAATATGGCACTGACCGGATTGAACTGCATACCGGGCAGATAGAGCGCGGCCAGAAAATCCTGTTGGTCGATGATCTGATCGCCACCGGGGGGACGGCGCTGGCCGGGATCGAGCTGATCCGGCAGGCGGGCGGCGTGGTGGATCAGGCGCTGTTCATTGTCGATCTGCCCGCGCTGAACGGATCGGAAAGATTGCGTCAGGCGGGCGTTGTGCCACAGTCGCTGATCGCCTTTTCAGGCGATTGATAGACCGCCTAATCGAACAGCCGAACGGTCCGATATGGACGGAGTTCCGGGATTTATTAAGGGATCGGTAACCGGTGTAGCCGCAATCATACTGGTGTTGAACGCACCGGAAAAAGGAGAGATATTGCGCTTTCGTTATGGCATTTGGTCTGGTCACCAAAATGCTATTCCACGAGCCAGGGCAGGTCTGTTGCCCGCCGGTTTTCCTCAATTCAGGTCCTTTTCGAAATGCCCCACATTTCCGATCTGTAGTCCGGTGGCAACAGACCTAAACCCTGACCCTAGCCATATCTTCGATTGAATTCCGCGCAGCAACACCGCTATCGCCGGATGATGACCTCACTGCTTATCCTTGCCGCCCTGCCCGAAGAGGCAGACGCCATTTTCCCGCAAATGGGCGATGCCAGCCACGTGTCCGGAATGGCAATCCGGAGTTATCGCAATGTGGTGATCGCGGTTTGCGGCCTGGGAAAGGTGAATGCGGCGCTTGCCGTCGGGCGTCTGGCCAGCGAACAGACGCAGCTGATCGTCATGGCGGGAACGTGCGGCCGATTGCAGCCGATGCCGGGCGACACCTATTGGATCGCGGAAGCCGTGCAGCATGATTTCGGCGCGGCGAGGCCCGGTGGCTTTTACGCCTATCGCGGCGGCAGCTGGCCGATGGGGGACAGCGGCGATACAGTGTTTCGGGCCATCCCCGATCCGGGCCTAGCTCTGCCCCATGCACGGATCGCCAGTGGCGATCTATTTGTCGAATGTCCAAACCGTGCACTGGAGATTGCCACGCACAGCGGCGCGCAGTTGATAGATATGGAAGTGGCGGCGGTGGCGCAGGCGGCGCGCGCGCTTGGCCTTCCCTGGGCGGCGATCAAGGCGGCAACCGACGATGCCAATGGCGACAGCAGCGGTGACTTCATGGCCAATCTGCGTGTCGCCGCGCGTAAGGCTGGGGAGGCGGTCGAAAGGCTAATCGGCTTTCAGCACTCAATTCAGTCGATTTGATACATTTTTTCTATTGCCGCCATCCCGGTGCTGCGGCAGTAACCATATGGTACACTTGGCCCCCAATCCGCTGTGAGTTCGAGGAGAAAAGCGCATGAAATTGAATAAGAAGATTCTCGGCTTTGTGGCCCTGATCGCCGTTCCCGCCATCGCGGTTGCCGCAGTGGCCGATGTCATCAAAACTCGTCAGGCCAATTTCAAGAAGATCGGCGGCGCGTTCAAGGCGATCAATGACGAGCTGAAAAAATCCGAACCCTCGGTCGCGGTGTTGCGGATCAACGCCAATGTGATGAACACGGCAGCCATTGCCAATATGAAAGCTTTCCCCAAAGGCAGCGGCCCTGCATCGGGCGTGAAAACCGCCGCTTTGCCAGCGATCTGGGTGAAGCCCGTGGTCTTTAAAGCCGCCGGAGCCAAATTCACCAAGGCAACCGGTGCCATGAAAAAAGCCGCAGCGGGCGGCGATCTGGATACAATCCGTGGAGCGGCAGGCGGTCTCGGCATGAATTGCAAAGGCTGCCATGACGAGTTTAAGGCCAAGAATTAATGGCTGAGACGGAAACGGCAACCGCCGAAGTGCGGCTTTGGGATTGGCCTGTCCGCATCATCCACTGGTCATTCGTTATCCTGCTCGCTGCGATGTGGTGGACGGGCGAAGAGGGCGACCTTGAACTGCACAAACAATTGGGCATGGCCTTTTTGGGCTTACTGGCTTTCCGCCTTTTATGGGGTTTTGTAGGCAGCGGCACGGCGCGTTTTGGACAATTCCTCAAAGGTCCGGCGGCGGTGATTTCCTATTTAAAGGGAGGCGAGACACGCGCGCCGATTATCGGCCATAATCCGGTTGGCGGCTGGAGCGTGGTTGCGATGCTGCTACTTCTCGGCTTGCAAATCGGCTTGGGGTTGGTCGCGCAGGATGTGGACGGGCTGGAATCCGGGCCGCTCAACCATCTGGTGTCTTATGATACCGCCGAAGCGGCACGCGAATGGCACCACCTGTTGTTCAACGTGATATTGGGCGTCGTGGCGCTGCACGTTGCGGCTATCCTCTATTATCTCGTCATAAGGCGCGACAATTTGGTGAAGCCGATGATAACAGGGCGCAAGGACATGGGCGGCGTTGCCGAACAACCGCGCAAGGGATCGACCGTGGCGTTTGTCCTGTGCGCTTTAGCAGCCTTTGGCTTCATGTGGTGGATATGGCTGGGCGCGCCGCCAACGGGCGGGTGAGGGAATTCCACCCAAGGCTGGAGTTCGCCTTGCTTCGTCGCAAATAAACACGCTGACTTTCGTTTCGAAACAAATTTGATCCAAAACGAACGCATTGCAAGACTTTGAAATTAATTTGTTAGAACTGTGATTTTACCTTCCGCCGGGTACACTTGGCTGGATAGGCAGAATATGACGAATTCGAGCGTGCTTCCACAGCGATTGGCCATTTTGGACGGCTGGCGCGGGCTGGCTATTTTGGCAGTCCTTGTCGGACATTTCCTGCCCCTCCCGGGGATCAATGCGGGGCGTTTGGGGGTCGAGCTCTTTTTTGTGCTGTCTGGCAGGCTGATGGCCGAAATATTATTTGTGCGTAAAGTGGCACTGCCGCAGTTTTTTGGGCGGCGATTTGCCCGGATATTCCCCGCAATGCTGGTCTTTTCCGTCGCGATATTTGCGTTCACAAACTTCGCAAATTGGCACGCGGTTTCATTCGCACAATGGCTGACCTTGGTCACATTTTCGTATAACTATCTGTATCCGGTGGTCGGCGTGTCTGAAAATATCGGCCATATTTGGTCGCTATGTGTTGAAGAGCACCTCTATATTTTACTCGCGGCCTTGGCCTTTTTTGCGCGCAGGTTCAGGCGGATCAATGTGATCGGGGTATGCTGCGCGTTGATTGGCCTATGCGTCACAAACGGCGTCATCCAAACAATGTCCGGTGCCGATTATTATCACGTCTATTGGCGATCCGACGTGCGCGGCGCATCGATCCTGATGGGCTGTACAGCCTATCTGATCGCCAACAAATGGGGCGACAAATGGAATGTCCCGGCATGGGTCCCGTTGATGGCGGGCGTGGCCGGCGTTTGCCTGAGCATAAACCCGGTGCCAGATCCGTTGCGGTATAGCCTGGGCACGGCCTGCTTTGCGGTTACGGTTGCCCATATCGGGCATTTGCCGAAGGTTCTAACGATGGTCTTGGCAAATCGCGCGGTGGTTTACTGCGGCCTATTATCCTATTCGCTTTACCTATGGCAGCAGCCATTTTTTAACGCCAACCGGGAAAATATTATGACAGCGCCGCTTTTGATTGGTGCGGCTGTTTGTTGCGGCTGGCTCAGTTTCCGGTGGATAGAGGGACCCGCGCGGCAATGGCTGAACGGGATGGTTGAAAGAGCGATCACGGGCAAGGTTGGGTCAGGGACGGATAAACCTTCCCATATCGGCCAATCTTTGGAAACGGCCCCGCTTCGCTAACGATCAAGTTTGCCTCCGCCCGTTGCTTGACCAAACCCTACTCCGTCCCTATACCCAACGCATCCGACCACCGCTTTCGGGATCGGGGCAAAACCGCGCATTGCCCTAACGAATGGAAAGCTTTGGTTTTTTCGACGCGACAGGCTGCTGGCTAGCTCCCGACTCAGGAGGCAATGCCATGCGGCCTTTTCGTTGTCGGAGCCTCATGCGCCGCACATTTGACCTAAGGGCTTGATCAACACCATGGCTAATCCGGCAACCGCACACGCGCTTTCACGTAAGCGTCGTATCCGCAAAATCTTTGGCGACATTCACGAAGTGATTGAAATGCCAAACCTGATCGAGGTTCAGCGCGAATCTTACGAACAGTTTTTGCGTTCTGATCCTTCGATTGGCTATGTGTCGGGCCTTGAAAAAACGCTCCGTAGCGTTTTCCCGATCCGCGATTTTGCCGGAACTTCGGAACTTGATTTCGTCCACTACGAACTCGAAGACCCCAAATATGACGTGGAAGAATGCCGTCAGCGCGGGATCACCTATGCCGCGCAGATGAAGGTCACGCTGCGCCTGATCGTCTTTGAAGTTGATCCCGAAACCGAAGCGCGTTCGGTTCTCGATATCAAGGAGCAGGACGTCTATATGGGCGACATGCCGCTGATGACGCACAACGGCACCTTCTTCATCAACGGCACAGAGCGCGTTATCGTTTCGCAGATGCACCGTTCGCCGGGCGTATTGTTCGATCATGATCGTGGCAAGACGCACTCGTCGGGCAAGTTCCTGTTTGCCGCGCGCGTCATTCCCTATCGCGGTTCGTGGCTCGATTTTGAATTCGACGCAAAGGATATCGTCAACGTCCGTATCGACCGTAAGCGCAAATTGCCGGTCACGACTTTGCTCTATTCACTTGGCTTCAACGGCGAAGAAATCCTCAATCATTTCTATGACAAGGTGACCTTTGCCCGCGCCAAGGGCGGCTGGAAAATTCCATTCAACGCCGATCAATGGCGCGCGTCAAAACCGACCTTTGACATTGTCGATGCCAAATCGGGCGAAGTGATTTTCCCGTCGGGCCAGAAAGTCACGCCGCGCGCTGCCAACAAGGCGGTGAAGGATGGCTTGACTGAATTGTTGATCCCGACCGAAGAAATCTTTGGCCGTTATTCGGCTTTCGATCTGGTCGACGACAAAACCGGACGCATCTATGTTGAGGCTGGTGACGAAATCACCGCCGAAAATCTGGAAGCGCTGGACAAAGCCGGGATCGATGCCCTCGAACTGCTCGATATCGATCATGTGATTACCGGCGCTTGGATGCGGAACACGTTGAAGGCCGACAAGGCCGAAAACCGCGACATGGGTCTGGATGCGATCTACCGCGTGATGCGCCCCGGCGAGCCGCCAACGCGCGAAACCGCGGAAGCTTTGTTTGCAGGCCTGTTCTTCGATCCTGACCGTTATGACCTGTCAGCGGTTGGCCGCGTAAAGCTCAACATGCGTTTGCAGCTTGATGCGCCGGACGATCACACCACTCTTCGCAACGAGGATATCCTCGCGGTGGTCAAAGAACTGGTGAACTTGAAAGACGGCAAGGGCGAAATCGACGATATCGACAATCTCGGCAACCGCCGTGTGCGTTCGGTGGGCGAATTGCTGGAAAACCAGTATCGCGTCGGCCTGCTCCGCATGGAGCGCGCTGTTAAAGAACGTATGTCTTCGGTCGATGTTTCGACTGTGATGCCCAACGACCTGATCAATGCGAAGCCTGCGGTAGCCGCAGTGCGCGAATTCTTCGGCAGCTCGCAGCTGTCGCAGTTCATGGATCAGACCAACCCGCTTTCGGAAGTCACCCACAAGCGCCGTGTTTCGGCGCTTGGACCCGGCGGCCTGACCCGCGAACGTGCAGGCTTTGAAGTCCGCGACGTTCACCCGACCCATTATGGCCGGATCTGCCCGATTGAAACGCCCGAAGGCCCGAACATCGGCCTGATCAACTCGCTGGCATCGTTCAGCCGCGTGAACAAATATGGCTTTATCGAAACGCCTTATCGTCTTGTGAAGGACAGCAAGGTCACATCCGATGTGGTTTATCTGTCGGCGATGGAAGAGCAAAAGCACACGGTGGCTCAGGCGAATGCCGAAACCGATGCCGATGGCAATTTGCTCGAAGAACTGATCTCGTCGCGTCAGGCAGGGGAATTCCTGATGGCGCCGAAGGAACAGATCACGCTGATGGACGTGTCGCCGAAACAGCTGGTTTCGGTTGCTGCCTCGCTCATCCCGTTCCTGGAAAACGATGACGCCAACCGCGCACTCATGGGATCGAACATGCAACGTCAGGCTGTGCCTTTGCTGCGTGCAGAAGCACCGCTGGTCGGCACCGGCATGGAAGAAACCGTGGCGCGCGATTCGGGCGCTGCTATCGGCGCGCGCCGCACCGGCATCGTCGATCAGGTGGACGCCACCCGTATCGTCGTCCGCGTGACGGGCGAAGTCGAACCCGGCCAATCGGGCGTCGATATCTACACGCTGCAGAAATTCCAGCGTTCGAACCAGAACACCTGCATCAACCAGAAGCCTTTGGTGAAGGTGGGTGACGCGATTGAGGCAGGCGATATCATCGCCGATGGTCCCTCGACCGAACTGGGCGAACTGGCGCTGGGCAAGAACAGCCTCGTCGCGTTTATGCCTTGGAATGGCTATAACTACGAAGACTCCATCCTGATTTCGGAACGCATTGTGAAGGACGACGTGTTCACGTCGATCCACATCGATGAATTTGAAGTCATGGCCCGCGATACCAAGCTTGGACCCGAAGACATCACCCGCGATATTCCGAATGTGGGCGAGGAAGCGCTTCGCAGCCTCGACGAAGCCGGGATCGTCTATATCGGTGCCGAAGTGCATCCGGGCGACATTTTGGTCGGCAAGATCACGCCAAAGGGTGAAAGCCCGATGACGCCGGAAGAAAAGCTGCTCCGCGCGATCTTTGGTGAAAAGGCATCGGACGTGCGCGATACCTCGCTGCGCCTGCCGCCGGGTGTTGCCGGAACCGTCGTCGAAGTGCGCGTGTTCAACCGCCACGGCATCGACAAAGACGAACGTGCAATGGCGATTGAACGCGAAGAAATCGAACGCCTCGCAAAGGACCGCGAAGACGAACGTTCGATCCTCAACCGGGCATCGTACAACCGCCTGAAAGACATGCTGATCGGGCAAGTCGTGGCAGCGGGGCCAAAGGGCATCAAGAAGGGCGACAAAATCACCGACGCCAATCTGGCCGAAGTCGAGCGTCATGAATGGTGGAAAATCGGTGTTGCCGATGACAAGGTTCAAGGCGATCTTGAAGCGGTCAAAACGCAATATGACGACGCCGTCAAACTGATCGTCGAAAAGTTTGAAGATCGGCGCGAGAAGCTGGAGCGTGGCGATGAGCTGGCTCCGGGCGTGCTGAAAATGGTCAAGGTTTTCGTCGCGGTGAAGCGCAAGCTGCAACCGGGCGACAAAATGGCTGGTCGTCACGGCAACAAGGGTGTGATTTCGCGCATCCTGCCCGCCGAAGACATGCCGTTCCTTGCCGATGGTACGCCGGTGGATATCGTGCTCAACCCGCTGGGTGTGCCGAGCCGTATGAACGTCGGTCAGATTTTCGAAACGCATCTGGGCTGGGCCGCGCGCGGTCTGGGCAAGCAGATCGAAGCGGGGCTGGAGGAATGGCATGCGGCCAATCCGAACCCGACGGCGGGTTCGCCGCCTTCTGCGATCCGAGATCGTCTGGTTGATATCTACGGCGATAATTATGCCGATGAAATCAAGGGTCGTTCGGATGCAGATATCATCGATCTGGCCGAACATCTGACCTTTGGCGTTCCCATGGGCACGCCTGTGTTCGATGGTGCGCGCGAGGCCGATGTTTCCTACATGCTGACCAAAGCGGGGCTCGATACTTCGGGGCAAAGCGATCTGTTCGATGGCCGCACCGGCGACAAGTTCGACCGCAAGGTGACCGTGGGCTATATCTATATGCTCAAACTGCATCACTTGGTGGACGATAAAATCCACGCCCGTTCGATCGGACCCTACTCGCTCGTCACACAGCAACCGCTGGGTGGTAAGGCGCAGTTCGGTGGTCAGCGCTTTGGGGAAATGGAAGTCTGGGCGCTGCAAGCCTATGGCGCTGCCTACACCTTGCAGGAAATGCTGACGGTGAAGTCCGATGACGTCGTTGGCCGTACCAAGGTGTATGAAGCCATCGTCAAGGGCGACGATACCTTCGATGCCGGCATTCCGGAGAGCTTTAACGTTCTCGTCAAGGAAATGCGTTCGCTGGGCCTCAATGTCGATCTCAAGTCGCATGATGCCGTCGAAGGTGACGAGGATTTTGCCGAGGCAGCGGAATAGGATCAGGCGGGCGGCGGAAACGTCGCCCCCGATCACTGGCCCCAACCACAGCCCATAAGAATTTTGCGGAGCGAGACGCTCCAACAAGGAAAAGACAATGAACGAACTTTCCAAATTCAACAATCCCGTCGCCAAGGTCGAAACATTCGACCAGATCCAGATCGGGATCGCTAGCCCAGAGAAAATCCGCAGCTGGTCTTTCGGTGAAATCAAAAAGCCCGAAACCATCAACTATCGCACGTTCAAGCCAGAGCGTGACGGCCTGTTCTGCGCGCGCATCTTTGGCCCTGTGAAGGATTATGAATGCCTGTGCGGCAAATATAAGCGCATGAAATATAAAGGCGTCGTTTGCGAAAAATGCGGCGTTGAAGTTACCGTCACCAAGGTTCGCCGCGAACGCATGGGCCATATCGAGCTGGCCGCTCCCGTCGCGCATATCTGGTTCCTGAAATCGCTGCCTTCGCGCATCGGCTTGCTGCTCGACATGCAGTTGAAGCAGTTGGAGCGCGTGCTGTATTTCGAACATTACATCGTCACCGAACCCGGCCTGACTGCGCTGGAAAAATTCCAGCTGTTGACCGAAGACGAATTGCTCGCGGCGCAAGATGAATATGGCGAAGACGCATTCACCGCCGGCATCGGTGCCGAGGCCGTCAAGCAGATGTTGATGGACCTTGATCTGGAAACAGAACGGTCTGATCTGCTCGAAGAACTGGCGACGACCAAATCGGAACTGAAACCCAAGAAGATCATCAAGCGTTTGAAGGTTGTCGAAAGCTTCATCGATTCGGGCAACCGCCCCGAATGGATGATCCTGGACGTCATTCCTGTCATCCCGCCCGAACTGCGCCCGCTGGTGCCATTGGATGGTGGCCGTTTCGCAACCTCCGATCTTAACGATCTTTATCGCCGCGTTATCAACCGGAACAACCGTTTGAAGCGCCTGATCGAGCTGCGCGCGCCGGACATCATCGTCCGCAATGAAAAGCGCATGTTGCAGGAAGCCGTTGACGCGCTGTTCGACAATGGCCGTCGTGGCCGCACGATCACCGGTGCCAACAAACGTCCGCTGAAATCGCTCAGCCGACATGCTCAAGGGCAAGCAAGGCCGTTTCCGCCAGAACTTGCTCGGCAAGCGCGTCGATTATTCGGGCCGTTCGGTGATCGTGACCGGTCCTGAATTGAAATTGCACCAGTGCGGCCTGCCGAAAAAGATGGCGCTCGAACTGTTCAAGCCCTTCATCTACTCGCGTCTCGATGCCAAGGGCCTGTCGATGACGCTGAAACAGGCGAAGAAATGGGTTGAAAAAGAACGCAAGGAAGTTTGGGATATCCTCGACGAGGTGATCCGCGAACATCCGGTGCTGCTCAACCGCGCGCCCACGCTTCACCGTTTGGGCATCCAGGCGTTTGAACCCGTCCTGATCGAAGGCAAGGCTATCCAGCTTCACCCGCTGGTTTGCGCCGCGTTCAACGCCGACTTTGACGGTGACCAGATGGCCGTCCACGTTCCGCTGAGCCTTGAAGCCCAGTTGGAAGCACGCGTGCTGATGATGTCGACCAACAACATCCTGTGCCCTGCAAACGGCAAACCGATCATCGTTCCCTCACAGGATATGGTCTTGGGCCTTTATTATCTCTCGATGGACCGCGAAGGCGAGCCGGGCGAGGGCATGATCATCTCCGACATGGCCGAAGTGCATCAGGCGCTCGAAGTGGGCGCGGTGACGCTGCACTCGAAAATCACGAGCCGCGTGCCGCAAACCGGCGAAGATGGTGTGGAGCGCATGGTGCGTTATGAAACCACGCCGGGCCGTATGCTGTTGGGCGAATGTCTGCCCAAATCACACACCGTGCCTTTTGAAACCGTGAACCGCCTTCTGACCAAGAAGGAAATCGGTGACGTGATCGATCAGGTTTATCGCCACACCGGCCAGAAAGACACCGTGCTGTTTGCCGATGCCATCATGGGCCTTGGCTTCCGCCACGCGTTCAAGGCGGGGATCAGCTTCGGCAAGGATGACATGATCATTCCTGAAGAAAAGGAAGGTCTGGTCGCCGAAACCAAGGCCGTTGTTGCCGATTTTGAACAGCAATATCAGGATGGCCTGATCACCCAGCAGGAAAAATACAACAAGGTGATCGATGCCTGGTCCGGCTGTGGTGACCGCGTTGCCAATGCCATGATGGAAAAGCTGAAAGCCACGCCGAAAGACGAGAATGGCCGTGAAGCCCAGATTAACTCGATCTACATGATGGCCCACTCTGGCGCACGTGGTTCGCCAGCGCAGATGAAGCAGCTGGGCGGGATGCGCGGGCTGATGGCCAAGCCTTCGGGCGAGATCATCGAAACCCCGATTATCTCGAACTTTAAAGAAGGCCTGACGGTTCTTGAATATTTCAACTCGACCCATGGTGCGCGTAAAGGCCTTGCCGATACCGCGTTGAAGACCGCCAACTCGGGCTATCTGACACGGCGTCTGGTTGACGTATCGCAGGATTGCACCATCGTCGAAATCGACTGCGGCACCGAACGCGCGCTGGAAATGCGCTCGATCGTGCAGGGCGGCAGCACCATTGCCTCGCTCGGCGAGCGCGTGTTGGGCCGCACCACAGCGGAAGATATCGTTGGCGGTGACGGCAAAGTGATGTTCCCGACGGGCACGTTGCTTGACGAAGCGGCGATTACGCGGATCGAGGAAATTGGTCTGCAAGCTCTGAAAATCCGCTCGCCTCTGGTGTGCGAATCCAAGGTTGGCGTTTGCGGCACCTGCTATGGCCGCGATCTGGCCCGCGGTACGCCGGTAAACATCGGTGAAGCTGTCGGCGTTATCGCTGCACAATCCATCGGTGAGCCGGGCACACAGCTAACGATGCGGACCTTCCACATTGGTGGTGCCGCGCAGCTGAATGAAACGTCGAACCTCGATGCTTCTGCCGACGGTGTCGTCAGCTATCGCGATTTGCCGACGATTGTTGACAAACGCGGTCGCCGTGTCGCCATGGCCCGCAATGGCGATCTTGTCATTGTCGACAAGGATGGTCGCGAGATGGAAACACACCGTCTGCCTTATGGTGCGACGTTGATGTTTGGCGAAGGCGACAAGGTGACCTCGGGCGAGCGATTGGCCGAATGGGATCCGTTCACCATGCCGCTGATCACCGAAAAGCCGGGTATTGTGAAATATCAGGATTTGATCGACGGCCAGACGCTGATCGAACAGACCGACGAAGCCACCGGCATCGCCCAACGCATTGTCGTCGAATATCGCGGTATTGCGCGCGGCAAGAAGGAAGACCTTCGTCCCCGCGTTACCCTGCTTGACGAAGAAAGCGGTGAAGCGGCACGCTATCTGGTGTCCGTTGGCACGATGCTGTCGGTCGAGGATGGTGCACGGGTTGAGGCAGGCGATGTTCTGGCTCGCGTTACCCGTGAATCGGCCAAGACCCGTGACATCACCGGTGGTCTGCCGCGCGTTGCCGAACTGTTCGAAGCCCGCAAGCCAAAGGATTGCGCGGTTATTGCAAAGCTTTCGGGCCGGATTGAGTTTGTCCGCGACTATAAGGCAAAGCGCAAAATCGCGATTGTGCCCGAGGAAGGTGATCGGATCGAATATCTGATTCCCAAATCCAAGGTGCTCGACGTGCAAGAAGGCGATTTCGTCCGCAAGGGTGACAATCTGATCGCCGGATCGCCCGATCTGCACGACATTCTCGAAGTGATGGGTGTTGAAGCTTTGGCCGAATATCTGGTTGCAGAAATTCAGGAAGTGTATCGTCTGCAGGGTGTGAAGATCAACGATAAGCATATCGAAACGATCGTTCGCCAGATGCTGCAAAAGGTGGAAATCACCGACGGCGGCGACACCACCTTGCTGGCCGCCGAACAGGTGGACCGCGAGGAAATGGAAGCGATCAACGATAAGCTTGCGCCGAACCAAAAGCCGGCTGTTGGCAAACCCGTATTGCTCGGCATCACCAAGGCTTCACTGCAAACCCGCAGCTTCATCTCGGCGGCGTCGTTCCAGGAAACCACCCGCGTTCTGACGCAGGCGGCGGTTGAAGGCAAGAAGGACATCCTGACCGGCCTGAAGGAAAATGTGATCGTTGGTCGCTTGATCCCTGCTGGTACCGGCTCTGCCATGAACCGTATCCGCGTGACCGCAACCAGCCGCGATGCGGCGATCCGGGCCAGCTATAAAAAGCTGCAAGAAAGCCTGATCGCACCGGAAACAGCGGCTGAGGAGCATGAAGCCGAACTGGCGCAAGGCATGGAAGCCGCGATGGGCGATACCCCGCTCGGCGACATGGAGCACACGCCCGAAACGGTTGAAGATCAGGATTGATCCTGAGACGATAATCGAAATCAAAAACCCCGCCGGAAGCGATTCCGGCGGGGTTTTTTGTCTGTTCAATCTCCGCAGATGCTGGCTGGATCAATCCACCCGGTCTTCTTCGGCCTCTATTTGCCGTTTGACCGAACGGAGTTCCGCACAGGCGTCTTCATCGCCGTCGTCGCATTTATCTTGTAGCTTGTCCGCCTGCCGGGCCAACTTGCCCATGCGTTCTTCTTTTCTGCGAATCTCCCGCCCGCGCTTTTCATCGGATTCGGATTGGCTGGTGGTCATCACATCGGCGGTTTTGGAAACGATTTTAACCGGAGCCGTCACCACGTCCTTCACCACAGAGGCCACGCATCCGGGAAGCAGCAGCAATAGTGCCAAAGAAGCCATTATTCGCATTGGTAATCTCCCGCCATTCGCGCGCGCCTTAACATGGCATTTCTGCATTGTTGCTGAATGATCTGAAACAGGATGAAACATGGTTTGACAATGGCTTTCACCCTTTTCGTGTTACGCTGTGATGGCAGGTGGAGGAGCTCTGCACAAAAATGGAGGAAGAAATGACGAATATTCAACGGGGCATTGCCGAATTTCTGGGCACTTTCTGGCTGGTATTGGGAGGATGCGGCAGTGCGGTGCTTTCTGCGGCCTTTCCGGATGTCGGGATCGGATTGCTCGGCGTGTCGCTGGCTTTTGGTTTGACGGTGGTCACTATGGCGTACGCAATCGGCCATATTTCGGGCTGTCATCTCAATCCGGCGGTTACCATCGGGCTTTGGGCGGGCGGACGTTTCGATGCGAAAGACATCCCGCTTTATGTGATTTCGCAAGTTTTGGGCGCGGCTGCGGCGGCGTTCACGCTATATGTGATTGCATCGGGCAAGGCGGATTACTCGCTGGCCGGCAACGGCTTGGCCGCCAATGGCTTTGCTGCGGGATCACCCGGTGGATACACTTTGGCCGCCGCATTTCTGGCTGAATTGCTGCTCACCTTTTTCTTTCTGTTCATCATCATGGGGGCCACCGATAGCCGTGCGCCTGCCGGATTGGCCCCGCTCGCCATTGGCCTGACGCTGGCGTTGATCCACCTGATTTCGATCCCGGTGACCAATACTTCGGTCAATCCGGCGCGCAGCACCGGCCCTGCTTTGGTGGTCGGCGGATTAGCCCTGCAACAGCTGTGGCTGTTCTGGCTTGCCCCTATCCTGGGCGGGCTGCTTGGTGGTTTTGTTTATAAAGAGCTGAACAAAAACCCGACCTGAAGGGCTATCTTTAGCGTATTTGGGCTACGGTTGATTTACAGTTTGGCTGATTATCCCACGAGGCGTTTTGCAATCGCGCGCACCTCGTCGGCCATATCGGGACGTGACAGGGCTACGGCCAGATTGGCTTCGATATAGCCGGTTTTGGAGCCACAATCATAGCGCGCACCATCGAAGGTGACGGCGTGAAACGGCTGGCTGCCGATCATCTGGGCCATGGCGTCGGTCAACTGAATTTCGCCACCAGCGCCCTTTTCCTGATGTTCGAGTACCCGCATCACTTCGGGTTGCAGTATATAGCGGCCCGAGATGATCAGGTTTGACGGGGCATCTTCCTGTTTGGGCTTTTCAACCAAGCCTTTGACTTCGGTCAGTTTGCCGTCTCGTGCACCGGGATCGATCACGCCATAGCTGGAAACTTGGCTCTCCGGCACTTCGAGCACGCTCAGCAGATTGCCGCCGACCTTTTCATATTGCTCCACCATCTGCTTCATGCAGCCCGGCGTTCCGTGCATGAATTCGTCGGGCAGGAAAATTGCAAAGGGCTCGTCCCCCACAATGGCGCGCGCGCACCAGATGGCATGGCCCAGGCCCATCGGCACTTGTTGCCGCACTGTAATCAGGTTTCCGGGCAGGAACCGGGTCGAATCCAGGACAGACATGTCCTTGTTGCGCGCGGACATGGTATTTTCGAGTTCATAGGCAACGTCAAAATGCTCAACGAGCGCAGTTTTTCCGCGACCGGTAACGAAGATCATCTGCTCGATCCCCGCCTCGCGCGCTTCATCGACCGCATATTGAATGAGTGGCCGGTCCACCACGGGAAGCATTTCCTTTGGAATTGCCTTGGTCGCGGGAAGAAAACGTGTGCCAAGCCCCGCTACTGGGAAAACGGCTTTTCGGATCGGTTTGTGTTTCATGAGGCTTTGCTATCGCTGCATTGTTAACATGGCGTCAATCATTACTCAGCTTTGGACCAAATTTCGACTTAAGTTTCTGTAACTTTGGCGGGATGACCGCAAGGCAATAAGGATTGCGTTGCCCTTCGCCGTCCCAATACTCCTGATGGTAATCCTCCGCCGGATACCATGTGGCGGGGCCTTCGATGGTGGTGACAATGGGTGCGGGCCAATCAGGCTGAGCGCGGGCGATAGCGGCCACGGCATCGCTGCGTTGTTCGTCGTCCAGCGGAAATAGGGCCGAGCGATATTGCGTTCCAATGTCATTGCCCTGCCGGTTCAATTGCGTCGGATCATGGGTCGCAAAATGGATGTCGAGCAGGTCGGCATAGCTGATTTCGCTTGCGTCAAAGCTGATACGGATGCCCTCGGCATGGCCGGTACTTCCGCTGCACACGGATTTATAATCGGGATCGGGAACATGGCCGCCGATATAGCCGCTCTCAACGCTGTTCACACCGCGAAGCTGCTGAAACACCGCCTCGGTGCACCAGAAACAGCCCCCGGCAAAAATGGCTTCGGCCATGTGTGGGTTTCCTTTTCTATTCAATCAGGCTGAAAATGGGGGCTGGTTGCGTCCTTTACAAGCAAAGGAGGGGCGCGTTTGCCTTCTGTGGGAGTGACACTATCCAACGCCGCAATTTCAGTTTGCAAAATTGCCAGTCGTTCACTCAGCTTTGGTGTCTTGCTTTTGGCCGGCCCCAACCGTGTCCAAAGCCGGATTGTGGCGCGCGGATCATAGCCTGCATTGGCAAGCAGCCACACGGCGAGCCGGTCAGCAGCAATTTCATGTTCACGGATTACTTTGCCGCGACCTTTTTTCAGATTTTCCATCAACTGCGGATGACCCAGTTGGTTATGTGCCAATTCATGCGCGGCAACGGCCGCCAATTCATCGTCATCGGAGAGAAAGTCGATCAATCCGGAGGTGACACGCACCTGCTCGCCGTCTGCGCCAGCATCCTTTTTACTGCGACTATCAACCCAAAATTTGGATGAGCATATCGGCGGTTGATCGAGACTTGCTCCTGCAATGCGTTCGCGTTTCGGGCAAAAAGCGGCGTTCGCTTCGGCCAAGCGGTAGCCGATGGCGGACAGCCGTATTTCTTGCGCGGCGACACTGTTTGTCGTTTCGGTTTTGCTAGCGGCGGGAGCCATTGAACCGATAAGAAAAAGTACAATCAGTGTGCTGCGGATCATCGCGCTGCCGCCCTTTGCAGCCGGTCGTTCAGGGCAACGCCAATGCCATGCTGCGGGATCGGGGCGACGGCAATCCGCGCCCGGTCGCTGGCATCGGCGCGGTGGAGCGCGTCATAGAGCTTGGATGCGGCCTCGGCGAGATCGCCCGCAGGAGAGAGATTATCGTCACCCGCGATCGCGCCAAAGCCGATATGCCATTCATCGGGGGCGGCTAATTCCGCTGAGAGCCTGACGGGCTTGTTTGGCGCATAATGGCTGGCGAGCTGTCCCGGAGCCTCTATGCCTTTGGCGGTATCGGGCAGGGGATCGCTGCCCGCGATATCGACAATCGCCTCGATCGCAATCGGGCCGGGACGGAGCAATTGCCAGCCGCCCGCGCGCACGGCAACAATGGTCGATTCGATCCCCGAACGGCACGCGCCGCCATCGAGGATAAACGGGGCCGCCGCACCCAGACTGGCGGCAACATGCGCCGCACGCGTCGGGCTGATCCCGCCCGAAGCATTGGCGGACGGGGCAGCGAGATTAAGCCCGCTTGCGAGCAAAAGTCCGTGCATGACCGGATGGGCCGGGCAGCGCAGCGCAATCGTTGGCAGTCCCGCAGTCACCGCCCTGGTTACGGGTGCATCGTCGCGCAACGGCAGCACCAAAGTGAACGGCCCCGGCCAGAATGCCGCCGCCAACCGCTCGGCGAGTGTATCGAATTCGGCAATCTCGCCAGCCGCCTGCCGGTCTGGAACATGTACGATCAGCGGATTGAAATCGGGGCGTCCCTTGGCACGGTAAATCGCGGCAACAGCATTGGCGTTGCGCGCATCGGCGGCGAGGCCATATACCGTCTCGGTTGGCACGGCGACGATCCCGCCACTGCGAAGCAGCGTCGCCGCTTCCGCAATCGCCAGTGCATCGCGCCCGCAGAATCTGGCTATGCCCTACCGGATTTGAGCCTGTCATAGCTATGCGGCTATAGGCATCGGGCACATAGATAAACAGGATTTTCGATGACCTTCACTGCCCCCGTTGCCGATCAACTTTTTGCCCTGAAATATAGTGGCTGTATCGACGAGCTGGCCGCTTCCGCACGCTTTGCCGATGCCACCCCCGATATGGTCGAAGCCATTGTCGACGGGTCTCGGAGAGTTCGCAACTGCCGAATTTGCGCCACTTTACCGCATAGGCGACACGGTGGGCGCGCGTCTGATCGATGGTGCGGTAAAAATGCCCGATGGCTATGTCGCTGCCTATAAAGCCTATGTCGAAGGTGGCTGGGGATCGATCAATGCGCCTGCCGAATTTGGCGGGCAGGGGCTGCCATTTAGTTTGGCAACGGTCGCGCTCAATTCGCTGGGAGCCGCCAATATGGCCTTCGCACTATGCCCGATCCTTTCAGTGGGGGCGATAGAGGCGCTGAACCATCATGGCTCCGATGCGTTGAAGGCGCTCTATCTGCCCAAACTTTCCACCGGCGAATGGACGGGCACGATGAACCTCACCGAGCCACAGGCCGGTTCAGACGTGGGCGCGCTCAAATCCACCGCCACTCCGCGCGGCGATGGGACGTATCAAATCAAGGGGCAGAAGATTTTCATCAGCTTCGGCGATCACGATATGGTGGAAAATATCATCCACCTCGTCCTCGCCCGCACCCCCGATGCGCCGCCGGGAACGAAGGGGATTTCGCTATTCGTGGTGCCCAAATACCGCGTCAACGCCGATGGCTCTTTAGGAGCGCGCAACGATGTAAAGGTGGTATCCATCGAACATAAAATGGGCATTCACGCCTCGCCCACCTGTGTGCTGGCCTTTGGCGACGACGGCGATTGTGTGGGTGAGATGATCGGTCCTGAATTTGGCGGGATGCGCGCGATGTTCACGATGATGAACAATGCGCGGCTGAATGTCGGCCTCCAAGGTGTGCAGATTGCCGAAGGGGCAACGCAAAAGGCGGTTCATTTCGCACAGGAACGTGTGCAATCGGCGCGGGCAGGCGGGGCATCGCGCGATCCCGTGGCAATCATCGCGCATCCGGACGTTCGCCGGATGCTGATGCGGATGAAGGCTGGAACACAGGCGATCCGCGCCTTGCTCTATTGCGCCAGCGGCCATGTGGACCGTGCTGCGCTGGGCATCGAAGGCGCGCAGGAGATGGTGGAAATCCTCACCCCGCTCGCCAAGCTTTACGGCACCGACATGGGCAGTGAAATCGCCTCGTTGGGGATTCAGGTGCACGGCGGCATGGGCTTTATCGAGGAAACCGGTGCGGCCCAATATTACCGCGATATCCGCATCGCGGCGATTTACGAAGGCACCAACGGCATTCAGGCGGCCGACCTCGTCGGGCGCAAGCTGGGCTTGCGCGGCGGCGATGCTTTGCGCGAACATGTCGCGCGGATCGGGCAGGAGGCTGGGGATCATGCGGGCCTGAGGGCGCTGGCCGGGGCCTGTGCCGAGGTGACCGAATGGATGCTTTCGGCTTCCGTCGATGATCGGCTGGCGGGCAGCTATGCGTTTACGACAATGCTGGCGGTGGCAACTTCGGGAGCGCTCATGGCGCGGCAACTGGCGGCGGCGGAAGCAGCGGGTGGCGACACGCCGTTCCTCAAAGCCAAAATCGCCTGTTGCCGTTATTATCTTGATGTGATGGTGCCTGAAGCGCTGGGCCTGAAGGGTAGCGCGATGGCCGGAGCGGATTTGCTCTATGTTTTGGATGCCGAGGGGATGGGCATTTGAATTACAGCAGGGAGCAAAACGAATTCGTCACCCCAGCGAAGGCTGGGGTCCATTACGCTCTTTCCGCGCAAACCGACGGGCGTGATGGGCTCCAGCCTTCGCTCGTGCGACGGTATTGTTCGAAGGAAAAATGATGTCTGAAAATACGAAATCCTCCACCGCATCGCCGATGCGCTCGAACGCCTTGCCCCGCCACCCAAAGCAGCGGCAGACCTGATCGCTCATCCGGCCTATCATTGGAACGGACTCGCGTTGAGAATCTGTCGCGCGATTTGCGCCGTTGCCGTTGGGCCTGGTCGTCGGTGTGGACCGGCAAAAGGCCGATATCCTCACCAACAGCCGCCGCCTCGCACAGTATTTTGCCGCGCACGATATGCTGTTATGGGGTGCGCGCGGAATGGGGAAATCGGCGCTGGTGAAATCGGTGGTGGGGGCGTTGCAGGGTGAGGGGCTGCCACTGGCACTGGTCGAATGTACCGCAGACCAAATCGTCAGCCTGCCGTCGCTGTTCGCGCTTTTAGGGCGGACCGACCGGCCGTATATTGTCTTCATCGATGATATGGCCTTTGAAGGCGATGATGCCGGGCCACGCCGGTTGCGCTCGATGCTCGAAGGCGGGGCCGAAGCGCGACCCGATAATGTGCGACTTTATGTAACATCAAACCGACGCAACATCGTCGAGCGCCGCCACGAGGATGAAGATAGCGCCGTCAACGCCCGCGATGTCGCCGATGACCGGCTGGCGCTGGCGGATCGTTTCGGGCTGAAACTGGGCTTTCAATATCCCGATCAGGCCGATTTTCTGGCAATGATTTCTGCGTATGCCACGCATTTTGCGCTTGGAATGGGACGAGGCCGATGCCCTCGCCTTCGCGCACCAACGCGGGGGACGATCAGGGCGGATTGCCTGGCATTATACGGTGGAATTGGCGGGGCGGGCAGGGCGGGTGGTTTAGGCTGAGTTGGTGCATAAACGTGCAATTGAAACAAAAATGCCTGTTCCCTCAATCAAATACTAAGGCTAAACGCGCAGTTTAAGTGTGATCGGTGATCCGCATGATGCGCGTGTAGCAACGAAAAGAATATATGGATAATTCCCCTTCCGCGCAGCACGTGCCGTCTTCTTCACGGATCGTCGTGATCGGTCGAAACTCGGTCTTATGGAGCCGGATCGAGGATCGTGTCTTGGCCAAGCAACCCGACACCTTGGCCGTGAGCCATCGGGACATTTCAACACTGCAATTGCGACCGGCGGACACCGTCTGGATATTTTCCTACGCAGCAGACGCTGCCGCCAACCACCGTTTGTTCGAACATATCGCAGCATCAAAGGCGGGAAAGCATATTTATATTTCATCTGTGACTGCCAATGTGGCTGACCGGATCAAATGTTATCGTTATCCTGCGGTGAAGCGCGATGGCGAAAAGGCGGCCGCACGCATATTGAATGCAGCGATAGTTCGGATCGGGCTGATCTACGATGATTTGGCGGAGCTGCCGTCTGGAACAACCGCAGCCACGCGGCTAGACGATCTGGTGAGGACGATGACGGAAAGTGGCGAGGCGAAACCGGCAGCAAGGGCGAAATGATTTTTCATTACGAGATGGTGGAACGTCCGTTTGGTAAACTCGCCGAAAGGGTGACATCTCGGAATTTATGGTGTCCTGATTCGGCTTTGTGGATCGCATCCATGCCTGTTGCGGCCGATAGACCTGTTGCTTCGGTTTATCGGATGGCGCTGGTATGGATATTTTCGATTGAGTAACGAATTATGCGCTTCGACGACATAATCATCGGCTCCGGCTTGGCGGCACTCGCGACGGCTTTGGGATTGCGGTCACATGGACGCCGGATCCTCATCGTGGCCGGATCCGGTCAACATGTCCAGGCAATATCCGGGCAGCAATGTTCCTGCTGCACACGGGGCTCGCGGCGGGATGGGGCAATATTGGCACGGTGTCATTCCCTTGAGCTTAAATCACCGCCCTACAGGGCTGACTGTTGAGGGCTGGTCTCAGCTTGCCGGACGATTTTACCCGCTTGCCGATCTTCGTGCGCTGAACGGAGCAGAAGAATATTTTGTTCCCCGGCATCCGATCAGGCCTGCGGCTCATTTCGCCAGGTTGGAGAAAGAAGGCTGCATTGTCATTGCCGATGAAGATGCACAGCGCGTGGAATTGCGCGAGGCTGGCAGCAGTCTGCACCATGTGGTCTGCGAAAAGGAACGCCACGAAGCTCGCCATATCTGGCTATGCGCTGGCGCTTTGGATACGCCAAGACTGCTAGTGCGCTCGGGGTTGATCAAAGGCGGCCCCCGCACCGTTTCGGATCATGTCATTGGCTATGCCGGGATCGTCGATCCCAATGCAGAGACCGAGGCAATGATGAAGACGGTAAGGCGAAACCGGGAAGGCGTGATTTTCCCGTTTCGCTTTAGCAAAAATCGCGCACATTTTTGCACGCTGCGCCCCGCACGTTTTGATTTTGCAAAATTGGATGCAGGCTTTGCCAAGCGGGCAATCTTTGGCCTGCCCACGAGCCGCGTTCTTTCGGGGCTTGCTGGCAACTTCTCTTTGGGGCTGGTCAGCGAGGCATTGTATAACAAGTTGGGCCTGTTGCCAAAGGCCGGACGCTACAGCGTCTATTTTCAAACAACGGCAACCGACGCCTATCTATTGGGCGATAATGGGCAAATCGCGGCCAATGAATCACATGGGATCAATGAAGTTCTGAAGGTGGCGCAATCGCAAATGCCCTTCGCTGATGTTGTACCCACCCGCCAGCCGAAGCTTTACATTCCCGGAATTCACCTCCATGGCTCGCTCTCCCGTGATGAGTGCCAGCAATTCGGAACGGGCAGAGAATTTCCAAACTTGCATGTCGTCGATGCTTCCGCTTTGCATGACATCGGTCCAGAACATCATAGTTTTGCCATGATGGCAGCGGCCTATAATCGCGCTATCACGGTATCGAGCCAGGATTGATTGAATGCCGCGCATTTCGGTTGTCGTTCCCGTTTATAACGCGGAGAAATATATTAGCGAAACGCTGGAAAGCATTGTGGCCCAAACATTTTCCGATTTTGACGTGCATGTGGTCGACGATTGCTCGACCGACAATTCAGCAGCCATAGTTCAGGCCTTTTGTAGTCTGGACAAGCGTTTTCATTACCACCGTTCTCCAACAAATTTTGGAGGGCCCGCAGGGCCAAGGAACATCGGAGTATCCGTTTCGACCGGTGAAATAATCGCTTTTTGTGATGCTGATGATGTGTGGGTGTCGCACAAGCTTGAAACGCAACTGGGCGTCGCCGATGCAACCGGCGCAGTTGTGGTTTGTGGCGCAATTCGGGACTTTGCCGACGGAGATCCTTTGCCGATTTTCGCCAAACCGGAAATTCCGGTTCCAACCGCCGAAATCAGCTCATGAGCGATTGCTGTTGAAAAACTGGATAGCGTTATCCAGCGTGGTGGTCCGCCGTTCAGCGTTGGTTGCAGCAGGAGAATTTAATCCGGCAAAACCCATGTCGCGGTAGAAGATTTCGACATGTGGCTGCGGATCACCGGCATGGGCGGAAATGTCATCCGTGTGGGCGCCCCGTTGGTGCATTATCGAAAATTGCCGACGTCGATTTCGGCGAGCAAATCGATGATGATCCGCAAGGCGCTGAATATCATCGGCGAAGATTATGTGCGTCGCGGCAAAGCAGGGCTATTCACCGCGATCCGTCCGTTGCATTGGTTGTTATATGTTGGAACGTCAGCATGGATGCGGGCAGTTCGCCGCGAGCTGTGACGTTCTTGTGAATGAATATTAGGAGTGATTTGATGTCGTCTGTTTATAATTCGAAACGCATTTTGGTAACCGGTGCCGCCGGTTTCCTCGGCAGCCATTTGTGTGAGCGGCTGGTCGATCAAGGGCATGAAGTTCTGGGCGTTGACAATTATTTCACCGGCAGACGCGCAAATGTGGCCCATCTGCTGAACAAGCCAAATTTCGAAATCATGCGCCATGACGTGACGATGCCGCTGTTCGTTGAAGTTGACGAAATCTATAATCTGGCCTGCCCGGCATCACCGGTGCATTACCAATTTGATCCCGTTCAGACGACAAAGACCAGCGTACACGGCGCGATCAATATGTTGGGCTTGGCTAAGCGTACCGGCGCCAAAATCCTTCAGGCATCGACCTCCGAAGTCTATGGAGATCCGGAACAGCACCCGCAAACCGAAGAATATTGGGGCAATGTGAACCCGATCGGACCACGCTCTTGCTATGACGAGGGAAAGCGCTGCGCCGAAACATTGTTCTTTGATTATCACCGCCAGAACGGGGTGAAGATTAAGGTTATGCGGATATTCAACACCTATGGCCCCAGAATGCACCCCGAGGATGGTCGTGTGGTTTCGAATTTCATCATGCAGGCGCTCACCGGTCAGCCGATCACGATTTATGGCGACGGCAGCCAGACGCGATCGTTTTGCTATGTTGACGACCTGATCGAAGGGATGATCCGCCTGATGAATTCACCCGATGAAGTGACAGGGCCAATCAATATCGGCAACCCCGGTGAATTCACGATCCGGCAACTGGCCGAAAAAGTGGTGGCGATGGTTGGCAATGACGCAGAGCTCGTGTTTCGCGATCTGCCGGTAAACGATCCGATGCAGCGTAAACCCGATATCACAAAGGCGAAAGCCATCTTGGGTTGGGAACCTACCATCACTCTCGATCAAGGGCTGGAAAAGGCTATCGCTTACTTCCGCGGCATCGCTTCAAAGTAAACGGGTACACTAGGGGGGAGGGGGCGTTGGCCGTCGCCCCCTGTACCATCAAGCCCCGCCATTGCTTTTGGCCAGAGGCAGCATTCAGTCCAGTTTGCCATTTGGCACGAGCAATGCCAGCGGGTAAATTTCGTCCAGCTGCGACAAATCTATCCGGGTGAGTTGGTAATGGCGACCGGTGAACAACAGCTTGATCGAGCGCCACAGCAAACTGCGACCCACATCGTTTAACCTGATTCCCCAAATCTCATAGCCATCAAGCGAGCCGACAAGCTGCGTCAGTCCCAATTGGGACTTGGTGAACCATTCAAACCCGACCATGGGCTTATACTGTTTTAACACCGGTACGAGCGCGGTGATGATTTCTTCTTCCATGCCTTCGACGTCGATCTTGATGAACGCATCATTCAACAACTCGCCAAAATCTCCGACAAATTGCTGCGCGGGTTTCAGGTCGATTGCATATTCATTGCCAAATTGTGCGCTCGAAAGGCCAAAGGTCTCTGGTGGCAATTGTGATCGTTCTTTCACCCGGGCGATCGAATGATTGTCGGCAGGCTCGGCCAGCGTGGCCGTCGCGGTTTCATTCGCCAGTCCAAAATTGTGACATTCGACATGACCAAGGTTGTTTCGCAGGATGTTGGCCGTCAATATTTTGAACAATACAGGATGCGGCTCAACGGCTGCACCGCGTTCGAACAATCCCGCAAGGGCAACGCTGTGATTACCGATATTGGCTCCAATATCGATCCACAGCTTTCGCTGGCCTGACTTTTTGATGACGTCCACGAGCATATTGATCACGCCTTTTTCGAAAAGGCCTTCTGACAATATGTGCCGATCAATGTTGCTGGTGATTTCCGTAAACAGGCGATGTTCGCGCTTCGCGGCGCGCTTGGCCAGATAGGTAAGAAAGGAGTAGCTGACGAGATAACGAAGCGTATCGAAACCGGGGCGGGTTTCAAAATATTTGCTTTTCAGTTGTTGCACGTTTTTCTCCATTTCGACGGCGCGTCACGGCGGATTTGGCCGTGCCGACATGCGCCCTAAGGCGATATCCTTTTATTGGAAAGCTGAAATTGGGCCAATACAATGATATCGTGTGGAATTGATATTCACCGCTATTGCCGGTCTTTGATCGGCTTTACCTGTGCAGGCACCCCCACTGCCAGATGGTGATCCGGCACGTCGGCAAGAACGACGGCGTTTGCGCCGATAATGGCACCGCGCCCGATCCGCACCGGCCCGATAATCTTGGCACCTGCTGTAATCAGGACATCGTCTTCAACATGCGGGCGCAACGCGATATCATACTCGAAATCTGCAATTTTCGCGCCAAGCGTCACCTGTTGGTAAATCGTCACATTGCGGCCGATATATCCGGCACCAATGATCGTGCCCACCGTGTGCGGAATGACCAAGCCGGGGCCGATTTGCAGACGGGCGGGGACTTCAAGGCCAAAGACCACAATGTTGGCAAAGCTGGCGAGCTTTGCCAATCGCCGATACCCTTTCGCATGAAAGCGCTGGGCAATGCGGAGCAAGCCCACAGGGGCATAGCGCGGCGACAATAGCTTTTTCAACATTCCACACCGCGGAGCAGGCTGGTTTGCAAATTCGTGGAGCCGTTGCCAGTCGGCATCGACCAGCGCGCGTAGGCGCATCGGTTTTTGGTTTGTCATGGATTTACCTTTTCGCGCTCCGCAACATATAGCCGGATACCACTGCCCAGAAAATGGCCGGCCAAATCGTTGGAACAAGCGAAATAACCGGCGAAAACAGGCACAGGGTGAACAGGATTGGTGAAGCCATCGCCAGTGGACCCGCTTGGCCCTGGGAAAGGTTCAGCACACCTTTTCCGGTAAAATAGCCCATGACCATGGCTTGTACTATTGATCCGCCATTGCCGAAATCGACATAGCTGTGGCCATAGAAAGTTGCATAGCTGCCATAGGTCGGCAAATTGGCCAGCGCATCGTAGCGCAAGTCTATCCCAGTCAGCATCAAAAGTGCCTGTCCGATGTGCGGCATTTGATAAAGTCCATGGGCATGGGCCAGATAAGGCTGGTTCAATATCAGGTCCAATTCGTTGATCCCCTGGGTCGCATAAAGCCACAACATGCAAACCGAAAACCATAGGCCACCCAATGGCCCTTCAAACCGATGCAGCTGATCATAGTAAGGCGATATCTGAAAGCTGCTGGCCAGTTGGAGATAGGCGGTCGCAAAAAAATCGCCGCGGTCCATCACCCGATCAATGAACACATAGGCAAAAAAGGACAGGAGCACCATCGCGAGCAGGGCGAGACGGATGTAGGGGATGCGCGGCTTTGCGAGCCTTTTGAGCGCCGTCGGTTTTAGGAAAGACGAGATAGGCGAACACTATGATGACGGCCGTGGACGCAAGTAAAAAACGTCCGCCTTCAAAAAAGAGTTGCTGCACCAGGAGTAAGATCATCGCACCGAAAAATGCAACCCGGCTGAGCGTTGACAGTTTTCGCCAGAAAAGTACGACGACCGATATCGTTGGCAAAAAAGCCGGAATAAGCAAACGACCCAATCCACTAAACGCCGACGAAGACGATGCACCCGAGATCGCAGCATTTACCTCTTCGGCGCGGATTGCGGCTGCGGCGTTTACAAATCCATAGCCGCGAAGAATTGCAAAATCGAAAATGAATAGGACAACGCCGACGATAATCAGTCCGCAGAGGAGCATGACTGTCCGATTGATGCTGTTGGCATTGGGGCGATTGAAAATATGCGTACGCCCTTGCCGTCGGTTGCTGACCGCAATTTGAAAAGACATTGCCAGTACCGCAACCCATAGCACAAGCCACAGCCAGGTTTCAGTGCCGACTGGATCCCATTTGCCGCCAATGCTGGCATGATAAAGGGTGAAAACCGAAGCCCATGATGCAAAAATGACGACCAACGAAAGTGTTGGCAGACGAGATGCAGCCTGCGTTCGGGGCGCGGCAGGGCGCGCTACAATGGGGCGTGCCATCACCGTCATGGGCGCCGCTGAAAAATGCAGGGCGCCACAGTGCGGCTATTTGGGTTTTCGCGCTGCATCCGATAGCTCCGAGGTTCTTGATGCCCGTTAGTCGATTTGATTGGGATTGTGAACCGGATGTGCGCGCCGGACCGCATTCAATGACAAGATAATCAAGCTTGTCATTTGCAGCAATTTTGCGCCAGCAAACAACCAGACCAGCGTCACCAGGTCAACCTGAGCGCGAGAAGCGACGATAATCGCCGCCGCCAGCGACAACAGAAGAACGACCGTCGCCATGAAAACGCTTCGCTCGGCATCATGCGAAAGCAGCATCCATTCCAGTAAATGGCTGACCTGCAAGGACGCCAGAAGTGACGCGGCGAAAAGCAACGGCCAGTGCAGATCATAGCGCGCCGCATAGGGTTGCAGCGGGCCATCGATCAATATCCACCCCACCGCCAACATGCTTGTCGCCCCCAAGAGGGAAAGGCCGAAACACCATTTGGACAGATACCCCCAATTGAACCGAGCCGGAAACGCCCCGTTGCTGCATCCGCACCAATTCCGGGCCAACTTTTTGCGATACAATGGCGGTGGCGGTATAAACGCCCATGACGAACAGCATGAGCAACGCATAGGTTCCTGTTGCCTGATGACCCAGCAGCATCGTTACAAATGTGCGATCAAGATACAGCGGAACCGCCGCACCCAAAAACCCCGCAAATGTCCATAATTCTTTTTGTTCCAACGCAATAGGTGCATCATCCATGCTTTTTTCTGATACTGCCCGGTCGTCAGCGATGCTGGCTTTGATGTAGGAGCGGCTGATCCATCCGCCCAGCAAGCCGCCGGAGATTTCGCCTAGCAGCGCTCCATTCCAGCCCAGAAAAAATGCACCGCAGGCTCCAAAAGCAAGGGTGATTGCGGCTCGCCCAAATGATGCAATGCCTATCGCGGTTAAGGCACCATCGGCGCGCTGCAATGAAACATAGGCACTTTGTACAGCGGCGCTAAGCGCCACAGCAGCGGCAATCGTCACAGCAAGCTGCCATTCTGATCGACCTGCCAGCCACAGGGTAGCCAAACAAACCAAGGTCACGATCAGGGCGCGTCCGCCCAGCTTTGTGACGATTTTATCGGCCTCGGCCAACGCCGTGGCCAAATGTCCATCGGCGCAAAGCCTGGGAAAGCGTTTATAGCTTCGCTCGATCAGTCCAAAGCTTAGCATGCTTGCACCGAATGTGCCGATTGCAAATAGCATGGCATAACGGCCAAAACCATCGACGGTTAACAACCCGGCCAGGGCAAATCCGCGTAGCAATGCCAGCGCCGATGAAAGCGCCATCAGGATGAAGAAAATGCGGTTGGCCATGTCAGCCTAGATGGCCGGTCGGGCCGCGAGGTCCGGCAAAAGTGCGACGAGATCGTCAGGGTGGAGGATTGGCCAGATCGTCTGGCTGTCTACGGTTCTGGTCGATGCGGCGAGACAGGCGGCAAGAAAGGTGCCTTGTCCGTCCGCGTCCAAGGGCTGATAAGCGGCGATGGCCGCCTCCAGCTGTTTTGGCCAGGATTCAATCTGATCCAGATGCACGAAACTTGCCCCTGCAGGCGCAAACCAATAGCTGGTATCGCAAAAAGTGGCAACGGGCTTGCCGCGCAACGTGGCCTCAAGCCCGGGACTTCCCGAACCCAGGAGCACCAGATCACTTTCGGCGACTACTATATTGCTCAGCTCAAGCGGCGGTACGCTGATCACGCCGGGGACCGCGTTGAGCGCGCGCAGAAACGAAGCGTCGCGGGCGCCCATCATGTGGAGATGCTCTTTGACGATCACGATATGCTCGCGCCCTAGCGTCTCCACGATCCGCAAGATCATGGCGGTATAATTGATCATCCGTTTGTCGAGCACCCAATAATCGATCGTCGATTCCGGAAAATAGCTGAGCGGCAGATAGAGGATTTTGGCGTCCGGTCGCTGCTGTTTCAGCTCGTTCAACCGTAACTGCCAATCACCACTGAAAATGGACGCATCGGGATAATCGCTCAACCGGCGGCGCTCGGCAATATAGGGCGTTACGCGGTAGTGGAGGTTCCAACGATCGCGTTCTGCCCAGCCGCGCACGGCAAACCAAAGCAGTTTGATCCGGTATCGCAACATCGATTTGATATGGCGGGCAAAGCTATAACTCGCCCCCAGATTATAGGTCTGCCGAAAGCGGGTGCCCGAGGTTTTTTCCAGCTGCTCGGCAATTTCGGACGGCCCGGCTTTGCGCCAGCTATACGGTCTGCCATGGGCATCGGCGAGCAACAGGCTGGTCCCCGGAAAATAGCCCGCGCAATAGCCCAGATACCCCAGGCCGCGCTTTTTGGCCAAAACGGTAAAAACGTGGCTCACATATTCGTCGACCATTTGCGAGATCAGCGCGTCGGGTTTGAACTGGTCGATCTGGTGGGCAAGGGCAATCGCCATAGCATGAACCAGATTTTCAGCCTGCGGACGCGCGATGTTTCTCAGCAAGCGGCACCGGCTGGCAATCTCGTCAATATCGGCGGGATCAAGCTCGCTGGAACGACTGCCTTTGGCCAGCGCATCATAAAAAACGGCGCGCGTATTGTGCGCGATCGCGGAGGCGCCGTCGGTGACGTAGGCAAATTCAAAACGATCCGAAACTGGATCAAAGCTTTTTTGAAAATCGGCTACGATGTAGTTGCGGCTGAATACCAGAAATCGGAACTTGGGTGGTGTTTCGTTTTTTTCGGTCAAGCGAACAAATCCCAGCTGGCAGCCGTTCCCTTTGCGACATTGCGTGCGACTTTGCGTCCCATCAACTGATCGATATATTTGGGAGGCAGGCCAAGGCCCGGGCGGATCGCGCGCAGATTTGACGGGCTCAACACATCGCCCGCCTTCATGTCTTCAACGACATATAACGACCGCCGGAATTGGAGCGATTTGGTATCGGCTTCGGTGGGACCATAGCGGACATTTCCAAACGAAACAGCGGCCCGCGCGGTTTCTGTGACCATGGCGGCCAGCTCTTCGGGTTCGGATGAAAATGCGGCATCGACCCCGCCATCGTCGCGCCGCAGCGTGAAGTGTTTTTCAATCACGACCGCGCCAAAGGCCGCCGCCGCCACGGCAACGCCGATTCCCAATGTGTGATCCGAAAAGCCGATATGGCAATCAAACATCTCTGCCATATGGGGGATGTTGGCCAGATTGCTGTTCTCGGGAGGGGCAGGGTAACTGCTGGTACATTTTAGCAGCACCAGATCTTTACAGCCGGCTTCGCGAGCAGCGGCCACCGCATCATCGATTTCGCCAATCGTTGCCATGCCCGTCGAAATAATCACGGGTTTTCCAGTCGCGGAAACTTTTCGGATCAGGGGCAGATCGATATTTTCGAACGATGCAATCTTGTAGCAAGGTACGTCCAGTTCTTCGAGGAAATCGACCGCAGTCGCATCAAACGGGCTGCTGAAACCCAGCACGCCGCGCTCGCGGCAACGGTCAAAAATGGGTTTGTGCCATTCCCACGGGGTCATTGCCTTTTGGTAGAGCGCGTAAAGCGATTCGCCTTTCCAAAGGCTGTCCGGATCGGAGATAAAGAACTCGCGCTCTGACAGATCAATCGTCATTGTGTCTGCGGTATAGGTTTGCAGCTTGACGGCATGGGCTCCGGCACTGGCCGCAACGTCAACCAATTCCAGGGCACGATCAAGCGAACCATTATGATTGCCCGACAGTTCCGCAATGATCAGCGGCGGGCATCCGGCTCCCAATTGATGATTACCTATCTTCAGTGGTTTCTTTTGGGGCATTGAGATTCCGTTCAAAATGTATCAGGCTGGCGCTATAGTTTGCACCGCGAAAGAGTGCAATCGAGGCTTCGTTCTCTGGCCTGACATCGGCATGAAGCTCTACAATTTCCGAATGGAGTTCCTTGAGTCGGCACTCGCCCGCCGAAAGTATGGTCTGTCCCAATCCGCGACCGGCGTGTCCAGGCGCGAGAAAGATCGAAACATTCGCCCGATTGCCATCCAGATCGAACCGGACGACACCGACGCCCGCTCCCCGCTCTTCTGCAATGAACATGACGGTGTTGGCGTCGGCGATCCGCCGCGCAAACCAAGCGCGATGACTTTCCCACGCAATTGCAGCGGGATCGATTGCCGTTGCGCGAATTTCCTGAATCGTTTCGCCATTCCCAGACTTGGCGTGAATCCTGTTCCGTCGCCTGTCGCATGATAATTGCGGGGGGCATGATCGCACGGGAAATCCGGTCAACACCGCGACCGTCAACGGCGGCCATCCCTGCCGTGGCCATCATGTGACGCAACGCCGGGCTGTTGTTTAAGAATCGAACGACATGCCCGATATTTTCGGAGAGAAGCGGGCCGGCAGCCACGGAAACCGCGCAGCCCAGCGTTTCGAGGGCGGAAGCGGTTAAGCGTTGATTGTCGGCAATGACCACCACGATCGAGGGCAAGCCTATGCAGGCACGTTCCCAACTGGTGGAGCCCCCGGCACCAATTGCCAAATCCGCATCCTGCATCATCGCGGCCATATTACCGGCATCGACCTGAATTTTCAGATTTCGATCATCGCTGGCAAGTTGGTTTAGCACTTGCAGGTGCGGCGAAAGACGGGTCACCACGGCGTCAATATGCACCAACGGCATCACCTGGCGGATCGCATGAATGGCAACCGCCGTTAAATTATCGCGATCGACACCACCAAAGCTGATCAATATCCGATGAATGGCTTCTGGCGATGTCCGGTTTGCGTTCCGGTGCAATCTGAACTCTGGTCGCAACAAGGCATATTTTGGTCCCAGTAACTGGCGGGCGCCAGATGGGACCAAATCGTGATAGCGTGCCTCGTCTCCCGGAGCGACATCGATCAGCACGTCGCAATCATGAGGACGGTCAGCCAGATCATCAATCACGACAATCTTGTTGGTAACGGCGCGGATTGATGTTTCCCAAGCCGCAGCCAAGCCGTAATGATCGACGATCACCGCATCAAACGGGGCATGGAATTCAACCGTGCGGATCGATTGTTCGGCGTCCTGTTCCTGACTAACGGCTTTGTCGTCCGGCAATTCGATCAGCACAAAACCGGCTTCCACAACCAGATTGCTGAAACTTTCGTCTGCCGTCCGGCAAATGAATAAACACTCGGCACCCCACTCGCGTAACCGGGCGGCGATTGAAAGACACCGGCGAAGATGTCCCGAGCCGATTTCAGCGTTACCGTCGGCCCGAAACGCGAATTTCGCAGGAGGGTTTGCCTTGTTTGCCATCAGCCCTTTTTCATTAGGAACCAGGTGACATCGTCTTGCGGGAAATTGGGGTCGCGGCGATAGCAGAAACCATAATCGACCAATTCCAGATCCGGATAGAGGTCCAGAATTTCGCCGGCAAAATCGCGTTTGAACAAACGGTCTTCATGGCCGCGATAGGGCAGGGCCACGGGCGACGGATTAAAATATTCCACAACGCAAATATATTTGCTGCTGCTGTTATACAACGATTCATAAACCTTCGGCAGCGCATCGGGGTTTATATGGATCAAAACGCCTTTGATCAGGGAAAGGTCCCATTTGCGATCCGGGACGAAATCCAAAATAGATTCTTCGCGGACTTCACACCGGCCCCATTTGCGTAAATCATCAGCGGCGTAGCTGTTTATTTCAACCGCCGTAAGGTCTGCGTCGGCGATCAGTGTATCAATTGCGCGCAGGTTCAGGCCGATGTTCGCGCCAAATTCGACAACCGATTTTACGCCGCGCGTCCGATCAATCACTTTGGCAAACAGGGCAGAGTTGGCGGCGATCCAACCGGCGCCGATGTTGCGATCCGAATATTCGTCACCAAATTGGCCGGCCCAGAATTGCTCCTGTTCGGTTGCGAAAGTGGTCATAGTCATTCTCCTTAAATCTTCTTTTGCTCGATATGGGCGTTGATCAGTTTCCAGTCAGGATTGGCTCGTAACAGTGCAATTATATCGGCCAACCGAATAGTATCGGGATCGGTGAACGCGGAAAATACACGGTCAAGAAGCTCGAAATCCTCGGGAGTGTCAAGCGTTAGCCGGTAGTCAGAATGATCTTCTGCCCCTTCATGGCTGGCAATACGGAAACGTTTGGGATTTTCATAGATAAAGGGCGTTACATGTTCCCGGTGTGGCGCAGCGGTAGCCTCACGCAGCATCGTATCAAGCGCGGTTCGGGAAAATAACTCGGCGTCCAGTCCGCGCGGAAAAGTGCGGCGGACGCAATTGCTAACGACGTCAACGTCACCATTGCGGAAACGGCTAACCATGCTTGCAAGAACGTCTGGATCGATCAACGGGCAATCGGCCGTTATCCGCATGATGGCGTCGGCTTTACTGTGCTCGGCGGCTAAGCCAAAGCGTGACAGGACATCATCCTCGTCCCCGCGAACAACCGTTGCGCCAAACGTCGGGACACGTTCTGCCACAACATCGTCAATGGGCCGGTTGGTTGTGGCGACAATGATTTCATCGAATACATTGGATGCTGAAACGCGCTCGATCACATGCTGCAGCACGGCCTTTCCAGCCAAGGGCTGCAATATCTTGCCCGGCAACCGGCTGGAGCCCATTCGGGCCTGTATGATGGCAACTATCCGCATCGATCAGGCTTGCACATGGCTTCGGACCGGAATACCCGCTGCCGCCAGATGGGCTTTGGCCTCCAAAGGCGTCGCTTGTGTGAACAGATAGATGCTGGCAGCGGATACGGCAGATGCACCTGCCTTGATCGCTTCTTCCATGTGGAGATAGCTGCCAGCGCCCCCGCTGGCGATGACAGGGATCGAAACAGCAGCGGCAACATCGGCGATGGTTTTTAAATCATAACCGCCCATGGCGCTATCGCGCTCGATCGCTGTTATCTGGATTTCACCTGCTCCCAAGTGCTCAAGCTCCTTTGCCCAAGCGACAGGATCGCGTCCCGTGGCAACAGTTCCGCAGCGTGTATAGCACTCGCGCCGGCCGTCTTCGTGGGTTCGGTAATCGACGGCGGCAATGATGCATTGGGCACCATAGGCATTGGAGGCCGCCGTTATCAGTTCGGGCTGATCATAGCCGGCGCTGTTGATCGACACTTTATCCGCACCCACCAGTAACAACTGCCGGATCTGGTCAAGCTGCGTGATACCGCCGCCGACGGTTAAAGGGACAAAACATTCCTGCGCCAGCGTGGCGACCATGTCGATATCCGGCCCTCTGTTGGCGGGTGTTGCGGCGATATCGAGTAACACAAGTTCATCGACATCGCGGCGATTGAACACTTTTACAGATTGCATGGGTGCACCCACCGCGCGCCAACTGTCAAAAGCCGGTCCTTTGACGAGATTCACATCTCGCATCAACAGGGTGGGGATCACGCGAATTTTCAGCATGTTGCAATCATCACAGCGCGAGGAAATTCTTGAGCAACCGAAATCCGGCGCGCGAACTTTTTTCGGGATGAAACTGCACCCCTGCAACCCGGCCATTGCTGACAGCGGAAACAAATTCACCCGCATAGGGGGTGGTCGCCAATATCGCCGCACTGTTGGCGGGAACGAAATGGTAGCTATGGACGAAGTAGAAATCCGCACCCGACGGGATGGCTTCAAACAATCCGCTGTCATTGTGGTTGACCTCGTTCCACCCAACATGCGGCACGCGTTCTGTTGGGGCCGTTGGCACAATCCGCTCCACTCTGCCGGAAATCAGCCCCAGTCCCGGCGTCGCCGAGCCCTCAACGCTTTCGTCTGCGAGCAATTGCATACCCAGGCATACACCCAGCAACGGGAGACCTTCATCGTTCACCGCTGCTTGCAATGCTTCCACCCAGCCACCTTCGCGCAGGCGGGCCATGGCTTGCGGAAAAGCGCCGACACCGGGAACGACAATGCGATCAACCTGCCGAATATCATCGGGATCATTGCTGACCAAAACTTGACCGCCACATTCCTCGATTGCACGGCGGGCGGATGCAATATTGCCCATGCCATAATCGACGATAAGTACGGTCACCAATCGGGCCTTTAGATGTTGTCGTCGTTGAGTTTGGTCAAATTGCCGTGACGATCTTTCACAAGATTGCCGCGCCCGTCGGTCTTGAATATGGCTTTGTTGGTAAAGCGATCACAGATCGTGACAAATTCTTCCACACCCATGGCCAGCGGCTCAAGAATTTCCTCGATCGGCACACCCAGATAGGTCCATGGAAATTTTCCGTCGTGCCGCTTCACCATTTGCAGCGCATCTTGCCGCGTAATGCGACCCCTGCGGGCATGCAAACAGGCTATGTCGGTTGAACGTCCAAAGCCGAATTTCAGGAATTTGAAATAGTCGTGGATGCCCGTGTGCAGATTGTCGAGATTTTCATAATTGACAATCGACCCCTCAACCGTTGTCGCAACGCTGGTAAAACCAAATGCTTGCGAAATCAGGGCATTGGTATAGCCGTCCCAGGGCAGATAGTGGCCGAGGAAAATACCGGTCACGCCCACGCGTGCAAGGTCTTCGTCGGTCGGATAGCTATAGGGGATCAAGTGGCGCGCTTCGATACCGTCGATACCGATCAAATCGCTCACCCGCATACCGAGCAGTCCGCCGAACTCTTCGAGCCAGCGACGGGTTAAAACATTGTCTTCCGCCGCGGCTGCCGGGCCACCATATTCATTCTGGGAATTCTCGCCCCAGACGATCAGCGGCACATTATACTGGACGGCAGCGCGCACCGGAATGGTGAAGATACCAACATGCTCGGGCCAGCTGATATCGCCAACTTCGCTGATACCGACGCGATTGAGTTTGCGGCGCACGACCGGGTTCGGGCTGAATTCGACGTAATCAACGCCCAGATCTTTGATGTTCTGGATATTTTTGCGCCCGATTTCAGATAAATGGCACGTGGTTGCCGTAACGCAAAGCGGGTTCATGCCCAATTGCAACATGCGGATAACTTGGTAGGTGCTGTCTTTGCCGCCGCTGACAGGGACGATGCAGTCCCAATTGCTTGCGTCCTTGCTCCGATACCGGTCGGTGATTTCCTTCAGCTCTTTTGCCCTGGCGTCCCAGTCCACCTCGGTGCGCTGGTCATAGGAACGGCATGCATTGCAAACGCCCTCGTCGTCGATCCGCAGATCGGGCTTGGTGTGCGGCATCACACATCGGACGCAATAGCGAAGCTCCACGAAAAATCTCCTGTATCAGCTTAGGGCGCGAGCAAGAGCGGCGATCACCTGATCTTGCTGCGCCTCGGTCATGGTTGGAAAAAGAGGAATGGAAAGCGCGCGACCATAATAATGCTCGCTATCTGGAAAATCACCCGGCGCAAAGCCGAGTTTGGTGTAATCGGGCTGCACATGGATCGGGATATAGTGGACATTGGCCGAAATGCCGTCATTCCGCAGTGCATTGTAAACCTCAAGCCGTGTCTTGTCGCTTTTCTGCTCATCGATTTCGATGACATAGAGATGATAAGCCGACGTGCGGTCGTTGGCGCGAGCGGGCAAATGAAGTGGCAGATGCGATAACGCAGCGTCATAGCGCCGTGCGAGAGTATCGCGCCGCGCGGCGCGTTCGGTATGGCGGGTCAATTGCGAGCTGCCAAGCGCTGCCTGAATGTCGGTCAGGCGGTAATTATAGCCCAAACTGGTTTGTTCATAATACCAGGGGCCATCGGCAACGCCCTTCATTTCGGCAGGATCGCGTGTAATTCCATGGCTGCGCGCAGACCGAAGCTTGGCCGCCAGGCTGGCGTCGTTGGTAAGACACATTCCGCCTTCACCTGTGGTAATGATTTTTACCGGGTGAAAGCTGAAAACGGCGATGTCCGCATATTGGCCCACCGGTTTGCCTTGATAGGTCGCGCCAACGGCGTGCGAACTGTCCGAGATAATTTTAAAGCCGTGCTGATCGGCCAGAGCACGGATTTCCTCCATGTCGCAGGGGTATCCGGAAAAATCGACCGGGATGACGATTGCGGGCAGGGCGTCTTCGCGCGCCGCCTGCTCCAGCTTTTTTGCCAGCGCTTCGACAGACATGTTGCGCGAGGCGGAGTCTATATCGACAAAATCCACCGTCGCCCCGCAATAACGGGCACAATTGGCCGATGCGACAAAGCTGTTTGGTGATGTCCACACCCGAACTCCCGGCGCGGCCCCCAGCGCGAGGCAAGCAATGTGCAATGCGGCTGTCGCGTTGCAAACAGCGACACCATGTTCCATCGCGTGGAGTGCGGCAAAATCTTCTTCAAACTTCGGAACTGCGGGACCTTGCGTTAAAAAAGGTGCGCGCAAGACTTCGACAACGGCGGCGATGTCGGCTTCACTGATATCTTGACAACTATAGGGGATGGGGTTTGTCATCTGCCTTTAGAATGCCGGATCGATATGCTGTCGGATCAGCGTGCGGATTTCCTCGACGGTCAGGAAATGGTCGTTCGTGCCGCTGTCATAGCAAAAGCCTGATTCGACGCGTGTTGCGCCCCGTTCGCGGCAATAACGCTCCACATAGTCTGGATCGCCAGGCGGAAGAATTGCGTAATATTCGCCGATATCCACGGTGTTTGGGCTGTCACTGGCGGTGATCATTTCTTCGTGGATTTTTTCGCCCGGGCGTATGCCTATTACGTCATGTGATGCCCCGGGAGCGACAGCCGTTGCGACATCGGTCACCCGATAGGACGGAATTTTGGGAACGAGGACTTCGCCGCCCTCTGCATTTTCCAGCGCCCACATGACCAGATCAACACCGCCATCCAGCGAGATATTGAAACGGGTCATTTCCGTGTCCGTAATCGGCAGACTGCCATCGCCGCGTCGGCCAAGGAAAAAGGGAATAACAGATCCACGACTGCCCATCACATTGCCGTAACGAACAACGCTGAAACGGATATCGCGCGCGCCGCGAATATTATTTGCCGCAATGAATAATTTGTCCGAACATAATTTGGTCGCACCGTATAGATTGACGGGTGCGGCGGCTTTATCGGTCGATAATGCAACCACGCGGGTGACACCGGAATCAAGGCAGGCTTCGATAATGTTTTGGGCACCGATCACATTGGTTTTGATACATTCAAACGGATTATATTCTGCCGCCGGAACCTGCTTCAGGGCAGCTGCGTGGATAACCGTGTCGGTTCCCTCCATCGCCCGCCGAACGCGTTCTGCATCGCGGACATCGCCAATGAAATAGCGCAGAAACGGATAGCGTGATTCCGGGAATTCCTGCGCCATCTCAAATTGTTTGAGTTCGTCGCGTGAAAAGATAACCAGACGTTTTGGGGTGGCGCGTTCGACTACGTGCCGAACAAAAGCCTTGCCGAATGACCCGGTGCCTCCAGTTAGAAAAATGGAGGAATCGTTCAATTGAAAATCAGTCATACAATCCCTTTTGTATCTCGCGGAGCGGCCCATATCCAAGCCGTTTGGGCTTGTCGAGGAATATGATACCAATTCCGCTTAACTTCTGAAAACTACAGTCGGTAGCGTAGCTTGATCAAATTGCGGAGTTCGCTTTCAAGTCCCAATGGTTGCGTTCCAACTCGATTATCTTGATCGCTAAGGACATTAGACCGAAACAGACGGCGTCCGACACTTGGAACCAGCCATTCTATGCCAGCGGCAAGCGGTGATGGTAGCGCGAATATTCTAATCCGCCGTCCGGTCTCTTCGGCCAAAATACGGGCTAACAGCGGATAATCAAACAGCAGCGGATCGGCCGCGGTTGACCGTCCGGAGCGGTTGTCTTTTGTACAGTCGATTAATGCCTGTGCGGCGTCGCGATAACTGATCATCGAACGTTCGATGGGCTTTCCTTGTGCGCCCGGCAGGAAACGCAATTTTTCGGCCATCGACAATAGTGGACCTAGTAGCCCCTGCTTTTTTGCTGAAAACATGAAAGGCAGCCGCAAACATTCGACCGCAAATTGATTGTCGGCTAATGCCAAAATCGTTTCGTCACCTTTTGCTTTGGAATGGCCATAAGCACTCGCCGGTCGCTCGGCTGTCGATTTGTCGATATGTTCGACGGAACCGTAAACGGAGAAACTGCTCACCTGTACCATCTTGCCAACGCCAGCGGCTTTGGCCGCCAGGGCCAGCGTATGCGGCAGTTGGACGTTTGCCGTCTCAAGCGTCACCTGATCACCGTTCACGGACCCGGCAGCATTGATGATGGCCGCGCAGGTTTTCAGCGTCGTGGCAGGCGGCGCGCCGTCATGCGCTAGCTTTACTTGCGCGTATCCGGGGAACGGCGCAGCACCACTTCGGGTCGCGGCGATTGCAATTTCGGGACCAATGGCATCCAATATAGCCTTGCCGAGTTCGCCGTTTGCGCCGACGACTAATATTTTGTCTCGGGTCATGGGGTGTTTGCGTTCGCCGCTGCGTCACCGTTTCCAGTGCCGGTCGCTGTCGCCCATAATATCCGCAGGTCTCGCCCGATGGACCAAGGCTGGTCATAGGTTTTGTCGACGTCGGCGAGTAATTCCGGCGTTGACATGTCAATCCCTTGCAATTGCGCGATACCGGTAATTCCCGGGATCATTGCAAAAACTTTATGTTTCCTGCGGGCTTCGGTCAGTTCAGGCTGATTGGCGAGGCCCGGCCTTGGGCCAACAAACGACATCGTTCCGTTAATGACGTTCCAAAGCTGCGGCAATTCGTCAATCTTGAACCGCCTTAGCAACCGGCCACAGACGAGAATATTGCTTGCCGACACTTGATGGGATGCCAGGCTTGGGGTGGAAACGTGCATGGTTCGCAGCTTTAGCAATTTGAACGGGCGCTCGTTTAGCCCAAGCCGGGTTTGAAAGAATAGCGGTGATGCCCGCAATTCCAGAGCGATGGGCAGCGCCACCAAAAGGCAAGCCAGCAAAGCAAACGGAGCGAGTGCGAGACCAAGTATGATATCGAAAATGCGTTTTGTCATTTTGGAATAACCATCATACTAAGCCGTCGCCTCAGGGCCGCATTGAAAATTCCGGCCTTTAACACTGCTAGAGGTAAACGCAGTCCGAACCGTCCCATCCCCATGTTCCAAAGCCAGAATATTGGAACTACGCTGCGTCGGAATCCGATCCATAGCCATAGCCATAGCCATAGCCGTAGCCATATCCGGCGTGTTTGCTGTGCAGCTTGGTCAAGATCACACCAAGGACATGGGCGTGAACGGAGTGCAAACGTCCAAGCGATGCCTTGATGCCCCGCAATGCAACGCCACCTGCTTCGGCAACAAAGACACAACCTTCCACCGCGCGCGACAGCAGCGGAGCATCCGCCAAGCCCAGAATGGGTGGTAGAATCGATCACGATATGATCGAAATGATCCTGTAGTTGCCTGACCAATGCCGTACATACGATCACTGCTGAGAAGCTCGCCAGCATTGGGCGGAGTTGGGCCCGGCGGTGAGCAAGAACAGTCCCTTGGCGTTGGTTTTCACCACCATTTTCTGCCAATCATTCTCACCGGCAAGCAGGTTGCTCAATCCATGGGGATTGGCAATTCCGGTGAATTGATGGAAGCGACGGTGAACGCATATCGGCATCGATCAGCAATACCTTCTTGCCCGTCCGCCCAAGGACGGTGGCGATGCGCGAAGCTGGACGTACTCTTGCCCTCTGCCGGTCTGGTGCTGGTGACCATCATCGATCGCGGTACGCCATGATCGGTCGAAAAGGCGAGGTTGGAACGGATGCTGAGATAGGCCTCGGAAAGCGGTGATTTGGAATCCTGAAGCAGCAATAGCGTGTCGTCGTCCTCGGCATCCGGAATGCTTCCCAGCAAGGGAAGTTGAAGCAACTGGTTGACTTGCATCGGATCACGCAATCCTTCGTCAATCTGGTTGAGCGCGATTGTAGCGATGGCGGCTAGGCTGAGCCCTGCAAAGAGCGACAAAATCAGATTGAGCGGCAAATTGGGCGAAGATGGATCATCAGGAATTTTCGCGGTATCAACGATCGCAATGTTGTTTGCACCAGTGCCCGCGATGCCAATTTCCTTATAGCGTTGCAGCATCCCGTCATAAAGTTCGCGGTTTGTGTCGGCTTCGCGCTGGTAGATATTATATTGAATGCTGTCGCGCTGTTGCTTGTTCATCTGCTCTTTGAGCAAACCCACCCGCTGTTTAAGATCGGCTTCGCGCTGGATGGCTTCTCTGAATTCCGAAGTCCTGCTGCTTGAAACCCGATTTTCCTCTCGCGCGATACTGGAATCAAGCGCACGAATCTGTTCGGACAAAGCACGGGCAGCGGGATAGCCAGGTTCGAACTGAACCATCATCTTTGCATATTCGGCGGCAACCTCTGCGCGCTTTTGCCGCAATTGTGAGATCGCCGGGTTCGTCAACGCTTCGCTATTGGCTCCGCCGTTGCGCTGGCTCGCCTTGCTTTGTGCGGCGATGCGATCTGCCGTTGCGCTCGCCAAAGCACTGTTCAGAGCTTCAAGGTCGCTGGAGACCAGCGTCCGATCAACATCGGTTCTGCCTTCGGCATTTTTGGTTCGGCCCAAGGAAACGATGCCCTTGGTAGTCGCATAATCGACGAGATCGCTTTCCGATGTTTCAAGCCGCGCGCGCAAGTCTGCCAATCGGCCTTCGAGAAATTTGCGCGCATCGGCCGTTGAGGCAAAGCGGCGATCCATGCTTTGTACGATGAATTGTTCGGACCAGGCATTCGCGATCTGGGCCGAAAGCGTTGCCGACGCGCTTGAGTATTTGATATCAACAAGCGACGAACCGCGAACGGGCGCTATGGATATATTGTCGAGCAACAAGGATACAATGCGCTCTTCGCGCTCTTTGCTTTCGCCCGCATTCAAGGGCCGGTTGACGTTTCCGGCAAAGATACCGGATTTGTCCGCATTGGCGCCGTGCGCGTTCAAGAAATCGTCATCCGCAGCCAGACGCAGTTGTCGCGAAACGCGTTCGGCAAGGGACCGTGCCTGCAACAGCGAATATTGCGTTTGGTAAAATTCCTGGTCGCGTCCGGATTCGGGCGCTTCCAAACCTTCCAAATTGGTGATTTTCTTTTTATCGCGACTGATTTCAACCCGCGAATTTGCGGTATATTGCGGCGTTGCCAACAATGTCAAAACCAGCCCGGCGGCGAGCGCTGCGATGACCAGTGCGATAATGATCCATTTGAAGCGCAGCACCACATGCCAATATTGTAGCAACATCGGCGGTGCTATATTCGCGCGTTCCGTATCATCAATTTGTGCCCAGGAATCGCCAGATTGCCGATTTTCAAAGTCAGGTGATGTCTGCAACATGTAATTTTCGTTCCCAGCGGCTTCTTTCACCGTCAAATGCCATGGTCATCGGCAGTTGCTGTATTAACCGGTTTTCGAGTGCCCGCTAGCTTAAAGCCAATCGAAGTTCCATCTTTTTTTCCGTTTACAATTGTATCCGCATGCAATTTCAACTGGTCGGATTAAGCGTATTCCCGGCCTTGCCATTTTGGAGCACCGCCCCTAGATGCAGGCTCTTAACCTGCACTTTCCCTCCTCGTTCACATCGGGCAAACATTGGCGCTTCCCCCTCAAAAATCGAAAAAGATCGCCCATCTCGTTTTGGCTGCTCGCAGGCTTTTTGGTGATCCTTTTTTTAACCGGCGGAGCATCGAGAATCGATGTGCAATCACTTGTAATTTTGCACCCGTTATCGGTGCTTGTTTGTGCGGTTGGCTGCATAACGCTTCGAAGAGAGCATTTCCAAGGACGGCGCTCGCTTCTTTGGGGGGGGGCAGCAATTCTTGTGCTTGCGGCGTTGCATGTTTTTCCACTGCCGCCTGATATCTGGCAGAATCTGGCTGGCCGCGGCGAGATTATTGCCATCGAAAAACTGGCCGGTTTGAAGGATGTTTGGCGCCCGGTTACGTTGACGCCGGTTAACGGCTGGCATGCCCTGGTCTCGCTTTCGGTGCCTTTGGCGGTGTTAATCCTTGGCATCCAGCAAAGCCGCGACGATCTTTACCGCCTGCTGCCTATCCTGATCGGTTTGATAGCACTTTCGGGGCTTTTGGGTTTGCTGCAGGCGATTGGCAGTTCGCAGGGTGTATTTTACCTTTATCGCATCACCAATAATGGATCGGCCGTGGGCTTTTTTGCCAATCGAAACCATGCGGCAACATTGCTTGCCTGCCTGTTTCCAATCTTGGCTGTTTTTGCGGCAACTGCCAAAGGGACGGCGGACCAGCAAAATAGCCGGCAATTGCTGGCTGCGGCATTGGCCATAGTTGCGATCCCGCTTTTACTTGTGACGGGTTCCCGGTCGGGCTTGCTGGGTGCCGGCATCGGGCTGGTTGGCGCCTTGCTGATCTATCGCAAACCCAATCCGGATCGCGTTGCACGGCGCGGGCAGAAATCGTTCAAGATTGGAGCCGCACCATTATTGGGCGGGTTGGCGGTGCTCAGCATCGGCTTTCTCACCTATTTCTTCGCCCGCGCCGAGGCCCTTGACCGAATGTTCCGGCCAACTGCTGCTGAATTCGGGCGCAGTGATTATTGGCTGGTTTCGGGTGATCTCTTTTGGAAATATTTCCCATGGGGATCGGGTTCGGGATCTTTTGTCGAGGCCTATCAAATTGCCGAGCCCACCCAACTCTTGTCAAACAACTATCTGAATCACGCGCATAATGATTGGCTTGAAATCGCGGTCACCTTTGGATTGCCGGGGGTTTTGCTGTTGTTGGTGGCGACGCTGGCATTTCTCTACCGTTTCTTCGGACTGTGGTTCCGTTCAAATGGCACGCGGCGCGCGGTGATATTCGGCCGTATGGCGGGGATAGGCCTGTTGATCCTCGCGCTTGCCAGCGTTTCCGATTATCCGTTGCGAACTCCGATCATGATGGGCGTCTTTACCCTGTTGGTGCTGTGGTTCATCGAGGCAGACCGCGAACCTGCCAGTGCCAGAACGGAAACAACCTCGGCGGGAATGGACGCTTAGCCATGGCCAAACGATCAGCAAAATCGCGTCTGTTTGCCATACGGCCTACTTTTGGGCTTATGCGAGCAGCCTTGTTGCTGCTTTTGGGAGGCGCGGCGGCCATCGGTGCCTTTGCCCTTGCGGTGTCCGGAATTTCCCGCACTGCCAATCCTGATACGGCGTTGAAATTCATTGCCAGTGAAAGCACGGCGCTTTCGGCAAAGGCGGATTTGCTGTTCTTTGCCAATCCGCAAAAGCCGCCAAAATCGGTTCGCACGCTCGCCACTGCGGCGTTGCGCGAACAGGCGATCAATCCCAGGGCACTTCGGTTACTGGGCTATTTGGCGGAACTTGATGGGAATGGTGTTCAAGCCGGAAAGGCTCGTTCAGATGTCTGCCCGCTTGTCAAGGCGTGATGCGGGAACCCAATTGTGGCTCATCGAGGCGGCGGCGCAGCGCAATGACACCGGCGAAACGCTGGAGCATTATGATATTGCCCTGCGAACGAAAGCCGATACGCGCGACATCCTGTTCCCGCGCTTGCTAAACGCCATTGACGACGCCGAAATCCGTCAAGCGCTAAAGCCCTATGTTCATGGCAAAAACCGGTGGATTGCCGAGTTTATTTCCTATGCCAATGCCAACAGCAAAAACCGCAAAGCGATTGTCGATCTGATCGTGGAAACCGGGCGGCTTGGCCGATGCGAAAGCGGCGCAAACCCAATCGCTTGATCTGCTGCACCGGCTGGCGGCAGAGCAGAATTTTGCCCAAGCGCGTCGGCTTTATTCGACAATGGCCGGGGCAAAGCCAGACCTTCTCGTCACAACATCAATTGGTATCGCCAATCGTGACGGGCGGTTTGGGCCGATGGATTGGCAATTGACCAATGATTCCGACGCGGGCAGTGGCTTTGCCAAAAAAGCAGGAAGCGATGCGGCGGTGCTGTCCGTCTTTGCCAATGCCGCCACCACCCGCACTGTGGCCAGCAAGCTGCTGTATCTGGAACCCGGCAGCTATCGCTTTGCCGCCACGCTATCAAAGCTGAGCGGGGGTGATGGCGGTTTCCTATCATGGCGGTTGCGTTGTCCTGCTGATGATAGTTCGACTACTGCTTGGACCATCAATACCGCTGGTTCATCCACCCAAACCGATTTTACCATAAATGCCGCTTGTAGTGTGCAAATTTTAGATTTGACCGTGTCCGGCGGCAAAGGCCGCTCGGCGCTGGAAGCGACCGTCGAAACGGTGGCGATTACTCCCCAAGCCCACTGATTTTCGCATCGCCAATATCGCCGCTGACTCGTCGGTGTTCAACTATGATTTCTTAATCCCATGCAGATATTGGGCAACCAATGGCCTGACGCGGCTGACGGCGGTTTAGCGCGGAAGTTCGCTCACCCCCATCAGCTGCAAATCCACCGCGCGGGCGCATTGGCGGCCTTCGCGGATGGCCCACACGACAAGGCTCTGCCCGCGCCGCATGTCTCCGCAGGCAAAGACATTTTCCTGGCTGGTCATATAATCGCTGACATTCGCCGCCACATTGCCGCGCACGTCGAGCGCGACTTCGGATTGTTCGACCATGCCGGGTTTGACCGGGCCGACAAAGCCCATGGCGAGCAGGATGAGATCGGCTTCGAGAATGAATTCGCTGCCCGCCACTTCCTCCATACGGCCGTTGGACCAATCGAGACGGACACATTCCAGCCCCGTCACCTTGCCATTTTCGCCGACCACACGCTTGGCATTGATCGCCCAATCGCGGTCGCAGCCTTCTTCGTGGCTGGACGATGTGCGGAGTTTGAGCGGCCAATCGGGCCAGTTCATCGCCTTGTCTTCGCGCACAGGGGGTTTGGGCATGATTTCGATCTGCGTTACCGATGCCGCGCCCTGGCGGTTAGATGTGCCGACACAGTCAGAGCCAGTATCGCCGCCGCCGATGACGATCACATGCTTGCCCGTCGCCGTAAGCGTGCCGCGCGGCGCAGCGCGCAATTCTTCGTCGCCCGCATTGCGTTTATTCTGCTGGGTCAGGAATTCCATCGCCAGCCGCACGCCTGCCATTTCGGCACCGGGGATGGTCAACTGGCGCGGGTCTTCCGCCCCGCCCGACATCACCACCGCATCGAAATTTTCGCGCAAACTATTCCATCGAAACCTGAACGCCCACTTCGGTGGAGGTTTTCAGCACCACGCCTTCGGCCTGCATCTGCATCAGGCGGCGGCTGATCTGATCCTTCTCCATCTTGAAATCGGGGATGCCATAACGCATCAGCCCGCCCATCCGGTCGTTCTTTTCAAACAGCGTCACCGAATGACCAGCGCGCGCCAATTGCTGCGCGCAGGCCATGCCAGCGGGGCCAGAGCCGACGACGGCGACCGACTTGCCAGTTTTGCGGGTCGGAATTTGCGGCGACAATCCAGCCTTCTTCCCAGCCTTTATCGACAATCGCACATTCGATCGATTTGATCGTGACGGGCGCGTCATCGATGTTCAGCGTGCAGCTGGCCTCGCACGGGGCAGGGCAGATGCGGCCGGTGAATTCGGGGAAATTGTTGGTGCTGTGCAGCACTTCCAGTGCGTTCTTCCAATCGCCCTCGTAAACCAGATGGTTCCAATCGGGGATGATATTGTTCACCGGGCAACCATTGTGGCAATAGGGGATGCCGCAATTCATGCAGCGGCTCGCCTGCCCTTTCAGCTTGTCCTCGGCCAGCGGAACGACAAATTCCTTATAATGCGTCAGCCGCTCTTTGGGATCGCGATAGCTGCGATCTTGCCGGTCGAGTTCGAGAAAGCCCGTTGCCTTGCCCACGTTATATCTTCCTTATTCTTATTCAGCTGCGACATTGGCAGCAGCAAGCCGTTCGGCCTCAAGCTGCTTCAGCGCGCGCTTGTAATCTTTTGGCATCACCTTGACGAATCGGTCCTTGGCATTGGACCAATCGTCCAGGATCGCGCGAGCGCGCTTGCTACCGGTGTATAGGTGCATGGCGTTCGAGCAAGATGCGGAGCCGCTCCGCCGAGTGATAGAGCATGTCGCCCATGCCAAAATCATGCACGCTTGACGACCGCTGGGCGGGAGCGCCTGTGCTGTTTTCGGCTTCGGCAGCCATCCGGCGTAATCGCCTCGACATCGACCATCGCCATGTTGCAGCGTTCGCGGAAACGTCCGTCTTCGTCATAGACATAGGCGACCCCGCCAGACATGCCTGCGGCGAAATTGCGACCGGTGCGGCCCAGCACGGCAACGACACCGCCGGTCATATATTCGCAGCCATGATCGCCTGTGCCTTCGACAACGGCCAAGGCCCCCGAATTGCGGACGGCAAAGCGTTCGCCCGCCACGCCGTTGAAATAGGCCTCGCCCGCAATGGCCCCATAAAGCACGGTGTTGCCGACGATGATATTCTCGGTCGGTTCGCGCTTCACATGGCCCGGTTGCTTCACGATCACGCGGCCACCCGACAGCCCCTTGCCAACATAGTCATTGGCATCGCCCGTAAGTTCCAATGTCACGCCGTGCGCGAGAAATGCGCCAAAGCTTTGTCCGGCAACGCCGGTAAAGGCGATCTGGATGGTGTTTTCAGGCAAACCGGTATGGCCATATTTCTTCGCCACTTCGCCCGAGAGCATTGCGCCAACGGTGCGGTTCAGGCTTTTCACTTCGCGTTCGATGTGGACGGCTTCGCCCTTTTCGAGCGCGGGCGCGGCGGCGAGGATCAGGTCTTGATCGAGTGCCTTGTCAAGACCGTGGTCTTGCGTTTCGGTTTGGTGCAGCGGCCGCCCCTTGGTATCAACAACATGCAGCAGCTTTGACAGATCAATGCCTTGCGCCTTCCAGTGATGGATCGCCTTTTTCATGTCGATCCGGTCAACACGGCCGGTCATTTCCTTGTATCGTGCGGAAGCCCATTTCGGCCATGATCGCGCGCAATTCCTCGGCGACGAAGAAGAAATAGTTGATCACATGTTCGGGCTGGCCCGTAAATTTGGCGCGCAATTTCGGGTCTTGCGTGGCAACGCCGACGGGGCAGGTGTTCAGATGGCATTTCCGCATCATGATACAGCCCGCCGCAATCAGCGGCGCCGTGGCAAAACCGAATTCGTCCGCACCCAAGCAACGCACCAATGGCGACATCGCGCCCGGTGCGAAGGCCGCCGTCAACCTGCACCGCGATGCGGCTGCGCAAGATTGTTGAGCAGCAATGTCTGTTGCGTTTCGGCAAGGCCGATTTCCCATGGGGAACCAGCGTGGGTCAGCGAAGTGAGCGGCGATGCGCCCGTGCCGCCTTCATAGCCCGAAATCGTGACATGATCGGCCCGCGCCTTGGATACGCCAGCCGCCACCGTGCCAACGCCGACTTCGGAGACAAGCTTCACCGAAATCCGCGCGGCGGTGTTTACATTTTTCAGATCGTGGATCAGCTGCGCCAAATCTTCGATCGAATAAATGTCATGGTGCGGCGGAGGTGAAATCAGGCCGACGCCGGGGGTCGAATGCCGCGTAGCACCGATGGTTTTATCCACCTTGTCGCCGGGCAATTGCCCACCTTCGCCGGGCTTTGCCCCTTGCGCCATCTTGATCTGGATATCGTCGGCATTGACCAGATATTCGGCGGTCACGCCAAAACGGCCCGAGGCGACCTGCTTGATCGCCGAGCGCATCGAATCGCCATTGGCCATCGGGGTAAAGCGTTTGGGGTCTTCGCCGCCTTCGCCGGTGTTCGATTTGCCGCCGATGCGGTTCATCGCCACGGCCAGCGTGGTATGCGCTTCCCAACTGATCGAGCCATAGCTCATCGCACCGGTGGCGAAGCGTTTGACGATTTCGACGGCGGGTTCAACCTCGCTGATATCGATTGGTTGCTCGGCGGGTTTCAGGTCCATCAGGCCACGAATGGTCAGCAGACGCTCGCTTTGTTCGTTGATCGATTTGGCGAACTCGGCATAGTTTTTCGGATCATTGCCGCGCACCGCATGTTGCAACTGTCCGACATTGGCGGGGGTCCATGCATGCTCCTCGCCGCGCACGCGGTAGCCATAGATACCACCAACATCGAGCATATTCTTATAGATCGGATTGTCGCCATAGGCCGCCGCATGACGGCGCACGGTTTCTTCGGCAACCTGGGGCAAGCCCACGCCCTCGATGGTGGTCGCGGTGCCGGTGAAATAGCTGGCGACAAATTCCGATGACAATCCAACGCCGTCGAAAATCTGCGCGCCGCAATAGCTTTGATAGGTGGAAATGCCCATTTTGGACATCACCTTCAATATGCCTTTGCCCACCGCCTTGATGTAGTTTTTCTGCACTTCATAGGTGCTGAGTGGCAGCCCTTGGCGAACGCGGATTTCTTCGAGTGTCTCGAAACGCCACATAAGGGTTGATCGCCTCGGCACCGTAACCTGCGAGCACGCAGAAATGATGCACTTCGCGCGCTTCGCCGGTTTCGACGACGAGGCCGGTTTGCATCCGCAGCCCTTGGCGGACCAGATGATGATGCACGGCGGCGGTTGCCAGCAAAGCAGGCATGGCAATCCGGTCCGGCCCTTGGCCGCGGTCTGACAGGATCAGGATATTCTTGTCCTGCAACACCGCTTCGGTCGCGGCCCAGCACATTTCCTTGATCGCCATTTCGAGGCCAGCCGCACCGACTTGCGGCATCCCAAGTCATGTCGATGGTTTCGGCGCGGAAGGCGGCGTCCAACGCTTGCTCGACCGAGCGGATTTTGGCCAGATCGGCATTGGTCAATATCGGTTGATCGACCTCCAGCCGCTTGTGCGTTCCGGCATCATGGCCAAGCAGATTGGGGCGCGGACCGATCATCGACACAAGGCTCATCACCAATTCTTCGCGGATCGGATCGATCGGCGGGTTGGTAACCTGCGCGAAATTCTGTTTGAAATAATCGTACAGCAAGCCGCGATTTGCTCGACAGCACCGCAATCGGCGTGTCGGTGCCCATCGATCCCAGCGGATCGTCGCCGTTCGCAGCCATCGGCTCCAGGAAGCGCGAAATATCTTCCTGCGTATAGCCAAAGGCCTGTTGCCGGTCGAGCAAGGCTGCATGGTCATTGGCGAGCGGCGGCTCGGTGCAGACCACCTCGTCCAAGTCTTTCAGCTTATACTGCGCGGCTTCGAGCCATTCGGCAAAGGGTTCAGACGCAGCCAGCTCGGCCTTGATCTCTTCATCCTCGATGATCCGGCCCTGCTCCATGTCGATCAGCAGCATCTTGCCCGGCTGCAACCGCCATTTGCGGACGATATTGTCTTCCTTGATCGGCAGCACGCCGCTTTCCGACGCCATGATCACATGATCGTCATCGGTGACGCAGAAACGCGCGGGGCGAAGCCCGTTGCGATCCAGCGTCGCGCCAATCTGCCGCCCATCGGTGAAGGCAACCGCGGCGGGGCCATCCCATGGCTCCATAAGGGCTGCATGATATTCGTAAAACGCACGCCTTCCCGCATCCATCATCGGATTGCCCGCCCAAGCCTCTGGGATCAGCATCATCACCGCGTGCGACAGCGAATAGCCACCCGCCAGCAACAGTTCGAGCGCGTTATCAAGGCAGGCCGTGTCCGATTGGCCGTGCGGGATGATCGGCCACATCTTGTCGAGATCGGCACCCAACAGCGGCGATTCCATCGTGCGGCGGCGCGCATTCATCCAGTTCACATTGCCGCGCACCGTGTTGATCTCGCCATTATGCGCGACAAAGCGGTAAGGGTGGGCGAGCTTCCAACTGGGGAAGGTGTTGGTCGAAAAGCGCTGATGCACCAGCGCGAGTGCCGAAGTGCACAACGGATTGCGAAGATCATCGTAAAAAGTGCCGACTTGCCCTGCAAGCAACAGCCCTTTGTACACAATCGTGCGCGTCGACATTGACGGGATGTAAAAGCTCGAAAGCCCCGGCAGCCCGTATTTTTCTTCCAGTGCCGCCAGCGGGTTTTGCGCTTGCTTGCGGATAGCCAGCAGCTTGCGCTCAAACGCCGCCTCGTCGGCGCAATTTTCGCCGCGACCGATAAACAATTGCCGGATCACGGGCATTTGTTCGATCACGGCAGTGCCAAGGCCATCAAGCGTCGTCGGCACATCGCGCCAGCCGAGCACGGTCTGGCCTTCTTTGACGATAAAGCTTTCAAGGTTTGCCACGCCAAAATCACGCGCGGATTCGCTCTGCGGCAGGAAGCACATGGCCACGGCATAATCGCCAACCGGCGGCAGGTTTACGTTCGCGCCATCCGCCCAATCGCGGAACAGAGCATCGGGAATCTGCATCAACAGCCCGGCACCGTCGCCCAGCAACGGATCCGCACCCACCGCACCGCGATGGTCAAGATTGATCAATATCTCCAGCCCGCGCTGGACGGTCGCGTGCGTTTTCACGCCTTTGATATTCGCGATGAAGCCTACGCCGCACGCGTCATGTTCGTTGCGAGGATCGTAAAGACCCTGGGGTGCTGGAAAACCCATAGCCAACCTTCAATGTCATAAATTTTGTAAGTTTGATTCGTGCTAGCGCGCGTTTCACGCAACATAAAGACATGATCGAATAAAAAGGTCAAGGTTTCTTACCTATGATGGTGGCCCCAAATATCCTGCGTGCACCGGATATTGCGGATAACCCGCTATTATGCTGCTATGCCGAAAGGCGATCCCGCCGGTAAAGGCCGCATATGCAGTTGAGAAAACACCGAAAACGAAACGTGGGGCCTGTCGCCGCAATGCTGATACTGCCGCTATTGATTGCGGCCATCGCTTGGGTCAGCTGGAGCCGGTCACAGCAGGAAACGCAGCCTGCAAGCGCCCCCAAAGCTGAGCCGGTCGCGGTAAAGCCGCCCAATGAGCCCGCTCCGCCCGCCGCACTTTCAACCACGATATCGGCGCTGGGCATGGCTTTCCCCGGCGAAATCGGAATATCTGTTTCGTCGGTGGATAACGGCTGGACCACCGGTTTCAACGCCGACAAAATTTTTCCGCAGCAAAGCGTGAGCAAGCTCTGGGTCGCCGCCGCCACGCTCGAAAAGGTGGATCAAGGCGAGATAAGCCTTGCTGATCCCGTATCGCTCTCGCCCAAAGACCTGACGATATTTCACCAGCCGGTCCGCAAATATATCCTCGCTGGAAACTACACCACCACCATCGGTGAGCTGATGCGCTATGCGATGACGCAAAGCGATAACACTGCCAATGATGTGCTGTATCGCCGCGTCGGCGGGCAGCAAGGGGTAGGGGGGTTCATCGCGCGGAAAACATTGGGGCAAATCGCAATCGGCCCGGGCGAGAAGAAGTTGCAAAGCGATGCCGCGGGAATCGTTTGGCATGACAGCTTTTCCTATGGCCGCAATTTCTGGATTGAACGCAGTCGCCTGCCACCCGAACACCGCGCCAGAGCGTTGTCGCGCTATCTGGCGCAGCCTCCCGATGGCGCAACGCCCAAAGCCATTGCGAAGGGATTGGTCAAATTGCAGCGCGGTAAGCTTTTGTCGCCCGGATCAACCGCCTATCTGCTCGAACTGATGAGCCAATCCAAAACCGGGCCAGACCGGCTACGCGGTGCGTTGATCGAGGGGGACGGCTGGAGCTTTGCCCATAAAACGGGGACGGGGCAGGTATTGGGTAGTCTTGCTACTGCCTATAATGATGTCGGCCTGCTCCGCGCGCCTTCGGGGCGGATTTATGCGGTGGCGGTAATGATCGGTTCGACCCAGCTATCGGTAAAGGGGCGGCAAGAGATGATGCATGCGGTGATGTTGGCGGTGAAAGACTGTGAAAATACGGCGGATTGTGGTTAAATTTGTATCAAAACCGGCGGCAATTGCGACAATTTTCCTCTTGACATTCGCATGTGCAATATACTAACGTAGGTTAGTAAATGCAAAAAGTGTTACACCCTCTCCTAAAGACAAGGTCCGTCACAATGAAAAAATTCATCACCATCCTCGCCCTCTCCACCCTTGCCAGCGCCATTGCTCTGTCGCCGATCACGGCGCAGGCTGCCGAAACCGCCGTAGTCGCAGGCAAGACCCTCTATGGCGCCAATGGCAAGCGCATCGGCGCGATCTATCGCGTTAAAGCGGACGGAACCGTTCAGGTTATCCGCAACGGAAAAATGATCAGTTTTCCTGCAACCACTGTTTCGGTTGCAGAAGGAAAGGTCGTAACGACCGCGGGCAAAACCCAGCTTGCCGATAATTGAGTTTGAAAAAATAAGCGGGAAGGGGCGTAAGCGAAAGCTTGCGCCCCTTTTCTATTGCGGTTCTGTTCCGCCAGACAGATTGCGCTCGACGACGGCCAATATCCGTTGAAATTCGTCCAGTTCCGCATCGCTTAGTCCGGCAAATGCGTGCGATTCCATCACCGTGGCAACCGCCGTGATTTCGTCGATCAACGGCTTGGCTTTTTCGGTCATGTACACACTGCGAGCCCGGCCATCGGCCCCGCTTGCCTCACGCCGAAGCAGGCCTTCCTGACATAATTTGTCGATCAGCCGTCCGGCGGAAACCTCGGAAATTTGTAGCATCTGCGCCACATATTTCTGCGTCGCCCCCGGATTGCGGCCAACAACCGCGATCAAAGTCCAATGGGCGCGGGTAACCCCCTTTTTGGAAACCGCCTCGTCAAAATGCATACGAAGCCGTCTGGCGACGACCGCCAGTTTCAGGGAAAGCTCCCGCTTTCGGTTGAGGGGCTCGCCTTTCGTGGTCCCGCTCCTATTTGGGTCCGGACCCTAAATCCGTTCGATGATGATCGCGGGGGCCATGCCGCCCGCGGCGCACATCGTGACCAGGCCATAACGGCCACCGGTGCGTTCCAATTCGTCAAGCGCCGTTCCGATCAGCACAGCGCCGGTGGCGCCAATGGGATGGCCCAAAGCAATCGAGCCGCCATTGGGGTTTACCTTCGCCCGGTCCAGATCGAGATCGCGGATGAATTTTTCGGCAACCACGGCAAAGGCCTCGTTCACCTCGAACACATCAATATCGTCCTTGGTAAGCCCAGCCTTTTCGAGCACTTTTTTCGCGGCTGCCACTGGCGCATTGAGCATGAGCGTGGGGCAATCGCCGATGTTGGCGGTGGCAACGATGCGCGCGCGCGGCTTTAACCCTGATTTCTGCACATAGCTTTCCGACGCCAACAGGATCGCGCCGGCACCATCGACCACGCCCGACGATGTGCCGACATGATGGACGGGAACGATATCCACGTCGGGATATTTCTGGTTGATCAGCTGGCGAAACGTTGGCCCGTCTTTGGCCGATGGCATATCGGCGAACATCGCAAAGGCGGGCTTTAATTCGGCCAAGCTTTCCGCCGTGGTATCGGGGCGCGGATATTCCTCATGGTCCAGGATCACGCTGCCATCATCGGCGAGCACGGGGACGACCGATTTGTCAAAACGGCCTTCCTTCATGGCGATTGCGGCCCGCCGCTGGCTTTCTGCGCCAAAGGCTTCGAGTTCGGCGCGGCTGATCCCTTCCATAGAGGCGATGGCATCGGCGCACACGCCTTGGTTCGATTGGGGATGCTTGGCCTGAAGCCGTGCGTTGCCGGTTCCAAGCCCAGCACCGCCCAAACCTGCTTCGCGCATTTTCGCGCCATGATCCATCACGTGGCTCATCATCTCGGTCCCCCCGGCGATCACAAGATCTTCCATGCCAGACATGATTTGCGCCGCCGCAAGGCTGGTCGCGGTGATTCCCGATCCACAGAAACGATCAAGCGTCACGCCCGAAGCCTTTTCATCATAGCCCGCGTCGAGCGCGGCCATCCGCCCCATGTCGCCCCCTTGCGAACCGGCTTGCGACGAGCAGCCCCAGATGATGTCATCGACATCGGCGGTGTTCAAATTGTTGCGGTCTTTAAGCGCTTTCAAAACGGTTGCCGCCACATGCTGCGGGTGCATCGCGGACAGCGCGCCTTTGCCCATTTTGCCAATGGAACGCGGGGTGCGAACGGCGTCGATAATATAGGCTTCGGCCATGGCATTTGTCTCCGGTAGTGATGTTTGAGTCGGCTATTGCATGTGTGAAAGCCGCGCGCCACTGTCTTTGATCGTGGCAGCGATTGATCGAAACTATGAAAGCGGGTTAGGGGCATTTCATGGACAGCGGCAACATTGAATCGGGAACGGAAAATTTGAAAAGCGGGGGCGCACTTGCTCCGCTTTCGGTGCCGATCTTCCGGCGTATCTGGTCTGCCAGCCTGATTTCCAATTTCGGGCATTTAATGCTGGGCGTTGCCGCCGCGTGGGAAATGACCCGGCTTACCGATTCAAAGGAAATGGTGGCGCTGGTGCAATCGGCGCTGATGCTGCCGCTGATGCTGGTTTCGCTTCCCGCCGGAGCGGTCGCCGATATGTTTGACCGGCGGCGGATTGCGATGACCGGGCTGGGCTTTTCGATATTTTCGGCGGCGATCCTGACGGCACTTTCGCTGTCGGGGATGTTGACGCCCTGGCTGTTATTGTTGTTCTGCGTGCTGATCGGCGGCGGTGTGGCGCTGTATAATCCGTCGTGGCAGGCATCGATCAGCGAGCAGGTCGGCCCCGATAAATTGCCCGCCGCCATCGCCCTTGGCACGATCAGCTATAATATCGCGCGCAGCATTGGCCCGGCGCTGGGCGGGTTGTTGATTGTGGCGGCAGGGGCGCAGGCGGCTTTTGCGATCAACACGCTGTTTTATTTGCCGCTGCTGCTTGCCTTCCTGTTCTGGAAAAAAGTGCATGTGCCGTCACGGTTGCCGCCCGAGAGGATCGACCGTGCGATTGTGACGGGCGCGCGCTATGCGATGCATTCACCGCCGGTTCGCAATATCCTGCTGCGCGCCGCCGCCTTTGCCGGGGCCGGAGCCGCCGCTGCGGGCCTGTCACCCCTCGTGGCGCGCGATCTGCTCGGCGGCAATGCCGGAAGCTTTGGCCTTTTGATGGGGGCGGGCGGCGTCGGCGCTGTTGGTGGCGCGATGCTGGTTGTCGCGGGTGCGGGATCATATTTCACCCGAGCTGGCGGTTCGCATTTCCGCGCTGGTAACGGCGGGCTCGCTCGCTACCATCGGTTTCAGCACTTGGTTGCCGCTATCCTGCCTTGCCATGGCGATCAGCAGCGCGGCCAATATGCAATCCATCGCCATGCTCAATGTCAGCATCCAGACCGCTGTTCCCCGCTGGGTGACGGCGCGGGCGCTGTCGCTGTTTTCGGCTGCGCTGACCGGAGGGATTGCGATTGGCGCATGGTTCTGGGGCTGGGTTGCGGGCGAATGGGGCGTGGCCACTGCCTTTTACGGCTCGGCCGCCGCCGTTGCCGTCACACCGCTACTCGGCCTGCTGTTCCCGCTGCGCCATGCGGATGAAGCCGGGGCAGAAATGTTTCCGATTAAAAGTGATCCCGACGTCGCTTTAGCGCTGACGATGCGGTCGGGGCCGGTCACCGTCGAGATTGACTATGAAGTTGATCCAGAGGCGGCGCGCGGCTTTTATGATGTGATGCGGCGGATGCAGGATGCGCGGCTGCGGCGGGGAGCGTTTAACTGGACCTTGTCGCGCGACATCGCCCATCCGGCGCGCTGGACCGAGCGGTATAAATGCCCGACATGGGCCGATTATCTGCGCCAGCGGGATCGCTATACGCAAGCAGACCATGAATTGCAGCGCGAGGCCGATGCCTTTCACAATGGCGCCACGCCGAAAACGATCCGCCGCTTGCTCGAACGCCCCTTTGGCTCGGTCCGCTGGAAAGCGGATTCGCCCGATAATGGTGAGGATTTGTCAGGCTATATGGGGCCGTAAGCCCCTCTTATTGATCGTCTCTGCGATACCCTAATCCCCCTATCGGACTTGCTCTTACTGCCGGGCTGCATATCATTGCGGCCAGATGCCGGACGCAACCGGCACAGGCGTTAACGGTCGAGACGACATCATTTGGGAGGCATAAATGGCCAAGACATCATCAAAATTCCTGTATCTGGCGGGCAGTGCGCTTGCCTTTTCCGCATTCACCGCAGCCCCGGCCTTGGCGCAAGAACCCGAAGCCGCCGCCGAAGACACCGAAATCGTCGTCACCGCGCAACGCCGTGAGGAAAAGGCCGTCGATGTGCCGATCAGCATCACCGCGATCAGCCCGGCCACGCTTGAAACCGCAAACGCGCAAAGCCTTAGCGACATTTCGCTGGTCACCCCCGGGCTTCGTTTTGATTCGCAAGCTGCCTTTGTCCAGCCCACGATCCGCGGCGTTGGCACGGCGATCACCACATCGGGTGGCGGCTCGAATGTCGGTATCTATATCGACGGATTTTATTCGCCCAACCCGCTCGCCGCCGATAGCGAGCTGATGAATTTGAAAAGTGTCCAGGTGCTGAAAGGCCCGCAAGGCACGCTGTTTGGTCGCAACACCACCGGCGGTGCGATCCTGTTGCAATCCTCCGATCCCGGCGAGAAAGAGGGCGGCGCGTTAAAGGCCAGCTATGGCCGGTTTAACCAGATGCGTCTGCAAGGCTATGTCAGCAGCCAGTTGAACGATCTGGTGGCGTTTGATCTGGCGGCATTATACCGCAAAGGCGACGGCACGGTCCGCAATATCCTGACCGGCAGCAAGAAAGACGGGGCCTATAAAAACTGGAATATCCGCGCCGGTGTGAAGTTTGATTTCTCCGATGCAGTCTCGTTGCTGTTGCGTTATGGCCACGGCGATATCGACGATCCGACGATGATCGTCTCCAATGCCTATTTCGATCCCGTATTCGGAACGGGTGCGGCCAATTTCGCGCCGCCTTCGGTTTATACCAGCACGCCGGGGCTTTATGCAGGCGATGTGCCGCGTTATTTCCGGTCGAAGAACGATATTTTCCAGGCGACTTTCAAGGCCGATCTGGGCTTTGCCGATCTCACATCCTATTCGCAGCACCGCACCGAAAAGGTTGATGCCTCGAACGATCTCGATCAGATCGGGATCACGATTTTCCAGATTGGCCTGCCGATCAACAACAGCACGTGGAGCCAGGAATTCCTGCTCAATTCCAAACCCGGCAATCCGCTGCAATGGACGGCGGGGCTGTTTTATATGCAGAACCGCGATACCTATCTTACGTTGGTCGATAATAATGTCGCGACCTTTGGCCGTTTCCGCATCGGTGGATCGAGCACGCTCACCAAAACCTACGCAGCCTTCCTCGATGCGACTTATGAAATTTCGCCCTCGCTATTCCTGACCGCAGGCGGGCGGTATAGCCATGACCAGATCGACGATGCTTATTATATCATCGCCTTCACCGGCATTGTCGTGCCCGCAACGCCAGCGCAATCGGCGGCGGTGAAGCGCGGCAAATTCACCCCGCGCGTCGTGCTGCGCTATAAACCCGATGATCGTTCGAGCATCTACGCTTCTTATTCCAAGGGCTATAAAGCGGGCATCCTGGATGTCGGTGGCTCCACCGGGAATCCGGTAGCGCCTGAAAATATTGACGCTTTTGAAGTGGGCTATAAGCGCAGCGAAGGCGGGATTTCGATGGAGGCAGCAGGCTTCTATTATGATTATAAAAACCTTCAGGTATCGCTGTTCCAAGGGAACCCGCCCTCTGCTCAGATTATCAATGCAGCGGCTGCGCGGATTTATGGCCTCGAAGGCAGCGTGAGCTATGCCGCAGGTGGTGGCTTCTCCTATAATGCAGGTTTTGCGTGGACGCATGGCCGCTATACGAATTTCCCCAATGCGCCCGTTTACACACGCTGCCCGACAATCGCCGGTTGCGGCGGAGGCACCAGCTTTTTTGTGCAGGCAACCAATCTCCGCGATGTAACGATGCAGCGTACGCCTGAATTCACCGGTAATGTGGGGGCTGCCTATGATACCGATGTTGGTGGCGGAAAGCTGAAACTTTCGGGCAACTTCTATTTCAGTTCGAAATTTTTCTTCAGCCCGTCCGGCACGCAATTCCCGCAACAAGCCTATGAAGTGGTGTCGCTCCGCGCGCAATGGACCGATCCATCGGATCGTTTCACCGTTGCCGCCTATGGTGACAACATCACCAGCAATCGCCATTTGACACAGGTGCAGTATAATAATTTCGGCATCGGCGCGATCTGGAGTGCGCCTGCGACTTATGGTTTGGAAGTGGGCGTGAAGTTTTGACGATCCGCGTTATCCAATGGGCCACCGGCAATGTGGGAACGCGCTCATTGCGCCGCGTGGTCGAACATCCCGATATGGAACTGGTCGGGCTATGGGTTAGCAATCCCGAAAAGGCAGGGCTGGATGCCGCGCGTCTGATCGAGCGCGATATTGGCTATGAAGGGGCGTGCCCCGACACCGGCGTGATTGCGAGCAGTGATGTCGATGCTTTGGCGGCATTGGAGGCCGATTGCGTCCTTTATATGCGGCAAGGGACAGACATCGCCGAAGTGTGCCGCCTGCTCGCATCGGGCAAGAATATCGTCACGACACGCGGCGATTTTCACAGCCCCGATCTGATGAGTCCAGAAGACCGCGCTGCTGTCGAAGCTGCCTGCAGCGCAGGCAACAGCTCGATCTATTCCACCGGATCAAGCCCCGGCTTCATTACCGAAGCGATGACGCTGCAATTGCTGTCGCTGCAACGCAGGCTCGATTGCATCACCATCGACGAATATGCCGACATGACGAGCCGCAATTCGCCCGATCTGATTTTCAATGTGATGGGTTATGGCGTGTCACCCGGGCAATTTGACCAGCGCAAGGTTGATTATGTGAAGCATGATTTTGCGGCGTCCTTGGCACAGGTGGCAAAAGCCATCGGGGTCGGGATTGACAGTTGGGATGCCTTTGGCGAACTTTCGGCGGCGAAATCAGATAAACAGATTGCGGCAGGGTTAATCCCGGCGGGCACGGTCGGCGCACAACGGATTACGATCGAGGGCAAGAAAGACGGTGTGGCGCGGCTTCGTTTTCGCGCCAATTGGTATTGTACCGCAGACATCGAACATGATTGGAATTTGCGCGAATCCGGCTGGAAAGTGCAGGTGGAGGGCGACACGCCGATGGAAATGAACATCAGCTTTCCCTGTTCTGATGAGGATTATCCCAAGGTGACCCCCGGCTTCACCGCGCATCGAGCGGTGAATTCGGTTCACGCTGTATGTGCAGCAGCTCCAGGGATCCGGACGACGGCGGATATGGCGCAGGTTGTAGCGCAGCTATAGACCGACTAGGACTATTCCATGAGCAACTGGCAAAACATCCTTGATACCGCGCGCAATGGAAATCCAGTCCCGCCCGCCCGCGTGGAGAAAACCGAAGACGAATGGCGGGCTTTGCTGGATGCCGAAACCTTCCACGTCACCCGCCAGCACGGTACCGAACGGCCGTTCAGCAGCGACATGTGCAGCCTTTTTGAACCGGGCCGTTATGGCTGCGCCTGCTGCGGCACTGAACTATTCGATTCCGCGAGCAAGTTTGAAAGCGGCACCGGCTGGCCCAGCTTTGGTGCACCTGTCGCCGATAATGTATGCGCCTATCATGCCGATCACAGCCACGGCATGGTCCGTGTGGAAACGCTGTGCAATGTTTGCGACGCGCATTTGGGCCATGTCTTCCCCGATGGCCCGCCGCCCACAGGCTTGCGCTATTGCATGAATGCGGTGGCGTTGAAAAAGCTGTGAGCGGGCAGTCCATTAATTAGGGACAGTATATAATTAATTGTCGAACATCGTTCGTTACCCGAAGCCTAAACTGGCAATTAATTATATACTGTCCCTAATTAAGGGAAGCTTTGCGCTTCGCTCAAACCACTCCTATTGATTGATCCATGCAATTCACCTTCGACAACAGCTTTCGCCGCGAGATGGCGGGCTTTTATGCCGACGCATTGCCCGACGTGCCGAGTGCGCCGCGTCTGTTGGCTTTCAACGATCCGCTCGCTGCACAATTGGGATTGAGCCCCGGCGACCATGCGGAAATGGCCAAATTGTTTTCAGGGGCAGCATTGCCCGAAGGCGCCGAACCCTTGGCCTTTGCCTATGCCGGGCACCAGTTTGGCCATTTCTCCGCCCAGCTTGGCGATGGCCGCGCGCATTTACTGGGCGAAATCATCGACGCCGGGCGGTGAACGCTATGATCTCCAGCTAAAGGGATCGGGCCGCACCGCATATTCGCGCGGCGGCGATGGCAAGGCGGCGGTTGGCCCGGTGCTGCGCGAATTTCTGGTGTCAGAGGCGATGCACGCTATGGGCGTTCCAACCACCCGTTCATTGGCCGCCGTTGCCACGGGCGATCCGGTGTACCGCGAACAGGCGCTGCCCGGAGCCGTGCTTGCCCGCATTGCAAGCAGCCATATCCGCGTTGGCACATTTGAATATTTCGCGGCGCATCACGGCGTGGATCATGTCCGCCAACTGGCCGATTATGCCATTGCGCGCCATTATCCACACGCCGACGAAGCGCCCAATCGCATTGTCGCGCTGTTTGAAGCGGTACTTGACGCGCAGGCTGCATTGATCGCGCAATGGATGTGTCTGGGCTTTGTCCACGGCGTGATGAACACCGATAATGTCAGCATCGCGGGGCAGACCATCGATTATGGCCCCTGCGCCTTCATGGATGCCTATGCGGCGGAAGTGAAAGTTCAGCTCGATCGACGCGCAGGGGCGCTATGCCTATGGCAACCAACCCGCAATTGCCCGTTGGAACATGCACCGGCTGGCCGAGGCTTTGGCGGGATTGGTACAGGCCGATTTTGGTGAGGATGCGGTGCAGGAACTGGGCGTGCTGATCGGCGGTTTTGCGGAGCGCTATTTTGCCCGTATTGGACGCCGGGGATGCGAGCGAAACTGGGACTTGTTGGAGCGGAGGACGGCGATTTTGATCTCGCCACCGCGCTGTTCGCGGCGATGGAGGGGCAGGGGGTGGACTTTACCTTGCTGTTCCGGGCGCTGGCCGGAGAAGATGGCGAGCCTCGCGCGCTGTTTGCCGATCCGGCGGGTTTTGATGCATGGCTGCCGCGTTGGCGCGAACGGCTTGGCGGTGGCAAGGATGCGGCGGCCATGAACGCCGCCAACCCGCTTTATATTCCGCGCAACCATATGGTGGAGGCGGCGCTCGACGCGGCATGGCGGGATGACAATTTGGGGCCGTTCGAGGCGTTGCTGGAGGCGGTGCGAAATCCATATGCCGAACGCCCCGGCCAAAGCGCCTATGCCCGCCCCGCGCCCGAAGGTTTCGGGCCTTATGTCACGTTTTGCGGGACTTGACCGTCAAAGCTTGAACCATTTTTCCGCATTGCTTTGGAAAAACTTCTTTTTCTGTGCGTCTGAAATCGCCAGATTGTCCATCGCGCGTACCTCATCCGCTACATATTCATACGGATAATCCATCGCATACATCACCCGGTCTTCGCCCATCACCTCGATCATCAGCTTGATTGCGGGTTCAAAAGGCAGGCCGCTGCAGGTGCCCAGGAAATTGTTCCGCATATAGTGGAACAGGTCGTGTTTCAGCGGTTTCAGCCGTTCATAGCGGTTTGATCGCACGCCAGCCTGATGCATGAAATTGGTGCGATACAGCCAATAAGGCAGCGCCTCGCAGCCATGTCCTGCCATGATCTGCAAATCCGGGTAGCGATCGAAAATCCCGGTCGTAACCAAGCGGAGCAGATGGTAGCTCGTCTCCACGGCAAAGCCGAAGACGGCGCCGTCCAGTCCCGCATCAATCATCCCGCCCATCATGCTGTCGGGCAGGGTTGCGGGGTGGATATACAGGGGCTGCCCGGTATCGGCGAGCGCGCGGAAGATCGGATCAAACTGCGGCTCGTCGAGATAGGCGCCTTGCGTATGGCTGTTGATCTGCACACCCTTAAAGCCCAGCTCTTTCGCGCCGCGCCGGATTTCGGCGGCGCTCCATTCTGGGTCTTGCGGGGCAACCGCCGTCATCCCGATAAAGCGTGTGGGAAAAGTCGCACAGGCTTCAGCGAGCCTATCGTTTGCGCGCTGCGCGATTCCCTGTGCTTCTGCCACATCCAGCATCGGCTGCACCCCCGGCGAAGTCAGCGCCAAAATCGCCTTATCGATCCCGGTCTCATCCATATGCTGCAACCGTTGCTCGCCCAGATCAAGGAGGCGATCAATAATCTGCGTCGCCCGCTCCGACGGCGAAGTTCCGTAAAACCCCCAGAGCGAGACCATCCCCTTATCCGCCGTCCCGTCTTTCACCATCCGTAGGTAGACATCAATCTGCTCCCGCGTGGCAAAGGCTTCCTCGGTGGCAATGCGGAGATAGCCGCGATCTCCGCCGGTTTTTAATTCATGGGCGCTTTCAATTGCGTGGGTCATCTCGTCCTCCGTCATACCCAAATGCCCTAAGTTACCGCGAACATAATTTCACGCTGAATCTGTTATCTGGCCCGGTTCGCCGACAAGGAATTATTCAGGAAAATTTAACAGCCAGCCCAAGGATTTTCTCTGGCAACTCGTATATCGAGTTTGCATAACGAATGGGTCGTCCACTGTAGTTTGTAAACAAAAGGACGAAAGACAATGACTGATAAAATCCTCAAAATTTCACTATTTGCCGCATTGGCATTTTCTCAAGCACCGACATATGCAGAAGATGGGCCTATGGTCGTCGAAGGCAAGTCAATTTATCAAGAACGTGTTGGCTATCGGGATCTGGATCTTCGCATTCGCGACGATCAGAGAATTTTGCGTAAACGGGTATTTGCAGCCTCGGATCGTGTTTGCGTGGCGGCCGATGGACCGAACTATCGCGATAACTTCACCACGTCGGGCCATGCAGGCGTACCCGCTGGCCTCCATTGCGCCGATCTTTCCTTCCGTGCCGCGCGCCCCCAAATCAGAGCAGCAATTGCGCTCGCTGAATCGGGCCAACGCGTTGCATTGGGTGATATCGTGATCGGAATCAAGCAAGGCAAATAACACGTCCGTTTCAAAACCTGCGCCCGTTCAGTTCAAACCGGAGAAATCCGGATTTGAACTGGACGGGTCGGCGTATTCAGGCTTGTCTGGAGGAGCTGTGCCTGATTTAGTGCGAGTACCTCCGCGACAATTTCGACGATCGAATGAGCAACGTCATCTTCCATATCGAGCAAATTCCCCATTTTTCGATCGTAATTTTCAGACCAGAGGTGAAATCCGTCGCCCGCTTCGGCCAGCTGGGCTGTAATCCGGATGATGTCCTCTGATTTCCGGATGCTGCCTTCGAGAATAGTTGCAACACCCAGTTCTCGCGCAATCTGCCGCGCATCCATTTCCATTCCCTTATAGGCAAAACACGATGTGCGTGCGGGAACTTGTAGTCCGGGTACTTGGGTTAATTGGTTGATCAGTTCTTCGGCAATACCATCGCCGAGCCTTTCGAAATCGGTTTCGCCAGTTAGATTGATAAATGGCAAAACGGCAACGGCTAAAGGCGACGTGCCAGTATCGCCCCCGAGCATAAAATCGTCGTCAGTTTTCAATTTATAGCCAATTCCGTGCACGGTCAGCAGCCGCCATGCCTCACCATTCAACGCCCCGCGAATGGCGCTGATATGGACTTGTATTGTGTTCTCTTCGACTATGCATTCAGGCCAGACAGCGTCCATCAACTCGCGTTTTGTGACCAGACTGCCTTCTGCTTCGGCGAGAACGGAGAGTATGGCTAAAGCTTTGCGGTTCAGTGACAATGCGTCGCGACCGGAAAGCAACTCCCGGTTGGGTTCTAATGTCAGGTCACCAATCTGATAGTGTCGTCTGTTCATCGGCTGACGTTTCCAGCACGATATCGGAGAAGGCCGACCCTACGATCACCGGTTTCGCTGCGTGATGGTACACGAAAGTGGCCTATCGGGAAAGCCGCTTCGGGGGCCCGTTCGCCCGTTGATCGCTGGTAAAGCCCAATTGGCCTTTTTGACCCGCATCGCCTTTCGCAGGATCGCCTGCACTTGTTCGGCGCTTTCGGGGATCAGCACCACATGAGCGCAACAAACTTGATTCTCCTATCAATCACCCCTCATGCACTGTTTTGAGCACCATGCACGCCATCACGCCTTCCGGGCCGTCTTCATGCCCATGGCCCGACCATTTGACCCCGCCAAAGGGCGTGTCTGCTCCGCCGAGCATGGTCGTGTTCACACAGAACATGCCGGTTTCGATTTCGCGCGCGAGGCGTTTCTGGCGTTTGTGGTCGTTGGTCCAGCTATAAGCCGCAAGGCCATAAGGCAGCCGGTTGGCCTCCGCGATCATGTCCGCTTCGTTGCCATAAGGGTTGATGATCGCAACCGGGCCAAAGGGTTCCTCGTTCATGATCTCGGCGTCCAACGGCACTTCGGAGAGCACCGAGGGCGCGTAGAAATATCCCTGATTGCCGATACGCTCGCCGCCGGTCAGCAGCTTGCCACCACGCGCCACGGCATCGCCGATCATCCGCTCCATTGCGTCGGGACGGCGCGGGTTGGCCATTGGCCCCATGTGCACGCCATCCTCCAGGCCATTGCCGACCTTGATCGCCTTCACCCGCTCGACAAAGCCGTCACGGAAGCGATCGAACACGCCGTCCTGCACGATGAAGCGCGTTGGCGAAACGCACACTTGGCCCGCATTGCGGAACTTGGCGGGGACCATGACATCCAGCACAGCATCGACATCGACATCGTCGAACACCAGAACTGGCCCGTGGCCGCCCAGTTCCATCGTCGTGCGTTTCATGTCGTCCGCTGCGAGCTTCATCAGGTGTTTGCCAACAACGGTTGACCCCGTGAAGCTCAATTTGCGGATGATGGGTGAGGCGAGCAGATGGCGGGACACTTCGTCGGGCACGCCAAACACCGCTTGTCCGGCCTCTTTGGGCAATCCCGCATCGAGCAAGCATTGCAGGATAGCGAGCGCCGAACCGGGCGCTTCCTCAGCCGCTTTCAAAATCACCGAACAGCCTGCCGCAATCGGCGCGCCCAGCTTTCGCCCCGGATTGCCGATGGGAAAGTTCCATGGCGCAAAGGCGGCAACCGGGCCCACGGGTTCATACGTCACCGTCGAGCGCATCCCCGCCGGGCGCACCAATTGCCGACCATAAAGCCGCTGTGTCTCGCCAGCGTAGAAATTGAACAAGCCAACATTCATCAACACTTCGATGCGGGTTTGCTCCAGAGTTTTCCCCTGTTCCATTGTGGCGATGCGGGCGATCTCTTCTTGTCGCTCCAGCATCAGCCGGGCCGCACCTTGCAACACGGCTGCGCGCGTTTGCGGCGTTGCATCGCGCCAGATTTTAAAGCCCTTCGCCGCCGTTTCCAGCGCGCGATCCATGTCGGCTGCGTCGGCCAAAGGCAATTCGCCCAGCACTTCTTCGGTGGCAGGATTGATCACCTTGTGTGTGCGGCGGTGCCCGACAGGAATTTTCTCGCCGTCGATAATCATGTGGAGGGTTGGATAGTTACTCATAGTCCGAGAGATTCCAGTCGTTCAACTTCTGTGCGGTACGGGCGGATGGCGCGGTACATCAGGAATGCGGCAAATGGCATCAAGCGAATGCGGTCAGAAGAATCGCTTTCCCAAATTATCCACGTCACATGTAAGTCCGAAATCGCACCGATAAACCAACTGCCCATCGCGCCAAAAAATGTGAACATGAACAGATAAAAGGCGGTCATCTGCCCTCGCATATCATTGGGGGCAACCCGCTGGATTGCGGCGTTTTGCGGAACAGCCCCGGCAATAGCAAAAAAGGCCGCACAGCCAAAAGCAAAGGTTGACCAGAACGGATCGGGGATCATCAGCGCCGTCAATATGACCAGCGTTGAAGCCGCAAAAGCAGATGAAGGCCGCGCGAATATTGGCATCCTTGTGCGTCTTTGCCAGCCATTCAACGAAAATTCCGCCTACGACCATGCCAGCGATCGACGCGACCAGTGCGGTCGTGCCGATCACGTCGCCAATTTGCGCTGCATCCCATCCATATTCGCGCATCAGATAGGGCGTACGCCAAAACATGATGCCAAAGGATTCAATTGCGCTCAAGGCCAGTGCGCCGAACATCGGGTAATAGACCCGCCCGCCCGGCTGGATTGCGCGTGCGCGCATCAAAGCCCATAAAGGTTATGATCTTTCGCCCAAGGCCGCATCCTTGCGGCACAGATGGCCCGTCGACGCGCGGGGCAAGCCGTTGTGGTTCACGCACGGTCAGAAACAGCAACGCCAGCAATGATCGAGGCAGCGCAAGATACAATCAGCACCCATTGCCAACTATAAACGCTCATCCCCAGAAAATCGCTCGTTCTCCCAAGTGCCAGATGCGCGCACCAGCGTCCGCCGAGCACCGGCCCCAAGTGTCGTGCCGCCGATGAAGCCGAACTGAACAGCGCAAAGGCGCGGGTCAGTTTTTTCGGCGGAAAGGCATCGGCGAGCAGCGAATAAGACGGCGGGCGCATGGGCCGACCCTCCCGCTGCAAGAAACACCCGGCTGCCAACAAATTGGCCGAAAGATTGGGCAATACCACTAAGCGCGATCAACACGCCAGTAACTGCCGCACTTGCCGCAAGCACAAATTTTCGCGGGATAAATATCGGCCAGACGACCAAGTGGAATGCCGACGAAGAAATAGCAGATGATCGTGGCAGGTCCCGCGAGAAAGCCCAAGCTGGGTATCGGTCAGTCCGAAATCCTTTTTGATATTTTCGGCCAGCATCCCGAAAACGACGGGTCGAAAAACGACATGAAGGTCGCCAAAACGATGACGAACAGCGCCCAATAGGCCGCAGCGGGATGACGGCCATGCTTTGCCGCACGGCGACAACCGCCGCACCCTCCAACGGTGCCGCAATAGGCGCTCCTCCTGCCATAAACCCGCTCCTCTCCCTTGCCACTTTACAAGCGGCATATTGTATGTGTTAGATACAATCTTGTTTGCGCTGCCTTGTCCAGCGCTATAATGCGACGATATTTTAGGAGAGTATACCATGCAGAATGTGACAGGAAAAACCGCCTTCATCACCGGCGGCGCATCGGGGATCGGGCTTGGAGATCGCCAAGGCGTTGCTGGGTGCGGGGATGAATGTTGTGATCGCCGATATTCGCGACGATCATCTGGCCGAAGCGCAGCGCCGAATTGGGTGGCGGCGACAAGAGTGCTGGCGGTGAAGCTCGACGTTACCGACCGCGCAGATTTTGCGCGCGCGGCGGATGCGGCTGAAGCAAAGTTCGGCAAGATCCATATCTTGTGCAACAATGCGGGCGTTGCCGTTGTTGGCCCGACAGAACTTGCCACCTATTCCGATTGGGATTGGGTGATGAACGTCAATGTCGGCGGCGCAATCAATGGCGTCACCACCATGCTGCCGCGCATTTTGGCGCATGGCGAAGGCGGGCATATCGTCAACACTTGCTCGATGTCTGGACATCGTGCCGGTGGGTGGCACGACGATCTATTCGACCGGCAAGGCAGCGCTTGTGACGATGATGGAATGTATGCGCCCCGAACTCGAAGGGCGCGGGGTGATCTGTTCGGCATTCTGCCCCGGCGCTGTGCAATCGAACATTGCCGAGGCAGGCAAAACGCGGCCCGCCGAATTAGCGGACTCGGGCTATGCCGAAGCCGACAAAAGACGGCAGGATGGCGGCAATCTGTTTCATCTGTACCAGACGAAGGAAGAAGTTGGCGAGCGCGTGCTGCAAGGCATTTTACAGGACGAGCTCTATATCCTGACGCACAGCGAATTTCTGGCCGGTGTAAGTGACCGGGCCAATGCCATGATCGCCTCCGTGCCTTGGAAGCTTCCCGAGAATCCGGATTACAAACAGACATTTGCGATGCTGTTCAACTCGCCGATTTGGGCGAACGAGATTGAACGCCAAAAGGAGTTGAAGGGATGATCGATTTTGCAGGCCGCACAGCCTTTGTTACCGGCGGCGCAAATGGCGTCGGCATCGGCCTTGTCCGCGCATTGCTCGCCGAGGGCTGCAAGGTGGCGATGGCCGATATCCGGCAGGATGCTATCGATAAAGCGCTGGCCAGTCTCGACAATAATGAAGTCATGGGCGTGCAGGTTGATGTGTCGTCGCGCGCAGCGATGGCGGAGGCCGCAGACGCGGTGGAGGCGAAATTCGGACCTGTCACTTTGCTGTTTAACAATGCGGGCGTAAACCTGTTCCAGTCCATCGAGGAATCGAGCTATGACGATTGGGATTGGCTGATGGGAGTGAACCTTCACGGGCCGATCAACGGCGTAATGACCTTTGTGCCGCGCATGATCGCGCATGGCAAAGGCGGCTTTGTCGTCAACACCGCATCGATGGCGGGCTGGCTCGCGAGCGGCACTCCCGGCATATACAACACCACCAAATTCGCCGTGCGCGGGATGAGCGAGAGCCTGCGGTATTCGCTCGCCAAGCACAATATCGGCGTATCCTGCGTCTGCCCCGGCCTCGTCAAAAGCTATATCTATGCCTCCGACGATATCCGCCCCGATGCGCTGAAAGGCGGGGCAAAGCCCGTGAACACCGAGGGCGTAGAGCGGCTGGCGGGGCTGCATCAGGTGGGGATGGAGCCCGATGTGATTGCCGAGCGCATCCTCCAAGGGATGCGCGACAATCAGACCTTCATCTTCCCTATGCCCGATCATAAAGAAGAACTGGCTGAACATTTCGAGGAAGTTTTGGGCTATTACAAGGATTACCCGCAAGACCCCGGCTATGACGAGCGGGTGAAGATCGAAGGATTTCGGCGGCTGGGGTATAAGGAGCAGCGCGAGGCGGCACGGAATGCTAAAACTTGGGAGAGCGATATGACCGTTCTTGCGCTCGATCATGTCAACATCATCACCGGCGATCTGGACGGCACAGCGCAATTTTATGCAGAGCTGCTCGATCTCGAACGGCGCGATGCCCCGCCGCCACTGACGCCGCAAACCGCGCAATGGATGTTTGATCGCGAAGGCCGTGCGATCCTGCACATCAACAGTCTTGATTGTATGCGGACTTATGATCGCGAAGTGAACCCGGGGCCGACCGGCTCGATCCACCATGTCGCGCTGAAATGCGAAGGATATGAGGCAATGGTCGCGCGGCTGGATGCGCGCGGGGCGGATTATCAGGTCAATCTGGTCGAAGCGATCAACCTGCGGCAGATTTTCACGCTTGATCCCAATGGGGTGTTGCTGGAGCTGAACTTCTTTGCCGGATAGAACCGTTCAGCCTGAACAGGTCTGCAACAGGATGAAAGCGAAAAACACGATGCCGACGAACATGTTTCGTCCCGACTTGGTTGTGATCAACCATATCAGGAACGGACCTGCATCATTGCCGACTGCGGACTTCAAAACACTTTCCAAATCTTCGGGTGTTTGCGACGCCGGTTTAAATTCACCGCCCGATTGATAGGCGGGTGGTGTTTCATTGGCGGACGTTTCGGACATGGGCACACTTGTTCGCGGCACTGCAACGGGGGGCAAGATACGCACCACCACCGCCATGTTGCCCGGTCGCCGAAGCCATCGCCCGGCACCGCGCGCACAATCCACCAACCGCTTTGTTCTGTAATATTGCAGACGATCTCAACAGATCGTCTCGCCGGTCGCCTGATTGGCCCATGCTTTCCAGCGCTTCTCCGCACTGGCGGCATTTTTGGCGGCCAAATCCGAACATCCATCCCCCTTAAACTGAAAAGTCAGCCGATAGCTTGCCCTGTCTTTGCCCAATCAGCAAGAAATCCTTCGATGCCCTTGTCGGTCAACACATGTTTGAACAGCGCCTTGATCACCGAAGGCGGCGCGGTCATCACGTCCGCGCCGATCTTTGCCGCTTCCAGCACATGGATGCCGTGGCGCACGCTGGCGACCAGAATTTCGGTGGCGAAATCATAATTGTCATAGATCAGGCGGATGTCGCTGATCAGCTGCATCCCGTCAAAGCCATTGTCGTCATGCCGCCCCACGAAGGGCGAAATAAAGCTCGCCCCTGCCTTGGCCGCAAGCAGCGCCTGATTGGCGGAGAAGCACAGCGTGACATTCACCATCGTGCCTTCGCTGGTCAGCGCCTTGCAGGTTTTCAGCCCGTCGATCGTGAGCGGCACCTTGATGCAGACATTGTCGGCAATCTTGCGGAGGATTTCGGCCTCTTTCATCATCGTCGGATGATCGAGTGCAACCACCTCGGCCGATACTGGGCCGTCGGTCAGCCCGCAAATTTCCTTGGTCACCTCGATGAAATCCCGGCCCGATTTCATGATCAGCGACGGATTGGTGGTCACGCCGTCCAGCAGGCCCGTCTGCGGCCAGTTCTTTGATGTCGGCAATTTCGGCGGTGTCGGCGAAAAATTTCATGGGGCAGGGGCCTTTATGTGAAGCAGGGAATCAGTCCAACGCCTCTTGGCAAAACTGCCCGCAAAAGCACAGCGGATATTGGGCAATAGTTCGATTGCCGCACCAAGAGCTATTGCCCGAGCGATAGCCGAGCGAACAGCGTATAGCCCATCGGGTTTTTGCCATAGGCAGCATCCAGCGCAGCGGGCTTGGCAAAGGCCGAAACCGTGCCGCCAAGCGCAAGGTTCACAGTGTCGGTCAACGGCAGCCGGTAAGCATAGCCCGCTTGGAATTTGCTCACGCGAAACGGCACTTCGTGCAGCGGATCGGTGTGCTCCGGGAACAGTTCGTCATTCCGCACATTTTCGATGCGGCCAAACAGCGTGTGATGATCGTCAAGGTTCCAGTTCACCTCCGCCAGCCATGCGGTGAGCGTGGGGCCGGGCTTGCGGTCCTTGGCACTGAACGCCAGCATCGCGGACAGGCCGTTGCCGTTGGCGTAATGCACAGAGGCAGTGCTGCGTTGTTCGTCCTCATCGGGGTGGATCAGGAATTCGGGTTGTTTCAGCCGCCCGGTTGAGGCCTGCAACGTCCAGTTGCGGCGATGGATTCCACGTCGCGCGCACCGACCAGCTGTCAAAACGCGGCTTTTCGATATTCCAGCGCCGCTCATCGGGTTCGCGCCCGGTGAAAATCGAGCCTTCGAGTTGCACCTTGCTCGTTGCAAAACCAAATGTGCCGACGCCATAAGTGATATGGTTGCTGTCAAACCAATGGTGTGTGATCGGCGCTTCGGGATTATAGCTTTGCCGAGCCGCGATGCATAAACGCGCTGGGGCCAAGCGCTGGTTCGCCAACAGGGCCGCCATAGATAAAGATGCTGGTATCATCGCCGACATTGACGTCAACTCGCCCCGCCAGTTCCATGAACAGATCATGCGGATGTTGCCGGTCTACCAATGGCTCTCCGCCCGCCGTTTCGCCGGTGGCAAAGAGATTGGGATAGCCGCGATTCTTCATCAACGGTTCAAGGCTCATCATCGATTTCAGCTGGACGCGGCCCCAGCCGGTTTCCTTCTCGGCAGAGATCATCGCCATCGACTGGACATAGGTTTTGTCGTCCCCACGCGGACCGGATTGGTCGGTGTAGACGCCCCAGGCATAGCCGTGGAGCATCAGCATCCAATCGTCGCCGGGCATGATGTGGAGACCGGTATGGCCGCCTTCACTGCCGGGGAGGCGTGATGTGCCGGAGCCTTCGGAACTTGACAACAAGTCGTTCGCCATTTATTGACGGACGGTCGCAGTTCGTCAATCTCTTCGCATCGGTCAGTTTGATGTTGTGCATGATCCATCTGCGCATGATCATGCTCCTGCGCGAGGGCGGTGCCGACATTGGTCCAACCGATAGGGCAAAGACGCCGAGCGCCTTTGCCGTCAAAAGCCGTGTAAAGTACACGAAGTTCACGACCCGTCGTGGGGCAATAGCTCCGCCAAAAGGCCGTGCAGATAGACTGCGGCTGCAAGGCTCTGTGTAGCGAGAAGAAAGTATATGGCACGAAACATCGGATTAATATAACCTATATGGTTCTAATTGTCAAGTTATTAGTCCCGCTACCGAAATCCTCCCCGGAACGGGGAGGGGGCACCACGAAGTGGTGGAGGGGTCGGGTGAAGGCGAGCGCGCTAACAAGGAACTAGGACAAGCGGAGAGCGACCCCTCCGTCAGTCCTGCGGACTGCCACCTCCCCGTTCCGGGGAGGAATTCCGGCGCATCAAACATTAAACCGGAACAGCATGATGTCGCCATCCTTGACCAGATAGTCCTTGCCTTCCGACCGCCATTTGCCCGCTTCTTTGGCGCCCGCTTCGCCACCAAACTGGACATAATCATCATAGCCCATGGTCTCGGCGCGGATGAAGCCTTTTTCGAAATCGCTGTGGATCGCGCCAGCCGCATTGGGGGCGGTGTCGCCTTGGTGCATCGTCCATGCGCGCGCTTCTTTGGGGCCGACGGTGAAGAAGGTGATCAGGTGCAGCAATTCATACCCCGCGCGGATCACGCGAGCGAGGCCGGTTTCGGTTAGGCCCAAAGTCTTCAAGGAACACCTCGCGGTCTTCGGCGCGGCATCGTCGAAATTTCAGCCTCAATCGCGGCGGAAACGACCACGGCCTCGGCACCCTCGGCCTTGGCTTTCTCAAACACCCGGGCCGACAAAGCATTGCCATTGGCCGCGCTCGCCTCCTCGACATTGCAGACATACAGCACCGGTTTTGCCGTCAGCAATTGCGCCAGTTGAAACAACCGCTCTTCCTCGGCATCGTCGCGCTTGGTCAATCGCGCAGGTTTGCCTTCGCGCAGCAGATCAAGCGCACGGCCCAGCACCAACGCACTTACCTTGGCTTCCTTGTCGCCCTGCGCGCCTTTTTTCTGCAAATTCGGTACGCGCTTTTCAAGCGATTCCAAATCAGACAGCATCAATTCGGTATCGACGGTATCGGCATCCGAAATCGGATCGATTTTTTCGTCAACATGCTGGATATCGTCATCTTCAAAACAGCGCAGCACATGGACAATCGCGTCCACCTCGCGGATGTTGCCCAGAAACTGGTTGCCCAGCCCTTCGCCTTTGGATGCGCCGCGCACCAGCCCTGCGATATCCACAAAGCCCAATTGGGTCTCGATGATCTTTTGCGACGCCGCCAATTTTGGCAATCGTCTGCAACCGCGCATCGGGCACGGCGACATTGCCGATATTCGGCTCAATCGTGCAAAACGGATAATTCGCCGCCTGCGCCGCCGCCGTTTGCGTCAGCGCGTTGAACAGCGTGGACTTGCCGACATTAGGCAAGCCCGACGATACCGCATTTGAAACCCATTTTGCACTCCGAATTCTGATAACGGGGCGCTTAGAGGAATGTCGCGGATTTTGCTAGAGTGCGATGAAAGCGGGACAGATAGCTAACCAGAACTTGGTTCAGGATTGTAATTCGAGTCGTCGCTCGATGCGTTCAATCCGTTCCTTGCGCTTATCGATCGCATGGCGATCAGCAATGACTTCAGAATAATTCTGGCACCATCCCTCGCCAAGCGCGCAACCGAGGTTTCGATGTGCGCGAGTCTACTCAAAATCTCTGCGTCCCTCTCGCGCGAAGCAGTCTGTTCGGACTGGATCTTTTTGAGGTGCTCAAGCAGTAAATTATCGACTTTTTCGGCCATATCAGGATGCTATCACGAAATTTGTTAGGATGTCCATAATTTGGCTAAGCGTTTTTCTTCCCCCAGCCTTGCCCATGATCGAGCGTGCCAAACATCCAGTCGTAAAGCAGCGTGATCGTCGCATAATTGCCGCCGGTGAAGCGGGCGTGATGATGGTGGTGCATCCGCGAGGCATAGGCAGGGATGCCGAACAGCAGCTTGCTATCCTCCCACACGCGTGGTTGTGCGTGTTGATGCCCGAAAACGCAAACCAGGTGACGATGATGGTCAACACATGGAAATTGCCAAAGAAAATCGACAGGAAAAAGATGGTGGCGACATACAGCCCCAGCCCGATGGCCACCTCCAGCGGATGGATATAGCTCGAATCGCCCTTGCACGGATTATGCTGCCGGTGGTGGATCGCGTGCATCCATTTCAGCGGGCCGCCGAAGATGCCATTATCGTGAAACAGGAAACGGTGCGTCAGATAATAGACGAAATCATAGACCATCAGGATGACAATCATGTCGCGCAACACCCGGCTCCAATGTTGCGGTTCGGCGGTAAGACAGAAGGGCATGATGACGGCGTAGATCAGCTACCAGATAGCCCAAGGCCCATTTGCGGTTCCAATTCTGGTTCGCCGCATAATTGGGCTTTGCCATCTTGGCTTTATAGGTGTCTTTATTGACCTGATAGGCAGCGTTCACCGATGGCTTCAAGCGGGCGAGCAAGCCAAAGCCCTGGGTGAGCGCCATGATCCCGATGAAGGTAATCAGCGAAAGCAGACCCTGATAATTGGCGGGCAGGGCCTGTGCGGCATTTTCAAACATCGATTATTTCCCTGAAACGATGGGCCGATATTGCGTTCGCGCTTAAAGCCTGTCCAGCCAAAGTTGCAACGCCGTGGGGGTATTGAGCCGTATTCATGTCATTGGAAATGGGCCTCGGTGCGAAGGCGTGGGCCGAATATCAGGAGGCAGTTTATGGCCTGCTAATCAGCCAACCGCGCATTCATTCTTTGGGCCACATCATTCATAAACCGCACGTCATCGCCCTTGGCCAGCCAATCGGCCTCGGCCGCAATCGCGCCCAACATGTCGGCCAGCGGGTCAATCTCGCTTTCGCGAAATATTGCCCAGCACATATCCGGTCACGCGGTCCTTATGCCCCGGATGGCCGATGCCAAGACGCACGCGGCGGAAATCTGCGCCGATATGGTCGATGGTGCGAGCGGATGCCATTATGCCCCGCCGCACCGCCGCCGCGTTTCACCTTTAATTTGAACGGCGCGATGTCGAGTTCGTCGTAAAAGGTGGTTATGTCGGCGGGGTCAGCTTGTAAAAATCCATCGCGGCGCGGATGCTGCGCCCGCTTTCGTTCATGAAGGTCGCGGGTTTTAGCAGGATGATCTTTTCGCCGCCGATGCGGGCTTCCTGAACCCAGCCCTGAAATTTCTTGGCAGGGGCGGGCAGGCCAAGCACTTCGGCAATCGCGTCCACGGCCATAAAGCCGACATTATGCCGGTGCATCGCATATTGCGCGCCGGGATTTCCAAGGCCTGCCCAGATTTGCATGTATAGGTCCCTGCAATAGCACGTCACCCCCGCGCAGGCGGGGGACTAGGCCGGTTTACCGCATCGGTCTGTCTAAACCTGCTGCGGCCCCCGCCTTCGCGGAGGCGACGTTCGCATTACGCGCCTTCGCCTTCGTCCTTGGTCGTATCGCCTTCTGCGGACTTCATGCCCGAAGGAGCGACGACAGTTGCGATGGTGAAGTCACGATCGGTGATCGCGCTCTTCGAACCTTCAGGCAGCTTTACATGGCTGATGTGGATCGAATTGCCGACGTCAAAGCCGGTGACATCGATCTGGATTTCATCAGGGATTTTTGCCGCATCGCAGATCAGTTCGAGTTCGTGACGAACGATGTTCAAAACGCCGCCGCGCTTCAGGCCGGGCGATTCTTCTTCGTTGATGAAGACAACCGGCACTTCGACATGGACCGTCGCGTCCTTCGACAGGCGATAGAAATCGACGTGGATCGGGCGATCCTGACACGACGTGGAACGCCACGTCCTTTGGCAAATGCGTGTCGGTTTTGCCGCCCAGTTCCAGCTTCGATAATGCTGTTCGTAAAATGGCCAGAGCCTCAAAAGCTTTACCAGTGCCTTTTCTTCGACATGGATGGATTCGGGTTCTTTGTTGTTGCCGTAAATCACGGCGGGTACGCGGCCTTCGCGACGCAAAGCACGGGAGGCTCCCTTGCCAGCCCGTTCGCGCGGCTCGGCCGACAATGTCAGCTGATCGCTCATATCTATTCTCCAATTGGTTCAATTCTTGCCGTCACGCCTCCAGGGATGACCATCACGGCAAGCGCGCGCCATTAGGGGCAAGCGCGCAGAAATGCAAGCTTTGTGCGCTATTGGATGCGCGTAAGCGTAAAGCCTTTGGCCTGAAGCAAGGCGACCACGCCTTGATCGCCGGGCAAATGGGCCGCGCCGACGGCAATGAAAGGCGTTGATTTTCGCGCCAATGCCGCCGCAATCTGCGCTGACCAAGCGCGGTTGCGCCCGTCGAGAAGGCGCTCGCGCAGCAAAGGTGAGGCCAATATGCCTTCGTTGCCGACGGGCGCGAGTTCCTCGATCTTTCCCGTGTGCCAAGCTTTAAATTGCGCTTTGAAGCGCACCCGATTCGCGTCCGTCTCCCGCAATGTCGCGTTCAGCATGGCGCGTTGATCGCTTTCGGGAAGCTGGTCAAAAATGCCAAGTTGCCCGCCAATGGTTTCCAGCCCAGAAATCGGCTTTTCATCCGCGCGGTATCGGCGGATCAGCACCTGTTCGACGCCCGCGTCCTTTTCCAAGCCCATATCCGCGCCCAAGGCAGACGCCAGCATCAAAGTTGCTGCCCAGCTTTCCATACGGTCCAAAACGTGGGGGCGCATTTTGGTTTTGCCGACAGCTTCCTTAAGCCGGGCGCGCAAAGCCGGATCGACGCGGTTCGCAAGAGGAGGCAATCCGCCACGAACGCCCAGGTCGGCAAAAATTTTGCCAACCGCCTGTTCGTCATCCAGCCCGCTTGCTTCCAGGATCAGCGATTGCGATTCATGGATGGCCTTTTCGAAAGCGCCGCTTTGCCAATCGGTATCGCGGGGCAGCAGGTGGATCGTTCCGAACAGCCATCCCTTGCCGCCCTTGCCATCATCGATGGACCAAAGCGCCGGTTGGCCCTGTTCGGCAGGGGCTTCGACGACATTGTCCGCAGCCTCCCTGCACCCCGCAACCAACAGCAACAGCACGCAAGCAAAGGAACGAAACAGCGTCAATAGTTCACCCGCACGGCTTTGCGCTTATAGCGTTTCAGCAATGCCTGCACGCTGTCTTTGCCCGCCAGATGTCCGGCACCGACCGCCATGAAAACGATGCCCGGTTTCTTCATGCGCGAATCAATCCACTTCGCCCAATTGGCGTTGCGATCCGACAGCAGACGTTTGTAGAGAATGGGATCGGACATGCCATCGTTCATCAGCTTGGCGAGCGCCTCGGGATCGGGCTTGCTCCAGCTATCGACCAATTGCGCCATTCCCGTCGCCATGTCATCAAAGCCGCTGACGCTTTCCGCCAAAAATTTCAGCTGGCTGTCTTGCGGCAGATTGTCGAACAGCGCGAGTTGCAATTCAAAAGTTTCAACGCCGCTGACAGGTTTTCTCGCCGCGATCGCAGCCGATTCCAGCTGCCCATCGACACCGCTGTTTGGATCAAAGCCGCTGGCTTGCAAACTCACCAATTGCAGCGTGACCGCGACGGCCCAGGGATCGAGCGCTTCAAAACTGGCGACTGGCAACCCCAGTTTTGCGATCAAGGCGGTATAGGGCGTGCGTTCGGCTTCGCTCATTTTCGCGGTCAACGCGTTGCCGCTGCTATCGATGCCATATTTGGCAAAAATAGCCTGCGATTGCGCCGCTGACGGCTCGACCATTTCGATCACCAGTTCGTTTGAACGGTCAAAGGCAGTCTTAACCGCTTCATCGAACCAGCCAAGGCCCGGCTTTAAGATATGGATTGTGCCGAACAGATAGATGGTCGTGTCCTTGTCCTTCACCACCCAAAGCGCGGGATCGACATCGACGGTTTCAACCGCTGCCGGTTTAGCCGGAAGCATGGGATCGGAAGCCGTTGCCGCCGTTCCGCAGCAGATCAGCGCAAGCGCAATCAAAGCTTTTCGCATTGCCAATTTCCTCATTGCACCCGCTCCACCTTGCGCCCCATTTTTGCGAGCATCACTTGCACCGAATCGGGCCCTGCCAGATGCGCTGCGCCCACCGCGAGTAAAATCTTGCCCGGTTTCGCCATCCGTTCGTCGAGCCATTTGGTCCACGCCGCGTTGCGATCCACCAGCAGTGCCCGGTAATAGGCCGCGCCTAAGCTTTCGGGAGTCATATCCACGCCCACCGAAGCAACATCGCCTTTGGCCCAGGCAATGTCGTCGGCGAAATCCTGTTCGCCTTCCAAAGGTATTGGCAGCAGGCTCGCGTCGGGCGCGGTGCGGATTTCGGTGAGCATTTCATTCAGCGAAATCATCTGGTCCTGTTCGCTCAAACCGTTCAACGATGCATCCACCGCATCGGCATTCTCGATGGCATGGATCGGCTTTTTCGCGTCTTTGAATTTGGCTTCCAAAATTGTTTCCACACCATGTTCCGCCGAAACGCCTTCGCCATCGGCCCCGCTGTAAAACAACACAAACGCCACCATCCATGTGGGTACGAGATCGAGATAGTCCATTGATAGCTTCAAGTCGCCCGCCAAGACTTTCAGCGTTTCCCGGTTTTTCGGATCGACGCGATCAAGCAACGGTTTCCTGTCCAGCGCCGAAAGCATTTGCGCGATCAGTTGCTTGTTCAGCCGGTCGTCCCCGTCATCCTTGGTCTCCACCACCAGTTCATCGACGCTTTCAATCACGCCATCGAGCGCCGCGTTGCGCCATTTCACCTGTGGCGGCAGCGCGTGGACCGTGCCCAGCATATAGATTTCGGTATCGTCATCGGCCATTTTCCAGATGGCTGGCTTTGGCTCATATTCCGGGATCACTTCGGCGGCATATGCGCCATTCGCCGCAAACAGGCCGAACAGAAGCAGCAATTTCGAGTGTCCGCGCATATTGCATCCTAGAAACAGCCTTCTCCCTCACGTCAAGCGGGTTGATTATTCAGCCCTTGTGAGCCAAGGGGCTGACCATGTCCCCATCGCCAAAGTCAACCGAACCATTGACCTTTCAAGACCTGATCCTGACCCTGCACGATTATTGGGGCAAACAGGGCTGCGTGATCCTGCAACCCTATGACATGCGGATGGGGGCAGGGACATTTCACCCCGCGACCACATTGCGCGCGCTCGGCCCCAATCCGTGGAACGCCGCCTATGTGCAGCCTTCGCCGCGGCCGACCGATGGCCGCTATGGCGAGAACCCCAACCGGCTTGGCCATTATTACCAATATCAGGTGATCATGAAGCCTAGCCCGGCGAATTTGCAGGAGCTGTATCTGGGCTCGCTCGACGCCATCGGCATCGATCCGCTGCTCCACGATATCCGCTTTGTCGAGGATGATTGGGAATGCCCAACGCTCGGCGCATGGGGCCTTGGCTGGGAAGTGTGGTGTGACGGGATGGAAGTGACGCAGTTCACCTATTTCCAGCAAGTCGGTGGTTTTGATTGCAAGCCGGTCGCGGGCGAATTGACCTACGGGCTGGAACGGCTGGCGATGTATATCCAGGGCGTGGATAATGTTTACGATCTGAAGTTCAATGATCGCGGCGTGACCTATGGCGATGTGTTTCTGGAAAACGAGCGCCAACATTCAAAGTATAATTTCGAGATCGCCGACACGGCTTCGCTGTTCGATGGCTTTGCCAAGGCAGAGGCCGAGGCAAAGCGCTGCATCGACGCAGAAATTCCGCTGGCGGCCTATGACCAGGCGATTGAGGCCAGCCATTTGTTCAACCTGTTGCAGGCGCGCGGCGTGATTTCGGTGCAGGAACGGGCAAGCTATATGGGCCGGGTGCGCGATCTGGCTAAGGGCAGTTGCGAGGCTTGGATGGCGAAAAACGGATGGGCGGCGTGATGTATGCGTAATCGCTCGATAAAAACCGTAGTGCTGAGCCTGTCGAAGCACGCTTCAAGGTTTCACGCCACTTTTGTCTGATAAGCGCCGTTGGCCTCTGGCCGCCTTCGGCTCGACAGGCTCAGGGCTACGGTCTATTGGTGGAGCGTAGCTTGTGACTGATTTCCTCCTCGAACTCCGCAGCGAAGAAATCCCTGCGCGGATGCAGGATAAGGCGCGCGATGATCTGGCGCGGCTTGTTTGCCGGCGAACTGGACAAGGCCGGGTTGAAGGCGGGCGAGATTATCACCTACGCCACGCCGCGCCGATTGGCGTTGATCGCCAAAGGTTTGCCGCTGGAAACCGAAGCCGATGTCCGAAGAAACCAAGGGGCCAAAGGTCGGCGCACCACCGCAGGCGATGGAGGGTTTCCTTCGCAAAGTGGGCCTGACACAGGATCAATTGATCGAACGCGACGGCGTGTATTTCGCGATTGCCGAAAAGCCGGGTCGCAAGACGGCCGATGTGTTGGCCGAAGCGATCCCCGCGATCATCCGCGCCTTCCCTTGGCCGAAATCGCAACGCTGGGGTGCTGCTTCGGTCGAGCACCGAAAGCCTTCGCTGGGTGCGTCCGTTGCAAGGGCATTGTTGCACTGTTGGGCGATGATGTGGTGGATTGCGAGATCGATGGTATCACCAGCGGTTCGGCCACCATGGGCCACCGATTCCACCATAATGGTGACGTCACCATCGGGAATGCGGGCGATTATGCCGCAAAGCTGCTGGCGTGCCATGTCATCGTCGATCAGGAAGAACGCCGCAATATCATCCGCGCCGGAGCCGAAAAGGCCGCGAGCGATGCGGGGCTTGTGCTGGTGCCTGACGAGGGGCTGGTGATCGAAAACGCTGGCCTCACCGAATGGCCGGTGCCGATGCTCGGTCGTTTTGATCCGGCGTTTCTGGCTGTGCCGCAAGAGGTGATCCAGCTGACCGCGCGGGTGAACCAGAAATATTTTGTCTGCCATGATAGCTGATGGCAAACTCGCCAACGCCTTTGTCTGCACCGCGAATATCGTGGCGCATGATGGCGGTGCGGCGATTGTTGCGGGTAATGAGAAAGTGCTGGCAGCGCGATTGAGCGATGCCAAGTTTTTCTGGGAACAGGATTTGAAGGTTTCGCTTGAGGATCAAGCGGCCAAGCTGTCGCAGATTACCTTTCATGAGAAATTGGGCACGGTTGCCGATAAGGTTGATCGGGTTGCGAAACTGGCGCGGTGGTTGGTTGAAACCGGATCGTCGTCCCCGCGCAGGCGGGGAGCCGCAGGAGGCCTTGCACCAAACCGATCAGAATAAACCGACTGCGGCCCCCGCCTTCGCGGGGGCGACGGAACTCGCCAACCAAGCCGAACGCGCAGCCCGCCTGTGCAAAGCCGACCTCGTCACCGGCATGGTCGGCGAATTCCCCGAACTGCAAGGCATCATGGGCGGCTATTACGCCCGCGCCCAAGGCGAACCCGATGCCGTCGCCGACGCGGTCCGCGACCATTACAAACCCGTCGGCCAAGGCGATGATGTGCCGACCGCGCCGGTAACGGTGGCGGTGAGTTTGGCGGATAAGTTGGATACGCTGGTTGGATTTTTTGCGATTGGATGAAGACCGACTGGATCAAAAGATCCATTTGCACTTCGGCGAGCGGCATTGGCATGTTGATCATTTACTAGACTAGATATCGCTTCAATGCGTCTTGGACTAAATTTGCATGGCAGACGTCTCAGATTTCGAATACTAGCAGCTATCATCGACGCGATCTTGCCGAAAGTCTAGAGCGCGAACGATTGATAGATCTCGCATTTTGACAGATGAGACTGCAATGAGTCGAAGCCGATCATCGTAAACCGATTACGCACAGGATCATCAAGCTGCAAGGCTTTCGGCTGATTAGCGATTTTGCAGCAGGTTCGTCTGACAACTCATCGACTTCTTCGCCGACCGCCTCAAAGTCCAGCAGCGCGAGGCTGGCGTTCGGCATGACCTGATCGACGCGGTGTTTGCGCTTGGTGGTGAGGATGATCTGGTCCGCTTGCTGGCGCGGGTGAAGGCTTTGCAGGCTTTTGTCGCGACCCAAGAGGGGGCGGATTTGTTGGCTGGGTATAAACGGGCGGCGAATATATTGAAATCGTCTCGGAACGCACCCGTCGTCCCCGCGCAGGCGGGGACCGCAGGAGGCCTTGCCCAAACCGAGCAGAATAAACCGACTGCGGCCCCCGCCTTCGCGGGGGCGACGGAGTTGGTTTTGCTCAACGCCCTTAGCACGCCGAACCGCTCGCCGCCTCCGCCATAAAGGCCGAAGATTTCGAAGGCGCAATGGCGGCACTCGCCGGTTTGCGCGCACCCATTGATGCGTTTTTCGATGGCGTGATGGTGAATGATCCAGACCCGGAAAAACGGGCGTTTAGGGTAGGATTGCTGACACGGTTCCGTGACGCGGTTTGCCAAGTTGCGGATTTTTCGAGGATTGAGGGGTAGCTTATCCCTCTCCTGTGGGAGAGGGCAGCGAGACTTGGCAGCTTGCTGCCTAGTCGCAGCGGGTGAGGGGTTCTGCCCCCACCGATAGCGCACAGCCCCTCACCAACTCCGCCTAACCAGCAAGCTGGTAAGGCTCCATATCCTCTCCCACAAGGAGAGGAAATTTGTGGCGTAGGGAAATTGCATGACCCAATATGTGTACCGTTTCGGCGGCGGCGTTTCAGATGGCAGCGGGCTTTCCAAAAACCTGCTTGGCGGCAAAGGCGCGAATCTTGATGGCATGGCCGCGATTGGCCTGCCCGTCCCTCCCGGCTTCACGATCACCACCGAAGTTTGCACCGCTTATTATGCGGGTGGCGAAGCGTTCCCCGATGGCCTGAGCGACCAAGTCGCAAAGGGCCTCGCCCACATCCAAACCACCACCGACCGCATATTTGGCGATCCCGCAAACCCGCTGCTCGTCTCCGTCCGCTCCGGCGCGCGCGTCTCTATGCCCGGCATGATGGACACCGTTCTGAACCTTGGCCTGAACGACCAAACCGTCGAAGGCCTCGCCGCGTCCTCTGGCGATGCGCGCTTTGCGTGGGATAGCTATCGCCGTTTTATTCAGATGTATGCCGATGTTGTGCTGGGGCTAAACCACCATGCATTTGAAGACGCGCTGGAAATTGCCAAGGAAGATCGGGGCTATTTCCTCGATACCGAACTATGCCGCCGACCTGATTTCGCGCACTGGTCGGCGAATATAAAAACACTGGTCGCGGCCGAATGGGGCAAGCCGTTTCCGCAGGATGTGCATGATCAACTTATGGGGCGCAGTCGGCGCGGTGTTTTCCAGCTGGGAATCGGACCGCGCCAAAGTCTATCGCCGCCTGAACTGCATCCCCGGCGACTGGGGAACCGCGGTCAATGTGCAGGCGATGGTGTTTGGCAATATGGGCGACACATCGGCGACGGGCGTTGCCTTCACCCGCGATCCGGCGACCGGCGAGAATGCCTATTACGGCGAATATCTGATCAACGCCCAAGGCGAAGACGTGGTCGCGGGCATCCGCACGCCGCAGTATTTGACCAAGATTGCGCGCGAAACCGCAGGAGCAAAACCGCTGAGCATGGAAGAAGCCATGCCCGATGCCTATGCCGATCTGGCGCGGGTGTTTGACATTCTCGAACGCCATTACCGCGATATGCAGGACATCGAGTTCACCGTGGAGCGCGGGCAATTGTGGATGCTGCAAACGCGGTCTGGCAAACGCACCGCCAAAGGCCGCGCTGAAAATCGCGGTCGATATGGCGGCGGAGGGCCTGATTACGCAGGACGAGGCGGTGTGCCGCGTCGATCCGATGGCGCTCGATCAATTGCTGCACCCGACGCTTGATCCCGATGCAATGCGCGATGTGCTGACCAAGGGCCTGCCTGCCTCTCCGGGCGCCGCATCGGGGGCGATTGTCTTTGACGCCGACACCGCCGAACGCCGCAACGATATGGGCGAGAGCGTGATTTTGGTGCGCGTCGAAACGTCCCCTGAAGACATTCACGGCATGCACGCCGCCACCGGCATTTTGACCGCACGCGGCGGGATGACCAGCCACGCCGCCGTGGTCGCACGCGGCATGGGGCGGCCTTGCGTGTCGGGCGCGGGCAGCCTTGCCATCGACGCAACGGCGCGCGTGCTGCGCGTATCGGGCCGCGAGTTTAAAGAGGGCGACATCATCACGCTCGACGGTTCGACCGGCGAAGTGATGGCGGGTTCAGTGCCCACTTTGCAGCCCGAACTGGTCGGCGATTTTGGCACGTTGATGGTCTGGGCCGACGCGGGCCGCCGGATGAAAGTGCGCGCCAACGCCGAAACCCCGCACGACGCCCAAGTCGCGCGCGATTTTGGCGCAGAGGGCATCGGGCTTTGCCGCACCGAGCATATGTTCTTTGACGCGGCGCGGATCACCGCTGTGCGCCAGATGATTTTGGCCGATGACGAAAAAGGCCGCCGCGTCGCGCTTGACCGGTTGCTGCCCGAACAGCGCGCCGACTTCATCGGCATTTTTGAGGTGATGGCGGGATTGCCCGTCACCATCCGCCTGCTCGATCCGCCCTTGCACGAATTCCTGCCGCATCAGGAAAGCGAATTTGCCGAGGTTGCGGCGGCCGCTGGCGTGGGCATCGAGACGCTGAAACAACGCGCTGCCGAACTGCATGAGTTCAATCCGATGCTGGGCCATCGCGGTTGCCGGTTGGGCGTGACCTATCCCGAAATCTACGAAATGCAGGCGCGGGCGATATTCGAGGCGGCGTGTTCGCTGGCCGTGGCTCCCGTGCCCGAAATCATGATCCCGCTGGTCGGCACACGCCGCGAGCTGGAGCTGATGAAAGACGTCGTCGATAAAGCCGCCGAGGCGGTCTTTGCCGAACAGGGCAAGCGCATCGAATATCTGGTCGGCACGATGATCGAGCTGCCCCGCGCCGCGCTGATGGCCGATGAGATTGCCGAGGTTGGCGCGTTTTTCTGCTTTGGCACCAACGACCTGACGCAAACGACATTGGGCGTTTCCCGCGACGACGCCGCCCGTTTCCTGACGCATTATGTCGATAAGGGCATTTATGCCCGCGATCCCTTTGTGTCGCTTGGACGTCGAAGGCGTCGGCCAGCTGATCGAAATCGCCACCAACAAAGGCCGTGCGACCCGCCCCGACATCAAACTCGGCATCTGCGGCGAACATGGCGGCGATCCGGCCTCGATCGAATTCTGCGAAAGCGTGGGCCTCGATTATGTCAGCGCTTCACCCTACCGCGTTCCCATCGCGCGATTGGCGGCGGCGCAGGCGGCATTGCAAAAATAATGTAAAAGAGGCGGAGAGAAGGGGAGACAGAGAGAGGTATAGCGCAATTCCTCCCTGTCTCCTCTTCTCTCCGGCTCTTTTACAATTCGAAGCCTCCGCTTTCGCGACGATGACATTGTGCTATGAAAGCAAAAGGAGAGGCAACAATGAAACCATGGCATCGCTTTAGTATTTGTATCCTGCTGGGTCTGATAAGCGGCGCGGGCTTTGCGGTCCATCAGGTCCGCAGCGCCGATATGCGGCCACCAAGTCCGCAACGGGCCATGGAGCGCCAATACCGATCAAGGCACGGAAGACGCTTCGGCTTTGACCCGTGCGAAAGTGGCGCTGTTTGGCTTACTGGCGCTGCCCGCGAAAGAGGCGATGTATTTCATTGCCGCACCGACAGCGATGGTGCGCCGCTCAACAGGAAATTGCACCTACACCGTCAGTGGCGGCGAGATGGATGCGCGCTGGTGGAGCGTCACATTGTACAAAGGCGAAGGCTGGCTGGTGAAGAATGCCGCCAATCGCTGGTCTGTCGGCAGCAATGCCCCGGTCCGCGACGCACAGGGCAATTGGCAATTCACCGTATCGCCAAACAAAGCACAAGGCGTCTGGTTGCCAACCGGCGGCATTCCAAAATTTGACCTGACCTTGCGAACCTATCACCCTCAAGGCGCGTTGTTGAACGATCCGGCAAGGCCAAATTGCCGACGATCAATAAGGAGACATGCACATGATCCGCAATTGGCTCCTTGCCGATCATCGTTGGTATGGTCGTGGCCATCGCATCGCTTGGCAAGGCACGTTGGTCGCCACACCCTTATGTGCTGATGTCCACGGCGATGGAACGCATTGGCGGGAGCGCTCCGGTCAACCAGCTTTCGGTTTTGGCAAACTTTCCACCGCCGACAATCAACCCATTGTCCGGCCCAGCCCCGATCTTGGTCTATTCATCCTGCGTGTTTGATGTGTCGGATGGCCCGGTGCTGAGTCGATGTGCCTCCTGTCCCGGATAGCTATTGGTCGGTCAGTATTTTTGATGCCCGCACCGATGTTGCCAAGGTGGTCAGTGTGCGGGAAAATGGCGACAAACCGGCGCGATCTGGCATTGCATCATGAAGATATGCAGCTGGAAATGGTGCCGGGCTATGAACCGGTAGCTCTGAAACACGATAAGGGCATCGCGTTGATCCGGATATTGCTCAAAGATAAATCCGAATCCGACCCGATATGCCGATAATCGACGCAATCCGGCGGAAATTCGCGTTGTGGCAGCGCGGATAGGCGAAATTTCGGTTGCGAATCTGGAAAGCCCCGCCTAATAGCGCCTCACCGTGCACCCGTAGCTCAGCTGGATAGAGCATCAGACTACGAATCTGAGGGCCGGGCGTTCGAATCGCTCCGGGTGCACCATTTTCCTTTCCTTCATAACCCGTCGTCATCCTGAACTTGTTGATCACTGGATAACAAGCGACGGTTGTTCGTCATTCTGAAACAAGTTCAGGATGACGAAACGGGGCGGATGAGATTATGAGTTGCGAATGATCAATAAAGCCAAATCTGCCATCGTCCTCCTCTCCGGTGGCCTCGACTCCATGGTTGTAGCCGGATTGGCGCGCGAGGCGGGCTATGCGGTGCACGCGCTCACCATCGATTATAACCAGCGCCACCGGATCGAACTGGAAAGTGCCGCGCGGATCGCCGCACATCTGGGCGCTGTCGAACATATTGTCCTACCACTGGATTTGACCCGCTTTGGCGGCTCCGCGTTGACCGCCGATATTGCTGTGCCCAAGGATGGTGTCGACGAAGATGCGATCCCGATCACCTATGTGCCCGCGCGCAATACCATATTTCTGTCGCTTTGCCTGGGGCTTGCTGAAGCGCGGGGTGCGCGGGATTTGTGGATTGGTGTAAACGCACTCGATTATTCGGGCTATCCCGATTGCCGCCCCGAATTCATCCATGCCTTTGAGGGGATGGCCAATCTGGCGACCAAGGCGGGGGTTGAGGGCGATGGCTTCACGGTCCACACACCGCTGAAAGCCATGACCAAGGCCGATATCGCCCGCGAGGCGGCGCGGCTGGGGCTGGATGCCGGGATGAGCTGGTCTTGCTATGATCCCACGGCTGAAATAAGGCTTGCGGCCAATGCGACAGCTGCCGGCTGCGGGCAAAAGGCTTTGCCGAGGCGGGATTGATCGATCCCATGGTGTATGCATGAGCTATGCGGTCAAGGAAATTTTCCTGACCCTGCAAGGGGAAGGCGCGCAGGCGGGACGGCGGGCGGTGTTTCTGCGCTTTGCCGGATGCAATTTGTGGACCGGGCGGGAGGAGGATCGCAGCACCGCCGTCTGCCAATTTTGCGACACCGATTTTGTTGGAATGGATGGCGAAAATGGCGGTCGCTACGAAGCGGCTGAACTTGCCGCAAAGGTTTCGGAAATTTGGGGCGAAGGATTGGCGCACCGCTATGTCGTCCTGACGGGTGGTGAACCGATGTTGCAAGTTGACGATGCAATCATCGATGCACTCCATGCCGAGCATTTCAAGATCGCGATGGAAAGCAATGGTACGATCCCGGCCCATCCCGAAATCGATTGGGTCTGCATCAGCCCCAAAGCAGGATCAAAAATTGTCCAGAAAAGCGGCGAGGAACTGAAGCTCATATGGCCGCAAGCGGGCAGCGATGTCGGTGCTTATGCGGACTGGAAATTCAGGCATTTCCTGCTGCAACCGCTCGATAGTGGCAATGCGGCTACCAATGAAGCCAACCGGCAGGACGCCATTGCCTTCGTCAATGCCCATCCAAAATGGCGACTTTCGCTGCAAAATCATAAACTTCTCGGACTGCCATGAAAGGCACCGCACGAAATATTATTTCAATATTGACGGAGTTAGTAAACTTCTTTGACTCTTGACCCCGACAGTGACATTCTCTTGAGCGGGGAACAGGAGGAGAGGAGCTATGGCTTCAAGAGCAATCCATCGTGGATCGGTGCAAGCGCACAAATCCTATGCAAAGCGCATTAGCGGACATATCGCTTACGCCCTAGTGGCCTATACGCTTTTGCTGATATTCATGGTCGCACCGGCGTTAAAAACCGAAGGGACAGCGATCTGGCCTTATCTGTTGCTTGTGGTGCTGGTTGGCGCTGTCATCGTGCCGTGCCGCAATCTTGAACGCCGTTGGCAAAATGTGATCGGCGATCACAGCGAAAGGCCGTTTTTCCGTGCCGTGGCCGGACTGTGGCTGTTTGCCCTGCTCCTTCCGGCGTTGTTGATGCTAGCCATTCGCGCGCTATCCTGAATCGGTGCATTGACGCTCGTTCCTGCCCTGCCTAAGCGGGGCGGATGCTAACTCCCCAAGCCGCGCTGGATCGCGCCACCCAACTTGTTGAACAGGCCAAGAAGGCAGGGGCGGATGCCGCCGATGCCGTTTATGTCTGCGATGCGTCCACAGAGGTACAGGTGCGTCTGGGCGCATTGGAAGACGTCGTCCGCTCTGAAGGCGAAGAAATTGGCCTGCGGGTCTTCCTCGGCCAACGCTCGGCAACTGTTTCGTCATCCAGCATGAACCCCGATGTGCTTGGCAAGGCTGGTTGATCGGGTGTTGGATATGGCCCGCGAAGCTCCCGAGGATCCTTATGCAGGATTAGCACCATCAGACCAGTTAATGAAAGAAGCCCCTCACGACATCGAAAGCGATGATGGTGCCGATCCCGATCCCGCCGATTTGCGCGCGGTTGCTATGGCCTGTGAAGATGCGGCACGGGCCGTTCAAGGCGTCACCAACAGCGAAGGCGCAGGGGCCAGCGCCGGTCGTTCGATCTTTGCACTGGCCACCAGCCACGGCTTCACCGGCGTGAACCAATCGTCTGGCTATGGCGTATCGGCGAGTGTATTGGCAGGTGACGGCGATGCCAAGGAACGCGATTATGAATGGCGCTCTGCGCGCTATCGCGAAGATTTGGCGGACCCGATCTGGATCGGCAGGCAGGCTGGCGAACGCGCCGTCCGCCGGGTCAATCCGGGCATGATCAAAAGCGGCGTGATGCCTGTTGTGTTCGACAGCCGTGCCGGCAGCTCGCTGGTCGGCCATGTGGTGTCGGCCATTGGCGGATCGGCTATCGCGCGTAAGACCAGTTATTTGCTGGATTCTCTGGGCGAGCAATTGTTCGATAGCGCCCTTTCGATCATCGACGATCCGCTCCGCTTGCGTGGGTTAGGCAGCAGGGCCTTTGACGGCGAAGGTCTGCCGACGTCGCGCCGTGCGATCATTGACAAGGGCGTGTTGACGACATGGCTGATGGAAAGTGCCGCGGCCCGGCAATTGGGGCTTTCGCCCACCGGCCATGCCAGCCGGGGCGTGAGTGGTGCTCCGGGGACTTCGCCATCGAACCTGCATCTTGAAGGTGGAAGCATGTCGGTTTCTGAGTTGATCGCGGATATCGACTATGGCGTTTATATCCATGAATTATCAGGGCAAGGTGTCAATCTGGTTACTGGAGACTATAGCCGTGGCGCGGCCGGGTTCTTGATCGAGAAGGGTGAAATTACAGGGCCAGTCAGCGAATTCACCATTGCATCCACGCTCAAAGACATGTTCCGCAATCTATCCGCCGCCAACGATCTGGAATTCGTACGGTCAACCAATGTGCCAACGTTGCGCGTTGACGGGATGACGATTGCCAGCGCCTGATCTCGATTTTGATGCCGCGCTTGCGGTGGTCCGAAAGGCGGCAGACCTCGCCCATCACCATTGGCGCGAAAATGATGTTCCCGATGCGCGCGTTTGGGAAAAGGAAAAGGGCAGCCCGGTCTGTGATATCGATCTCGCGGTCGATGACATGCTCAAAAAAGGTTTGCTCGCGCTTTCGCCTGAGGTTGGCTGGCTTTCTGAAGAAACCGCCGACGATCCGGCGCGATTGGAAAAGCGCTGCGTTTGGCTCGTCGATCCCATTGATGGCACGCGCGATTATGTGCGCGGACGCAGCGGCTGGTGCGTTTCGGTCGCCTTGGTGGCCGATGGCGCTCCGGTTTTTGCAACGATGCTGGCGCCGGTTGAGAACAAGCACTGGATCGCGCATGTGGGGCAGGGCGTGACCTGCAACGGCGAGCGACTACAGGCGAGCACGCGATCCGAATTTGTGGGCGCGCGGGTTCCGACCGACCATTTACCGCAGATCGATCATGATCTGGTGGTCGTGGAAAAGCCGAACAGCATCGCCATGCGGCTGACGATGATTGCCTGTGACCGGGCCGATCTGGTGGCCACGGTCCGTTGGGGGCATGAATGGGATATCGCCGCCGCCCATTTGATCGCCACCGAAGCCGGGGCGACGATCAGCAATGCCGTTGGCAGGCCATTGCGCTATAACAAACCCGATCCGCGCGATTTCGGATTGGTGTGCAGCGCGCCGGAAATTCATGCCGCCGCCATCGAGCGACTGGCCTCACGAGCGAGCGAATATATCGCGAAAAGCGGGGTCGCGCCCTGAACTCGACGCGGGCGATTATTCGGCCTTCTTGCTATCCGATTTGCCTGTTTCGACCTTTGCATCGACATCAGACTTGACGTCTTCGGTTTTGGCGGTTTCGGGTTTGGCGCTTGCGGGTTTGGCTATCTCGGATTTCGCACTGTCCGCGGCAGCAGCTTCGTCGTCAACCGCCTTTTCCGCCGCCAACATGGCCTCTTCGGCGGCTGCATCAATGGCCGCGCCCGTAGTGGGTTCTGGCAGCGCCGGTTCAACAGGCTTTTTGACTTCGCTTTCCTTGTTCCCGCAACCGGCGAGGAGAATAGTCAGAATTGCGGTTGAAAATGCGGCCTTAACACGTCGCGACATGGGGAACTCCTGCCTGAAATACGCTGTTCGCATTGTCTAGCGGAGTGGGCCGTTGGCGCGCAACGGCAATTTTCGGTCTAATCTACAAACAGGCTTCGAGATAGGGCTGGTCAAAGCCAAACTGGCGAGCTTTTTCAAGCGTATAGGGGCGAACGCCGCTCGGTACAAATTCGCCGTTGATTTTGCCGTCGGCGTCTTCGTCTTTATATTCGAATTTGAACAAATCCTGCGTCACGATCACATCGCCCTCCATTCCGATCACTTCAGTGATCTGCGTGGTGCGGCGTGATCCGTCGCGAAGACGTTTCACCTGTACGATCAGTTCGACCAATTCTGCAATCTGGCGGCTGATGGCTTCCTTAGGGATTTTGATATCGCCCATCAGGATCATATTTTCCATACGCGCCAAGCACTCACGCGGGGAGTTAGAGTGAAGCGTGCACATCGAACCATCATGGCCGGTGTTCATCGCGGCCAGAAGGTCGAAACATTCCGCGCCACGAATTTCGCCCAGGATGATCCGGTCGGGCCGCATACGCAGGGCGTTCTTTACAAGGTCACCGATGGTAATCGCGCCTTCGCCTTCCAGATTGGGAGGACGGGTTTCCAGCGGCAACCAGTGCGGCTGTTGCAAGCGGAGTTCGGCGGCATCTTCGATGGTCAGCACGCGTTCGCCGGGATCGATCATTTTTGACAGGGCGTTGAGCATGGTGGTTTTACCCGAACCCGTACCGCCGGAAATCACGATATTCATCCGGCAGGCCCCGGCAATTTTCAACACCGTCGCCATCTTGTCGCTCATCGAACCGAAATTTTTCAGCATGTCGATGGTGATCGGCTTTTCGGAGAATTTACGAATCGAGATCGCGGTGCCGCGCAGCGACAGCGGCGGAACGATTACGTTCACACGGCTGCCGTCTTTCAAACGGGCATCGGCGAGGGGCGTTGTCTGGTCAACGCGGCGACCGACCTGGTTCACGATGCGCTGGGCAATCTGGAACAGATGCTCTTCATCGCGGAACTGGATCGGGGCAATCATCAGCTTGCCCTTTTTTTCGATATAGGTCTGGAAAGGGCCGTTGACCATGATATCCGAAATCTCGGGATCACCCAAAAGCTCTTCGAGCGGACCAAAGCCGAGCAGTTCGTCAACCAGCACCTTTTCAAGAGCGAATTGTTCGCGTCGGTTGAGCGTCAGTTTGAGCTCGGCCAACACCTCAAGGATGATCGGACGAAATTCTTCGGTCAGTTCTTCTTTGTTGAGCGAAGCCGCTGCCTCGGGATCGACGCGTTCGAGCAGGCGGGGAAGGACCTGCTCCTTGATCTTGTGGACCGAGGCTTCAAATCCTTCGGATTGATTTCCGTGGTCGTGCGTTGCGTCAGACCGTTCGGCGAGACGCGCCATGGCATCGACATGCTTGGAAACGGGGATTGCGCCGGGTAGATTGACCGAATCAATTGCCGGAAATTGTTCGCCGCCGGGAATGGACTCTGTTGAGTTGAGGCGACGGCATTGGGCGCGGAGTTGGAATTGTCCGCCACCGCCTCCCGACATCGGTCGTGCGACGCCGAAGCTCGGTCTGCCGGGAGTCATGCCAGGTTTTTTGCCAAATGCGCTCACTGTCGGTCCCGTTTTCTTGTTGCTTGTCCGATTGAACTGTTTTGCTAGAGGAAAATGGTAAACAAATTCAAAACTAGATATCAGATCGCTTTTGGACAGCCCGTCCGGCCCCTGCAATTTTGGATGATATATGCGAACCAACAGCGGGTTTCTCTTTGCATTGGCAGGCTTTGCGCTTTTAAGCTGCGGTGATGCGGTCATTAAATCCATCGGACCGGATTGGCCTGCGCCAGCGATCGCGTTTTTGCGCTTTCTGATCGCTATCCCGTTATTGTCGGTCATCATTGCTGCGGGACAAGGCAAAGCAGGGTTTATCGTTCGCCGGCCGTGGGTGCAATTTGGCCGGGGGGCTGGAATCGCGCTTTCATCGATGTTCTTTTTCCTCAGCATATTTATGATGCCTTTGGCCGAAGCGACCGCGATAATTTTCCTGAATCCGGTTTTCACCGCGATCATCTCGATATTCGTCTTCCGTGAAGCGTTACGCCCGACGGCATGGATGATGACAGCTGTTGCCTTGGCAGGCGTTGCTTTGGTGTTGCGTCCCAATATCTCCGAATTGGGGATCGTGGCGCTGCTCCCGGTAGCTTCCGCTTTTTGCTTTGCTGTCACAATTGTGCTGAACCGGATTGCGGCAGGAACGGGCGATGCAATTGCGCTGCAATGGGCCGCAGCTTTAGCGGCAACGCCCGTACTTGCGGTGGTGACCCTCACTGGCGACATGTCAGCTATTCCCGGATTAGCGGTTGGCTGGCCACCCGCATCGGTGATTATGAAATGCGGCATTGTCGCCGTCAGTGCGAGCCTAGCCCATTGGCTGATCTATCAAGGCACGCTTCGAACCTCTGCCTCCGATGCGGCGCAGGCGGTGTATGCCCAATTGCCGGTGGCGTTGGCGGTGGACACATTCATATTCGGGAACAGGCCAGATTTGTTAGCTATGTCGGGTGCGTCTGCTGATCATCATCGCAGGAATTGGAATGTGGCTGGAACAGCGCTGGTCCGCAGGGAGACGATGATGCGTCATTTATGTCTGATACTGATGCTCCTGTTTTCAGGAACGGTCGCCGCTGCCGATGCACGCGAAGTGCGCGTCTGCCTGCATGGATGAGCGGCAATTGGACCAATATCGATGGCGAGAAATGGTCTGAAGAAAATTGGCTGTCGCCGCGCGGAAATATGATGCTGGGCAATAGCTGGTCGGGGCAGGGTGACGCCGTCGGCTTTTGGGAGCAGATGCGGATCGAGCGCGAAGCCGATGGCAATGTCGTGTTTTGGGCCGTGGCAGGGGATCAAAAGCCAATCCGGTTTGTGGCAAAGCGGAATGACAAACAGTCAATTACCTTTGAAAATCCAGCGCATGATTATCCGCAGCGTATCCGGTATTGGCGCGCAGGGAATAAGCTGTTGGCGGAAATTTCGCTCATCGACGGCAGCAAACCCGTACAGTTTGCCTTTACCAAAGCGAAAAATCGATAAGAGTGATTAAGCGCTGATCGCTTCCGCCAATATCGTGAGGCCAGCTTCATTCACTTCGGCAAAGCCGCCGGAAACAATAAGGGTTTCGGGCGTTGCACCGGCGCTCGCATAAATGCTGATCGCGCCGTCGCGCAATGTGGACATCATCGGGCTATGCCCTTCGAGTACACCGAAATCGCCCTCGCTGCCCGGAACGACCACCATGTGGACGTCCTCTGAGCGGACAAGGCGTTCCGGCGTGACCAGTTCGAAATGCAGTGCCATGGCTGCTTACGCCGCCTCTGCTGCGAGCTGTTTGCCCTTTTCAACGGCTTCACCGATGCCGCCAACCATGTAGAATGCCTGTTCGGGCAGATGGTCATATTCGCCATCGACCACAGCCTTGAACGATTTCACTGTGTCTTCGATCTGGACGAACTTGCCCGAGATGCCGGTGAAGACTTCGGCGACGTGGAACGGTTGCGACAAGAAGCGCTGGATCTTGCGCGCGCGGCTGACGGTCAGCTTGTCGTCTTCCGAAAGCTCATCCATGCCCAAAATGGCGATGATGTCTTGCAGCGATTTATACTTCTGCAACGTTTCCTGAACGCGGCGGGCGGTGTCATAATGCTCTTGGCCGACAACCGCGACGGAAAGCACGCGGCTGGTCGAATCGAGCGGGTCAACCGCTGGGTAAATGCCCAGTTCGGAAATCGCACGGTTAAGCACGGTGGTCGCATCCAAGTGGGCAAACGATGCAGCAGGGGCAGGGTCGGTCAAGTCATCTGCGGGAACGTAAATGGCCTGAACCGAGGTAATCGAACCCTTGTTGGTCGATGTAATGCGCTCTTGCAGCTGGCCCATGTCGGTCGCCAACGTAGGCTGATAACCCACAGCCGAAGGAATACGACCCAAAAGCGCGGACACTTCGGAACCGGCCTGCGTAAAGCGGAAGATGTTATCGACGAAGAACAGAACGTCCTGGCCCTCAACATCGCGGAAATATTCAGCGATGGTCAGACCCGACAGAGCCACACGAGCGCGCGCACCCGGAGGTTCGTTCATCTGGCCGAAGACCAGCGCAACCTTTGAACCTTCGGGGGTCGGGTTGCCGTCCTTGTCCTTGGCGATAACGCCAGCGTCGAGGAATTCGTGGTAAAGATCGTTACCTTCGCGGGTGCGTTCACCGACGCCTGCGAAAACCGAGGTGCCGCCATGGCCCTTGGCGATGTTGTTGATCAGTTCTTGAATAAGAACCGTCTTGCCAACGCCAGCGCCGCCGAACAGACCGATCTTGCCGCCCTTTGCATAAGGTGCGAGCAAATCGATCACCTTGATGCCGGTGACCAGAATTTCGGTTTCGGTTGATTGGTCAACGAACAACGGAGCCTCTGCGTGGATCGGCGCGCGCATGTCGGTGGCGACAGGGCCTTGTTCGTCGATGGGTTCACCCACGACGTTCAGGATGCGGCCCAGTGTTGCGGGGCCAACGGGAACGGAGATTTGCGCGCCGGTGGAACGGACAGGCTGACCACGGGTCAAGCCGTCGGTCGAATCCATCGCGATGGTGCGAACGGTGTTTTCGCCCAGATGCTGCGCCACTTCGAGAACTAGGCGGTTGCCGTTGTTTTCGGTTTCCAGCGCCGAGAGAATGGCGGGCAGGGTCGCCGGTGAAGCTGACGTCAACGACAGCGCCGATGACTTGGCTAACGCGGCCAGTTGCGCCAGCTACGTTCAGCTTGGTTGCGCCGGATGCTTTGGGAGCAGCAGCCTTCTTTGCAGGCGCTTTAGGAGCGGCCTTTGGTGCGGCTTTTGCGGCGGCGGGTTTTGCAGCAGCTTTCGGTGCAGCCTTAGGAGCGGCGGTTTTCTTCGGGGCGGTTGCCATGATTGTCTTCCTTGCCTTCTTGATGTCTTAAAGCGCTTCGGCGCCGGAAATAATTTCTACGAGTTCGGTGGTAATCGCGGCCTGACGGGTGCGGTTATACAGCACGGTCAGGCGGTTGATCATGTCGCCCGCGTTGCGCGTGGCGTTGTCCATTGCGGTCATTTTTGAACCCTGTTCCGACGCTGCATTTTCGCGGTTGGCGCGCAGCAACTGCACAGCGACGTTGCGCGGCAGCAGGTCGGCGAGGATTTCTTCCTCATCGGGTTCATATTCGACCGATGCCGATGCGCCGACGGGCGCATTGTCGTTTGACAAAGCAACCGGCATCAACTGCAATTCGGTGGGTTCCTGTGTCAGGACCGAGACGAATTTGTTGAAAAACAGATGCGCGACGTCAAACTCACCGGCTTCGAAACGAGCCGTCAGATCCGCGCCCCATTCTTGCACTTGCGCGAAAGTCAGCTTGCCCAGATCGCCGGGTTCGATTTCGCGGACGATGTCGCTGCGATAGGTGCGGGCGAGCTGATCCTTGCCCTTTTTGCCGATGGTGTAGAATTTCACTGTCTTACCAGCGGCCTTCAGTTCCTCGGCGCGTTTGCGGGCCAGACGGACGATGTTGGTGTTGAACGCACCGGCCAAGGCCCTTGTCGCTGGTGGCGACAACGAACAGATGGACATCATCTTTGCCGGTGCCAGCAAGCAGCTTTGGCGATTGCGGGCCGACGGTGACTTTGGAGGCGATGGACGAAACCACCTTTTCCAGCCGTTCGGCATAGGGACGCGAGGCTTCGGCTGCTTCCTGCGCCCGGCGCAGTTTCGCAGCAGCGACCATCTTCATCGCCTTTGTGATCTTCTGGGTCGATTTGACCGAGTTGATCCGTATTTTGAGGGCCTTAAGAGACGCCATCTATTCTTCCTGTCGTCACCCCCGCGAAGGCGGGGGTCTCTGGAGGTTTATTCTACACTGCCTGCGGTCCCCGCCTTCGCGGGGACGACGGGTAAATTACGCAAATGTCTTCGTGAACTTGTCGAGAGCGGCAACCAGCGCTTTCTTGCTGTCGTCGCTGAAATCGCGGCTGTCGCGGATGCCCTTCAAAACGTCGGCATGGTTGGCGCGCAGATCGGAAAGCATCGCTTCTTCATAACGCGTCACATCCGATGTCGGCGATGCCATCCAGATAACCGTTGGTGCCAGCGAAGATCGAGCAGGTCTGCTCTTCAAACGGCAGCGGGCTATATTGCTTTTGCTTCAACAGCTCGGTCAAACGTGCACCGCGATTGAGCAGTTTCTGCGTGGAAGCGTCCAAGTCCGAACCGAACTGCGCGAACGCCGCCATTTCGCGGTATTGCGCCAGTTCCAGCTTAATCGAGCCAGACACCTTCTTCATCGCCTTGGTCTGCGCCGCCGAGCCAACACGCGACACCGACAGACCCACGTTAATGGCAGGACGGATGCCCTGATAGAACAGGTCGGTTTCAAGGAAAATCTGGCCGTCGGTGATCGAAATCACGTTGGTCGGAATATAGGCGGAAACGTCGCCGGCCTGTGTTTCGATGATCGGCAATGCGGTGAGCGATCCGCCGCCATTTTTGTCGCTCATCTTTGCGGCGCGTTCCAGCAAACGAGAGTGCAGATAGAAAACGTCACCGGGATAAGCTTCGCGGCCCGGAGGACGACGCAGCAACAACGACATCTGGCGGTAAGCAACAGCCTGCTTCGACAAATCGTCATACACGATCACGGCGTGCATGCCATTGTCGCGGAAATATTCGCCCATGGTCACGCCGGTATAGGGTGCCAGATATTGCAGCGGTGCAGGTTCGGAAGCGGTTGCGGCAACGACGATCGAATATTCCATCGCGCCTTGCTCTTCCAAGGCTGCGGACGATCTGGGCGACGGTCGAACGCTTCTGGCCGACGGCAACATAGATGCAATAGAGCTTCTTCGATCTCATCCTTGCCCTTGTTCGCTTCCTTCTGGTTGATGAAGGTGTCGATGGCGACGGCGGTCTTGCCGGTCTGACGGTCACCGATGATCAGTTCGCGCTGGCCACGGCCAACGGGGACGAGGGCGTCGAGCGCCTTCAGGCCGGTTTGCACAGGCTCGTTCACTGAGGTGCGCGGGATGATGCCGGGGGCTTTCACTTCAACGCGGCTGCGCTGTGTGGTTTTCAGCGGACCTTTGCCGTCGATGGGATTGCCAAGGCCGTCAACAACGCGACCGAGCAGTTCCTTGCCGATGGGAACGTCCACAATGGTGCCGGTCCGCTTAACAACGTCGCCTTCTTTAATCTCGGCGTCAGAGCCAAAGATAACCGCACCGACATTGTCGGCTTCAAGGTTCAGCGCCATGCCTTTAATGCCATTGGCAAATTCGATCATTTCACCAGCCTGCACATTGTCGAGGCCGTGGATGCGGGCGATGCCGTCACCCACCGACAACACAGTGCCGACTTCCGAAACCTTGGCTTCGGTGCCGAAATTGGCGATCTGGTCCTTAATGACCTTTGAAATTTCTGCGGCGCGGATATCCATTTTGCTTCTTAGCCTTTCATCGCTGTCGCGAGGGAGTTCAAACGGGTTTTGATCGAATTGTCGATCAGGGTGCTTCCGATCTTGACGGTTAGGCCGCCAAGGATCGAGGGATCAATTTTCGCGTTGATGGCGACATCGCGGCCAACGCGGGCTTTCAGCTTGGCGGCAATCGCCTTTGCTTTGGGCGGGCGAAAGCTGTGCGCGCTGGTCACTTCGGCGGTGATTTCGCCGCGATCATGCGGCGGCAAGCGCGGCAAAGGCCTTTGCCACCGCGCCAGTTTCGGCAAGCGGCGGTTATCGGCGAGCACGCCCAACGTTTTGGCCGTCAACGGATCGAGCTTCATCGCCTTGGCGATTGCCGCGACGGCCCTTTTTGCAGCGTCGCGCGAAACGGAGGCATTGGTAGTCAGGATCGCAAAATCGGCCGAATCGGCAAGCGCCTTTTGCACCGAAGCGAGGCTTGCCTCTACTTTGGCAACAGCCTTTGATTCGCGCGCCAGATTCAAACAATGCGGTGGCATAGCGTCCGGCAAGGCTGGCCTGCACATTAGCTTGATTACCGCTGGAAACATCCACGCGTTTGGGTCCTTAAAAACAGACTGGAATTTGTGTTGTGACCGCTAGCTGCGACAGCACAGAGCGTTCCTGCAAAGTCGCCGCGCGCCTAGCAGGGCTTTTGCTGCGATGCAAGATGGTGGATTGGGGTTGCCATACAAGAATCGTCATGCGAACTTGTTTCAGCATCCATCGTGCAACGCAGACCAATGGTCCGAGAGGCGAAATAGACCCTGAAACAAGTTCAGGGTGACGGAATTGAGGAGAGCAAAGTGTCTGGCCAAATGATCAAAATGACAATGTCCGACGGCGCAGACATCGCCGTCTATCACGCTGAACCTGCGGGCGAGCGGCGCGGTGGGCTTGTTCTGATTCAGGAAATATTCGGCGTCACCGATCATATCCGCGAACTGTGCGATGAATATGCAGCAGGATGGCTATGAAGTGCTGTCGCCCGCCTTGTTCCACCGCGAGCACCCCGGCTTTGAATGCGACTACACCGGTCCGCAATTTGACCGCGCGGTGGAACTGGCGCGCAAGATGCATGAATTTGACCAATCGGTGGCGGACGCGCATGACCTGCATCGATGCGCTGAAAGCAAAAGGCCCGGTGTTCATCACAGGCTATTGCTATGGCGGCTCGGTCGCGTGGCGGATGGCGCAGATTTCAGGTGATCTCGCGGCTTGCTCTTCTATTATGGCAGCCATGTACCGACCAAGTTTGCCGACGATGCCCCCCACTGCGCCACCATCGCCCATTTCGGCCGCTATGATCAGGGAATCCCGATGGAGGGCGTGGAAGCCCTAATCGCCAAGGCCCATCCGACCGCGCAGATTTTCGTCTATGATGCCAATCACGGTTTTAACTCAGACCGCCGCAAGGATTATCACGAACCAAGCGCGGATCTGGCGCGGGAGCGGACTTTGGGGCTGTTCAGGGCGTGCGGCGGATAGGGTCAATTGCGATTCTTTCCTTGACAAGATGCGTTTAAGATATATCTTAGATGCATCAAGAAAGGAATTTATGAATGTTACATTTTGGAAAATCACGCGGCGGCCCACCCCGGGGCCTTCATGCAATGTGGGGGCCCGGCGGGCACAAGGGCGCGGTCGACACCGCAGTGAGCGCGGTGGCCGGGTCGGTCGCGGCGGGCGTCGCCGGGTGTTTGACGGCGGCGAATTGCGGTTGGTGTTGCTCAAGCTGGTCTCGGATGGTCCGCGCCATGGCTATGACCTGATCCGCGAGATCGAGGCGCTTTCGGGTGGAGCCTATGCGCCCAGTCCGGGGGTGGTCTATCCCACGCTGACCTTATTGTGGGACATGGGATTGATCGCCGAGGGTGAAGCCGATGGCGCACGCAGGCGTTTTGCGATCACAGAGGCGGGGACAACGCATCTTGCCGAGCAGGCAGAGGCTGTGACGGCTGCCTTCGCCAAGCTGACGGCAATGAACGAACAGAGCGAACGCACCGATGGGCGGCAGGTTCGCCGCGCGCTGGGCAATTTGCGCGAGGCCATCGAGATCAGGCTGGGCGGTGATGCGGTGTCGCAGGAAACACTTCACGCTGTAACCGCGCTGATTGACGAAGCGGCGCAAAAGATTGAGAGGTTGTGATGTCGTATAGCAGTGTAGCGCAAGTGCCCACCAAAAGCGGCAGCAAATATCTTCAGCAATTGTGCAAACATTGGGCGCACAATCTAACTGTGGAATTCACCCCCGAACGCGGAACGGTAGTATTTCCCCGCGATGCGCGCGGTGCAGAGTGGCCCGGCGACGGGCTGGTGACAATGGTGGCGCATCCCGAAACGCTTGAATGTCGGATCGATGCATCGGTGGACGGACAGCTAACCGGCCTTAAAGGCGCGCTCGCCCGCCATTTGGATCGCTTCGCCTTTCGGGAAGCGCCGCTGACTTTTGAATGGGTTGATGAAAATTGAAGGTCCGCTGACTTTGAAAGCAAGTTTCGGGACGCGAGCGATTCAATCTTCCGTTATTCCACTCTCCCAGACAGAAGGAGTTGGATTATGAGTTATCGGATTAAAGGATTAAGTCGCGATCAGTTTGCAGAGTTGTTTGTCATGGACGACGCACAGCTTGCGGCCCAAAGCGCGGTTCGAGTTGTCGCCGGAGCCGATAAAGGCTGGCCGTGCCGGATTAGCCTTCAGGACGCGCAGGCAGGTGAGGAGCTGATCCTGCTCAATCATACCAGCCATGATGTGGCGACTCCTTATCGTTCGGTTTATGCAATCTATGTGCGAAAAGCGGCATGCGAACCGGCAACCTATCTCGATGAAATACCTCCAGTCTTTGAAGGGCGTCCGATGGCGTTTCGCGCGTTTGATACGGGTGGAATGTTGCGCGATGCAGCCCTTGCATTACCGGGGCAGGCGGATGCGAAAATCCGGGAACTGTTCGACAATGCCGATGTCGCCTATATCCATGCCCATAATGCCGCGCATGGTTGCTTTTCGGCGAAGGTGGAGCGTGCATGATGCTGGAGATCAAAGTGGACAGGCGCGATACCGTGGATATCGACTGGGCGTTTGATGCCTTTGATCGGCGGGACCGGTCTTTGGACGGTCAATTTGTCGGGGCTGTAAAAACCACCCGCATATACTGCAAACCCAGCTGCCCCGCGCGGCGGCCTTTGCGGGAAAATGTCGAATTTTTCTGGACGGGCGAAGCGGCGCGGGCGGCGGGCTATCGTGCCTGTAAACGCTGCCTGCCTGATGATGTCGGGCGCGATGAAGTGGCTGTGGCAAAGGCGTTGGCGTTGATGGGTGCGGATGAGGCACTGTCATTGGATGCGCTTGCCGATGCCGTTGGCTATGCGCCGCATCATTTCCACCGGCTGTTCAAGCGCGCCACGGGCGTGACGCCTGCGGCTTATGCTCGGGCGGCGCGGGTGAAGCGGGTGGCAACGGCGCTGACTGGCAACGGTCGGGTGACCGATGCCATTTACGATGCAGGCTATTCAGGACCAAGCCGTTTTTATGCCGAAACAAATGGGAGATTGGGGATGACGCCATCGGCGTGGAAAAATGGCGGGGCAGGGGTGGTAATCCGCTGGGCAGTGGCCAAGACTTCGCTTGGCCCGATGTTGGTTGCCGCCACCGAAAAAGGCATTTGCCGATTGTCCTTTGATGAAGACGAAGCCGAATTGCACCGGCGTTTTCCGCAGGCTGAGATTCAGGCTGCTGATGAAAGTATGGCAGCTTGGATAAGCGGCGCGGTTGCAGCTGTAGAGCGTCCGGCGCGGATGCCAGACTTGCCCCTCGATATTGCCGGAACCGCTTTTCAAGAAGCCGTGTGGCAGGAATTGCGGCGCATACCGGTCGGTGAAACGCGAAGCTATGCCGACATCGCCAAAGCCGTTGGCAGGCCAAAAGCGGTGCGTGCGGCGGGCTCTGCCAATGGGGCCAATAATGTCGCGGTTTTGATACCGTGCCACCGCGTGGTCCGCACCGATGGTACCCTTGGCGGCTATGCTTACGGTCTTGATCGCAAAGCAAAGCTGTTGGAGCGAGAGGCCGCAGAGTAATTTAAAAATCTTTTATGATTACAACGCGCTCCAAAATAGGGCGCGCGGATGTTTAAACTCTGCGCGGCCATCGTCCCATAATAGAGCGGCGGGATAATTCGTCCCAATTTTCGAGCATTACTAACGGGTTGTTCACCCTTTTTCGGCACAAAGGCTGGGAAGCTGCGTGAAATGTCGCTGTTTCGGCGTTTGCCGAAACACGCATCGCGCCGCCGGAAAGGAATTGGACTATGTATTTGTCATTGAAGACCAAAGCTTTGCTTGCACTGGGGGCCAGCACGATTGCGCTCGGCGGATGCGCGGGCATCGGCGGCGGTTCTGATCTGCCACCGGCACCGTCGATTCCTTACCAGCAACAGCAAAGCGAGGAATATCTGATCGGTCCGCTCGATACGATCACGATCTTTGTCTGGCGAAACCAAGAGCTTGGCGCAAAAGTGCAAGTGCGCCCCGATGGCCGGATCACCACGCCGCTGATTACCGACATGCCAGCCGCTGGCAAAACCGCAACGATGTTGCAACAGGATATCAAGCTGGCGTTATCGCAATATATCAACGATCCGATTGTCTCGGTGATCGTCAACGAATTTGCCGCGACCAATAATCAGCAAATCCGTATCGCAGGGGCAGGCGTCGAGAAACCGGCGTCGGTTCCCTATCGCGCCAATATGACCTTGCTTGATGCGATCACCGCAGTCGGCGGGATTTCCCAATATGCAGCGGGCAACAAGGCGCGTTTGCAACGGATGGACCGGGAAACCGGCCGGATGCGCGAATATGGTCTGAAAATCGGTGATCTGCTCCGCAAAGGCGAAACACGAGCCAATGTGATGCTGCAACCCGGCGACGTCATCATCATCCCTGAAAGTGCGTTCTGATCCGCCGGATCAGGAAACCCGACACAGTTTTAGCGAGTTAGAAACAGGCAATGACCGGACTTTACGACGAAATCAGGCTGGCAATCCATAGTGTCTGGAACAGGCGCTGGCTGGCATTGGCAATCGCTTGGGGCATCTGCCTGCTAGGATGGCTGGTCGTGGCGCTGATCCCCAGCAGCTATAAATCGAAAGCCCGCGTCCTCGTTCGCACACAGGCGATCCTGAACGACAAGATCGGTGTATCGGCGAGCGAACAGCGCAAGAGTATCGAGCGGCTTGCAGCAAACGCTCACCTCATCGACCAGCCTTGAAAAAATCGTTCGCGGCACATCGCTTGGCCGCAAAGTTGCTTCCGAACAGGAAATGGCGGGTAAGATCGAAGCGCTGCGCAAAGCGGTGGAGATCAAAGCAGATCCGCTAGACGACAGCGTATTTGGCATCTCGGCGACGCTGGGTTCGCCGACACAGGCGCGCGAAATTGTTCAAAAGCTGATCGATGTCGCCGAAGAAGACAGCCTGTCGGGAGACCGCAAAGAAACGCGGCAGTCGCTCCGTTTCTTGGACACCCAACTCGAAACCCGCCGCAAACAGCTGCAAGAAGCCGAGGCACGCCGTGTGGAATTTGAAACCCAGAATTTAGGCGTGTTGCCGGGTGTCGGCTCGGCAACGGCAAGGATGGGAGCGGCGCGGGCAGAATTGAGCACGATTGATTCGCAATTGATGCAAGCGCGAAGCTCACTCGCGGCGCTGAACGGCCAATTGGCGGGTACGCCGCCGATGCTTACCACTCCATCCTTTGGCGGTGGTGGTGGCGGCGGCGGAAACCCCGCACTTGGGCAAGCGCAGGCGGAACTCGCGTCGATGCGCGCACGCGGATTTACCGATAGCCATCCTGATATCATCGCAATCCGCAACCAGATTGCGATCCTGCGAAGCCAGCCCAGTGCTGCTCCGTCCGGGTCTAGCGGCGGAGGCTTCAAATCGCCCAATCCGGCCTATTCGTCGCTGCAATCGATGCGCGCCGAACGCGAAGCATCGGTTTCGGCCTTGTCCGCCCGCAAGAGCGCGCTTGAAGCCGATTTGGCTGGGTTGGTTGGCAAGCAAAGCCTGGAACCGGGCGTTGCTGCGGAAATGGACCGGATCAACCGCGATTATGAAGTTTTGAAAACACAATATGACAAGCTGCTGGGTGACCGCGAGGAAATCAAGTTGCGCGGTCAGGTCGAATCGCAAACCGATGCCGTCCAATTCCAAGTCATTGACCGCCCGTCGCTGTCACGCACGCCATCGGCTCCAAACCGTCCGTTGTTGCTGGCATTGGTGCTGTTCGCGGGCTTGGGAGCAGGGGCAGGCACTGCTTTTGCCATGGGCCATTTGCAAACCAGCTATGCGACCGCAGCAAAGCTCGAAAAATCGAGCGGTCTGCCGGTAATCGGCACGATTTCTCAGATGCTGACCAGCGCCCAACGGGCCGACCGGAAACGCAAGATGAAAATGTTTGTAGGCGGTACCGGCGCACTGGTCGGGGCTTTTGTCCTGCTGGTGATCGTTGAATTTGTTCAGCGCGGCATGGCGGCGTGAAGGGAACATAGAGATGAACAAACATACCCCGATCAAGCCGCAAGCCTCGCTTTTGGAGCGGGCATCCGAGCTTTACGATTTTGGCGCATTGTTGCGAACAGGCGATATTCCGCCCGCAGCGATTGAGCCAGCACCGACACCGGCTATCGAGCCTGTGGCAGTCCAACCAAACGCATATGTTCCGCAACCGGGCCCTGCGCCCGTTGCCGCTGCGTTGGCTCCAACGGCGGCACCTGTAGAGCCAAAGGCTCCCATGCAGCCCAGCGTACCCCGTGCCGGCTCGCGCTTCGCCCATATTGATCGGGACGCACTTCGCAAAGCAAACTTCATCGATCCTGAAGGTCCGGTAACTGGCCTTTCGGAAGAGTTCCGGATCGTCAAACGGCAACTTCTGTTGGCCGCGCGTGGTGGCAAAGGGCTTGAAGCTATCCATCACGGCGAACGCATCCTGATCTGTTCGGCGCATCCCAATGAGGGCAAAACATTCTGTGCGATCAATCTGGCGCTGTCGATGGCGCAGGAAAAGGACAACCGTGTCCTTCTGGTCGATGCCGATTTTGCCAAACCCAGCGTGTTAAACCGTTTGGGGCTGGAACCCAGCGCCGGTTTGATGGACGCGCTCGCCGATCCCACGATTGATGTTGAGGATCTGGTGATTGCAACCGATGTGCCCGGTCTCTCGATCCTGCCTGCCGGCGCGCAGACCAATCAGGATACCGAATATCTGGCCGCTTCGCGCACCGGCGAAGTGATCGATCAACTGACCCGTCATGATCCCGCCCGGATCGTGATTTTCGATTCTCCGCCTGCGCTTGCAGCATCGCCAGCTTCGGTTTTGGCCTTGCTGGTCGGGCAGACGGTGATGGTGGTCCATGCAGATGTGACCACCGACAGCGCCTTACGCGATGCGCTGAGTTTATTGAGCGGCTGTGAACATATTCAGCTGATGCTCAATCGCGCCAAATTCTCTCCCACTGGCCGGAAATTCGGCAATTATTACGGATATGGAGCATGAAAATGCGGACGAAATCCCTTTCCCAATTGAAATTCATCTTTGCGACCGGCGCGGCGGCCTTGATCCTGCCCGCGACTGCACATGCACAATATCTGGCATCCGAATGGGCACCGATGGACGATAGCGAAAGCGCCGCGCCCTGAGGTGCAGCCCGAAAAGGAAAGCCGCAGCGGTGGCCGTGATCGGCCCAAGGTGGAAGTCACACCCTATATCGAGGCGACGCAGGTATTGCTGGCCGAACTGACGGGCAATGGTGATGTGCTGACCTATTCCACGGTTGCCGCCGGACTGGATACCTCGATCCAGACCCGCCGTGCAGAGGCGCAACTGAATGTGCGTTACGAACGCGTTATCGGCTATGACGCTGGCGTTCCCGATCAAGATAGTGTTACCGGCATCGCCCGTGGTTCGGTGATGATCGCGCGCGGCTTGAGCATCGAAGCGGGCGGCGTCGCAACGCGTGCCCATGTTGACAGTCGCGGGTCAGGGCGGAAACACCTTCTTCCCCAATTCAGACAATGTGACACAGGTCTATTCGGTTTATACAGGGCCAAGCTATTCGGCGCAGGTCGGCGCATTGGCGGTCAACGCATCCTACCGTGCCGGCTATACCAAGGCGGAATCCGAAGACAGCGGCCCTTTGCCAGCGGGCCAGCGCCCGATTGCCTCCTTTGATGAAAGCATCAGCCATTCGGCCGCTGTATCGGTCGGGATGCAGCCGGGACCGCTTCCCGTCGGTTGGTCGGTAAGTGCCGGTTATGATCGCGAAGACGCCGATCAGCTCGATCAGCGTTTTGAAGGCGCTTATGTTCGCGGCGATGTGACGGTTCCCGTCGCTTCGGGCTTTGCTGTTGTTGGCGGCGTGGGTTATGAAAAAATCGAAGTCAGCGAACGTGATGCCGTGCGCGATGTATTGGGTGATCCGGTGCTCGATGCCAATGGCCGCTATGTCACCGATAGCGCCTCTCCGCGCCAGCTGGCCTTTGAAACCGATGGGATCATCTGGGATGTCGGCGTGATGTGGAAGCCCAGCGACCGCACCTCGTTTGTGGCAACCTATGGCCATCGCTATGGCAGCGACACCTATACGGGTAGCTTTAACTATCAACCCAACGAGCGGACCGGGATCACGATCTCGGCCTATGACACCGTGTCGGGCTTTGGCAATGCGCTAAACGACAGTTTGGCGTCGATGCCCACGCAGTTCCGATCATCCCGTAATCCGTTGACGGGTGACTTGAACAGTTGTGCCTTTGGCCAGTCGGGCGGCTTCTGCCTGAACAATGCCCAGCGCAATACCGCTTCGGCAGCCTTCCGTTCACGTGGTGTGTCGGCATCCTATGTCAATCAGGGCGGCAGCCTCGATAGCGGCATTGCCGTTGGCTATGATCGCCGCAAGTTCCTGGCATCGGGCCTTGGTGCCCAGCCGGAACTCGCCGGGCTGGTTGACGAAAATTACTATGTTGCAGGCTTTGTCGGCAAAGAACTGGATCGCCGTTCGCGGATCGAGTCCAATGTTTACGGCACTTATAATGATCCGGGCTTTGCACTGGCCCCCGACGGCTATGGTTTTGGCGCCAACGCAGCCTATTATCGCCAATTGTGGCGCGGCCTCTCGCTCTCTGCCGCTGCCGGGATCGATACCTACAAACAAGAACAGCTCGACAGCGAAGTTACCGCTTCGGCCCTGCTAGGCCTTCGCTACAGCTTCTAATCGCTTGAACGACAGAACGGAAATAACATGTACGACCAGTTTTACGGATTCAGCGGACGCCCGTTTCAGCTGACCCCAGACCCGGATTATTATTTCGAGAGCCTGACGCACCGCAAGGCGCTGTCCTATCTTGGCTATGGCCTGGCGCAGGGTGAAGGCTTTATCGTCATCACCGGCGATGTCGGCGCAGGCAAATCAACGCTGGTCGCGCATTTGATGAAAACGATTGACCGGGCGCGGTTGACGGTGGCAACCATTGTGACCAGCCAATTGGACGGCGCAGATCTGGTCGGGATGGCGGCGGAAAGCTTTGGCATTGAAACCCGTGGTCTGGATAAGCCGGGAACGTTGAAGGCCATCGAGAATTTCCTCCACGCCGAAGCACGGGCCGGACGGCGTTCGTTGTTGATTGTGGATGAAGCGCAGAATCTTTCGGTCGAGGCGCTGGAAGAATTGCGGATGCTTTCGAACTTCCAGTTGGGATCGACGGCGCTGTTGCAGATATTTCTGCTTGGCCAGCCTGAATTCCGCGACATGATGAAAACCAGCCCTGATCTGGAGCAATTGCGCCAGCGGGTGATTGCGACGCATCATCTTGATCCGATGATGCCTGATGAAGTGCGGCCTTATATCGAGCACCGTTTGACGCGTGCTGGTTGGACGGGGCGGCCTAGCCTTTCGGGCGATGCGATTGATGCACTGTATGACGAAACCTCGGGCGTTCCGCGCAAGATCAATGCGGTGATGAACCGCGTTCTTTTGATGGGTGCGGTTGAGCAGGTTGATGCCTTTGATGCAGCATTGGTGACGGCAGTGGTGGCCGACATGGCGGGGCAGCCTTTCGATTATAAGGCACCGCTTTCGGCGCATGGAGAGGTTGCTTTGGCGGCGGTTGAGCCGATCAAAGAACCGGTGCCGGAAGTTGCTGATTTCGTGTATAAACCATTGAATAATGATGATAGTAACTCAACATACGCCGCGCCAGTGGCTGACGTTGTGGCGGAGCCGGTAGTACCGGTTTTCGAATCCGCTCCTGTCAGTATCGCAGCAGCCCCAGTCACACCGACGCCCCCAGTTGCTCCGGTCTCTGCTGCCCCCGAAGACACTGCCGCGCTGAAAGCGCGCATTGTCGAGCTGGAGCGGCAGATTGCCGAGCAGGATGTTTCGCTGCGCCGCACGCTGGCTACGCTTGTCGATTGGATGGAAAAGGAAAACCATTCGCTTGCAGCCGAAATGCGTGGCATCCGCGCTGCATAAGGGCGGAGCTGTTCGTCTTGTTTAAATATACCGTAGTGCTGAGCCTGTCGAAGCACGCCTCACGGAGAAGCGCCCTTCGACAGGCTCAGGGCTACGGTAATGATGGAAGCAGGGCTAGATTCAATGCAAATGCGAAATGCATTATCCGTTGATGTCGAAGACTGGTTCCATGTCGGCGCGTTCGAGCAAGTGGTCTCGCGCGCCGATTGGCCGACACTCGAATGTCGGGTCGAGGGCAATACAGACCGGCTGTTGCAAATATTCGACGATGCCGGGATCAAAGCGACTTTTTTCACTCTCGGCTGGGTGGCACAGCGCTATCCGGCATTGATGCGCCGGATAGCGGACGCTGGCCATGAACTCGCCAATCATGGATCAAACCATGACCGCGTGTTCACCATGACCCGCGACCAATTCGCCGCCGATATTGATCGCGCCCGCAAGACCATTGAAGATAGCAGCGGCGCACCCGTCCTTGGCTACCGCGCGCCCAGTTTCTCGATCGATCCGCGCACGCCATGGGCGCATGAGGTGCTTGCCGAACAGGGCTATGCTTATTCGTCCAGCGTCGCGCCGATCAAGCACGATCATTATGGCTGGGCCGATGCTCCGCGCTTTGCCTTTCATCCTGTTAAAGGGCAGCGATTTCGTCGAAGTGCCGGTGACGACCGCGATGCTCGCCGGAAAGCGGCTGGCGGCTGGCGGCGGCGGATTTTTCCGGATCCTGCCTTATGCCTTTTCGCGCTGGGCCGTAGCCCAGGTGAACACCGCCGATAATCGCCCCGCGATCATCTATTTTCACCCATGGGAAATCGACCCCGGCCAACCGCGCGTCGCCAATGCGTCGATCAAATCCAAACTCCGCCATTATACCCGGCTGGATGCGATGGAGGGAAAGCTGAAACGGCTGATGCATGATTTCCGGTGGGACCGGCTCGATACTATCGTGGCAAGCGAAAAAGCCAAAATGCAGGAAAAGATGCAATGAACGCCCCCATGCGCCATAGCCGCAGCATGATCCGCCCGGCCCAGCTCAACGACGCCCATGAATGTGCGCGAATAGACGCGTGGGTGAGGGCGCATCCCGAAGGCACACCCTTCCATTTAAGCGCATGGATGCTGGGCGTCGCGCGCGGCACAGGACAAGAAGCCATGGTCCTGATTGCCGAAAATCGCGGGGAGACATACAAGGCTTGCTCCCGCTTCATCTGATCCATTCGCCCTTGTTCGGGCGGGCGCTGGTTTCCAGCGGCTTTGCTGTCGGCGGTGGAATATTGGCTGATAGTCCGGCGGTTGCGGGCAAGCTTGCCGACGCCGCATGGAATATCGCTGAACGCCACAGCGCGCCGACGATGGAGTTGCGCGGCGGGATGCTGCCCAAAAAAGGCTGGATCATCAAAAGCGATGCCCATGCCAATTTTACGAGGGCACTGATGGCCGATGACGAAGCCGAACTGCTCGCGATCCCGCGCAAACAACGCGCCGAGGTGCGTAAGGGATTGGAAAAAGGGCTGACCGTGGAAACCGGAAATTCTACCCGCGATCTCGATTGGCATTATGCGGTATACGCCGAAAGTGTCCGCAATCTGGGTACGCCGGTTTTCCCCAAAGCGCTGATGACCGAGGTCGCTGCGGCCTTTGGCGATGATGCCGATGTGTTGACGGTGCTGCACGAAGGCCGCCCAGTGTCGAGCGTGATGAGCCTGTATTACGAAGGCGTCGTCATGCCCTATTGGGGCGGTGGTATCTGGGAAGCGCGCTCGCTGCGCGCCAATGATGTGATGTATTATGCGCTGATGAACCATGCGCGCACACGCGGCTGCACCGCCTTTGATTTTGGCCGGTCAAAAGCCAATTCGGGGGCCTTTGCCTTCAAGAAAAACTGGGGTTTTGAACCCGAACCTTTGTCCTATGCGGTGCGGACAGCCGATGGCGCAGAGCCGCGCGATGTGAACCCGAACAGCCCGAAATATAAGGCGCAGATTGCGCTGTGGCAGAAGCTTCCTTTGGGCATTGCCAACCGGATTGGCCCCTGGATCGCCAAGGGGCTGGGGTGATGGTTGGGGCCACTCCTCTTTCCCTCTCCATTGGGAGAGGGTTGCGAAGAGTTGGCAGCTTGCTGCATACTCGAAGCTGGGTGAGGGGTTGTGCCCCATCGATAAGACACAACCCCTCACCAACTCCGGCTAACGAGCAAGCTCGTAAGCCTGCATATCCTCTCCCAATGGGAGAGGGACGGGTCATTCACGCATGAATGAAATCCTGTTCCTCGCCCACCGCATCCCGTGGCCGCCTGATCGGGGCGACAAGATCCGGTCTTACCATCTGTTGCAGAAACTCACGCAAATGGCTCCGGTGCATGTCGGGGCCTTTGCCGAAAATGCGGATGAAGTAGCGGCGGCGAAACATCCGCCTTTGGAAAACATCGCGTCGCTGTGCGCGCCGGTGCGAAACAAAAACGAGATTGTTGCCGGGATAGAGGCGCTGGCGACAGCAAAACCGGTTTCGCTGACTGCCTTTGGCTCGCGCGCATTACAGGCATGGGTGAATGAGCGGCTGGCGAGCGGCAAAATCAGCCATGTCGTGGTCTTCTCCGGGCAGATGGCGCAATTTGTGCCGGACGATTACACCGGCCCGCTCATCATGGATTTTTGCGACGTCGATAGCGCAAAATTTGGGAGCTATGCGGCGGACGGCAATGCGTTGATGCGTTGGGTCAACACGCGCGAAGAGCGGTTGCTTTCAGAATTTGAGGCAAAGATCGCGGCCCGCGCTGATGCCAGCCTGTTCGTCAGCGAGGCTGAAGCAGAGCTGTTTCGTAAACGCAGCGGAGCGAAAAATATCAGTGCCTTGAGCAATGGTATTGATACCATTTATTATGATCCGGCAGCAAAGTTTAAAAAGCTGTTTCCGGTGTTCCCCGATCCCTTGATCGTTTTTACCGGGCAAATGGATTACCGCCCGAACATCGAAGCCGTCGCCGATTTCGCAAACAATGCCTTCCCCGCGATCCGCAGCAGCCATCCGGAAACCACCTTTGCCATTGTCGGACGCAATCCCACGCAGGCGGTGGTCGATCTATCTGCCTTACCCGGCGTTATGGTGACGGGCGCAGTCGATGATGTGCGGACATGGCTGGCAGGAGCCGATGTTGTGGTCGCGCCGTTGCGGATCGCGCGCGGCATCCAGAATAAGGTGCTGGAGGCGATGGCAATGGCAAAGCCCGTGGTGGCTTCTGCGGCGGCGGCGGAGGGCATTGACGCCAAGGATGCTGTGCATTTCCGCGTGGCGGAAACGGTGGAACAAGAGGCAGAGGTTTGCATAGAGCTGCTGGATGATTTGAGCACGCGGCTGGATTTGGGGAAAGCGGCGCGCGCACATGTGATCGCCAATTATGGCTGGGCCGGACAGTTGGCGGTGCTGGATGATTTACTCCATACACCACGTCACCCCCGCGAAGGCGGGGGTCCATCTCCCGCCCTTCAAGCGCAAAACGAGGGTGTGTTGTGACTAAAACTCAGGTGATGGACCCCCGCCTTTGCGGGGGTGACGAATCCGAGAAGGCGGTGTCGGTCTGGACCAAAGCCCTCACCCAACTCGCACTCGTCACCGCCGCCATCCTCCTGATCCTTCACAATGACGTTTTCGACATCGTCCAAATCTGGTGGACCAGCTCCACCTTCAACCATTGCCTGCTGATCGTTCCCATCCTCGGTTGGCTGGTGATGCAGCGCAAGGATGAGCTGGCGAAATTGACGCCGGCTCCGTGGTGGCCGCCGTTGCTTTATGCAGGGGCAGGGGCCTTTGGCTGGTTGCTGGGCGATGCGGCGGGAGTGGGCCTCGCGCGGCATCTGGGACTGCTGATGATGCTGCAAGGGGCGGTGTCTTCGCTGCTCGGATGGAATCTGACAAAAGGGCTTTTATTCCCTCTTTTCTATGCCTTTTTCCTTGTCCCCTTTGGCGAAGAATTTGTGCCGCTGCTCCAAACCGTCACCGCCAAAATGTGCATGTGGCTGTTGGGCCTGTCCGGCATCCCCGCGCATCTTGAGGGCATTTTTATTTCCACCCCCAATGCGCTGTTCCGTGTGGCAGAGGCCTGTTCGGGCGTGAAGTTCCTGATCGCGATGGTGGCGCTGGGGGCGCTGGTTTCCAACCTGTGCTTCAAAAGCTGGCCACGCCGCGCCGCGTTCATGGCGGTGTGTGTGGTCGTGCCGATCATCGCCAATGGCCTGCGCGCCTTTTCGACGATCTATGTGGGCCACCATGGCAATCTGCAATTCGCCGCGAGCATGGATCATGTGATTTATGGTTGGGTGTTCTTTGCCGTCGTCATTGCGTTGGTGTTGGCCATTGGCTGGCGCTTTTTTGACAAACGCGCCGATGAGCAACCGATTATGGCAACGGATTTGCAAGCGCCGCTGCGTTGGCCGGTGGCGGGCAAGTTGGCGGTGGCGGGGTTGCTGATAATGGCAGCGGTTCCCGCCGCCTGGTCCACCTATGTTTCCAGCCGTTCATCGCCACTTCCCAAAACGCATTTGCTGCCGAAGGTGCCGGGCTGGACGGTGTCAAACTATGACACCGACTATTATTGGAAGCCGCATTTCGCCGGCGAAAACTATAATCTGCTCGCCCGCTATCGCAATGCAGCGGGCCAGCATGTCGATTTCTACGCCGCCATTTATGACCGGCAAGAGGAAGGCCGCGAACTTGTGGGCTATGGACAGGGCGTGGTTGGCAATGACGAGCGCTGGGCGTGGACCGAAAACTGCGCGGCTCCTGCCAACGCCCGCTGCGAACGGATCGCCGCGCAGGGCAAATATATGCGCGAGATTTTGAGCTTTTACCGCGTGAACGGCGTGACCACGGGCAGTGCGACGCAGGTGAAGCTGGAAACGCTCAAAAACCGGCTGTTTGGCGGACGGCAACAGGCGGTCGCCATCCTGATCGCATCCGAACGCATCGGCACGGCCCAACCGCGCCCCGCGATTGATGCTTTTACCAAGGATTTGGGAAATATCGACAAAGTGGCTGACCAACTGGCCGGACTCCGCTAAGGGCCACCAATCATGTGCGGAATAGCCGGTATCTTCCACGTCGAAAGCGCAAAGCCTGTCGATCCCGAACGGGTGAGGCGGATGACCGACGCTATCGCCCATCGCGGGCCTGATGGATCAGGAGTATGGACCGCGCTTGGCGTCGGCCTCGGCCACCGGCGGCTGTCGATTATCGATCTGGGTGGCGGCGCGCAACCGATGTTGACCGAGGATGAAAGCCTTGCGGTTTCGTTCAACGGCGAAATCTACAATTTCCTTGAGCTTAGAAAAGAGCTGGAAGCGCTCGGCCATATTTTTCGCACCGATAGCGACACCGAATGTATCCTGCACGGCTGGCGGCAATGGGGCGTGGGCGTGGTCGAGCGGCTGCACGGGATGTTTGTCTTCGCGCTGTTTGATGCGCGCGCGAAACAACTCCTGCTGGCGCGAGACCGGCTGGGGGTGAAGCCGCTGTATCATGCGGCGATTTCGGACGGCAGCGTGATCTTTGGCTCGGAATTAAAGGCATTGCTCGCGCATCCGGGCCTACGCCGCGATCCGAATTTGTTTGCGGTCGAGGACTATCTGGCATTCGGTTATGTCCCCGATCACACCGCCTTTGTGCAGGGCGTGGAAAAGCTTCCCGCCGGGCATTATTGGTTGCTGCAACAGGGCAAGCCTGCGCCCGCGCCCAGTGCAATATTGGGATCTGGATTTCAGCACCGCGCGAAAAGGGCAGCGAGGCCGAATTGCAGGAAGAACTGCTGCGGTTAATGCGGCAGGCCGTGCTCAGCCGGATGATCGCCGATGTGCCTTTGGGGGCGTTTCTCTCAGGCGGCGTGGATTCATCGAGCGTCGTTGCCTTGATGGCAGAGGCTTCACGGGTTCCGGTGAAAACCTGTTCCATCGGTTTCGATGTCGCAGCACTCGACGAAAGCGAATATGCAGATCGCATCGCCAAACGTTTCCTGACCGAACATCACAGCCGCAAGGTGGGTGCCGACGACTATGGCCTGATCGACAAACTCGCCTTTCACTTTGACGAACCCTTTGCCGATGCCTCCGCGCTGCCCACATACCGCGTGTGCGAAATGGCGCGTGAGCATGTGACGGTGGCGTTATCGGGCGATGGCGCAGACGAAGCGCTTGCGGGTTATCGCCGCCATGTTTTCCACCATGGCGAAGAACGGCTGCGCGGGCTGTTGCCACAGGGGATACGCGGGCCTTTGTTCGGCGCGCTCGGCAGCATTTATCCCGAAGGCCGATTGGGCCCCGCGTCCCTTGCGCGCCAAAACCACCTTGCTCTCGCTCGCGCGGACGGGGGCAGAGGGCTATGCCGAGGCAGTGGGGGTGACGGGGCCGGGGGTGCGCGATCGCATCTTCTCGCGGCGCAGCAAACAGGCGCTGGGCGGCTATCGTGCCGAAAGCCATATGCACCGCTTAATGGCGAATGCCCCAGCACAAAGCGGGCTGGACCGCGCGCAATATGCCGACATGAAACTATGGCTGCCCGGCGACATATTGGTGAAGCCAGACCGGATGAGCATGGCGGTGGGGCTGGAAGCGCGTGAGCCTTTGCTCGATCACCGCCTGCTCGAATTCGCCGCGCGCCTGCCCGATAAAATGCGCGTGCGCGGCGGGCAGGGCAAATGGCTGATGAAGCGGACGATGGAACGCTATCTGCCGCAGGACATTCTCTACCGCCCGAAAATGGGCTTTGTAACGCCCATCGCGCAATGGTTTCGCGGGCCATTGGCTGAAACCGCACGGGGGATTTCGGCGAGTTCCACGCTGTCCAAAACCGGCTGGTTCGAGGCCGATGTACTGGCAAAGCTGGCCGAGGATCATATCAGCGGGCGTTCGGATAATTCGCGGCTGTTATGGCAATTGCTGATGCTGGAGAAGTCGGTCGAGCGGATTTTTGGGTAGCTGTAATCCTCTCCTTTGCGGAGAGGATACGAAGCGTTATCAGCTTGCTGATTACGCGCAGTTGGTGAGGGGTTCATCCCTCCCGGTTGTGCACAACCCCTCACCCAGCTTCGACTAATTCGCTACGCTCATAAGTCTGCACAACCCTCTCCCACTGGAGAGGGAGTTCACGGATAAACCGCCTTCACAAAATACAACCCTTCTGGCGGCGCATTGTGCGCCAGCGCGGCGCGGTTTTTGGCTTCAAGGGCACTCTGCAAATCCGCCGCGCTCCATCGCCCCCTGCCGACATGGGCGAGGCAGCCGACCATCGATCTCACCTGATGATGCAGAAAGCTGAGCGCCGCCGCCTCGACAATCACATGATCGCCCTCGCGCCGCACATCCAAACGGTCCAGCGTCTTCACCGGACTATCCGATTGGCAATGGGCGGAACGGAAGGTGGTGAAATCGTGCAAGCCCACAAGGATTTGTGCGGCCTCGTGCATGGCATCGGCATCCAAGGGCGGAGAAATCTGCCACACCCGATTGACCTCCAGCGCCAGCGGAGCGCGGCGGTTTGCGATGCGATATTCGTAAGCTCGGCCGATGCAGGAAAAGCGCGCGTGCCAATCATCGGGGGCGATTTCGCAAGCCAAAATGGAAACCGGCGCAGGGCGCAGATGCGCGTTGATCCCGCCCATCAGGCGAAAGGGCGTAAGCTTTGTTTCCACATCAAAATGCGCGCGCATGGCAAACGCATGGACCCCGGCGTCGGTGCGACCGGCTGCATGGACCTGCACCGCGTGCGCCGGTCGTTTTAGCAATGGCCGTCTCAATCGCCTGCTGCACCGAAGGGCCATGGCTCTGCCGCTGCCATCCCATAAAGGGCGTGCCATCATATTCGATGGTGAGGGCAAAACGGGTCATGCGAGGATGGTGCCGACGGGGATGGCTTTGCCGCGCAGGAAATCAGCGAGCGGCATGGCGGGCTTACCCGCGCGTTGGATGATCGTAGGGCGGATTGCTCCGTCGGCGCAGGCGATGGTGAGTTGGTTGTCTAAAACGTCGCCCCCGCGCAGGCGGGGGCCTCGGGAGGTTTGTTCCAAGCTACCTGAGGCCCCCGCCTGCGCGGGGGCGACGGTAGCTTCAATCACCCGATACCGCTCGCCTTCAAATTCAAACCATGCCCCTGGATGAAACGCGCGCACTTGCCGCCCCACCTGTTCGGCGCTCAACGAAAAATCCAACCGCATTTCTGCCTTGTCGATCTTCGCTGCATAAGTGACGCCATCGTCGGGCTGCACAACCGCTGGATGCGCCGACAGGTCTGCCAGCACCGCGACCATCATCCGCGCCCCCATTTCGGCCAGTTCCGCCGTCAATTCGCCCGCAGTCTTGCCATCAACCACTGTCCGCCCGGTTGACCGCACCGGCCCGGTATCCAGCCCCGCCTCCATCTGCATGATGCACACGCCGGTCTCGTCATCGCCCGCCAAAATCGCACGCTGCACCGGCGCCGCCCCGCGCCAGCGGGGAAGCAGCGAACCGTGAACATTGAGGCAGCCATACCGCGGCGCGTCCAAAATCACCTGCGGCAGGATCAGGCCATAAGCCGCAACAATCGCCACATCGGCACCCAGAGCGGCAAATTCGGCCTGCTCATCCGCGCCTTTCAACGATTTTGGCGAGCGCACCGGAAGCCCCAATGCCTCGGCCTGCACCTGCACCGCAGAGGGGGTCAACTTCTTACCCCGGTTCGCCGGACGCGGTGGCTGGGTATAGACCGCGCACACTTCATGCCCCGCCGCGACCAGCGCGTTCAGCGTCGGTACGGCAAAATCCGGGGTTCCCATGAATATCAGGCGCATGGCCTATCCCCAAATCGCGTGCGCCTGAGCGAAGGAAGGCTCAGGTGCGCTGTTATGGGCGTCTTTACTTTACTCGACAGAACGGAACTGCTTTAACTTAATTTTGAGGATGCCATAAGGCGCATCCATGGCATCGCAAGAAATAGACGCGCTCGCACAAGCGCTTTCCCGGCTTCCGGGGCTTGGACCGCGTTCGGCGCGGCGTGTGGTGCTGCATCTGATGAAAAAGCGGGAGACCGTGTTGCAGCCCTTGTTGCGCGCGCTGGAGACGGTGCAGGAACGGCTGAAAAATTGCGAGACGTGCGGCAATATCGACACCGTAAACCCGTGCGGCATATGCAGCGACATGCGCCGCGATACCCGCGCGTTGTGCGTGGTGGAGGATGTATCAGACCTATGGGCGCTTGATCGTTCGCGGCTGTTTCCGGGGAAATATCATGTGCTTGGCGGGCGATTGTCGGCTTTGGACGGGGTGCGGCCCGAAGATTTGCACATCGACGCCCTGATCGCGCGCGTTGCTGCAGGCGGGATTGACGAGGTGGTACTCGCGATGAACGCAACGCTGGAGGGGCAAACAACCGCGCATTATCTGGCCGAACGGCTTGGAAAATTTCCCGATCCGGCTGACCCAATTGGCCCACGGCGTGCCGGTGGGCGGAGAGCTTGATTATCTCGACGAAGGCACGCTGGCGCAGGCTTTGCGCGCGCGACGGCCGGTGTAGCCTTAATTAGGGACAGTATATAATTAATTGTACCAACGGCACGCCTTTTTCACACTTATTCTAATCAGTCGGCATCGCGTCCAAATAGCAGGGTGATCGTAAGTTTTTCGGACCTAGGTTGACGCCGCAAACACCACTCCCTATCTCCCCACCCATGGCCATACACCCCATCCTTGAAGTGCCGGATCCCCGGCTGAAAACCGTCTCCACCCCCGTCACCTTGTTTGACGATGGGCTGAAAGCGCTGGTCGCCGACATGTTTGAAACCATGTATGACGCGCACGGCATTGGCCTCGCCGCGATCCAGATTGGCGTGCCGAAACGGGTGCTGGTGATCGATCTGCAGGAACCCGCCGAAGCCGAGCATGACCATGAACATGGCGAGCATTGCAACCACAGCCATGAAGTGACGCGGGCCCCGCGTATCTTCATCAATCCCGAAATCCTTAATCCGTCGGCGGATCATTCGGTGTATAATGAAGGCTGCCTGTCGGTTCCCGATCAATATGCCGAGGTCGAACGCCCCGCCGCCATCCGCGCGCGCTGGCACGATCTGGACGGGCATTTGCACGAGGAAGATATGACCGGCATGATGGCCACCTGTCTGCAGCACGAGATGGACCATCTCGAAGGCATCCTCTTCATCGACCATCTGTCGCGGCTGAAACGGCAGATGGTGCTGAAAAAACTGGATAAGCAGCGCCGTTTGGCGGCTTGATCCATATACCGGACAGTTAAAAATTTAACCGTAGCCCTGAGCCTGTCGAAGGGCGTTTCCCGGCAAGGCGTGCTTCGACAGGCTCAGCACTACGGTCTATTATATCGGCTTGGAGGAATTGGCGCGCCCTACAGGAGTCGAACCTGTGGCCTCAAGATTAGAAGTCTCGCGCTCTATCCAGCTGAGCTAAGGGCGCGCGCCTTGGGCGCAATAGCGCGGATTGCGCGAATGGCAAAGAGCGTTAAAAGGCCGTCATGTCTGAACATTCAATCGAAGCGCAAAGCGCCAATGCCGCCGCGCACCGGCAATTCCGCTATTATGATTTTGTCATGGCGGCCTTTGTCGCGATCCTGCTGTTGTCGAACATCATTGGTGCCAGCAAACGCTCGGTCATTGATCTGCCGTTCATCGGTGACTGGCCCTTTGGTGCGGGGGTGCTGTTCTTCCCGTTGAGCTATGTGATCGGCGACATGCTGACCGAGGTTTATGGCTATGCGCGCGCACGGCGGGTGATCTGGACGGGGTTTGCCGCGCTGATTTTCATGGCGTTTATGGCGTGGGTGGTGGTGCAATTGCCGCCTGCTGAAGGCTGGCCGCATCAGGCCGCCTATGAAGCGGTGTTTGGCAATAGCTGGCGGATTGTGCTGGCGTCTATGATTGCATTTTGGGCGGGGGAATTTGCCAATAGTTTCGTGCTCGCCAAGATGAAAATCCAGAGTAAGGGAAAGGGCATGGGATTGCGCTTTGTCGCCAGCACCTTTGTGGGGCAGGGGCTCGATAGCCTGATCTTCTATCCGATCGCCTTTTACGGCCTCGAAGGCTGGCCGACCGATCAGCTGTTCAAAACCGTGCTGTCACAATGGGCGATCAAGACCGGGTGGGAGATTATCTTGCTGCCGGTGACGGTGTTGATCGTGATGGCTTTGAAACGCCGCGAGGGCGTGGATATCTATGACGACCAGACCGATTTCTCGCCGTTCAAGGCGAAGCTATGACGCAGATTTTGGCGGCGGCGCCGGATTTGCTGCAAGCATTCAAGATAGACATGATCGAAGCGACCGGCCTCAGCAAGGATGCTTTGCATGTCTATTTCGGAATGATCCTGTTTGTCGTGGTCCGATTGCTGTGGCGTTGGCGCGGGGGGTGGATTTTGGCCTGGCTTGCCGTGCTTGCGATGGCGCTGGGGGTCGAATGGCTCGATCTGCGGATGGAGACCATCGAGTTCAATATCCGGCCCGATGATGAACATTGGCATGATGTGTGGAATACCATGTTCTGGCCAACGGTGTTGTTGCTGATCGGGCGTTGGCTTCAGCCCAAGCCCCGAATTAAAGCGGAACCGGCAATTGAATCAGGCGATCTCGCGGATGAGGGCCTCAAACATACGCCGCCCGTCTGATCCGCCCTGCACGGGCTCGATCATGCGTTCGGGATGCGGCATCATGCCCAAAACATTGCCCGCGTCGTTCAATATTCCAGCGATATTGCGCGCGGAGCCATTGACGGGTTCGGCATAGCGGAATGCCACGCGGCCTTCGCCTTCCAGCCTGTCGAGCGTTGCATCGTCGGCGAAAAAATTGCCGTCATGGTGTGCCACCGGAATGGTGATTTCTTCGCCCGCGTCATAGCGGCTGGTGAAGATCGACTGGCTGTTCTCCACCGTCAGTTTCACGTCGCGGCAGACGAAGCGGATGCCCGCATTTCGCATCAATGCGCCCGGCAGTAAGCCCGCCTCGGTCAAAATCTGAAAGCCGTTACATACACCCAGCACGGGCACACCCCGCCCCGCCGCTGCGACCACGGCCTGCATCACAGGAGACCGCGCCGCCATCGCGCCAGAGCGCAGATAATCGCCATAGGAAAAGCCGCCGGGAACCGCGATCAGATCGACGCCTTTAGGCAGTTCATGTTCGCGGTGCCAGACCAGCGAGGTTTCCGCGCCAGTGATCTCGCGGATCGCAACCACCATGTCACGATCACAGTTGGAGCCGGGAAACTGGATAACGGCGGCGCGCATCACTTGGCTTCGATCTCGAAATTCTCGATCACCATATTGGCGAGCAATTTGCGGCTCATTTCTTCGAGTTCGGCTTGCCCGACAGTGTCGTCATGCTCGATCTCGATCAAGCGCCCCGCGCGGACATCGTTGACGCCCGAAAAGCCAAGGCCTTCCAGCGCATGGTGGATCGCTTTTCCCTGCGGATCGAGAACGCCGTTTTTCAGGGTAACGAATATGCGGGTCTTCATGGTGATTGTCGCTCCGGCTGGGTTGCCGATCCCTATAGTCTGGCCTTCGCGCGATACAAGAGGCTGTGCGGTTTAACCGAAAATTTAGCCTGTTTGCTAAGGGGGTGTTGATGGTGGTTGGGCTAGATTTGCTAACGCTAGCCGGGATTGCATCCTTGTTGGCGATGGAGGTTTTATGGTTGGATTGGCAGCGGCAATGTTTGTGGGCCTATTCGCCTTTGGTGCCCAGTTTTTTGGCTGGAGCCAGGTCGCACATGAACAACTGCAATTGGGCCTGTTCTTGTCTTTCGTGCTCGGCATTATCTGCGGGTATAAGACCAGGGGCTGAAGGTTAGGGCGCTTTTGGCAGCGCGCGGAAAGTATAGGGCGATTTGCCTTTGAAGAAGCGCTGTGCCGCTTTCCACACATCATCTGCTGTGATCGCGCGAAAGCTCGCTTCGCTATGGCGAAACCGGTCCAGTTTCACGGGATCACTTTGCGCCTCGCCGACAATCCCCATCCAGGTGCCATTGCGTTTGCGCCAGTCACGGTAGCTTTCAAGCGTGGGTTTGCGCGCCCGTTCAAACAGGTCGGCAGAGGGTTGTTGCGCCACCATTTCCGCGATCACCGCATCCACAGCCGCCTCGATTGATTCCAGATTCTTGGGATCGCCGTTGGTGGATATGCTGAAATAGCCGCGGCCAGGATAATTGTCATACATTGAAGAACCGGCATTGGCCGAATAGGACGCGCCCAATTTTTCGCGCAATTCATCGAGTAGCCGGATTTGCACGACATCGGCGAGCAGCGACATCGTCTGGGACAGTTTCTGGTCCTTGCTATCGGTGGTCAGCCACACGCGCCGCCATGCCATCTGGTTCGGCTCGCCGCGATGGACAAAATCATGCGCGCCGGTTTTGTCCGAATGGCGGACGGTGCGCGCTTCGGGGGCGATGCTGCTTACTTCCTTGCGCTTGGGCAACGCCCCGAAGGTGCGCGCCACCAGATCGATGGCTTCGTCTTCGCCAATTTTGCCGACAATGCCGATTTCCAACCGGTTGCTGGCGAGCGCTTCGCTCACCAGTTTTTTAAGATCGCCAAATTCGGCCGCCATCGCGCTGTCTTGCGGAATGATATTGAAGCGCGCGTCGCCGTCGTACAGCACCCGGTTCATGCCATTGCCCAGCGCTGAGCCCGGCGTTGCATCCATTCGCGCATAGCTTTCGGGCAACGGACGGCGGTATAGTCGCACGGCCTCGTCGCGATAGCCGGGGTCGGTCAAATAGGCTGCCATGGCCTGCAATTGCAGCGCCAGATCCTTGACAACCACCGACGCCGCCGCGCCGAACACATCATCCCCCGCCGCCAACCGCGCGTCGACCGTTGTCCCCGCGAGCAAGGCGCGCAAATCATCATATTGATGCTTGCCAAGGCCACCACCGACATAGGCTCCATTCATCAGCGCCAATAATGGCAGCGCATCATTGCCATAGAGCATCCGCCCGCCATCGATCCGCATCGTCAGCAACACCCGGTCGGCGTCAAAATCGGTGCTTTTCACATTCAGCATCACGCCATTTTCAAAGCGCACCGTACGAATGGCCAGATCGTCGATCCGCTTGTCCGATTTGACCACGCCTTTGGCGCCGAAATCGGTGTAGCCCCATGCGCCGTTCGTGCGCGTTGCCGGAGCCGCCACCGTCACCGCGCGGCTGGCGTTGAAGGCGGCCAAAAGCTGTGCAGAATCAACCCCGTCGCCTTTGCGGGTGGACAGGTAAATCTGCGGGCGTTCCAGTTGCCCATACCAATGCGCCAATTCTTGCCGGATCGATTCCGGCGTCACAAATGGCTTCAGCTGCCGCCAAGCGAGCTGGCGATAGGCCGCGCTGGAGATGATATCGTTTTCGTTCCCCGCCAGCTCACCCACAAATGCGCCGCTTGCCGTCGTCGGCTCGGCCTTCACCGCATTGGCATAGCCCGCGTCGAGCCGCTTGATCTGTTCGTCCAGCTCGGTGCGGGAAAAGCCATGTTGCGCCGCCTGTCGCACGGATTGCTCGACAATGGGCAACACCGTCTGCCAGCCACCGTCCTTCGCCCCGATGGCAAAGCCGACGCGTGCATATTTTTCGCAAAATCCCGGCTCGAAATTGGGCGAGGCACCCAGCAACGGGATATCCTCCGCGCGCGAACGTCGCGCCAGCCGGTCAGAAATAATCCCCCACGCAATTTGCATTTTCAGCATCAACAGTGCCGATTCGATTGTGTCGGGCCGCTTCCGGTCTGGCACGAGCTGGCCAACTTGAACCTGTTCTTCGATTTCGGGATGCGCGAAAATGGTGGCTTGTGCAGGCCGCGCGGGATCAAAACTGCACGTCTTCAGCTTCCCCAAAGCCGCGCCGCTGCCGCCCCAGTCGCCAAATTTGCGGGCAATTTCTTGCTCGATCTTCGCCGGATCGACGGGGCCGACGACCACAATTTTGGTGCGATCCGGCACATACCATTTGCCGTATAGCGCCTTCATTTTTTCGGCAGAGGCATTTTCCAACACCGGTTTTTGTCCGATGGGAAAGCGGTTGGCATAGAAACTGTCGGGATAGAAAAGCCGAAAGGATTCGCGGTTGCTCTTGAACCGGAAATTCTCGCCATCGCGCATTTCGGACAGCACCACCCCGCGCTCGCGCTCCACCGCACCGGCTTCAAAACGCACCTCGCTCGCCGTTTCGCGCATCAGGAACAGCGCACGTTCGATCAGCGCGGCATCCTTGCGTGGCAGATCGAGCATATAGCTGGTTTGCACAAAGCCGGTGGAGGCATTGGTATCGGCCCCGAACGACAGCCCCAACCGTTCCAGCATCCGCACCATTTCGCCCTCGGGCACGTTGGTCGATCCGTTGAACGCCATATGCTCGATGAAATGGGCAAGACCCTGCTCATCCTCCGCCTCAGCCGCCGAACCGAAATCGACGACCATGCGGATCAACACCTGGTTCTCGGGCTTCGCATTGGGCCGGATGGCATAGCGCAGGCCGTTTTTTAAGCTACCGTAAATGATGCGCGTGTCCGGCTCCATGTCGGAAGTTTCGGCGTTCCACGGGGGAGTGCGTTCAAATTCAGAAGTCTTCGCCTGCAATTGCGGTGCGACAGCCAGCGACAGACAGAGCGCCGCGCAAGCGCGGAAAATGGAACGGTTCATTGCTGGCTTATGCAGACCCCGCATTTGCAAGGCAATTGCCTTCTACTTCCCCTTCCGCAACCTATGGCTCGCCAGATCGAGCACCGCGCCTTCGCCTTCTTCGGGCATCAGGCCCAAACGGCGGGCGACTTCCTGATAGGCTTCGGATTCGCCGCCCAGATCGCGGCGGAAGCGGTCTTTGTCCAGTTTCTCTCCGGTCTCGATATCCCATAGGCGGCAGCCATCAGGGCTGATTTCGTCGGCCAAAATCACCCGGCTGAATTCATTTTCCCACAAACGCCCGAATTCCAGTTTGAAATCAACCAGACGAATTCCGATCCCGGCAAACATCCCGACCATGAAATCGTTGATGCGGATCGCCATCGAAGAAATGTCCTGCATTTCCTCTTGGCTTGCCCAGTTAAAACAGGCGATATGTTCTTCGGCGATCAGGGGATCGCCCAGCGCATCATCTTTGTAATAATATTCCAGCAACGTGTGCGGCAGCGGGGTGCCTTCTTCGATGCCGAGGCGCTTGGAGATGGACCCTGCGGCCACATTGCGGACGACGACCTCGATGGGGATGATTTCCACCTGCCGGATCAATTGTTCGCGCATGTTCAGGCGGCGGATGAAATGGGTGGGGATGCCGATCAGGCCGAGCCTGGAAAACACATGTTCCGAAACGCGGTTGTTGATCACGCCTTTTCCGGTGATTTGTCCCTTTTTCTCGCCGTTAAAGGCGGTCGCATCGTCCTTGAAATATTGGATCAGCGTGCCGGGTTCGGGGCCTTCATAAAGAATTTTGGCCTTGCCTTCATACACTTTACGGCGGCGGGTCATGGGCTATTCCTGCATTCGAGACGGTAAAAAGAATAACCCCGGCATGTGCAGGCCGTTGCAAGGCCGCCGCGCCGGGGAAATTCCACGCATAGAGCAAAGTGGGGCAGGGTGCAAATGGAGTCCGTCAATTGCGAATGGCAAATCGATCCCCTCTCCTTTGGGAGAGGGTTGCGAAGAGTTGGCAGCTTGCTGCTTACTCGAAGCTGGGTGAGGGGTTGTGCCCCATCGATAGGACACAACCCCTCACCAACTCCGGCTAACGAGCAAGCTCGTAAGCCTGCATATCCTCTCCCATTGGGAGAGGGAAAGCAGGTCTGCTGCCAATTGCCAAGGCGCGCCACTCGGGATAACGCTTGCCGGGCATGGCCATTGATCTCGAATTGCTGCTCCGCGCATACCGGCACGGTGTGTTTCCCATGGCCGATGCACGCGATGATCCTGATGCATTCTGGGTGGAGCCGCAGCGGCGGGCTATTCTGCCTCTGGATGAATTGCGGATCAGCAAGTCGCTTTCCAAAGTAATCCGGCAAAACCGCTTTCGCGTGAGCAGTGATACGGCCTTCGCGCAGGTGATCGCGAAATGTGCGGAATATCAGGATGACCGGCGCGAGACGTGGATCAACGGCGATATCGAGGATGCATTTCTGACGCTCCACACTGCGGGCATGACGCACAGCGTGGAGTGTTGGCAAGGCGATGAGCTGGTCGGCGGGCTTTATGGCATGGCGATGGGCCGGGCTTTTTTTGGCGAGAGTATGTTTTCGCGGGCGACCGATGCCTCCAAAGTGGCGCTGGTCTGGTTGGTCGCGCGGCTGCGGATGGGCGGGTTTGAATTGCTTGATTGCCAGTTTTTGACTGACCATCTGGCTTCATTGGGCGCGGTAGAGATTTCGCAATCGGAGTATTTGAGCCTTTTAGATAAAGCGCTGGCCGGTTGCGAAGGCGTGCCCGATCCGATTGGCCAAAGTCAGTTTTCCACCGTCGCTTCGCCTTCGCCGCCCGCTTCTTCTTCCACCTCTTCCTCCGGCTCTGGTTCAGGAGCGCGATTGGCCGGAGCCTGGGGCTGGCTGGACGGTGCTTTAGCGGCGGGAGCAGCACGATCTTCGTCAGAGGATGGTTTGGGCGCTTCGGACGGATCGGCCTCTTCGCCCGGGAATTTCATCCTACATTCTTTCACCCACACATCATAAACCGGATGCTGGACGATGTTGGCCGCGACATTTTCCTTAAACAACCAGCCGGAAAAAACCTGTCCCCAGCGTTCGGCATTATTGGTGCCGCGCGGGCGTTCACGAATGATGACCTGAACAAAAGCCCCCTGATCGGGGTAGGTTTCCCACGGTGCGGTGCGTTCGCAGGCGCGGACGCGGATGACAACCTTGCCAGCGCGGACGGCCTCTCCGGGTTTCAATTCAAAATCGCGGGTGTCGCCGTTGCGTTTGTTGAGCAGCCCGATCACGGCCACGCGTTCGGCCATAGGAGTGCCGGGTGCGTTTTCGTCGACCGGTGCAGTCGGCACGTCGGTGGATGCCGCTTTGCTTTTCGTAGTATCTTTACCCGGCTTGTCGCCCAGCATATCGCAGGCAGACAGCGTCAATGCGCCGCCCAAAGCCAGCAAGACCAGCGATTTTCGCATCAGCCTTCTGGGCTCCAGGCCTGATAATCGCCGGTCGAGCGTGCACGTGCGCCGCCTTGCTCCAATGCGCCATCGGGGCGATAGGCGGCGTCGCTGCCCGTCGGGTTGCCGGGGCTGGCGATTTCAAATTTGCGGGCAGGCGGCAGATAGCTGTCGGGGTGTCCATCAAATGTGCCGTGCAACCAGCCATGCCATTCGGGCGCAACGCGCGCGGCATCGTTTGCCCCGTTATAGATCACCCAACGGCGATTGCCGCCACGCGCCTGAAAATAGCGATTGCCCAGATCATCTTCGCCAATAAGCTCGCCCTTGCGCGCGCTATACAGCAATGTGCCAATGGTGGCACCGTCCCACCAGGTAAAGATTTTTGCCAAGATTCCCATGGCGCAAGCGATTAGGGCGAAGCGATGCAGCGTGCAATCAAAAAGGGGCCACGGCAAAAAGGGCCACGGCAAAAAGGGAGAGCTTACCGGCCGTTGCGCGGTGTCCAGCTTGCGCTGTCTCCCGCTTTTATCCCCAGTTGCGCGGTCAGGCCGCCTCTAAGCTCCAGCACCGCTGCCACCGGCGCAACCGAAACGACGGGTTCGAGCGAATAGGGCGTGGTATTTTCTGCGATATTCACGATGCGGCCATCGCTGCCGATAAAGATGATATCGAGCGGGATCAGCGTGTTTCGCATCCAGAAACTGGCAATGCGCGGTTGGGCGAAAGGAAATAACATGCCCTTGTCATCGGCCAGTTCGGTGCGGAACATCAGGCCCTGATTCTGTTGTTGCGGGGTGCGCGCCATTTCGACGGTAAAGCTGCGGGTCTTGTTCCCTGAACGCAGGCATAAAGTGATCTGGTCGAGGCCCGCTTCGCTTGCCGCCTGCGTGGCTCCAGCCGCACAGCCTGCCGATTGGCTCGGGCCTGAATTGGTCGCGCCGGCACAGGCCGACAGGGACAGTGCAATCGCCGCGACCGGCAAAATGCGCCGCCACGCGAACATCTGCCTCATTTCGGTTTGCCTGTATTCGGGCAGGTGATTTTCCCCGATCCCGCCTGCCGGATCACGCAACTGGCTGTACCGCCAATGGTGATCGTGCCGGGGCCGTTGTTGGTGATCGTCACTTCGCGCTTGGCCTTGGTTGAAACATTTGCGGCCCCTTGTTGAAACAGGGTCAGGGTGTTGAAGCTGAATTCGGGCGCATCAAAATTGGCGGTACCGTTCAGATGAACCGCGCCGTTTTTCGCGGAGCCTCCGCCAATGGCAAACGCGCCCGTGCCGTTCACCAGCACCTGCATCGTATCAGCCTCCACCTTGCCGATGCGGACGCTTCCCGATCCGCGCAGTTCAAATTGGCCGCTACTCGCCTTGATTGCATCGACACTCACCTGTGCGCTTCCGCGGACCTGGAGTTTGCGGATTTCACGTCCGGAGAGCTTAACGAGCACCGTGCCTTGCGGCTGTTGATATCCCGCACCCATCGGGCGAAAGCCGATCCGGATTTGCTTGCCCACGCGTTCGATTTTCAAATTATCCACCAGTTTCGCATCGCCCTCGGCCTTTGCCGATGGTGCGCCATTATTGGCAATCTCGACCCGCATATCGCCTTCGATGAAGACCTCGTCATAAATGCCGATCATGAAATTGCGGCTGTCCGGTGCGGCATGGGCAGACCCCGCCATTGCCAGCAGCAACGGAGTAGCAAACAGATATTTGATGCGCGGCATAGCCTATCCCCTGTGGCGAGCGTGCGCCGTTATGGCGGTCGCTTACGCTATCGTCAATTACAGGCAATAGGTGAATGAGCGCTTAGCGGCATCATCCGCAATCGAGCGTGCCAGATCCGGTAACCGATTTGGTGCACGTGGCCCCGCCCGAAACCTTTATATTGCCGCTGCCCGCGATTTTGGCATTGACCGTACCGGTGGCGGTTAGATTTGCCGTTCCTGATCCGGCAATGGATATTTTTGCCGTCTGGCTGGCAAGATTTGCGGCATCAAGGCCCCCTGATCCGGCAATCGAATATTTCGCATCCGCGACTTTTCCGGCCAGCTTCATCTTGCCAGAACCAGCAATGCTGACGTCCAGCGATTCCGCGTCAACGGCGGCTATATCGGCTTGCCCTGATCCGGCGATGGACAATTTGGCGGCTTTGCCACTTAATGCCGCGGCCTCGATATCGCCCGAGCCGGCGAGCGCAATGGTTGAAATCGTAGGAGCGGTCACCGTAATCGTTGCGGCAGAGCCTTTCCATCCGCCCGATCCGGATTTCCGGCCAATCACAATCTTGCCGTCTTTGACCAGAAAGCGCAGCATTTTGAGCGCGGCATCATCGCCTTCGGCCTTGATCCGGAAACTGTCGCCGGTCTCGACAATGATCTTGTCAGGCCCTCTGCCTTTCACGCCGTCAAAGCTGTCGGTCACCGTCCATTCGGCAGCGATTGGCTTTCCCTTGTCCAGATCGCTGGGCCCTTCATCGAATTCCATGAAGTAACAGCCCGAAAGCAAGGCGGTGGCGGTGGAGAGGAAAAGCACATTGTTGGTGAAACGCATGGTCGATCCTTTGCTGTATTGCAATAATAATACAGCAGTCTCCTAAGGGCGACAAGCCAAAAAAAAGGACGCCCAAAGGCGCCCTTTCAATTTGTCGATGCAAAAAGGCCTATTCGGCTTTTTCGTAATATTGCGGTGCGGCGATTTTCAGCACGCCCAGGATTTTCTGAAGCGCAGCTGGCTCGTCGGTCTTTTCCATTGCGGCCAGTTCGCGGGCAAGGCGGCTGGATGCAGCTTCAAAGATTTGCCGTTCCGAATAGCTTTGTTCGGGTTGATCGTCCGGGCGGAACAAGTCGCGCGTCACTTCGGCGATCGACACAAGGTCACCCGAATTGATCTTCGCTTCATATTCCTGCGCTCTGCGTGACCACATGGTCCGCTTAACCTTGGGTTTGCCTTTCAGCGTTTCCATGGCTTCACGAAGCGTTTTGTCCGAAGACAATTTCCGCATACCCACGCTTTCCGCCTTGTTGACGGGAACGCGCAAAGTCATTTTTTCTTTTTCGAAACGCAGAACATAAAGTTCCAGCTGCATTCCGGCGATTTCTTGATTTTGCAATTCAACGACGCGACCAACCCCATGTTTGGGATATACGACATAGTCACCGACGTCGAATGACACCGCAGTGGACATCATAATATGGACCCTTTCATTTTTTATATTCCGCTCTGTCCGGAGTGTCCAAATTCGATATGGACAAGTCCCTGTTTTTAACCGGTACTGGCGCTTGTTCGCACGGATTCTTTCTACGCTGCTATTTGCGTGAGCGCGGTTCAGAAGTCCGCCAACGCACAGAGTGTAACAGATTCGCAACAAAATTACAACGTTGCGTTGTGCTGCTATGATGCCGCGTAAAAAAGGCCGCGTCAGACCGAGCCAATCTTGCGGATATTGCCTTCGTTTTGGGAAAGCCGGCCATCGCGCCGTGCCGCCAGTTCAGAGGTATCGATCCAGCATAGATCCTTGTGCGACAAGACGCGATTATCCGAACTGCGGATGGTGACCGGTAATATAGGCAGCCGATCCCGCTGATCCGCCAACACCGGATTTGAGGGCACGCATGTTTCCCATTTTTCGCCCCATTGGCGCAGCGCAATCATCGCGGGCAGGAAATCGAGCCCTTTTTCGGTCAGCCGATATTCCACCTTGCGACGGTCTTCGGGGCAGGGGGTGCGGTGCAATATGCCGCTTTCGGTGAGCCGCGAGAGCCGATTGGCCAGGATGTTGCGGGCGATGCCGATTTCAGTGAGGAATTCCTCGAAATGGCAAATTCCGTTCAGCGCGGCGCGCACGATCATGAACGACCAACGCTCGCCGATCACTTCCAATGCAGCCGGCAGGCCGCATAAAGCGATGTCGTTCAATTGTTCTCTCATATGACCCATACAAGCCGTCCTAACGCCCGCAATCAAAAAAACCAAACTCAATTCAGTTTTTAGTTGCAACTTAAAACTTAAAATAATAGGTAGTGATTCGCAACTGAAATTTCAGATGCCATTTTGGCTACAGAATCCGGTGAAGACGGATCGATGCTCGAATGTCCCCATTCCGAAAGGATTTTTGATATGACCCTCTCCCAGATTTCTCTCCGTGGCGGCGCGCTTTTGGCGGCGACCATTGCCAGTGCCACTTTGCTTTTTGGTGCACCTGCTGCTCATGCTGTGGCGCAAGGGCCCCATTATAAAGTGCAGCTCGCTCAGCCTGCGCCGGTGAAAAAAACCGTCATTCGCGGCGTGGTTTTCCAGTGCGAAGGTACTGTTTGTAAAGCTCCTCTCGCCAGCTCTGCACCCAAAAATGTGTGCGCCAGCGTTGCCCGGGAATTGGGCGAAGTGGCTGTGTTCAATGCGGGAGACAAGGCGCTTGGTGCAGAAGACATGGCCAATTGTAATGCCAAAAAGAAAATGATTATCGCAGGCGAATAATTTTTTCGGTTTCCACTCTCCATATCCCCCAACGACCGACCGTGATTCACTTCACGGGCCGGAGGAGACCGAAATTCTGGCGCCGGATCAGCCGCTTTGCCCATTTGGGCAAAGACGCGCTGCTCCGGCGCTTTTTGCTATAACAGCCGAACATTTTGGCTTTGCCGCTGGCTTGCGGCGAATCTAATCGCCAACTGCCAATCGTTCAAAAGCCATCATGGCCACAAGGTTCCATAAGCACCTTGAGCAATCGAATCGGCCCAATAATCAATAAATGTCCGTTCCGCATTGGGCATATTGCTGGAGACCGCGGCAGGGTTCAGCTTGTTTTTCAATTTGTACGCCTGGTTCACGTCCTGCACGTCAAAATAATCGGCATTGGCGAGGTGGCAGGTGCGGCAATATACCCGTGAGACTTTCTGATAGAGATTAACCAGCTTTGGCCCGTCCGGTGATTGTGAGGACGAAAGCGAGGCGAGTTGTGCAGTGGTGGGCGTTGACCAGCCCGGGGGTGTATAGGGGTTGTTGACATCGTCAATGGTACAACCCGGCGTGAGGACACCCCCGCACCAACTATATTGGCCATCAATTTGGCTGGAGATGGTGGTGGCCACCGGCTGCGTACCCTTTACCAGGGCGTTCAGCTTTCGCATCGTTTCGCGTTGGTTGATCTGGTTGAACGGCGATCCCTTGGCAGTGTCATAGCCAAATAATTGCGCGTCAAACGGCAGGAAATTTGCGCCCGTGACCACTGTATCCGCAAGGGGATGGGTCGGTGCAGCGGTCGAATAAGGCGCCGTCCCTCCGTGGCAGTTTAGGCAGGTGCCGGGATTGGCCTTTTTCCCATCGGGATCGCTGCTGTGGTCATTATCCAAAACTGCAAAGGGCAGGAGTGCGCCCTTTAATTGCGTTGGAACGGGCACGTAGCCTGAGGAAAAATTGCCGCCCGTATCGAAAACAAAAAAGCGAACTTCCGGAACGCCACTACCTGTGTCTGGCCGGTAAACTTCCATCGCAACCGTTGCGATCGGCTGGAGATTCGCCTTTGCCTTGGCAATTGCCTGTTGTTCATTGCCGTTGGGTGCCGCCGGAGCCGAATTGTCACCAAAATTGGTAACATAACATGCGGTCCAGGTTCCGCTTGCCAACTGGATGGGTCTGGCTGAAACTTTGGCAGGCGAGATTGCTGGTGTTGGTGGTGCGAGCCGCAGTGAAATGGATTTAGCGGGATCGGAAATCTCGATTGGGCGAGACAAATCCTTTCGGTAGCTTCGGCAGTGAAGATCGCGCCCGAAGCCGAGGTCTGCCCTGTTGAAATAGACAGCGCGAAGCTCATCGCTTTTTGGGGCAAGCGGATTGAGGCTGAATCCGTGCAAACTAAGCCATGCCTGCATTGTGCCGCGCGATGCCGAGGGCGTGCCCGCTGCCGTTAACGCGCCGATGCGCTGGTAATAGGTGATGCCTTTGGCTTCACAGTCGGCTTCACTGGCACAGCCGAACAAGCCTTCGGGTGCAATGAATGTGTTCGGATGGGACGATTGCATCATTTTGTTGTAAATTGATGAGACCCGTGCGTTGGGTGCCGCCGGTACATCAATCTTGGTCGCGTCGAATTTTGGCCGGGTCGTTTGGGCGACCGCGACAACTGCGAAAGAGACTGCCACAGTCCATAGCAACAATTTGGATTTCATAATTTCCCCCAAGTAATCTTTAGTGAGCCTATCTGTGAGGTCGTTTCCGACCGCATGAAGGTTCAATGTTTTTGATCTATTTTTGCCTAGAAGATTATCTTTATGAAAAACAGTTATTTATTCTGGATTCGTTGCTTTAATTTTTGAAAGAAGCTTTCCCTGTTTTTCGATCATCGTGGCGACCCTTCAACCTGACGCAGGATGGTATCTTCTGCACAAAATCCCGCCACTTTTTGCCTCGGCAAAGCCGCCGACCAAAGTTTCCTGTTGCAACGCAGCGTAAATCGCCCAACTTGGGGCGGATATGATGCGGCAATATGATCTGGTTGAGCGGGTGCGGGCCTATGCTCCGAATGTCGATGAGGACAGGCTGAACCGCGCCTATGTCTATACGGTGCAGATGCACGGCACCCAAAAGCGTGCGTCGGGCGATCCTTATTTCAGCCATCCGGTCGAAGTTGCAGGCTTGATGACCGACCTCAAGATGGACGAGGACACGATCATCACCGCGCTGCTCCACGATACCGTGGAGGATACGCTGACCACCATCGAGGATGTGGAAGCGAAATTCGGGCCCGAGGTTGCGCGGTTGGTGGACGGGGTTACCAAGCTTTCCAAAATCGAAGCGCAGACCGAGGATGAACGCGCAGCGGAAAATTTACGCAAATTCCTGCTCGCGATTTCTGATGATATCCGTGTGCTGCTGGTCAAGCTGGCAGACCGGCTGCACAATATGCGGACGCTGCATTTCATCAAAAGTCCGGACAAGCGCCGCCGGATCGCGCGCGAGACGATGGATATTTATGCGCCGCTCGCCGAACGAATCGGCATGTATGAATATATGCATGAAATGCAGCTGCTCGCCTTTCAGCAGCTGGAACCCGAAGCTTATGAAACGATCACCGGGCGGCTGGCGCAAATTCGCGAAGCGGGCGACGTTAAGATCGAGGAAATCAGCCAGTCGATTGCCACATCGATGGAGCGCGCCGGGATAAAAGCGCGGGTATCGGGCCGCGAAAAGCATCCCTTTTCAATCTGGAAAAAGATGCAAGAACGCCATGTCGCCTTTGAACAGGTGACCGATATCAACGCATTCCGCGTGATCGTGGAGGATAGCGAGGATTGCTATCGCGCGCTGGGCGTGCTGCACCGGCGGTGGCAGATGGTGCCGGGGCGGTTCAAGGATTTCGTCTCCACGCCCAAACGCAATGGCTATCGCTCGATCCACACCACGATCCTGTTCGCGCAGAATATGCGGGTCGAGGTGCAAATCCGCAGCGCCAAAATGCATCAGGCCGCAGAACACGGCCTTGCCGCGCACTGGGCCTATAAACAAGAGGATCAGCCGGACGGGCAAGCGGGTTGGTTGCGCGATCTACTGGAAATCCTTGAAACCAGCCATGATCCCGAAGAGCTGCTCGAAAATACGCGGATGGCGATGTATCAGGATCGCATCTTTGCCTTCACGCCAAAGGGCGCGCTGCACCAATTGCCCAAGGGCTCGACGCCCGTCGATTTCGCCTATGCCGTGCACACCGATATGGGCGACCGCGCGGTGGGCGCCAAGATCAACGGGCGGCATGTGCCGCTTCGCACTCTGCTCAACAATGGCGACATGGTCGAAATCTTGCGGAGCAAATCGCACGAGCCCGATCCGACCTGGCTTAATTTTGTCGCAACCGGAAAGGCGAGGGCGGCCATCCGCCGCCATTTCCGCCACCGCGAACGCGACGAATTGATCGTGATCGGACGCAAAATATATGATGAAGTGAGCAGCCGTCTGCCCAGCAAGATCGGCGAAAAAGCCTTGAAAGCGGCGCTGGACCGGCTTGAGTATAAATCGGTCGACGAACTGATGCTCGATGTCGGCATGGGCAAGATTGGTGACCGGCGGTTGATGGAGGCGTTGGTTCCCGGCTTTAACGGCGAAGAAGGGGAGCGCGATTGGCCATCGCAAGAGCGCGCGATTTCAATCCGCGGACTAACCCCGGGGGTTGCCTATCAACTTGGCGAATGTTGCCACCCGGTGCCGGGCGACCGCATAGTCGGTTTGCGGATGGAGGGGCAGCCTGTGGAGGTTCACACCATCCATTGCGACAAGCTGGTCAGCGGCACCGATGCCGACTGGATCGATCTCAATTGGGGGCAGGATAGCGACGGTGGCGCTGCGCGGCTGCGCGTGACCGTGCACAACCGCCCGGGAACGCTTGCCGAAATGGCGGGGATATTCGGCTTTCACAAGGCGAACATCATCAACCTGCGGATGACATCGCGCGACAGCGGATTTCACACCTTCGAGGTTGATCTGGAGGTGCATGATTTGCAGCACCTGATGCGTATCCTCTCCGCCCTGCGCGCGGCCGAGGCGGTGGCGCAGGCAGACAGGGTTTTTGGATAGGCAAAGGCAAGAATAAGGACGGTGGCCAATCGGCGACGGTGCAATGGATTGTAACCGCCGCGCCAATATGCAATCTATCCGATCAATGACGCTGTGGGGAGACAGTCAATGATCGGGCGCAAGTTACAGGGCATGGCCGTGTCCGCATTGGCGGCATTGGCTTTGGCAGGCTGCGGCGAAAGCGGCCTTTCCGATGAAGCGGCAACCCGCCAGATATCCGACGCTGTCAAAACCGGCAAAGAATGGCTGACCTATGGCGGCGGCTATGACGAGCAGCGCTATTCACAATTGGGCAGCATAGCCAAAGACAATGTCGCAACGCTCGGCATTGCCTGGAGCTATGACATGCGCGTTCCCCACGGGGTGGAGGCAACGCCGATCATGGCGGGCGGCGTGCTCTATGTCACCAGTGCTTGGTCGATTGTCTATGCGCTTGATGCCAAAACGGGCAAGGAATTGTGGGTCCATGATCCCGAGGTGCCGCGCGAAACGCTGGCCAAGGGATGTTGCGATGCCGTCAATCGCGGGGTCGCTTATAGCGATGGCAAGATTTTTGTCGCGACCTTTGATGGCAGGCTTCAAGCGCTGGACGCAAAGACCGGCAAGCTGTTGTGGAGCGTGGTGACGGTCGATCAGTCCAAGCCCTATACCATCACCGGCGCACCGCGCGTGGTGAAAGGCAAAATCGTGATTGGCAATGGCGGCGCTGAATTGGGCGTGCGCGGCTATGTTTCTGCCTATGATGCCGACAACGGCACATTGGCTTGGCGGTTTTACACCACCCCCAATCCCGACAAAAAGGCCGATGGTGCTGCCTCGGACGAGGCCCTTGCAAAATATGGCAATGCGACATGGGGCGACAAGGGCGAATGGCAGAATGCGGGCGGCGGAACCGTTTGGGATTCGATCGTCTATGACGAGGTCAACGATCAGCTTTTGATCGGCACCGGCAATTCATCGCCGTGGAACGACGAGGTTCGCGATCCCGGTGGCAAGGGCGACAATCTGTTCGTTTCTTCCATCGTCGCGCTCGATCCGCAAACCGGCAAATATAAATGGCATTTTCAAGAAACCCCGCGCGACAAATGGGATTATACCGCCACACAAAGCATTGTTCTGGCCGACTTGCCCATTGGTGCTGGTGGCGCGAAGCAGCGCGTCATCCTGCACGCGCCCAAAAACGGGTTTTTCTATGTGCTCGATGCCAAGACCGGGCGTTTCGTTCAGGGCAAGGCCTATGCCGCGATGACATGGGCAACCGGGCTGGATGCAAAGGGGCGTCCGATTGAAAATCCGGCTGCGCGTAATCCGGGCGCTGCTGGAACGCTGGTTGTTCCCGGCCCCACCGGCGGCCATAATTGGCCACCCATGGCGTTCAACCCCGATACCGGACTGGTCTATATTCCAACCGAGCGGAACGGCCAGTTCTATCAGGTGAAGCCGGGGGAAAAGCTGGCCAAATCGCCGTGGAATCTTGGCTATGATATGGCCGCGGGCGTCCCGCCCGGCCTGCCCAAAGGCGCATTGGCGCAGGTCCAATCGGGCCAAGGTGGTGCTTTGCTCGCATGGGACCCTGTGAAGCAAGAGGCGCGCTGGACCGTCGATCTGGGCAGCCCCGGCAATAGCGGTATTTTGACCACCAAGACCGGGCTGGTTTTTCAGGGCACCAAAATGGGCCTGCTGCGCGCCTATGATGGGGCCAGCGGCAAAATCCTGTGGGAAAGCAATCTAAAGCGCGGCGTTTCTGCGGCCCCCATGACCTATGAGATCGACGGCGAACAATATGTCGCGGTGGCCACCGGCTGGGGAAGCAGCTGGGGCCTAAGCCACGGCCTGTTCTGGAAGGAAAAAGTGAACCCTGAGATTGGCCGATTGGTCGTGCTGAAGCTTGGCGCCAAAGGCACGCTTCCCGATAATGCGCCGCTGGCAGTGGAGGCAAGCCCCAAAGGTGCGGCATTCGGCACGCCAGAGCAGATCGCATTGGGGCATCAGCGCTATGCCGAAAACTGCATGGTTTGCCACGGCCCGATGGTACACAGTTCGGGCGTGACCCCGGACCTGCGTTGGTCAATCGCGGCCGCCGACCCGGCAACCTGGCGTCAGGTGGTGATCGAAGGTCTGCTCAAGGCAAACGGGATGGTCGCGTTTGGCAAAACGATAACCCCGGCGGATGCCGAGGCGGTCCGTGCCTATGTGCTCAATCAGGCATGGATGGCGGTGGCCAATGGCGATGCGAAGGAACCGGCGCAGAAATAGCACTGGACAATAGTCTATTTGTTCTGCTATTGTTCTTGGATGAATTTCTCGGCCCGCTCTTTCTCATTGTTGCTGCCCGGAATGCGGTCCATTCAGGCATTGCCGCCCCGTTCAGCAAACGGGCAAACCGCGTGACCTTTGTCATCGGTTACGCGGGGTTTTCTTCGCTGAATTTACCCGGTTTCAGTGTGAACTTTCGCAGAATTATGCCGTTTTTTGGGCCGACCTCTGGCAGGAGAATCGGCCCTGATTGCAAGCGCCTAAACCGGGGTTTGGCCGGATTATCCGCCGACCGTAACCGTGCCTTGACGGCGCAGGATATAGCCTTTTTCGACCATTTCCTTGCGATAATCGCTGCGCGCATCGCGTAGCTCGCGATTATATTCGGCCCATGCCTCGCGTTTGTCATTTCCGGATTTAGCGCGGCGCAAATCCTTGCGAAGCTCGTTTTCGGCTTCTTCGACATCGGATTTATAATCATACCAATAATTGTTACGAACACCGGCGATGGGTGCTTCAAGGACATCATTATGGGCGTTCGCCCCCGGATGTGCCTTCGCCTGAAAAGCCCAGCCAACGGCGAGCAGCAACGCAAATATCAGCACGGTAAATAAGGGTGCGCGCCTGTTGAGCGCATTGGATTGCGGCCCAAGCCTTAATGGCTCGCGCAGTCTTGGCTTCGGTTTGTTATGACCGGCACGGAACATCGATGACATAAATGTCTCCACAGCCCCCATGGTTGCGACCTATTATATCCCCTGAAATGCAAATGGCGGACAATTCTGTCGCCAGTATGAACAGTAACCCAACAAGTCGATGAGCCGAGTCTCCTGCGCGGTGAAATGGTGGTTTCACCATCCCGACGAGGATTTCTGGCAAGACTTATCGACGGACTTAGCGTGAGGACAGCCATTTGCAAATCGCGGCACCGTCCGTTTTGGCCGCGGGCGCATCTTCCTGCAATCCGAACACATGGGCCAGATGTGTCGCTTTTCGTCCGGGCACATTATCCCGCACCCCGCGAACCGTGGCGGCAAAGTCGAGACAGGCAGCGGGGCTGCGGAGGTAATCGCTGTGCCCGCTGCTGCTGTTGCTGACATCGCTGGTATCAATGATCATGAAGCCGCTCTTTGCTGGCTCTTGCGTATAACGACCCTTGGCGGCGTAGCACCGCTCGGGATAGCCAGCGGCCTTTAATCGGGTCGCTTCAAACGGATCAAAGCAATAGGGCGAACCCAGCCGGGGATAGCCGTGCAGCGAGCGGGACAGCGCCAGTGCTTTGTCTTTCACCGATGCATAGACCGTTATCCGCCGATCATTGTTGACCCGGCGCGCCGAAAGCACCTCTTCGATGATGTCGCGCTCAAAATCCTGGCGGTCAACATCGGGCGAGGCGAGGATGATGTTCGAGATATTGCTCGAATCCGCGTTGGACGAGCTTCGGTCCACATATTCGACCGCCGGGATCACCAGCCGCGCGCCCAGCGAGTGCGAGACGATGACGATTTCCTTCACCCATTCTTGCGTCGCCAGTTTTTGCAGGAAATGGCGGAAATTGCGCTCATCCCAATACATGTTGGTTTCATCGACGGCATAGCTCAGCAAGCGGCCCTGTGATGGCCAGCCATATTGGATGACGGGGCCGTCAAAGCCGGTAAGCGCCGCGATCTGCGCGGTATCCTTGCTGCTTGATTCGATGCTTTCGCGGAAACCATGGACGTACAACAGCACGCGCCCCTGCCGCAAATTGGCGGCATCGCGCAATCCAAGCCACCAGTCACCCTCGGGCTGGAAAGCGGTTGGCACCACCGTCTGTTCTTTTCCCTTGGCCGGTTTCACCTTTTGCGGGGCGGCAAAGCGGGCATAGCGGATCGTGTCTGATCGGTGATTGGTCAGCCGCATTGCGCCCCCCCGGCAATCGGGCAGGCGGCTGGTGACGATAAAAAACTCTTTGCCTGCAATGGCCGCAGCATCGGTTTGCTCCGGATTGCAAGCGACATCAGCCGACAGGTCTTTGTGCTGGATTTTGCCGTAGTTCACCGCCGCGCCGCATGCCCCCAGCAAAAGCAACAACGGCAGGGTGAGGAGCGGCGCGGATCATGTCTTTCCGACGACGCTTTCCGGCAAGTCCTTGCCAAATACCCGCTGATAATATTCCGCGACCAGCATCCGTTCGGCCTCGTCACATTTGTTCAGGAACGAAAGCCGGAAAGCGAAACCAAGGTCTTTGAAGATCGCGGCATTCTGTGCCCATGTGATCACGGTGCGCGGGCTCATCACGGTGGAGATGTCCCCGTTCATAAAGCCTTGACGGGTAAGGTCGGCCACCTTCACCATATTGGCGACCGCTGCGGCATCGCTGCCTTCGGATTTGGCGAGGACGATTTCGGCTTCCACTTGCGCGGGCAGATAGTTCAGACCGACAACGATGTTCCACCGGTCCATCTGCCCCTGATTAATCTGTTGCGTGCCGTGATACAGCCCGCTGGTATCGCCCAGCCCCACGGTATTGGCGGTGGCGAACATGCGGAAAAAGGGATTGGGGCGGATCACGCGGTTTTGATCGAGCAAAGTCAGCTTGCCCTCTGTTTCCAAAACGCGCTGGATCACAAACATCACATCGGGGCGCCCGGCATCATATTCGTCAAAGACCAATGCGGTGGGCGTTTGCAGCGCCCAAGGGAGCAGGCCTTCGCGGAATTCGGTTACTTGCTGGCCATCGCGCAGCACGATGGCGTCTCGCCCGATCAGGTCGATCCGGCTGATATGCGCGTCCAGATTGATGCGGATGCACGGCCAGTTGAGGCGGCTCGCGACCTGCTCGATATGCGTCGATTTGCCCGTGCCGTGATAGCCCTGCACCATCACGCGCCGGTTATGGGCAAAGCCTGCGAGGATCGCGAGCGTGGTATCGGGATCGAACACATAGGTCGCGTCATGATCGGGAACGCGTTCGTCAGCTTCTGAAAAGGCGGGGCATTGCATATCGACATCGATCCCGAACAGCTCACGCACACTGATCATTTTGTCGGGCGCTTCGAGGATGGTGGTGGCCCGGCTGTCGGGCTGGATGTTGGGGATGTCAGTCATAGTTTTGATCTTTTGTTTCGAGTTTCCAAATGTCCCTAACCGTTCATCCCGAGCGAAGTCGAGGGACTATATCGAGCGAAGCCGAGATTTTTGACCGCAGGGGGCCTCGACTGCGCTCGGCCAAGTCGCTCGACTTCGCTCGGGATAATCGGAGATTCAGGCGGCAATCTGCGCTTTTCTTAGGTGCGTATAGGCGGCAATCACGTCTTGCAAAGCCTTTTCGTGGCTCCGGTCCCCGCCATTTTTGTCAGGATGATATTTGCGGACCAAATGCGAGTAAGCAGAGCGGATCGCCTTGCGGTCGGCATCATGGCTTAGCCCCAAGTGTTTTGAGCGCTGTCCGGTCTTCGCCAGAGAGCAGCCGACCATTGGGCGCAGTGGCTGGCTTGGCATCCTCCATCCGCCCTTTAAACCGCGCCGAGATCGCATCGAGCGGATCGTGAAAGTCGGCCCATTTGGGCGGAATATCGACATTGCCATTGGCGCGAAAGGCCCGGGTTTCGGTTGGCCAGACGTTGGTCGGGCTTTGTGCGGCGGCGATTTCGTCCGGCGTCATCCCGGCGAACCAATCATAGCCCGCATTATATTCGCGGACATGGTCCAAGCACAGCCACTGATAATCGCCCGGGCCGTTGGGGCCGGGCGGGCGGCCGTAAGGATTGGGTGCGCGAAATTCCCCGCGTTCGCCAGCAGCCGGGACGCGCGCAAGGGCGCACCGAACCGCGCATACGGCCATGGAATCGATCTGGATTGCGCGGGAGCTGACATGATTTTGCCCTTGGCGAATTTTCTTCGATATGAAAAGATGGAAGCCATGACAAAAGGCCCCCTGCAAACCGAAATGGAAGCGCTGCTGACCGCAGCCTTCTCTCCCACGCAGCTCGCCGTGATCAACGACAGCGCCAGCCATAGCGGCCATAGCGGCGATGATGGTTCGGGCGAAAGCCACTTCACCGTCGAATCGAAAGCGCGGCTTTTGCAGGCATAAACCGCGTGTTGCGGCAACGGATGGTCAATCAGGCGCTGGGTGATATCCCGGGGCAGCGGGTGCATGCGCTGGCGATCAAGGCGAAGGCAGTGGGAGAGTAAGCCATGCACATCATCACCCCCACCAGCCACGATCTCGGCATGTTCACGGTGCGGCGGACCTTGCCATCAAGGGCCGAACGATGGTGGGGCCGTTTATTTTCGTCGATCAATTCGGCCCCGCGCATTTTGACGCAGGGCACGGCATGGACGTTCGCCCGCATCCGCATATCAACCTGTCCACGGTCACCTATTTGTTTGAAGGTGCAATCGACCACCGCGACAGTCTGGGCACTTTTGCCACCATTCGTCCGGGTGCGCTGAACCTGATGGTTGCAGGCAAGGGCATTGTGCACAGCGAGCGCACCCCCGTCGCAGAACGCGCCGCTGGATCGCCCATTTCGGGGATGCAGACATGGCTCGCTTTGCCCGATGGCAAGGAGGAGATTGATCCGGCGTTCGAACATGTCGCCGCTGCCGATTTGCCGCAGATTGATGATGGGGGGTGACAGCGCGGATCATCATGGGGTCGCTTTGGGGCCGAACCGCGCCCACCACGCAACATGCCGAGACCATCTATGCCGACATATTGCTAAAAGCCGGAGCGACGATCCCCATCGATGCCGAGGCCGATGAACGCGCGGTTTTGGTTGCGATTGGCGATGCCGAACTCGATGGCCAGCCGATGGAACGGTTTAGCCTGTATGTCCTGAAGCCCGGCGAACCGATGACGCTGCGCGCGACCAGCGATGCCCGCGTGATGCTATTGGGCGGCGAGGCTTTAAAACCCCGCGCCATGTCTGGTGGAATTTCGTCAGTTCCTCGCGCGACCGGATCAATCAGGCCAAGGCCGATTGGCGGGCAGGGGCGTTCCCCAAAGTGCCGGGCGACGAGGCGGAATATATCCCCATCCCCGAAGTGCCGTTGACGAACAGCGATACCTCTAAGCCCCCACATAATCCTTCTTGCCCAGCTCAACCCCAGCACCGCGCAGCAGCGCATAGGTCATGGTCGAATGGAAATGCACGTTGGCGAGCATGAAGCCGAACAGGAAATCTTTGCCAGAAAATTTCAGTTCGCCCATCGGGGTGGGGAGCAGGATTTCCCGGTCTTCCGAACCATCAATCTGTTCAGGCGTGAAGGATTTCACATTTTCAATCGACAGCTGGCACCGCTCGATCAAGGCATCAAAGCCGCCTTCCTTGTCTTCCAGTGCCAAGGGCTCGGTTCCCGCAAGCCGCGCCATGCCCCGCCGGGCAATGTCACAGGCGATGCGGATTTGCGCGGTGAAGGGCAGCATGTCAGGGGCCAGTCGCATCGCCATATAATTGGCTTCGTCGGTGCCTTTGGCGGTGGCATGGGCCTTTCCGATTTCCAAAACGCCGATCATATTTTGCAAGGCGCGGGCGATAACGGGGACGCTGGCTTCATACATGGAAAGTGACATATCGGGGAGGCTCCAGTAGGTTAGATTGAGATTTGATTGTTCTATCAGCGTCCCTGAACCTATAGGTAGCAGATGACAACTGATTCTAAACGCATCGCCCTGTCCACCGGCGTCGAACTCGACGTCTGGACCGCTGGAGACCCCGCCAAACCGCCGCTGATTTTCCTCCACGGCTTTCCGGAAAGCCACCGCACATGGCGGCATCAGATGGCGGCGCTTTCGGACAGCTTTTATTGCATTGCGCCCGATCAGCGCGGCTATCGCGGATCATCCAAGCCGCAAGAGGTGGACGCCTATACCCCCGATAAGCTGACCGCCGACGTCTTTGCGCTCGCCGATGCCTTGGGGATCAAGGATTTTACCATCGTCGGACATGACTGGGGCGGGGCGATTGCGTGGAGTGTGGCCTATATGGGGCAAGCAGGAGCGCCCAATCCGGCTTGGGCAGGGCGGGTGACCCGCGCGATCATCGCCAATGCACCGAATCCGTTCCGGTTTCAGCATCTGATGAAAACCAATAAGGTGCAGCGCGCCGCAAGCCAATATATCCGCGCCTTTCGCGATCCCGCCAATGATGCTCTGGTCCGCGAACAGGGGCTTGCCGCCTTGCTGTTCAAAGCGATCAAATGGGAACGTTCGGCGCAGATGGAGGATGTGGAGCGCGATGCGCTGCTCGCCGACTGGCAAGACCGTGATGCTGCTTTCGGGATGCTCAACTGGTACCGCGCCTCGCCGTTGGCCGTGCCGTCGATGGACGAGCCATTTGACGATACGCCCTTTGATCCCGCTGCCGCGCCACGGCTGAATATCCCTACGCTGGTGATCTGGGCGATGGATGATCTGGCGCTGCCGCCGGAAAATCTGGACGCACTCGATCAAATGATCCCCGATTTGAAGATCGTCGAAGTGCAGGGTTGCGGCCATTTCGTGCCGTGGGAAGCGCCCGAGGTGGTGAACGCGGCGATGCGGGCGTGGCTAGCGGGGCAATAACGCAAAACTGCCAATATGCCCTGTAGGCGATTTTGAGTGATGCTGGAGCGCGTTGAGGCGGTCTTGGCTACTAGGGTGGCGAGTCGCATGAAATCACCCTGTACGGTACTTTAAAATCCATTTTAGAACCTATTTGGTTATCAACTGCCCTGCCATTCCACCCACGCTCCATGCGGATGGCAAGTGGCAAGCAATTCGCGGTTGCCATCGCCGGGCCAGCAACGCAGGCTGAGCTCTACGTTTTCGTCCATGTCGGGAAATTCCATCGACAGCCAAGCCAGCGGACGTTCGCTTGTGGCCTTGGCCCCGGCGGCTTCGATAGACGCTTTTACCCGCGCCCGCCCTTCTGCCGGAAAATATTGCAGCGCAATGCTGTGATAGACGACGCGTGTGACGCCCGCTGCCTGTGGTTCGGCCAGCTTGGCTTCGGTCCAATCAGCGCCATCGGCGGCATCGACCTGCACCGGGTGGTGTTTCAAAATTGCAATCGCCGCCGCCGCACGCGCCACGCGCTCGCTTTGATCTGGCCAGATATAGGCCATCATCGTATCGGCAATCTTGTTATCACGCGCATCGAGTGGGTTGAGATCAACGCCCGCTTGGCGCACCACTTCGACGGAGCAGGGCAATACAGGCGGCCCCCGCCATTCGGGCGCGATTTTCACAGGCGAGGCGGTATCGCCCGCCTTGCACCCGTCAAAATCATAGCAAAAATGCGCCATGTTGAGATTGAGTCCGGCGCTTGCTCCCAATTCGAGCAATTCCACCTTTGGGCCGAAACGTCGGGCAATTTCCATGACCCCGGGAAACAATACCCCCGAACGCGCGACTTCATTGGTCTGCGGGGCATGGTCGAGCCAAGGATAGAGCATATCGTCCCATAGGACAAAAACACGGGTAAGCTCGCGCTGCCAATCGCCCGCTCGTGCCGCATAAAGCGCCGTCAGTCGTTCATCTTGGCCAGTGCGTGCCAAAGCATTCAGCCCGCCCGCTATCCGCAGCATCAGCGCATCCGATTTGGGATCACCCGCCCAGCCGCAAATCCGTGCGCCTGTTCGCGTGGTCCGGTCCAATATGGCGAGCACGCCCGTCAACACATCCGATGTCAGACGGGAGCCAAGCGACAGGCAGGTCGCGATCTGCCACTCAAAGCCTTCGCGTATCTTGCTATCCATGACGCAAGCTTGCACTTGCTGCACCGCACAAGTAAAGGCCCATTCGACCATGGCCGAACCAATCATCTTTGCAATTCCCAAAGGACGCATCCTCGACGAGGCATTGCCGCTGATGCGTGCAGCGGGGATCGAACCTGCGCCCGATTTTTTCGACAAAAACAGCCGCGCCCTGATGTTCGCGACGAACGACGCGCAAGTGCAGATCATCCGCGTGCGCGCCTTTGATGTGGCAACTTTCGTGGCGCACGGTGCGGCACAAATCGGCATTGTCGGATCCGACGTGATCGACGAGTTTGATTATTCGGAGCTCTATGCGCCGGTGGACCTGAATATCGGCCATTGCCGGATTTCGGTCGCCGAACCTGCCGAATTGGCCGCGACCGACGATCCGCGCTCGTGGAGCCATGTGCGCGTTGCCACCAAATATCCCAATCTTACGCGCAAGCATTTTGCCGAGCGCGGGGTGCAGGCGGAATGTGTGAAGCTGAACGGGGCGATGGAGATTGCGCCGCTGCTGGGTCTTTCCAGCCGGATTGTCGACCTGGTGTCTTCGGGCAAGACATTGGCCGAAAATGGTCTGGTCGAGGTCGAAAAGATCGCGGAAGTTTCCGCCCGACTGGTGGCGAACCGGGCTGCCTTCAAAACCGATGCGCGGGTGGCGGGCTTGGTCGATAAATTTAGGGCGGCTGTGGGATGATTCCTACACATAAATCCGCTTATCCCGAGCGAAGTCGAGGGACTTGGTCGAGCGAAGCCGAGACCTCTATCACCAAATTCCTCGACTTCGCTCGGATTGGTATCTCGACTTCGCTCGATATAATCGGATTTTAGGGGATGTTGAGGCTTTCAACCACCCAGCCCGATTTCGCCGCCAAATTCGATGCCCTCGTCAATGGGCGGCGCGAGGCGGATGCGGACGTATCAACGATAGTCGAGCAAACGATCCGCGATGTGCGCGCGCGCGGCGACGTGGCGCTGCTGGAATTGACCGAGCGCTTTGACGGCTTTGATCTCAACGCCGAAGGTTGGCGGATCGATGCCGCGCAGTGCAAGGCGGCCTATGTTGCCCTTGCCCCCGAATTGCGCGACGCGCTGAAACTCGCGGCCACCCGCATTCGTGCTTATCACAAGGCGCAACTGCCCAAGGACCGCGATTATACCGACAAAGAGGGCGTGCGACTGGGTGCGCGGTGGAGCGCGGTGGATGCCGCCGGGGTCTATGTGCCGGGCGGACGGGCTGCCTATCCGTCGTCGGTGCTGATGAATGCCATTCCGGCAAAGGTTGCAGGCGTCGAACGGCTGGTAATGGTCACCCCCACACCGCAAGGCGCAATCAATCCCACGGTGATGGCCGCCGCGCATCTGGCCGGAGTCGATGAAATCTGGCGGCTGGGCGGGGCGCAGGCGATAGCGGCGCTGGCTTACGGAACCGAAAGCATCGCAGCGGTCGATGTGATTACGGGGCCGGGCAATGCCTGGGTCGCGGAGGCCAAGCGTCAACTTTACGGGGTAGTCGGGATCGATATGGTTGCGGGGCCATCGGAAATTGTGGTGGTGGCCGACGCGAAAAACAAACCCGAATGGATCGCCGCCGACCTGCTCAGTCAGGCCGAACATGATCCCACCAGCCAATCGATCCTGTTCACCGATGATGCAGCCTTTGCCGATGCGGTGGCCGCTGCGGTCGAGGTGCAGCTGGGCGTTTTGGCGACGGCTGCGGTTGCGCGGGAAAGCTGGGGTCAATTTGGCGCGATTATCGTTGTGGCAAAGCTGGAAGACGCCATGCCGCTTGTCAACCGTTTGGCGGCGGAACATCTGGAGCTTGCCGTGGGTGAAGCCCGAGCCGAGACGCTGTTCGATATGGTGCGCCATGCAGGCTCGGTTTTTCTGGGCCGAATGACACCCGAGGCCATCGGCGATTATGTCGCGGGGCCAAACCATGTGTTGCCAACCGGGCGGCGGGCGCGCTTTTCGTCTGGCCTGTCGGTGCTCGATTTCATGAAACGGACCAGCTTCATTGCGCTCGATAAGCGTGCGATGAAGGCGATAGGCCCGGCAGCGGTGGCGCTTGCCGAAGCCGAAGGCCTGCCCGCCCATGCCGAAAGTGTCAGGAAAAGATTGAAATGACCAAAGCCCGTTCCAAAACCCGCTCTGCCGCCCGGCTTGCATCGGTGCAGGCGCTGTATCAGATGGATATGGAAACGATCGGCATTGCGCGATTGCTCACCGAATTTCACGCGCACCGGCTGGGTGCGGAAATCGAAGACGCGCAATATGCCGAGGCCGATGTCGATTTCTTCGATGATGTCGTCAGCGGCGTCGACGCCCGCCGCGAGGAAATCGACACGTTGATCGCCGCCAATCTGGGCGAGCAATGGAAAATTTCGCGCCTCGACAAGACGATGCTGCAAATTCTGCGCTGCGGCACTTATGAATTGCTGGCGCGGGCCGATGTTCCAACGGGAGCGGTGATCGATGAATATGTCGACGTTGCCCACGCCTTTTTTGACAAAAAGGATGCGAAATTTGTGAACGGCTTGCTCGATGCGGTGGCGAAGGGTGTTCGGGGGTAAGGCGTTTCCCTTGCGAAAAAACACATCGTCACCCTGAACTTGTTTCAGGGTCCATTTCTCCGCATAGAGCTTTGGTCTCGGCTGCGAGATGGATGCTGAAACAAGTTCAGCATGACGGGCATTGGAAGGATTGGGCAAATGACCACCGAATCCACTTTCATCGATCTGATGCGCGGCATCGCTACAAACCCCGCCGCACGCGGCCTGAACGACGATGTTGCGGTGATCGAATTCGGTAACGAAGCCCTGATCCTGACGCATGATATGATGGTCGAGGGTGTACACTGGCTGCCCCAAGCTGATCCCGCCGATATCGCGTGGAAGCTGGTCGCCGCCAATCTCTCCGATCTCGCCGCCAAGGGGGCAGAGCCTTTGGGCGTGTTGCTGGGCTTCATGTTGGGGGAGAATGATTGGGACCGGCGCTTTGCCGAGGGGCTTTCGCAAGTTTTGGCGACTTATAATGTGCCGCTGTTGGGTGGAGACACGGTCGGCAAATCTGGCGAATGGACCGCGCGTGCATTAGGGCTGACGGCGCTTGGTCGGGCAACGCATCGACCAGTCCCGGCACGAAGCGGGGCGCAGGAAGGCGACTGGCTCTATGTCACCGGCACCATCGGCGATGCCGCAGCGGGCTTTGATCTGTGCCGGGAGGGCGTGGATAGTCACGAACGTTTGCGGCGCGCGTTCAATCGCCCCGTGCCACAACTGGAGGCGGGCAAATTGCTCGCGCCAGAAGTACATGCGATGATGGATGTATCCGATGGCCTGTTGCTCGATGCACAACGCATGGCGCAGGCAAGTGGCCTGATGGTCGAAATCGATCTCTCGACGCTTCCTGTTTCGCACGACTATCAAGTTTTGCGCGGAAATAATCTCGAAAGCCGGCTTGGCCGCCGCCAGTTGGGGCGATGACTATCAATTGCTCTTTGCCTCGCCGACGCGTGACATCCCCGTTGATGCGACTTTGGTTGGCGGGTTTTGGCCGGGAGAGGGCCTTAGGCTGTGTAACGGCAGCGAGCCTGTGCCGTTGCCCGCATCGCTTGGCTATCAACATCGCTGAAGCGCGCCAAAATGGCGGGTTTTTGGGGTTGCATCGAAGCGTAAAGCCACCCTATAGGGGCGCGCGTGTATCCAACAATGAACGGATGCGCCCGTGGCGCGTTCGCGCAATAATCTAGGGGGAAGGACACTTCATGTCATTGTCAGTCATGGCTATTTTGTGCGGGCTTGTTGCCGTACTCTATGGCATCATCACCAGCCGTTCGGTGCTTGCCGCATCTGCTGGCACACCGCGGATGCAAGAAATTGCCGCCGCAATTCAGGAAGGCGCTAGCGCCTATTTGAACCGTCAATATACGGCCATCGCAATCGTCGGTGTTGTCGTTGCCATTCTGGTCGGCTGGTTCCTCGGGCCTTTGTCCGCCGTGGGCTTTGTTCTTGGCGCAGTGCTTTCAGGGGCAACCGGCTTTATCGGGATGAATATCTCGGTTCGCGCCAACGTCCGCACCGCACAGGCCGCAAGCGAAAGCTTGCAAAAGGGCCTGACCATGGCGTTTAACGCAGGCGCGATTACGGGTATGCTGGTCGCTGGCCTTGCGCTCCTCGCGATTGCGGGCTTCTTCTATTACCTGACCGAAGTTGCCATGCACGAGCCAGATAGCCGCGCCGTGATCGACGGTTTGGTTGCTCTTGCATTTGGTGCGTCGCTGATCTCGATCTTCGCGCGTCTCGGCGGCGGTATTTTTACCAAAGCTGCTGACGTCGGTGCCGATCTTGTTGGCAAGGTCGAAGCCGGAATTCCCGAAGACGATCCACGCAACCCCGCAACCATCGCCGATAACGTTGGCGACAATGTCGGCGATTGCGCCGGTATGGCCGCTGACTTGTTTGAAACCTATGTTGTTACCATCGGTGCGACCATGGTTCTGGTGGCCTTGCTGGTCGCTTCAACCGGCGCTGCCTTGCTTGGCCTGATGTCGCTGCCGCTGGTTGTTGGCGGTATCTGCATTTTGACCTCGATCCTTGGCACTTACTTCGTCCGTCTGGGCGGCGGCACCAACATCATGGGTGCCATGTATAAAGGCTTTTTGGTCACCGCAATCTCGTCGATCCCGGCGATCTATTATGTCACCTGCGCAAGTGCTTGGCGGCATATGAATGCGGAAATTGCGCTGAAAGCGGGTGGCACAACCTTCACTGGCATGTCGCTTTTCTGGTCGATGATGGTCGGTTTGGCCGTCACCGGTTTGCTGGTGTGGATCACCGAATATTACACCGGAACCAACTATCGCCCGGTGCGCTCGATTGCCAAGGCATCGGAAACCGGACACGGCACCAACGTGATCCAAGGTCTGGCGATCAGCCTTGAATCCACCGCATTGCCAACGCTGGTTATCTGCGTGGGCATTATTGTGGCTTTCAAGCTTGCCGGTTTGATCGGCATTGCCTTTGCCGCAACATCGATGCTGGCGCTGGCCGGTATGGTCGTGGCTCTCGATGCTTACGGTCCGGTAACGGACAATGCCGGCGGTATTGCGGAAATGGCCGAAATGGACGCTTCGGTGCGTGAAAAGACCGATGCTCTGGATGCTGTGGGCAACACGACAAAGGCCGTGACCAAGGGCTATGCCATTGGCTCGGCAGCATTGGCCGCACTCGTGCTGTTCGGTGCCTATAATGCCGATTTGCTGTTCTATGCAGATCGGCTGGGCATCAGCGAGGGCGTCGATTTCACGCTGATGAACCCTTATGTCATCGTCGGGCTGCTGCTCGGCGCGCTTCTGCCTTATCTCTTCGGAGCCATGGGCATGACCGCGGTTGGCAAGGCCGCTGGCGAAGTGGTGAAGGACGTTCGTGACCAGTTCGCGAACAACAAGGGCATCATGGACGGCACATCAAAGCCCGATTATGCGCGCACCGTTGACCTTGTAACCAAGGCTGCGATCCGTGAAATGATCCTGCCTTCGCTGTTGCCGGTGCTCGCACCGATCGTCGTGTATTTCGTGATCAGCTGGGTTGCTGGCCCCGCACAGGGCTTTGCCGCTCTGGGCGCTCTGCTCCTGGGCGTGATCGTTGGCGGCTTGTTCGTTGCCATCTCGATGACATCGGGCGGCGGCGCATGGGACAATGCCAAGAAATATATCGAAGACGGCAATCATGGTGGCAAAGGTTCAGAAGCGCATAAAGCGGCTGTAACCGGTGACACCGTTGGCGATCCTTATAAGGACACCGCTGGCCCCGCCGTGAACCCGATGATCAAGATCACCAACATCGTTGCTTTGTTGCTGCTTGCGGCACTCGCCCACGGCGCAATGTGATCTGACGCGAAATTGCACTCGTCCATTGGGCGGTGTGAAAATGGCCCCGCTGGAGCAATCCGGCGGGGCTTTTTGTTTGGCCATTAGCAATATCTTAGCCCCGGTCAGCTAGGCGTAACGCGGAAAAATGGAAACCGCGCAAGACATCTTGTCGCGCCACGGGCGCGCTGTTGCGAATGGCAGTGCCGATGTCGCCCAAAAAACTGTGCCAACCGGCATAGTGTTGAGCGATCAATGCTCTATCCTTCAGCAGGCTGGTATCGCTCGCGAATGGGATTTCCTCGCCGCAAATGCCAGCGAACCCAATCCCTTTGCCGAGCGCTGGTATCTTGCATCGGCGCTGGAAGCGCTGGACCAAGCAGGGCGGATCAAGATTGCACAGTTTCGTGTCGGTGGAGAGCTAGTGGGATTGATGCCACTCGAAATCGTCCATGGCTATGCCGGTGTTCCAGTTCGCTTTGCGACAAATTGGCTCAATCACAATGCCTTTTTGGGAACGCCATTGGTCCGCGCGGGATTTGAGCGGGCATTTTGGCGCGCTTTGCTGGCAGAGCTGGATCGAAATTCCAACGGCGCACTGTTCTTTCACATCGACGAAATGCCAATCGATGGGCCGATTGCCCGCGGGTTAGAGGCGGAATGTGCAGCGCAGGGCCGCCGGATTGGCCTCGTTCACCGCGAAGAGCGCGCCTTGCTTGAAAAGGGCTTGTCGCCTGCAGAGTATCTGGAAACGCATGTACGCGGCAAAAAGCGCAAGGAATACCGGCGGCAGCATAACCGGCTTTCCGAAGAAGGCGCGCTGGCCTTTGAACGCGGCGATGGGGGCGAGGGGCTTGACGAATGGATCGACGAATTCTTCGCGTTGGAACGCGCCGGATGGAAGGGACAGAACGGCTCGGCGCTCGATTGTGCCGACGATACCCGCGCCCTTTTTCGTGGCATTTTGCACGGAGCTGCACAGGCGGGGAGGCTCGAACTGCTGACGCTGCGGCTAGGCGGACGGGCCATCGCGATGCTGGTGACGTTCCTGACCGCTCCGGGAAGCTTTTCCTTCAAGACGGCCTTCGACGAGGATTATGCCCGCTTCTCTCCCGGCGTGTTACTCCAGATCGAAAATCTGAAACTGCTGGAACGTGAAGGGATCGATTGGTGTGATAGCTGTGCGGCGCAGGACCATCCGATGATCGACAGTCTATGGGCCGGAAGGCGCAGCATAGGGCGCTGGTCGGTTGCGATAGGCGGCCCGTGCGTCGCGCTGGCTTTGCAGTGTTGCTGATGGCCGAATTGGCAAAAGCGCGGTTGCGCTAAGCTGAGGTTTTGGTTTCCAAAATAAACCGTAGCCCTGAGCCTGTCGGGGACGAAGTCGGCCAACGGCCAACGGCGCCTATCGGCTAGGCGTGCTTCGACAAGCTCAGCACTACGGTTTTGACTGATGCAAGCGCACTCTAAAACCGCTTTCTGAAACTCACCTCAAAAACGCGCCCCTGCGGATCGAGCAAGCCCGGCTGGTAGCTCAACGGTACTGCCCCATTCACATCACGCACGTCGATCACATCGCCCAACACATTATCCACGCGGATGAAGATGCGCGCACCCTTTAACAGCGGCATTTTCTTCACCAGCTTTTCCTGCATGTCGAAGTTGAAAAAGCTGTAAATCGTCAGGCTGGCCAAATCGCCAAAACGCAAATCGCCACTGCCGGTCAGGGCGCTGCCCGTCACGTGCGTTCGCCCGCGATAATTGCCTTCCATCCGCAAACCGATGCCTTTGTGGAATACCCCGCCCGAAAGCGTCAGTTCATGGCGCGGTGATCCGCCCATGCTGCCTGTGGCCGAGCCATTCAGCAAATCCAGCACTGGTACGCCGGGACGGATCAGGATCTCATCCTCCAGCCTGTACGTGTGATAGACCGCAAGGTTCCAGCGGCTGGGCGCACCGCCCATGCCGGGAAGTCCGCCGCCCATCATCGGTCCACCCATGCCGCCGCCGCCGCCGCCGGGACCGCCACCGCTACCCGGTCCGCGCCCACCATTGGGGCGCATCCCCGGGGGTGGGCCGCGAAAACCGGGGCCGGCTTCTGCCGGGTTTGGGCTTCGTCAAATTGCCCGAAATGTTGAAACCCCATTTGAAACGCTGCGAATTTTCTTGCGCGAAATTCACCGGGCGCTGATCTATCCGCAACAATTGGCCATTTGCATCGCGGGTCACGCGATCGGGGAAGGCGGCTTCGATCTCTGGAGTCAGCAAAGGAAAGGAAGCCGTGGTATTGCGGCTGCGGTTGCGGAAATACTCAAACTGCATCCCCAAATCCTTGATGAATTTGGGCTGCCAATCGAGCCGGAAAATCCAGTCCAGCCGTTTTTCAGAGCGCAAAAGTGGATTGCCGCCGCTCAGCACTTCGATGAAGCGGCTTTCGCCGCGCTGGAAATCGAATGTGGAAACATTGGGGGTTAACGTTTGCGGGTTGCCCAGCTGGCTGAGCGTTGGCGCATTTTCGTCGCCCGTTAGCGAGGCCGAAAAGGATAGAGTCTTCGCCGGAGACCAGCGCAATCCTGCACCATATTCGATCTGCATCCCGACATCGGAGACATCGGTAAAGCCCATATTGCCGTTCACCGAAAAATCGCCGAGCACGCCCAGCGACCCCGTTCCGCGCTCGACCAAGGGCACTTCCAGATTGAACGCGGCGTTGCTGTTGTTCCGGCGGAGCGACACTTCGCTGGTGATCCCGCGGCGCGTGGACAACCGTATCAAAATTGCGCGCGTCAAAGCCTGCACGCAGCGTGAGCAATACGGGGCCAGCGGGCAGGGTAAATGGCCGCCCGGATAAAGTCCCACGCAGCGATAGCGGGCTAGAGTTGCTCTCGGTGGTGTCGGGGTTGGCGAACAGCAGATCATTACCAAAGCCAGCCGCGAATGGATTGGCGATGCCCGCACTCACAGCGGCGCGCAAAGCGGTATAATCCGCGTTGGTGAAGGTGCGGCTTTTGTCTTTGCTGATCTGGTAGTCGCCCGTTAGCGCGAGCCGCCAATCGCCGATCATGCCGTTATAGCCCGCGCCAAATTGCAACGAACGGTTTGTGCTGGTGCGCGAAAGCGGGCGCGGGGCGTCGAAATAGCGGTTCAGGATCACGTCGCTCGAAAACGGCGAAAACGGGCTGGATGCGGGTAAGGTGAAACTGGCCGAAGGCAGGCCGAGCAGGCTTTGCTGGTCTTGCTGTTCAAACGCAACGTTGAGCGAGAGATTGCTCTGTTTGCCGAGCGACCGGCTCCAGCTGACGGTGGATTGGAAGCGCTGGAAGGATGGGAGCAGGGTGCGATATTGGCCAGTCTCGCCATCCGCTGCCACATTGCCATTGGCGGCAAAGGCGGCGAGGGTGGGGTTGGCGCTTTCCGGCACAGCGGCAACAGTAACGGTGTTTCCCGCCAAGGCCGATAGCGCCGGATCTATTTCGCCGCCCACGCCCAATCCGCTGATATTCCCCGCCAAAGCAAAGGGCGAACTGGCGCTGCTAGACAGGATATTCCGCTCGTCCTCGGTCAGCTTGGTACGGCGTTCAAATTCCAGATCGACGTTAAACCGTGCTTCTTCCCCGATACGGGTGAAGGTGGTTTCAAACTCCTGCCGGTCAAATCCGCTGTGTTGCAACGGCGCGCCATATTCATGCTCGGCGCTGAAGCTGGCGAAATTATCCTTCAGGATGAAGTTCATCACCCGTTGATCGGGGCGAAAGCCATATTGCAGGGCGACTTCTTCGGGAAAAACCTCCACCTTTTTGATCGCTTCGGCGGGCAGATCGCGCAGATCGCGAAAGCTGCTAATGCGTTGGCCGTTGAGCAGGATCACCGGCGGACCGCTGCCGCGTCCTCGGCCTGATCCGCTCTGTGCGCCGAGCGATGCGACAACGTCGGCAATCGAGGATGCGCCCAATGCCTGCACATCGGCCTCGATCAATTCGTCAATCGGCGGCACTTTGGTCTCCACCGAGCCACGAATCCGAGCCGCCGTGACGACGATTTCGCCCGACGATCCGATGACAGCGCTCTCGCCTTCAGGGATCGCGGCTTCCGAACTTTCGTCAACGGACGCATCGGGCGTTTGGGCAACCGCAAGCGCGGGCATCAAAGCAAAGATGCTGCCCGCGATATGGGCGTGGAGAAATTTGCGAAAGGCCATGGGGAGAGGATGCCTGTTTTGTTTTGCTTTATCCCTTTTGCCGAATTCGGACGAAAATTGTACCCCGCATCGTGTCTCAATTTGTCGCAAACTGTATTGGCGAACGCCAAACACCCTCTCTTTCCTTTTGCCTCACTTGTCGCTAAAGGCGCTGCAAATTTACGACGCTAGCATGGGCAAGGGGCCGAATGGCAAAAGAAGAATTGATTGAAATGCGCGGGGTTGTGCGCGAATTGCTGCCGAACGCAATGTTCCGGGTCGAGCTGGAAAATGGCCACGAGATATTGGGCCATACCGCCGGCAAGATGCGGAAAAACCGTATCCGCGTGCTCGTGGGCGACGAAGTGCTCGCTGAAATGACTCCCTATGATCTGACCAAAGGTCGGATCACATATCGCTTCAAATAGGATCTATGGCCCTTGCGGCTTGTTCTCGCATCCTCCAGCCCCCGCCGCCGCGAATTGCTCGCGCGGATCGGCGTGACGCCCGACAGGATCGCTTCGCCTGATATCGACGAGACGCCGCGCAAGGGAGAACTGGCGCGGGTCTATGCCTTGCGGATGGCGCATGAAAAGGCACTGGCCGTGCCGCGTGGAGAAGGTGAGATAATCCTTGCGGGCGATACTACCGTGGCCGTTGGCAGGCGAATTTTGTCGCAGGCAGACGACGCAAACATGCAGCGCGGCTTTCTGAAGCTGTTAAGCGGGCGGCGGCATCATGTGTTGAGCGCGGTCTGCGTGATCGACGCGGCGGGCATTGCGCGCACAAGGATCAGCGACAGCATCGTTCGCTTCAAACGCTTGGGCGAAGCCGAGATGGAGGCCTATATCGCCAGCGGCGAGGGGCTGGGCAAAGCGGGTGGCTATGCCATTCAAGGCCATGCCGAAGCGTTGATCGACTGGATGGCAGGCAGCCATTCGGGCGTAGTCGGCCTGCCGCTTTACGAAACCCGCGCGCTCCTTCGCTCTGCGGGCTATTCGGTCGAATGACCCGCATCCTCCTCTGGGACGCTAGCCCCGGCGAGACCAGAGTGATGCTGCATGAAAACGGCAAGCTGATTGCATTGCGGTTGTTCCGCTTGTTTTGTGATAAACCGATGCTTTTTCCGGGGACGAAAGTTTCGATCCGCTTGGGCGCAAAGCTTGATGCGCGCCGGGCTTTGGCCCATTTCGATGGCGGCGAGGGCGAAATATCCCCCGTTCCGGACATGAGCGAGGGCAGCGTCTTCGATGCCGAGCTGGTGCGCGCGGCGATCCCTGAGCCGGGCCGTTGGAAACGCGCGCATTTTAGCCTTCCCGATCCGGACAAGTCGCCACTGGGCAGTTATCTGTGGGCTTTCCTCCCCGGCCTCGATGCAATCTGCTGTGCAAACCCGATTGAAGCCCAAAATATCCGCGCGCTGCTAGGCGACAGCTGCCCCGAAATCCTGATCGATCCTGAAGCCATTGACGATGCCCAGTTCGATCTGTGGTGCGAACGCGGGATCACGGGCGAGTTTGTGATCGACGGCGGCTTGCTCACTGTGGAACGGACGCGGGCGATGACGATGATCGATATCGACGGCAGCGGCGATCCTGCCCGGATAAACCGTGCCGCGGCGCGCGCGATCCCTTGGCTTTTGGGGCTATACGGCATCGGCGGACAAGTCGGGATCGATTTTCTGCATTGCGCGAACAAGGCGGAGCGGGCGGCGATTGACGCCGAGCTAGCCAGCGCCAGCGTCACTCTTGGCGCGCATGAACGCACCGCGATGAACGGCTTTGGCTTTGTACAAATGATCCTGCCACGCCCCGGCCCCAGCGTGATCGAGCAGCTTTGCGGAACCGGCCTGAAAGTAGCGTCGGTGGAAACACAGGCGCTGATGTTGCTGCGCGAGGCGGGCCGCTCTGCGGGCCATGGAGCCCGGCAGATCAGTGCTGCACCGCCGGTATTCGCGCAATTGCAGCGCTGGCCGCAATTGTTGGACCAGCTTGGCAAAAGTCTGGGTGCAGCGGTAACATTGCATTGCGAATTTGCTGTCTCCGGCTATGGCCATGTCCATGTCAGCCAAATCTGAACCCGGAAAATGCCCGCTGTGTGGCAAGGCCGAAAGCGCCGAACATAAGCCCTTTTGCAGCAAAGGCTGCAAGGATCGCGATCTTTTGCAATGGCTCGGCGAGGGCTATCGCATGAAAGGGCCACCCGCCGATCCAGACTTGCCAGAGGATTATTGAAATAGGCCGTCGAGGATTATCAAAACAGGCCAATCCCCAATGAAAAGGGCTGGACAAGGCAGGGATGCCTTGCCTATAGGCGGCGCTCCCGAACGCGGATGGCTTGCCCCTCCGCCGTGCCTCGGTAGCTCAGTTGGTAGAGCAGCGGATTGAAAATCCGCGTGTCGGTGGTTCGAATCCGCCCCGAGGCACCACTTTCCAAAACATATCGTCACAGCGGCCCGATCCGGCGAGGCTCGCTTAATGGCGTTGCTTGCTATCCCCGATCACTGACCCTAACACTTTAACCCAGAAGAGGCGTGTTGCAGCGCGGGGTTGGGAGAGCGTGATGTCGGGCTATTTATCGGAAATCCGCGAGCATTGGCGTCCGATCCTCGCGGCTTTTATCGGCATGGGTTGCGGGATGTCTGTGGTCGGCGTGATCACCAGTACGATTGTACCCACCCTGCTCGCAGATACCGGCTGGGCCCCGGCAGATTTTGCCAAAGTGGGCAGCTTTGCCCTGATCATGGCGCTGGTCTTTCCCTTTATCGGGCGGCTGACAGACCTCCTCGGCGTGCGCTGGACGGCATTGATCGGACAGATTGTCTTGCCGCTTTGCTATCTCGCTTACAGCCAGATGGACGGGAAGCTAAGCACATATATCATGATTTTTGCCGTACAGAGCCTGATCTGCGTCACCACCACAGCGACGGTTTATTCGCGGCTCGCGGTGCAATATGTCGAAAAGGCGCGCGGCTTGGCGCTGGCGATTGTGGTTTCGGGCGCGGCGGTTTTTGGTGCAATCATCGGCCCGTTGCTCAACAAATATCTCGAAGGCGGAAAATTCCTTTTTCTCGATTTTGAACCGCATGGCTGGCGCGAAGCCTTTGTGGCGATTGCGATCTTCACCGCGATTGCCGGATTGATTACCTTTCTGCTGATCCCTGCCGATTCCGCGCCAAAAGTACAAGGCGCGCCAAAACGCAAAGCGCGTGAGGATTATCCGGTGATTTTCCGCTCGACAGCTTTCTGGCTGTTGTTGGGAGCTATGGCGCTGTGCAACCTACCGCAAACATTGTTGCAGGTGCAACTGAAGGCGATGGTGCTCGATAATGGTGTCGATGGCAAAGATGTGGGCATGATGCTGCTCGCGCCGCAGATCGGGATGCTCGCCGGGCGCTTTTTAACCGGTATCGCGCTGGACCGGTTTCAGCCCTATCTGGTGTCGTTTATCACGCTGGCATTGCCTAGCCTTGGCCTTTTCGTGGTCGCGTCCAGCCTTGATACCCCGGCGATATTGACCGCTGCGGTGTTCTTCATCGGCTTTGCTTATGGGGCGGAAGGCGATTTGGTGGCGTTTTTGGTGGCAAAGAAATTTGGCGTTGCCATCTATTCTTCGGTGATGGGATTGCTGACCGCTGTCATGTCGATTTCCACCGCGAGTGGCGCTTTGCTGTTGGGAATAACCATGGAGGGCAATGGCGGGCATTTTGACCGGTTCCTCTGGATAACCGGAACGGCCGTACTGGTGGGCGCGACATTCCTTTTATTGTTGGGGCGTGTGCAAGGCCGCGAAGACGAACGGGGTGTGGTCAAGGACTAGCCTAGAATTTGGGGCGTCCTCATTCGCCTTCACACAACGCCACGAGCTGATCCGCACAAGCGCCCCAGCCTTCGACAAAGCCCATTTCCTCATGGCGTTTTGCGGTGGCTTCATCCCAATGGCGAGACCGGGCGGTATAGCGCGTGCCGTCTCCTTCCGTCACGACTTCCCAAATGCCGATCATGAACGGGCCAGCGGGCATCAGATCGCCGGTGATGGCATCGGTGGAGGCAAAAAGGCGGCCTTCGTCCCAGGCGAGGATATGGCCGGGATGCGGATGCACTTCGCCGTCGGGGCCGTACATGGTGATGTGGCAATCGCCGCCTGCGCGCCGTTCCAGCCTGTCGACCTCGGCGCGCCATGGCTTTGGGCACCACCACTCCTCCATGCGATTGACCATGATATCCCACACCTTTTCTGGCGGCGCGGCGATGTAGCGGGTGACGCCAAGTTCCCAGCCATTTTCTTGCGGTTGCGGTCATAATGGTCTCCTTGTTCAATCCCTATCCGGCGCGCCCAGCGGGAAATATTGGCGATAGGGCCGTGCATCGTCGATACAGCGGGCAACCGATGGCCGCGCCTTGCACCGTTCGCGGTAGGCTTTGAGCGTGGGCCATTGTTCGGTGATCTCATGCACCCAATCAGCATAGAATAGCGACGGCGCGCCCGCGCAATCGGCGAGGGTAAATTCCGAACCGCAAGCCCAGCCGTCCGCAGGCAGCTTTATGTCGAGCCAGTCATAAATGGTCACCAGAGATGCTCTTGCCCGTTCCACCCGCGCCGGATCGGGCGCTTCGGTGATAAAGGGCAAATACTCGGCCACAATCGCCTGCATCATCCCCATTACATGATTGTCGAAAACCCGATCCATGAAACGGACCTTGAGCGCCGCTGCCGGATCGGCGGGGATCATTCTTGAGGCCAGAGTGGTGCAAATCGAGATGCTCGATCATGATCGAACTCTCGATCAACACCTGATCGCCATCCTCCAGTACCGGGAATTTATTCAGCGGCCAAAGCTCCAATAGCCGCACGTTATTTTCATTTTCGGGATGCGCGGGATCAAGCGCACAGAATTCAAACGGCAGCTCCTTTTCATAAAGCGCAATCAGCGCCTTCCATGTGTAGGAGGAAAAGGGGTGGCCGTAGAGTTTGAGGGTCATCTATGTCTCGGCGTCCAAGGGAGACGGTGGTGGGGCTGAGGATATTCACCTACTCGTTCACGGTGATCTCCACCTTGTCGCCTATTATCAGCCCCAGCTTGGTACAAGCTCGGCGGGAGCGTGATACGACCTCTCGATGTCAACGTGGCAGCTCATCCCCCACCGCAGCTCAATGGCGGCAACGTCGATCTTTTTCATCGTCATCATCGCCTCGAACGCGCGTTTTGCAACATCGCCGCCTGCCATCATCGCATCGGTCAAAACCTTCGGCGTGATTTGCCACGAAATGCCCCATTTGTCCTTGCACCAGCCACATTGGCTTTCCACACCGCCATTGCCGACAATCGCGTTCCAATAGCGGTCGGTTTCTTCTTGGGTTTCGGTCGAAACCTGAAACGAAAAGGCCTCGCTATGCTTGAACATCGGCCCACCGTTCAGGCCGATGCAGGGAAAGCCGAGCACGGTGAAATCGACCGTCAGGGCATCGCCCTTTTTGCCATCCGGATAATCGCCCGGCGCGCGGTGGACAGCGCCCACATGGCTGTCCGGAAAGGTTGCCGCATAAAAATGCGCGGCTTCTTCGGCGTCGCCTTCATACCAGAGGCAAAGAATGGCCTTGTTCATACCAGCCAGCCCTTCGCCGTCCACTTGCGCGCCAATATCCACTCGACCAGCGCGGCGATAAAGATGAACGCGGGAAAGACCATCAGCGTCATCAAATTCTCCTTCAGCGCATAAAGCAGTGGGGTGCTGAACTGGATCAGGATCGCAATCATGCTAATCAGGAACAGAGGCACCGCCCATTTTTTGCCAAGCAAAAGCCCCACTGCGCCTAATGTGCCAGCCCCCACCGCCACAGCATAGGCCACCCAGATCCAGCCAGCCATATTGCCCCAAAGCTCCCGCTGGTCGGCAGGAAGCTTGGCGATGTCAGTTGGCGTCATCAGCCATTGCATCGTGAAGGATGCCAGCCCGATCAGATTCCAAAGCAGAAAAATAATGCTAACGATCATCACCCATTTGGGTTTGTTTGCGCTTCCAAAACTGGCCATTTCACTCTCCTATTTCTTGGGCTTCACAAAGCGGAAAACAAACTGGTCGGTTTTGCCGCGAAGTGTGGGATCAAAGACCAGCTTTGTCCGGTCGTCCGCCTTGTTGGCCAGTTCTTTGGTTTCATCGACAAATTTGAAGCCAGCAGAAATCACCTCTGCTTTGACGGTGGCGGCATCGATGCGGTGGAGCGTATCGACATCGCGAAGGCCCGAACCAGCAGAGGCGTTGTGATCGACGATCACATAAAAACCACCGGGTTTGAGCGCGGCAAAGACCGCACGGTTGACGCCATCGGCAGTATTGGCGGGCAAGTTTTTGCTTTTTAAGTCATGATAATTTTGCGCGGTGAATACGCGGTCGACGCTGTTCGGGGCACCGACATTGCCAAGGCTGCGGATTGCGGCCTCGACATTTTGATAGGCAGGCTCGGCGGCGAGCGCTTCGATATCGGTGCGCGCCTTGGGATTGCGTGCGGCATATTGATCGGAAACGAGCGCCATGACTTTGCCTTTTGGGCCCACAGCTTGCGAAAATACGCGGGTGAAATAGCCAGCCCCCGGCAGCAGGTCGACCACGGTCTGCCCTTTTTTGATCTGCGAAAATCGCACCATCGCGGCGGGCTTTCGGTCTGCATCGCGCGCCACTTGTTCGGCAGGGCGGATGCTGTTGTCGATCTTCAATCCGCCTGTAGCAGCAATTAACAGTGTCGCTCCTACGCTCAATGCGGCTATTTTCCCCAATATGTGCTTCATGGCCAATCTCCTCTAGGTTTAGCTATTTCCCAAACAGCATCGGAATACGCGATGCTAGCACCTTGACCAGAAAGCCAAAGGCAAAGCTGCGCGCATTTGGGATGTCGCCGGGTATAGCCGCCACATTCGGGCTGTATTTTGTCATCACCCGCATCTCGGCGGGCGGCTGAGGGGCGGGCAGTCGGTTGGTCCAGACCGACACCCAATGCGGCCCTTTGTCAAAGCCAAGATAGATAAATGTGTTGCAGCATGAGGCGACGAAACGGTTGGTGACACTGGCTTCGCGGAGTTTGCGCGGAACAAGCGCATCCTCGCCTTGCACACAGATAAAACGGTCTTGTCTGAATAGTGTCAGCTTTGTGCCGCCAAACGGATCAAGGATTGCTGGCGCAGCGGGCAAAGCCTCGATTGCATGTGCCGCCTGTTGGCAATCGTCGCAACAACAGATCACCGTCGCAATCGGCGCGGCCTTGGCCTCACATATTACATGGCCGCACACACAGGCGATCCGGGTCGGCACTATTTCGATCCCACAAGGCTGAACATCGCGCCTTGCGGATCAATTCCTTGCACGATCCAGTCACCGCCCGGCACTTCCATCGGGCCGTTGATCACTTGTCCGCCATGGGCCTTGATCGCGGCTTCGGCGGCTTCGATGCTGGGAACCCAGAAATAATGGCTCCAGAACGGTCTGGGCATATCGGCCATTTTGGTCATGATTGCGCCGATCTGACATCTTCATGTTCGACGAAATGATATTTGCCCATCGGACCCATGTCCATCGGTTCGGGCAGGCTCCAGCCGAACAGTGATGTGTAAAAGGCAACGGCGTTGTCCGCATTGCCCGCCATCAATTCGTTCCAGCCACAGCGGCCCATATTCTTGTCCGCCGAAAAGGCGGTGCTTTCGCCGCCGCCGGGGGGCGGGGTGGGCGTCATCACATAAAAAGGCGCGCCGCAGCAATCGGCCACCATCGCCATCCGTCCGGCCATGGGCACGTCATGCGGCTGCATCAGCACTTTGCCGCCCTTTGCCTCGACTTGCGGCAGGATCGCATCGACATCATCCACGCCCAGATAGCCGATCCATGTCGGCTTTGCGCCATGTTTGAGCATTTCGTCGGTCAGCGTGATCATTCCGCCCGTCATCCCGCCATCGGCATTGGCGATAAAGCCATAATGGCCGGTCTCTGCTGTACCGGGAGTCATCGTCCAGCCGGGAACCACGGCCTCGTAAAACGCCTTTGCGGCGCCCGCGTCGGTCGTCATCAATTCATACCAAATCCACCCGCCATGCGTTTTTGCCATTGTCTTTCTCCTCTTATGCCTTGGCCTCAACGATTGTCTGAAAGCCGCTGAATATCATGCGCTTTCCATCGAAAACATCCTTGCCCATCATTTCGTTGAAACGCGGATCTTCCATAGCCGCTTTGTTGCCCGCATCGCGTGCGGCTTTGTCAGGCCAGGTGATCCAGCTGAATACAACATTTTCGTCTTCGCCAGCCTTCACCGCCATGAAGAAATCGGTCGTATGGCCGTGGGTAAGGTCATCGCCCCAGTTCTCGACCACTTCGGTCGCGCCATGTTCGATGAAGATAGGGGCGGCAAATTCCGCCATCGCCCGATATTCTTCCATCTTCGCGTTTGGTACAGGGATCAGATATCCGTCAACATAGGGCATGGTAGCGCTCCTCTCATTCGCTCGGTGGAACGGCTGCCGGGTCCATCCAAAATGGTTCCCAGACATGGCCGTCGGGATCGGCAAAGGCACGGCTGTACATAAAGCCATGGTCCTGTTTCGGGTTGATGTCAGCGGTGCCGCCATTGGCAGCGGCGATGTCATTCATCCGGTCCACCTCGTCCCGGCTGTCTGCCGAAATGGCGAGCAGCACTTCGCTGGCCGATGTTGGCGGGATAGGGCGGCTGGTGAAACTTGCCCATTTTTCGTGCGTCAACAGCATCACCATGATCGCCTCGCTCAACACCATGCAGGCGGCGGTCTCATCGGAGAAATGCGGATTGTTGGCAAATCCTTGCGCTTCGTAAAATGCCATGGCGCGGGGCAGGTCGGCGACCGGCAGATTGACAAAGATCATTTTGGACATGGTATTTGCTCCATTTTTTGCGAGTTCCAGAAGCTGCGCTTTTTTGGAACGGTTGACAACAGTGCAGTGCCATATCGAAGTATCACAAATCGCGTTTCGACGCATTTGACAGCGCATCCCGTCTCGGCCAGACAGGGATTTAATCACGCAATTAAACAGGATTCGCAAAACACCATGGCTCTTCCCGCAATTTTCGACACGCTGCGCTTACCCGTTATCGGTTCGCCCCTGTTCATTGTATCGGGGCCGGAATTGGTGATTGCCCAATGCAAAGCCGGGGTTGTGGGCAGTTTTCCCGCGCTCAATGCCCGTCCGCAGGCCCAGCTCGACGAATGGCTGCATCAGATCACCGAAGAATTGGCCGCGCATAATCGTGCAAATCCGGATCGACCCGCCGCCCCCTATGCGGTCAACCAGATTGTGCATAAATCGAACAACCGGCTGGAGGAGGATATCGCGACCTGCGCCAAATGGCAGGTTCCGCTGACGATCACTTCATTGGGCGCGCGCGAGGAATTGAACAAAGCGGTGCATAGCTGGGGCGGCATCGTGCTGCACGATGTGATTGATGATCGCTTTGCAAGGAAAGCGATTGAGAAGGGTGCCGATGGCCTGATTCCGGTGGCAGCGGGAGCAGGCGGCCACGCAGGCGTAACCTCGCCCTTTGCGTTGATGCAGGAAATTCGGGAATGGTTTGAAGGGCCGGTGGCGCTTTCAGGAGCAATCGGCCATGGCCGTTCGATATTGGCGGCACAGGCCATGGGCGCGGACTTTGCCTATATAGGCAGCGCCTTCATTGCCACCAAAGAGGCCAATGCCGTTGATGGCTATAAAGACAATATCGTTGAGGCCAAGGCAGGCGACATCGTTTATTCCAACCTGTTTACCGGCGTTCACGGCAATTATCTGCGTCAATCGATCGAGCGGGCCGGAATGGATCCCGATAATTTGCCCGAAGGCGATTATTCGACGATGGATTTCGGCTCGGGCGGCAATACCGATGCCAAGGCTTGGAAAGACATCTGGGGATCAGGGCAGGGGATTGGTGCCGTGAAGGCGGTGCAATCGGTCGCGGAAATGGTGGACCGGCTGGAAGCTGAATACCGCGCGGCGAAGGTCGCCTTGGATGCGGCTTATCGGGGGTGAATTGAAATTGTACCACAAATATACCGTAGCCCTGAGCCTGTCGAAGGGCGCTTAACGGATAAGCGCCCTTCGACAGGCTCAGGGCTACGGTTGGAGCCTCTACTGCGCCGAACGGTTCAGTTCTTCGCTTTATCGACCAGCTGGTTCTTGGCGATCCAAGGCATCATCGCGCGCAGTTCGGAACCGACCTGTTCAATCTGATGGGCAGCGGCAGCCTTGCGGCTGGCCTTCAGTTCGGGTTGGCCGGCGCGATTATCGAGCACGAAATCCTTGACGAAACGGCCAGACTGGATGTCAGCGAGAACGCGCTTCATTTCAGCCTTGGTTTCGGCGGTAATAATACGCGGTCCGGTTTTGATGTCGCCATATTCTGCGGTGTTTGAGATCGAATAGCGCATGTTGGCGATTCCGCCTTCATACAGCAGATCGACGATCAGCTTGGTTTCGTGCAAGCACTCAAAATAGGCCATTTCAGGGGCATAGCCCGCCTCGACCAGCGTTTCAAAACCGGCCTGGATCAGGTGGGTGACGCCGCCACAGAGCACGGCCTGTTCGCCGAACAAATCGGTTTCGCATTCCTCGCGGAAATTGGTTTCGATGATGCCGCTGCGGCCACCGCCGACGGCGGAGGCATAAGCCAGACCAACGTCATGGGCATTGCCGCTCTTGTCCTGATGGACCGCGATCAGGCAGGGAACGCCGCCGCCTTTTTGATATTCGCTGCGGACCGTATGGCCGGGGCCTTTGGGGGCGATCATGATCACGTCAAGATCGGCGCGCGGCTCGATCAGGCCGAAATGGACATTCAGGCCGTGCGCGAAGGCAAGCGCTGCGCCTTGCTTCATATTGGCGTGATAGTCATCAGCGTAGATCGCGGCCTGATGTTCGTCGGGTGCAAGGATCATCACAATGTCTGCCCAAGCGGCGGCATCGGCGTTTGCCATAACCTTGAAGCCTGCACCTTCAGCCTTAGCGGCGGTGGCCGAACCAGCGCGCAGCGCAATGGCAACGTCCTTTACACCGCTGTCGCGCAAATTCTGGGCATGGGCATGGCCTTGGCTGCCATAACCGACGATGGCGACTTTCTTATCCTTGATAAGGCCCAGATCGCAATCGGCGTCGTAATACACTTTCATTCGATATCTTCCTTTATTTCAGAATTTTAGGTTTAATCAGGTTCGGTCAGGCCGGTTGCAATGGTGTTTAATTGCTTTGTCCGGTCTTCGATGATTCCATTGTGACATGTGGGCGCAAAGATGGATCGGTGCATCGACCCGAACTCTTTGGCATAATAGAATTTGCAGCTCTGGTCTTTGAACTTGATCCAGGCGCGTTGCTCCAACAGCAAATCCTTGCCGGCCTCGCTGCCTTTTCCGCCAACGGCATCCATGGCAGCGCGCCATGCAGCCGCGAGTGCCACTTCGGATCGTTCGCGCCATTTGCCGCCGCAAACGCTCATATCATAGCTGGTATCAGCGGTTTCCATACAGCTGTCATAGCCCGCATCGGCGTTGCCAGCAGTCGCCCAGAACAAGGCGCAGGCCGCCAAAGCGGCTTTGGGTAGATGGTTCGCCATGCGATCAGCTCGCCCCCGCCCCGCGCATCAAGCCGACAATTCCTGTCCGGCCAACTTCAACCAGCCCGACTTCGCGCATCAGCTGCACAAAAGTGTCGATCTTATCCGGCCCGCCGGTGATTTCAAAAATGAAGCTCGAAACCGTCGCATCGATGACACGGGCACGGTAGATATCGGCAAGGCGCATCGCTTCAACGCGCTTGTCGCCGCTGCCCGAAACCTTGACCAGCGCCAGCTCACGTTCGACATGCGGCCCCGCATCGGTCAGGTCGGTCACCTTGTGCACCGGAACCAGCCGTTCGCACTGGGCGATGATCTGGTCAATCACGTCGGGCGGCCCTTTGGTGACGATGGTGATCCGGCTGACGGCGTGATCTTCGGTGATGTCCGCCACCGTCAGGCTGTCGATATTATAGCCACGCGAGGTAAACATCCCCGCGATCCGCGCCAGCGTTCCCGCCTCGTTATCGACGGTGAGCGTCAACACATGCCGCTCGGCCAATTCTTCCTTGATATGCATGATTATACCAGCGCCTTTGCTTCGTCGTCCATCGTGCCAGACACTTCGTCGCTGTGCAGGATCATTTCGGTGTGCGCGGCCCCCGAAGGGATCATCGGGAAGCAGTTTGCTTCCTTTGTGACGCGGCAATCGAACATCACCGGACCGTCATGGGCAAGCATTTCAGCAATTGCGGCATCCAGCTTGGCCGGATCGCTGCAACGAATGCCTTTCCAGCCATAGGCTTCGGCGAGTGCGACGAAATCGGGCAGGCTGTCCGAATAGCTGTTTGAATAGCGGCTTTCATAGGTCAGCTGCTGCCATTGGCGCACCATGCCCATCCATTCATTGTTCAAAATGAACACCTTCACCGGCAGGCGATATTGCGTTGCCGTGCCCATTTCCTGAATGTTCATCTGGATCGAAGCTTCGCCGGCGATATCGATGACGAGCGCATCGGGATGGCCCATTTGCGCGCCGATGGCGGCAGGCAAGCCATAGCCCATCGTGCCAAGGCCGCCGCTGGTCAGCCATTTATTGGGCGATTGAAAATGGAAATGCTGCGCCGCCCACATCTGGTGCTGGCCAACCTCTGTGGTGATGATCGGGTCGCGGTCTTTGGTCAGTTCATACAGCCGCTCGACGGCATATTGCGGCATGATCTCGTCTGTGTATTGCTGGATAATTCAGCGAGCCGACCGAACGCCAGCCCTTGATCCGCGCCCACCATTCGCCAAGGTCTGCCGCCTTGGTCTTGCGGCTGTTCCACACGGCAATCATCTGGCGGATCGCTTTGCCAACATCGCCAACGATAGGCAGTTCAACCTTCACCGTTTTGTTGATCGAGCTGCGATCAATATCGACATGAATTTTTATGCTATCGGGCGAAAAGGCATCCAGGCGCCCGGTGATGCGATCATCAAAGCGGGCACCAAGGCACAGCATCACATCGCACTGGTTCATCGCCATATTGGCTTCATAGGTGCCGTGCATCCCCAGCATCCCAAGCCAAGCCGCGTCGGCGGCGGGGAAGGCTCCCAAGACCCATCAGCGTTGACGTAACCGGCGCACCGCACAGCGCCGCCAATTCGCGCAAGGCTGCGCTGGCATCGGGGCCGCTGTTGATGATCCCGCCGCCGGTATAAAGGATCGGAGCTTTGGCCTTCGCCAGCATTTCAACCGCTTTGGTGATCGCGGCGAAATCTGCTTCGCTTTGCGGATTATACCGCGCGCTGCCATTTTGTCCGTGGCGATCATATTCGGCGCTGGCGACTTGCACATTCTTGGGGATGTCGATCACGACCGGGCCGGGGCGGCCGTGGGTTGCGATATGAAAAGCCTCGGCCACGGTTGCCGCCAGCTCTGCCGGGTCCTTCACCAGATAATTATGCTTGGTGCAGTGGCGCGTGATGCCGACGGTATCGGCCTCCTGAAAGGCGTCCGATCCGATCAAATTGGTGGCAACTTGCCCGGTGATGACAACCATCGGGATCGAATCCAGAAAAGCATCGGCGATACCGGTGACGGCATTGGTCGCGCCCGGGCCAGAGGTGACCAGGACCACACCGGGCTTTCCGGTCGAACGGGCATAGCCTTCTGCTGCATGGGCAGCACCTGCCTCGGCGCGTACAAGCACGTGGCGGATTTTCGGATGCTGGAACAGCGCGTCATAAATAGGGAGCACCGCGCCGCCGGGATAGCCGAAGACGGTGTCCACGCCTTGTGCGAGCAAGGCATCGATCAAGATATCTGCGCCGGATTTTTCGGCCACGTTTACTTCCTTAAAATAGGCTGTAGCGGCCTCTGCTGCACTGCAACAGAATACGCAAGAGCGCGCTCGTTAGTGATTAGAATATGCTGTGTCAACAGTTAAAATTGTAATAAACTTTCAATTTCAGCAGTGTTTTGGTTATTAAATTCGCTCGTCCAGCGTGGCCAATGGGCAGGGGACTGATTGCGGAACCAGGTATATTGCCGCTTGGCATATTGGCGGGTGGCCGCCTGACCCCGTGCAATCGCCTCTGTCCGATCCATTTCGCCTTTTAGCATTGACGCGATTTCGGGCACACCGATGGCGCGCAACACCGGCGCATCGATGGGCAAATCCCGCGCCAACAGCGCCTGAACTTCGGCAACGGCTCCTGCATCCATCATCATTTCAAACCGCGCATCGCAGCGGGCATGAAGCCAATCGCGCGGCGGCAGCAGGATCAGCGGGTGGAGCTTAACCTGATCCGCAATGCCTCCCTCCTTATCGGCGCGCCATTCTGATATGCTGCGCCCTGTTGCGCGCATCACCTCAAGCGCGCGTTTGATCCGGCTATCATCATTGGGAGACAGCGCCGCCGCCATCGCGGCATCTTCGGCCTGCAAAGCGCCATAAGCCTCAACCGTTGGCATCGCGCGCACCGAACGCCGCACTTCAGCATCAATTTCAGGGATCGGCGCAATGCCATCGAGCAAGGTCCGGATATACAGCCCTGTGCCGCCCACCAGCACCGGCAACCGCGCCGCATCATGCGCTTTGGCAATCTCGGCCTTTGCATCACCCGCCCAACGTGCCGCCGAACAGGCTTCGGTTCCGTCCAGATAGCCGAACAGCCGGTGCGGCGCGCTTTCCATTTCTGCCGCGCTTGGCTGCGCGCTCAAAATGGGAAGTTCGCGATAAACCTGCGCGCTATCGGCGTTGATAATCGTCACGTCGCGCCGCTTTGCCAGTGCCAATGCCAATGCGGTCTTGCCGCTGGCGGTTGGACCGGCAATAAGCGCGACCGGTTTGGTCTCAACAGGATTCGTCATGGGCATCGCGACGCTGATAGCAGCAGAAACGCTTGATAGCGGAGCAATTTCGGAAAGCTGTGATCGCTTGCGCGGTTTCGGCATCGAGCCAGCCGAAATTATCTGGGTGCAACAGGGCAAAGCCATTGATATCGGCTTTGATGGTGAAATCGCATCGGCGCGGACTGCGTTGCAGCCTTTGGAGGCGAGCGTTGATATCTGCGTCCAGCCTTTCGACCATCGCCGTAAAATGCTGTTGGTGTCGGACATGGACTCCACGATGATCTCGGTCGAATGTATCGATGAACTGGCGGACTATGCCGGGATCAAAGCGGAAATTGCCGAAGTTACCGAGCGGGCCATGCAGGGCGAACTGGATTTTGCCGAGGCATTGCGCGCCCGTGTAGCCCTTTTGGCGGGGCTTGACGAACATGTGATTGATACCTGCCTTGCCGAACGGGTGCGGCAAATGCCGGGAGCGGAAGTGCTGGTGCGGACGATGCGCGGATGGGGCGCGCACACTTTGCTGGTATCGGGTGGTTTTACCCGTTTTGCAGAGCCTGTGGCGGCCAGCATCGGTTTTGTCGAAGTGCGCGCCAATATGCTCGATATCATCGATGGGAGGCTGACCGGAAAGGTTTCGGGCGCCATCGTCGATGCCGAGGTGAAGCGTGCCGAATTGCTGGCGCGTCAATCGGAGTATGGCTTGTTGCTGCAACAAACGCTTGCCGTAGGCGATGGCGCAAACGACATTCCGATGATCGAAGCTGCTGGCCTTGGCGTTTCCTATCACGCCAAACCAAAGGCCGAGGCAGCCGCACATTTCGCTGTTCGCCACAATGATCTGACGGCGCTGCTTTATGCACAAGGGGTTGCGCCGGGCGAATGGGCAATTTAATTAGGGACAGTATATAATTAATGCCACCTCCCTGTGACTATCCGTCGTAATGCTGTGCATTAATTATATACTGTCCCTAATTAAATTATCCAAAGACAGGAGGAAGTAAAATGAACCCACGTGCCATGGTGCAAACAATGATCTCGCTCGCGTCGGCCTCGCTGGGGCTGGTGGCGGCGCTGGCGTGGAACGAAGCGATCAAGGCGCTTCTTGCCAAATTGAACCTAGGTGACGATCTTACCGGGCTGTTCACCTATGCCATTATCGCAACGATCGTGGCGGTGGTTGTGCTGATCTATCTCGGCAAGCTGGCGTCACGGATCGGCGGCGATGCGGCCTTTGAGCGTGAAGCCGAGGGCTAGAACGCTAAGCTAACGCCCGATGCTCACATAATCAAAGCCAGCGGCGGCGGCACTGCCGGGATCATATATGTTCCGCAGATCGGCAAGCACCGAACCCTTCATCGCGGCTTTTAACCGTACCAGATCGAGCGCACGATAGGCATCCCATTCGGTGACGATCGCAACGGCATCGGCATTATCTGCTGCTTCATAGGCTCCGGTGGTCATCGTCACGTCGGGCATCAGCTTTGCCGCTTCCTCCATGCCTTCGGGATCATGGGCATAGACCTCTGCCCCCGCATCGAGCAAAGTCTGGACGATGGCGATGGCGGGTGCGTCACGCATATCATCGGTATTGGGCTTAAAGGTAAGGCCCAGAAGCGCGACCTTTTTGCCGCGCGCATCACCGCCCAGTGCATTGATGATCTTGCGCCCCATGGCGCGCTTCCGCAAATCGTTGGTCTGTACAACGGCATCGACGATGCGGACCGGCACATCATTATCCTGCGCGGTTTTGAGCAAGGCGAGCGTATCCTTGGGGAAACAGCTGCCGCCATATCCGGGGCCAGCGTGCAGGAATTTGCTACCGATACGGTTATCCAAGCCGATGCCGCGCGACACATCTTGAATATTAGCGCCCAGTTTCTCGCAGAGATCGGCCATTTCGTTGATGAAAGTGATCTTGGTCGCAAGGAACGCGTTGGCGGCATATTTTATCAGTTCGGACGAACGGCGGCTGGTGAACAGGATTGGCGATTCGTTGAGGAACAGCGGACGATATATGCGCCGCATTGCCTCGCGCGCCCACTCGACTTCGGTGCCGACCACGATCCGGTCGGGCCGCTTGAAATCGCCAATGGCAGCGCCCTCGCGCAGGAATTCCGGATTGGATACGACTTCAAATTCCAGGCCGGGCTTTGCTTCGCGGATGATCCGTTCAACTTCGTCACCGGTTCCCACAGGAACGGTTGATTTGGTGACAACGATGGTTTTGGGATCGATGGCAGAGGCGATTTCTGCGGCAGCGGCATAAACATAGCTCAAATCGGCATGGCCATCGCCGCGCCGCGATGGTGTTCCAACGGCGATGAATACGGCTTCACAGCCCTTCACCGATGCGGCCAAATCGGTCGAGAAGCGAAGCCGACCGGCGTCGACATTTGTTTTTACAAGGGCTTCGAGGCCCGGCTCGTAAATCGGCATGACATTGTCATTCAGCCGGGCGATTTTCGTTTCGTCTTTGTCCACGCAAACGACATCATGGCCAAAGTCTGCAAAACAGGCACCCGAGACAAGCCCGACATAACCCGAACCGATCAATGCAATTTTCATGGTAAAACTCTCTTGGTGAAATTTCGCCCCGCTTAGAGGCAAGTGCCTTTGGCAGCAAGATTTTCAAAGATTTTTATAGGTGCGATACCAATTTACAAAGGCGGGGATACCCACATCGATGGTTGTCGACGGTGCATAGCCATGATCGCGGGCCAGATCATCAATGTCGGCGAAGGTCGCAGGAACGTCGCCCGCCTGCATGGGCAGCATGATTTTTTCCGCCACACGTCCGCATGCCGATTCCAGTATTTCGATAAAGCGACCGAGCTCTTCGGAACGGTTATTGCCGATGTTATAAATCGTATGAGGAGCGACGCTGCCCCCTGGCTTTTTTGCACCATCATCGGCGGGAGGTGCATCCAAAGTTGCGATAATGCCTGTAACAATATCATCAACATAGGTGAAATCGCGCTGCATCTTGCCGTTGTTGAAAACCTTTATCGGTTTTCCCGAAAGGATCGCCTCGGTGAACAGCCAAGGGGCCATATCAGGCCTTCCCCATGGTCCATAGACGGTGAAAAAGCGCAAACCCGTGGAGGGGATTCGATAAAGATGTGCGTAGGTTTCGCTCATCAGTTCGTCGGCTTTTTTCGTCGCGGCATAAAGCGAGACCGGATGATCCACCCGGTCCGCAACGGAAAAGGGAATTTTCCCATTCTGCCCATAGACCGACGACGACGATGCATAGACAAAATGCCGCGTACCCCGATGCCGCGCCAACTCCAGCATATTCAGATGCCCGACGAGGTTCGATTGTACATAGGCCGCCGGGTTTTCGAGCGAATACCGCACGCCCGCTTGCGCGCCCAGATGGACAATCCGGTCAAACTGTTGGTTCGCCAGCGCCGCTGACAAAGCCGATGCATCGGCAAAATCGCATTGGATGAAGGAAAAATCTCCGCCCTGCTTTGCGATTTCCGATAGCCGGTCACGCTTTAATTGCGGATCATAATAGTCGTTCAGGCTGTCGATCCCGATCACCCGGTCTCCGCGCCGGAGCAGCGCAGACGACAGATGAAAACCGATAAAGCCGGCAGCACCGGTTACGAGGATCGATTCGCCCATGGTTCAACTGGCTAGCCGAAGTGGCGTCGCTTCAAAACCCTTTACCGCAGGCTGATCGGGCCAGATACCGCGTGTGTCATAGACCAGCTTGTGTGCGCGTTCGGCCAAGGGAATGGCTTTAAAGGCATCGTGATCAACGAGAGCGATCAGGATATCGCAATCGAGAAGCGCGGTATCGACATCGGCCAGTTCTGCGCCGCTGCCGTCAAAGGCCTTGGGCAATTCGCCTGCGTAAGGTTCTACAATCTGCACACGCGGGCCAAAGCGTTTTGCCAGTTCGACCGCGACCTTCATCGCGGGGCTTTCGCGGAAATCGTCGATATTGGCTTTGAAAGCGAGGCCCAAAAGGCCGACCTTTGCCGATGGGTTTTCGGCGATCATCTGTGCGGCGCGCTCGACAACATGGCCAACCTTGCCATCATTCACTTCGCGTGCGGTGCGGATCAATGGTGTGTGTTCCGGTGCGCCGTGAACGATGAACCAAGGGTCCACCGCGATGCAATGCCCGCCAACGCCGGGGCCGGGTTGCAGGATGTTCACGCGCGGGTGGCGGTTGGCGAGGCGGATGACTTCCCACACGTCGAGCCCCATTTGATCGGACACCATCGATAGTTCGTTGGCAAAGGCGATGTTCACGTCACGAAAGGCATTTTCGACCAGCTTGGTCATTTCCGCCGAGCGGGCATCGGTGGTAATACATTCACCGCGCACGAAGCGCTTGTAAAAGCTCAACGCCTTGCGCGCGCAACGCGGGGTGATCCCGCCGATTGAACGATCATTGGAGATCAGTTCTTCCAAAATTTTCCCCGGCAAAACCCGCTCAGGGCAATAGGCGATGGCGACGTCGGGCGTTTCCTTCGTCACGCCGGGCATTTTCAGATCGGGGCGAAGGCCCGCGAGCAGGTCCTTTACCCTGTCGGTCGTGCCAACGGGCGAAGTGGATTCGACGATCACAGTATCGCCTGCTTTCAATACGGCGGCGATGTTGGTGGCGGCGGCCAGAACATAGCTGATATCGGGCACATGATTGTCGCCAAAGGGCGTCGGCACGGCGATCACGAAGACATCGGCGGGTTCAACCTGCGTTGCCGCGCGCAGCAATTTGCGCTGCACCACGCCTTGAACAAGCCCGTCGAGATCGACTTCCTCGATATGGATTTCGCCGCGATTGATCGTGTCGACGACATGCGCGTTCACATCGATACCCAGCACTTTGCAGCCCGAACGGGCGATCACCGCAGCCGTCGGCAGGCCGATATAGCCTAGCCCCATCACGCAAACATCGGGTTTTTTCTCAACAAGCATTGCTTACCAGTCCTGCTATGCGCTGGCTCGATTTGCCATCGCCAAAGGGGTTGTGTGCCTTTGCCATCGCGGCATAGGCGGCGTCATCGTCGAGAAGTCTGAACACTTCCGACAGGATATGATCCTTATCGGTGCCGACGAGTTTTGCGGTTCCGGCGGTGACGCCTTCGGGCCGCTCGGTGGTTTCGCGCATGACAAGCACGGGTTTGCCCAGCGCTGGCGCCTCTTCCTGCACGCCGCCGCTGTCGGTCAGCATGATGTGGCTGAGCGAGAGGAGCCGCGCGAAATGCGGGTAATCGAGCGGTTCGATCATCGCTATCCGGGGATTATTGCCCAATTTCTCCTGCATCACTGCGCGGACATTGGGGTTTAGGTGGACCGGGAAGATGATTGCCGTGTCGTCGCGCGCAGCAATGGTGGTCAAGGCATCGGCGATATTCGCCATGCCGTCGCCAAAATTCTCGCGGCGGTGGGTGGTGACGCCGATAATCCGTTTGCCCGCAAAGCGCGCTTCGATATCGGCAAGGCCAGCGACCAGCGCGGGGTTGCGTTCGATCTTGTCCGTCACCCAATAGAGCGCGTCGATCACGGTGTTGCCGGTGACGAAAATCTGTTTCGGATCAATGGCTTCTTTTAAAAGTGCAGCTTCCGACACGTCCGTTGGCGCGAAATGTTGATCGGCGATGGTGCCGATAATCTTGCGGTTCACCTCTTCGGGCCAAGGCTGATAGATATTATAACTGCGAAGCCCCGCTTCGACATGGCTGACGGGGATTTTGCGGTAATAGGCGGCAAGCGCGCCCACCATGGCTGTGGCTGTATCGCCTTGCACAATCACGCGGGCAGGCTTCACCTGATCCATATAGCTGCCAATGCCCGTGAGCAATTTTGCTGTCAGCCCGTCAAGGCTCTGGTTCGGCTGCATCACATCCAGATCGCCGTCGGGCACAATTTCGCCGATTTCCAGCACCTGATCGAGCATCTGCCGGTGTTGACCGGTAACCAAAACCTTGGTTTCCACGTCCGATTCAGCGCGCAAAGCGTGGACAACCGGAAAAAGCTTGATCGCTTCCGGGCGGGTTCCGAAGATGACGAGCACAATTGGCTTGGTTGACATGCAATTTCCTATAGCTTCAGGGTCTTAATTTCAGGCTAATGCGCGATATTGTTCATCATCCATGCAGCGATGATTTTGCATTTACGGGGTAGTTTGACGCGGCGAGTTCGTCTAGCAGGCGTCACGCACTGAATTTCCGGATGGGGCTATGAAAAAAACTGTTTTTGCAATTCTGCCTTTGATGCTCCTTTCCGCCTGCGCCAGCAGTGGTGGCGTTTTGGGTGGTGGAGCTACCCAGTTGAACGGTGAAGAGAAAATAACGGTTGTCCCGGGTACGGAATTGCCTCCACCGGATCGCAAAGATTTATTTTCGGAAGCACGGCCTTATCTGATTGGTCCGTTCGACAAGCTGACTATCGACGTCTTTGGCATTGAAGAATTGAATCAGAAAGAAGTGCAAACCGACGCCAGCGGGCGCATTTCCTTTCCGCTCGCCGGGATTATCGAGGCGGCGGGGCGCACGCCAAATGAAATCGAAAATGAAATCGAAGCGCGGCTTCGCGGGCGCTATATTCGCGACCCGCAAGTGACGGTAAACCTGAAAGAAACCGTCAGTCAGGTGATCACGGTTGACGGCCAGGTGAAGGAACCCGGGCCTTATCCGGTCATTGGAAAAATGACGCTGATGCGTGCCGTTGCAACGGCAAAAGGTGCTGCGGAATTTGCCAAGCTGGACGATGTGGTGATTTTCCGGACGGTGAAAGGTCAGGAAATGGCCGCGCTGTATAATTTGAAGGCGATCCGGCGCGGAACCTATGACGATCCGGAAGTTTTTGCCAATGACGTCGTCGTCGTGGGCGATTCCGCCGCCCGCCGGATGTTCAAGGATGGGACTTCAAATTCTGCCAGCCTTGGTCACGCCGCATCATCTATTTGCTACAGGGCAATAACTAGGACCTGGCGGACCCGGCATCTTACTTAAGCGGTTGTGGATTCCGCTGCATCTGGCATTACTCGGAGCATATATATTGCATCGAGAGAGGATGATGCTTTCATGCGTCGTGCATTTTTATTCGGGCTGTCGGTGATGATGGCCAATGCTCCCATTCTTGCGGAAAAAGGGGAAGGGGAGGCGCAAGCATCGCCGTCCCAGCCTACACCCCAATTCACCGCCAAGAATCAATCCATCGAGGTGAAATCGGTTTTGCATTATCCTGAAACCAAAACCGTGCCTGTCGTGGACGAACAATTCGGCAAAAAAGTCGCCGATCCCTACCGCTGGCTGGAGGATGATGTCCGCACCAGCAAGGATGTCGCCAATTGGGTGGCCGAGCAAAAGAAGGTGGCCGATGGCTATCTCGATAGCCTGCCGGGCAAGGATGCGCTCGCCGCGAAGATGAAGGCGCTGTTCAATTATGAACGCTACAGCCTGCCCGAAAAGGCGGGTGGGCATTATTTCTTTACGAAGAATGACGGGTTGCAGAACCAGTCTGTACTTTATGCGCGCAAGGGGCTGAAGGGCAAAGATCGCGTTCTGATCGATCCCAACAGTTGGGCAAAGGATGGCGCGACCGCGCTGGATAGCTGGGTGGCGTCGAAAAACGGCAAGCTGCTGGCCTATGCAATCCAGGATGGCGGCAGCGATTGGCGCACGATCCGTGTGCTTGATGTGAAAACCGGCAAGCCGTTATCCGACGAAATCAAATGGGCGAAATTCACGAACATTTCGTGGATTGGCAATGAAGGTTTCCTCTATTCGCGCTTTGCCGCCCCACAGGAAGGCGCGGCGTTTCAGCAGCTCAATTATAACCAGACCGTCTATTTTCACCGCATCGGCACAGCGCAAAGCGCGGACGAAGTGGTCTATGCGACGCCCGACCGGAAGGAACTGGGGCATAGCGCGGAAGTGACGCAGGATGGGCGCTGGGTGGTGCTCACCAGTTCGTCGGGGACCGATGAGAAATATGAGATTAACCTGATCGAACTTGAAAGCAAGAAGGGCAAAAATTCTGCGCTTCCGCCGGAAAGCATTGCGCAGGGCCTTGTCTATGGATTGGAGCATGACTGGCAGTTGATCGAGGGTATCGATGACACGCTCTATTTCGTCACCAACAATGACGCCCCAAGCTTAAAGTCATTAAGGTAGATTTATCCACCCATAGGCTCATCGATATTATAGAAGCGCGGATGTGCGCTGGATGTGTCCCGAAGAGGACGGCCATTGGACACAACTGTGTTCCCAGCCCCGCAGTCTTTCACCGACATTATCCCCGAACGCGAAGAAACCCTCGCCCGGGCGCAAATTGTGGGCGACCGGCTGGTCCTGTCCTATTTGAAGGACGCGGCCTCGATGGCGGTGATGACCGATTTGCAGGGCAACCCCGTCCAGCAGATCAGCCTCAGCAGCATCGGCACCGCATCGGGCTTCACCGGCAAGCCCGGCGATCCTGAAACCTTTTACAGCTTCTCCAGCTTTAACCAGCCCGGAGCGGTGTTCCGCTTTGACAGCCGCACCGGGAAATCCACGCCTTTCGCGCTCCCGAAGCTTGCTTTCAAGCCCGACGACATTGCGGTCAGCCAGCATTTCTATCCGTCCAAAGACGGCACCAAAATCCCGATCTTTGTCGTCCATCGCAAAGATGTGGACTTGTCCAAAGGCGCGCCGACGATCCTTTATGGCTATGGCGGTTTCAACGTTTCGTCGCTTCCCGGCTATTCCCCGACGCGCATGGCGTGGATTCAGTCGGGCGGTATCTTCGCGCTCGCCAATTTGCGCGGTGGCGGCGAATATGGGAAGCCGTGGCACGATGCCGGGCGCTTGCTTAACAAACAGAATGTGTTCGATGATTTCGCGAGCGCAGGCGAATGGCTGATCGCAAAGGGCTATACGACCAAAGGCAAGCTCGCGATTGAAGGCCGTTCAAATGGCGGGCTTTTGGTGGGCGCATCGCTCAACCAACGGCCCGATCTGTTTGCGGCGGGCCACGCTGCGGTGGGCGTGATGGACATGCTGCGCTTTGATCGCTTTACGGCGGGCCGCTATTGGGTCGATGATTATGGCTATCCGAACAAAGAGGCCGATTTCAAAAATCTGCTTAGCTATAGCCCCTATCACAACATCAAATCAGGCGTCGATTACCCTGCCGTGATCGTCTCCACCGCCGATACCGATGATCGCGTGGTTCCGGGGCATAGCTTCAAATATATCAGCGCGCTGCAAGCAGCGGACACCGGCTTTGCCCCCAAGATCATCCGCATCGAAACGCGGGCAGGGCATGGTATCGGGCAAGCCGACGGATAAGCTGATCGAGGAATATAGCGATATCTACGCATTTTTGGCGAAGTGGACTGGGCTGGAGTTGAAAAGCCGATGCCGCAAACTGAATGGCAACCGCGCCCCGCCAGCTGGTGGGATCGCGTGATGGTTCCAAAGACTCATCGGCTGTGCCTGCGCGCAGCCACAGATTATGAAGGCGCGGAGCAAGATTGTGCCGGGGGCTTCGGGCGATGTGCTTGAGCTGGGCTGTGGCGGCGGGATCAATATGGAATTTTACGATCCGGCCAAGATCAAAAGCTTTACCGGCGTCGATCCGTCTCCGGCGTTGCTCGAAAGCAGCCGCGCGGCGGCGCAAGCCATCGGGCTTGGATGCGGATATAAGGGGCGGGGTAGGGGAGGCATTGCCCTTTGCCGACGCCAGCTTTGATACCGTGCTGATCACCTTCACCCTCTGTTCGGTGGATGACCAAGCCCAGGTGCTGTCCGAAATGCGCCGCGTGTTGCGCCCCGGCGGCAAAGCGCTGTTCCTCGAACATGGTGCTGCGCCCGATGCAGGCCCCGCCAAATGGCAACGGCGGATCGAGCCGCTATGGAAACATATCGGCGGCAATTGCCACCTGACCCGCGCGATTAGCGGAGCGTATGAAAAGGCAGGCTTTAAGCTCGCGCAGGTCGAAAAGGGCTATATGCCCAAAACGCCGCGTCCGTTCGGCTGGGTGGAATCGGGCGAGGCGTGGGTTTGATTTTCAAACCGGCGTAAACGCCCCTTCAAACACAACGCCCTGCACCTTTGCCTCACGCAAACGGGCAGCGCCAAGTTCATAAGGATCCCGGTCCAGAACAGCAAAATCCGCGCGCTTTCCGGCGGCAATGGATCCGACCATTTCATCCATCCCGATGACTTGGGCGGCCTCGATGGTGATCGCGCGCAAGGCTTTGTCGAGGCTCAGTCGCTCGTCCGTGCCTTTGCTGTTACCCGCTATGGTGATGCGGTTGGCGGCGATCCACGCGAGATAGAGCGGATCAATCGGTGCCATGTTGAAATCGCTATGAAGGCCCAGCGGAACGCCCTTTCGTTCTAGCGAACCGAGCCGGTTCATGGTGGCTGCGCGGTCCGGCCCCATGCCATTCTTCGCATACACATCGCCGAGCACACGGATATAATTGGGCTGCGCCGAAACCATCAGTCCCATGCGCGCAATCCGCCGGTTTTGCGCTTCAGTGGAATAGCCAACATGTTCGAGCGTGATTGTTTGCCTGCCTTGCGATGGTGACAAGCGGGAAAGGCCATCCAGCACGGCATCAAGCCCCGCATCGCCGTTCACATGAATGTGCAAGCTAAACCCTGCGTCCCAGAAACGGCGGAACTGGGCATTGGCAACGTCGGGCGGGGTGATCCATTTGCCGACATGGCCGTCGGCATAGCCCGGCGGGTTCATCATCATATTCTGCGCGAAAAAGGCCCCGTCGACGAGCATCTTGATCCGCCGATCCACGCGAACCTGCGGCCTATCATACCGCGCCACCAAATCCTTGTGCCAGCGTTCCAGATCAACATCAGCCCCTACATGCAAAGCCGTGGGCATCAGCATTGCGCGCGATGGATTGCCCGGACGTCCAAAGGCGGCGCTGATCATTCCGGCTTCGATATCAAAGCTGGCAAAAAGCCCCGTTCCCATGTCGGAGATAGTTGTCACGCCGCTTTTAAGCATCATCCGCTGCATCGCGGCGAAACCCGATTTCATCCGGGCTGGTGTCAGAATATGGGGCCGCAGTTTCTCCAGCGCAATCGGCAGCGCTGTTTCCGAAAAGATGCCCTTTGCAAAATCGCCGTGCGCTGGATCGGCCTTGTTCGCCAATAAGGCGGCGTCGAAGGCGGTTTTGCTGTCAAGCTTCCAGGCGCGCAACAATGCAGTGTTGACGATCACCTCGTGAAAGCTGCGTTGCCAGATCACGACTGGGCGATCAGGCGCGATGCGGTCAAGCTCTGCCCGGTCGATTTCGCCGTGGAATAGCTGATGATGTCCCCAGCAGACGAACGGTGTATCTTTGCTTTTCGACCAATTCCTCCGCCAGCCGGGTGCGATAGGCAGCGGGCGTCTGTGCGCCGCGATAGCTGCCACCCGGCAAATCCCAATCCTCGGGAGCGACATAGGGCAGGTTGAGCATTACGGCGGCCTGCATGGGGTGGACATGCGGGTCGATCAGACCGGGCATAAGGATGTGCTTGGCCAAGGACCGGTCTTCGCGCACATCCCGGCCTTGCGTCCACATATCAAGCTCGGCGCGGGTGTTCGCCAGCCCCAAGATCATGCCACCTGCCACCGCGACAAAGCGTGCGCGGGGCAGCGACGGCTCCATTGTGATGATCGAGCGTGCTTCGAAAATCGTCACCGGGGCTTGGGCGGCAAAGGCCAATTTGGGTGCCATCAACGATCCGCTCAAAGCGGCGACGGCGGCGCGACGGCTAATATTCAATATGGGTCTCCTGCTGCGCGTTCAACCATGGTTAGGCCAAGACTGCAACAGGGCTGGGGCATCTATATCCGCTCTATCCATCTCGTCACCCTGAACTTGTTTCAGGGTCCATTTCTAGGTTCATCCCGTCAGTGCGGTTATGAAGCAAACTTGGCGGTTGGTTTCGCTCGGGCAAGTGCGGTGTATGCGGCTCGATAGACCCTGAAACAAGTTCAGGGTGACGACATTTGGCAGGGAAGTTCAAATGCGCTTGCCCTGTGCTAAAGCTGTCTGAATATGCCATTCCTTCATTTGTTCATAAAAAACGCCATTTACCTGAACAACTCCTGACAAGTCGATTCAGCTAAGCATCAGAACGAATCGGCTATTTCCAAATTGTCAGCGAGAATCATCCCGCCGACACCAAGGAGACGTAAGATGAAGTTTTTGACCAAGAGCCTGTTAAGCGCCGGTGCCGCAGCTGCGGCATTGGTCTCCGTCACCGCCCCTGCCATGGCGCGCCCAGGTGATCGCGACAATATCGACGCGGGCGAAGTGATTGCCGGTGCCTTGATTATCGGTGGCTTGGCCGCTGTTCTTTCGAGCGGTGATCGCAGCCGGAACTATGATGATCGCGACTATAGCCGTGGTGGTGGCCGCTATGACGATGATCGCGGACATGGGCGTCAAGGCTATGGCTATAACAACGGCGGCGGTAGCCGTCAGGCGGTGAACCAGTGCGTTAGCGCGGTGGAAACCTGGGCGAACCGCTATAGCCGCTCGGACGTAACCGAAATCCGCAACATTGATCGCACGCGTAATGGCTATCGCGTCACTGGCAAGCTGGTGGTGAAGGATGGCTGGCGCGGACAGGATCGTGGCAACCGAGGTTACAACCGTTATGATCGCGATGATCGTTACGGCAACGGCCAAGGATATGGTCGCGGCGGATATAACCGAGGATACGACCAAGGCCGCTTTACATGCTATGTCGAACGGGGGCGTGTAATCGACGTGGACTATAGCGGTCTCGATCAGTGGCGCTAACAACCCGCTGCTGACACAATGGACGGTTCAGCCTGGCGACAGGATGGGCCGTCCATGCTATGAACGGATCAGGATGTTTCCTTCCAACCTTAAGGGGGTTTGATATGCAAATTTTACGCAAGACTGCGTTGGGCGTGGCGGGGGCTGCGACCTTTTTGGTTTCGGCAATGCCGCTCTCCGCTGCGGACATCTCTGCGCCGGTTTCGGTTTCCGGACATGGCAAGCTGATGATGGAGCAAACTGCCGATGGCCACCGCCGTCGCTGGCGTCGGCATGATGATATCGATGGTGGTGATATTTTGGCCGGTATTGGCATCCTCGCGGGGATTGCGATCATTGCCGGAGCCGCGAGCGACGCCAATGGCCAAAGTCGTCGGCGTGACGATGGCCCGGTCTATCGCGACAATGCGCCCGAACGCTATGACGACACTCCTAGCACAGCTTCATCGAGTAACGATCTGGGCAGCGCTGTTTCCGCCTGTACCGAAGCCGCAGAGCGCAGCGCAGGAAGCGGCGTCCGTGTTCAGGAAATCCGCTCGGTTACCCGCGATGGCCAGGGTTGGCGCGTTGATGGCGAGCTGGACCGAGGCAGCAATCGCGGTTTCACTTGCAGCGCTACCGATGGTCGGGTGGATAATATCCGGCTGGACGACGGCGGGGTTTGAGGATGCAGTCCGGAACTGTCTCAGCGAGAGGCAGTTCCGGATTATCCAGAAATGATCACGCGTTTGGCCGCAGAAATCCGGTCAATTTCGCGCGCGTTTTGTTCAGGTCTGGGTGTACGGTTGCTTGATACCGGCGCCAGTGCCGCACCCGGTTTCACGCCCTTTAACCGCGACAATTGCGAACGAAAACGCCCAAGATCGGGGCCAGACAATTGCGCGCGCTGTGTGAAGGTAACCGATGCCGGATTGATCGGTCTGCCATTGCGGTACAATTCATAATGAAGATGCGGGCCGGTCGAAAGTCCGGTTGAGCCGACATAGCCGATAATCTGCCCCTGCCGCACGCGTTGCCCCGGGCTGGCGACAATGCGGCTCATATGGCCATAGCCGGTGGCAAGGCCGCCGCCGTGGTTTACCTGCACGAAATTGCCATATCCGCCTTTGCGTCCGGCATAGGCCACCGCACCGTCGGTGGCGGAGAAAATGGGCATGCCATAGCTTGCCTTGAAATCCATGCCCGAATGCATCCGGCGATATCCCAAAACGGGGTGGCGGCGCATCCCGAAATTCGATGATACCGGGCCGTTGACCGGGCGGCTCATCTGCCCCTCGGCTCTCGCCAACGCCCGATGCTTCAAACCATTGGCTGTTATCGCCATTGGTCCATTTCAGCATCTGGATCCAGTTTTTGCCGCCGCGATCAATCCCGGCATAGAGCAGATTTCCGGCCTCGACTTCGCCCGTTGCGGCGCGGCGATGTTCCAGGATGATGTCAAACTCATCGCTCGCCGAAACCCGGTCCAGCGGGGTGCGACCGGCGATGACTTTCAGATAATTCTGGATCGCCTCGGGCGGGGCCCCCGCCGCGCGGGCAGAACGATACAGGCTTTCGCCCACGGTTCCGCGGATCCGAAGCGGGGTATCGTCAACGGCAATGGCTTTGCGCGCCAATTGCAGCGAACTGCCATTGCGTTTGATCGACAAATGCAAATCCAGCCGCGCCCGGAATTCAAGCGAATTCGAGCGGCCGCGGTGCGTTTCGTGACATGCGCCTGCCAAGTATGATGGCAATGGGCGTTCCCGGCTCAATTGCGCTCACCGATGTCGCTTCGCTCACCATCGCAAGCGCGCGGCTGGCGTCATCGGCACCGACCCCTGCACGTTGCAATACGCGGGCAAAGCCATCGCCTTGGCCCAGTATCGCGTTCATTTCGATGGTCGGACGTTCGGGGCTTCCGGCGAGGGCCACCACATTTTCATTCGCCGCCATGCGCCTGCCACTATCGGCTCCATAGGCCAGCGGGGCAATCATCTGGGTGCGGACTTCTTCGAGTTGGCTTGGCGTCGGCATCGATGCCTGTGCGCCGTAAACCGGCCCGAAATCCGGGAGCAGCGCCAGTGCGCCAACGGTGCATATCGTTAATGTCGCCAGCCCGCGAAACCAGCGCAGCGAGCCGATATCTTCGCCCAGATCGGGGACAAGATCGAGATTGGAAAGCCAGTTTAACGGTGGATTCAAAGACTGCTGACGCAGCGGTACTTCCATGGCTTTTGCAAAGACAATCCCTGCCCGGTTGGCCGGGCCAGCAAAAGCAGCATTGTTGCGTTCGAACACTGGCAACCCCCGACGAGCCTTATAGTCGGCCTCTACGACCGCCGCAACTGTGACTGGATAAGGTTAATGTCAATTTAAGAACGGTGATTTTCCGCCTTGTCTGCGGCCAAATGTGCAAATTGGCGGATCAGGCCAATTTGGACATTTGCGACATTGCAACAAAAGCGCTTCTACCTTGCCGGTTTCGCCATTATGGCCTTTCGCCATGAGAGCGAGCGATGGTTTCCGGATTTTGGCAGTGGGCGCGATGTTGCTCGCAATTCAGGGTTGCAAGCCTGTCGTAAAAGACGATGGCCGCCCCGAAAGCGCGCGGGCCTTTCCGGCGGCCAATCGCCCCGTTCCCGATCCCAGCAGCACGCAATTCTCCAACGAAGCCGCGCGCGATGAAGCGGGTGAAGCGCGCAAAGTGATGGACTGGGCGGCTATCGAGCCGGGGATGACGGTGGCGGATATCGGTGCGGGCGAGGGCTATTACACCGTCCGGCTCGCGGTGCGCGTCGGCACCAAAGGCCGCGTTTTGGCGCAAGATATCAATCCCGGCGCGTTAGAGCGGCTGGGACAGCGGATTGACCGCGAGCGGCTGGATAATGTGTCGATCAAGGCAGGGGCGATTGACGATCCGAATTTGCCCGACGCCAGCTTTGATCGCGTCTTCATGGTGCATATGTTCCACGAAGTGACCGAACCCTATGCCATGCTGTGGCGCTTGAGGCCTGCTTTAAACAAAGGCGGGCAAGTGATTGTCGTAGATCGTGATTTGCCCGGAAGCCAGCACGGTCTTGATCCCAAAATCCTGTTCTGTGAATTTGAAGCCACCGGATATCGGCTGCTGGAATTTGCCGAGCAACCCACTGTCGGCGGCTATTTCGCACGATTTGAAGCAACGGGCGTACGTCCCCGTCCCGAGGCGATCAAGGTGTGTGGAAAAAGGTAAATTTAATTAGGGACAGAATTTTATTAGGGACAGTATATAATTAAATCCCGGCTTGAATCCAAATTGGACCTCCACACCAATTTAATTATATACTGTCCCTAATTAAATTACCGACAGGCCCAGGGCTACGGTGAGTATTAAGCGGATACCCCTTACTTCACGCCGCCTTCCGCGTTTCCACCGCTGCCCTGTCCAGAAAGCCGCGAATTTCGGCTATAGTCTGTTCGACATGGCTCAGCATGAACAAATGCCCGCCATCCTTGATCGTCACCAGTTCGGCATTGGGGATCAACGTTTTCAAAATATGCCCGTTGGCGATCGGCACGATCTGATCGTCATCACCCATCAGACCAGTGTTTCGTGGCGCAGAAAGGGCAGGAACGGTGCGCTCGTCCAGCCGAGCATGGCAAAAAGCTGATAGAAATAGCCCGTTTTGGTGGGTGGGGAAATCCGGCTGATATGGTCTTCCTTGCCACCTGCCGAGCCGCCATAAAGTGTTTTGAAATGCTTCGACATGAATTCGGGATCGATATAGCGGCGCGGATCGACCATCTTGATCAGCGCGGCGGGATTGCCGGGAACCATCAGCATCCCCGCGCTCGTTGCCGCCAAAATCAGCCGGTTGACGCGGCCCTTATGCTGCAACGCAAATTGCTGCGCCATGGCGCCGCCCCAACTGACGCCCATCACATCGACCAGCGGCATTGCAAATTTATCCAGCAATAATGCCGCAATCCGGGCTATCATGATGGCGTTATAGGGCACCACCGGTTCGGGCGAGCCGCCAACGCCGGGCATGTCAAAGGTGATAACGTCGCGTTCCGATAACTGCACCGCCAAAGGTGCCATCACCTCGATATTGGCACCGATGCCGTTGAAGAACAGCAGCGGCAAGTTGGCGGTTTTTTTTGCCGCCTTCCAATGCGCCACGCGCAAAGTGCGGCCGTCAATCACTTCCATCGAATAAACGGGTTCGCGTCCCTTAGTCATATTCTGCCCCTTTATCGCCCGGGTCGCATCGGGCGGCTTATGTGTCGCGCAAGATAGCGGGTGAGGGGGTTTACGCAAGCGTCAATCCAAAACATATAGTCCCGGCGCATCCTCCATCGCTGGATGCTTCTTGCTTCCACATCCCTCGGGCGCGGCCACCAGCTTTCCCGAACGCTCGCCTAGCCATTTTGTCCAGTGCGGCCACCAGCTTCCGGCATGTTCCTCGGTGCCTTTTTGCCACTTGCTGACGTCCGCCGGGGTTTCGCTCTTTGGCATTGCGCCAGAACCTTGCCTTTGGGTTGCCCGGAGGGTTCAGGATCGCCTGCATATGCCCTGCCTGGCTCAGCACGAATTCGATATTCTTGGCTCCGAATAATTGCGTGGAGCGATAACAGGCCTGCCACGGGGTGATATGGTCGGTCGTGCCGCCCAGAATGAACATGTCGCTCGTCACCTTTTTCAGGTCGAGCGTGTGATCGGCGACCTCGTATGTCCCCGGCAGCGCATAGGCATTGGCTTCGAACAGCTCAAGGAAATCGCCCATCAATGTGGACGAAAGATTGGTCGCGTCGGCATTCCAGAACAGGATGTCGAAGGCGGGCGGATCATCCCCCAGCAGATAGTTGTTGATCACATAATTCCAGATCAGATCATTGGGCCGCAGCCACGCGAAACCGCGCGCGAGGCTGTTCCCCTCGATCACGCCTTTCTTCGCCGCACGTTGGCGTGCAAGCGCAATGCCATTGTGGCTGACCATCGCGCTCGCCTCGGTATCGCCCGTTTTGGGTTCAAGCACACAAACCATCATCGTGATCGCATTGATCCGTTTATCGCCTTTGGCCGCCAGCTTTGAACAAAAGACCGACATGGTCTGTCCGCCCGAACAGGCGCCTGCCAAATTCACCTTGTCGCTGCCGCTGATCTCGCACACCACATCCAATGCGCGTTCGCAGGCGGCAACATAATCGCCCATGCCCCAGATACCCTGATCGTGGGTAGGGTTACGCCAACTGATTACAAAGGGCTGAAAGCCATGCGCGATCTGCCATTTGATGATGCTCTTTTCCGGGCTTAGATCGTTGATATACATTTTGTTGATCTGCGGCGGGATGGTGAGTTGCGGGATCGCATAAACCTGTGCGGTATCGGGGGCATATTGGATCAGCTCGAACATCTCTTCGCGGTGCACGACTTTGCCGGGAGTGGTCGCAATGTTCTCTCCCAGTTTGAATGGCTTTTTGTTGACCTGGCTTACCATGCCATCATTGTGGACCATATCATTATAGGCGTTTTTCAGGCCCTTGATGAGGCTAAGCCCGCCTGAATTGACCAGCCGCTTCTGCGCCGTCGGATTGCCGATCAGGCTGTTGGTAGGGGCGAGGGCATCGATCACCATCTGGCTGATAAAGTTCGCGCGGTCCCGCTCCAATGCGTCCAATTCCAGATCGTCGATCCAGCCCTTTATCCCCTTTTGCACGGCAAGATAATATTGCGCGCCCGCCTTGAAAAACGGATTGAAGGTCCACGCCGGATCCATGAAGCGTTTGTCCTTGGGTTCGGGGGCGAGATCGGATTTTCCGGTCATGATTTTGACCACATCTTCGGAAAAACCCTTGGTCGCCTTTAAGGCACTTTGCGGGTTGGCGGCGGTTTGGCGCAGCATCATGCCGATGGCCCCGGCAAAATCTTCGCGCGCCAGCCCCGCGAGCGGCCCCAGCGCCATCGTCGCTTCGTTGGCAACGTCGAATGCACCCTTGGGGAATTGGCTAAAGGTGCTTTTCGATTTGCCCTTTTTTGCCTTTTCTTTCGCCTCTGCCATTGCCTCGAACCTCTCCTGTTTCCTATGGGAGAATGCACAGAGGATTGGCTAAGGTCAATCGGGGATCAGGGACCGGAAAATGAGCAATATAGAGATCGTCGCGGTGCTGCTTGGCATTGCCAATATCCTGCTCATCATCCGCCGTTCGGTTTGGAATTATCCGTTCGGGATCGCGATGGTGACGCTCTATTTCTTCATCTTCCGCGATGCGAAATTGTATAGCGACGCTGGGCTGCAAATCTTCTTTGTCGTGGTGAATATCTATGGCTGGTGGAGCTGGGCACGGAACAAGGCAAACACGGGTGAGGTGGTCGTCGAGCAAATGACGCCCAATGGCTATGCCGCGTGGATCGCAATGTCGGTCCTTGCGACGCTGACCTGGGGCTTTGTGATGAACCAGCACAGCGACGCGAGCTATCCGTTTTGGGACGCGGGCGTGGCGATGCTTTCGGTGGTCGGGCAAATATTGATGACGCGGCGGTTTATCGAGAATTGGTATTGGTGGATTGCGGTCAACACAATCTCGATCCCGCTATATGTGTTGAAGGGGCTGTATCTGACGGCGGGGCTTTATGGCTTGTTTCTAGTTCTGGCGATTGCCGGGTTGTTGGAGTGGCGAAAAGTTGATCGTTCCCAAAATTAGTTTCACACGAAGAATACGAAGATTTTTAAGAGGTTGGGAGTTACTTCTAGGACTGCTCTGCTAACTCACGGATGGCCGTATTTCTGCGGTGCTGGTAACAGGAAATCCAACCTCTTAAAAATCTTCGTATTCTTCGTGTGAAACAAAAAAAGGCGCTACGTGCAAAGCCATGACCAAACGCATCTGCCTCCACGGCCCGGAAAGCACAGGCAAATCGACGCTCGGCACGCGGTTGGCGGCGCATTTGCATTGCGAAGTTGTCCCCGAATATGGCCGTGCCTATTGCGAGGGGCATGGAACCGACATTGGCATGGCCGAACTGGTCCACATCGCCGAAACGCAAGGATTGATGAACCGCGACGCGGCGAGGCGGGCGCGTGAATTGGGGGCGCTGCATGTGCTATTTGATACCGATCCGTTGATTACGGCGGTGTGGGCGGAGATGATGTTTGGCCAACAAAAAGGATATCGGCGCGATCCATGGTTTGACAGCTTTGCTGGCTATGCCGATCTCTATCTATTGCTCGACATCGATCTGCCTTTTGTGGACGATGGTCTGCGCGTTTATGCGGCGGAAGCCGAACGACAGCATTTCTTCGATCTGTGCAAGTCGGAACTCGATACGCGCGGTGTGCGCTATGCTGTGGTGCGCGGGGAGGGGGATGCGCGGTTTGCGGCGGCTTTGGAGGCTATTGATAAATATGGCTGAAATCGCCTCGCCATGCCGACTTTTGTGCAGTCTGGACCGCACCGCGACATGGTGCATCGGCTGTGGCCGGTCGCTTGACGAAATCGCGGCTTGGCAATTGGCCGATGACGGGGAGCGACAGGCCATTTTGGATCAACTGCCGGAGAGGTTGGTTCAGTTGCGGGGCGACGCTGAAGTGTAATCGGCGACCGTCCCTTCCTCATGATTTCCCCGTCACCGTGAACTTGTTTCAGGGTCTATCGTAGAGGCTTATTCCAGCTCAGCGAAGACAATCGAAACTTGTCGGTTTGGTTTTGATTACAGGCGGCAGCTGAGGCGGAGAAATGGACCCTGAAACAAGTTCAGGGTGACGGGGGGAACGAAACTCTACTTGCCTTCCAAAGCCTCGCTCGCCGACACCCACCGCGCTTCCGCAGCCTCCTGTGCCGAAACAATCTTGCCCCGCCGCTGCGACAATTCGCCCATGGTCAGGTTCTTATACTCGCTGGCCGCTGAACCCGGATCAAACATCGCGCGGTCAATCGCAGACAGCACGACTTCCAGCTTGGCCAGATCGGCCTCGGCATCGCTCACCTCGTGTTTCAGTTTCGACAGCGCCTCACGCGCGGCGGCGGCGGCTTTTTTGTCTTCCTTGCGGTCTGCCTTGGAGACTTTCTCCTTTGCCGGCCCCTTACCGAGGATGAAGTCGGTATAATCGTCGATGGTCCCGGAAAATTCCGTCGCCGTGCCATTATCGACCAAAACCAGCCGGTCCGCCGTCAGCTCCAGCATATGCCGATCATGGCTGACGAGCACGACAGTGCCCGCATATTCGTTCAGCGCTTGCACCAAGGCCTCGCGCGCATCGACGTCCAAATGGTTGGTCGGTTCGTCGAGGATCAACATATGCGGCGCATCGCGGGTGATCAGCGCCAGCGCCAGCCGCGCTTTCTCGCCGCCCGAAAGCTTTGCCACCTGCGTTGTTGCCTTTGGCCCCGAAAAGCCGAACCGCCCCAATTGCCCGCGCACCGCCCCCGGCGTCGCGCCTTTCATCTGCCGCGTCATATGCTCCAAGCGGGGTATCATCACCGTCGAGTTCCTCGACCTGATATTGCGTGAAATAGCCGACGCGCATCTTTCCGCTCGAACTCATCTCCCCGTCCATCGGCGTTAATTGTGCGGCGAGCAGGCGGGCGAGCGTGGTCTTGCCATTGCCGTTGCGCCCCAGCAGCGCAATCCGGTCATCCGGATCAATCCGCAGGTTCAGCCGTTCGAGCACGGGATTGCCCGCGCTATAGCCCACACTCGCCAGATCAAGCGTGATCAGCGGCGGGCGCAATTCTTCGGGGTTGGGAAAATCAAAGCTGAGCGAAGGGTCCTCGGTCATCGCCAGCACCGGCTGCATCTTCGCCAGCGCCTTGGCGCGGCTTTGCGCCTGTTTGGCGGTGGAGGCCCGCGCCGAATTGCGCGCGACAAAATCTTGCAGCTTTGCTCGCTGGGCATCTTGCGAAGCCTTTGCCGCCGCCAATTGCGCCGCGCGCTCCGCCCGTTGCCGTTCAAACGCATCATAACCGCCGGGATAAAGCGTCACCCCTCCGGCGGTCAGGTGCAGGATATGATCGACCACATTGTTGAGCAAATCGCGCTCATGGCTGATCACCACCATCATCGCCGGATAGCTTTTCAGGAAATTTTCGAGCCACAAAGTCGCTTCCAGATCAAGGTGGTTCGATGGCTCGTCAAGCAACAGCAGATCGGGCTGTGAAAACAGCAAAGACGCCAGCGCCACGCGCATCTTCCACCCGCCCGAAAAACTATCGAGCGGTTGCGCTTGCATCTCTTCGTCAAAGCCAAGCCCCACCAAAATGCGGCGAGGCGCGGGCAGGCGCGGTATAGGCGTCAATCGCGATCAGCCGCTCGTGCACTTCGGCCAGCCGGTCAGGATCGGTACAAACCTCGCTTTCGGTCAGCAACGCATCGCGCTCGACATCCGCTGCCAGCACGGTTTTGAACGGCGTTGACGTGCCCGAAGGCGCTTCCTGCGCGATATAGCCGATGCGCGTGCCTTTGGGCATTTCCAGCGACCCGTCGTCGGCCTCCAGCGAGCCGATCATCACCTTCATCAGCGTCGATTTGCCCGCGCCATTGCGCCCGATCAGGCCGATACGGCCATAAGGAGGCAGCGACGCGGTGGCGCGATCAAGGATAGTGCGTCCGCCAAGGCGCACGGTGATACCGTTCAGATTGAGCATGATGGGGGGCCGCCTAGCAGAGTGGTGCGGCGCTGTCATGTGGGGAATGGGATCAAAATATAGCGCCCGCCTTCTCCACCCCAATCCGCTTATTCCGAGCGAAGTCGAGGAACCTTGCCGAGCGTAGCCGAGGCCTTGTACGCACAAAATTCTCGGCTTCGCTCGAACGAGTCCCTCGACTTCGCTCGGGATGTTCGGTGTTTGTAGTGCGTGAATGTCCGTAAACTTAGCCCACACCCCAACCTTGTCCCCCCCGCCCCACACTGCTAGAGGCGCGCGCATGACCGAGCTTTCCCGTATCCGCAACTTTTCCATCATCGCCCATATCGACCATGGCAAATCCACGCTGGCCGACCGGCTGATCCAGCAAACCGGCGGGCTTTCCGAACGTGAAATGTCCGCGCAGGTGCTCGATAATATGGACATCGAGAAAGAACGCGGGATCACGATCAAGGCGCAAACCGTGCGGCTGGATTATACCGCGAACGACGGCCTGCTTTACGAACTGAACCTGATGGACACGCCGGGCCACGTCGATTTCGCCTATGAAGTATCGCGCAGCCTCGCCGCATGCGAAGGCGCGCTGCTCGTTGTGGATGCCGCACAAGGGGTCGAAGCCCAAACCCTCGCCAATGTCTATCAAAGCATCGAGCACGACCACGAAATCGTCCCCGTCATCAACAAGATAGACCTGCCCGCTGCCGAGGTGGACAAGGTCAAGGCCGAGATCGAGGAAATCATCGGGCTTCCTGCCGACAACGCCGTCCTCACTAGCGCCAAATCCGGCATCGGCATCGCCGAGGTGCTCGAAGCCATCGTCACGCGCATCCCCCCGCCCAAGGGAGACCGCAGCCGCGCCGCTTAAAGCCATGCTGGTCGATAGCTGGTACGACCCCTATCTCGGCGTCGTCATCCTGATCCGCGTCATCGATGGCGTCATCAAGAAAGGCCAGGAAATCCAGTTCATGGCCGCCGGCACCAAACATCTGGTGGACCGCGTCGGCTGTATGCGGCCCAAGCTTGAAATCCTCACTGAAATCGCGGCGGGCGAAGTCGGCATCATCACCGCGCAGATTAAAGAAGTCGCGCAAACCCGCGTGGGTGACACCATCACCGACGCCAAGACGTCCCGCCGCCGAACCGCTCCCCGGCTTCAAGGAAGTGCAACCTGTGGTCTTCTGCGGCCTGTTCCCCACCGACGCTGCCGATTTCGAAAAGCTACGCGAAAGCATCAGCAAACTTCGCCTCAACGACGCAAGCTTCTCCTTTGAGACCGAAAGCAGCGCCGCATTGGGCTTCGGCTTCCGCTGCGGGTTCTTGGGCCTGCTCCATCTGGAAATCATCCAGGAACGCCTGACCCGCGAATTCGACCTGGACCTGATCACCACCGCGCCATCGGTGGTCTATAAACTCCAACTCAGCCGCAGCAAAACCGAAGACGCGTGCGAGATGGAGCTGCACAACCCCGCCGACATGCCCGATATTAACCGCATCGCGAAATCCAAGAGCCATGGATCGAGGCGACCATCTATTGCCCCGACGAATATCTGGGCAGCATATTGAAGCTATGCCAAGACCGGCGCGGCATCCAGAAACAAATGACTTACGTCGGCGGCCGCGCACAGCTCGTCTATGATCTCCCGCTCAACGAAGTGGTGTTCGATTTCTACGACCGGCTGAAAAGCATATCGCGCGGTTACGCCAGCTTCGATTACCACCAGATCGGCCACCGCGAAGGCGACCTTGTCAAAATGAGCATCCTCGTCAACGGCGACCCCGTCGACGCGCTGAGCATGATCGTCCACCGCGGCACCGCAGAGGCCAGAGGCCGCGGCATGTGCGAGCGCCTGAAAGACCTGATCCCCCGCCATTTGTTCAAAATCCCCATTCAGGCAGCCATCGGCGGCAAAGTGATCGCGCGCGAGACCATCGCGGCCATGCGAAAAGACGTGACCGCCAAATGCTATGGCGGCGACATATCGCGCAAGAAGAAGCTGTTGGAAAAGCAGAAAAAGGGGAAGGCGAGGATGCGAGAGTATGGCGAGTGTGCGATTCCGCAGGAGGCGTTTATTGCGGCGCTTAGGATGGGTGAGGAATAAATCCTCCCTGAGCTTGCTCGGGGGAGCCGAAGGCGTTGCGCAGCAACAGCGGGACCGTCCGAAGGATGGTGGAGGGGTGTCGCCGAATGGCGACCATATTTCACACGAAGTCACGAAGACACAAAGGCAAAAAGTTAATCCAAAAACCGTTCGCCCTGAGCCTGTCGAAGGAGTATTGCGCTTTTGATGGATCAGAAAGACATTTCCAAAGCCAGGAGCCCTGAAATGCGGGGCTCAATTTACGCAATGCGCCGAGCGGCGATGCTTGCGCGTATGGTTGCAATTCAGACCAATACAGGAATTGTTGTGGTCCGCGAGGGTAAGATAGTCCACATCTCCGCAGCGGAGTTGCTTGCCAGCGAGGATTGGATGGATCTACGGTGCGACGAATATATTTAGTATTGTGTCTTCGGAATTCATTGTTTCCCGAAAATTATTGTTCCCAGAATTCCATATTTTTCTAGACAATCGTGTCAATATGTCACGATAATGGAACGCTCGCTGTTATTGGGGAACCATGAATTGTTTAGACTTCTATCTTTGCGAAATGAAGTATCCCCATATTTTGATAACATTGTCAAAGCGTCGAACAGTGAGCGGCATTCCTTTGGATTTTTGCCGGAGCCTGTATACCGCGACTTCATTCAGCAACAGCAAGTCATAGTAGCTGTAGACGAGGCAACAAGCACGTTTATCGGATACACGATATTTGCCGGTGCACTGCCAACAGCGAAGGTTCGCCAAACATACGTCCATCCAGATTGGCGACGAAATGGCATAGGCGAAGCACTAATTTCAGAGGTGATTAGGCGCTGTGAGCAGCTTAACTACCTGACGCTGCGTGCGACGGTGGGCGACGATTTAATTAACGCTAATGCCTTTTACGAAAAAATGGGTTTTGTTGCTTTAGCAACCAAGCCGGGAGGCAAAACCAAAAAACGAACACTTATCATTCGAGCCCGCGAACTCGACACGCCGAGCTTGTTGAATTTCACACACTATGGCTCCGAGGCTGAACCCGATATTTTTCTCGATATACCGCAGTTGGGCCTGCACCTTTATTTCTAATTGATCTGAATTTTGTGTTTGATCTAGTTCGGCAGCGAAAGGGCGATGAAGCCATAAACCTTGTGGCCGCTGCATTTGAAAACTCTGTTCGACTAGCAATATCCGAGGAATTCATTTCGGAGCTTGAACGGAACACTAAAAATTTCCCTGATGACCTCATTTTGAAATTTGCGCGCGGACTGCCGATAGTTCAGTGTCCGATTTCTGGCGCGGACCGGTTGGCAGATGAACTCGCACAGCTAATATTTCCAGATCGCAATCGGTCAGATAAGCTGACAGACCAAGATAGATCAGACATCGGGCATTTGACTACGGTTATTTTGGAAACTGCTGCTGGCTTCATCACTTCTGAAAAAGCCATCCTACGTCAAGCTGCCGCTTTGCGGGAACGATACAGCATCGAGGTTGTCTCACCAGCAATGTTCGCTTCAGCAGATAGTGAACAAACACCTTTACCTTCTTCGATTGACATCGCTGTCGACAGCCGCACTGTAACCTCTCGCGTTATGACTGAACAAGATCATGATGCCACCATTAGATTGGCAACTTCTCAAGGCATTTCGGTAGATGTCGTCAGAACTGCACTCTCACGCGGAACTTCGACTAACCCAAGATCTAGAGTGGTCATCAAAGATGACGACAAGTTGATCGCCGCAGCCACATGGGAACGGCCGTCAGCATCTGGCATTGTGCGATTGTACCTGTTTGCTGATTATGCTGATGACGCAGCAGAGCTTGCCGTCGATCATCTCCTTGATGTGGCATCAAGATCAAGCTGCGCCGTCGCCCCTACAAATTTATGGATAAGTCTGGGGTCACGGGACGCGCTTATCCGAGAGCGCGCGATCCGAGCTGGTTTTAGCTTTAAGGAAAAAGCGCACGGAGCGAAAGCACAGCTTCACAAAATTTGCTTCGGAGTTCCCATCACTTCAAGCAGTTGGTCTTCAGCAATCGGGATAATTCGCGAAAAATTTGGCTTGGTACTACCGATTTAGCCGCCTAACTTCGGCAATATCGACCAGTCTATCACAATTTGCACGACGGCTGAGAAGCGTGCAGTTATTAAGATCAAGTCATTTGAAGATTTCCTTTCTCCGACAGTTTTGGCTTTGCCAGACCGGCCAGCGGTGATTGTCCCTATTTGGCCAATTTTCGCTGAAGCGTTGTTTCAAGGCACGCTACAGCGCGATATGCTCTCTGGACCTCGCGCGGGTATCGTTACGCAAAAATGTTATTTGTCGGATAAGAAAAGTCTCAGCCGCATTCCTGAGCACGGCATAATCGTGTTTTATGAATCGGCTGGGCAAGGAAAATCTAAGGGGCGGTCCGCTGCTATCGCTGTCGGCAGAATCGCAGCGACGTTACCTAGCTAGTAAAACTTCGGCGAGCGGACTGGCGCAACTTCGTGGTGTGTTGTCCGATAATGATATCCAAGCTATGGCAAAAGGGCAAAACTTGTGTGTAACGGAGTTCGATAACTTGATGCGTTTTCGTAAACCTGTTGCACTGGCGACGCTAAAGAAGATTGGATGTGCTGACGGGGCAAATCTCGTAACTGCCCGATCGTTGGACACCGCCGCCTTAATTAAACTGATTGAGATTGGAGAGCCTTATGCTTCAACGGACTCCTGAAAATGCCATTTTCTCGCTGCGGCAGGTTTTTGTCAGCGCATTTCTGGCTGGTGAGAAGTGCGTTGAATTACGACGGAAAGCACCAAGCTTAGCAGTCGGCAGTCACATTTGGTTTTATTCAAAACTTCCAGTCGGAAAAATTGTTGCGAGTGCGAGACTTCAGAGCGTTGCGATCCTACCCGTCGAGCAAATTTGGTCTGAGCATCAGCGTTGTATTTCTCTTGGTCGAGAAGATTTTGATCATTATTTGACAGGCCTGTCCGAGGCGACGGTGATGTCCTTTGATAAGTTTTCAGCGCTATTAGAACCAATTGATCTTGAAACGCTTCGCTGCGTGGAGCCTGGATTTCACCCACCACAGTTTTTTCGACGAGTGCACGAGGGGAGTTTGCTCGACAAGCTGTCACGGAGCATTGTTCAGCAAAGCGGATTTGCGGTGACAGGTGCAATAACCCCCAAACTCACCCCATCCCCTTCTCAATCAAAGCCAACGCCGCCTTTGGATCGGCATTCACCATCCCCAGCAATGTCCGCGCGGGCGCGTCGGGCGTCCGCCTAAGTTGCTCCCAATCGCGCACGATGCCCACGGGCACGCGCAGCTTGCTGGCGAACTTTGCCTGACTCAGCTTTGTCTTGGCGCGCACGCATTCCGGCACGCATTCCGGGGACACACTACGCATTCCGGGGACACACTACGCATTCCGGGGACACACTACGCATTCCGGGGGACACAATACTAAATACCCCCCAAACATCCCCCTTGCAATGTAGGATTTCATTTGCGAGCCTTCCTCTCATGCCCATATTATCTGCCTTTCCTCTCCCCGCCGCTTTTTGCCTCTGTCGCCGCGCGCCATCCGCCCTTCGCCACCCCGCTGTGCCCCCGTGACGGGTCGTTACCTTCGTGTACTTCGGCGGCCATTCGGGCGGGGGCACTATCCCTAAGGGTAATTTGTAAAATGGCTGCATTTGCGCTATAAAATGGTCCGACTCGGTGCGAATGATAAGAAATGGGTTCGCTAGCGCATCGAAATTGATTGAAAAGATCGCTTTTGGCGCTTTTTTCGGTCAAAAACGAAATATGGCAGGGAACCGGCCGACCCCCCACGACCCCCCCCTAGGCCGCCTGCCAATGCGCCCTCCTGTTCGCATCCCTTCGCGGACAGGGGGGTATTTTCTCGTCACATATTTTTTGTTACAGGGGTGTAATATCGCGCTTCCTTTTCGCATCTTTGCCGTTAGCATTGGCGGCGGAGAATAATCACGAGGGGAGGGTGCAATCCATGCGGCATATCGCCATTATCGGTTCGGGTCCGGCGGGCTATTATACCGCAGAGGCCGCGCAAAAGGCCTTTGGCGAGGATGTGCGCGTTGATATTATAGACCGGCTGCCCGTGCCCTTTGGCCTGATCCGCTTTGGCGTGGCCCCCGATCACCAATCGATCAAGGCGGTGTCGCGGCGCTATGAGGCGACGGCGCTGTCGGATAATGTGCGCTTTGTCGGCAATGTGAGCGTGGGCGACGATGTCTCGATTGCCGAGCTGCAGGGGTTGTATGATGCCGTGGTGCTGGCCACGGGCGCGCCGCATGATCGCGCGATCGGGATTGCGGGCGATGATCTGCCCGGGGTGATCGGCAGCGCGGCCTTTGTCGGCTGGTATAATGGCCACCCCGATTTTGCCGCGCTTTCGCCGCCGTTTGATGGCCGCCATATCGTGGTGATCGGCAATGGCAATGTGGCGCTGGATGTGGCGCGGATCTGTTCGAAGACACGGGCCGAATTTGCCGGATCCGACATTGTCTCGCACGCATTGGATGCGCTGGAGGCCGCGCAGACCGAGACGATCACGATCTTGGGCCGCCGGGGGCCGCATCAGATTGCGATGACGCCAAAGGAACTGGGCGAGCTGGGCCATTTGCAGCGCGCGGCGCCTGTGGTGGATGCGGGGGACTTGCCCGAATTGGGGGCGGACGCGCTGTTGGAGCCGGGGATTCGCAAATCGGTAACGCATCTTGCGCGATTTTGCCGCCACCCCCGAAAGCATCCGGGCGGAAAAGCCGATCCGGCTGGAATTTGATTTCTTCGCCTCGCCGCTGCGGATCGAGGGCGATGGCAAGGTGGAGCGGGTGGTAGTGGAGCGCACCGCGCTTGATGCCGATATGCGGAGCGTTGGCACGGGGGAGACCTATACCATCCCCGCGAGCATGGTGATCGCTTGCATCGGCTATCAAACGCCGCCGATTGAGGGTGTTCCCTATGAACATGGGCGCGGGCGCTTTGCCAATGACGAGGGGCGGATTTTGCCGGGGCTATATTGCGTCGGCTGGGCGCGGCGTGGGCCAACGGGGACGATTGGTACGAACAAGCCCGATGGCTTTGCCGTGGCCGAGCTGATCGGCGCGGATATTGGCGAGGGAGCGGGCAAGGAAGGCCGGCCAGGCCTTGATGCGTTGCTGGATGCGCGCGGGGTTCAGGTGGTCAAATTCACCGACTGGAAGAAGATCGAAGAAGCCGAAATCGCGCGGGCAAGAGATGGCGCCCCGCGCGAGAAATTTGTAAGCATTGCCGATATGATCGGGGCCGCAGGGTAGGGATGCAACAGGGTAGGGATGGGGACTGCGGAGTTGGCCTCCGCAATCCCCGTTTCGTGTGTCAGAATTTGAAGCCAGCGGTCAGATAAATCTGGCGCGGATTGCCGTAAAATCCGGTGACCACCCCTTCGCGGCCGAGCGACGAGATCAATGCACCGGCTCCGGTCCTGAGCGGCGTGCCATCGGCGGCGACCGAGAGGAACTGGTAGCCCGATGTGATATATTGCTTGTCGAACAAATTCTTCCCGTGCAGCCCGACCGAGAAACGATCATCATCGCTCGACCATGTCAGATGGGCGTCAAGCAGGCCATAGCCGGGTTGATCGAGATAGGGGCTGGGCACTTCAAACTGGTTGGTCTTGCTGCGATAGCTATATGTGGCCGATGCGTTGAACGCGCCCATCTCCAGACCCAGCGTGCCTGAAATTGTCCATTTCGGCGTGTTCTGGATGCGGCGCAGGTTGGACAGATCAACGCCGTTGACGATATAGCTGCGGAATTCCCCGTCGATATAGCCGATGGTCCCTGTAAAGGTCAGCGCGCTGCCGTCGCCTGCAAAACCATTGGCAAAGCGCGAGAAGCTCTCAAACTCCACGCCTTTGAAGCGGGCCTTTGCGGCGTTGGTGGTAACCCCGGCAAAGCTTTCAAAAATGCCGTCATTATTGGCATCGACGCCGATTGAGCCGGGAATCTGCACATTCGTATAATCACCGTAGAAGCCGGTGATCGCCACGCGCGCGCCATCAAAACTGCCCTTCCAGCCCAGTTCATAGCTATCAACGGTTTCGGGATCGAACAGGAAGAAATCATAGATTTCCTGATAGCTGCGGATACCGTTGCGGTCCGTGTCGGGCGCAATCCGGGCATCGCCGCGCGGATCGAAGCTGCCGCCTTTAAAGCCTTGCGCGTAGCTTGCGTAAAGCAGATGATCGTCATTGGGCTTGAAGCTTAACGAAGCACGCGGGTTGAAATCGCTGAATTTCGCCGTGCCGGTGAAATCGGTCGCGGTGGCAATGGGGATTGCTGTTCCGCCAAATAGTGGAGACGAACCGCCAATTTTGGTCTGCCGCAAAATGCGCGAACGGCGCTCGTCGCTGGTATATCGGCCACCGGCAGAAATCGCGAACTGCTCGGTCAGGTCAAAGGTGAAATCGCCAAAAGCCGACCATGTCTGTGTCCGCACGTCGCCTTCGGTATAGGCGTTTAATCCCGGCAGGTTAAGCAAAGTACCCGGTGGTCCCCAAAATCACGTCGAACTGCGTCGAGCTTTTGGCATCGAGATAATAGAAGCCGACAAGTCCGTTCAGCCGGTCGCTTTCATAGAGCAGCTGGAATTCCTGGCTGGTCTGTTGGTTGCGATAGAGGGCAGGTACGTCGACGTCGATTGTCGGCAGTGCGTCGAAATCAATCGGCGTAAAGCTGCGATCCTTGCGCCATGCGCTGATCGATTTGAGGGTGATATTGATCGGAAAGCTCGGCGCTGGCGTTGATCGCAAAACCGTAAGCTTTCACATCCTGTTTCGGCGTGTTGAGTCCCGCGCGGTTGTCATAAACATCGGATAGCACCGGAGCTGCCGTCAAAAAGCTGGTGACGAGGCGGTGGCCGTTGCGGGCATCGGATTTATCGCGGGTGTAATCGCCCGAAACGCGGATGAACACCGGTTCGCCATAGCCGCCCATTTCAAAGCTGGCGCGGCCGGCAAGGACATCCTTGTTGTAATTTTCGACGCCTGCCAGATTTAGATTGTCTCCAAATCCGCCGCGCGACAACCGTGCAACCGAAGCACCGACGCGGATCAGGTCCGATATCGGGGCTGATGCGGTCAGCACGCCATCGGCCTGCTTGTCTGTGCCCAGCGCGACACGGGCTTTCAGGGCGAATTCTTGCGGCAATTTCTTGGTCACATATTTGACCGCACCGCCGATGGTATTGCGCCCGTAAAGAGTGCCTTGTGGTCCGCGCAAAATCTCTATGCGTTCGACGTCATAAATATCGAGCACCGCGCCTTGGGGGCGGTTCAGATAGACATCGTCGAGATAGATTCCGACGCCCGATTCAAAGCCCGAAACCGGATCCTGCTGCCCCACGCCGCGAATGAAGGCGGTCAGCGTCGAATTGGTGCCGCGCGAATTTTCGATTGTGACGTTGGGCGTTGTGTCATTGATCGCGGTGATATCAAGCGCGCCCGATGCTTCCAGCTGTGCGCCCGAATAGGCAGTTATCGCAACCGGAACGTCTTGCAGACTTTCTTCACGGCGACGGGCAGTAACGATGATATCGCCGCCACCTTCGCCTTCATCAGCAGCAGTTTCGTCTTGAGCGAAAGCCGCAGTTGGCAGGACGGCAACGGCGCCAAGCGCAATACCCGTTAACAATGCGGCGCGAATCAGGGGGCTTTTCAACATGTAATTCTCTCCGGCTCAGGCGTCTTATAACGCAATGGATCGTGGCAATTGTGCCATCTGCATTTTGATATATTGAAAGTTGAACCATCTTTCAACTCCTGTTAAAAGCAGCTTTGAAAAATGCAGGAGAACGTGGCATGAAAGCCACAATGACTATGGGGGAGGGAGCCAAAGCCCCACGCACAGAGCGCGGACGGCGTACGATGCGTGCATTGCTGGATGCTGCGGCATTGGAATTTGGCGATAAGGGATTTCACGAAAGTTCGGTGGTCAGTATCACCAGCCGGGCCGGGGTGGCGCTTGGCAGTTTCTATACCTATTTCGATTTAAAAGAGGCACTGTTCCGGGCGTTGGTCAAAGATATGTCGGGGCAGGTGCGCGATCATGTTGCGCCGGTTTTGGCAGACGCAAAGGACGGGATCGACGCCGAGGGCCGCGCGTTTAAGGCATTTCTGAGCTTTGCGCGGACGCATAAGGAAATTTACCGGATTATCGACGAAGCCGAATTCGTCGCTCCCGACGCTTGGCACGCGCATTATGGCCAAACCGCAGATCGTATCTTGGAACGGTTAAAAGCTGCCGAAGCGCGGGGCGAAACCAGACAACCGGTCGACGAGGTCCATGCTTGGGCGATCATGGGGATGAACGTGTTTCTTGGGCTGCGCTATGGCGTGATGGGCGAAGACCGCGATGTTGACGACGTGGCGGCCGTAGCCAATGATATGGTGCGGCGGGGGCTTGGATAATCCCCACTTGCGTTCCTGATACGTTCTCGTTATCTCTTGCCTATGGCCAAAGCAAAAAAACGGTATGTCTGTCAGGAATGTGGGAGCGTGGCTTCGCGTTGGCAGGGGCAGTGTGAGGATTGCAGCAGCTGGAACTCATTGGTCGAGGAGGCCAGTGCGACCGTTTTTGAAATGAAGCATCATTTGCGTTCGGGCGGGCGCGATGTGACGTTGGTGAGCCTTGATAGCGAGATCAAACTTCCCGATCGCGCCTCCACCGGAATTGCAGAATTTGATCGAGCGCTGGGTGGCGGACTGGTTTCGGGTTCGGCGACTTTGCTCGGCGGAGATCCGGGGATCGGGAAATCGACTCTGTTGTTGCAGGCAGCAGCGAATTTGCGCGACGTGGGCTTTCGGTCGCCTATATTTCGGGTGAAGAAGCGGTGGATCAGGTACGTTTGCGCGCGCGGCGATTGGGCCTTGGTGATGCGCCGGTGCAATTGGCAGCGGCGACGTCTGTACGTGACATATTGACGACGATGGGTAGCGGCGCTCCGCCCGCCTTGCTGGTGATCGATTCGATCCAGACGATGCACAGTGATCTGATTGAGGGCGCGCCCGGCACGGTCAGTCAAGTACGCGCCTCGGCACAAGAGCTGATCCGTTTTGCCAAGGAACGCGGCACGGCGCTGATGCTCGTCGGCCATGTGACCAAGGATGGCAGTATCGCAGGACCGCGCGTGCTCGAACATATGGTCGATACCGTGCTCGCGTTTGAAGGCGAGCGTAGCCACCAATACCGGATCTTGCGTGCCAATAAAAACCGCTTTGGCGGCACCGACGAGATCGGCGTGTTTGCGATGGCAGAAGAAGGGTTGGCCGAGGTTGGCAATCCGTCTGCACTTTTTTTAACCGATCGGGCCGAGCAAGTGACAGGGGCGACAGTGTTTCCTGCATTGGAAGGCACGCGACCGGTGCTGGTCGAAATTCAGGCGCTTACCGTGCGATTGTCGAGCGGGGCGACGCCGCGCCGGGCGGTGGTCGGCTGGGACAGCGGGCGGCTGGCGATGATCCTTGCGGTGCTTGAGGCGCGTTGCGGCCTCTCTTTTTCGACGGCTGAAGTCTATTTGAATATCGCCGGTGGCTATAAAATATCCGATCCGGCCGCCGACATGGCGGTGGCGGCGGCGCTGGTTTCGGCGATGGCAGAGCGACCCTTGCCTTCGGATATGGTGCTGTTTGGCGAAGTGGCGCTTTCGGGCGAAATCCGCCCCGTGGCGCATAGCGGATTGCGGCTGAAAGAGGCGGCGAAGCTGGGTTTTGCCCAAGCGCTTGTCCCGCCCTCTGCGCCGGATGCAAAGGGCATGTCCACGCGCAATTTCCGCACCCTCGCCAATCTCGTTGACCATATCCTTGGCCGAGACTAGCTAGGCTGATATCCAACCGTAGTGCTGAGCCTGTCGAAGCACGCCTCTCCGGCTGGCGCTGATCTGACGGGCGCCCTTCGACAGGCTCAGGGCTACGGTGAAATCGCAAGCATTGGGATTCCGCAGATAAATGACCGCACTCGATATCATTGTTCTTTTCCTGATCGGCGCTGGCGCGATCTTTGGCTTCATGCGTGGCTTTGTGCAGGAGGCGCTATCGATGATCGCTTGGTTGCTGATCATCGTCGCCATCCGCATATTGCACGCGCCGGTGGCCGACGCGCTTTCGGGTGCGGTGGGGACAGAGGCCGGCGCGGCGGTGCTCGCCTTTCTGGTGATCATTGTCGTGACCTATGCTTTCGGTCGCTGGCTGGCGAAGCGCATTGGCGAAAAATCGCGCAAGTCAGTATTGGGCCCGGTGGACCGCGTTTTGGGCTTTGGCTTTGGCGCAGTGAAGGGCTTAATCGGGGCCACGCTCATCTTCTTGTTGCTCGTGATGCTTTACGAAACGGCCTTTGGCGGCAAGGCGAAGCGGCCCGAATGGATGACGACATCGCGCACCTATCCGTTGCTCAACGCCAGTGGCGATGCGCTTTCCACCTTCATCCGCGAACGGCAGGAAAAGGGCGGCGCAGATGAAGAAGTGGCCGAAGAGCCCGATCCGGCCTGAACGGCCATGGCCAGTTCAACCCTTTATACCCGCGAAATTTTGCGATTGGCCACGGCATTGCCGCACGATGACCGGCTAGCTCGGTTCGATGGCAGCGCGACTTGCCGCTCGCCCGTTTGTGGCAGTGAGGTGACGGCGGAGGTCTTGTTCGATGGCGATCGAGTACAATCTGTTGCCTTTCGTGCGCGCGCCTGCGCGTTGGGACAAGCATCGGCGGCTTGTTGCGCGAACATGCGCCGGGCTAAAGTCGGCGGACATTTCAAATGCCCGCGCTGCACTAGCGGCCTTTTTGGCGGGCGATGACAGTGCCGTTCTACCGTGGGAGGCGCTATCCCATTTTGCCGCCGCGCGCAGTCACCCCGCGCGCCATGGAGCGATCCTGTTGCCCTACGACGCGCTGCTCGCTGCGATTGGCGGAGGTCGCGCTGATGGAGGAAGGCCATAATCTTCTCACCGATGTGATGACGACCGGCGCGGTGCTGCTCGGCGCGGCGCTGTTTGCGGTGTTGCTGTTCCGCAAGCTGGGGTTGGGTGCGGTGCTTGGCTATCTTGTCGCCGGGATCGTCATCGGCCCAGACGGGCTTGGGCTGGTTGGCGACGCGAAAAGTATCCTTGGCTATTCAGAAATCGGCATCATCCTGCTGCTGTTTCTGGTCGGGTTGGAATTATCGCCAAGCCGCCTGTGGCTGATGCGGCGCGATATATTGCTGTTCGGACCGTTGCAGGTAGCGCTTTGCGGCTTGGCGATGTTTGCAATAGTTTTGTTCACAATGCCCTTCAGTTGGCAAGCGGCGCTGGTGCTGGCATTGCCACTGGGGCTATCTTCGACCGCGCAGGTGTTGCCTCTGCTGCAATCGCGTGGCCGGATGAAGACCGATTATGGCGAGAAGAGCTTTTCGATCCTGCTGTTTCAGGACCTCTCGATTGTCCCGCTGCTCACAATTGTTGCCGCGCTTTCGCGTGCCGATCCGGTGGAGGGACAAGCGAGTGGCTGGACTTTGGCGCTATACGCGCTGCTCGCCATTATCGCCTTGGTACTTGCCGGAAAATATCTGCTGGTGCCATTGATCCGGTTGGTGGCCAAAGTTTCCGAGCGCGAATTGTTCATCGTCACGGGGCTGTTTGCCGTCTGCGCCAGCGCGGCGTTGATGCAAGCCATCGGCTTGTCGGCGGCGCTCGGGGCATTTGTTGCAGGCGTCATGCTCGCCGAATCGCCATATCGGCATGAGCTCGAATCGGATATCGATCCGTTCCGCTCGATCCTGTTGGGGCTGTTTTTCCTCGCGGTGGGCATGATGCTCGATCTCGATGTGATCGCGGCGCAACCTTGGCTGATCGTCGGCCTCGCGCTCGCGTTGATCGCGGTGAAGACGGGGATTATTTTTGCATTGGGGCGGCTATTTGGTCTCGCCACCATTCCCTCGATCGTCATGGCGTTGCTGCTCAGCCAGGGTGGTGAATTCGGCTTTGTGCTGTTTGCGGCTGCACAGTCCGCATTACTGATCGAGCCGGAAGCGGCCAGCCTGTTTGGCGCGGTGGTCACCATCTCGATGGCGAGCACACCGTTCCTGATGATCCTTGCCGGTCGATTGGCGCGTGAACGGCGCAATAGTGATATCGTGCTGGAGGATCCGTCACTCGCGCAGCAAGCCAATGCTATCATCGTCGGTCATGGCCGTTTCGGGCAAAGCGTTTCACAGATCATGCAAGCCGCCGGGCACAGCGTAACCGTGATCGATATCAAGCCTGAACAGATCGACCGCAGCGGTCAATTTGGCCGCAAGGTTTTTTACGGCGATGGCACGCGGATTGATTTGTTGCGAAGGGCAGGCGCCGAACAGGCCTGCGCGGTGTTTTTCTGCATCGATGATCGCGATCTGGATGCTGAAACCCTGGAGCCTGTGCGCCAAACCTTTCCCGATACCCGCCTGTTTGTGCGCGCTTATGATCGCGGCCAGCAATTTGCGCTAATGCAAGACGGTGATTTGCGGATTACCCGCGAATTGTTTGAATCGTCGATCAGCATGGCGGGGGATGGTTTGCGCGCTTTGGGCTTTGACGAGGAACGCGTGATACGGATCATAGACGAATTTCGCACACGTGACACCGCCCGGCTAAAGGCACAGTTTGATAGCGGCAATCCGCGTGCCGGGGCGGAGCATAGCTTTGGGCTAGCCGGTTCGGCGGATTTTGTGCCCGATTGATTATTCAGCGGCGGCCGGAGGCGGGACTGTTTCAACCTTTGGTGCGGGCTTTTTTTCCGATTTCGGCTCGGCCTTTTTGCCCGCCGATTTATCATCGTCCGGCGAGCCTGCCTCGATCATAGGCGCTTCGTTTACGGCATCGGTATCGATCATTTCATCGCTTATCGTGCCTTCCAGGCTGTCGAGATCATCGATTCTTGTCTCGGTAACTTGCGCGTCCTCGCTGCTGCCACCAAACATGTCGCAAGCCGAAAGCGCTGGCAATAGGAGCAAGGTAAGGATGAAACGGCGCATGATGGAGCTTTCAATGTTAATTTTGGGCTAAATCGCAATTCCCGCCCGCTTTGGCAAGCGCGGTGAGGAAATCGGGGAAGCAATCGCGCAATGCCACGTCAAAATCGGCCATGTTCGCGGCGATCCCCAGATCGGCGAGGCTGGTGACGGGAAACTCGGATATCCCGCAGGGCACAATCCCGCTGAAATGCGCTAGATCTGGCGCGATGTTCACCGAAAAGCCATGCGCCGTGACCCAACGACGGACGCGAACACCGATGGCCCCGATTTTGGCCTCTTGCCCGGTTCGCGTGTCGCACCAGATTCCGATCCGCCCTTCGGCACGCCGCGCCGAAACGTCCGAAATTGCGCCAATGCGTCAATCACCCAGCCTTCCAGTGCATGGACGAAACAGCGCACATCTTTGCCCCGCGCCGCCAGATCGAGCATGACATAGCCCACGCGTTGCCCAGGGCCATGGTAGGTATAACGCCCGCCGCGTCCGGCATCATAAACCGGGAATTGCCGGTGCAGCAGTTCGGCAGGATCGGCGCTTGTTCCGCCAGTGTAGAGCGGGGGATGTTCGAGCAGCCAGATCAGCTCGCGCGCCTGCGTTTCGCGAATTGCGTTCTGCCGTTCGGTCATTCGGGACAGGGCTTGCGGGTAGGCGATTAGCCCTTCGGCGATTTCCCAGTCGATGGCGGCAGCGTCGATCATGTCGCGGGCATTAGCAGATACGCTTCTGCTTGCCAGCCTTGCTATGCCGCTTTAGTCGAAATGGCCAATCATTTGGGGGAATCAACTTGCCGCGTACATTGGATTATAGCGCCACATGGGCGGAAACCACCGCCTCTCTCGGGGCCCATAAAGAGGCATTGGGCGCGATTGCGGGCTTGCTCTTGTTCATTCCCAATTGGGTGCAAGGCATGTTGATCGAGAAGCTCAATGTTGACGGGTTGGCACCGGGTATAAATCCGTGGGGGATCATCGCCGAACATGTTGGTAGCTATTGGTATCTTTATCTGCCGATGATCGTGATGAGTTTGGTGGGTAGCGCTTCGCTTTATGCGCTGCTGACCCGCAAGGATTTGCCGCGTGTCGGCGATGCCGTGATGGCAGGGCTGGCGATTACGCCTTTTTACTTTCTGTCACAGTTGGTCGCAGGCTTTGCGACGGGATTTGCGTTGCTCGCATTGATTATTCCAGGCCTCTATGTGATCGGAAGGCTGACGCCTGCCGCCCCCGCTTTAGTAGCCATGCCATCGCGCGGCCCATTGGGCGCAATCAGCTATGCTTGGGATTTGACCCGCAACAATGGCTGGGCGGTCTTCGGTCTGTTGCTGGTGGTCGCAATCGTTGCCGGGATATCGCTGCTCGTCATTCAATTGATCAGCAATCTGTCGATTACCCTGATCGCCGGACCAGAAGGTATTCCGCTGTTACAAACCGGAATCGGTGCCATCACCGAAACTTTGGTCACCGTTGTGATGACCGGTTTGGGTGCAGCGATCTATCATCAGCTCTCCGCGCAAGACGCGTAAGGATATTTCCATGCCCCGCAGACAAGGCCCCTTGAATGGTATCAAGGTCATCGAACTCGCTGGAATCGGTCCGGGCCCATATGCGGGGCAGTTGCTCGCCGATTTTGGTGCGGATGTGGTGGTGGTGGATCGGCCCGGGAACGCCATTGTTCCCAAATCGATCGACGGACGCGGCAAACGCTCAATCGTGCTTGATCTGAAGAAGCCCGAGGCCGTCGAAGCCTTGCTGAAACTGGTCGCGGGCGCCGATGTCCTGATCGAAGGGCTGCGTCCCGGCGTGACCGAGCGGATGGGCGTGGGGCCGGAAGTTTGTCATTCGGTGAATCCGGGGCTGATCTATGGCCGCATGACTGGCTGGGGACAGAGCGGTCCGTGGAGCCAGATGGCGGGGCATGATATCAACTATATCGGCATGACAGGAATGCTGAATGCAACCGGAAATGCTGATCGTCCGCCACCGCCGCCCCTGAACATGGTTGGCGATTTTGGCGGGGGCAGCATGTTTTTGCTCACAGGTATCTTATCCGCGTTGATTGAACGCGCGGCGACAGGGAAAGGCACGGTTGTGGACGCTGCCATCGTCGATGGCACGCATAGCCTGATGAGCTTTATCCACGGCATGGCCGGTATGGGGCAATGGCGCACGACACGGGAGGGCAATTTGCTTGATGGCGAGCGGCCCTATTATCGTTGCTATGCGACCAGCGATGGCAAATACATGGCGGTCGGCTGCATCGAGCCGCAGTTTTTTGCCGCGATGCTGGAGCGGCTGCCATTGGATGCGGCGGAATTTGGCGGGCAAAATGATCGGGATCGCTGGCCCGCGCAGCACCAAATACTCGAAGATTTATTTATTTCACGCACCCGTGACGAATGGGAGGCGATGTTTGCGTTGACCGACGCATGTGTCACACCGGTTCTCGATTATATCGAAGCGGCAACGCATCCCGCCAATGCAGAGCGGCAGGCATTGGTGCCCGAAGGACGTTTGCTACATCCGCAAATTGCTCCGCGGCTCGATGGTCAAGAACTGGCGACCGCCTTCCCGATTCCGGTAAAGGGAGCCGATTTCGCAAATGTTCTGGGGGAGGCCGGATTGAGCCACGGCGCAATTGCCGAATTGGTCTCTGCCGGAGCGGTCATTTCCAGCTGATTTTTGTGGGCAAGAAAAAATTACGCGCTTATGCGCTGGCAACAAATTTGGACGTTAAGGGATTTACGACATGGCCGATGAAATCGAATGGTGGGAATTTGAAGAGGCCGAAGAGCTGATCGATGCCGTAGTCGGTGATGTTTCTTTCATCATCGAAAGTGCCTTGGATGCACGCGGCCAGGCTTTGGTCGCATTCCCCGGTGGCAATACGCCCAAACCCATCCTCGAAAAGCTGGCACAACAGCCGATAAAATGGAAAAATGTGACGATTGTTCCGACGGATGACCGGCTCGTTCCGGTTGATAATCCGCTTTCCAATGTTGCCATGTTGGCCAAAATCTTTCTACCCAAAGGTGCACGGGTGCTGCCGCTTACCAGTGAGGCGGCGGATTATAAACTGGCGGGGAGTGCCGCCAACGCGCGGCTGGCCGATCTGCATTGGCCGCCTGATCTGGTGTGGCTCGGCATGGGCGCGGACGGGCATACGGCTTCGATTTTTCCTGGTCCAGATCTGGAGGAAGCGTTTGACGCGAAAAAAGACGTCCGCGCAATCGGTGTTGCCCCCGATCCAATGCCGCCAGAAGCGCCGGTTAACCGGGTTACGCTGACTGCGAATTCGATCTGTGCTTCACGCACGACCATCATTGTCATCAATGGGGCGGAAAAGAAGCAGGTGCTGGAAACCGCGATTGAGCAGGGTGCGCGATCCGCTTTCCCCGTTGGCAAGTTATTTGATCGGCTAACAGTGCCGGTCGATATCTATTGTCTTGAAGACTAAGGGCAGAACCTAGAGCCTTCTGAGTTTGCTTGCCTCAGGCAGCTGATTTTTGGAGTTTAGTTTCCGCAAATAGGTCGGCATGGCGTCGTCATGGGTAGTAGAGCCCACGGGCTGCTGCGTCGCTTTTGGGTTGATGGGATAGTCAAAGGCGATCCCAAAACGCAATTCGGCGACCCACGCAACTTTTCCCGCGACCCAACCAACATTTTTGAGTTGCACTTCCACCGCTTCTCCGCGTCCTGCGCGAACTGGCGCTTCGGCCATCAGTCCGCCCGCCGAAATATTCCGAACACGCGCCTCGCCTTGTTCGCCGGTTGTCGGAAAACGCAACATGGCTTTCACGAGCAAGCTGTTGCGGTTTTGCCCGCGTGCTGCAGTGCCCATTGATTCAACCATGAATTTTCCAACCGGTTCGGTCATCCTGAAGCCCTTTTTGAGCATATTTTTACAATTCCTAGCCTCGACATTATCGGGGAAGGGTAGAGAATTGGTTAAGGCGTCGTTGTAATTAATCGATTGATCGATACTCGCGAAGGGCAAAGAAAAAGGCGATGGCTTGCGCCACCGCCTCGTTCTCAACCGACGCTACAGATGCAGCATCAAATTTGTGTAACCAAAGTCAGCTATTAGCTGGCTTTCAGTTCGTTGTTCACCTTGTTGAAGGTGTTCGACAGGTTGTCGCCAAGTGCCGACATAGCTGTGATAGCTGCAACAGCGATAAGAGCGGCAATCAGGCCGTATTCAATTGCAGTTGCGCCTTCTTCATTCTTGAAGAGTTTCTTGATCATTTTCATTTTTGGTCTCCAGTTCATTTACTTCACCCAAGTAGCCATTTCTGGCTGCTGTACTCATAATCCGGAATATTCTAACGAAAGGTTAAACAACTGTTATTTTGTTGCAGTCACTATTTCATTCGAGATTTCATTCCATATACCTGTGGTTGAGTTTGCAACGCTGCCGAGCGCGCCTAACATGGCGATCACGACCAACGAGGCAATTAAGCCATATTCCACAGCCGTCGCGCCCTTTTGGCATTTCGCGAAATTGCGAATAAGTTCCAACATTGATTGGTTCCGTTTGCTTCTTGGTTGCGAACACATGCTTTTTCCCACAAACCCGTTAACAAAAACTTTCAGTCTCGTAACAATATGCAAAAAAATCCGACAATGTTGATGGTGGTTGCTGCGGCACTCCAAAACGAAAAAGGGCAGTTTCTGCTGCAAAAGCGCCCTGAAGGCCGCGCTATGGCTGGGCTTTGGGAATTCCCTGGAGGGAAGATTGACGGGGACGAAACGCCTGAACAAGCGCTGGTCCGCGAGTTGTCTGAAGAGTTGGCAATCCATGTCGAATCGCAAAATCTGGTCCCTGCGTGTTTTGCGAGTGCACCGTTGGGCGAGCGGCAATTGCTGCTATTGCTCTATATATGCCGGATTTGGGACGGGATTCCGACCGCTATGGAAAGCCCCGAACTGGGCTGGTTCGCAATATCCGAAATGCGCGATCTCGCTATGCCGCCTGCGGACCAGCCATTGCTGGACTTATTGGAGCGTTTGACCGGTTAGCGGCTGCGATCTGGCAAGGCCTTAGCAAGCGATAGCTTCCCGCTGCCGCGCCGGGCGGGCTGTGGCTGGTCTTTCGATGGCGACCAGCCGATAAGGTGGATCAGCGCAAAATGCTCTGCGACCTTATCTTCGCTGTTTGTAAGTGTACGCCATGAAGCGTCCAGCGCGTCTGGATAGTGTTTTCCTAAATAGGGCCGGATGCCGGGCAGGGCATTGCCAATGCCATGCGCTCGCAAATCCGAAACCAACCGCCGCCAATCGGTGTAAAGCACATCCAGCCCGTCCCGGTCGGCAACGGGCAGGGCAAAGCCTGCACGGGTTAGGAGATCCGCAGCGGATTTCAGCTCTATTTGTGGGTGAATATGTGCCGTCGCCCTGCTGCCATCGGCCACCAGCATTGCCGTTTTCAGTTTCGTGAGCGTTCCTGCACCAAACATGCTGGCCAGAAACAATCCGTCGGGCTTCAGCGTTTGTCTGATGCGGACCAACAACCCGGGCAAGTCGTTGACGCTATCCAATGTGCCTGCGGCGATCACCAGATCAAATTGCTCGGCTACAAAGGGGAAGGCATTTTCGGAATCGGCCGTCGGTGCCAAACAGCTTTCCCCATATCCGCTGGGTAGAATGCGTGAAGCGAAGCCCGCCAGCGGTCCGATTACCAATGGTGAGGTGAAATTTCGGCTGATGCAGGAAAGCCGGTCTGCCATGTCTTCGGCTATATGCTCCCACAGGAAGCGATCCACATGGGCCAAATGTTCAGCCCGATCCCGCAACGCCCGGCGACGGCGGTCGTCAAATATGGCCGGGGGTGCTGCTGGATCAGGCATTTTCGGGCTTGTGCCGATTGGGTTGCTGTTCGACAAGCTGAATATGGAAATCTGGGCAGCCCCATTGCACGCGATTGTTGATTTCGCTTTGCCGCCGCGCTGTCCGGCGTGCAGCAAGATCGTGAACGATCCACACGCCTTTTGCGCGGATTGCTGGCGGCAATTGCATTTTTTGGCGGGGCCGGCCTGTTCCACCTGCGATTTACCGTTGCCGTTTGAGGGTGCGGCAGAAATGCGGTGCGCCGCCTGTATTGCCAAACCGCCCAAACATGACGGGATCAAAGCGGCAGTCGTCTATAATGACATTTCTCGCAACGTTGCCCTGCGTTTGAAATATGGCGGCAGGATCGGGCTCGCAAAGATCATTGCCAATGCCTTGCGTCGCCAAGTAGCGGAATTGCCGCCCGGCATCCTAATGACGCCCGTGCCGCTACACTGGACACGGCTTTGGTGGCGCAGCTTCAACCAATCGGGATTGATCGCGTCGGAATTGAGCAAGGGCTGGCAAAGCGAGCTGGTTCCAGACATTTTGCTCCGCACACGGCGCACGCCATTGTTGCGAGGGCTATCACCGCGTGACAGGCGGGAAGCGGTGAACGGCGCATTTGCGCTCAATCCAAAGTGGCAAGCTCGTGTGAAGGGCAGGGAGATCGCGTTGGTTGATGACGTCTATACCAGCGGCGCCACCACCGATGCTTGTGTCCGCCTGCTGAAAAAAGCGGGAGCAGCAAAGGTCACGATTTATTGTTGGGCCCGTGTGTTGCCGGTGGGGCTGGTAATGGCGGAGCCCGCCGACGGCAGCTTCTCTTGACTTGCTGCCGGTCACGCCCCATTTCCGCATGACAATGACTGCAAAAATCGAAATCTACACCAAGTTCGCCTGTGGCTTTTGTTTTCGCGCCAAATTATTGCTCGAATCCAAAGGCGCGGAATATGAAGAGATAGACGCCATAGGTGGGCCAAAGCGTGATGAAATGCTGGCGCGCGCCAACGGACAGACCACTGTTCCGCAGATTTTTATCGATGGTGTCCATGTCGGCGGCAGCGACGACCTTGCGGCGCTGAACGCGTCGGGCAAGCTTGACGCAATGTTGGCGGGGGCAGCTGCATCATGATTGCCTTTGATTTGCGATGTGCAAATGCGGATCACCGTTTCGAAGGCTGGTTTGCATCGTCTGCCGAATTTGACCGGCAAAAGGACATGGCGCTTGTCGCCTGCCCATTTTGTGGATCGACCAATGTCGGCAAGGCTGTGATGGCCCCGCGCATTGGCCGCAAAGGCAATCAGTCAGCGTCGCAGCCGCAGCAAGAAGCGAGCGAAGAAAGTTCGGTTGTTGTCAGCAACCAATCCGAACTACCCGCAGAAGTGCAGGCCGCGATTGCCGAAGTGGCCAAGCTGCAAAGCAAGATGCTCGAAAAATCCGAATGGGTGGGCAGGCAATTTGCCGAGGAAGCGCGCGCCATCCATTATGGCGAGAGCGACGCCCGCACGATCCACGGTGAAACAACGATCGATGAAGCCCGCGCTTTGCATGACGAAGGCGTATCGGTCGCGCCGCTGCCTCTGCCGTTTGTGCCGCCACAGGCAAAAAATTGACCCTGCCTTGCGGCGCGGCTATGCCGCCTGTGGCGCGCCCGTAGCTCAGCAGGATAGAGCACCAGATTCCTAATCTGGGGGCCATGGGTTCGAATCCCGTCGGGCGCACCATAACTTGATAATATTGTCGCAATATTGGATCGCTGTCGGCGATTGGCTTTGCGGTTACCCGGCTCAGCCCCCGCTAAACAGCCGCTCCGGTTCCTCGATCAACCCGTGCAACGTCGCCATGAACTGCGCGCCCGCCGCGCCGTCAATCGCGCGGTGATCGCAGGATAGCGATAGCTGCATCCGGCTTTCAAACGCCGCTTCGCCATCCTCGCCTTCGGCCAGCACGCGGTTGATCCCGCCCACCGCCAGGATCGCGCCCTGCGGCGGATTGATGATCGCGTCGAACTGGTCGATGCCGAACATGCCGAGGTTGGAGATGGAGAAGGTGCCGCCGTCCATATCCTCATAGCCCAGCTTGCCCGCCTGCGCCTTCTCGATCAGGCCGCGTGTGGCGGCAGCGATCTGGTCGACGCGCATCAGGTCTGCCTGACGCACGATGGGCGTGACCAGCCCCTTGGGCGATGGCGACCGCCACCGAAATATCGGCATGGGCGAAATGGTGGATCGCATCGCCGTGCACCTGAATGTTGACATCGCGGTGCTGCGCCAGCGCCAGCGCCACGGCGCGGACCAGATAATCGTTGATCGACGCCTTTGTCCCCAGCACCAGATTGGCGGTTTTGCGCAGGTCCAGCAGATCGTCCACGCGCACGCTGGCGTGCAGGCGGAAATGCGGGATGGTCTGTTTGCTCTCGGTCAGGCGCTTGGCCACGATCTTGCGGATTTTGTCCATCGGCACGATTTCGGGGCTGTTGTCGCCGGCCACAAAGGGCGCGCTCGAAAGCGCGGGCGCGGACTGGCTGACCAGCGCCAGCACATCGGCCTTGCTGATCCGGCCGCGCGGGCCGGTGCCTGATACGGCATCAAGACTCGACCCCGTTCAGCGCCGCGATCCGCACCGCGAGCGGCGAGGCATAAGCGCGCGGTTGCGCAGGATGGCCAGCGGCGCCTTTCAGCTGCGGGGCCAGCAGCCGGGCGGCTGGCCTGATCGACATCCTGATAGGTGATGCGCCCGCCGCGCCCCGAGCCTGTCGATCGGCGCCAGATCGACGCCGCGTTCTTCGGCGAGCTTTAAGCGCCTCGGGGCTGATCGGGCGGTTGGTTTCGATTTTGGACGCAGAGCGCGACCGGGGCAGCAGCCGGGGCCGCCTTTGCAGGTGCCACCCGCTTTGGCCGCAACGCTGGTGTCGGCTGCCTTGAAACTGGCAATGAAGGCCTCGACTTCGGCATCGCTGGCATCGGCATCGGCAAAGACCGCGAGCAGCACGCCCACGGCCTGCGCATCGCCACCAGCAGGCACGATCAGCCGTTTGACCACCGCATCATATTCCGCCTCGACCTCGTTGGTGATCTTGGCGGTTTCGATCAGGCACAAGCGTCTGGCCCTTTTGTGAAGGCGTCGCCCTCCGCCACCATCCATTCGGCGACGGTGCCCTCGGTCATTTCGATGCCCCATTTGGGCATGGTGAAAGCGCGGATATTGGCCATGTGTCGCGCCCCTTACTTCCAGGCCAGCGTCTTGCGGACGGCGGCCTCGATCTTGTCGGCGCTGGGCAGATAGTTGCTTTCCAGTTCGCGCGCGAACGGGATCGGCGTGTGCGGCGGCGTGACCATCGCGGGCGGGGCTTTCAGGCTGGCGAAGGCCTTTTCCGCAACCAGGCGGCAATATCGACCGCAAGCCCGCAACGCGGCGGGGCTTCATCGACCACCACCAGCCGCCCGGTGACTTCGACCGAATCGATGATCGCTTCCTCGTCCAGCGGGCTGGTGGTGCGCAGATCGATCACGTCGCAACCGATGCCTTCGCCGGCCAGCTTGTCGGCCACGGCTTCGCAGAAACCCGAGCAGCAAGCCCGACGAAACGATCGTCACATCCTGCCCCGCGCGCGACAGTCGGGCATGGCCAAAGGGGATCATGTAATCGGATCATCGGGCACCTCGCCCGACACGCCGTAGAGCGCCTTGTGCTCCAGAAAGATCACCGGATCATCGTCGCGGATCGCGGTGCGGAGCAGGCCCTTCACATCAGCAGGGGTGGAGGGCATCACCACCTTCAGGCCCGGCATCCCGGTCAGGATCTGGTGGACCGACTGGCTGTGCTGGGCCGCGGCGTTGAAGCCCGCGCCATAGGCCATGCGGATCACCGCCGGGCATTTGGTCTTGCCGCCGAACATATAGCGGAACTTGGCCATCTGGTTCCAGATCTGGTCGAGCGAGACGCCGATAAAATCGGCAAACATCAATTCGGCCACCGGGCGCTTGCCGGACAAGCGCAAGCCCCGCCGCCGCGCCCATGATCGCGCTTTCGGAAATCGGCGTGTCGATCACGCGGTCCTTGCCGAATTTGCCGAAACAATCCGGTCGAGGTGGACCAGATGCCGCCGATGGCTTCGGGCCCGCCGGCGGTGCCCATGCCGCCGACGATATCCTCGCCCAGCACGACGACATTTTCGTCGCGCTCCATTTCCTCGAACAGGGTGCTCAGCACGGCGTCGCGATACATCATTTCTGCCATGGTCGGGATCTCTCCGCTGCATGTTCAGTAGGAAATATAAACGTCGGCGAGGACGTCTTCGGCGGTGGGACGGCTCGGCGGCGCGCGCCTCGATCACCGATTGTTCGATCAGGTCGAGCGCCTCGGCATCGACCGCATCGAGATCGGCATCGGTCAGCAGTCCCGCCGCCGTCACCTTTGCGCGGAAATTTTTCAGGCAATCGCGGGTTTCGCGGATGCGGTCCAGCTCGCCTTCGCCGCGATAGCGCTGCGGATCGCCTTCGAAATGGCCGAAGAAGCGTTCGGTATCGAATTCGACTGCGGCTGGGCCGTTTCCGGCGCGGACATATTCGAGCACGTCGCGCATCGCATCATGGACATCGAAGAAATCATCGCCGTTGCCGCGCCATACCTTCATGCCGAATGCTTCGGCGCGGCTGGCGATGTCTTTGGCGGTGCCGACCGCATAATCGACGCCGGTATGTTCGGAATAATGGTTGTTCTCGAACAGGAAGATGCAAGGTGCCTGGGTGACCACGGCAAGGTTCATCGCCTCAAAAGTTGTCCCCTGATTGCACGCGCCGTCGCCCGAAAAGGTGATCGCGACTTTGCCTTTGCCATCGAGCTTTGCCGCCAGCGCCGCGCCGACGCCGATGGGCGATCCTGCGCCGACAATGCCGTTCGCGCCGAGCATGCCGACATCGATGTCGGCGATGTGCATCGATCCGCCCTTGCCCTTGCAGGTGCCTTCGCGGCTGCCCCAGATTTCCTTCATCATCCCCTTCACATCGACGCCCTTGGCGATGCAATGGCCGTGGCCGCGGTGGGTGGAGACGATCTTGTCCTCGCTGTCGAGATGTTCGCACACGCCCACCGCAACGGCTTCCTGCCCGCAATACAGATGCGTGAAGCCGGCAATCTCGCCGGTCATGATTTCGGTGTGCAGGCGTTCTTCGAATTCGCGGATGATCTTCATCTGGGCATAGGCTCGAAGCAGGGCTTCGCGGCTCAGTTGCATGATCTTGGTCCTCTCCTGTTGTGGTTCAGCGCTGTTCAGCCCAGCCCGAGCACGGTTTTTGCAATGATATTGGCCTGCACTTCGTTGCTGCCGCCAAAGATCGTCCACGCCCGGCTGTTGAGATAGCGCGGCGCGGCCAGTTGCGCTTCGCGCGAATGCACCGGCGGGGCGGCATTGTCGCCATATGCGGGTTCGCGCTATCCAGCTGCAATCCCGGCATCGCCATAAAGATCAACCGCCAGCAAATCGATTTCCTGCCGCGCATTGGAGGCGAGCAATTTGGTCAGCGAGGTTTGCGGACCCGGCGGGCGGCCCTTGGCAATGTCGGCGAGAATGCGCAGCTCGATCACTTCCAGCGCTTCGACATTCAGCCGCGCTTTGGCCACGCGGCGGCTCCAGTCGCGATTGTCCGCCAGCAAGCCGCCTTGGCCGTCTGGCTCGGTCTTTGCGGCTTCGGACAGCGCATTCAGATCGGCGATCAGCTTGGGCGCGTGGCACGATCCGCCGCGTTCGTTTTCAAGCAGGAATTTGGCAATCGTCCAGCCATGCCCCTTCTTCGCCGACCAGATTTTCGACCGGCGCTTCGGCATTGTCGAAGAACACCTGATTGACCTCATGGTCCCCCGCCAGCGTCAGGATCGGGCGCACGGTGATCCCGGGCTGATCCATGTCCATCAGCAGGAAGCTGATCCCGGCCTGCCGCTTCACCTCGGTATCGGTGCGGACGAGGCAGAAGATGCGGTTGGCGTGGTGCGCGTGGGTGGTCCACATCTTGGTGCCGTTGACGATATATTTGTCGCCTTCACGCACCGCGCGGCATTGCAGCGAGGCAAGATCGGAGCCGGAGCCGGGTTCGGAAAAGCCCTGACACCAATAATCCTCGCCCGACAATATGCGGGGCAGGAACGTGTCTTTCTGCGCCTGCGTGCCGAATTTGTAGATCACCGGCGCGACCAGCTTCAGGCTGAGCACGGTCAGATTGGGCGCTCCCGCAAGCGCACATTCCTTTTCGAAAATATAGCGCTGTGTGGGTGTCCAGCCGGTGCCGCCCACTTCGCTTGGCCATTGATAGCCAAGCCAGCCCTGTTCGTTGAGCACCGCATTCCATGCTTGGCCCGACATCGGGCTCGACAAAAACGGTCGGGCAGGCCCTCGCCCCGTCGCGCACCGACGCGGGCAATTTGTCGCGCAAAAACGCGCGCACTTCGTCGCGGAATGCCAGTTCGTCGGGGGAGAAATCCAGATCCATTCAGCGTTCCAGCACCGTTACCGCCGAAACCCCCGGCGCACCGTAAACATGGCTATAGGCGGTTTTGGGAGCGTTAGGAACCTGCCGCCCGCCGCCATCACCGCGCAGTTGCACGACATTCTCATACACCTGCCGCAAGCCCCGATGCGCCGATCGGTTCGCCGCAGGCAAGGCAACCGCCATCGGTGTTGACCGGCAGCTTGCCGCCAATTTCGGTCGCCCCGCGCAAAATCCAGTCTTCCTGCTCGCCATCCTTGCAAAAGCCGTTTTCGGCCATGTGCATGATTTCGGCACCCGCCTCGGTATCCTGCAATTGCGCGACGTCAATGTCTTCAGGGCCGATCCCCGCCGCCGCAAAGGCCGCAGCAGAGGCGATGCTGGTCGCAGAGCCGCCGCGTTCGATATCGATGCTGGGCGCGAACACCTCAAACGATCCCGGCGGGCGGGTCCGCATCGTCGCGGCTTTCAGCCGGATCAGCGGCTTGCCCAGTTCGCGCGCCTTTTTCTCGCTGGCAAGGATCAGGGCAACGCCGCCCTCGGCGGGCGAGCAGAACATATATTTGGTATAGGGATCGCTCACCATCGGCGCGTTCATGATGTCTTCAAGCGACACCGGCTCGCGCCGCCACGCATGGGGGGCGTGCACGGCGTTGCGAAACGCCTTTTCGGCGATCCGGCCCAGCGTTTCGGGGGCAATGCCATGATCGTGCATATAGCGCATGGTCTTCATAGCGAAAAATTGCGTGGTGATCATCAGCCCGGCTTCGCCGTACCATTCGGGCAGATTATATTCGGACGGCAGCGCGTTGAACGCGCCGCGCGGGTGTTTGTCAAAACCGACCGCCAGCCCCAGTTCAAACTCGCCCGATTTGATCGCCATTTGCGACGGAGAACAGCGCAGACCCGCCGGCGGCACAGCCGTTGCTTGACGTTGATGAACTGCATCCCCGTCAGGCCCAGCCGCTCGACCATCGTATCGGGATTGCCCGCCGCATCGGACGCGCCATAGGCAAACTGCATGTCGGCCCAGTCCACGCCCGCATCGGCCATCGCTTGGCGCACCGCGAACACGCCTTGATCCAGCCCCGAAATGCCGTCGGTGCGGCCAAAGGGGTGGATGCCGACGCCGACAATGCAAACGTCACCGCTCATGCCGCCGCACTCACGGGCGCAAAGGCGGGGATATAGGGCGAATCCGCCGCATCGGGATCGAGCGGGATCGGGCTTAGCACCAGCGGCATTCCGATTTTAATGGCGTCAAACTCCACATCGGTCAGCCGCGCCTCGACAATGGTTTCGCCGTCGAGCGTGACATAAGCGACCGGCCAGGGCTTGAACGCATCGGGGCCGGCATAAGGCGGCGATTTGGGGCGGTAACGCTGGATCGTGTAGCTCCACAAGGTGCCTTCGCGCTTCAACGGATAGGGTTCAAACTCCGCACCCGGCGGGCAGGGGAACACGATCCGCCCGGTCGCACGATTCCGCCCGCCGATCAGGCGGGGCGGGGTTTCATCGTGTAAACAGTCCTTCGGCGATTGGCCGCATGTGCGATTCCTCTTGGGAACCCTTAAGCCAGTGTTTGCGCGCGAATGTGACTCGTCAAAACGATAGGCTGTTTCAAAGCGCAGAGGTGGCACTGTGGCGGCAGGAGACAAAATATGGCCGAGATTTGGGATTATATCGTCATTGGCGCAGGCTCATCGGGCTGTGTGATGGCCGAACGGTTAAGCGCCGACGGCAAATCGCGCGTACTGGTGCTTGAAGCAGGCGGTGAGAATGACGGTTTCTGGGTTGGCCTGCCCAAGGGCGTGGCGAAACTGGTCACCAATCCGGCGCATATCTGGATGTATAAGGTGGATGAGCCGCGCGAACCCGGTGGCGCCGGGCGAATTCTGGATACAGCGGCAAGGGGCTGGGCGGATCATCGTCGGTCAACGGCATGATCTGGAGCCGGGGCGAACCGGCGGATTATGACGCGTGGGAGGCGGCGGGCTGCACCGGATGGAACGGCGACAGCATGACCGCAGGCCTTCCTGGCGCTGGAGGATCATGCGGCGGGCGGCAGCGCGATGCGCGGGGAGGGCGGCCCCGTCCATGTCGATCCCGCCATCCACAGCTACCCCTTATGCGACACGATGATTGCGGCGGGTGAAACCATGGGGATGAAGCGCGTCGATGATCTGAACGGCAGCACAGGGCCGCGCGTTGGCCTCTACACGCACAATATCGCCAAAGGAAAACGGCAAAGTTCGGCGCGCACCTTCCTCGATCCGGCGCGCAAACGCAGCAATGTGAAGGTCATCACTGGCGCGCTTGCCGAGCGCATCCTGTTCACCGATGGCAAAGCGAGCGGCGTTGCGTGCAATATCGGCACATTTCAGTGCAGCGGCGAAATCATCATCTCGGCGGGCGCGATGGAAAGCCCCTTGCTGCTCCAGCGTTCGGGCATCGGCGATGCGGAACGGCTGCGCGTCGGTGGGGATCACGCCGCTGATCGACTCACCCGATGTCGGCGAACGGATGATCGAGCATCTGGCCTTTGCCATGCCCTACCGGCTGAACAAGGATGTCGGCAGCAACAAGAGTTTCTTCGGCATTGGCGCAGCGATGGCGATGGCGCGCTATCTGTTGACGCGTAAAGGCGTGATGGCGACCGGGCCGTTTGAGGTCGGCGCCTTCACCAATGTCGCGCATCCCGACGGGCGCACCGATTTGCAGCTGTATCTGGGCGGCTATACCTTTGCGATTGGCGACGATAACAACCCCGTGCCGCTCGACAAGATCGATCCGCGCCCCGGCATCACCATCTACGGCCAATTGCTGCGCCTGACGAGCGAGGGCAGCATCCGCGCCTCTGGCCCCACACAGGCCGATGCACCGAACATCATGCCCAACTGGCTTTCGACCGAGCATGACCGCGCCTCGGCCATCGCCACGTTGAAACTGATGCGCCGCTATATGGCTGCTGAACCGCTTCGCGGCACTGGTGGGTGAAGAAATGATCCCCGGCGCGGGGGTGCAAAGCGACGAAGACCTGCTCAACAATTTCCGCCGCCTCTCCACCTGCGGGCTTCATGCGGTGGGAACATGCCGCATGGGTGCTGACAACCGCGCCGTCGTCGATCCGCAACTGCGCGTGAACGGCGTGCGCGGATTGCGCGTGGTCGATTGCTCGGTGATCCCGGGGCATGTGACGGGCAACACCAACGCGCCTGCAATGGCGCTGGGGCTAAGGGCAGCGGCGATGGTGTTGGCGGATCGGTAGATTGACAATTTGATTATTTTTGATTATTTAAAAATCAAAAGGAGTCACCGCCATGGAAACCCAGACTGTTACGGCCCATATTCCTAAAGACTTGGTCGCTAAAGTCGATGCCATGGCCGCTTTGTTCGACCGACCCCGTGGCTGGGCGGTTAAGCAAGCGCTCGCAGATTGGGTTGTAAACCAAGAAGAACATCAGCGGATGATAGCAGAGGCGCGGGCCGATGTTGCCGCCGGTCGCGTAATCGATCATGGCGTGATGCTGGCTTGGGCCGATAGCTTGTCAACCGAAACGCCATTGCCTGCCCCGCTGCTGTGAAAATCAAATGGTCGCATAGCGGATCGCGCGATGTAATCCGATTGCACGCCTTTCTCGCTCAAATTGCGCCGGAATCCGCCGCAAAAGTAATCACAAATGCTCACCCGCGCACCCAATCGCTTACGCGATTTTCCGCGCGTAGGCGAACGGGTGGAATACGGAAGATGCGGTTGAAATACGCAGATTGAGTGTCGGCCATTATGTGATGCATTACGAGATAATGGGCGACGAGATAGTGATCTTGCGTGTTTGGCATGCGCGAGAGGTGGGTGGGGAGCTGCCCCTGGCATTAGCCGGCTCGAAATTCAGCTTCGGAATTGTAAAGTTTCGCAGGAACGCCAGTCTGAGCCTTCAACTGCTGCCAGCAATGGCAAACGTCATGCAACTAGCTCGACGCCAGCCACTTCAGCCGATCCATGAAGCTTCTTGCGGCACAGAACTACGATGAAGCCGCGGTTAGCATCAAGTCAGCAACCTGCAGCCAAGTGTCAGACCGCTGCATCGTACTGCACCAATCAGTCGAGGCCTCGACAATCAACCCCTGATCAAGTCGCGCATCCCAACCATACAAGTTCCACTCGGCGGGGCCTCGATCACTTCAGCCCCTGTTTCTCAAGTTCCGGACAATCCGAGCGAACACTGGCTTTACAGCCCATTGCTCCTTGTCAGGATCGATCGGCTCGATCCCCGTCTCGAAGGTTATAAAGCGCTTTTCCATGGGCAAATACATAGTCCGAGAGCATTAAAAGAAGGTTCCCGGGCTCGCTGAGTTTTTGTCTGCTTCGGGGTCGGTTGCCGACGAACGGCAAAAATGTGAGCAGGCGGCTGCTTTCGAGCTTCCGAATCCTACAAAATCCGCCTGTCCGCTCCCCCCAACAAACCCGCCGACCGGCACCCCTCACCCCCCCAGCGAAATATACCCCAATTGCGCCGCTTTAAACACCGTCTGGCTGCGGTTCACGGCGTCTAGCTTCACCGAGGCATTGTGGATGTGGAAACGCACGGTGGCGCGGCTTCGTGACATGATCATCGAAATCTCAAGATCGGTTTTGCCAATCGCGGCCCAGCGCAGACATTCGACTTCGCGTTTCGACAGCCGCGATCCGGGCGGCAGGCGCTGGATGCTGCCCATGGCGTGGACATAGCTGGAAATGAAAGTGCGCGCATAAAGGCCAAAGGCGTCGCCAAACTTCAGATATTCCGTTTGCAGATCGGTGATTTCACGGTCGAGCGGATTAAAGCTGACCGCTCCGATTTGCCCGAACGGCAGATGCACCGGCACAACGATGGCCGCCCGCGTCATCGCGCGGTTTTCAAAATTGTCGATGTTGATGGCATCGAGATAGGGATTGGGCTGGCGCGTGCGAAATCCTTGTGCGTTCACCCAAAATGGCTCGCTTTCAAACCGGCAGGCCGAGGTGATCGGCGAATCGAGCGCGATCCTGCTGTTTTTCCACCACACCTTGTCTTCGACATCCCATCCGAAAACATCGCGCGCAAGGATATTCCCTTCGGCATCCACGGGCGTGCGTTTGTCGGCGATATCATGCGCGGGGGCTACGCGCATATCCGCAAGGCCAGAGATGATCCGTTGGAATTCCTCGGCAGCGCGGCGGACGTCATCGGGCCCGTCGATGCGCACGGCGTCGACATTGGCCACTGAAAACAGTTCGATTTTTCCTACTCCCATGGCAAGGCTTGTAGCCATTTGTTACAAGTCCGACAATGCCTGCATGCCTTTTTGGCGAATCCTAGTCTTTTGGGCAGCGGGCGATCAGGCCATAACCGTCCTAAACCCGCCTGACTGAACCGGAGGGGTGCAAGCCAAGTGAATTTCGACCTGAGCGAAGATGATGAAATGCTCAAGGCGTTGGCCGAACGCTTCGTGCTGGATCGCTATGACCCGGAGCAAAGGCGCGGATATCAGGCGGGCGATTCGGGATTTTCTTCAGAAAATTGGGCGTTGCTTGGCGAACTCGGGCTGATCGCGGCGCAATTTGGCGAAGCCGATGGAGGCTTGGGTGTCGCGCCGGTCGGACTGGCGACGGTGTTTGAGGCGCTCGGGCGTGGGCTGGTTGTCGAGCCGTTGATCGAAAATGCGGCGGTAGCTGGCGGGTTGTTTGCCGAAATTGCGCCGCCCGCGCTGAAATCAACATGGATGGACCGGCTTTTGAGTGGTGGATGCGCGTTTTGCACTGGCGCACCGTGAACAGGCCGCCCGGCATAATCTGGCTTGGGTCGAAACCAAGGCGCGCCGCAACGGCTCGGGCACGATCTTGAGCGGTGCCAAATCGCTGGTCGCGGCGGGCGCGGGGGTGGACGCCTATCTGGTTTCGGCGCGACATTCGGGAGAGACAGGGGATCGGGGTGGCATATCGCTGTATCTGGTTGATAGCAAATCGCCCGGATTGACGGTGCGCCCATGGCGGTTGGTTGATGGCTCGGTTGCGGTGTCGCTGACGCTCGACGATGTTGTTGTACCCGAGGATCATTGCCTTGGCGGAGATATCGCCTCGGTGGAGGGGGCATTTGAACGGGGGGCGTTTCTGTCTTGTGCCGAAGCCTTGGGGATCATGGAAAAGCTGATCGCCGATACGCTCGAATATCTGCGGACGCGGACGCAATTCGGCGCGAGTCTTGGCAGTTTTCAGGCATTGCAGCACCGTATGGTCGCGCAATATGCCGTGATGGAGCAAGCGCGCGCCTTGCTCAATCTGGCGACGATGGCGACTGAGCCAACTGCGCGCAGCCGCGCGATCCACGGTGCGCGCGCCTATATTGCGGAACACAGCGTGACATTGGGCCATGAGATGATCCAGATGCATGGCGGCATGGGTGTAACCGATGAGTTGATCATAGGTCATGGGCATAAACGGTTGTTATTGCTGTCACGTTGGCCCGAAGATGCGGGCGCGGCGCTTGATCGTTATGCGGCGGGCTGACGCTCTTTCAACCACCCAATCCCGCGCCGAAGCAGATCGTAAAACACCGGCAAATCCCACGCGCACCGGTCAACCGTTGGCCACCAATCAAGCATCGGCTGCAAATCATAATGCCCGCGGCAATGGCCCAAAGTGTTATACAGGACCGCGCCTTTGCCGTGATCCTTCAGGTAAAACACCGGGTGTGTGCCCGGCGCGTCTGCGGCCTCGACGAAACCGGTGCCAGGTTCGGTGCACTCGGTTTCCAACAAAACATGAAGTTTGCCGTGTAACTCCATGTGATATAACTCATCTTCGGTATCAAACGGCTCGATGCCCGCAACCAGCGGATGATTTGGATCGGCGACGGTCACGCGGTACGGCACAATCGGGGGGTGCGACAGAAACTGGCTGCCGAGCAATTCCATATGCAACGGTGCCCAGCGCGGGGCATCCCATAGTCCTTCATTCGGGCCTTCAGACAGCAGGCGCAGCACCGAATTGGTGCCGTGCAACGCATACCATCGTCCGCCCTTTTGCAACCAATCACGCAAAGCCTCTTGCGCTTTCAAAGACGGCGTGACGTCGCAGGTATAGGTGATGATGATATCGGCAGCTTCGATGGCGTCAATGGCCTCATAATTCTCGAATACCCGCGTCCGAACCGCCGGATCTTCGGCCAGCAGTTTAAGTAACTCCAACCGAGCAAAATCCATATCATGCCAGACACCGCCGACGATCAAAACGCAGTTGATGCGCGGGGGATGGGTTTCTTCGGTCATCAGGGCATTCCTCTCATTATCCTTCGCGACATACAGCGGATGCGAGGAGTGCGTTCAATCAGCATTTTGATGAGGGTGGGTGAATGGGAATGATTTGGAGCCCAAATTTACAGCCTGCATCGGTTTACCGCACAATTAACTCCAATTGCCCCCACAACTGCGGGTGTTGCGCGGCGTGTTCATCTGCCAGAAAGGTTGACCTTACCAAGCGAAATCGACGGGGGTCGCTTTTCAAGGAGTTTATCAATGCCCGCCGTTTCCAATCGGAAGAAAATTCTCGTCCTGCTAGCCACGCTCGCCGTGCCAGCATCAGCCAGCCTAGCTATGCAGCTGGAATCGACCGACCCCAACATCGTGGTTACCGGAGCATCTGCGCCCGATGCATCGATGATGACCAAAGGACCGGAGATCAAAGGCATCATTGCCGCGCGTAACGATAACAAGATCAAAGTTACCACCGCCGACGGCACCAGCACGATCATCGCCATCAATGATGCAACAAAGGTCAAATCCGGAGGATTTTTGGGCGGTGGTAACAAGTTTGGCGCGGCTTCGCTGCTCAATGGCCTGCCTGTTACCGTTAAGACTCTGCAATGGAGTGGTGGCCTCGTGGCGAGCCAGATCAGTTTGCGAAAGGGAGACCTTAAAACCGCAAATATGATCCGCACCGGTACGGCCCAGCAATTTGAAGAACAGACAGCCGCTACCGAAGCGCTGCGCGGTCGCATGGGTGACATCGACAAATATAATATCAAGGGCACAATGAATGTGTACTTTGATACCGGCAAGGCGGCGCTATCTCCGCAAGCCAAATCCGAACTTTGCGCCACCGCAGCACAAGCCGAGGCGACGGACAACGCCCTCATGCTGGTCGTGGGTTATACGGATTCGGTCGGCAGTGACGAATATAATCAGGTGCTGAGCGATAAACGAGCCAGCAGCGTGATCAATTATCTTCAACAAGCCTGTCGCTGGAAACCCTACCGGATGCTTACGCCTACCGGTATGGCCGAATCAGACCCGCTGGCGAGCAATGATACCGACGAAGGCAAGGCACAGAACCGCCGCGTTTCGGTGAATGTTTTGGTCAGCAAGAGCGTCGACGGGCTGTAAAATGTGGGGCATTGCAGATACTCTGCAATACCCTATCCGTCGTGCATGAAATCCGGATACGGCGGAATTGAAAAGCGACCGTTTATGGTAGCGGAAGTCGGGGCGGGCCTGTGGGTCCGCCCAATTTCTTTTGCCTTACGCTTTCAAATATTTGTCCATCGTCTGATGAAATTGCCGAATCCGGATTTCCTGATAATCCGCCAGTTGGACCTTGCCGTTTTTGGAACAATGCAGCCCGTCCTGCACAAAAGGCAGGTTATCCATATCCTGTTCAAACACCGCGCCAAGGCCGCCCAGTTCGGGTGCCTCGGTCCATTTCTGGTCCAGCCTCAGGAAATTGCGCGGAACGCCGCGAGGGATAGGCTCGCCTTTTTTTACGCGGGCAATGACACGGACTTCCATGATGCAGGTGTCCGGCGTTTTGCCTGTTTGCCAGCGGTAAACGATATTGGGCATGAATCCGCCCCATGGCGCGAAATTGGGGAAGACGTTGTAAACCAGCGCGTCGATCAACTCGGCATCGGTGGCGTGATCGAGGCTGTATCCGGCGGCTTCCGAATAGGCCTTTCGCATCGCGATGCCGAGTGCCGCCCGCGCCGTCATCCCTTCGGGCACGGTCACGGCATAGGGATCGCCCGACGGATCATAATTGTCCGATGAACGGCCATTATATTTGATAAACTCGTCGACGATCCACTGCTCGGTCTTGCCTTCGGGATCGAGATGCGGGCTGAGCACGCCGAAAGGCACATGGTTGACGTTCACATTGTCACCCCAGAACCAATAGGCTCCGTTGGCGTCGCCGGTGAAGGGCGCGATTTGCGGGTGGGTGACGATGGTGTGCCATGCTTCCATAAAGGCTTCTGATGTCACCTTCCAATTGGCGGCAACTTCCTTGGCGACCCAGATGACGGTGGAACATTCCTCGTGCTTCCATTGTTTGAAATGTTCGGGCAGCGGGGCGAGATATTCCTGCAATGTCGGTCCACCGCGTTCCTCACGAATGAAGATATAGCCGCCCCATTGACCGACTTCGGCGTCGGGCAGGGCCATTTCATCCTTTTTCAGATGCGGGAAATCCCATTGGCATGGCATATGCGAAAAGCTGCCGTCCTTGTCCCACGTGAAGCCATGGAACGGGCATTGGAACTGATCGGCATGGCCATCCTCGGTGCGGAGTTTGCGACCGCGATGCAGGCAAACATTATGAAAAGCACGGACCGATCCGTCTTCCTGACGCGAGATCAGCCATGATCGTCCGGCGTTTTCAAAGACCGTATAGTCACCGACTTCGGGAATATCCTCTTCGCGCGCCGCGAATTGCCAAACGTAGGGCCACATTTTTTCGCGTTCGAGCTTGGCAAATTCTTCGCTCGTATAGCGCGAAGCATCGAGTGGTTCGGAACCGAGATATTCATAGCTTTCTTGCGTCAAGATATCGGGCGCGGGCCGCGAATCCGCTGCCATCAAATCTTCCCAGCTGGTGCCGGGGCAACGCGCTTTGCCACCCATTTGGGGGTCAATATCGGCCATCTTCTCTCTCCGCCTTATTATCTATGATATGCAGATTGCCTTGCAGAAACGCTTGCGTCACCCCGCTGAAATCATAGGTTCGCTGCATCGGAAAATCCGCCAGTCAGTGGATAAAGGCAAGAGGAGAGTTTGCTGTGTCGAAACGACTCGAAGGAAAAGTCGCGCTGGTTACCGGCGGGACAAGCGGGATAGGGGCCGGAACGGTAAGGCGGCTGGCCAAAGAAGGTGCTGCGGTTGTCTTTACAGGGTCCAACGCAGAAGCCGCAGCGGCTTTGGTCGCAGAAACCGGCGCAAATTTTATGCCGCACCGCGTGCAAGAGGCTGCTGCTTGGGGGTCTTTGATGGACGCGATCCTCTCCACACATGGCCGCCTCGACATCGCCTTTGCCAATGCGGGCACCGAACATGGCGACGGCAGCGTCGAGGATATCGAGATTGACGGCTGGAACAATGTGATCGGCGTCAACCAGACCGGCGTGATGCTGACGATCCAGCATGCGATCCGCGCGATGGCGAAAAACCCCGAAGGGCCAACCGGATCGATCATCGTCAACAGCTCGATGAACGCGAACCGGGCGATGGGCAATTTCGTCGCTTATTCGGTATCGAAGGCGGCGGTGGTTGCGCTGACCAAATCGGCGGCGGTGCATTGCGGCAACAAGGGCTATAAAATCCGCGTCAATGCGATCCTGCCCGGCGTGGTCGAAACCGCGATGATCCAGAACCTCATCGAAACATCGGGCGCACCGGTTGAAACGCGCGCGGCCTATGAAGGCATGTCGCCGCTGAAACGCATGGCCAATGTCGATGAGATTGCGGGCCTTGTGGCCTATCTGGCGTCCGATGAAGCCGCGTTTATTTCCGGTTCCGAATATGTGATCGACGGGGCCACAACAGCAGGGATGATGGGTGTATGAGCGATTTGGGTGCACAGCGATTGACCGGCAGGGTCGCGTTTGTTTCGGGCGGATTGCGGGGCATTGGCTTGGCTTGCGTCGAGCGGTTCTCTGGCCGAGGGGGCAGAGGTTGTGCTCTCTGATCTGGATGCCGCCGATAGCGACACCGCCGCCGGTGTGATGGCGCGTCTGGGGCAGGCCGCAAGCTATGTTCAGGCAAACGCTACGCTGGAGGCCGATTGGCAGCGTGCACGTGATGTGGTCGCCGAACGCCACGGAAAGCTGCATATTCTTGTCAACAATGCCGGTATCGGGCCGACCTGCCCGGTTGAAACGATGGCACTCGACGAATGGCGGCGGGTGATGGCGATCAATGTCGATGGCGTGTTTCTGGGGGTGAAGACCTTCACGCCGATGCTGGCGAAAAGCGGGGCAGAGGTGACGGGCGGCGCATCGATCATCAACGTCAGTTCGATGTACGGCATTGTCGGCGCGGTCGAAACATCGGCCTATAATGCCAGCAAGGGCGCGGTGCGGCTGTTCACCAAAGGCATCGCGCTGGAATTTGCGACCAAGAAAATGCCGATCCGCGCCAATTCGCTGCACCCCGGCATGATCGAAACGCCGATGATGGACAATGGCTTTCAGGGGATGGTCGACAAAGGGCTGGCGGAAAGTGTGCAGCAATTGAAAGACGGCATGATCGCGCTGACCCCGCTTGGGCGGCTTGGCCAGCCTGAAGATTTGGCAGCGGGCGTGTTCTTCCTCGCCAGCGCCGACAGTGCCTTTATGACCGGCGCGGAACTCGTAATGGATGGCGGCTGGACCGCGCAGTAAGGATTTCAAAAATGACCATTGCTCTTGAAAATGTGGTTGCCCTTGTCACCGGTGCCAATGGCGGTATTGGGCAGGAGCTTTGCAAGGCGATGAAAGCCGCGCACGCCACCGTGATCGCCACCGATATGGGCGCGACCGCGGTCGATGGCCTGGTCTGTGACGCCTATCTTCAGCACAATGTGACGAGCGAAGCGGACTGGCAAAAGGCGGCCGATTATGTCGCGGAAAAATACGGACGGCTTGACGTGCTCGTCAACAATGCTGGTATCTCGATTGTCGGCAAGATGGAGGAAACGCCACTGTCCGAATGGCACCGCGTGAACGCTGTCAATGTCGATTCGGTGATCATCAGCAGCCAAGTGATGCTCGAACTGTTGAAGGCAGGCGGCAAAGCGCGCCCCGGCGGCGCGTCGATCATCAACTTCTCCAGCGTAGGTGGGCTTCGCGGCTCGGCCTTTAACGCGGCCTATTGCACCAGCAAGGCGGCGGTAAAGATGCTATCCAAGTGCATCGGCGCGGAATTTGCGGCCCTCGGCTACAACATCCGCTGCAACAGCGTGCACCCCGGCGGCGTGCATACCGATATGATGCACGGCATTATCGAACGCTATGTCGAATTGGGTGCAGTGCCCGATGCCCAGACGTCTATCGCAGGCCTCAACCAGCGCCACCCCATCGGTCGCATGGGTCGGGCTGATGAAATGGGCGGTGTAGTCGTTTTTCTCGCTTCGGAAGCGGCAAGCTTTGCGACGCTCGGAGAATTTGTCGTCGATGGCGGCTTTTCGCAGGTTTAGCGCGAAACGGCTGAAATGTGGATCGCTGTCCTCTTTCCTTAGAGGAAAAGGGATTGGGCACTGCCGCTGTGCTTAACCAAACAACCGAAAGGTAAGCCGCGCGATTTTCCAGCCACCATCTTCACGCCGGGTTTCAAGGTGATATATCCCGCGCATTGCAAAGGCTTCTCCGCCCTTTGGCGTGCCGTGCGCTTGGACATAGGCTTGCGCCGCCGCCGCATCGCCATCGACTTCCAGCAAAAGGAAGTTACTGAGATAATGTTCGAGGGACGTCATCGACGAGAACATTCCGCCGATTGTTTCTTTCACAGCAACGCGGCCTTCAACCAGCGGACTGCCCAATACTGTGTTGTCGAGCACCCCGCCTTCTGCGAAGAATTTCGCCGCCGCATCCGCATCGTCGCGCGTGTCGATTGCAGCGCAATAAGCCGTAAGAAGCGCTTCGATCGCAATGCGGTCTTCAATCCGTGTCTTCATCAAACGCGCCCTTCGACATAATCATTCAGCAGTTCGTGGAAACGCTGCACGCGTTTTTCCTGATTGCTGAGGATGCAGCCTTTGAAGCCGCGCGAATTGAGGCCCATTTGCTGGCTCGTGCCGATGCTCAAATCCTGATCGGCGACATAGCCCACAGACTGCCCGTCACCATAAACGCTGTGCCGAGCGACGGCATCATGTTTCAGCGGAACCGGGCCGATGGGCGTTTCGACTTCCTTCATGCCCTCAACATTTGGCACCAATATCCAATGCTGGAACACGCATTTTTCGGGATCAGTCGGATGCGGTTCGGTGCGCAGAATCTGGCACTGCTCAGGCGACATGGTGAGCGTGACATTGGGGAACATCGTGCAGTGGAAATAATCGACGAGCTGTTGATCGCTCATATCCTTGTAATTGGTAAAGCCGCGTTCAGGCCCCAATGCGCGCTTTGCTTTGACAATATCCGCACGAATGTCGCCGGTGCGTCCCTTGTAATCTGCCGGGTCTAGCCCCCATGCGCGGGCAACATCATCAAGGATTGGGGGCACTTCACCGGAGTTATAGTCCACGCGCGTTGTCGCCTGATGGCCCTTCATCCACATCGCATTATGGCCGCTGTCATACATTTCAAACAATGTATCGGGCAGGCCGTCGTTGATAAAGGTCGACAGTTCGGGGTGGATTGTCGGCAGGTGATAGCTTTCGTTGAAATTGTCGCGGATGATCTTCCAGTTGAAATCGGCATCGGCCGACAGGTTCATCACGCGCACCCAATTTTCCAAGCCATAGCCCTTCAGCCGTTCGGGATAAGGATCGAGCCATTCGAGCAGCGGCTTGGCATTGTCGTCCATGCACCACCACACGAACGGCCCCCAGGTTTCGCAGCGCACCTCGACCAGTTTCACCTTGCCGCATGGATTGCCGCCTTCGAAATCATCGGGGTCTTGCACATGGACCAACGTGCCATCGGGATCGAACTGCCAGCCATGATAGCCGCAGGTCAGGCGCGGGACGCTGCCGGTATCGCCCAGCACCAGCCGGTTGCCGCGGTGCGGGCATGTGTTGTAAAACGCTTTGATCCCGCCATCGGCCTGTTTGACCATGACCACCGATTCCTTGCCGAAATTATGGCGGACGAAATCGCCTTCTTCTTCCAGTTCCGCGGTGACCGCACCCAGATGCCAGACGCGCGGCCACAGATGCTTGTCTTCCTTCGCCATCCATTCTTTGGAGATATAGCGGTCAGCGGTGATCGTGTCGCCGCGCACCGGCTGATCAAAACCGGCGGCGTAGCGTGACGGGGGTGAAATTGCGTTCATGGTGTCCTCTTCTTAAACCGGCCAGTTTCTGGTCTCGCTGAAATCCTTGCCCCGCCTGCCGCCCCGATTGGTGTTGGGGTTGGCATCATAGAAACCATGATCGGCGGGATGGTCTTTTACCCAATCCGTAATGAGCATCGCTTGGTGATCCGCCACTCGCCATTGTTACAGGCATATTCGTCAATATAGCGGCCCGAGATGAACAGGTCGCGCGGGAATCCCGCTTCGTCGCGGCTCCATGCCATGCCTGAAAATAACATTCGCCGCTTGCAGCGTCGCCCGTTTACCACCAAACCGATCTGACCCAGATATGATGCGTCGCGTCCATTCCGGTGAGCATTTCCTGCCCGAATGTGATGAATTCATCCACCGGCCCCGCCATCAGTCCAACATCCACAAAAGCGCCGTCGTGGAAGGCCGAGCGTTGCAAAATAGGATCGAGCCGGTCCAGCCCGCGCATATAGCGGTGGACGGCATCGGTGATGTCGCGGCGCGCGGCGAGATCGCGCACTTCTGCTTCCAGATCAAACGCCATGATACCTCCTCTGCCGTCCCGATTAGCCTGTTGATTACAAAGACGGTGCGGTGCAGAAACTGTTCAAAAGGACAATGTGGCGGATTTCTCGCACAATAAACAGTTTCGCGCGCCTTTTTGCCCGCACAGTGTAACGCATCTAGTTTTTCAAAGAAGCGATCAACGACTTCATAAAGGGAAGGAACGAACATGGCCAATGTGGCAATCGCGGGCGCGAGCCGGGGGATCGGACTGGAGCTCGCCAAACAACATGCAGCCGCTGGCGACCGGGTATTCGCATTGTGCCGCAATCCGGGAAAGGCGGATGCGCTGAACGCATTGGCTGCGGCAACGGGCGGAAAGGTGAGCGTTCATGCCGCCGACGTGGCAGACGATGCCTCGATGCGGGCAGGGGCGGCGGATACCGGTAGCGAGACCATCGACATCCTTTACACCGTGGCGGGCGTGTCAGGTATCACCGAACCCGAACTCGAAACCGCCGATTGGGCGGTGTTTGACGAAGCGATCAATATCATGGTCAAGGGGCCGTTGCGCGTGCTGCACGCCTTTTTGCCGCGACTGTCGGCGGGATCAAAGGTCATCAATTTCTCCAGTCAGCTTGCCGCATCCACATGGCCCTATGGCGGCTTTTACGCCTATGGAGCGGCAAAGGCGGGGCTGAACCGGATGATGCGCTCTGTGGCGATTGACCTGAAAGATCGCGGCATCATCATCGGGCTGATCCACCCCGGCTGGGTGCAAACCGACATGGGTGGTTCGGCGGCGGAAATCACGCCTACTGAAAGCGCAAGCGGCATCCGCCAAGTCACTGCCGAATGGACCATCGAACGGTCTGGCGATTTCCTGAAATGGAACGGCGAAACCCACGTTTGGTAGGTGGCACAAAATGCCGTTTACGAAACCGGCCTATCGGCTATTGTTTGAGGAATAGGAGGAACGCATGCATTTTGATCGCTTAAATCGCCGGACATTTTTGGCGGCATCGCTGGCCGCTGCCACCGCCGCCTGCACGCCGCAAACGGCAAAGCCTGCCTTGTCAAAAATGGGCGTAGGGCTGTTTTCGCTCCCCAAAATGCTCGAGCTGGATTTTGCCGGGGCCATCGCGATGCTGGCAAAGCTTGGCTATAAAGAGGTTGAAACCTTCGGCCCCTATGAATTCAGCGATCCTCAGCAAATCGCCAATTGGGCCAAAGTCGTGCCGAGCCTTGGCTTTGCCGGCAGCGGATTTTTCGGCAAGACCTTGGCCGAGGTGAAGGCGATCATGCAGGGTAATGGCATGTCCGTGCCGTCGATGCACACCGACATCCACACGCTGCAATCGCGCATGGGGCCGCTGGCCGAGGCGGCAAAGGCATTGGGCGCGACCTATGTCACGCTGCCTGCGATCCCCGATGAATTCCGCAAAGACCTCGACGGTTATCGCCGCACGGCGGATCTGTTCAACAGCATCGGCGAAAATGCGGTGAAGAACGGGGTGAAATTCGGCTATCACAATCATGGTTATGGCCTGAAGCCGATGGCCGACGGAACCGTGCCGCTCGATCTGTTGCTCGAACGCACCGATCCGGCGAAAGTCTTGCTGGAAATGGATGTTTTCTGGACGGTCGCGGGCGGGGCCGATCCGGTCAGCTACATCAAAAAGCACAGCGGGCGATACCGCATGTTCCACCTGAAAGACATGAAAACGATCCGCACTTTCTCCGGCGACGGCGGCGGGCCAGACCAGTGGATCCCCCTGTTCGAAAGCATGACCCATCTGGGCGACGGCGCGATTGACGTGAAGGCGATCATCGAGGCCGCCAAGGCCAACGGCGCGGAGCATTTCTTCGTCGAACAAGACCGCGCGGCAGACCCGAAGGCGCAACTGGGGGCGAGTGCGGAGTATTTGAAAGGGCTGGGGTTTGGGTGAGGGAGAAGAACGCTTAGTTGCCTTTGCGCACACGCCTCCATTGGCCCAATCGACTGCCTCTTGCTCCACAATTACCAGATGTCGGGGTAAAAGCGGTTGGTGAACAATCATCAGATCTTGACCTGACCAGCGTGCGCTCGGTGCATGTATTCCGTCAAATCAAGGAATTGGCTGCATCTCCAATTTCTTGTGTCCTGCCATAATCCAACCCAGAATAGTTCTCTGGCAACACGCCCAGCGCCTCAACCGCTCCAAGGTCTGCAAGTTTGAGTTTGCGGCGCGTTGAAACCGAAATTCGGGAGAGGATTGACTTTACCTGTGAAGGAAATACCGGCTGTCTCGACAGGTGGAAATAGACTTCGGCGAGCGAACCTTCACGCTCAAGCGATGTGTAGATGACGTCGAATCCACCAGGGTCCCACCTTGCTTTGGACGGATAACCCAGCAAAACATCACGACCCTCGCGCACGATCCGCCAGACATCGCCTTCAAAGGCTACACCTTCATGAGCATCGAGCGCGTCGAGCAAATCGGGATCAGTGCATGGCGAAGCGTCACTGACGAAACCTAGATATAGGCCCCAGAGTTGAGCCGCTCGATTACGCCCAGCACCTCCTCTGTCCGGTCTGCATTGATCAAGTCAATCGCACGCTCGTTGTTGAGCAATGGATGGCGGGAGTTTAGCCATAACCGTGCTTCATCAGGCGTATAGAAATCCGAAAGCCGCTCCACCACAAAGCGCAAATCGGCAATAACGGTCTGCGTCTTGAGACTTGGCGAGCCATTGCCATTCGACCAACGAGACACAGTTGCGGTCGAAACATTGACGATATTGGCAATATCCTTCCCCTGAGCCCGCCTTGCGCGCGAAGGTCTTCGATAATGCGGGCGACAGCAGTAGACATGGATAAACGCTTCCCAAATTTTGAAATATCAGATGAGGCATCTCGCCGGTCAGGAAATTGCCTGCCGGACGGAGGGATTACACAATGATTTCATAATAGTCAACATGTGAAATCAAAACGGAATAGTTGCGATCAGGGGTGGCCAAACGGCAACAACAACCCCACCTCAAACCACCGACCCCCGCTCCTCCACCGCAAACGTCCTGATCCGGCTCCGGTCAAACAACCGTTCCTCGTCCGCCACAATCTCCGCCATCGTCGCCGCATCCCCCATCGCGGCGAAACAGGCGTCTCGCACCGCTTCGTTGGGGAAGTCGATTTCCATGACGACGTCGGCGTCTTCGTGTTGGTCCACGCCGTCGGTGGGGTGGAGGTAGCGGCGGGTGTAGCGGGTGGCGTAGCCGCGCAGCACTTTTTCGCCGATCAGGCGGTGGTGGCTTTCATAATAAGCGATGAAATCGGCCTTGCTCATGCCAGCGCGGCGTTTGAGCAGGGTGATGAGGGTGATGGTCACATCACCGGCTTTGGCAAGGTGGCATCATCCTGCAAATACCAGTTCAGCCATTCGTGGAAAAACTGGTTGCCGCGTTCGTTGCGGCCGAAGATCAGTTCCTCTTGCGCGCCCGATTCCAGGCCTTTCTGGATTTCCAGGCCGATCAGATAATCCTCATTATAGGTCACATCGCGGAAGAAATTGATCGCGGCCTCGGCATTCGCCCGGTCTTCATCATCCTTGATCGGTGCGCGGCGCAAATAATTGAGAACGGTGCGGTTTTTGTCGGGCGTTGGCCCGGGGAAAAGCTGTGCGATCTGGGTAATCTCGGGCGCGATAAAGGCCGAGACATTGGGGAACATGATCCGCACGAAATCAAAGCCGTTATTTTCCTGTGTGCCCCATTCTGCGCGCGGCACGTCTTTCAGGTTTTCGGCGATGGCATGGTGCGGAAAACCGATCCGCATGCTCGCGCCAAAGCCTTCATAATGCATGCAGTTGCTGGGCGTGCGCGGGTAGATGGTTTCGGGGTGGAGCGAGGCGAAGTGATAGCCCTCCAGATAGCCGTCAAAGGCGATCTTCCAGTTCGCCCCTTCGATCACGCGGGTGCCAAGCCACGCCCAGCTGCCCATGTCGAGCGCGGCGAAATCATCGAGATAGCCCTGATAAAAATCGTCCAAGTCCATCGGCGCATCGGGGGTGAGGCAGACGAAGATCATGCCTGCGCGTTCTTCGCACGGCAATTGGCGCAGGCCGCGCTGTGATTTATCGACCTCGCCGAATTTGGAGGCCTCGGATATGCCGATCAGCTTGCCGTCCTGCCCATAGGTCCAGCTGTGATATTTGCAGGTGAAGCGCGCGCAATTGCCATGGCCTTCGTCCGCCACCGGCGCGCCGCGATGCGCGCAGACGTTCAGGAACGCGTTGACCGCGCCCGATTTGTCGCGGCTGATCAGCACCGGCAAACCGGCGGCGTCCATCGCCTTGTAATCGCCGGGATTGGGCATTTCTGCGGTGAAGGCGAGCATCAGCGGAACGCGTTTGAAAATCAGCTCCATCTCCGCCTCCCATTGATCGGGATCGGTATAGCTGCGGACGGGACGGTCATGGTCTTGTCGGTCAGGAATGTCTTCTTGTTGGTGACATAATCGACCATGATTTCGGCAACGTCGCCAATCTGTGTCTCGCGGTCCATTGTACTCTCCTAAAATTCTCTTGCGTCCCTTGGAGCAAAGACGCGCGCTTGCAGCAAGCTAGGAGAGGTATCAGGTTCCTCACATTTTAGACAATAGGCCGCGCGGGCTTGTGGTGGCATAGGCGCGGCTATGGAGAGAGCAAAAGCACCTTGGGCTTGGCTGAAAACGCCAGCCCCGCATCACACCGAATTTGCCGCGCGCGGGGACTGGGCCGACCGGACCATTGCCGATCATGCTTACGTGCTGGCCGAGGCAGACCCGGATTTTGTCCAGTTTATTGCAGGCGACCAACAGGTGAGCCGGGCGGCGTTGCTGGCGGATGCCGAGGCGCTTGTCGGTCAGTCTGGCCGAACTGGGGCTGGTGCCGGGCGACGTGGTGAGTTTTCAGACGCCGAACTGGATCGAGGCTGCGGTCATCAATCTGGCTGCCGCGCTGTCGGGCTTTGTCATCAATCCGATCGTGCCGATTTACCGCGATGCCGAGGTGGGCATGATGCTGGCGGATTGCAGGGCGAAGGTGCTTTTCACCGCCGCGTCGTTCCGCAATTATGATTATGCCGCGATGGCGGAACGGCTGAAGCCGGGCTTGCCGGATCTGGAGCATATCATTTTGGTGCGCGGCCAATCTGCGCTGACCTATGAGGCGCTGGTTGAGGCAGGGCGTGGGCGGCGTTTCCATCGGCCACAGGTGGACGCGGGTAGCGTCAAGATGCTGCTCTATACATCGGGCACCACCGGGCGGCCCAAAGGCGTGCTGCACAGCCACAATACGCTGGCGCGCGCATTGCAGCAAAGCGCGCAGCATTGGGGGCTGGGCGAGGGCGATGCGATGATCATGCCGTCGCCGGTCACGCATGTTTCGGGCTATGGCAACGGGCTGGAAATGCCGTTCATTGCGGGATCGCGCACGATCTTGATGGAGGCATGGAATGCGGCGGATGCGCTTGCCTTGATCGAGGCGCATGATGTGGTCGGCACGGTTGCGGCGACGCCTTTTTTGACCGAGCTTGCCAAGGCGGCGGAGGCCAGCGGCACGCGGCTGCCGTCGTTCCGCTTCTTTGCCTGCGGCGGTGCGGCGGTTCCGCCAGACGTTATTCCCGCCGCCAACCGCGCCTTTGAAAACTGCCGCGCCTTCCGTGTGTTCGGCAGTTCGGAAGTGCCGCTGGTGACGTTGGGCTATCCGGCCGCCGCCGACGAACAGCTTGCCGCAACCACCGATGGGGCGATCATCGATTATCAGGTCCGCATTGTCGACGATGAAGAACAGGATTTACCCGCAGGGCAAGAAGGCGAAATCCTGGCGCGCGGCCCTGCGATGTTCATGGGCTATGCCGACGAGCAACAAACGCGCGAGGCGATCACCACCGACGGCTATTTCCGCACCGGCGACATTGGCTGCATCACGCCTGAAGGCGCGATCCTGATTACCGGGCGCAAGAAGGACCTGATCATCCGTGGCGGCGAAAATATCAGCGCCAAGGAAATCGAGGATGTGCTGCACACCCATCCGGCGGTGCAGGAGGCGACGGTGGTTGCCATGCCGCACGAACGGCTGGGCGAGGGGGTTTGTGCCTATGTCATCCTGAAGGGCGAGGCGGATGCGGCGGCACTGGCCGCGCATGTGCTGGCTTCGGGTCTGGCCAAACAGAAAATTCCAGAGCGGTTTGAATTTGTCGACGATTTTCCGCGGACCGCTTCGGGGAAAATCCGCAAGGATGTATTGCGGGCCGAGGTGAAGGCGTTGTTGAAATCAGACAGGTTTGAACGTTAGTGCTAAGCTGCCTCATGTCCCGGTACGGCTTGACAGGCCGTTCGGCAATTCCTGCTCGGTCACCTTGGCAACGGGCGTTAATCTCGTCGGTCGACGGATTTTTCCGCAACGTCAGCCCGCCGTTCACCTGCAAATTCTCGCCGGTCATGAAACATTCGTCGCTGGCAAGGAACACGGCGGCGGCGGCAATATCGTCCGACGTGCCATAGCGCCCCAATGGATATCCCGCGACGAACGCCTCGAACAGGCCGGGTACGGTTTTGGCTTCAGCGGTCATTGGCGTGTCGGTGAGGCCGGGCGAGATCGAATTGGCGCGGATGCCTTCGTGTCCGAACTCATTGGCGATGCAACGGATGACATGATCGATCCCGGCTTTCGTCCCCATATAGGCGGCGTGGTTTTCGAGCATGATCTTGGCGGTTGCCGAACTGATCGTGATGATCGATCCGCCGCGGCCGCCCAATGATTTCGCCATTTTGCGGATCATCGCCTGAAAAAACTGGAATGGGCCGATAAATTGCAGCGCGGTCATCGCCTCCAATTCGGCGCGGGTGTTATCCAAAAAGGGCGTGAGCAGGCCCCAGCCGGTAGCGTTCACCGCAATGTCGATCCCGCCCAATTTAGCGGCGGCGGTATCGGCCAACGCATTGACGCTGGCCTCATTGGTCAGGTCGCAATCGGCCCATACGCAGCCGGTTTCCTTGGCAAAGGCTTCCAGCACATCGACCTTGCGCCCCGAAACCAGCACGTCTGCACCTTCCGCCATGAAACGGCGCGCCATGATTTGGCCCATATTGCCCGCGCTCGATGCGCCGAGGATGATCGCCTTTTTGCCTGCCAGCCGTCCCATGATACTCTCCTATCGCTTATGCGCTTACTTGCTACCACGCAGACCGTATGGCCAGTCCTGTTCAAAAGGGGAGTGGTTGCAATATGGCTGTAGCTGCACAGTCCTGTTAACACGCGTTTCGAGGAGAATTTTGATGGATTTGGGTTTAAAGGGGCTGAAAGCCATATTGGTTGGCGCCAATGGCGGCATCGGGCGCAAGGTTGCCCATGCGCTGGTCGCCGAAGGCTGCAATGTCGCGGTTTGCGGGCGCAGTCAGGAAAAGGTTGATAAGATTGCAGGCGAACTGGGCAATCAAGGCGTCACCTTCATCGCCGAAGCGCGCGACGTGACCGATCCCGAAGCGGTTCCTGCCTTTGTCGAAAGTGCGGCCAAGGCGCTTGGCGGCTGCGACATTTTCATCAGCTTCACCTCGGTTAACCCCGGCGAAGATACCGATGCCGCATGGCAGCTTGTGCTCGATACCGACATCTTGCCGATGCGGCGCGGGATTGCGGCGGCACGGCCTTATTTGAAAGAATCTGCAAATGGCTCGGTGATCTGCATGAGCTCAACCGGTGCGGTTGAGGAATTCATGGGAGTTCAGCCCTATAATGCATTGAAAGCATCGGTGATCGCCTATTCCGCAGCGCTTTCGCAAACGCTGGCCGCCGAGGGCACGCGCGTCAATTGCATCACGCCGGGACCGGTTTGGACCGAAGATGGCCCTTGGGTCTATATCAAGGAAAATATGCGCGAATTTTATGACGGCATCGTCGCGCAATTGCCGCTGGGCAAGCTGACTTCGGGCGAAGATATGGCCAAAACCATCGTCTTCACCGCGTCTCCCGCTTGCAAAACGATGACGGGTGCGAACATCGTCGTCGACAGCGGATTGACCAAGCGTATCCAGTTTTAGGAAACTACAGCCATGTCACTCGGCGTTCAGGGCATCCACCATATCGGCGTTTCTGTGCCCGATATACAGAAAGCGCGGCATTTCTACATCGACCTGCTCGGCGGGGTTGAGGAAGTCCCGCCGCTGGAATGGCGCGACAATGCGTTTCATCGATGCCATCGTCGGGCTAAAGGACAGTGCGGCCAAGCAGTTCTTCTGCCGCCTCGGCAATGCCCATATCGAGGTGTTCGAATATGCCCAGCCGCGTTCTGACACCGCAGGACCCGGACAGAGGCGTGCATAATTTCGGCTACACCCATTTCGCCATTCAGGTGGAAGATATTCTCGCAACCCACGCGCGGCTAGTGGAGGCGGGCATCCGCGTCCACGCGCCGCCCTCGATGGCAGGGATCAAGATTGCCGAAGACGGCAGCAAGCGCGGCTATGCCGCCACTTACTGCCGTGATTGGTTTGGCAATGTGTTCGAAATCATGGAAATCCATGAAGCGGATGATATCAAGCGCGTCTAGCGACTGACCCCAGCCTACACAATTTTCAAAATCAGCTTGCCGGTATTCGCCCCTGAAAACAGGCGCATGAAGGCGGGATAGGCGTTTTCCAGGCCGCTTTGAATATCTTCGTCCACGCGGATTTTGCCTTCTGCGGCCCATTGCGCCATCTGCATTCCGCCTTCCGCAAATTGGCCAACATAATCAGAGATCAGGAAGCCTTTCATCGTGGCGCGGTGGACCAGCAATTGCCAGATGTTGCGCGCGCCGGTTTTTTCGTCGCTATTATTATATTCACTGATCAAGCCGCACAGCAGGACACGTGCGCCGTCGGCCAGGTTCATGAGTTCTGCGTCAAGAACATCCCCGCCAACATTTTCAAAGATCATGTTGACCCCGTCTGGAGCGACTGCCCGAATGGCTTCGGCCAGTTGGTCAACGGATTTTCCGCGATAATCGATAGCGACATCAAAGCCGTAATCCTCGGTCAAGCGGCGGCATTTTTCGGTACCGCCAGCTATGCCGATGGTACGGCAGCCCTTGATTTTGCCAATCTGGCCCACAACCGACCCCACGGCTCCCGCCGCGCCTGAAACCAGTAAAGTTTCGCCTGCCTGCGGCTTTAGTCCATCCAACAAGCCGAAATAGCCCGTCAAGCCCACCGCACCCATGCCCGACAGAAAGGTGCAAGGCGAAGGCGTGTTGCTGATGTCGATCGGCATCGTAAAACCGCCGGGTTCGACGAGGGAATAATCCTCCAGCGCATTCAGCCCAAGGACCCAATCGCCAACCTTGAAATCGGGATTTGCCGATGCATGAACAACACCCACCGTCGTCGCGCGCACGGGATCGCCCAGCGGAATGGGGGGCATATAGCTCGGCGCATCATCCATCCATCCGCGCTGTGCCGGATCGAGCGAAGCAAAATGGTTGCGAACGACAAAGCCACCCGAGGGTGCATCGGGAATGGCTTCCTCGATCAGGCTGAAATCGTCTGGAGCGGGATCCCCCGCAGGACGACGAACAAGCAGGAAGCGGCGATTGATTGTCATGGCATTCTCCTATCAGTCTATCTCGGCATGTGGCGCAAATGCCGCACCTGTAACAAGTGGCAGTTCGAAACCGTCGCCGAACGACTAAAACACCCTCGTTCAATTGGGCGTGAAGAGCGCGCCTTAAATGGGAGGAAGTTATGAAGCGGGTTTCCACAAAATCAATTTTGCTTGCAGCAATGGCCACATCGGCGCTGACTGTCTTTGCTACACCAGCGTTCGCACAAGACGAAGCAGCAGCCGAAGAAGCCGATAGCGGCGAGATCATCGTAACCGCGCGTCGCCGCGTAGAATCGCTTCAGGATACGCCTGTCGCCATGACCGCGATCAATGCCGCGATGATGGAAAACAAGGCGGCTGTTAACATCGGCGATTTGACCGGTGCAGCACCAAATCTGTTGATTACCAACCAAAATTCTGGCGCGGCTGCCGCCAATCTTTCGATCCGCGGCCTGACCTATGCCGACATTGAAAAGTCTCAGGAGCCCACCGTTGGCGTTGTTGTGGACGGCGTGTTCATCGGGACATCCACCGGCCAGTTTTTCGACTTTTTCGATATCGAGCAGATCGAAGTCCTGCGCGGTCCGCAGGGTACGCTGTTCGGTCGCAACACCATTGGCGGCGTTATCAACATCCGTCGCAGCCGTCCCACCGGTGAATTCGGCGGAAAGATCGAGGCCTCCTATGGCAAGTTCGGTTCGCTCGCGACCCGCGCTGTCGTAAACGTTCCTCTGATCGACGGCGATGGCCTTGCTGCCAAATTCTTCTACTTCCACAACGATACCGACGGTTGGTACAAGCAGGGCCAGACCGGCGAACGTCGCGGTTTTGCCAATAACGAAAATTTCGGAGCGTCTTTCCTGGTTAAGCCAGCGGACAGCGGTTTCGACGCCCTGCTGACGGTTGAAAAACAGATCCAGAAATTTGATCCTGTGGTTTCCAATCTGACCAATTCGACCGAATTGTTCTGCGGATTAATCGCACCGGTCGAATGCAACCGGAACGGGACGAGCGACTTGTACACGGTCTTTGGATTGCCCAATGTATCGAACTACACTGCACCGTCGGTGACCCTTGAAATGAACTATGATTTGGGCGGCGTGAAGCTGACTTCGGTAAGCGGTTATCGCAAGTCCACCGAGAACCAGACTCAGGATTTCGATGCCTCGTCGACGGATCTCTATTATGTCCGTCGCCAGCAAAATTATGAACAGTGGAGCCAGGAATTGCGCGCCGCCGGCAAGCTGGGCGATGCATTCGATTATGTGGCCGGTGTCTATTATTTCAAATCGACCTATAATCTGACGCAGCACACACGGCTGTTTGCTTTCAACCCAGCGGTTGATCCAACAGTGATCGATACCAATCCACAGCAAGTGCAAGGCAAAACCCGCTCGGTAGCAATCTTCGGCGATTTCAACTGGGCCTTCGCCGACACGTTCCGCCTGTCCTTCGGCGGTCGTTATACCAAGGACAAGAAATCGCTGACCAATGCCTTTGGCGGCGTGCAGATTGGCCAGGGATCGGATAGCTTTAAGAAATTCACGCCCAAGGTCGGGATCGACTGGCGTCCGAACGACGATACGATGCTCTATGCTTCGTGGTCGCGCGGTTATCGTTCGGGTGGCTTCTCGCCGCGCGCCGGTTCGCCAGCCAGCGCCAGCAATAGCTACCAGCCGGAAACGGTAGATAGCTATGAAGTCGGCACCAAGCTCGATCTGCTGGATCGCCGTTTGCAGCTAAACCTTGCAGGCTTTGTTTCAAAATATAAGGATCTGCAACAGAACAACACGCTGTTCTGCGCCACATGCGCTACCCAGAATGAAACCATCACCTCGAATGTCGGTTCGGCAACGATCAAGGGTTTCGAGATGGATTTCACCGCGCGTCCTGCCGAAGGGCTGCGGATCACGGGTTCGCTCGGCATCCTCGATTCGAAGTTCAAAGGCTTTATCGTGGGTGGCATTTCGCCAATTACCGGTGGCGTTATTCCGTTTGATTATTCGGGCAACCGCTTGATCTATAACCCGGACATGACAGCTTCGATCGGAATGGACTACACCATCCCGACCAGCTTTGGCGAAATTATCGCCAATGTCGGCTATCGCCATATTGGCCGCTATGATCAGCAAATTTCGATTGCAGGTCTTTCGGGCAACACGACGACCGGTCCGGCGATTGTTACCGGCAACGATCCGCGCGTCCGCACCGACAAGCAAGGCCTGATCGATGCCAGCCTGACGACCAAGTTCGATCTGGGCGGTGCCGATGCCTACCTCACCATTTATGGTCGCAATCTGGGTGATGATCGCGGCATGACCCACGGCTTCACCGTTGGTGGTCTCTGGTCATTTGGCACAGCACGCGAGCCGCGCACCTATGGTGCAACGCTGGGTATCAAATTCTGATCTTTTGATCAGTTTGCGTTTAAAGGGGCTGCGGTCAGTAATGGCCGCAGCCTTTTTATTGGGAGAGTGGATATGGGACGCTTGGCAGGCAAGACTGCATTGATCACGGGGGCAGCATCGGTTCCTGGCCTTGGAAGCGCCACGGCCTTCCGATTTGCCGAAGAAGGTGCTCGGGTTTTTCTGACCGACATCAACGAAGCTGGTAGCGAAGCCGTTGCCGACAGTATCCGCAAGAAAGGCGGAGATGCCATTTCGATGCGCCATGATGTCACTAGCACCGCCGAATGGGATTTGGTGTTTGCGGCTTTCGAAGCGCAATTTGGTGCCATGGACATCATTGTCAACAATGCCGGGATCGCAATTCTTGGCCCGTTTGACGAGATTAGCGAAGCCGATTGGATGAGGCAAAACGACACCAATTTGCACAGCGTATTCTTTGGTACACAACGTGCGGTAAAAGCGATGCGTAGGGCAGGCAAGGGTGGCTCTATCATCAACATTTCGTCAGTGGTCGGACTGATCGGCGTATCGGGTTGTGCCGCCTATGCGGCCGCCAAAGGCGGTGTCCGCCTGTTTAGCAAAACGGTAGCTCTGGAATGCGCGATGGACAAAATCCGTGTCAATACGGTCCATCCGGGCATGATTATGACTAATATTCAAAAGGTCGCGATGCAGGAAAATCCTGAAGTGTATAAATCTCTATCTGCCACCATACCGATGGGTGAATTTGGCGAGCCAGAAGATGTGGCCAATATGAACCTGTTTTTGGCATCCGATGAAAGCCGCTATGTGACCGGGACCGAATTGGTCGTGGATGGCGGATTGGTTACGGTCTAACCTAGCGGATTTCGGCATGATAATCGATGGTCGGCATTAGCCGCGCCCCTAGAGCATGATGACATTAAGTTAAACCGTAGCCCTGAGCCTGTCGGGCCGAAGGCGGCCAGAGGCCAACGGCGTTTCGCAGTTCCGCGAGCCGTACTTCGACAGGCTCAGCACTAACGGTGTGATTCAACCGAATGTCATCATGCTCTAGCCGCGTACGTCCACTACGACCTTGCCCAAATTCTTCCCGCGCATCAGTCGTTCAAACGAGGCCAATACATTTTCAATGCCTTTGGTCTCGTCAAAATCGCCGGAAAGGCGTCCCTCGTCATAATATGCCTTCAATGGCGCGTAATAATTCGCACCTTTCGGCCAGAAAATCGGGCAGGAAAATGCCCTTCACCGTCAGGCGTTTCATCAATATCTGATCAAAGCGGGCCGGGCCGGGCAGTCCGCCGTCCGAGGTGTAGCCCGCGATCAATCCGCAAATGCCGATCCGGCCATAATGCGCCATGTTGGGTAAAGCGGCGTCGAGCAGGTCACCGCCGACATTTTCGAAATAAACGTTAATCCCGCCTTCGACCTTCGCCAGTTCTGCCTCAACATTTTGGGTTTTATAGTTGATCGCGGTGTCGATCCCCAATGTGCCCGTCAGCCAATCACATTTGTCATCGGAACCTGCAATACCGATCACCCGGCAACCCATATTGCGGGCAATCTGACAGGCAACGCTGCCCGTCGCCCCGGCGGCGGCGGAGACCAGCACGGTCTCGCCAGCTTTCAGCTCCAGCACGTCGATCAACCCGCAATAGGCGGTCCAGCCATTGAGGCCCAATGCGCCGAAATGGTCGCGTACATCGCGCACATCGGAATCGAGTACCATTAGTCCAGACATCGCCGGATCGACCAAAGAATGTGTGGCCCATTGGCCAAAGCCGCGCACCAGATCGCCCGGCTTGAAACCTTGTGCCCGCGATTCGATCACCGGCCCCAGAAATTGTCCTTGCATCGCACTACCCAGCGGGATCGGCGGGGAATAGCTGTCCTCGCGCGCGGTCATCCAAACGCGCACACCGGGGTCCATCGATAGATAGTCGGCCTGAACCAATACCTGACCTTCGCCAACTTCAGGCAACGGTGCAGATTCCAGTGAGAGCGCTGCTGCATAATCATGCCCTACGGGGCGGGCATTTAGTCGCCAAAACCGATTCATACTCAACAACCCTTCGGCGCGTGCTGCCGGTGGACATTGCGGAACGAACGGCTTGAAAAAAGCCATTGCCCGTTCACCTTTACGCATGCGTCGTCATACGCACCCATGTCGCGCATGGTGATGTCGTTCTGGTCATACACTTCGGATGTATAGCTCCGCATCGTCGCACGGTCACCGCTCACTTCGATTGAACCGGGCCAAGCCTGAAAACGAATGCCTGGATAGCCCTTCATGGCTTCGATCCACATCGCGACAATGGCGGCTTTCCAGTCGTTGTGCCGATTTCGGGATAATCGGGCAGCGACCATTCGGCATCCTCCGCCCAGGTCGCGCCCCAGCCAACAGCATCGCAGCGGTTTACGGCATCGGCATAGGCTTCCAGCAATTCGCGGATGGCAAGCCGGTCTTCGGCGGGTCCGGTAAAGGGCATGTTTCTCTCCTGTAGTTTGGGGGTGAGAATAGGCGGGGGACGGGATTTGCGAACCTGTGGCTATGGTGAGGGTGCGCCTAGCGTTGAATTTAAAGACCGTAGTGCTGAGCTTGTCGAAGCGCGCTGAAAGGCAAGACGCCACACCTGAGAAACGCCCATCGACAGGTTCAGGGCTACGGTATTTTTGTTTGATGCTGTTTTCAAAAACTAACCGGCAAATCTTCCATGCCGGGTGTTTCGTCGGGCAGCTCAACTTCGATCATGCCACCTGCAACGCGCACCGCAAAACTCCGAAGATCGCGGTACATGCCGCCGATACATTTGCCCGTCGCCACTTCGAAACGTGCGCCGTGCAGCGGACACATCACCGCGCCGCGCCGGATGCGGCCCGTTGAGAGCAACGACGCCTGATGCGTGCAGCGGTCGTTCAATGCAAACAGGCCCTCGTCTGTGCGCGTCAGCAAAACGTGCCAGCCATTGACCTTTGTCGCCACTTTCTCGCCCTCGGGCAAATCGGCATCGGCAATCAGACTGTGCCAGCCCCCGCTCATCCTTGCGCTGCCTTCCAATCGCGCTTGATCTTTTTGGCGAGGCTCCATTTGTGGACTTCGGTGGGGCCATCATAGATGCGGAAAGCGCGGACTTCGCGGAACACGCGTTCGACAATGGTGGTGTCCGTAACCCCCAAACCGCCCATCACCTGTACACAGCGATCCGCCACGCGCATCAGCGCTTCGGATACCGCCACCTTGGTCATAGAGCTTTCAACCGTACCAAGCGAGCCGGTATCAAGCACCGACGCACACCAATTGATCATCAATTCGGCCTGTTTCAAATCAATCATATTTTCCGCCAGCATGAAGCCAACGCCCTCATGGTCGATCAGCGTCTTGCCGAATGCCTCGCGACGGTTGGCATAATCAGTGGCGATTTCGTTGGACGCGGACGCAGCAGCCAAGCCAGCGCATACAATGCGATAGGCGCGCCGGGGAAAGGCGGATTTGTGCATATTTAAAGCCTTCGCCTGCTTGCCCGAGCATCTGGTCCGCCGGGACGCGCAGATTGTCGATGGTGAGCGTCGCGTGGCCGCCGGGCATACGAATTGTCGATGGTGTTGGGCACATGATCGATGCGAATGGCAGGGTCGGGCAGATCGACGAGGAACATGCACGCGCCTTCATCTGCCTTTGCCATGATAATGCCGACCTTTGCGCCTTGTGCTCCGGTGATGAAGGTCTTGCGCCCATTGATCACCCAATGGTTGCCGTCCATCCGGCAGGTTGTTTTCATCATCGACGGGTCGGAACCTGCACCGCCATCGGGTTCGGTCATGAAAAAGGCTGAGCGCGCATGGCCCTCAACCAAAGGCTTCAGGAAACGTTCTTTCAGTTCCGGGCTGCCGACATGGCCGAGCAAATACATATTGCCTTCGTCGGGCGCAGTGGTGTTGCAGGCGAGCGGGCCGAGCGGAGACAGGCCCGATTTTATGCAAAACATAGGCTGTTTCATGCTGAGTCAGATGCGATCCATCGGGCAAGATATGCGGCGTCAGCACGCCTGCCACGCGCGCCTTTGCCTTCATCTCGTCGACCAGTTCATCGGTCGGCGCACCATGATGATCGCGGCGCGGGTCGGCTTCATAGGGAACCACGGTTTCGCGGACAAAGGCCTCTACCTTCGCACCAATCTCTAACGCGCGGCGTGTGATGGTCGTCAAAATGGTTGCTCCCTAAATCGTACTGCCGCCGTCGATACGGAATTCGGCTCCGGTGGAAAAGGCCGATTCGTCCGATCCAAGATAAACGCAAATCGCGGCGATTTCTTCGGGCTTTCCCAGCCGCCCGATGGGAAGCACCTCAAGCCAGCTGGCATAAACTGCATCCGGATCATCGGCTTGCGCCAAAACCTTGTCGATGATCGGTGTGCGGATCAAACCGGGATGCACTGAATTGCAGCGAATGCCATAGCCCTGCTTGGCACAATGCAGTGCGACCGATTTGGTCATATGCGTCACGGCCGCCTTCGCGCCATTATAGGCGACCAGATCGGCCTGCGCGCGAACCCCGGTCATCGACGACATGTTGATGATCGATCCGCCACCGGCTGCTTTCATGGCCGCAACTCCATATTTGCAACCGAGAAACACGCCCACGACATCGACCTCGAATTCATGACGGAATTGTTCGAGCGTTACCTCTTCGATCGAACCCAGCGTGGTGATGCCCGCATTATTGACCAGTATGTCAACGCGGCCAGCCCCGGCAAATGCCGCCTGCCAGTCGCCTTCCAGCGAAACATTGAGCTTCACAAACTGCGCTGCATCGCCGATCTCAGCCGCCAGTGCATTACCAGCCCCTTCGTCTATATCGGCGATGATAACGGCAGCGCCTTCTAAGGCAAAGCGCCACGCAATCGCCGCGCCCAAGCCAGATGCTCCACCGGTCACTAACGCAGTTTTACCTGAAAGCCGCACCGTCGTCAGATCGGTAACGGACGCGGATCGCCCGCAATGTCAAAAATCTGCACGGTCGATGCCAGCATCTTCGGGCGAATATTTGGCGAAAAATTCGCCAATCCACGGCATGGTAAAATGCACACCCAAGGCTGCATCATCGCGCCATTGCTCGATCACATTGACTAGGCCGCTGGCCTCGTCTTCGACCAACAGGGAATAGAAATGGCAGCCATCCTCAGCCTTCACCTTGTCGATCATTGCCGCCACGTCAGCGCGGAAATCGTCAAGACAGCCGGTTTCCATATTCATTGTACCTTGGACGAAAATCATATCTCTCTCCTTTGAAGCTTCTTCCCCCTCTATTGCTTTGCACGCCAACCAAGGGCTAGCCATATCGCTAGGTGCAGGCTTTGCGACAGGTGGGGACTATGTCGGCATAGGAGAACCACGATATGACCATGTCTCACGAAGCGGTATTGCAACTAGTTGACGATCTCTATGCTGCAACAGGCGTCGGCGATTTCGACAAGGCTGAAGAATATCTGACCGATGATTTTTTCATCACCGAAGCCGATGTGCTGCCCTTTGCAGGAGTTTATCGCGGCAAAACGGCACTGCGCGATCTCTATACTAAAGTGATGGGAATGATGGACGTCGCTGGGCTAAATCGCGTGGAAACGACCAGCGGTGGCGATTATGCTGTAACCATCTTGTCGTTCGAATTTTCCGATCCAAGCCTCGCGCCCGCACATTTATGCGAGCTATTCCGCTTCCGCGACGGCAAAGTTTGCGAGATCCGGCCCTATTATTTCGACCCGGCGACAGTGGTTGCGGCGTGCGAAGCGAAAAGCCGGATTTAAATCTGTCAGTTCAAAGCTGATGAAATCAGCTTCCGGTCACTATCGTTGGGAGACCAGTTACTCGCCATAGGTCCGCCGGGGCCAAACAGTGCGGTGACAATATTTTCGGTCCCGGCTCCGTCCCATTTCGCTTTCAATAATGCGGCCATCGGATCGTCAACCGTGCCGTTATCGCCCCTGATATGGCGTAGCCAAGCCGACATTCCCGAGAGGATTGCGGGGCATTGACGGTTCTGCCTTTGGTGATGCGCCAGTGTTTCCAGCCAGCGCTGAGGGATTTTCTGGCTGCCATCCATCGCAATCTGGATCAACCGATGGTTGAGCGCCGGGTTTTTGAACCGTTCGATCAAAGCGTCGGCATAGGCAGAAAGGTTTTGGCCGGGCGCGGGGGAGAGGCTGGTCGCCGCTTCTTCGCGCATGAGTGTGTTGATGAGCGGCGCAAGCACAGGATCGCCAATCGCCTGATGGACAAATTCGTGACCACGCTGCAAGCCCAGATAGGCGAGCGCCGAGTGCGCGCCGTTGAGCATGCGGAGCTTGGCATTTTCATAGGCATGGACGTTGGACGTGATCTGTGCGCCGTGCTTTTCCCAAGCGGGTCGCGGACCGGCGAAATTGTCTTCTATCACCCATTGGCTAAACGGTTCGGTGACGACAGCGGCTTCATCGCGCATCCCAAGCAACGCTTCGATTTCGGTGCGGTCGAATTCGGTAGTTGCGGGGACGATGCGGTCAACCATTGTTGACGGACAGGTGCATTCATTGTGGAACCAATCCACCAAGTCAGGCGCCCGTGCTTCCAGATATTCACCCATTAGCCGCTTCATTTGCGCGCCGTTTCCTGCCAGATTGTCGCAGCTGAGCAGCGTTAAGCCCGCAATGTCCGCAGCACGCCTTTCCCGGAAAGCATCGGCGAGTATCGGATAAAAACTCCCTTTCTCCGCTAGCTTCAGGTCAAGGCTTTCGTCTTCCGCGCGGCAATAGCCTTTTTCGGTCACAGTGAAGCTGACGATTTTTATCTGCGGTGGGACAAGAATTTTGGCTGTCCTGGCGACGTCGCCCGTCGCGACATGTACATTTCTAACCGAACCAATTATTTGCAATTGGCTGCCTGCAGCTGAGCGTTTTATGAGTGTGTAAAGACCGTCCTGCGGGTTCATCTGTTCTGCAACAAATGGAGATCGCAATGACACCCCTTCTATACGCCAATCTCCCGCTTCGACCTTCATCGCATCATCAGTATAAGCCGCCATATGCGCGCGGTGGAACGCGCCGATGCCGAAATGGACGATACCAGTGCCGCGCGCAGCAAAGTCATATGCGGGCTTTGCTATCGCTGCGGGCAGCCTTTCCAGATTGTGAACGGACAGTCTCACAACTTATACGCCGCTTTCGCCAGATTATAGCTCAGATCAACGGCCAGTTCGGCAGCCTCCCATTCTTCCATCCGATGTTCGACCACCAGCTGCGCCAGCCAGCCGCAATCCATGCGCCGCGCCACATCATGGCGTGCCGGGATAGACATAAAGGCGCGCGTATCATCGTTAAATCCCACGGTATTGCAGAAACCTGCCGTCTCCGTCGTCATCTCGCGGAAACGGCGCATTCCTTCGGGGCTGTCGTTGAACCACCATGCGGGGCCAAGCTTCATCGCAGGATAGTGCCCCGCAAGAGGCGCCAGTTCACGCGCATAACTTGTCTCGTCTAAGGTAAAGACAATGAAGCTGAAATCCGGTTCGTTGCCATATTTGGACAGCAATGGGCGCAGCGCGTGGACATAATCGCAGGGCATCGGAATATCCGCGCCTTTGTCGCGCCCGAACCGATCAAAGATCACCGGGTTATGGTTCCGGAAAACGCCAGGGTGGAGCTGCATGACCAGACCATCCTCAATACTCATTCCCGCCATTTCAGTAAGCATTTGTGCCCGGAACAATTCGGCGTCCTCTGTTGAGACGCTGTTCTCGGTCACCCGTTTGAACAAAGCTTCGGCATCGGCCTTAGAAAGATCGGCTGTGCGCGCGGTAGGGTGACCATGGTCGGTAGAGGTCGCGCCCATAGATGCGAAGAAAGCACGCCGTTTGCGATGCGCGGTGAGATAGCCCGACCAGCTGTAACAATCCTCTCCGGTCAGTTCGGACAGTGATTTTAGGTTGTCGTGGAAACCTTCAAATTCGGGGTCTATCACAGGATCAGGCCGATAAGCTGTGATGACGCGGCCATTCCAGTCGCTGTCAAGAATGGCCTTATGGTGGCGCAGATCATCCAGCGGGTTTTCGGTCGTTGCGATGACTTCGATATTGTAGCGTTCGAACAAGGCACGCGGTTTGAAGGCGTCAGTCGCCAACGCTTCGGTGATCCTGTCATAAAAGAGATCGGACGTTTCGCCTGAAAGCTGGACCTCGATCCCGAAACTTTCAGCGAACACCCAATCGAGCCACATGCGCGATGGTGTGCCGCGAAACAGGTGATAGCGTTCGGAAAAAAGACGCCAGCTTTCGCGAGGGTCTGCATCCGGATTGCCAATTCCGAGCGCTTCAAGGCTCACGCCCTGCGAATAGAGCATCCGGAAAACATAATGATCGGGGTGCAGCAGCAATTCCGCAGCATTACCAAACGGCGCGTCGGTCGCCCACCATTCGGGGTCGGTATGGCCATGCGGAGAAATGATCGGCAACCCGGCAACTTCGGAGTAGAGCCGCCGCGCAATGGCGCGCATGTCAGTTTCGGCAGGGAAAAGCCTGTCGGGGTGAAGTGCGAGTGGTCTTGTCATATCGGGGATGACGTCTAAGGACTTTCGCAGACTTGCCAACAGGGAAATTGCAGCCATGAAGATCATTTCTGCCCGTTTCATTGTCACCTGCCCGGGACGCAATTTTGTTACGCTGAAGATCGAAACCGATCAGGGCGTTTACGGTATCGGCGATGCGACGCTCAACGGGCGTGAACTGTCGGTCGTTTCCTATCTGGAGGATCATGTCGTCCCCTGCCTGATCGGCATGGACCCGCGCCGGATCGAGGATATCTGGCAATATCTGTATCGAGGCGCTTACTGGCGGCGCGGGCCGGTGACGATGCGGGCGATTGCGGCGGTCGATGTCGCATTGTGGGATTCAAGGCGAAGATGGCAGGAATGCCGCTTTATGATCTGCTCGGTGGCAAAAGCCGCGATGGCATCATGGTGTATGGCCATGCCAATGGCAGCGACATTGAAGAAACGGTTGATGCCGTCGGCCAGTATATCGACATGGGCTATAAGGCGATCCGCGCGCAGACCGGCGTTCCCGGCGTGAAAGATGCTTATGGTGTCGGGCGCGGGAAACTGTTTTACGAACCCGCCGATGCGGAACTGCCCAGCGTGACGGGTTGGGACACGCGCAAGGCTCTCAATTACTGTGCCCAAGCTGTTTGAAAAACTGCGCGAAACTTATGGTTTCGACCACCATTTGCTGCATGACGGCCACCACCGTTATACGCCGCAAGAGGCCGCGAACCTTGGCCAGATGCTGGAGCCTTATCAGCTTTTTTGGCTGGAAGATTGCACACCTGCCGAAAACCAAGAGGCGTTCAAACTGGTCCGCCACCACACCACCACGCCATTGGCGGTGGGCGAGATTTTCAACACGATCTGGGATTGCAAGGATCTGATCCAGAACCAGTTGATCGACTATATCCGCTGCACCATCGTCGGCGCGGGCGGCATCACACATCTGCGCCGCATTGCTGATCTGGCGAGCCTTTATCAGGTCCGCACCGGATGCCACGGGGCAACCGATCTGTCGCCCGTCACCATGGGCACCGCGCTGCATTTTGACACCTGGGTGCCCAATTTCGGCATTCAGGAATATATGCGCCATACGCCCGAAACCGACGCGGTTTTCCCGCATGATTACCGGTTTGAGGCGGGCGAATTGTTTGTCGGCGATACCCCCGGCCATGGCGTCGATATCGACGAGGAGCTGGCCGCGAAATATCCCTATAAGCCTGCCTATCTGCCGGTCGCACGACTGGAAGATGGCACGATGTGGAATTGGTAATGCTTGGGCTGCCAGCTATAGGCGCGACAACAAGGTTCGCGAAAAAATGGTCGCACTTCCCGGTATTGCCACTGCGTTAGCAGCACAGAGCAGTCCAATCTAACGCGACCAAGGGCATCTGCACGACCGCCAGACCAACTCCTGTCAAACTCCCTTACAAAAGCCCGCCTCAAATGCGATCCCCAAATGGCGGTTGGCACATCGCTTTCAGTCAGGCCGATTTCTTTCAACGCTCCAGCTTCGCAAAAAATCCCAATTCGCGTCAACTATTTCTCATTTCACGCTGAATACCGTCAACAGAGCTTTGCTCCTTGTTGACGTCACATCGGTAAAAATTTCAGGATCACCAGCACCATGCCGGCTAGCAGAAGCGTTTCTGTAAACATGAGAAGCACCGGTTTGATCCCCAATTTAACGATTTCACCCAATCTGGTCTTGATCCCTATGGCCGCAATTGCAGTGATCAGGCACCAGCGTGAAACGATGTCGCCCCCGGCCACTACCGGGCGAGGCAAAACGTCCAAGCTTTTGAGGGTCATCAGAACGACGAAACCGATGACGAACCAGGGCAGTAAAGGCGGACGTTCGGAATCAGGCGCAGCTTGCTTGCGCGTCACATGCCCCGCGACAAGAATGACGGGCAACAACATTGCGACGCGCAACAGTTTGACAATTGTCGCGGTGTCACCCGCATCTGGCGAAATTGCATATCCGGCACCCACCACTTGCGCCACATCATGGATGGTTGCGCCGATGAACATGCCTGCCTGGTGATCGTTCAGGCCCGTCCAGCGTGCTAAGAGCGGATAAACGATCATAGCCAGCGTCGAGAGTATGGACACACCGATCACCGTGAACAGCGTGGCTTGCTCCTTCTTTTCGTGTGCGGGAAGCGTCGCGGCAAGCGCCATTGCTGCCGATGCACCACAGATTGCCGTTGCACCGCCGGAGAGAAATCCGAACAATGGACTGAAACCCATCGCGCGCGCTAGCAAGACGGAGACGCCAATGGTCACCGTGACAATTGCAATGACCATAAGAACCGGCATCCAGCCCAAAGCTGCCACCTGATCCCAGCCAATGCGAAGGCCGAGCAGAGCAACGCCAATGCGGAGCAATGATTTCGATGCGAATTCGATGCCCGCTTGGCTACGCGGTGCTTCGGTCAGGAAATTGAGCGTCATCCCGAGCAACAAGGCATAGAGCATGACGGGGGCGGTATAATGTTCAGACAGGAAGTTTGCCGCCGCCGCCACTATCAAGGCGAAGGCCAGCCCCGGACCGATCGATTGTGCGCGCGATAAGATTGGGTTCATGGCGTTACCGTGTCCGCACTTTCCAAAATCCGCGCAAGGTCAGCCAGATAGCTGCGCCGCGCCACTATATAGCAGGCAGCGGAGACGAGACAGGCGAGAGGCAAAAATTGCAATGCACCGTTCAATCCAATGCGGTCTGCAATCAACCCCGTGAACCAAGGCCCCGGTGCCAGACCGATGAGATTATTGGCCAGTGCAAGAGTGGCAAATGCCGTGCCATGGATCGCAACCGGCGCAAGATTTGCCACCATCGCGCCCGAAATCCCTGCAACTCCAGACACGCAGAATGCAGCGAGGCCGAGCATGATCATCTGCGTTAGTCCGGGCGATACGTAAAAGGTTAAGCCCACCAATGCCGCGGACAGCAAAGTGAGTGCAATCGCGACATTGATTTTCCCCAAGGGGTTTGCGCGCGACAGTCGATCACTCAGTATACCAAAACTGATCATGCCAATGGCACTGATGAGAAAGAAAAGCGCTGCTGTCCGCCCGGCGCTATCGACCGGCATGGCATAGGCGCGGGTGAAATAACTCGGCAGCCATGCGGTAATCGACCCCGTCACAAACAGCTGAACACCACTGCCGACATAGGCCAGCACAATCGAGCGGCTACCGAAAAGCTGCCGAGGGAGTGCGCGCAACGAGAGCCGCTTTTGATCCCGAGGATTGGCACCGCCGATTTTCGACTCTTTAACAATGACCGGATAGAGGAAAGCCAGCAGCAGGCCCATCAACGCAATCACCACGAAAGCCGCTCGCCAGCCATAGGACGCCCCCACTTGTCCGCCAACTATGACGCCGAGCACCTGTCCGAAAATCGTTCCAGCCAAAAAAGCCGATGACAGTGTGGCGCGCATCCGTGATGGGAACACGGCAATGACCACGGCAATGCCGACGCTGCCATATGCAGCCTCTCCAACGCCGACCAGCAAGCGCCCGACCAACATCTGGTTATAGCTTTGCGCCATGCCGCACAGCAAGGTCGCCAAGCTCCACAATACGGCCATGGCGGTCAGGCTTTTGACTCTGCCCCAGCGATCAGCGGCAAGCGATAACGGGAATGTAAGCACCCCTACGGCCACGGCAACAACGCTTGAAAGCCCGCCCAGTTGGGCGTCACTCAACGCCCATTCGGCCTTCAGCAACGGGAACACGGCGTTCAGCACCTGCCGCGCCATATAGTCGGAGATCAGCAGGCCAAAGGACAGCGCAAAGACGATCCAGCCATATGTGGTGGCGCGGGTGACGGCCTCTCCTCCATCACCCGCGCCACGGATGGGCGCCGCCATGCTCATAGCGCGCCTATCAAGCCGCAATCAACGGTGCGGAGCGCACATTGGCCACCCCGAAATTCCGGTTGCGATTGGGCAGCCAGCCATTTTTCTCCAGTGTTTCATCAGCACTGGAGTAAAATTCGCCGATTTTATAAATTGCCCGGGCCTGTTCACCGGTCGCGATGGGACGATAAAGTTCTTCGGAAATCCGCACCAGTTTCTCAATCTGCTGCACCGATGTCGCGCGTTCACCCTTGCGACCCCACAGATTGTCTTCTTGCCCGACACGGGCATGGAGGCCCATCGCAATGGCCATCGCGCCCAGCGGATAGACGTTCCGCATCAGCCCCTCGACGGTGAAGATTGCGTTTTGGGGAAGGCGGTTGATGAACTCCATCAGATTGCGCGGATTGGGGCCATCATGGCCACCGCCAATCGCCACCCAGTTGATCGCCAGCGGCCCCATATAATGGCCGCTCCGCACCAGCCGCTCAACCGTTTCCAGATCGCGCACGCAGCCGACCATGAAATGCGTCTGGATGCCCGCAGCGGTCAGCCGCTTCATATGCTCCTTCATGAATTTGGGGCCGGCCTCATAATACATTTCGGTATAGGCTTCGGTGTAATTGGCCTCTCCCATAGAGGTTCCGGCGCAATCATCTTCGGTGATCAGCTCCATCACATTCATCTGGTTTGTATTGACCGCCAGCGTCACCTGATCGGGCGCGGGATTGAGATCGGCGAGCATGTGGCGGGTATCGTCGGACAGCCACAAAGCTGCCTCGCCATCATTCTTGGGGGCAAAGCTGATCGAGCCACCCACCTGCAATATCATCTTTGGTACGGCGGTCCGCAGCCGGTCCAACATCTCGTTAAACCGGTCGAGATTTTTCGAGCCATTGCCATCGGGCTCGCGGACATGGACATGGAGCAGCGTTGCTCCTGCATTATAGCAATCGACCGCTTTTTGCACCTGTTCGGCATAGCTTAAAGGAATGTCGTCGCTGTCACGCGGGAAAAAGCTTGGCGCGTACGGCGCGACTTGAATGCACAGCGGGTCTTGCGTTTCGGGGAGCAGGCTGTCGTCAAAGAATTGCATCATGGGTCTCCTGGGGTTCTGTCATTTGCTGCTGTGAAATTGCCGGAATGCTTGCCAATGTGGAAAGCCATGGGGCAGCGCTATCGGTCCATATCTGCGCCGTTGGCCTCAAGTCCCGCGCCTGTCGCGCGCTGCTGAGCCGCAAGGAATAGGTCATCGGCTCATCGGCTTCGGTTCCGTAAAGCGATGTGCCGCATGTGCCGCAGAAACCCAGCATACGCTCTGCGCCGCTTGCGGCAGTCTTGCGGTAATGCTTTGGCGTTCCGCGTAAAAGCACGAAGTCGTCTTTGGGAACAAGCGTGCCCCAGCGGAATGCCCCGCCGCCCATAATCTGGCAATCGGTGCAATGGCACACGACGATCTTGCCCGGATCAATCTCGGCTTCCCAGGCGATTTCGCCGCAATGACAGGCTGCCATCGATTTTCATGCGGCTGCGTTCCGGGGCTGATAAGCCGTTGGCGTCACGCTTTCAGACCAGGATGCTACGCGGTGAAGCAACCGCAATTGATCGCCAATATCCGCCGACACACCATAATGGCAGGTCGCAAAATTATCCCAGATCGCAACGTCTCCGGCTTCCCATTGGTGGCGCACCTGCAATTCGGGAATCTTTGGCATTTCATTGGCGATTTTGAGGATCAGCTCGCTGATCTCGGCGGAATAGCCATGAACGCGCTTCACATAGCCATTGCCCACGAACAGGCACGGCTTGCCTGTCGCGTGGTGCGCGATAACGGCGGGGTGGGTATGCGCTTCGCCAAGTGCTGCGATCTTTTCCGGCGACATGCTCGCGTCCCCAAAATCATGCCGCAGCATCAGGTACAGCGTATCATGATCCACATCGATGTTGAGGAACAATTGTTTCAAGGCATCGGGCAAGCGGTCATAGGCCGACGTCATGCTGGACCACATGGTATCCGCGCCAAAGGGCACTTGGTCGGCTTGCAGGATTGACATGATGTTCGGATGTTTGCGCGCCGAAACATCGTGATGCCAAATGTCGGTTGTGGTCTTGGCTTTGTCTGACTGCAACTTGCGGATGATGACGACTTCGGGATGGCCTTGATCGGCCATCGTGGGCGCATAGCTATGCGTTTCAAGTTGGTCGCCGCATGCCCAAGCGACAGCCTTCATCGCGTCAAAAGACAGATGCTGCTTCCGCGCGAAGAGAACGCCGTAATGCCACAAAGCGTCGCGCAAATCTGCCGCCGCTTCGTCGTTCAGGTCGCCGAGATGATAATCCTCTATCCACCCGCCGATAACGGGCGTGCGCGGCGTGACGCGAAAATGACGATAGCTGCGTTCTTGCAAAATTGAACTGCCTACCATTGCCCATCTCCCTTTATTCCAGCCCGCTCCATCTGGCGAACACAAGGTGGGTAATCCATCACAGCATAGTGTTGCGTGCAACGGTTATCCCAGATCGCCACGCTGTTAGGCTGCCAACGCCAGCGCACCTGATATTCGGGAATTGCCGCGCGACCGATCAAGTAGCTAAGCAGGTTCGCGCCTCCGGGAGCAAAATCCTGCCCGTAGCGCACATTGTCGCTGGTATGGAAATTGCTGAAATGCGTGGCAAAGCCCGAGACGAACAGCACCTTCTCTCCTGTTTCGGGATGGGTGCGAACAACGGGATGTTCAGCATCGGGGAATTGGGCTTTCAGCGAGTGGCGCTTGTCCTCGGGCAGCTTGGCTCCGAAGGTCGCTTCGATCGAATGCCGTGCATTCAGCCCCTCGATGGTCGCCTTCACATGTTCTGGGAGATCGGCATAAGCTTTCGCCATGTTGGCCCACATCGTGTCGCCCCCCACCGGCGGGCAAGCGATGCACCGCAGCACTGCGCCCATCGGCGGCATGTCGCGCCAGGTCGCATCGCAATGCCACGAATTCTCATAGCGATCAGGCGGCGAATTCTCGTCCTTGTATATCTGAACCAGCCCAAGATTTTCGGGATCGCTGTCTAGCATCGGATGGGGCTCAAGTTCCCCGAATCGCCGAGCAAAGGCGGAATGATCAGCACGGGCGAGGTTCTGATCGCGCAGGAACAAGACCTTGTGGGCAAGTAGTTCAGCCTTGATAGCGCCAAACAGATCAGCGTTATGCGCGGCCTCGGCCAAACTCACGCCAGACAGCTCAGCGCCAATATGGCAGGTGAGTTTTCGACCTTCACAGCGCGAACACCGATGAACCGATGGATGTTCCCGCCTCAAGATCGCGGTGCGCCTGCACACAATCCTCAAGCGCGTAACGCTGGCCAATATCGACCTTCACGCGGCCGGACGACAGATGATCGAACCAGAAAGCGGCAAGCTCTGCGCGCTCTGCCGGATCGGCATAATAATCGGCAAAGGCGGGCCGGGTGAAATAGACCGAGCCTTGCATCACCATTTGCATCGCGTCGATGGGCGGGAAGGGGCCAGAGGCTGTGCCGCAGCCGACCAGAACGCCGCGGCGCTTCAGGGATTTGAGCGAGCCTTCAAAGGTATCCTTGCCAACCGAATCAAACACGGTGCTCACCCCCTCTCCGCCGGTCAGTTCCTTCACGCGCGCCGCTACATCTTCGCGGCGGTAAAAGATGATTTCGTCGCAACCCATCGAGCGCGCCTTGTCTGCCTTTTCTTCGGTCGAAACTGTACCGATCACGCGCAAACCCATCATCTTGGCCAATTGCACCGCGAGCAATCCCACACCGCCAGCTGCGGCGTGCAGCAAAATCGTATCGCCCGATTTGAGCCAAGGGTTGGTCTTTTTGAGCCAATATGTCGCCGAAAGCCCGCGCATGGTTGAAGCCGCCGCCGTTTCGAAGGAAACGCTTTCGGGCAGTTTGAATAAAGGCGCGGCGGGCATGATTCGTTCGGTGGAATAGGCGCCGAGCGGGCTGCCATTATAGGCAACGCGGTCACCAACAGCGACGGCGGTAACGCCTTCGCCTAGCGCCTCCACAACGCCAGCGCCCTCTACGCCAATCCCGCATGGCGGCTGCACCGGATACATGCCTGACCGGAAATAGGTGTCGGCAAAGTTGCAACCGACAGCTTCATGACGCAGCCGTACTTCCCCGGGCCCGGGCGCGCCGACCTCGACATCCTCGATCTTCAACACTTCGGGACCGCCGGTCTCGTAAAAGCGCACTGCTTTGGCCATTATGGCTTATTCCTCTCCTAAACTTTTCTTACGCTAACTTGTAGAACCGGAACTGCTTGCAATTTTCACATTTCATGACATTCTTTTTGCATTAGATGCCATTAGGCGCGTGCACGAGAGGAGACAGTCATGACCGAGTTGGTGCGCGTTGCAGCATTGTCCGGCTTTTTCCCCACGATGCGCGCGCTTCATGCAGACCCAGTCCCATTGTTGAAAGAAGTCCGGCTTTCCCCCAGGTTGCTTGGTAATCCCGAACAGATGATACCGGCTAGAGCGGCAATACGCTTGCTCGAACTGGGTGCAGAAGTCACGGGCTGCAAAACATTTGGTCTTCGCATGGCTGAAAGCCGGGAAATCGCCAATTTGGGGGCAATCAGCCTGCTAATCGCGCACCAGCCGACTTTGCGTTCGGCACTCACCGCATTGATGCAGTATCGCAATCGGGTCAATTCCACGATCGTCCTGCACATTGACGATTTTGGTGACACTATCCTTATCCGTGAAGATTTCACTCTAGGCAAACCCGAGCCATTACAACAATCGTCTGATCTGGCACTCGGTGTCTTGGCGCTGCTTTGCAAGAGCGTGCGGGGAGACGGCTGGCAGGCACAGTCGGTCTGTTTTACCCACGCCGCACCCCCGCCGTCCGAAATGCCAATATACCGGCGGCTGTTCGGATGCCGGCCCGAGTTTAATTCAGAGTTCAACGGAATCCTGATCCATCCCCGTGATTTGGATCGCCCCAACCTGCGGGCAGACGCTGCGCTGGCCGAACACGCCCGCAAGCTGATCGAAACGGTGATGAGTCCCGAACAGCACAGCGTTTCGCGACAGGTTGAGCAGTCAATCTTGCTACTGATGCCTGCGGGCCGCGCCAATATCCAGACGTGCAGCGACATGCTGGGGATGACGGTGCGCACGCTTCAGCGCAATTTGGATGCCGAAGAGGCAAGCTTTAGCGCACTGCTGAATAAAGCGCGTGAGCAACTGGCGACGAAATATCTGGCCAACCGCCGAATCCGTATTACCGATGTAGCCGAAATGCTGGGCTATGGCTCTATTGGTGCGTTCACGCGTTGGCATATCCAAAGCTTTGGCGTGCCGCCCAGCAAGGGCGCGGCAGACGCTTCAGTTGAAACTAAGCAGGCGGCCCATCTGCTCCCATAGGGATGTTGGGAAGCTTCGCGACGCTTTGTATGTAAGCCGCCTGAACGGTCCCGTCTTCCCTGAGCCCTACCCGACGAACGCGGGGTCTTGGTGTGGCCATTGCGAATGGCGACCGTATGTGAAGTTGGACTTGCAGGAACTGCCATGCCGTTGTGATGGGCACAGACCTTGGATATATTTTGAAAGGCCACGGCGATGCAAAGCAGAAGTTGACTTCTACTTCTCCATGTGAGGCGGGGTGGGCGGCAAAGAGCGACCAGAGGGGCGCTGGCGGGCCAGACGCACCCTTGCTTTGCTGATTATTGGTCGGTGACGTGGCTTTGGGCTGCAACAGCGGGAAAGACCCGGCAAACGGACGGGTTGCGTCCGCCCCGCCCGCGCTTAGACGGGAGCGCCGTCCGCACAATCTGATCGAGTCATATATCGGCCGAGCGGCCCGCGAGATCGCCAAGGCAAAAGCAGACACCCTGAAAGGTGGCGCATCGCAATTCATTGCTTAAGGATTGCGCAAGGCGGTCGAAGGTCGGCTTGCACGCAATCCAAGTCGAACCGATACCAAGTCGATTCAGTGTGCGTGCGGGGCCCTGTATCCCATCAGCCCGGCCAGACAGCCAATGGGCACGGCTAATAGAACGGTGCGCTTTGGCGGCAGGACTAGGTTGACCAGTGGAACCAGCACGACGGCCAGGCCAATCCCCGTCAGTCCCCGCACGAAGCCTGCGACGAACACGATTCCCCAAATGGCGGCCAGTTGCAGGAGCGATACGCCCGTCAGCATTTCGATCAAAGCAGTACCCTTTGCAGCAGCCACATCGAGGCGATGGCACCGATGGCATAGCTTGAGCCGCGGATGGCGGGCCGCGTCCAGTTGGGCTGGAGACCTCCGCAACGCCCAGAGCAATCCAAGCGTTGTCGCGACGATCAGCAACTGCCCGACTTCGACGCCCAGATTGAAGGTGAGCAGTGCGGTCGGAACATCGCTTTCAGGCAGGCCGATCTCTTTTAATGCACCTGCAAAGCCAAAGCCGTGGAGCAGGCCGAACAGGAAAGCGACCACCCATGGCACACGTTCCGACAGGCGGAGTTCGCCGTCCTTTTTCTTCACAATCTCGACCGCGAGAAATACGATCGAGAGCGCGATGATCGCCTCTACAGGCCGTTGCGGCAGGCCGAGAAAGCCGAGTGTCGTGCCAATGAGCGTAATCGAATGTGCAACGGTGAAAGCCGTTACCGCAATCGCAATCGTGCCGAAACCTGTCAGCAGCAGCACGAGCGAGACCACGAACAGCAGATGGTCATAGCCAAAGACAATATGTTCGATGCCAATCACGAAATAGGTCCGCGCAACCTGCCATGCGTCGGGCTTGGCTGCGATTTCGACCGAAGGATTTGATGCGGTCAGCCGCAAGGCCTGCACCGGGCGGCCTTGTGGAGCAACACGCACCAGCACATCGGTTTGCGCGGCAGAAAAGTTGGAGAGGCCGATTGTTCTGCCTGCCACCGTTCCGGTGCAAGAGACGGCGAAGGTGGAGATCACCGCCATCTCGCCCAGTGCCCGCTGCGGATCGGCCTTTGTGGTGCAGCCTTTGGGCAGGATGGGCTGTGTGGCAGGCGTCACGCCGCCGCGCATCGGGGCTTTCCAGACGAGGTTCCAGTCCGCCGCTGACTTCTGCGTGAATTCCAGATAACCGGGGCGCAATTCATCCGCTCGGGCGGGCTGCGCGATCAGGAACAGCGTGGCAAGCGCCAGCCAGAGCAAGCGGATCACGGCTTGGCGATCTTGATGGTGTAGCCGTCAAGCAGTGCCTGATAGGCTTTAGCCTCGCGGTCTTTCACCGTCTGCGCGCGCCAGTCATTCTCCAATTTTTGCCGCACATCGGCGAGCTTGGGTTTGGCGCTGGCTTGTACCGCGCGAATGCGGACCAGATGCAGGCCAAAGCCTGAAGCGACCGGGCCAGACCATTGGCCTGGCTTAATCCCAGCCAGGCGCGGCGGCAAAATCATCGCCAAAGTCCGAGGCAATACGCGTGCGATCTACTGTCTCGGGGCTGCGCGGCAATGAGATGGAGTCACCCAGTTTCTGCCAATCGGCACCCTTCTTCAATTCTGCCAGCATCTGCGTCGCGCGTACACGGGCAGCAACTTCCTCCTGTGCCGCCAGATATATCTGGTCAAAGCTATAGCGCGCGTCCGCCGCATAGGCCCGTGGGTTCTTGTCGAGCAGCGCCTGCAAGATTGCGTCATCGGGCTCTTCATTCTCCAGTTCGGAACTGGCGAGAAACTCCATTTTCGATCGGATACGGCGGCGGATGATGGTGTCATCTTGATCCAGTCCCATCCGCAACCCTTCGCGGTAATAGACTTCTTCTTTCACATGATCACGGATCAGCCCGTCAATTTCGGCCTGCGTGGGCGGGCGCTGCCATGTCTGCGCCCAGTTCGCCGCCAGCCGCTCGACCTGCGGCTCGGTGATGGTGATCGTCCGGCTTTCCGGATCGACCGCATCGCCGCGCCACGCGAAAAACAGAAACAGCGCCAGACCCGCGAGGAGAAAGTGAACCAGCGGCTCTTTCAAGGCCGTACGGAATTGATCCTTCAAAATCATCTCCCCTATCGCGATCCGACCCAGATGGGTGAGCCATAGCTGCGTTCCTGTTGCAGCAGCCTTTTATCCTTGAGCAAGACGCGCCGATCATGTTGGTGTTGGCTAAACAAGTTCAGCGCGGAACCGATGCCCATCATTCTATGGTTGATCCGGCTCTTTGCCCTCAGGAAACAGCGGCCAGGCCAGTTGTTGCCCCAGTGTCGCCTTTGGCAAATTCTCCACGCCGTAGCTTTGCGGATAGGTGCGGGTGATCTTTGGCGGTCCCGAACAAGCACATCCCAGAAAGAACAGCAAGATTACCAAAGTTGCCCTTATAATTTACCGCTGGGTCATCATAATGGCGACCATGATGGGCATGGTGCGTGGCCGGCGTGGAAATAGTCCGTTCGACCACCCACATGACGGGTGACAGCCATTTGATTTTTAGCAGCTTTGCATCCCATGCAACGTCGCTGTGCGCGGCGATGATCACCAGTTGTTTGACAACCACATAGCCCGCATAAACCCAGCCCAAGCCCAGATAAACGAGCGCGGCAGAAAACCAGATGCTGGGCATAAACGCGTAGTAGAAAATGTTGTTCCGATACACGAGCCGGATGCTCATATAGCGCGCATTATGGTGCGCGCGGTGCATGTTATAGAGCCAGGCAAAGCTGTGCGATGCGCGATGCTGCCAATATTGCATCATGTCGTCGAAAATCAGGAACAGCGCGATGGCCGCGAAAATGTTGATGCCCGAGAGCATCCCGCGCCATTCGGGGCGCAGCGTTCCGAGCGCAAAATCAACGAACAACTAGGATTGAGGGCTGCGTGACGACAAGCAGCAAACGTCTGTGCCGACGATCTCGACAATGCCATCATCCCCGTGTCTGTTCTTTCTTTGTGAAACAGGCGTGTTCGAAACAGTTCAAGCAGGCCAAAAGCTGAGATAGACGGCAAGGATGGCATAGTTTGAAGCGGGCATATCGATAGTCACTCTCACTCATAAATTTAAATCGTTGGGCAAGTCTGGCAGTATTGGCGTGTTGTATCAACGCAACCCAGATTGGCGACGTATAAGCCCGCTCTTGATCCTTCAACTTCGCGCCAGCGGGCGGCTTCACCTTAAAGCGAACAGCATCATAGGCGATCCAGCGCGGAGTCGGAATTTCCAACACGCGGGCGTAATAAAAGGCCTTTTGACCCTTTTTGAAATTAGGATCGCGCCAGACGGTGCGGAGTTCAGGTGACACCGATGCTATTGGCATAGGTTGCAGTCGCCAGATCGACAGTATCGCCGACGGGGGTCAGCTTACCCTTGACCAGCTTACGCTGTTTGGGCGCGCTCCAGACGACGTTGTAGATTTTCTCTTGCGGCAACGCCCTTGGCATCGACCCAGCCTTTGACAATCTGCACCCGGTCCAGATTGGCCCCCATCGGGATCTTTCAGCGCTTGCACGATAAAGCTGGGTGCACCTTTGCCTGACGTGAGGTTGCCGCCCATCGGTACGCCCTTGGTATAAGCGGTTTTAACCCAATCGCCCGCAAACACGGATGGTGCAAAATTCCAGCCGCCAAACATCCGCACCGACATACGCGGACCGGTGGTGGCATAGACTTCGCGCCGCATCATCGCGTCAAAGATCGCCTCGCGCGTGTTGGCCGTGGCCCAGACGGCAGCAAGTCCGCCCGCCAGATACTGATGCCCGATCCGCGATTTGGCGATTCCGGGGTTAATGACTGTGTTTATCCGGTCTGGATTGGGTTCGTCGTTCGAGAATTTGCCAAAGAAATTATCCTCGTCTGCTGTGGCAAGCCCGGTGTGCGTATCGGTCGAACCGATCATGCCGAACGCATAGGGATTTACGCCCGTCCGCGCTTCGATCAGTAACCCGCGCTTTAACGCTTCACGCGCATATTCGCCGCCAAACATCTCGGGCTTTTTGAGCTGGGACAGGGGCGCATTGCCATTTTCCCAACCCGCATCGCCATAATCGGCAAATTCATCATTGCGCGAGAGATAGGGGTGGCTTTCGCTGTCGCCTTTAAACTGCGTGACTTCGACCACGGGTTCACGCGCGGTGCGGCGGCGGGCCTGGTCTGCGGTCATCGGCCCACCATCGGGGCCGGTCAGCGCAAAGGCTATACCGTTGGACAGATTGGGGTTGTGCGGAATGGCGAGCATCCGCCCGCCGCTTGCTTTTTCATAAGCCTCCATAAAGCTCCAAAGCGGTTCCGGCCCCTTGGTGCCTTGCGACGGGAAAGGCAGGACAGTGCGTGCCTTGTCTGCCCCATCGCGGAAGATGACGTTGCGGTGGATCGAATTGCCCTTGAGCGCGAGCGAAAATTCAAAGCCATGCAGCGCGGTGAACCTGCCCGGTTCATTATAGCGTTCGACTGAATCGATCTGCGCATCCCAGATCCGGCGCGTCATTGCCGCCACGCGGTCCGGGCGGATCATGTCTTGCGGGATTTTGCCCGAATTGAACGCCGCGATGATTTCGCGCGTGACCGTATAGGCCTCTTTCCTGTCACCGTGGAGCATGTTGCGCCAGCGCTTCGAGCACCGGATCGGCCAGATCAGCTTCGGCGCTATTATACAAATCGGTGGTGACCCCGATGGCATCGCTGTGATCGGCGATCACGAGAAAATCGAGCGGGCGCGAGAGTTTCGCCGCTATGCCGCTTGAACTCATCACCTCTTCACCGCGTGCAAAACGCAGCGCTTCGTTGGGCGACAGACGATTGCCTGCGCCAAAAGCATCAAAGCTGTTGGTGGTGTGGAGGTGCGTATCGCCAAAGAGCGGACGCTCGGGATAGGCGCTGACAGATACGGTCTTGGCGGGTTCAGCTGCCTCCGCCGGGGCTTCAGCACGCGGCATCGTCAGCGCGAGAGCAGCAATCACGAGACCGGTTCCTCCCGAAAATAACAGCGATTTCTTCATGGTAATTCCCTCACTGTTGGCGACTTTCACAAACCCAAATTAGCTTTGGCCCCGTCGATCATGGCAGTCGCAATGTCTCCATAGGGCGGGGTTATATTGACCACGAGGGCATCCTTGTCGCAATCGACGAAGCCGCGCGGGTTGGTGAACTCGCGGAACCCTTCGATGCCATGATGGCGGCCATAACCGCTCAGCCCGCTGCCCCCGAAGCCCATGTTCGGCAGAGCGCCTTGCAAAGAGCAGATGTTAAACGAAACGCCGCCCGATTGGGTTTGCGACGTGATGCGTTCTTTCAGCGCCGCGTCATCGGTAAAGGCATAGACGCCCAGCGGACGATCCCGCTGCTGAATATAGGAAAGCGCATCGTCCAGCGTATCATAAGGCAGCACGGGCAGGATTGGCCCGAAAATCTCCTCTTGCATCACCTTGCTGTCGCCAGGCGGATCAATCGCGAGACTTAGCGGCAAGCGGCGGCCATTGGCAGGCTCACCCCCGCCAAGCCGTTCAACCCGCGTGCCGCTGCTTTCAAGGTCCGAGAGGAGGCCGCCGATCCGCTGCATGTGGCGATCATTGATGATCCCGGTCAGATCATCGCCATTGAGATAATCGGGCAAGCTCTCGGCAAAAAACTGGCGAGCATGGGATACAAAATCTTCCAGCCTTTGCCGAGGCACCAGCGCATAGTCTGGCGAGATGCACATCTGCCCGTTCTTGACCATTTTGGTCCGCAAAATGCTGGAGACGGATTGCGGCGTCACCGTTTCATCGGTCAAAATAACCGGGCACTTCCCGCCGAGTTCCAGCGTCAAAGGCGTGAGGTTTTGCGCCGCCGCCGTCGCCACAAGCCGCGCGACATCAGGATTGCCGGTGTACATCAGATGATCCCAATCCAGCGTGGGAAACGCCTTGGCCAGCTCCACATCGCCATTGGCCACCGCGACGATATCTTCGCTGATCGCGGCTTTCAGAATCTCCTTCATCAGCGCGCCGCACGCCGGGGTCATGTCTGAAGGCTTGATGATAACGGAGTTTCCACCCGCCAGCATTTCCGCGAGCGGCCCCAGCCCGATGTCGAACGGGAAATTCCATGGCAGCATGTTGCCGATCACGCCCTTTGGCTGCGCCAGAACATAGGCTTTGCTGCTGCCAAACATATCGGGATTCGTCTCGCGCTTGTTCCGCGCCATCCATTCGCTCAGCATTGATTTTGCGTAATGCAGCCGCTCTACCACGCCGAATATCTCGATAAAGTCCGCCTGTGCATTGGGATGCGCGGAAAAGTCTTCCTTGAAAGCGGTATGTATCCTGTCCCGATTAGAAAGCACCGCGCTCATGATCGCGTCCAAGCGGTCTTCGCGCTCTTTCTGGCTGGGACAGGGGTTCGCCGCAAACGCCGATTTCTGCCGTTCAAAAAGCGCATTCAGTTCTTCTATGCCAGACATTTTCAAATTACCTTCGTGACAGTAGGAGGCACATAGCTTTGGTCAATCAAATCCTGCCCCGGCAGATAGGATCGCAGGAACAGATTGAATTTGCCCTTGGGGATGGAGAGCCAGTTGCCCATCAGCTTTTTCGCCGGCGCATCGGATTGCAGATAGAGCGTCAGGCCGCCATCCTTGTCATATTTCATCTCGCGATCCACGCTGCCGCGCGAGTATCGACCCAGCGGATTATCGACCAGATCGTAAAGCTCGTCATAAACGACGATGGACCAGAAGGTTTTGGCTTTGGGCAATTGTCCGGGCGCAAAGCGGATGGTGTAGCGGCCTGTGCTGCCATCCAGCAATTGCCCGTCGCCATCATGATGCGCGCGCAGTTTCACCACTTCTTCGATATGATGCTCCTGCATCCCCGACAGGCTTTGTGTTGCAGAACGGGTGAGCAGATCATGCGTATCCGCTGTCCGCCCCCAAGCCTTGCTGCCATAGGCCCATTGGTTGATGAATTTGGTGTTGCCGCCCGCAACTGAAACTTGCTTTAGGAGCGCCAGCCCATCGACCATGGCGCGTTGAAGGCCCTTGCGCGTCGCCGGATCAAGCTCCTTAAAGTCTGACGATTTCCCCGGCCCCAGCCCGACGCTGGCCATCATCGCAACAAACGCCGCATCCTTGGCAGGTGGCGGGTTTTCGGTCATGCCGCGATTGAGGTTGGCGAAAAATGGTAGGGCGCTGGTTGGTGGCTGCGGGATCAATGACATCACGGTCAGTCTCGGGTGAGGCGTCGCCGCGTTAGCCATTTGGAAAGCGGCGCTATACCAACGCCGTCCTGCACCTTGTGCGATGCCGTCAGCGCCTTCCGGTCCAATATCGCCGTCCGCAAGAACAGCAGGCCACCATCTTGCGGCGCGTGGATGATGCTGTCGATTCCGGCGGCTTTTCCCCCTGCCAATTTTGGCTGACCAGCAGATGCTTGCCCGCCTTGCCGCCCGTCGCCCGCGTACCGAGATAAGCGAAAATATCCGAATACATCTCCATAAACTGCACGCTGTAATAGAGATCAGGCGAGGCTGGCACGGTGAGCACCACCGGCTCCTTGCGGACATCAAACCAAGCGGCAGAATAAAGCAGATCGGGCGTCACCGAGCTGTGGAGCTTGTCGGTCGCATCAGAGGCGCGGCGCGAATGGAACCATGTGTTGAGCGGCATGTCCGCCTGACCATTGGGCTTTTCGATCATACCATAACGCGCGTTGATATTCTTGACGACGGGAAAGCCGTAAATCACTGCCTGCATCCCCACGGTATAGGCATAGGTCTCACGCCAATCGGCGGGGGCCTGTCTGCGCGGCGGGCGGCGTTGTCTGCGCCACAAGGGGCAGGGGGGCCATCGCAAGCAATGCCGCGCTGATGATCCAATTGGTCTTGTTCATCTGGTAACTCTCCTGTTCATCCGCGCACCCAGATGGGCGAGGTATAGGCGCGTTCCTGTATCGTCAGCGGTTTGCCCGTTTCGCGCGGATCAATGCCGAGCTTGATGGCGTCGTAAAGCGAATAGCGCGGCGTCGGGATTTGCAGTACGCGGGCATAGTAGAACGCCTTTTGCCCAGCCCGATATTCAGGATCACGCCAGAAGGTTTTAAGCTGCACCGCGCCGACGCTGTTGGTGTATTTTCCAGTCTTCAGGTCCACGGTGTTCTTCACCGCCGGAAGCTTGCCATCCTTGCCGCGCTTGCGTTCTGAGTGACCAAGCAACGTCAAAGATTTTCTCATGCGCGTTCCCGCTGGCATCGACCCAGCCTTTGACGATCTGGATTCGATCCAGATTGCCGCCATCGGGGTCTTTGAGTGCCTCGACCAAGAAGCCCGGAGCCTTGCCTTTTCCAGTCAGATCGCCGCCCATCGGGACGCCGCGTGCATAGCCGGAAGCGGGGAAGCGCGCCGCATCAAGATCACGCGCGCTGAAATTCCAGCCTGCAAACAGCCGCACGGCCATCCGCGGGCCTGTCGTCGCGTAAACCTCCTTGCGCTGGAAGGCGTCATAGATCGCCCGCCGGTCATTACGCGGTGCCCAGACGGCAACGAGGCCCGCCGCGCCCATGTCCCAGCCTTTGGCAGAGCCCAGCCCGGTCGCGTTTTTTCGCAGTTCGGGCCGCGAATCCTTCTGGCCCTTGCCCGCGAAGTTTGCCTCCTCAATCGCCGACATGCCAGTGTGCGCGTCGGTCGAGCCGATCAGCCCGAATTTATAGGGGTTCACCCCGGTCTTCGCTTCAATCTCTAGCCCGCGTTTGAGAGCGGAGCGGACATAATCAGCTTCAATCGGCTTGGCGCGATCACCGTTGGGGACAAGGATGAAATTATAGCGTTCATAGTCTGCAAATTCATCGGTGGGGGCGAGTGCGGGATGGGTTTCGCTGTCGCCCTTGATCTGGGTCGTCTCCACCACGCGCTCCCACCGCATCCGCCGCTCGGCATAATCAGCGGTGATCGGATTGCCCTCGCTATCCTCCACCTGAAACATCTTGCCCCAGCTGAGATTTGCATTGTGCGGGATGGCGACAAAATCAGTGCCGGTGCGCTTGTTGGTCGCATCGAGCCAAGCCCACAGCTTTTCGGGCTTTTCGCTTTCCAATTGGCTGAAGGGCATGAACTGCTTGGCCTTGTCTGCCCCGTCTGGCGTGAAGACCACGCGGTGCAGGTTCGCGCCGCGCGGCTGTGCCGTCCATTCCCAGCCGATCAGCGCGGTGAACTTGCCTGGCTGGTTAAACCGCTCGGCGGTATCGACATAATCATGCCACGCTGCCTGCCTTTTGGTGCCGCCATGCAGATCAGCATAGGCCTGCTGCGGCGTTACCAGATCGCCGCCGGTCTGCCCTGTGCCAACCCGCACGAGATAGTGATAGGCCTTGAGCATTTGCGCCGCGACGCTGTCTCCAATCTGCGCCAACAAACCTTTGCCCGTTGCGGTATCGGCATAGCCTTCTTCGCCGTGATAGACCTTGGCAAGACTACCGACCAATTCGGCATGATCCGCCACCACCAAAAAATCGAGAGGCTTGGACAATTGCCAGTCTTCACCCGTCGTCGGGCTGGTCACCTTTTCGCCGCGCGCAAAGCGGTATGCGGTTTCGGGGGTCGAGGCGGGCGTGTTGAACAGGAAAACGTCAAACGAATGCGAGGTGTGCAGATGCGTATCGCCCCAATAAAGGCGCGTTTGCACCAGCTGCTTTCTCAGGCTTGGTCGCAGCTAAAGGCCCCGACAGCGCCGTAAACGCCAGAAACAGCGCCACCTTCTTCAGCATCCTGTGCGCCATATTCTCTCTCCCACCCGACTGTTTTTGGTTCACATGCTCTCTGGCATGTGTTGGTTGAGCAGCTTGCCAGATTTGATGTTGCCGTCAATCAGAGTTAGTCGCGGCGGCGCATTTTAGGCCGCGCGGTTACGCCGCATAGCGCCCATCGGCCAACTGTCGTGCCATGCCGATGCCCGCCAGCGCCTCCAGCACCGGCGCAACCGTGGCGGCGCGTTTGCCTTTGAAGTTGCGGGCGACGTCTTGCGGGGCGAGGGGGATAGCAGAGCCAGACAGGATCGCGGCAACCGCACTGACTTGATCGGGCAGTTTTTCGGGCCAGGGGATGATATTGTCCGGCACGGGAACGGCAGCCTCACCCAGATCGAGCGTGGCGTTGACGGGCGCGGCATAGTCTGGCGCCTGATATTTGGGGCGCGGCCAGCGGATGACGCCCTTTGCCTCTTTAGCGGCGCGGGCTTTGTTGAGCGCGACGAGGCGGGTGAGGATGTCTTCGTCCGCCAGATCGGCCTCCCAGCCATAAGCCTGCGCCACCAGAGCGTCGATGGCATCATGATGCTGGCGGATCAGCGTCACCAGAAGGCCAGCGGAGCTGAACATATCGACGTAAAATGGCCGTCGCCGATAGCCATTCTATCCGCAATGTCATTTTGCGTTTGAGATCGAAGCCATTTTGACGTCCGGAGGATTTGACCCATTTTGTCCATTGCTGCGCTGGCAAAGCTCGACTTAGTAACACTAAGACAGCGCGTTGCCGCCTCACACTGAACAAAATGGCCTCAAACCTCGAAGCTGTATTTAATAGGTCCTGACCCTTGGTTTCGTAAGTGCTGACCGGTTGCTTAACGGAAAAATTGGCCCATCGAGGATCGGGAGGAGCGGTGGCTTCAAAAATATCGGAAAAATGGTAGACGCTGAGGGGTTCGAACCCACGACCCGCTGATTAAGAGTCAGCTGCTCTACCAACTGAGCTAAGCGTCCATCCATTGAGAATCGCGGGGCCTCGCCCGCCAATTCAGCCGCGCCTTTGGTGGTTTTCGGTGGCGTTGTCAAGCCGATCCCAGTGTCGAATCAATTTCACTAGCTTCGGTCTTAAACTGCAATCACGGCGCACATCGGTTGAGGGCATCCGACAGATAATCTCGCTTTGCCAGGCCAAAGGCTGTCTGTCTGGATTGCCCGGCGTTGATCCCCTAAACCGCTTTATCACCCGCTTCGCCAACCAATTCAATGTCGCGGCCCAATCCTTTGACGGCGTTGCAGGCGGAAAGCAGTAAGCTGGCGGCGATCAAAATGGCGGCAATAGTTTTGTTCATGGTCGAAACTCCTAAGGGAAAGTATGATGTTGCCGCCACCAATATGAACCGGCGATGAGTAGGGCAACGTCAAAAGCTAAAGCGCACCGCCAGCCGAATGTCACGGCCCGAAAGCGGGACAAAATCCTTGGTAAAGGAAGCCGCCCTTCGCGCTGTTGTATCGAAGATATTATTGGCTGAAGCGAGGATCGAAACGCCCCCTTTTCTGCCCAATGGTCGCCAAGTGAGCGAGGCATTGACCAAGGTGAAGCCACCGGTCGCAGTTTCAAAACTGGCAATGCGATTTTGCCGCATGGATCGTTCTACCTCGCCCCGAACATCTAAGGCTGCACTTTGCAATTCAAGCCCGCCAAGAAGCCGGAGCGGCGGAATACGGGGAACCGATCCGCCGCCGCCCGAAATCCGTGCGTGCGTAAAATCGGCAACGCCATCGATGATTATGTCAATGTGGTTGAAGGTAGCGATCCGTGCAGAAACATCGGCCTCGGCTCCCCAAAATCTTGCATCCCGTTGGAAATATTGAAAAATGGGTAAGCCGTCGATGTCTGTTCCGGTTTCCGTGTCATAGATAAAATTGTCAAAACGGTTGGCGAAAAACGTCAGGCTGGCTTTGATGCGATCGCCGTCAAAACGGGCATAAAGTTCTCCATTCCAGGATCTTTCACTCGCCAGAGTGGGATCGCCGATTTCATAAGCTGACGTTGCTATATGTGGACCGTTCGAAAATAATTCCTCGGAAGATGGCGCGCGACCCGTGCGAGACATATTGGCCCCGAACTTGATCCCGCCTTCGGTCAACCATGATATTCCCAGCGCCCCCGAGATATTGGTGAAATTGCGTTTGATCGATAGCGTCTGCGCCTCTTGGCTGACACCGTCATAGCGCAACGCACCCTCAAGATGCAGCCCGCCCAACTGGAATTCCTGCAAGGTAAACAGCCCGATTTGTCTGGTTCTATTGGGCGGAACAAAGGCTTCTGCGCCAATGGCCTCAAAATCGCGCGACAGATATTGCAGTCCTGTGGCACCGCGCCAGCCTCCGCGCTTGTTTTGCGCCAATTCTGTGCGGAATTCTATGCCTTGGCTGTTGAATATAGTGCCGATTTCGCTGCCTTCAAATTCGGTGTGGCTGTAATCGGCAAAGCCACCGCGAAAGGTCAATTTCTCAAGAAATCCTTTGCCCAGTTCCACTTCACCGCGCAGATCGGCGCGATATTGGCGCAGGCCAATGGTCACCGGACCTTCTTCTTCGCCGCCTGCCTCGTGCGCGTGTCCAGCCCCGGGGCGGGTAGGGATGCCATAGCTTGTGTCATAGATCCCGAACGAAACGCCCAGATTGCCGCCGTCATCGATGAAGGCGGCACCCGTTCCAAAGGTCCAGCTTTCGCCAGCACTGTTGGGCAACGTGCCGCGCGTCGACGCCAGATCGCGCAATTCGGTGGCTTCTTCCAAATGGCCCTCGGATTCTTCTTCATCGGCAAGGGCCAGCACTTCTGCCTGCAAGGAAGGCGCGAGCAATGCGCCGCCGATGCGAAGATCATCATTTTTGCGGTAGCTGCCATCGAGGTGCAGCACGAAGCGATCCGACGCGCGCAAATCCGCGGCACTCCCTGCCGACCTTTCATTCGCCGCGCTGCCATATCCGGCAATGCCGTCGATATGCACTGTGCCGTCAGGCACTTTGCGCGGGATGCGTTTGTCGATGGCGTTGACCGCACCTCCTACAGCCTGTCCGCCAAACAGCAGAACGGCGGGGCCGCGCAACACTTCGATCCGGTCTGTGGTCAGCGATTCGATGGTTACGGCATGGTCGGCTGAGGTATTAGAGACATCGATATTGCCGATACCGTCGGTTAAAATGGCAACGCGATTTCCCTGAAACCCGCGCAAAACCGGGCGAGACGCGCCGGGCGTAAAGCTGGTCGCCGACACACCGGGGAGCGAGGTGAGGCTGTCGCCCAATTGCCCGCGCGCCTGCATCGCCAGTTCTTCGCCGGACAGCGCCGATGTTCCGGCCAAAAGCTCCAGTCGTTCGAGATAGGGGGCGGTGACGATGATTTCGTCATGCTGGTGGAAATCGGTATCGGCATCGTCGCTATGCCCCTGTTGCGCTTCGGCGTCCGCTTCCTGGGCAAGGGCAGGGGATGTCATCGCTGCGAGTGCGATCAAGGATACACCAAGAAATTTACGCAAAACCATTGTTCGTCAACTATCCAAATTCGGGAGCGGCTCCGCTAGCGAATATGAGATAACATAACAATGAACAAAATCGCAGAGTCGACGAACGGACGTTTGCGGGCGACCAATGTGCCAAGCTGCGCTATCGTTACGCCAAGGCCAAGCTGACTTGCCACTGGGCTGTGAGGAAACTATCGAACAATCATGCAGGTAGCTTCAAACACACTCGCACTCATCGGAAACACCCCGCTGGTCCTGCTTAAAGGCCCTAGCGCGGAAACGGGTTGCGAGATTTACGGCAAATGCGAATTTGCCAATCCCGGGGCCTCGGTCAAAGATCGTGCGGCGCTCTATATCGTCCGCGATGCGGAGGAAAATGGCCTGATTGCGCCGGGTGGAACGATTGTGGAGGGCACGGCAGGGAACACCGGTATCGGTCTGGCCTTAGTCGCCAATGCCTTGGGCTATAAAACGATCATCGTGATGCCCGAGACGCAAAGCCAGGAAAAGAAAGACACGTTGCGCGCGTTGGGGGCCGAATTGGTGCTGGTTCCTGCCGCTCCCTATTCGAACCCCGGCCATTTTGTGCATACCTCACGGCGCATTGCCGAAGAAACTGAAAATGCGCTGTGGGCAAACCAGTTTGACAATATCGCCAACCGCCGCGCGCATATCGAAACCACGGCGGAAGAAATCTGGACGCAAATGGAAGGCCGTGTTGACGGCTTTACCTGTGCGGCAGGAACCGGCGGGACGATTGCCGGGGTTGGCATGGGGCTGAAGGCAAAAGACGAGAATGTGACCATTGCGCTTTCCGATCCGCACGGCGCTGCGCTCTATAATTTCTACGCCCATGGCGAATTGAAAGCCGAAGGCAGCTCGGTCGCCGAAGGGATCGGACAGGGCAGGGTAACGGCCAATCTTGACGGTGCGCCGATTGACACCCAGTTTCGCATTTCGGACGCGGAAGGCGTCTATTGGGTGGAACGCTTGCTGGGCGATGAAGGGTTATGCCTTGGGCCTTTCGTCAGGCATCAATGTGGCAGGAGCCGTCGCGCTGGCCAAGGAGCTGGGGCCGGGCAAAAGGATTGCGACGATTTTGTGCGACACCGGCTTTCGCTATCTCTCTACGATCTATAATCCGGAATGGATGCTGGCGAAGGGATTATCGCCGATGGCTTGGCAAATGGACAAGCCGGGCTGAATGGTGCAATATCGTACGACGGAGGCTTGAGATATGAATTTCACACCGCAATCGGCGATCCAGCGCATTCAGGTCGGTTTGATCGGGCTGGTTGCTGTGCTGCTGTTCGTCAGCATTACCAATTTGATCGTTGATCGATCCGCTGCCGATATTCGCAACTCGCGGCAGACTTCGGACAGAGCGGGAACGAAAACGCAAGTTAGCAGCCAAAGCCGCGATGAACCATTGGCAGAACTGGGCGTTGCTCCGACGGTATCGGACCAGCCAGTGGCAACCAAGAATTCGCCCGGCAGTCCGCAATAAACGATCTCGATTGTAGAGATGTTTCGCGCTTACCGTAGTCGCCTGATTGCAGGCTTGGCCCTGTTGGTTGTAATGCTGACCGTGCTTTGGCTTGTCGGGCGACAACAGCCGGAAGCACCCAAGCCCGCGATCGCGATGATGTCGAGCATTCCCCTGCAATGGGGTGAAGCAAGCATGGGTGAAATCGCCAATGGCGAAGCTTCGCCAACACAATTTTTCCAGCTGGTTTCCGAAATTGGCAATATCAGCATGGTCGACGACCTGACTTCGCTCAAAAAGGCGGCTCCGTCGCTTCTCATCCTCGTCCAGCCGCGCGTATTAAGTCCAAAGGAACTGGTGGCGCTCAATACATGGGTGCGCGCAGGCGGGAGGACGATCATCTTCGCCGACCCCGCCCTGCAATGGCCAAGCAAGCTTCCCCTTGGCGACAATCGCAGGCCGCTCTTCACCTCCTTTCTTAGCCCGCTTTTTAAGCATTGGGGGTTGGAACTGGTTATGCCGATGGAGACCGATGAGGAGCAAGCGAACGTTGTTGAAGTGGGCGGACAAGGGCTTTCGGTGGTTTCACACGGCAATTGGGTGCAAAAAGAACCCAAGGGGCTCTGCAGGATCGAACCGTCAATGCTGGTCGCCAACTGCAGCGTCGGCAAGGGCAGGGCGATCCTGATCGCCGATGCCGATATGCTTGAAGACGCGCAGCTCGGTGCTGGCTTGCTTAGGTCCGGGCAAGCAACTTGGCTCGGCGCGCTGCTCACTAATTTGGCGCATGATCGTCCATTGCCAAAAGGCTTGTGATTCGTTCTGGGAAAGTCTGGGATTAAACAGGGATCGGATGGATGCCGATTGGGTGATCCACGAATTTCAGCCGTTTTTCACGGTAAAAGGTTAACAGAACTGGCAGCGGTCGTTGGTCGTGATAATTTTTTAAATATATATAAAACAAATAGATATATGGTGTTTTGGGCTTATTCCCATAAAATCCCTCTTTTCATCCATGCTTTCCCTCGATATGCCCACCTCTTAATAGGGGTGTGTTCCATAAACTGGATCGAACGACGCGGGCCTGCGCTTTCGCGTTGGGCGGAGCGCACCCGGGAAAAGGGGAGTGGCTCGTGTCTGTCTTGGTTGTCTATGCCGGCTCTGGTCTCTCGACCATTGATGCCAAAGGGCGGACGACCATCCCTGCCGAGCTTCGCGATTCAGTAGCTACGTCGAGCGGCGAAAACGCCGTCTGTCTTGCTCGTCATCCCACGCTTCCCTGCCTGATCGGATTTGGCCGCACCGAGCGCAGCAAATTGCGTGAAGATGTCGAAAGCCAATGGCAAGCGGCTCTGCAACGCGGCGCTGAATTTGATCGCGAATTGGCGGGCGTAAACGCATCGTCAATTTTCGAGACAGCCTTTGAGGCAAGCGGCCGCTTTGTCGTGTCGCCCATCCATCGCCATTTCGGCAAGTTAGCTGAAAAGGCATTCTTCTTTGGGGCGACCACGCATTTCATGCTGTGGAACCCCGATATCTTCCGTCAATCGGCTCCTCCCGCCTTCGCGCATGTCCTCGAAGAGCTGGAATATTGGGAAGCCGAACATGAAAGGCGCGGCAAATGAGCGGCGCCCAAATGCAACATATTCCAGTCATGCTGGATGAAGTGATTCACGCTCTGGCCATCACCCCTGGTTCGGAGATTGTGGATGGTACCTTTGGTGCAGGTGGATATAGCCAGGCTATTCTGGCGTGTGGTGCGCGCGTTTACGCGTTTGACCGCGATCCCGATGCCTGCGCTGCGGGTGCCGTACTTGCGGGCCGGAGTGGGGGTCAATTGATACTCCACTCCGCCCGCTTTTCTGAAATGGACCGCGTTCTAGCCAGCGAAAATATCACACAAGTCGATGGCGTCGTTCTCGATATCGGCGTTTCGTCAATGCAGCTCGATCAGGCGGAGCGGGGCTTTTCGTTCCAAAATGATGGCCCTCTGGATATGCGGATGAGTCAGGACGGCGTTTCAGCGGCAGACTTTGTCAACGGTGCCGAAGAGGCCGAAATTGCCGACGTCATTTATCGCTATGCCGAGGAACGCCAATCGCGCCGCATTGCCCGGGCCATTGTCCACGCCCGCCCGTTGGAAACGACGGGCGAACTCGCGGCAGTGGTCCGCAAGGCGTTGGGCTATCGACCCGGTGCGCCCAAAGACCCCGCAACACGCACTTTTCAGGCCATCCGGATTCACATCAACGGAGAACTAGATGAGCTTGAAGCGGGTTTGGTGGCCGCTGAACGGATTTTAAAGCCCGGTGGTCGGCTCGTGATCGTCAGTTTTCACAGTCTTGAAGACCGAATCGTCAAAAATTTCTTGCGCGAACGTAGTGGCGCGATGCCGGCAGCGTCACGACATATGCCTTTAAGGGCGGCCGTTCGACACCCGAGTTTTCAGAAACCAGCTAAGGCTTTGCGCGCAACAGACGCCGAGTTGCATCGTAATCCGCGCGCCCGTTCGGCAACGTTGCGAGTTGCGGTGCGCGCCGATGCCCCTGCTTGGGCGGCAACGGAGGCGATGATATGACGTTGGCTATAAAACGCATGCAGAATGTCGGCTGGCTTGCGCTCGTCTTCATCATTGCGATCATGTTGTATCCGCTTTCGCTCAATGTTGCTGCGGTGCACAGCGACTTGAACCGGATTGACCGTAAAATCATGGAAACCAAGCGGGAAATTAGCTTTCTCGAAGCGGAATTGACCACACGCGCCAATATCGCCCAGCTCGATGAGTGGAACCAACTGCTTTATGGCTATGAGCCTCCTACCGCCGAACAGTTTCTGGAGAGCGAACGGGCGCTCGCGGGATTGAACGGCGGATCGCCTGTGGTAAAACCTGTGATGGTTTCGGTTGCAGGATTGGACGGGGTGATTCCGTCAGGCGAAGTCGGAAAACCGGGAGCAATCGGCCACAAGCGCGATGACGTTGCTTCGGAGGATCGGCCGCAAACTCTGGTGCGCGCAATTGCAAATTCCGGTCAATTAAAGCCTATGCTGAAAGCGCCTGCCACCACAAAATCTGAATCGGTAACGCCCGCTAACCGCACTGCCAGAATGGCAAAAATCGACGAGCAATTGCTTTCGGACAGTCTGATGAACGATATCCAGAGAAAGTCCAAAGAGGAGCGGAAGCGCAGATGACCACCGTCGTTGCCAGACCCAATAGCCGCCATAACGCCAATGCCATCCGCGCCATGGCGGCACTTTCCTTTTGGAGACTGCTGGTGCTGGTTGGCATGTTCTGCCTGTTTGCGCTCTTGATTGTTGGTCGCCTTGCAATGCTTGCCGTATTTGAAAGCAGTCGGGCTTATGGCGCTACTACAGCCGATTATGTGCCCGAACGTGGTGATATTCTTGATCGGAATGGAACGCCACTGGCACGCACCATCCGGGGCTATGCTATCTGGGTAAAGCCTGCCAATTTGTTGAGCGACAAGCGGAAACTGGCTACAGATTTGGCCGTAATTTTTCCCGATGAAACGGCAGACGAATTTTATACAAAATTATCGGCCAACGAACCCGGATATTTGCGTAAACGCGCTTTGCCTGAACAGGTCCGCCGCGTGCATGATCTGGGCGAGATCGCAATTGAATTTCCGCGTGAAGACGAACGGCTGTATCCACAGCATGATCTGGCGGCACATGTCCTTGGTTATGTCGATCGCAACGGCAATGGCGTGATCGGCATGGAAAGGACGCTGGACCAGCAGCTTCGCGATCCGAAAACGCGCGGCAAAGCTGTAGAATTGTCATTGGACGTACGCACCCAGGCGGCATTGGAACTGGAACTGGCCTCCGGCATGAAATCCACCGGAGCCAAAGGAGCCGCAGGAATCGTCCTAGATGTAAAAACCGGTGAAGTGATGGCAATGTCAACGTTGCCTGCCTTCAATCCCAATCGACCGAATTTTGCCGATACCGCAGATTTTGATTCTGCCATTGCGGCCGGAAAAACGCCAATTGCTTATCAAACCAATGCCGTCACCAACCGTGTTTACGAATTGGGATCAACTTTCAAGCCATTGACGGTTGCCGCCGCGTTGGATGCGGGGACCGTCCGCAATCTTGCGATCCGCTATGACGCCACGGGCCCTCTGGAAGTGGCAGGATTTAAAATCCGCGATACCCATCCGGCGGGCCGCTGGCTGAATACTCCCGAGGCACTTGTGCACAGCTCCAATGTCGTAACCGCCCAGATTGCCGACAATCTGGGTAAAGAGAATATGGAAAAAATGTTGCGTGGTTTGGAATTTGATCGTCGTCCCTCGATCGAACTTGCCGAGCGTTCTCGCACGCTTTGGCCCAAAAGCTGGGGACGTGTGACCAACATGACTGTGGGCTATGGTCACGGCATGGCGGTTACTCCGCTGCATTTGGCAAGCGGCTATGCCGCCATGGTGAACGGCGGTATCTGGAGACCGGCGACGCTGATTAAAAAGGATGCCAAAACCAAGCACCCCGGTCGCCGTGTGTTTTCGGCGGCAACGAGTGCGCGGATGCGGCAGCTGCTCCGGATGATCGTTGTCGATGGCACCGGAAAGAAGGCGGATGCCGTCGGTTATCGTGTTGGCGGCAAAACTGGCTCGGCTGAAAAGCCTGATGCCGGAGGTTATGCACGGAATCTTGTTGTATCGACCTTCGCGGCGGCTTTCCCCATGGATAATCCGCGTTATATTATATTGGTGATGCTCGACGAACCAAAAGGCACAGCGGAATCCGGATTTCAGCGCACAGCTGGCTGGACAGCTGCGCCGATTGTGCGGCGCACGATCAACCGGATCGGACCGCAACTTGGCGTGAATCCCGACGCCCACCGTGATGTTGACGTTTCGGAACTGACGCCACTGCTCTGGTCTCCTAAAGGGGAGCACTGATGCTTCTGGGGCAGTTGATCGGCGGGCTGCAGGATGATGTCGCAGCGGCCCGCGTTACAGGATTTGCTATTGATCATCGCAAGGTGGCACCGGGTACAGTTTTCGGTGCTTTCAAAGGTGGCAAGCACAATGGCGAAGATTATATCGAAGCGGCCATTGCGGCGGGTGCGATAGCCGTTGTGGCGAGTGAGACGGCAAAGGTGGCGGACGCCGTCCATGTTGCAAACGACAATCCCCGCCTGGAATTCGCAAAGCTTGCCGCACAATTTTTCAAGCCCTTTCCAGAAAAGCTGGCGGCGGTAACCGGCACTAACGGCAAAACCTCGACCGCCGAATTGGTCCGGCAATTGTGGCGAATGGCAGGGCATCGCGCTGCTTCGATAGGCACTTTGGGGATTGTGACAGCGGAGGAACAAGTACTTACGGGAATGACGACACCGGATGTCGTGACCTTCCTTTCTAACCTGTCGGGATTGGCGAGCGAGGGGATTTCCCATGCGATTTTCGAGGCAACCAGTCACGGTCTCGATCAATACCGCGTTGCCGGGGTGACCGCTAAAACGGTCGCTTTCACCAATTTGAGCCGCGATCATCTTGATTATCACGAAACGATGGAAGCCTATTTCGAGGCCAAGATGCGGCTGTTTGACGAGATTGCCGATATCGACGCCACCGCCGTTATCTGGGCCGATGATGAATGGTCAAGCCGGGCGATTGAACGGGCAAAAGCCCGCGAATTGCGTTTGCTAACGGTAGGCGAATCAGGCTCTGACGTGAGGTTGATTTCGCGACTGCCGACGCAGCTGGGGCAGGATTTGGAAATATCGGTTCAAGGCCAAACCTTTAAAGTGAAGCTGCCCCTAATTGGTGCTTATCAATCGGCCAACGCCCTGCTCGCGGCGGCCATAGTGATTGCCAGCGGCGAACGCGCCGAGGGTGTGATTGACAATTTGACGCGGCTACAGCCCGTCCGGGGCCGCCTAGAGCGCGCCTGCATTGCTCCCAGTGGTGCGCCAGTATACGTTGATTATGCCCATACTCCGGATGGTCTGAAATGCCGCAATCGCAGCGCTGAGGCCGCACGTATCGGGGCGCTTAATACTTGTTTTCGGTGCTGGCGGAGATCGTGATACCGGCAAGCGGCCCTTGATGGGGGCCGTTGCGGCAAATGGCTGCGAAATTCAGATTGTGACCGACGATAATCCCAGAAGCGAAGACCCGGCAGTTATCCGTACTGCCATTCGAGGTGCCGCTCCCCATGCGCTTGATATTGCGGACCGCCGCTCTGCCATTGGACATGCAATTTCGATGGCCAATGCTGGCGATGTCGTCTTGATTGCCGGAAAAGGGCATGAACAGGGCCAGATTGTAGGCGACCGCGTGCTGCCGTTTGACGATGTCGAAGTTGCACGGGAGTGTGCTGCATGATCCCGCTTTGGACTTCCGCCGAAATCGCCGAAGCGACCGGAGGCGTTGCCAGCGCTGATTTTTCGGTCGGCGGGGTCAGCTTTGATTCGCGCGAAGTGGGACAGGGCGATCTGTTTCTCGCATTGAAGGGCGAACTCAGCGACGGTCACCGGTTTCTGGATGGCGCATTTGCCAATGGAGCCGCCGGTGCAATTGTTAGTGAGTCCGTTGATCGACCGCATATATTGGTAAGTGACACGACCGATGCTTTGGAAAAACTGGGCATAAATGCGCGCGCACGCGTGGATGCGACGATATTCGGCGTTACGGGTTCGGTTGGCAAAACCGGGACAAAGGAAGCCCTGTTTGCCGCACTTGATCGATCCGCCCAAGGCCAAGTTCACCGTTCGGTCAAAAGCTATAATAACCATGTGGGGGTTCCGCTCAGCCTGTCTCAGAATGCCCCGCGACACACGCTTTGGTGTGTTTGAAATGGGAATGAACCACACAGGGGAACTGGCCGCGCTTACCCGCTTTGTTCGCCCACATATCGCGCTCGTCACTACAGTTGGCCCAGCGCATATCGAGCATTTTGCTAACGAAAGCGGGATTGCGGACGCCAAGGGCGAGATTTTCGAGGGTCTAGTTGAAGGCGGCACGGCCATTATCCCGGCTGATAATCCCCACTATGCCCGTTTGCGATCCAAGGCGGAAAAACATGCCGGGAGAGTGATCTCTTTTGGCTTTTCCGAAGACGCCGAAGTGCGTTGTCTCGATCACGTGCCTTCGGCGGATGGCGGATCGCTGGTAACGGCAAAGCTGGGTGAGAATTTGCTGTGCTACACAATCTCGCAACCGGGCCTTCACTGGATTTCCAATTCGCTAGCGGTGTTGGCCGCAGTGGAGGCGGCTGGAGCCGATCTGGCAGCAGCAGGGCTGGCGCTTTCCGATTTGGGCGGATTGAAAGGGCGGGGAGCACGGCAAAGTATTTCCATCGGGAGCGGGCAGGCCTTGCTGATCGACGAAAGCTACAATGCTAACCCGATTTCGATGCGCGCAACGCTCAGCGAACTGGCCAGAACCGCCGGTGACCGCCGCGTTTCCATCCTCGCCAGCATGAAGGAACTGGGGCCGGATTCACCGCGCTTCCATGCCGAACTCAAAGCGCCGCTCGAACAGGCTGGGGTTGGTTATACACTGCTTGTCGGTGAAGAGATGGCTGCGCTCGCCAAAGCGTTGGAAGCAGACGTTGCATGGGCGGGTAAATTCGCGCATTGCGCCGACACATCGACGGCCATTTCACTGGCGCGTAATGTGTTGCAGCCGGGAGACTCGATCCTGGTGAAGGGGTCCAATTCGATGGGGCTGTCGGCGCTGGTGGATGCGTTGGTCAGCGGAGGGATTTAATGTTCTACCTGCTCGCCGAGTATCTCGATTTTGCTGGGTTTTTAAACCTTTTCCGCTATTTGACCTTCCGTTCGGGCGGGGCTGTGGCCACGGCTATGCTGATCGGCCTCGTCATCGGTCCGCGCTTCATCAACATGCTCCGCGTCCGTCAAGGCAAAGGTCAGCCAATCCGCGATGATGGTCCGCAAACGCATCTGGCAAAGGTGGGCACGCCAACGATGGGCGGACTGATGATCCTTGCTTCGATCACAATCGCGATGCTGTTGTGGATGGATTTGAGCAATGTTTACATTTGGGCTTGCCTGTTCGTCATGCTCGGCTTTGGCCTTGTTGGCTTTATGGATGATTACGACAAAGTGACAAAGCGCAGCCATAAGGGCGTGTCAGGCAAAGTACGTCTGCTCTTTGAATTCCTGATTGCGGGTGCGGCGGTTACCCTGATCGTTCAGGGATCAAACACCAATCTCTATCTGCCATTTTTCAACGGACCTGTGGTCAATCTGGGTTGGCTCTATGTGCCTTTTGGCGCCTTTGTGATCGTGGCATTTGGCAATGCGGTAAATTTGACCGACGGGCTTGACGGCCTTGCGACCATGCCCGTCATTATTGCTTCGATGGCCTTCATGCTGATCGTCTATCTGGTCGGCAATGTACGCTATGCCGAATATCTAGGGATTCCCCATATTCCGGGTGCTGGCGATCTGGCGATCTTGTGCGGAGCGATCGTGGGCGCTGGTCTTGCGTTCCTCTGGTTCAATGCGCCGCCAGCGGCCGTGTTTATGGGCGATACCGGCAGTTTGGCGCTTGGTGGCACATTGGGAGCGATTGCCGTTGTGGCACAGCATGAATTTGTTCTGGCCGTAATCGGCGGGCTGTTTGTGGTCGAAGCTTTATCGGTGATCATTCAGGTCTTTTGGTTCAAACGCACGGGCAGGCGGATTTTCCGGATGGCGCCGATCCACCATCATTTCGAACAATTGGGCTGGCCTGAATCAACGGTGGTTATCCGTTTTTGGATCGTGGCTTTTGTGCTGGCACTTGCCGGATTGGCAACACTGAAGCTTAGATGATTACCGCACAGGCCTTTCGCGGCAAACGCTTTGCGGTGCTGGGGTTGGCGCGATCAGGCTTGGCCTCAGTGCGATCATTGGCAGCGAGCGGAGCCGAAATTGTCGCTTGGGACGATAAAGACGAAGCTGCGGGTGCTGGCGGCGGATTACGCCGAACTGACTGATCTGATGCAGATTGACCTTTCTGGTTTTGACGGCATTCTGGTCTCGCCCGGCGTGCCGATCAACACCCATCCGTTAGCCGCCAAAGCCTATGATGCCCATGTGCGGTTGATTGGCGACATTGAATTGTTCGCGCTCGCCAGACCGGAATTGCCTTCGCACAAGGTCGTTGCGATTACCGGCACGAACGGGAAATCCACGACAACGGCATTGATCCACCATATCGTCAAAGCAGCCGGAATTCCCACCTTGATGGGCGGGAACATTGGCATGCCGATATTGGGTGAAGAGCCTTTGCCCGAGGGCGGCGTTTATGTGCTGGAGCTTTCCAGTTTCCAGATAGACCTGACATATAATTTGGCGGCAGATGTCGCTGTGTTGACCAATGTGACGCCCGATCATCTGGATCGGTATGACGGGTTCGCGGGATATCTCGCATCAAAGGAACGGCTGTTCACGCTGCAACATTCCGATAATCTGGCGATCATTGCCTGTGATGATGATCCCAGTAAAATCATCGCCGGCCGGATCAACCACCGGCTGATCCGGCTTTCGGGCAAAGACATTGCAGATCAGTCGCGCTGGCCCGCGTTGCAGGGGCCACATAATGCCCAGAACGCTGCTTGTGCGATTGCCACCTGTCAGGCGCTGGGGATCGAGGATGCGGTTATTGAACGCGCATTGTCGAGTTTCAGTGGCCTCTCGCACCGGATGGAACGGATAGGCGAAATAGATGGTGTGCTGTATGTGAATGACAGTAAGGCCACTAACCCGACATCAACCGCCCCCGCACTTGCCGCATTTCCCGGGGTCCACTGGATTGTCGGCGGACTCTCCAAAACACCCGAATTGGAAGCGTGCTTGCCATATCTGTCCCATGTCCGCTTTGCCTATACGATTGGCCGTGATGGGCCGGTATTGGGGAAATGGCTTGCTGATCATGGTGTCGCGGTGATCGAGGCGGGCACCATCGAAAAGGCATTGGAAAAGGCAAGGCAAATCGTCCGTAGCGGCGAAACCGTTTTGCTTTCGCCCGCGTGCGCCTCGCAAGACCAGTTTCGCGATTTCGAGGAACGGGGAGACTGTTTTCGAACCGCCGCGCTTTCCGGGGGAAGGTGAGCGAATATGTCGTCAACGCCAGCAGAGGGTATCGCCAAAGTCGCCCCCAAAAAGCCGCAAGGTTTGGCACGCCTAGCCCCGAAGGATATGTCTAACCGTCTTGGCCGCAGTGATCGTTCGCCCCTTGGCGTCTGGTTCTGGGAGTTAGACCGGGTATTGCTGTCGCTGCTCCTTGTACTGATGGCCATTGGCCTATTGGCCGTGGCTGCCGGGTCGCCCGCATCGGCACAACGGCTTTCGACCAGCCAGACTGCATTGCCGCCGCTTTATTTCTTCTATCGACAGCTTGCCTGGGTCGCGTTGGCCTTGCCGGTCATGTTTGTCATCTCGATGTACCCACGCGAACAGGCAAGACGATTCAGCATCGGCGCATTCGGTGTCTTTCTGATCCTGTTGCTGCTGGTCCCGTTATTGGGCAAGGAAGTGAACGGATCGCAACGCTGGATTGGCTATGGCCCGGCATCGTTACAGCCCTCTGAATTCCTCAAACCTTTTTATTCGCTCACTATGGCGTGGATACTGACCTGGCGGTTACGTGATCCCGCAATCCCCGCACGGTTGATCACTGCTGCTATCACTGGATTGATCGGCTTTGCCCTGATGATCCAGCCCGATCTGGGGCAAACGATCCTGTTCAGCGGCATCTGGTTTTCTTTGATGATGGTCTCTGGGGTAAAAGCTTCACATCTTTGGGGATCGGTTGGTGGCGGGATCGGCGGAATTTTGCTTGCTTATAAATTCTATCCGGTCGCAACGCAGCGCATTGATGCGTGGGTATTTGGCACCGAAGGCATCACCCATGACAAGCTGGCCATTGGCGACGATTACCGGCGGCGGATTTATCGGCACAGGGCCGGGGCTTGGCACACGCAAATATAGCCTGCCCGAGGCGCACACCGATTATATTTTCTCGGTGATTGGCGAAGAATTCGGTTTGCTGGCCTGTATGGTCATTGCGATCCTGTTTGTCGCGATCCTAGTCCGTGTCGTTATCCGCATGTTGGATGAACAGGACCATTTTGTTGTTTTGCAGTTACCGGCCTGTCGGCGCAATTGGTGGGGCAGGCGATGATTAATATGGCTGTGAACTTAGGCCTGTTCCCTTCAAAGGGCATGACTTTGCCGTTTATCAGCTATGGTGGATCATCGACTATTGCCCTTGCCATTTGCGGTGGATTTTGCTCGCGTTGACGCGACACAACCCTTTCCTTGACCAGCCCAGCTATTTGGTAAAAGGGCGGGGATGATGGCTATTTCACGCAATTTCATTTTGGCCGCCGGGGGAACTGGTGGACATATCATTCCGGCCTATGCATTGGGCGCAGAATTGCTCCGCCGGGGGCATCAGGTCGAGTTGATTTCGGACGAACGCGGAGCAAAGATTCCCGGCTGTCCGGAAAAGATGATTGTCCATGTCCTGCCCGCCGGACGGATCACCGGAAAGCCCACAAGCTGGCTGTCGGGAGCAAAAGCCATTTGGCGCGGGCGGAGCATGGCGCGGCAATTGTTCAGCACGTTTCAGCCGACCGCCGTTGTGGGCTTTGGCGGCTATCCGGCCTTTCCGGCTTTGCTTGCCGCCTTTGCCGAAAAAATCCCGACGGTAGTGCACGAACAAAATGCTGTGCTGGGCCGAGTGAACCGATTGGTTGCCCGCAAAGTGGATGCGATTGCAACCGCTTATCCGGAAGTGCTTCGGATCGCTGCCGGGCTGAACGACAAGGTGAAACTAATCGGCAATCCGGTGCGGGAAGAAGTGATTTCATTGCGCGATGATCCGTTCCCGCCGTTTCTGGAAGATGGCGTATTCCGGGTGCTGGTAACCGGCGGCAGCCAAGGGGCATCGGTTTTGTCCGAAGTGGTTCCCGATGCATTGGCGCGGTTGCCGCTCAATCTGCGCCGCCGTTTGCAAGTGACACAACAATGCCGCGCCGATGATCTTGAGGTGGTTCGCAAAACCTATGCCGATCATCAAATTCCGGCACAATTGGCGACCTATCTGGAAGATCTGCCCGAACGACTGGGCTGGTCGCATCTGGTGATCGGGCGGGCAGGGGCTTCGACCGTCGCCGAGCTGACCTGTGCCGGTCGCCCCGCCATTTTGGTCCCCTTGCCCAGCGCGAAAGACAATCATCAGGCCTATAATGTGAAAGAAATGGTGACTGCGGGCGGCGCAAGGGCGATTGCTCAGCAGGCCTTTACGCCGGTAGAGCTCGCCAAGCAAATCCAGAAAATGGCATTGATCCCTTCTTCGCTGCAAAATGCGGCCAGAGCGGCGAAAAGCTGTGGGCGGCCCAATGCGGTCTATGATTTGGCTGATTTGGTAGAAAGCTTTGGCCGCGCGCCGTTGATGGACAAAATTCAAACTCAAGATAGCGGCCTGGGCTTTGCCAGCCCGTCTCCGGCTTTGGCAAAGGACATGATTACATGAAGGGTGTGGGCACCGATATTGGAACGATCCATTTTGTCGGCATCGGCGGCATCGGCATGTCTGGCATTGCGGAGGTCATGCACAATCTGGGCTATTCGGTGCAGGGTAGCGACATTGCCGAAGGATATGTGGTCGAGGGGCTTCGCAAACGTGGAATAAAGGTGATGATCGGGCAACGGGCCGAAAATTTGGGCGATGCGGCGGTGATTGTGACGTCCACGGCGGTCAAGCGCGGTAACCCGGAAGTGGAGGCCGCATTGGAGCGGCGCATACCGCTGGTCCGCCGCGCCGAAATGCTCGCCGAGCTGATGCGATTGAAATATACCGTCGCCGTCGCCGGAACCCACGGCAAGACGACCACCACCTCGCTGATCGCAGCGATGCTCGATGCGGGCGGCTTGGACCCCACGGTGATCAACGGCGGGATCATCAACAATTACGGCTCGAATGCGCGATTGGGCGACAGCGACTGGATGGTGGTAGAAGCCGATGAAAGCGACGGCAGTTTCTTGCGGCTTGATGGCACCATCGCTGTCGTTACCAATATCGATCCCGAACATCTCGATCATTATGGCGATTTTGACAAAGCCAAGGCCGCCTATATCGAATTCATCGAGAACGTGCCTTTCTACGGCGTGGCGATCCTGTGCCTCGATCATCCCGAGGTGCAGGCGATCATCCCGCGCATCCGCGACCGGCGGATTTTGACCTATGGTTTCTCCGCGCAAGCCGATGTCCGCGCCGATAATGTGCGGCACGAATTGGGCGGCAACACCTTCGACGTCGTGATCCGCGCCCGCGATGGCAGCAAGCGCGAGATCGCCAATGTTTTCCTGCCCATGTCTGGGCGACATAACGTGCAAAATGCGCTCGCTGCGATTGCCGTTGGCCTTGAACGCGGGATGACCGACGAACAGGTGCAGGCGGGCTTTGCCAAATTTGGCGGCGTCAAACGGCGCTTTACAAAAGTTGGCGAAATTGGCGGCGTTACCATTATCGACGACTATGCCCATCACCCGGTTGAAATCCGTGCGGTGCTATCGGCGGCGCGCGAAGGGGCCAAGGGCCGGGTGATCGCCATTTGCCAGCCGCACCGTTATTCGCGGCTAGAAAACCTGATGGAGGATTTTGCCACCGCCTTTAACGATGCGGATGTGGTTTATGTCGCTCCTGTTTATGCGGCCGGCGAAGCGCCGATTGAAGGCGTGAATTCGGCGGAATTGGCGGGAAAGATCAAACGGCGCGGACATCATAGCGTCACCGAGATTGAAAGCGCGGAAGCGCTAGCCAAGGAACTGGCAGGTAGCACACGCGACGGTGATCTTGTGGTTTGTTTGGGTGCTGGTGATATCACGAAATGGGCAGCAGGGCTGGCTGATGCGATTGGGGCGGCGAAGGGATGACTGTTGCTACGCTTCCTAAGGTTTCAGGCAAGCTCACCACCAACGCTCCGCTAGCGCCGCTTGTCTGGTTCAAATCGGGCGGGGCGGCTGAATGGTTGTTTGAACCGAAAGATTTGGCCGACCTAAAGGAATTCCTTCGCGAGCTTGATTCCGCCATCCCGGTGATGGCGCTGGGCCTTGGCTCTAACCTGATTGTCCGCGATAGTGGTGTGCCGGGTGTGGTCGTTCGTTTGGGAAAGGCCTTTGCCAAGGTAGAGCGCAGTGACGACACCACGTTGAATTGCGGCGGAGGCGCATCGGGCATCCTTGTGTCGTCCACCGCGCGAGATGCAGGGATTGCTGGCCTTGAATTCCTGCGCTCCATTCCCGGCACAGTGGGCGGTTTTGTCCGCATGAACGGTGGGGCTTATGGTGGTGAGGTGAAGGATATATTGGTCGATTGTGATGTCGTGTTGCGCTCTGGTGAATTGGTGACACTGCCGGTTGCGGACCTGCATTATAGCTATCGCCATTCCGATTTGCCCGATGGGGCAATTGTTGTTGCCGCCCGTTTCAAGGGGAGGCCGGGCGATCCTGCAGCGATCCAGACCGAAATGGACCGTATCTCTGCATCGCGAGAAGCATCACAACCACTGCGATCCAAAACCGGCGGATCAACATTCAAAAACCCCGAAGGCCACAAGGCGTGGCAGTTGGTCGATGAAGCGGGCTGTCGAGGCTTGCAAATTGGCGGCGCGCAAGTATCGGAGAAGCATACCAATTTCCTGATCAATACAGGGAACGCGACCAGCGCCGATATCGAAGCATTGGGCGATGAAGTTCGCGCCCGGGTGAAAGCGAAATCGGGGATCGACCTGCATTGGGAAATTCAACGCGTGGGAAAAGTGAAATGAGCGAGCCAATTCACGTTGCCGTCCTGATGGGTGGCTGGTCCAACGAACGTCCGGTGTCTTTGATGAGCGGTAATGGCGTGGCCGATGCACTGGAGCGCGTGGGCTATAAAGTGACACGCGTTGATATGGATCGCAATGTCGCGCAAGTGCTGGCGGGGATCCGCCCCGATGTCGTTTTCAATGCGCTTCACGGCGTTCCCGGCGAAGATGGCAGTGTACAAGGGATGCTCGATCTGATGCAGATTCCCTACACTCACAGTGGCATGGTCACATCGGTGATTGCCATCGACAAGGAACTGACCAAGCAGTGCCTTGTGCCTGGCGGCATTCCCATGCCCAAGGGGACGATTGTCGAAAGCGAAAGTCTGTTCTCAGGCGATCCTCTGCCGCGCCCCTATGTGCTGAAACCCGTCAACGAAGGCAGCTCTGTGGGCGTTGCTATCGTGAAGGCCGATAGCAATTACGGCAATCCGATCTCGCGCGATGCCAAAGGACCGTGGCAGGAATTTGCCGAGCTGCTTGCCGAACCTTTCATTAAAGGCCGCGAGTTAACCGTCGCCGTACTAGGAGACCGCGCACTTTGCGTAACTGAACTCAAGCCTAAAAGCGGCTTTTACGATTTCGACGCGAAATATACCGATGGCCTGACCGAGCATGTCTGTCCCGCGCAAATCCCGACAGAGATTGAGGCTTATATGCTGGAACTCGCGCTCAAATCGCACCGTTTGCTGGGTTGCAAAGGCGCATCGCGCACCGATTTTCGCTGGGATGATGAACTGGGCAAGGCTGGCGTATTTGCGCTGGAAACCAACACGCAACCGGGCATGACCCCGTTAAGCCTCGTCCCCGAGCAAGCAAAACACGTGGGGATCAGCTATGAAGAGTTGGTCGATATTTTGGTGAAGGAGGCGCTGGCATGAGCGCAGCAACCACCCGTAAGGGGCGAACCCCAAACCGCGCCCGTCGCGCCAATGCAAAGGCGCGGGTGCGCGAGACGAGTTGGCTCGATAAATTGCTCCGTGCGATGCCTTTCACGCAAGACGAGGTGCAACGGGCGTTGACTTGGGGGATATTGGGTGTTGTGATCGCGGGGGTTCTGCTCGTCGCGGTCTGGTTTGGCGTCCCCAATCTGCTTTACCGCCAGTTCGGAGAAATGACCGCAAAGGCCGGGTTCGAAGTACAGAATATCGAAACCACCGGAATGCGCCGCGTCGATCAAATGAAGGTGTACGACATTGTCCTTTCCGAAATGGAAAAGCCGATGCTGCTCGTCGATATTGAACGCATCCGCACGCAATTAAACGCCTATGGCTGGATCAAGGATGTCCGCGTTTCCCGCCGCCTGCCCAACACTTTGGTGATCAGCGTCGCCGAACGCACCCCGGCCGCCGTCTGGCAGCGCGGTGAAAAATTATCACTCCTTGATAGTGAGGGCAAAGTTCTTGACGGGATTTCGGTGAATGAAGTTGGCGATTTGCCCGTGATCAAAGGCGAAAATGCCAATGAACAGATCGAAGCCCTCGCACGCTTGCTCGATAATGCCCAATCGCTGAAAAGTCAGGTGGTGGGTGCGAGCTGGATCGGGAACCGGCGTTGGGATCTGCGGTTCCGTTCGGGCGAGACGCTCGCGCTTCCCGAGGGCGAGCAACTGGCGGCGCGCGCGCTGGTCAACTTTACCCGCATGGACGGCATCCACCGGCTTTTGGGCCGTGACCTGATCCATTTTGATCTGCGCGATCCGGATCGTGCCTATATGCGGAAAGCGCCGAAAGCAGCACCTGTGGAAATTGAAAAAGCAGACAAGAAAAAGGCAGGGGAATCCGCCTGATGGCAGCCGCCCGCTTTGAAAAGATCATCTCCACGCTCGATATCGGATCGTCCAAAGCCTCGGCGCTGATCGCCGGGGTCACCGATGATGGTGTGCTGACCGTGCTTGGCACCGGTCAGCGCGAAAGCAAGGGCGTGGTGCGCGGCTGCATTTCGGATATCCAGCTAGCTGAACTTTCGGTGCGTCAGGCGGTTGAACAGGCGGAGCGGATCGCGGGGACCAACATTGACAAGGTGTGGGTCTCTATCTCCGCAGGCGGGCTGGATAGTATGATTGCTCCCGTCGAAATCGATCTGGGCGGAGACAGGATCGAACAAATTGATATCGACGATCTGTTACAGGCCGGCCGCTCCAATCTCGATACACGCGGCAAAACCCCGCTGCATATTCACCCGACGCTTTATTCGATCGACGGCGGTGGGGGTGTTGCCAATCCCTTGGGGCTTCACGCGGATAGATTGGGCGTTGATATTCACGTGTTGCTCGCCGACCCCGCTCCCGTCCGCAATCTGGATATGACCGCCCGGGCCGCACATCTGGGTGTGGAGGCCGTAGTCGCATCGCCGGTGGCAACGGGTCTGTCTTGCCTAAGTCAGGAAGAACGCGAACTGGGCGTGGCGCTTGTTGAAATTGGGGCAGGCGTCACCAATGTCTCGGTTTTTGTCGGTGGACAGCTTGTCGGGTTGACCACGCTCAATCAGGGTGCGGCCGATATTACCGATGATATTGCGTCTGCTTTCGGGCTGCGACGTGCCGAAGCGGAACGTCTCAAATGCTATTATGGATCGGCCATTTCCTCGCCGCGCGATCATCAAGATGTTCTTGGACGTGGCGATCCCCGATGATCCGCAACGTACTGAGCGGCCCAAAATCACCCGCGCCGAATTAAATGCGATCATCTGCCAAAGGATCGATCGGATCATTTCCGATATCGGAAAATCGCTCAAAGACATGGGCTTTGCGGCTCCTGGACGCCACCACGTTGTGTTAACTGGCGGTGGTGCCGAACTGCGCGGTTTGGCCGATCATATGCAGGCTGCACTGGGGCGCACCGTCAGGCTGGGCAGGCCGCAAGGTATTTTGGCACTGCCCGAAGCTCATGCTGGACCCGCCTTTGCGAATCTTGTCGGCTTGGCGCTTTATGCACAGTCCAGCCCTATCGACTTGCGTTTGGGTTTGGGACTTGACGAGATGTGGGATTCGGCAAGGCCGATGGGTGTTTTTGCGCGAATCATGCAAGCGATACGCGAAAATTTCTGAGCTATACCTAGTAAATAGCGGGCGCAGCCTGTGGGTAACTTTTGGGTGTTTTGTGGATAAAATTATGCCAATAGGAATTAGGTTAACCTAAAAGCCGTATTGGCAGGGAGTATAGTCGAATGAGCATCAATATTGGCCCGCCGGTTGTTGATGAACTGAAACCGAAAATTGCAGTGATCGGTGTTGGCGGGGCCGGGGGCAACGCCATTGCAAATATGATCAACGCGCGCGTCGAAGGGGTCGATTTCATCGTCGCCAATACCGATGCTCAAGCGCTCAATTCTTCACCGGCTGAACAGCGGATCCAACTGGGGCAAGATATCACCCAAGGTCTCGGCGCGGGATCTCGTCCCGAAGTCGGGCGTGCCGCTGCTGAAGAAACACTCGATTTGGTAAAATCGGCCATACAAGGCGCGCATATGGTGTTTATCGCCGCCGGTATGGGTGGTGGTACGGGCACTGGTGCTGCCCCGGTTATCGCCAAAGCCGCGCGGGAAATGAACATTCTGACCGTTGGCGTGGTTACAAAGCCGTTCCTGTTTGAAGGCGCGCGGCGGATGCGTTCGGCCGATTCAGGGATCGACGAACTTCAGCAACATGTTGACACATTGATCGTTATTCCGAACCAGAATCTATTTCTGGTCGCCAATCCGAACACGACATTCAAGGAAGCGTTCCTGCTTGCCGATGAAGTGTTGCAACAGGGTGTGCGGGGGATAACCGATTTGATGGTCATGCCCGGCCTTATCAACCTCGATTTTGCCGACGTGCGTTCCGTGATGCATGAAATGGGCAAGGCGATGATGGGGACCGGCGAAGCAGAAGGCGATGGCCGCGCTCTGGAAGCCGCCGAACGCGCGATTTCCAATCCCTTGCTCGATGGGGTTTCGATGCAAGGTGCGAAGGGTGTTATCATTTCGATCACCGGTGGTGACGATATGCGCCTGATGGAAGTTGATGAAGCTGCCAATCACATTCGCGAACTTGTTGATCCTGATGCGAATATCATCTGGGGTTCGGCGTTTAACGAAAGTTTGAACGGGAAAATACGGGTTTCGGTGGTGGCCACTGGTATCGATCATGATACCAATTCAACAATCCAGCCCAACCGCAACTTTGCCTTTGATTCTGCGCCAAAGCCCGCTCCGTTTGTTGCAGCACCTGCGCCAGAACCGGAACCCGAACCCGAAGTTGCCGAGGACGAAGACATTGTCGAAGCGGTCGCCGAAGAAAGCGAAGCCGAAAATACTCTTGATCTGTCCGAAACGGCTGCCGAAGAGGAGGGTGAACCCGAAGTCGCCAATTATCCTTACCCTTCGGCCGATGCGGAAGATGAAGCCGTAGAAGATGATTTGCTGGAATTGGGCGCTTCCGAAATATCCGAAGACTCAAGCTATAATCCGGCGGCAGACGATGTCTCCGATTTGCCCACCGAACCGCATCGACCCGCGCCTCGCGTTTCGACGGGGGGCGGAACGTTGTTTGAACGCATGTCCAATCTCTCGCGCGGGCTGACCGGGCGCGACGAAGATGACAAGGATGATGATGGCCCCGGAATTAACATTCCCCGCTTTCTGGACCGTCAAAGCAACAATTGACGCCAGCGATATTGCACCCATAATGTGCGCGGAGGCATTGAACGGCTTTCGCGCACATTTTGTCGATTGAATATAGCCGTTCATTTGCCAGCTATGCCGACATGTCCATAGGGCGTTTGAGGATTGCACATAAAGTTTGTTGAAATGCGATTGAAACGGGATTGTTTTGCTACGCTAGGCGGCGCGTTGGCGCTGGGTATGGCCGCATCTTCTTTTGCTGCAACGCAAGAGGCTGACGAAAGCGCGCTTGAGGAACTGGATAAACAGCAACCGTTGCCGGTCGTCATTAAAACCGAGCCCCCGGGCGCAGTGGAATTGCGCGATGCAATCCGGCGGATTGCTGTTCGCCCGACAGACAGCTATGCGTTAACCGATGCGGGCTATGCCTCGCTCAAGCTGGGCGATGCCGATGCGGCGTTTAATTTCTTCACCCGTGCAGGCAATTTGCAGCCGTCCGATCCGCGGATCAAAGCAGGGCTGGCTTCTGCCATGGTGCGCCGTGAAAACCCGTTCGAGGCGCTACGCCTGTTTGACGAAGCTGCGCGCATGGGGGCGAGTGAAGCCGGTTTTGCCATGGATCGAGCCATTGCCTTTGACCTACTCGGAAATTTTGAACGCGCTCAGCAGGATTACCAAAAGGCGCGTATTTACGGACAAAGCGACGAATTGATCCGCCGTCAGGCGTTGTCACTGTCTTTGTTAGGCAAGGCTGCAGATGCTGATGCCATGCTCTATCCTTTGCTGCAACGTGACGATCCCGAGGCATGGAAGGCGCGGTCCTTCATGTTGGCCGCACGTGGCGAAATTAAAGATGCCGAGAAGATTGCATTGAGCTTTCTATCCGAGGCCGAAGCGCGCCGGATGGAATATTATTTCCGGCAGATGCCGCGTTTGACCCCCGCGCAACAGGCGGCGGCGCTACATTTCGGAAATTTCCCGTTGGGAAGCAATATCGGGCAGGATAGCGAACAGGTGCGATCGATGGCGTCTGCAATGGGCGTGAAGCCCAGGCCGGTTGCCGGGTCGGGCCGATTGGTTCCCGCTGGCGAGCAGCTCGGAGCAAAGGTGGCGAAGGGCAAGGACAAGAAACCGCCAAAGCCATCTGCAAACGAAGTTCGCACTGCAAAGCGTGGCGGCGTAACGCCACCGATTGCAACCGCTAGCGCACAGGCCGCCGTTGATCGCGCTGCCGTGGCGGTACCGCGCGTTGTTGCCAGCGCACAATTGCCCCCGCCCGAAGCCGCCCGTCCGCTGGTACGAATTATATTGCCCGCAGCCAAGTCGGTCGCGCCGCCAGTTGCTTCTTCAGCGGTGGTAACTGTCGCTTCAAATGTCGCGACTGCACCGAAGACGACGCCAGAATCTGAAATTCGTCCAATCGCCGTTCCGCCATCAAACCAGCCTCCGGCGACGGTTACATCGGCTGCGTTTCCAACCGTGCTAACGTCCGGTTCTGTAGCAATTACAGAATTGCCGCCCGTTGGTCCGGCTGTGGTTTCTTCGACTTCGCTGCCACCCGTAGTACCGGTCGGCCCACCCATATTGCCCTCAACGTCGCTTCCGCATGCAGTTTTGCCGCCTGTAATGCCGGTTGGTCCGCCACTGCCGACAGCCAACCCCACTAAGGCGATCGTGGTTGCATCGGTGGCAACGGCTTCAACACCGACAGCGGCAATTGCTTCGCCCGCACCACCCGTTGCGGCCCCAAATTTGGCGAAACCGGGAATGGATGTTCTCGAAGGACCCGCGTCACCAATTGAGTCGCCAACGGCTGTGAATATCGTGCCTGCCATCGTACCCCAAGGCCCCAATATTGATGGTACCGTTGTCGATGCACCGCTCGTTCGACCGGCCATAACGGACATGCCCGAAACCGCTGAACCGCAGAAAACTCTGGTTGCAGAACTTACCGTCCCTAATCCTCCTTCGGACACGCCTGTCGGCCCGGTAAAGCCCGAGATAGTCTTTGCGCCGTCTGAGGTTAAGCCGATAGTTCCCGTGCCAGCCAAGCCCGATGCTGGCTTCGATCTGGGTTCGGTGATCGATTCCATCGCCATCCCCGAACAGGAGCAGCAACGCACCGTCGCGGCGGTCGATCTGAAAAAAATTAAGCCGCTTCCGTCAAAGGCCGAAGCTGTAACGGCAAAGGGCGCGAAAGATACCAAGGCTCCGGTTCACCCCGCGCGCTTTTGGGTGCAGATTGCCACCGGATCGGACATGAACGGGCTGGGTTTTGATTATCGGCGACAGGCGAAGAAGGTCCCCGCACTGTTTGCCAATCTGGCAGGTTATACTTCGGCATGGGGCAAATCGCGGCGTTTACTGGTTGGTCCATTTGCGGACATGAAATCTGCGAAAAAATGGGAAGGTGATTTCCGCAAGGGCGGCGGCGATGGCTTCGTCTGGCAAAGCGCAAATGGTGTTGAAGTCGATCCGTTGAAAGGCAAATAGCCACTGGCAGCGCTTTGGACGCTGTGCCATGGGCAGACAATGTCCAAACGCGCCCCATTTGCTTGTGATCCCGATGACAGTCGCGGGCGGCTTCATTCTGAGCCCGGCGGCGAAAGCAGGGGGCCTCGCAACATATTCCAGAGGGATCGGGACCGGATCATCCATTCGATTTCTTTCCGCCGATTGCGCCACAAGACGCAGGTGTTCGTCGCTCCCGATGGCGATCATTACCGCGTCCGACTGACGCACAGTCTGGAAGTAGCCCAGATTGGCCGCACGATTGCGCGGGCCTTGGGGCTTGATGAAGATTTGACCGAAGCGCTCTGTTTGGCCCACGATATCGGCCATCCGCCCTTTGGCCATGCGGGCGAGGATGCACTGGAGGAGGCCATGGCCCCCTTTGGCGGTTTCGATCATAATGCCCAGACACTTAGGACTTTGACCAGGCTCGAAAGCCCATATCCGCTGTGGCAGGGATTGAATCTCAGTTGGGAATTGCTGGAGGGGCTTGCAAAGCATAATGGCCCTGTGCGTTCGCCGCCTTGGGCCTTGGCGGAGGTGGACGCAGCTTTTGCACTCGATCTGCTTCGTTTCCCCTCATTGGAGGCGCAGATTGCAGCGGTGGCGGACGATATCGCCTATGATAATCACGACATCGACGATGGCCTACGCGCCGGATTGCTGACGCTGGATCAATTGCTTGAACTACCATTTGTCGCATCGCGTTGGGAGGCGATTGTAGAGCGGTATCCCGGTGCGCGCCACGAAACTTTGTTGCGCGAGTTGGTGCGCGAACAGATCGGGGTGATGGTGAATGACGTCATAACGTCAACACGTCAGCGGATCGAGGCGCAAGGTATTGAAACGGTTGAAGATGTGCGCGGAGCAACAGCCGCCATCGGCGGCTTTTCCGAAGAATTGGCGGGGCAAGAACGGACGTTGAAAGCGTTTATGTATGCCAATCTTTATCATCATCCCACGCAAATCAAGGCGGCGGACGAGGCGCGAGTGATCATCGCCGATTTATTTGCGGCTTATTCCGAAAAACCTATTTTAATGCCCGACGAGTGGTTTGCCGGATTACCTGCCAACGAACCATCGCGAAGCCGTCATATCGCCGATTTTCTCGCTGGCATGACAGACCGTTTTGCGTCACGATGCCATCAGGAGATTTTCGGGGGCTAAAACCATGAAGATCGTTGTTGTAGGGGCAACCGGTTTGATCGGGCGGCATGTGGTCGAGGAATTGGCTGCGCTCGATAAGGTCACAGTTGATGCGCTGGTGCGGAGCGACCCGGGTGATTTTCCGCCCGACTGCTGGGTGCACGCAAAACCGGTCGAGGATTGGCCCGCACTCATCGCCGAAATTCGCCCTGACGTGGCCATCTCGTGCCTTGGTACAACTTGGAACAAGGCAGGGAAAAGCGAGGCGGCCTTTCGCGCCGTCGATCTCGATTTGCTGCTAGAATTTGCCAAAGCAGCGCGAGAGGCAGGCGCGCGGCATATGATTTCGGTGTCTTCGGTGGGAGCCGATGCCGCATCGCGTAACTTTTACCTGCGAACCAAGGGCGAGGCAGATGCGGGTCTGATCGCACACGATTTTCCCCGATTAGACATATTGCGCCCCGGGCTTTTGAACGGAAATCGCGGTAAGGACAGCCGGCTTGGCGAGCGATTGGGCATATTGCTCAGCCCCATTGCCGATGCGCTGATGCAGGGCAGCCTGCGCCGTTACCGTTCGATTCCCGCCGCCAAAGTGGCCCACGCTATTTCCACGCTTGCACTTTCAGGCGGGCAGGGGCGACATATCCACATGAATGACGCGATCCGCGCGCTTGCCGGTTGACTCTGCCGCGCCCCGATTGCACTAGAGACCGTCGCTGACGAAACGGGAGAGTGTGGCTAATCCCACCGCCGAAGGAGCAACCGCCCCGGAATCTCTCAGGCAAAAGGACCGTTTTGGCTTTTGCGACACTCTGGAAAGAGCCCTTGGGTGGGCCGCCGAAGGGGTAAAGCTCTCAGGTATCCGTGACAGAGGGGGCGTCCGCAAGGACGAACCACTGTACGGAGTCCAAATTAGTGAGCGACACATACAATATCGAACCGCTGGAACTGCCGCTGGACGCGTGGCACCGTGCGAAAAGCGCACGAATGGTGCCCTTTGCCGGCTATTCGATGCCGATCCAATATGAGGGCATCATTGCCGAACATCTGTGGACGCGCGACCATGCCGGGCTGTTCGATGTCAGCCACATGGGGCAGCTGATTTTGGCAGGCGAAGGTGCGGCAGAAGCGCTTGAAGCGCTCGTTCCCGGTGACATTTCCGCGCTCAAAGAAGGTCGGATGCGCTATTCGCTGCTGTTGGGCAATGATGGCGGAATTCTCGACGATCTGATGGTCACAGCGACGCCAACGGGGCTTTTTTTGGTGGTCAATGGCGCAGTGAAGCATGAAGATATCGCGTTCTTACGGGCGAATTTGCCTGAGGGTCTCTCTCTCACCCACCTCGAAAGCCGCGCGCTACTCGCATTGCAAGGACCAGAGGCAGCGGCGGCATTGGCGCGAGTCGTGCCGGGCGTAGGCCGCCTTTTTTTCATGGAGGCGGATATATTCCTCTGGGGCACTGCCACCGATCCCATCCCCATGTGGATCAGCCGATCCGGTTATACCGGCGAAGACGGATTCGAGATTTCGATCCCGGCGGAGCATGTGGCGGCGCTTGCAGACGCGTTATGCGCGCAGCCCGAAGTGAAGCCAATCGGACTTGGCGCGCGCGATAGCTTGCGTCTGGAGGCAGGCCTGCCGCTTTACGGGCATGATATGGATGCCAATACCGATCCGGTGGAGGCTGGGGCCAGCTTCGCCATATCAAAGCGCCGCCGCGCAGATGGCGGCTTTAACGGTGCGGATCGCATTTTGAAGGCACTGACCGATGGCCCTGCTCGCAAGCTGGTTGGTTTTGCCGTCGAAGGCAAGATGCCAGTGCGTGAAGGCGCGCCGATTTTTGCAGATGCTGAACAGGTTGGCGTCATGACGTCAGGCGGCTTTGCACCAAGCTTAAATAGCCCGATTGCAATGGGTTATGTGAAAAATCAGCATGGCACCGATTGGCACAAAATTGGCGGCGGAGGTGCGCGGGAAACGCGTGCCAATCACCGTGACTGCCATGCCTTTCATCCCCCATAATTATCATCGCAAAGGAAAGTCCCAATGACCCGTTATTATACGCAAGAGCATGAATGGATCGACGTTGAGGGCACCAACGCCACCGTCGGCATCACCGATTACGCGCAAAGCCAATTGGGCGATATCGTCTTCGCTGAAGTTCCTGCGGCGGGCGCGGCGCTTAAGAAAGGCGGCGATGCGGCGGTGGTGGAATCGGTGAAGGCCGCATCCGATGTTTACGCGCCTGTGACGGGCAATGTGACCGAAGGCAATGATGCACTCGCCGACGATCCCGCGCTGGTGAACAGCGATCCCGAAGGAGCCGGATGGTTTTTCAAGCTTTCACTTGATGATCTGTCAGAGTTGGACGGTTTGATGGATGCTGCGGCCTATCAGGCGTTTGTGGATTCACTTTAGCAATAAAAACAACGTCATGCTGAACTTGTTTCAGTATCCATCGTGCAACGGACACCGACGGTCTGAATGGCGAAATGGACCCTGAAACGAGTTCAGGGTGACGATCAAATAGAAGGTACAGGTTTAATGCGCTACCTCCCCCTTACTGACACTGACCGGCAATCCATGCTCGCGACGATCGGCGTTGACTCGGTTGACGATTTATTTGGCGATGTTCCCGCCGAAGCCCGACTTTCTGGTCCGATTGCGGGCTTACCCAACCATGTTAGCGAAATGGCAGTGGAGCGGCATTTCTCGGCGCTCGCGCGGCAGAATATGGCGGCGTCGCATCATCCGTTTTTCTTGGGGGCAGGGGCCTATAAGCATCATATTCCAGCCTCGGTCGATCACCTAATCCAGCGTGGCGAATTCCTGACCGCCTACACGCCGTATCAGCCTGAAATCGCACAAGGCACGTTGCAAATGCTGTTTGAATTCCAGAGCCAGGTGGCGCGGCTCTTTGGTTGCGATGTGGCTAATGCCTCGATGTATGATGGCTCCACGGCGTGTTGGGAAGCCATTGGGATGGCGGGACGCATCACGAAGCGCAACAAGGCCGTACTCTCTTCTGGTCTGCATCCGCATTATGTGAGTGTGGCGAAGACGATGGCTAAGTTTACCGGCGACACGCTGGATACGGCGCTGCCGTCTTTTGCTGGCAGCGATATGCAACGATTGCTGGATTCCGTTGACGGAGAAACCAGCTGCGTTGTCGTACAATATCCAGATATTTTAGGGAATATAATAGACTTAACTGCTATTTCGCAGAAGGCGCATGAAGTCGGAGCGCTGCTGATCGCGGTGGTTACCGAACCTGTGGCTTTAGGCGCGATCACGTCGCCCGGCGAAATGGGCGCGGATATTGTGGTCGGTGAGGGGCAGTCGCTCGGCGTCGGCTTGCAATTCGGCGGGCCTTACGTCGGGCTGTTTGCGTGCAAGGAAAAATATGTGCGGCAAATGCCGGGGCGGCTGTGCGGCGAAACGGTGGATGCCGATGGCAAACGCGGATTTGTGCTTACTCTTTCCACGCGCGAACAGCATATACGGCGTGAGAAGGCCACGAGCAATATCTGCACTAATTCAGGTCTTTGTGCACTAGCTTTCAGTATACATATGAGCTTGCTAGGCGAAGCGGGTTTGCGCCAATTGGCGGTACTCAACCACGCGAAAGCGGTCCAAGCTGTCGAACGCCTGACCCAAATCGCCGGTGTCGAATTGGTCAATGATGCGTTTTTCAATGAATTCACTTTGAAACTACCGGTTCCTTCGCGCGATGTCGTCCATGCGCTGGCGGCGCGCAAGATACTTGGAGGGGTTTCGCTCGGTCGGCTGTATCCGGACAATGGTGCGCTTGAATATGGCTTGCTAGTGGCGGTCACCGAAGTCGTATCGTCCCAGGATATCGAGGCCTTTGCCTCTGCTCTTGAGGAGATACTTTTACAGGAGACTGGGGCATGAACGTGATCAACCAGAGCGGTTGGCGGCCCGAAATGACCGCCAACGAAGCCGAAGGTGGCATTACCTTCACCGGCAATCGTGCGCTGATGCTCGAAGAAGCCCTGATTTTCGAGATCGGCGATACTCGCACGACGGGAGTGGACTTCGATCTGTCCCCAAACGTCCCATCTCGTTTAGGCGGCCTCGAACGAAACGGGGAGATCGGACTTCCCGGGCTGTCCGAACCTGAAACCGTCCGCCACTACACCCGCTTGAGCCGCCAAAATTATGCCATCGATCTCGGCCTGTTTCCGCTAGGCAGTTGCACGATGAAGCATAATCCGCGGCTCAATGAAAAAGTGGCGCGGATGAAAGGCTTTGCCGATGTCCATCCGATGCAACCGCAAGAAACGGTGCAAGGCGCGCTTGCGGTGATCCATGAACTGGCGGTGTGGCTGATCGAACTCACCGGAATGCACGGTGTTGCCATGTCGCCAAAGGCAGGCGCGCATGGCGAATTGTGCGGGATATTGTGCATAAAGGCGGCGTTGGAGGCGCGGGGGGAGGTCCGTAAAATCATCCTCGTCCCTGAAAGTGCGCATGGCACCAATCCGGCAACGGCAGCCTTTGCGGGCTTTTCGGTCGAAAATATCCCTGCCACTCCCGAAGGCCGCGTCGATCTGGCGGCGCTGAACGCGCGACTTGGTCCCGATATTGCCGGTGTGATGATCACCAATCCCAATACCTGCGGATTGTTCGAGCGTGATATGAAAGCGATTTCAGACGCTGTGCACGGCGTTGGCGGCTATGTTTATTGCGACGGGGCCAATTTCAACGCTATTGTCGGGCGCGTTCGTCCGGGGGATTTGGGCATCGATGCGATGCACATCAATCTGCACAAAACTTTCTCCACCCCGCATGGCGGCGGCGGGCCGGGTTCGGGGCCGGTGGTATTGTCAGAGGCGCTCTCTCCTTTCGGCCCTATCCCTTATGCAGCGAAAATGCCCGATGGTAGCTTCAAGCTGGTCGAAGAGGAATCAGCAGGTGCCATGCATCCGCAAACCTTTGGCCGGATGACCGCGTTTCACGGGCAGATGGGCATGTTCACCCGCGCGCTTTCTTACATATTGAGCCACGGTGCCGATGGTTTGCGACAAGTTTCAGGAGACGCCGTGCTCAACGCCAATTATATATTGCGAAGCCTGGAAGATGTTCTCGATGCGCCGTTCGGGGCGTCTGGGCCGTGCATGCATGAGGCTTTATTTAGCGACGCCGGACTGGCCGAGGGCTTCTCGACGCTCGATATCGCCAAAGGTCTGATCGATGAGGGCTTTCATCCGATGACAGTTTACTTCCCACTCGTCGTGCATGGAGCAATGCTAGTTGAACCGACCGAGACCGAGAGCAAGGCCGCGCTCGACCAGTTTATAGGGGCGATGCGGGCGGTAGCCGGACGAGCACGGGCCGGTGATCCAGACCTTAAATCGGCACCGCATTATGCACCACGTCGTAGGCTCGACGAGACACTGGCCGCACGCAAACCGGTGTTAGTGTGGCGCGCTCCCGAGGTTGCGGAATGACTGAACCGTTCGTCTTCACGCCATCACCAGAGGCCAAGCGTTTCGCCCCCGCCACCCAGCGGAACCGCGATCCGATTGTTTCGGTTTTGCGCGAAGTGTTGCCCGAAAAGGGTCAAGTGCTCGAAATAGCGTCGGGAACGGGCGAGCATATCGTCCATTTCGCCGCCTATTTCCCGCATTTGCGCTGGCAGCCGAGTGATTTCGATCCCGCAGGATTGGAGTCCATCTCGGCTTGGATTGCCGAAAGCCGGTTGCCCAATATTGCACCGCCGGTTCAGCTTGACGCGGCGAAAGCCCAATGGCCGGTAGGAATAATGGATGCGATCGTCTGTATCAACATGATCCACATTTCTCCGTGGAGCGCGACCGAAGGGTTTTTGCGGGGGCGGGCCGATTGCTTGAATCTGGCGCACCACTTTATCTCTATGGCCCCTATCGCGAAACAGGCGGCCAAACCGCTCCGAGCAATGAGGCTTTTGACGTTTCGTTGCGTTCGGCCAATGCTGATTGGGGACTGCGGACATGTTGAAGATGTAGTCGCAGTCGGAAAGGCTGCAGGCTTTAATTTTCAGCAAAAAATTGAGATGCCCGCAAACAATCTGTCGCTGGTATTTCGAAAGACGGTTTAGCCAACTTTGTCGGCGTAGAGCAGGGTCCCCGGACCCATTTGTTCAAGCACTCGGCTGATATCTTTTTCCGAAAAAGCGAAACATCCTTGGCTGCGGCCGACTTTTCCCTGTTCAGTGGCAATTTCATCACTCACGTACCATGCCGCATGGATCACGATCGCGCGGTCTTCTGCCATATTATTCTGTGGATCGAGCCCGATCAGCCGCCGCGACGCGCCATGCTGTCCATAATAAAGGTCTGAAACCAAATATGCCCCGGAAGAGGTCGCTTCCGATCCGGGGATGTTGGAAAACTGGCGAACAAAGCCGCTATGTTCGGGGTCACTGCCTTTGCCGTGCGCCACCAGCAGGGCTTGCGTTTTGCCGCCAATCATATCGACAACATGGAAACGCGGCACGCGCGATGGCGCAGAAAAATCGGCAACGGCCATGATGTCGCGGCGGGCGAGGCGATGGTAGTTCTGGCTGAAAGCGGCGCGCGCCTTTTCAAACAGTCTGGGATTGAGTGTATGATGTTCGGAAAACTGGAAGGGGAAATCGGCTAACGCGGGCCGCGCAACGGCCATCGCGCCGATACCGGCAACGAGCATAGAGCAAAATTCGCGGCGATCCCTAATATTCATGACAACCAATCTAATGCAGAATTGCTAAGCAAAAAGCCCTGCATTGGCATTTCAACGCAAAATTGCGGCATCCGGCCTCAATTCAGCGTTGCAAGAAGGACACATCTGCGACAATTCGTATAAAGCATTGAAAAAATGCTCGACGAAACGAGCCATATATGCGACGAATTGATTTCTCCACTGACTTGAATAGGCCTGACCAGATGCCCGCTTCCAAAACCTGCCCTTGGCTGATCGTTTCAGCAATAGCCCTGACCGGAACCAGTCTGCACGCGCAGGAGGTAGCGGCCCCGCCGCCAGTTGTTGCCACTCCGGCTTTGCCTGCTGAACCCGTCATAACGCCGCCCGTACCTGTCGCACCACCGGCAACGACCACGCCGCCCGCTCCGACGCCTCCTGTCATCCAAGCCCCAGTCGTCAAGCCGCCGGTGAAAAAGCCCGCGCCAATTGTCCAGCGCTATAAAAAGGCCGACCCCGGTGACAAATTGCGTCCAGGCCAATTTGTTTGGGAACAACGCGCAGCCTATAAAAACCCTCTTAAGATCATCGTCGTGCTCGATTTTCAGCGGCTGTACGTGTTTGATGGCGAGGAACTGGTTGCCTTTACGACGGTTTCATCCGGCAAAAAGGGATATGAAACGCCGACCGGAATCTATCCGATTCTACAGAAGAATATCGATCATTTTTCAAACATTTACGATAATGCGCCGATGCCCTTCATGCAGCGCCTGACATGGGACGGCATCGCTCTTCATGCGGGTGCGATCCCCGGAGTTCCGGCGTCGCATGGCTGTATTCGGATGCCAAAGACTTTTGCCAAATTGCTGTTCGGCGCGACTAAGCTGGACCAGCAAGTGATCGTTATTCAGAATACGTCAAAATCCTCGCAGCCGAGCGATCCGCCGAAGGTAGAACCAAAGCCGGTTGAACCAAAGCCAGTCGATCCTGCTCCGGTTGTGCCCAAACCCGCAACCCCATCGGCTAGTGAACCAGTTATCACCTCATTTTGATTGGCGAATGAAGCGATTGACGTTTACGCTAACGTAAAGTAAAAGCATTGCCTTGAGAGAGGCAGTTCGTTGAGACATGGATAATCCAGTACGCCAGCAATCCGTCGCCGATGCGACCATTGACACCCCCGACGCGCTGGGGCGGGAAAGCTATTCCATTTCGGATCTGTCGTCGGAATTTGGTGTCACCGCGCGCGCATTGCGTTTTTACGAAGATCAGGGTCTGATCGCACCAGAACGGCTGGGGCTATCGCGCCTCTATTCCAAACGGGATCGTGCGCGGCTCGCCTGGATTTTACGCGCCAAACGTGTGGGTTTCAGCCTTGCCGAAATCCGCGAGATGATCGATCTCTATGATTTGAACGACGGCCGCAATATCCAGCGCAGAGTGACCATAGAAAAATGCCGTGACCGGATCGGCTTGCTTAAAAAACAGCGGCAGGATCTGGATAGCGCGATCAGCGAACTTACAGAATTTGTGGGTCTTGTCGAAAAGGTCGAGGCTGAAGAAACCAAGGCCGCCTGACGGCGCACCCCAACAGGAGTCCGTAAAATGCCCCAATATAAGGCCCCCGTGCGTGATACTTTGTTCATCCTCAACGAAGTTTTGGGAATTGAAAAATTCGCGCATTTGCCGGGTTTTGAAAATGCCAGCGCCGACATGGTCGAAGCGATCCTGACCGAGGGTGCGAAATTCGTCGAGAATGAACTGTTTCCGCTCAATGCCGTGGGCGACAAGCAGGGCTGCACCCGCCATGCAGATGGTTCGGTCACGACGCCCGATGGCTTTAAAGAAGCCTATAAGGCCTATTGCGAGGCGGGTTGGGGAACGCTTTCGGCCCCCGCCGAATATGGCGGTCAGGCGATGCCGCATGTGCTGTCGATGGCGTTTGAGGAATATATGGCGAGTTCTAACATGGCCTTTGCCATGTATCCGGGGCTGACCCACGGCGCGGTCTCGGCGATCCTTGTTAAAGGCAGCGATGAGCTAAAGGCGATCTACGCCCCCAATATGATCAGCGGCAAATGGACAGGAACCATGAACCTGACCGAGCCGCATTGCGGCACCGATTTAGGGCTGATCCGCACCAAAGCTGTCCCCAACGGCGATGGCAGCTATGCGATTTCAGGCACGAAGATTTTCATCTCGTCGGGTGAGCATGATCTGGCGGAGAATATCATCCACCTCGTCCTCGCCAAAACGCCGGGAGCGCCTGATACGGTGAAAGGCATTTCGCTGTTCATCGTTCCCAAATTTCTGGTGAACGAAGATGGTTCGCTTGGGAGCCGCAATGCCGCCAGTTGCGGCAGCCTCGAACATAAAATGGGCATCCACGGCAATTCGACCTGCGTGATGAATTATGACGAAGCCACCGGCTATATGGTCGGCGACGAGAATAAAGGCCTTGCCGCGATGTTCATCATGATGAACATCGCGCGGCTGGGTGTTGGACAACAGGGCTTGGGCGTTGCCGAGGTTGCCTATCAAAATGCCGTGCAATATGCCCATGATCGGCGGCAGGGCAGGGCGCTGACCGGGCCGAAGGATTTCGACGAAAAAGCCGATACCCTGTTTGTCCACCCCGATATTCGCCGGATGTTGATGGACGCCAAAGCCTTTACCGAGGGCTTTCGGGCATTGTGCCTGCGTGGGGCATTGCTTGCCGACATGATCCACAGCGCCCCGACCGAGGAAATGCGCCAAGCGTCAGACGATATCCTGTCTTTGATGACGCCAGTGATCAAGGGCTATGGCACAGATAAGGGCTATGAGGTCGCCACCAACGCCCAGCAGGTGTTTGGTGGCCATGGCTATGTCGGTGAATGGGGCATGGAACAATATGTCCGAGATGCCCGTATTGCGATGATCTACGAAGGCGCGAACGGTGTGCAGGCCATGGACCTAGTGGGCCGCAAACTGGCGCAAAATGGCGGGCGTGCAATCCAATTGTGGTTCAAACTGGTCGATGATGAGTGCTCGGCTGCAAAAGATGGCGTGATGGCCGATTTCGCAGGGCGGCTGGAAAAAGCCAATGGCGAGCTGAAGGCTGCGACGATGTGGTTCATGCAGAACGGCATGACAAATCCCGATAATGTGGGTGCAGGCGCGCACCATTATATGCACATTATGGGGATCGTAGCGCTAGGCCTGCAATGGCTGCGTATGGGCACGGCGGCGAGAGCGGCGCTGGATGCGGGGGCGGGCGATACCGGCTTTTATGAATCCAAACTGGTCACCGCGCGCTATTTTGCCGAACGCTTCTTTCCTGATTGCGGTGCTCTTCGCCGTAAGATCGAGGCTGGTAGCGAAGCGATGATGGCTTTGACTCCCGCGATGTTTGCGACGGCCTGACTCGCATCCGCGACAGGGCGAGTGCGACAAGCCGTTAGTCTGGAAAACTGCGTCGCATCGCCGCAAAAGCATGGCGAATGATATGGCTTCGGGCGGATGCTTGATCGGGCAGGGGGTTGACTTCATCAGGAGCAACCAATGACAAATGCAAATTTGAAGGTCGCTATACTCGCAGCTTTGGCGCTTATTCTGCCCTTTGCGGCGGGAATTGTTCATGCAGCGGAAACCGCAAAACCAAAAGCAATGCCGGAAAAGGCAGCACCGCTTTCATCAGAAAAGCTGAACTCACCGCCCACAATCGACTCCGACAAGGATGGAAAGGCAGACGCGTGGGACCGCGATGCAAACGGGATGGTCGATGCATGGGATACCAACGGTGATAACAAGCCCGACCGTTTTGATGATGATGGCGATGGCAAGCCCGATGAATTAAAGTCTCCCCCGGCAAGCATGGGTGGCGACGAGGAAAAGCAATAAGGTAGCCGCAACGGGTCGCGGTAAACTTGCGCCGGGGCGTTTCTGGTCCGCCCCGGCCCCTTTGTTGTCTGGAGTTGGATTATTCGGTTGGGAGGAAATCGGGGACCGAGAGATAGCGTTCGCCCGTGTCGTAGTTAAAGCCCAGCACGCGTGATCCAGCGGGCAGCTCCTTCAGCTTTTGTGCAATGGCGGCCAGTGTCGCCCCTGACGAAATCCCCACCAGCATGCCTTCCTCACGCGCGGCCCGCCGCGCCATTTCCTTGGCGTCTTCGGGATCGACCTGAATCACACCGTCAATGGCTTGTGTGTGAAGGTTAGCCGGAATAAAGCCAGCGCCGATGCCTTGGATGGGATGCGGTCCCGGTTGGCCGCCGCTGATCACTGGAGAAAGCGTGGGTTCGACCGCATAGACTTTCAGATTAGGCCAAGCCTTTTTGAGTGCCTCTGCACAGCCGGTAATATGGCCGCCGGTACCGACACCGGTAATCAGAACGTCAATCGGGCTGTCCGCAAAATCGGCCAGAATTTCGGGCGCAGTCGTTCGCACATGTACGTCGATATTGGCGGCATTTTCAAATTGCTGCGGCATCCAACTATTGGGAGTGCTGGCGATCAATTCTAATGCCCGCTCTATCGCCCCCTTCATTCCCTTTTCGCGTGGGGTGAGATCGAAGCTTGCGCCATAAGCCAACATCAACCGCCGCCGTTCAAGTGACATGCTTTCGGGCATCACAAGGACAAGTTTATACCCCTTCACTGCGGCTGCCATGGCAAGGCCCACGCCGGTATTGCCCGATGTCGGTTCGATAATCGTGCCTCCCGGCTTCAGGCTGCCATCTCTTTCGGCTGCCTCGATCATGGCAAGGCCGATGCGATCCTTTATCGACCCGCCGGGATTGGCGCGCTCCGATTTAATCCAAACTTCCGCCCCCTCGAACATTCGCGCCATCCGGATATGCGGGGTGTTGCCGATGGTTTCGAGGATCGAATTGGCTTTCATCGAACTAGGTCCTTTTCTGCTTCACGAATTTGCGGTTCAAAGGTGCGGGCATTTTTGAGTTCGGGAAACAGCCAAGCCCAAATACCTGTTACCATTATGGCTCCTGCGCCGCCAAATACAACCGCGCCGACGGGACCCAACAGGGCAGCGGCAAAGCCCGATTGCAGTTCACCCAATTCATTGGATGCGGAGATCGCCAGCCCCGAAATCGAGCTCACCCTTCCGCGCATGGCATCGGGGGTATTCAGCTGCACCAGCGAATTGCGGACGTTGACCGAAAGCATGTCTGCGCCGCCCGCTATCGCCAGCATGGCAAGCGCAATGGCCATCGGCGAACCCATATCGAGCCAGTCAATCCGGGCATTGTCAAACAGCGCAGCGGCAATTTCGCTGCTCCAGCCAAAGCCGACAATCGCCGCCCCGAATATCGCCACCGACCAAAGCATTTTCACGCCGACATTGTCTTTCAGTGGCCGCGCCACCAGCAACACGCCGATGATCGCCGCACCCACCGCCATCGCCGCGCGCAATTGCCCTAATCCGTCCGGCCCAACCTGCAAAATGTCGCGCGCAAAAACCGGCAGCAATGCGGTTGCCCCACCCAGCAAAACCGCAAACAAATCGAGCGTAATCGCGCCCGTTAAAAACCTGTCCTTTCGGCAATAATCGAGTCCGTCGATCATCTGCCTAATCGGATGTTTTTTCTCGGCGGATTGGGGGGGGTGGATGGGCTTGATCGTGGCGACCGCAATACAGGCTATCGCCATCATCGCCGCCGCCGCCCAATAAGCACTGGGTGCATCCCAAGCATAGACCAATCCGCCCAGTGCAGGGCCGAACACCGCTGCGCTTTGCCAAGATATGGCACTCAGTGCGAGCGCGCGGGGCAAGACGGCAGGCGGCACGATATTGGGCGGGATAGACGACATTGCCGGGCCAGCAAACAACCGCGCAACGCCGTGTGCTGCGGCCAGTACGAAAAGGATCGGCAAGTTCAGGTTATCCGAAGCGGTAAAGGCGCCAAGCGCCAGCGCCACGCATATATCGATGCTGTTGGCGATAATCGCCACGGTCCGCCGTTCAAACCGGTCCGCCGTCCATCCCGATACCGGCGTTAACAGCAATTGCGGCAAAAACTGGCACAGCCCGATCAGCCCCAGCTGAAACGCCGCCGTCTTGGGATCCATGCCATAATCGGTACGCGCGATGTCATAAACCTGCCAGCCGATCACCACCACCATCGACAGGGTTGCCATCGACATGATGAAGCGCGCAAACAAATAGGTGCGGAAATCAGCGATGCGGAAAGGATGAGGGGCACTGGACATTCCCCACCCGCCTAACCGCTCAAGCTGCGCGGCGCAATGCAGGCAATGCTTGCGCCGCGCAAAGCCGAGCTAGTCTTTCCCGATTCAATCTTTCAGTGGCTCATCGACCAGCGGGCTGGTCTTGCGCCACCAGCGCCGGATGCCTGCGCCCATCGGGCTTCGCACCAGCAGCACAATCGCCACGACGGGCAACAACCATGGCAACAGCGCCCCCACCAACAGCATCAGCATCGACAGCATCGTCATCAGCCCCCCAGTCGATTTGGCCACCGCCTCGCCAAAGCTGCCGTCGGCACCAATTCCCATATTGCCGCTATAGTTGAAAACCATCGGCGTGGTCGCTAGCCGCTTTTCGCCGCTGCGCCGACTTTCCTTCTCGCCGCCCATCATCTCGCGCAGTTCCTCGGCTCGGCTGCGCAGTTCGACGCGTTCGTCATTGGCCAAGCCCTTGCCCGCCAACCGCGCCTCGATCCGCTTCACCTCGGCCTCCATCCCGGCGCTGCGCACCTGCGAGCTAGCGATTTCCGCGCCGACATTTTCGCCAGACACATTGCTTGTGGCAAGCACACCTTCGGCCTTCTCCACGCTGGCAATCGCATCGCGGCCAAAGCGGCGGGCGATGCTGGGATCGAGCATGAACTCCATCCGCCCGCTGGGATCGCGGCGCTCGTTCTGGGTAAAGGTAAGTCCGGTAATTTGGCAACGCGAAAGACCCAAAGTTTCGCAAGCCGCCGCATGTTCATCCTGCACCGCCTCGATCTTGTCAGCGGGAACGCGGAAATCATATTGATATTGGAAGGCTACCCCCGGCGCGACGCTGGGCGAGACGGCGGCGGGTTTGGTGAAGACTGCGCCGCCCGAAACACTGGCGGGAGCATCGGCCATGGCCTCGGCGGCGGCATCCGCGCCTTCCTTGGCGGAGGTAACCGCCTCACTCGCCGCCTCCGTGGCCTCAGGCGGTGCTTCTTCATTCGCGCCATTCTCTTGGCAAGCCGAGACCAGCGCGAGCAAGGGCAGGGCAATTATCAGGGACAATTTACGCATGTTCGATCTCCTCTAACACGGCCCCCTGTTGTGGGGTCGTGTTGCAAGGTGATGTCATATCATCGCGGCCTTGCAACGGCGCATCGACGCTAGGGAATGGCGGCGCTCCATTATGTTCACAGCTTATGTAAATCATGCACCGCAACATTTGGCGCAGGGCGTAGGGCGAGGGGCATATTGCATTAGGGCCAAAGATTTTACATCCGGCAACGGGCGTGTTGCGGTGCAGCGTTAACATAACTGTCTTGCGTGCGCGGGCGACTCGGGAATTGGGGGCGGCGACAATTAGCAGGCCGTGCTTGCGCGGAAGTTCCCGAAGTACACGAAGTTCACGACCCGTCATGGGGGCATTCGGGGCTGATAACTGGCTTCTGCAAATTTGAAGGGAAGAAAGCGTGGCAGGCATAGCGCGCATGGCAACATTATGTGCCAAAAGGGGAGATGTAGGACAGCAGTTTTTTGGGCACGCGATGGCATGAAGGTACAAAGCCTCACTTTCGCGACAACAGGCCCGACTTTTGGTTCCCGTTCAAGACTGGCGGCATCACAGGCAGATTGTTTGAAAAACGGGATGAGCCGATTGGTTAATATCAAATTACCTTTCAATTGGTCTTGTTAAAATAGTCCACACTTACTGATAGCAATATCAATAAATATTTCGATGTATTCAAAAAGCACTCGAAAATAATAATAACATGGGTTGCAAGCCAGAAATTTAGACAATTTTGTTTAGATTATAGAGGAGTTTGCAATGGAAGACCCAATTTTATTCTGGAACTCTGTATCCAACGAAATGAATCGTGTGGATCATACGGCACCTATGACCGGACGGCAGGGAGGGCCGACCCGCAGTTCGCGCGCCACCGCCATCACCCATCTTGCAATGCATGATGCCTTTTTTGGTATTGCAGGGGGGCAAGCGCTTTACCTTGCCGGTTCCGCACCGGCCACGCCCGCAGCACCAGTGGGAGGTTTTGGTTCTAAACATGAAAGTTCTGCAGTTTCGGGGGCGGCACAAACGGTTTTGGCCGCGCTATACCCAAACCAACGTGACACCATAGACTCGATGGCATTTCGCATTGCCGGATTGAACGAGACAGATGACGAAGCATTTGAATTTGGCCGGCAAGTTGCCTTTAAACTGCTGCAAATTCGGGCAGGAGATGGAGCGGATGCGCCAAGTTTGCCCCATGTCTATTCGACGGCTAAACCGCGCCATCGTGCCGATCCATTAAACGCCAACGGGCAAGTCGAACCACTGGGTTCGTCCTGGGGACATGTCGCACCGTTTGCCGTTCAATCATTTCATCCGATGTCTCCTTATCCAGCATTCAAATCCAACGCTTATGATGCCGATCATGAAGAAGTTCGGTTGAAAGGTGGTTCGGCATCGCACCCGGCAACCACGCGCACGACGCAGGAAACGACGATTGGTTTGTACTGGGCCTATGACGGCGCAACACAATTGGGCACACCACCCCGGCTATACAATGATATCATTCGGGAGATTGCAAAATCCAAAGGAAACACTGTCGCCCAGAATGCCCGATTGTTCGCATTGGTAAATGTCGCGATGGGCGATGCCGGCATCCATGCATGGTATTGGAAGTATCATTATGACCTCTGGCGGCCAGTGATCGGTATTCGGGAATATGACACCAACTGGGGTCCGGATGCTGTCGGCGGGCAGGTTGTTGACGCCAAAGCGGATCCCTATTGGCGGCCTTTAGGTGCGCCGAAAACCAACGATACCCAACCGGGGGCAAGGTCTTTTACACCGCCATTCCCCGCATATCCATCGGGGCACGCAACCTTTGGAGCGGCGGCATTTGAAATTGTCCGGTTATTTTACGGTCACGCCAACGAAGAAACCATCGATAATATCGCGTTCGATTTCGTTTCAGATGAACTGAATGGAACCAGCCGTGATAATGACGGCGCACTTCGTTCCCGGCATGAACGCAAATTTGCGTCTGTAGCCGATGCGATATTTGAAAATTCAATCAGCCGGATTTATCTTGGTGTGCATTGGAGATTTGATGGAACCAGCGCGAAAACAATTTCCAATATGCTCAAGAAATCGAGCAGCGGCGGAACGGATAATATCGGCGGTGTGCCTTTGGGAAGAGCGATTGCTCGCGACATATTTTCCAGTGGTTTGACGATGGCAAATCCAGCTGCGATTCCGCCCGCTTAACCCATAGTAATATCTATCGTGACAATAAGGGGTGAGGTGACCGACTCTGTCGACCTCACCCCAATGTCACGAAACTATCCATCACCCGCTTCTGCCCCGCCGTTTCAAATTCGATCTCCAGCTTGTTGCCCTCGATATCCTCGATCACGCCATAGCCGAATTTCTCGTGAAAAACGCGCATCCCGACGGCCAAATCACTGCGCCCAGCAGCGCCCAATCCCACCGCCGGTTTGCTCGCCTCCTGCACGCGTGAAGGCACGGCGTTAAACCCTCCCGAAGTTGCCGCGCGTTGCCAGCCGGGGCCGCGTTGGCCTGCGCGCGTTGCGTTGGCGGCGGCGAGATGCGCGAAGGGATCGGCGCGTTCGCTCCAATTGGCGCGCCATAGGCTTGCGCCGCCGGTCATGGTTTGCTCGTTTTCGATATGCTCATCGGGCAATTCGTCGATGAAGCGGCTGGGGATGCTGCTGGTCCATTGGCCGTAGATGCGCCGGTTCGCCGCATGGGTGATCGTGCATTTTTCGCGGGCGCGGGTGATCGCGACATAGGCCAGACGCCGTTCTTCTTCGACCGACGCGAGGCCACCTTCGTCCATCGCGCGTTGGCTTGGGAAGACGCCGTCCTCCCAGCCCGCACAAAACACATGGTGGAATTCCAGCCCCTTGGCGGCGTGGATCGTCATGATCGTCACACAATCGCCGCTGTCGCGCGCCTCATTGTCCATGACGAGGCTGACATGCTCCAGAAATTCGCCCAGCGTTTCATATTCCTCCATCGCGCGGGCGAGTTCCTTCAGGTTCTCCAGCCGCCCCGATGCCTCCACGCTGCGTTCGGCCTGTAAAGCCGCCGTATAGCCGCTATCCTCCAGCACCAATTCGATCAGCGCCGACGGGGGCAGGGCAGTCGCGCTATCTCTCCAGCGCGCAATATCGATCACCAAATCGGCCAGCGATTTGCGCGCCTTTCCGGTCAGTTCGTCGGTGCCGACGATATGCGCTGCGGCAAGCGATAAAGGCACGGCCTCGGCCCGCGCGATGCGGTGGATTTTTTCCACAGCCTTATCCCCAATGCCGCGTTTGGGGGTGTTGACGATGCGTTCAAAGGCAAGGTCGTCTGCGGGCTGGTTGATGATCGCGCAAATAGGCAATGGCATCGCGGATTTCGGCACGTTCATAGAAACGGAAACCGCCGACGATCTTGTAATTCAGGCCGATGGAGATGAAGCGGTCTTCCAGTTCGCGCGTCTGGAATTGTGCGCGGACGAGGATGGCGGTGTGGCTGAGCGGCACGCCTTTATATTGCAGCGCCTCGATCTCCTCGCCGATCCGCCGCGCTTCCTCTGCCCCGTCCCACACGCCGATGACACGCACCTTTTCGCCCGCATCCAGCTCGGTCCAAAGCGTCTTGCCCAGCCGCCCGCTATTGGCGTCGATGAGGCCAGAGGCCGCGGCGAGGATATGCGGGGTCGAGCGGTAATTTTGTTCCAGCTTGATGATCTTTGCGCCCGGAAAATCCTTTTCAAAGCGCAGGATATTGGCGACCTCTGCGCCGCGCCAGCTATACACCGATTGATCGTCATCGCCGACCACGCAGATATTCTTGCGTTGCTGCGACAGCAACCGCAGCCACAGATATTGGACGGCGTTGGTATCCTGATATTCGTCGACAAGGATATATTTGAACTTCGCCTGATATTCGGCCAGCACATCGCGGTGGTTGCGAAGCAAGGTGAGCGCGTGCAGCAACAGATCGCCGAAATCGCAGGCGTTGAGCTCGCGCAAGCGCGCCTGATAGACGGTGTACATGGCTTGGCCCTTGCCCTCGGCATAGGCCGCATTCTCGCCGGCATCGAGCTGGTCCGGGGTCAGCCCCTTATTCTTCCATTTGTCGATCAATCCCGCGAGCGATTTTACCGGCCAGCGCTTGTCGTCAATCCCTGCGGCCTGCACCAATTGTTTGAGCAAGCGCAGCTGATCGTCGGTATCGAGGATCGTGAAATTGCTTTTCAGGCCCAGCAATTCGGCATGGCGGCGCAGCATTTTTGCGCCGATCGAATGGAAAGTGCCAAGCCATGGCATGCCCTCCGACCGCTTCACCAATCATCCGCCCCATCCGCTCCTTCATCTCGCGCGCGGCTTTATTGGTGAAGGTAACGGCGAGGATCTCGGACGGCCAGGCCCGGCGCTCGGCAATGATATGCGCCAGCCGCGCGGTCAGCGCCGCAGTCTTGCCCGTGCCCGCGCCCGCCAGCATCAGCACCGGGCCTTCGGTGGTCAGCACAGCTTCGCGCTGCGGCGGGTTCAGGCCGTCGAGCCATGGCGGCATGGCGGAGGGGAGGGAATTGGTCACTGGGGGTTCTTTAGGGATATTGCTGGCGGGCGTGCAACACGCGCAACACCGTCACCGTATTCTCACTCACGGTGTAGATTACAATATAGTTGGGATGCACGATCATTTCGCGCGTTCCCGTCAATCGAGCCCGGTCGTCCGATGAACGGCGATTTGCATAACCGTTCCGCAGCCTGTTTGACCCTTGCTTCCAGTTCATAGGCAGCAATCGGGCTACGATCTGCAATGTAGCCGAGGATATCGCCCAACTGATCGGCAGCACTAAGCCGCCAAACCAGGATTCGCACGCTTGCGCTTTTCTACAGCTTTTTCAATAACTTCGCGAGCGCGAGCCATCACTTCCTTATGCGGAATGCAAGGCTCATCCTTGTCGTCAAGCGCCGCCTGCACTTGCGCGCGAAACCATTTGTCATGGGCTTCCGCTTCTTCGTCTGTCGCGAATTCAGAGACGATGGGATCAAGTTTTGGCATCTTTCTAACGTAGCATAGCGGTGGAATGGCGCAAAGTTTTTATTTTGTTCTTTTAATATTCAAATTTGCTTTCCTTTGCCGCGCGGTGATGCCAGCGAACGGACATGACACAAACCCCATCGCATAAACGCATCCTCGGCGCATCCATGGCGGGGACGGCGGTCGAGTTTTACGACTTTTATATCTTCGCGACCGCCGCGTCTTTGGTGTTCGGGCCGCTGTTTTTCCCGACATCCAGCCCCGAAGCACAATTGCTGCAAAGCTGGCTGACCTTTGCACTTGCCTTTATTGCGCGGCCGGTGGGGGCACTGGTGTTTGGCCATTATGGAGACCGGATCGGGCGCAAGGCGACGCTCGTCTGGTCGTTGATGATCATGGGGGTTTCGACCTTTTTGATCGCTTTGTTGCCAAGCTATGCGGTAGCGGGGTGGTGGGCACCGTTGCTGTTGTGTGTGCTGCGTTTCGGTCAGGGCTTTGGCCTTGGCGGCGAATGGGGCGGGGCGGCCTTGCTGGCGGTGGAGAATGCGCCTGAGGGGAAGAAAGCGCGTTATGGCATGTTTCCGCAATTGGGCGCGCCTGTCGGGTTCATCTTGTCGAACGGATTGTTTCTGTTGCTGGGGCTGTTTTTGAGCGATGCGGATTTTCGCGCGTGGGGCTGGCGGGTACCGTTTTTGTTGAGCGCTTTGCTGGTCGGGATCGGGCTGTGGGTGCGCCTGAAATTGACCGAGACGCCCGCCTTCGCCGCAGCGTTAGAAGAAGCCCCGCCGCCGAAAGTGCCGGTCGCGGAAGTTGCGCGCACGCATCCAAGGCAATTGTTCGGCGGGATGATCGCGGCGATTGCCTGTTTTGCGATCTTCTATCTCGCGACTGCCTTTGCGCTGGGTTACGGCACGACGAAGCTTGGTTTTGCGCGGCAGGATTTTCTGGGGGTGCAGTTGGTCGCGATCCTGTTCATGGCGGCGGGTATCATCCTTTCGGGGTTTTGGGCAGACCGGACCAGTCCAGCGCGTGTTTTAGGTTGGGGATGCGCCGCGCTGCTCGCGGCCAGTTTTCTCACCGGGCCGTGGTTGGGCAGCGGCGATTTGTTTCTGACCGGTGCCTATCTTTCGGTACTGCTGTTCGTGATGGGGCTGGTGTACGGGCCATTGGGGGCTTGGTTGCCCGGGCTGTTTCCGGCGCGGGTGCGCTATACCGGCGCGTCGATCTGTTTCAATGGAGCAGGTATATTGGGCGGTGCGCTTGCCCCCAATATCGCATTGAAACTGTCCGGATGGGGGCTGGAATATGTCGGCTATTATCTCGCCGCCATCGCATTGTTCAGCCTGTTTGGCCTATGGCTTTTGAAGGCGCGCGATCAGGCGACCGTCTAGGATCACCAATCCGATCGCGATAAACACGGCCCCGGCAATCTGCCCGCCGTTTAAAGCCTCGCCGAGAAATGCGATGCCCAATATGATCGCCAACACCGGCATGATAAAGGCCACCAACTGCGCGTTCGATGCTCCCGCCCGGTCGATCAGGCGGAAATAGAGGATATAGGCGAGAGCGGTGGAAAACAGCGCCAGCGTGAGCCCTGCAAGCGTGGAATCAAGGCGCGGCATCGGCATGGTCCAAGGCTGATCATAAAACAGGATCACCGGCAGCATGAACAGCGCTGCCATCATCGTCTGCCCGGTTGCAACCACCATCGGTGTCATGCTTGTTTGCCCCAGCCTGCGCCCGTAAATTGCGGCAAAGCTGTAAAACAAGGTCGAGATCAAACAGGCGATTTGCGCGAGCAGATTGTTCGACAAGCCCTTCACCGCATCAGGCCCCACCATCACGATGATTCCCGCCAAGCCGATCAGCACGCCGATAATCCGCGCGGGTGTGGCTTTCTCGTCGCTCGTCATAAAATGCGCGACGACCACGCCCCATAATGGCGTGGTTGCATTCAGGATCGAGGCATAGCCGCTGTCCAGATATTGCTGGCCCCAGAAAAACAGGATGAACGGCAGGGCGCAATTGAGCGCGCCGACGACCATCAGCAGACTCCAGCTTTTGATGTCTGTCGGCAGGCGGTCTCCGGCAAATCGCATCACGATCCACATCGGCGGCACGGCGAGTGCGAGCCGCATAAACACCAGCATATTGGGCGAGTAGCTTCTAAGGCCCACCTCGATCAGGAAAAAAGCCCCGCCCCACAAAATCGAAAGGATCGCGATCAGGCCCCATCCGGTGGCGTCGAGTTTGGGATTGGTTGTCATATTTGGAACTAAAAAATCCGATTGTCCCGAACGAAGTCGAGGGAGCCGTCCGAGCGAAGCCGAGAAATATATGTACTTAACACCTCGGCTTCGCTCGGTATAGTCCCTCGACTTCGCTCGGGTCGTCGGATTTGGCTAGTGAATTCCTATTCCACCCGCAACAGCGTAATCCGCGCCTTGCCCACATCGCGCACGGTATCGACCGTAAAGCCCTTTAGCTCCACGTCCTCTTTCTTGTCGGTCTCTAGGCTGATCCACGCGCCACCCGCAAACCAGCCGAGCCGCGCCAATTTGTCGAGCGCCACTTGCCCTGCGCCGGTGCCATAAGGCGGATCGAGCAGGATCAGATCATAGGCTTCCCGCGCGACGCCGAGTGACATCACCGACGTTTTCCTGACATCGCTTTGCGCTTTTGCACCCAGCTTTGCGATATTGGCATCGAGTGCGTCGAGTGCGGCGCGATCTTGTTCCACAAAAGTGCAGGTGGCCGCGCCGCGCGATAAAGCTTCCAGCCCCAATGCGCCTGATCCTGAAAATAGATCGAGCACTTTAAGGCCCTCAAACGTGCCCAACCGGCTGGCGAGCATCGAAAACAAAGTTTCGCGCGTGCGGTCTGCCGTGGGGCGTGTCGCATCGCCCTTGGGTGCGATCAGCGGGCGCGAACGCCATGTGCCAGAGATGATACGCATGACCTATCCCTCTCCTGTGGGAGAGGGTTGTGAAGACTTAGGCGCAGCGCATTAGTCGCAGCTGGGTGAGGGGTTGTACGCTATCGATAGGGCAGAACCCCTCACCAACTCCAGCTAACGAGTAAACTCGTAAGTCTTCCATATCCTCTCCCACTGGAGAGGATAGAGCATTGCGCTCCCAATCACTTCAACGTCTTTCGAAATTCGATCAAATCCACCCGCCGCACTTCGCCGACGGCTCCAGGGGCCAGATCGCCCAGCACAAAGGGGCCATATCGTGTGCGGATCAGGCGGCTCACCTCAAGTCCGAAATGTTCGAGCACGCGGCGGACTTCGCGGTTTTTGCCTTCGGTCAGCGTCATTTCCAGCCAGCCATTGCGCCCGGTGCGCCGTTCGAGATTGGCGTCGATCTTGCCATAACGCACGCCTTCGATTTCGATGCCGTGGATCAGTTCTTCCAGCTCCGCTTGGCTGATGTCGCCAAAGCAGCGCGCACGATAGGTGCGCTCTACGCCTGTTGAGGGCATTTCCATCTGCCGTTTGAACTCGCCGTCGTTGGTGAGCAGCAACAGCCCTTCGGTGTTGAGATCGAGCCGTCCGATTGGCATCAAGCGCGGCAGGTCTTTGGGCAGCACATCATAGATTGTCTTGCGCCCGGAAAAATCGCGCTCGGCGGTCAAGCAACCTTCGGGTTTGTGAAACATATAGAGCAGTGTCGGCGCGGGTTGCCCCACGGCTTTGCCATCCACCGCCACACCGTGCAGCGATTTGAGCAGGGTTGCGGGTGTTTCCACGGCCACACCGTTGAGGGTGATCCGTTTGTCGGCAATCATCCGCTCAATCTCACGGCGCGAGGCAACCCCTGCGCGGGCGAGCAACTTGGCAATCCGTTCCTCGCCATCGGCACGTTCGAGCGCGCCTTTGCTGGCGGGAGCATCAGGATTGGGTTTACGCTTCGGCTTCGCGTCCCATTTCAAACGGGGCGGTTTTGCGGGGCGCGGCGGTGCTTTGCCGGATACGGGACGTTTGGGGGGCTGGGCCATTTGCGCGCTTTGGCGCAAGGCGGCGCAAAAGTCACGCAACTGTTAAAGACATTGGCCATTCAGGAAAAGGGCGATACAGCATTACCGGGTAGACAAAACCGTAGCCCTGAGCTTGTCGGGGACGAAGTCGGCCAAAGGCCAACGGCGCTTCTTAGATGTAGCGCGATGCTGATGTCGTGCTTCGACAAGCTCAGCACTACGGTTTTGAAATTGGGTTTGGGGAGTGTCAGCATGTCGGTCGATTTAATCCGGTTCATCATTTTTGCAGCCATTTTGCTCGGCATTGGCTTTGTCGCGTTGACCAGCGAAAAATTCCGGCCCTATCTTCGAAAAAATCCTGCCGTTGCTTTTCTCCTCGGCATTTCGAGCGGCTTTCCGCTGACGTTGCTGGTGGCGACACTCACTTTCTGGCTGGCCAAGGTTGGGCTTGATACCGCGACCATCGGCCTCGCGGTGATGGTGGGCATCCCTTATACGATCAAATTCCTGTGGGCCCCGCTCGCGGATAAATTGCATCTGCCTTATCTCACCAGAAATTCGGGCAACGGCGAAGCCGACACCGATGCGGTGCCGTTTTCGCGCCAGCAGCGCGCGATTGTTTATCAGCGCGCCAAGGGCGAACTCGACAAGCGGCCGTTCGGCACCCAGCTCGACACCTATGCCGACGGCTACGAATGGATCACCCATTCGATCAATCCGGCAACACCGGCGCAAGCCAGATTTTCGGGTCAGCATCGGCGGCCCGGATTGCAGCGCGCCTTATCCTCGGCGTCGGTGTTCAATATCTCGGCGATGAGTTTTGGCGCGCTTTCGGCCGAATGCGATTCGTGCGCTGAACAAGGGGGCGGCGGCCGGCGGTTTTGCCCACGATACCGGAGAGGGTTCGATCAGCGTCCACCATCGCGAGCACGGCGGCGATTTGATCTGGGAGATTGGCAGCGGCTACTTTGGCTGTCGCAATGACAACGGCAGTTTCAGCGAGCAGCGCCCGTCGAGAACGCGCGTGACCCGCAGGTCAAAATGATCGAGCTCAAGCTTTCGCAAGGCGCCAAACCCGGCCACGGCGGCGTCTGCCCGCTCCAAGGTCACCCCCGAGATCGCTCAGGCCCGCGGCGGCCGCCTTGGACCGACTGCATCTCGCCGGCCAAACATTCGGCGTTCTCCACCCCGATCGAACTGCTGCGGTTTATCGCCCGCTTGCGCACCTGTCGGCGGCAAACCGACCGGCTTTAAGCTGGCGATCGGCCATCCCTGGGAATGGTTCGCGATCGCCAAGGCAATGCAGGTGACCGGCATCACGCCGGACTTCATTGTCGTCGACGGCAAAGAGGGTGGCACCGGTGCGGCGCCAGCCGAATTCATTGACCGCATGGGCACGCCGATGCGCGAAGGTCTGCTGCTGGTTCATGGCACCCTGGTCGGCCTGAACTGCGCGACAAAATCCGAATTGGTGCGGCTGGCAAACCCACGAGCGCCTTCGATATCGCCCGCACCCTGGCGATGGGCGCCGACTGGTGCAACAGCGCGCGCGGCTTATGTTCGCGTTGGGCTGTATTCAGGCGCAGAGTTGTCACACCGGCAAATGTCCGACCGGTGTGACCACGCAGGATCCGCTGCGCCAGCGGGCGCTGGTGGTGCCGGACAAAGCCGATCGGGTGGCGAGCTTTCATCACAATACCTTGGCGGCGCTGTCCGAGTTGATCGCGGCGGCCGGCCTGACCCATCCGGCGCAGATCCGTCCGCATCACATCGTGCGGCGGGTCGGCGCACAACGATGTGCGCCTGCTCTCCAACCTCTATCCGTTTTTGCAGCCCGGCGAATTACTCGATGGCGAAGCCGAGCAGCCGGTCTTTAAGGCGTTCTGGCAGAAGGCGAGCGCCGAAAGCTTCAGTCCGCTTTAGATGTTGGCGTTGCGCCGAGTTGCCGGCGTCGTGCCCCTGAGATGCAGGCGTCGCGCCCTAGAGAGGAGTCGCGCCCTGAGACCCGGGCGCGCTTGATTGTGCTGGCCCGCGCATCGGCTGCTGGCGCCGCCGCATTGGCCGCCGATGTGGCTGCGCTTGCATAGCCTTCAATGGTCGTCAGACCGGCCTGAAGTCGGGCCCGCTCAATATCGGTTATTGACAGCTTGGCGGCGGCCGGTTGGCGCAGCTTGAACCGGTTCATCAGCCGCCGCACCGGCTGGTCGTACCAGCGATCGAGCGCGACTGCCAACACAAAAATGCCGATCAGGAAGGCTGGCGCCAACAGCGGGGCGATCAAGGTCGACTGTGTCAGGCCCGCCTGATGGGTGTAGCGCTCAAACAGAATCAGCAACGGCACATGCATGACGTAAACCGGATAACTGGCTGGCCCAGCCAGGTGAAGCCGCGCAAGGCCCAGCCATGCGAATGCGAGTGCGCGCCCAGCCAGATGGCCATCGGGAAGATGGCCAGCACCGCAATATCATCGACCAGGCCGTTGTGCGCGACGAATCGGGCAGGGCCAGCGGGGTTACGGTGAGCGCCAGCATCATCAGTGCGCCAAAATTGGTCTTGATCGGCGACTTGATCGAAAACAAGCGCAGCAGCAGCACGCCAGTGGTGAAACCGAAGGTCGCCCGCGGCGCCCGAAGACGATCGATTGACACCCCAGGACCAGCCAGCTCCATGCCGTTGCGCCGCAAGGCCAAGGCGCCAGCCCGAGGCCGGCGCCCACCGCGATCGCGATCAGATCCCTGGTCGAGATTTTTCGGCAAACAAACATAGAGCAGGTTGACCACGAGCTCAAACATCAGCGACCAGAACGCGGTGTTCAACAGGAACAGCAGCACGCTGTCGCCGAGCTTCGAGGGCAGGAACAGCAAAGTCAGGCGCGGCGCTGCTCGGAAGATGTCGGCCGCCGGCATTCCGGCCGGAGTCTCACTGGGGGAAGCACGCCGGGCTCGAATCCCAGTCGGTCAGAGCCGCCAGGGTGGCCAGGCAAACCGCCCACAGAAATCATTGGGTACAGCCCACCAGCCTGATAGCCATGAAAAGCGGCCAACCGACATGACACTCGGACAAAATTTGGCGCTCATAGGCGTGCGAGATCACAAAACCGCTGAGCATGAAGATAGATGGACCGCCAGGTAATTCTGCGACTCAGCCGCGCCCGCACCGGAAATATCGGTGTCCCGCGGAATCACCATGGTGCGGCAATCCGCCATCGCATCGAGGGTCTCGAATCGATCGGCGCTGGTCATATCGGACCAGTCTTGGAACATATGCCGCTATCGCCCAGCAAAAGCACCCGATGTTCGCGGGTGATCTTGATCAGACGGTCTGGCGGCGCTCTGCGCTAACTCGGCACGGTGTCGAAGATGCCCGTTTCAGTGTCAAGTTTGCTTAAAGGTCGGCCAGATTCGGATGTGCAGCGCCAATCAAGCTGTGGAAAGCGATATTCGAGCCAGCCCAGCGTGTAGCCTAATGGCGATATCGGCCAGCGAATATTTGCCTTCCAGGCCCAGGGTTTGTCGCCTAAACCGGTTCCATGCTGGCCAGGCCCGCCTGCACCTTGCTTATTTGTCGGTCGATCCATGTTGGCTGCGCTCGTTTTCGGCGCGCCGGATGACTTCGACCCGCGCAGAATTGCCGCGTCGAGCACGCCATTACCAGCGCTTCCCAGGTTTCCGACCGCCGCGCGGTCACGGCTGTTGC
>CAVSZW010000013.1:0-12996 GCA_963732535.1 uncultured Alphaproteobacteria bacterium | reverse complement strand
CGTCCTGCGGCGATGAAGGGCACACTCAAATCGCGGAGATGCTCCATCACCAGGCGACCGGTGTAGCCGTTCGCACCGTAAACGACGACGGGATAATCAGCAGATGTCACAGCCGGGGTTTCCTCTTCTCTATTCCGGATTATGGGGTGCGGCTCAGGCGTGGCCGAAACGGGTTTCGCGGTTCAGGCGGCTGACCAGATAGCCATAATGCATCTGGAGCAGGTTGTTTTCGCCGTCCTCGATCTGTTGCGCCTGCGCATCGCGCAGCAGCTTTTCGATGGGGTATTCGCGGGTCAGACCGTTGCCGCCAAACAATGTCATGCATTCGCGGACGATGTTCAGCGCCTCGGTGTTGCAATAGGATTTGCCCGATCCCGTGAAATAGGGGTGCGGCATGGCTGAGCATTTTGTGTACATCGCCACGTGCCGCGCCATGGCCTTGATGGCCTCAACCTTCATGCCGATGCCACCGATGCGGAACTGGGTGAGTTGCAGCTCTGAGAGCAGCGCGCCGCCCTGCTTGCGCTCATTGATATAAGCCAGCGCCAGTTCGAACGCGGAGCGAGCCAGCCCGACCGCCAGATGGTTCAGATTGGTCCCGGCATGGGCCCACATCTGGGCGTGCTTGAATTCATAATCGTCGCGCGTGGCGAGCGCGAAACGCTTGGGTACGCGGACATTGTCGAAATAGGTCTCGCCCTGTGGCAAGGCCCGTTTGCCTAGTTTTTCGAGCGGCTTGCCCTTTGATACACCCTTGATATCGAGCGGGACGATGATGTTGCAGCCAAAGGTGTTGCCATCTTTGTCCCAGTATCCGTCGCCATAGTCGGCCACGATGTCGAGCAAGCCGACCTGCGCGACCGCGCCGTTAGAAACCCATGCCGAGCTTTGCCCGTTGATGATGATTTCATCACCGACAAAGCGCGCCTGCAAATTACCCTTGTTCGCCTTGACGCCAGCGGGGCGTTCGGCGGCATAGAGGTTGAGGCCGTCCGATCCGCGATCCGGTTGCGTCGCAATCCATGCGCCAAGCTTGCCTGCGCACAGGTCGATCAGTTCCTGGCTGCCGCTGGTTGCCGCCAGCAAATGTGGCACGCCGCCTGCGCCTGCTGATGTTGCCAGGCCCGCATCGCCCCATGCGAGTTCCTGCACGATCAGGCCTTCAAACCGGGCCGCCACCGCGGGAGGCAGGCCGACCAGACCTTCGGGGCCAAAGCCCATCTTCATGATCTCTGTGTGAAAATCCCAGAGCGGCGAACCCGGTGCGCAGACGTCCTCGGCGCTCATCTTGTCGAGCTCACGCCCGATGGGGCGCATGACATCGCGCGCAAAGCGATGCGCGGCATCCTGCGCACCAAGCTCTTCCTCGCTCAGATCGGCATCAAAGCCCGCGACACCCGTAACGGGCAGCGGCACATCATGCGGAATTTCCATCAATGTAATCCTCTCCATTCGCGGGCCGTGTTCGGCCTTCAGCGGCTAAAAATATTGACCGCGACAACGCCCTCTTCGTAACCAACCGAGCCGCCGCCATTTTCCTGAAGCGCAACCTTCGCGCCTTCGACCTGACGCGCGCCTGCTTCGCCGCGCAGTTGTGTGATCAGTTCGTGAATTTGGCCAAGTCCGGTCGCGCCAATCGGATGTCCCTTGCACTCAAGCCCGCCCGACGGATTGACCGGCACGCGCCCGCCGATGGAAAGCTCGCCGCGTTCGGCCGCGGGGCCAGATCCGCCCATTTCGGTGAGGCGCAGATAATCGACCGCCATCAGTTCGCCAACTGCGGTGGCATCATGCACTTCAACAACTGAAACGTCCTGCGGCCCGAGGCCTGCACGTTCATACGCAATATCGGCGGCACGGCGGCACACGGCTTTGTCAAACTCCAGTCGGTCCGCGATCTGTGGCCGTGGCAATAGCCGTCGCCGCAACCTTGATCGCCCGCGCACGATTACCCTGCATTCGCGCCAGACCCTTTTCATTGGCGACAACCACAGCCGCCCCACCATCGGTCATCGGCGCGCACATTGCGATGGTCAGCGGGTAGGTGATCGGCGCGGAGGCCATCACTTCGTCAATCGTAAAAGCTTTCCGGAACTGCGACAGCGGATTATCGACCGAGTGCATGTGGTTCTTGGCCGAGATCGACGCAATCTGCCGCTGCGTCGTGCCGAATGTCCTCATCCAGTGGCGGCATTGCGCAGCGTAAATTGCCATGAAGCGGCTATAAGGTTTGTCGGACTCGCTGCCTTCGGGAACGGCAATGCCTTCACCAAGCGCAAGAAGACGCTCCGCATTTTCTTCCGCCCGGCTAACATCCCAGCCGCCATCGAACATCGCCATCGTGCGGGCCTTGTCCTCAATGTTCATTTTCTCAGAACCCACCGCCAAGGCAATGTCGCACGCCCCAGCTCGGATCGCCTGCACTGCAAGCTGGAACGCGCTCGTGCCAGTCGCGCAGGCATTTTCGATGTTGTAAACGGGGATGCCTCCCAGCCCGATACGGTTGAGGATCACCTGTCCAGGAATGGCATATTGTTGTTGCAGCGCGCCTTGCGTTCCAGTGCCGTAATAGACTTGCTCAACGTTCGATTGCGTGGCTCCGGCATCGGCCAAAGCAAGGCTAATTGCCTCAGCCGCCAATTCCCAGACCTGCTTGTCGAGGTGACGCCCGAATTGCGTCATCCCCACGCCAGCAACAAATATATTTGATTGCAAGACCGTCACTCTCCGCCACTATATATTGTCCCTCTTTAGGTCGGTATGATGCACGAACTAACCACTCTTGAAGGGTGGGGTTCAGGGTTCTCCGGATCGGCTAGGAGACAAAGAAAATGGGATCGATTTGTGGAGGGACGAATGTTTGAAATGCTAGGAGTTTTAGGCAGCTCATGACTGAAGCGCCCAGTGCGCGCGACCCTGCGCTCCTGCTTAAGGCGATTCCGCCACGGGTGGCACGCGACCTGTTGGAGCGCGACAGGCTGGGCCTTTCCCGGTTGAACGGCGGTGTTGGGCAACTTATTACGATCATCGCGCCCACTGGTTTTGGCAAAACATCGCAGTTGGCACAGTGGCGCAAAGAGGCATTGGCTGGCGGCAGTCTTGTGTTCTGGCTGACGCTTGACAGTCGCGACGAGCCGCTCAGGCTGGTCAATGGCTTAGCGCAATCGGCGCACCAGGCCTCTGGAAAATATGGCTTCGACAATCCGTTTATCGATAGTCTCGAACGATTTTCGGACCCGCTGGAAGCCATGACAGCGTGGCTTGCCGAGGCTGCGCGCATGTCACAGGACATCCTTCTCGTCATTGACGAGGCGGATCGCGCGCCAGAGGTTACGCGCACCGAATATCTTCCGTATCTCGCCGGTAACGCGCCAGCCAATTTAAGGATCGCTGTGGGCGCACGACCCACCGAGCGGATTGGTGTGAAGGGCGATCTCGTTGATGCTGCCTATACGCGCCTTTCGGTTGATGATCTGCGTTTCAAACCCGAAGAAACCATTTCAATATTGTCGTCAGCGCTGGGCAAGGCGCATGATGTGGAAATTGCATTTCGCTTGCATGAGCTAATTGAGGGATGGCCGCTTGGTGTGCAACTTGCGATCGCTTCGCTGCGCCGCAACGATGATCTTTCCGGCTTTCTGAGCGCGGCGACCGCCGATATCCGTCGTTTTTTCATTGACCGCCTGATCGACACTCAGGCCGATGTTGCAAAGCAACTGCTCATCCGGATTTCGACCCTCGATATGGTTCACCCTGATCTGTGTGTGGCCATTTGCGACAATGCTGAAGTGCGCGATGAACTCCGTCGGCTACAGGAACAGACTCCCCTGTTGTCACAAGCCGAAGAAGGGCGAATGGATGCGATTGCATCCGATGGCGAGAGAGGTTCTGGACGAACGATATCGCCAGATTCCCGAAGCAGAACGCAAAGCCATGTCAAACAGGGCAGCCGATTGGTTGGCGAATGCCGGACTGTTTGAAGCGGCAGCAGAACAGGCTTTGGCTGCTGGCAACGCCGAGCGGGCCTATGATATGGCAGAAAGCGTTGTGCAGCAAATGCTGACTGACGGCAGGATTGGGGCCGTATTGGAATGGCATCGGCGCCTTCCCGACGATGATTTTGGTCGTCATCCCGGGTTCTGGATGCCGGCCGCATGGGCGCTGGCGATGAGCGAGCGTCACGCCGAAGCGCTGCCTCTCCTTGACCGGATCGAAGCCCAGCCAAACTTGAAAATCGAAGGCAAGTTCGAGGCATCTCTTATCCGTATGACCATCGCAGGATTTTCGGATTACAGCGATGAATTGAGCGAAGAACTTTCTAGATTGGGCTGAACCGCCATCGGCCGCGCGCCCGCAAGATGTTCCGATCTACTGGATCAGCCGCGGACTTGCCTCGCTCCACGCTGGCAGACCCGACCAGGCGCGGGTTGACTGGCTAAGGTTTGAAGGTTTCGAACGCTCGATCATGTACACGCCGATGTCCCAAGGCTTTGGTTCATACAGCATCGCTGTTAGCCACCTTTGGGAAGGGCGCTGTCAATTGGCGGAGCAGGTGTTGCGACCAGCATTGGCCAAGGCCGAGGCACAAATGGGCCGTCGCAATCTGGTAACATGCATGCTCGCTGCCTTGCTCGCCCGTGCGCGCTGGGAAGGGGGAAGCGATCTGGAGCCGTCTGCGCTGCTTGCGCTGCGGTTTGATGTCATAGAACGGCAAGGATTACCGGATGCAGTTCTTAGTGCCTACCTCACACTCGCACGCATGGCCGAGCATGAGGGTCGGCATGACAAAGCGTTCAGCTTGCTGGAAGAATTGCGCGCGCATGGCTTGGCACGGCGGATGCCGCGACTGCATTTTGCCGCGCAATGCGAAATGGTGCGTCAGCATGCGCGGGCGGGCCATAGGAAACGGCAGACGCTTTGGTCCGCCAGCTTTCTGTTACTTTCGCGGCGCAGCATTCTGAATTTCCAAAGGCATTCGTGCCGTGGCTGGAACTCCATCTGGAACTTGCCAAAGTTCATGCCGCGCTGGCCCATCAAGGCGCGGACCATATGATCGAAGCGCTTCAGGACGTTGATCGTGCGGCAAGCCTTGGAGCCGCGCTTAATCTTGGTTGGGAGGCCGTCGAAGTGCGTATGTTACGCAGCCAGATTCTTGAGCGCTGCGGGGATGCAGCGGCGGCGGCTGACATCAAAAAGGAAGGGCAAAGTCTTGCCGAGATTAGCGGGTTGTTCCGGCTAAGCGCCCAATATGGCGGGACTGGCAATGCGCGATCCGACGAACTCACCGGTTCCCATTGCGACCGCGCCCATGGAAAGCTCAACGGGCGGTGCAATTTTGACAATCAAAGAGCGGGAAATATTGGGTTTGCTGGCTCAAAATCTTAGCAACAAGGAAATTGCCAATGCCCTCGATCTGTCGGAGCAGACGGTCAAATGGCATCTTAAAAACCTGTTCCAAAAGCTTGATGGCGCAAATCGGAAACATACTGTCGCCCGTGCGAGAATGCTGGGCTTGATCGCAGCTTGAGTGACAGAAAACTAATTTCGACATATTAATCGGGAGAATCGCATATGACTTTTAACCGCCTAAATCCGCTGACCGGAGAAATTGCTTCGTCGGCTGCCGCTATGAAAGCTGCGGATATTGCCGCGATTGCGGCCAAGGCCGCAGCGGCATTTCCTGTGTGGGCATCACAAGGCCCGAATGCGCGCCGCGCAGCTTTGAACAAAGCAGCCGTGGCGCTTGAAGCCAAGAAGGATGAATTTGTCGCCGCAATGATCGCGGAAACGGGTTCAACCGCTGGATGGGCGATGTTCAATCTTGGCGTTGCGGTTAATATGGTGCGTGAGGCAGCGGCAATCACCACGCAGATCGCGGGCGAGGTCATCCCGTCAGACAAACCGGGCTGCATTGCAATGGCGCTAAAGGAGCCGGTGGGCGTTATTCTGGGCATCGCACCTTGGAACGCACCGATCATCCTTGGCGTGCGAGCAATTGCAGTGCCGCTTGCGTGCGGAAACGCCGTGATCCTGAAGGCAAGCGAAACTTGTCCGCGCACCCATGCGCTGATTATCGAGGCGTTTGCCGAGGCAGGCTTTCCGGATGGTGTGGTCAATGTCGTCACCAATGCGCCCGAAGACGCAGCGGATGTTGTCGGCGCATTGATCGATGCGCCAGAGGTAAAGCGCATCAACTTCACCGGATCAACCGGCGTGGGCCGTATCATCGCCAAGCGCGCGGCGGAGCATTTAAAGCCCTGCCTGCTCGAACTGGGCGGCAAGGCTCCGCTGCTCGTTCTGGAGGATGCTGACCTTGATGAGGCGGTCAAAGCCGCCGCATTCGGTGCTTTCATGAACCAGGGGCAAATTTGTATGTCAACCGAACGCATCATCGTGGTCGATGCAATTGCCGATGCCTTTGCCGAGAAGTTTGCCGCGAAAGCAAAGAGCATGGCCACAGGAGATCCACGCGAAGGCACGACGCCGCTGGGCGCCGTTGTCGATCAAAAGACCGTCACGCATGTCAACAGCCTGATCGAAGACGCAGCATCAAAAGGAGCATCGGTGATCGCAGGCGGCAAAGCCGACAGTGTCCTTATGCCGGCCACCGTTGTCGACCGGGTAACATCCGCAATGGATATTTACCGCGACGAAAGTTTCGGTCCGGTTGTTGCCATGATCCGCGCAAAGGATGAGGCCGACGCAATCCGCATCGCCAATGACTCGGCCTATGGGCTTTCCGCCGCCGTTTTTACCAAAGACACGGCGCGCGGGTTATCGGTAGCGCGGCAAATCCATTCGGGCATTTGCCATGTCAATGGACCGACGGTGCATGACGAGGCGCAGATGCCGTTCGGCGGCGTTGGAGCGTCTGGCTATGGGCGGTTTGGCGGCAAACAGGGGATCGACAGCTTCACCGAAACCCGCTGGATCACGATCGAGACCCAGCCCGGCCACTTCCCGATCTGAAGAAATTAGAAGACGGGCCGCGCCCACCGCCGATTTGGCGCGGTTATCAAACACATCTGGACATCGTCCGGCAAATTTTTCGAAACCATCATTTTACCAAGGAAATTTCAAATGACAGAACGCCTCGAAGCAGAAACAGTCTCTTACAAGGTTGAAAACGGGATCGCCTGGGTCAATTTCAATCGCCCCGAAAAGCGCAACTGCATGAGTCCCAAACTCAATCGCCAGATGAAACGGGTGATCGAGGAACTTGAGTTCCGCGATGATGTCGGAGTGCTTGTGCTGTCTGGTGAGGGCGATGCTTGGTCCGCTGGTATGGATCTGAAGGAATATTTCCGTGAGAATGAAGGGCAGGGTCTTGGCGCAGTCCGGCAGGCCCAGCGCGAAGCCTATGGCTGGTGGGAACGGCTGCGCTGGTATGAGAAGCCGACCATTGCGATGGTCAATGGCTGGTGTTTTGGCGGTGGCTACGGCCCCTTGTTCAGCTGCGACCTCGCCTTTGCGGCAGAGGATGCGCAGTTTGGTCTGTCCGAAATCAACTGGGGTATTCTTCCGGGTGGCGGCGCATCCAAGGTTGCGGCCGAATTGTTGTCGTTCCGCAACGCCATGTATCATGCGATGATGGGAGAAAATTTGACTGGAACCCAAGCGGCACAACAGGGGCTAGTGAACGAAGCAGTGCCCGCAGACCGGCTGAAAGAGCGCGTGACAGAGGTTGCCAACGTCTTGCTTGCCAAAAATGCAACAGCCCTTCGCGGGACAAAATGGGCCGTGCGCCGCGTCCGCGAAATGACTTTCGACAACTCGATGGATTATCTTGTTCGCACGCAGGAAGCGGCGAATTCGTTCGACAATGAGGGTCGCAAAGAGGCGACGCGGCAATTTATCGATCAGAAGACTTTTAAGCCCGGCCTTGGGACATATGACAAGTCGAAAGGCTGATTGTGAAGGGTTGAAGAGTTGTCCTAATCTCGATGTTCTTCACATCTTGCAGGAGGAGTGGGGCGGCATCCGCACTTCGCAATTCACGCGGAACTGCCATTGCCGAGAGCTGATAAAAATCACGAACTGCCACTGGAGGCAGCGCGTGGGTTGGCAACTATGCCGATGAAATTTTTTTGGCGTGATGTTTTGATCGAGAATATCCGAGATATTTTGATCGGCACTAAGTTTGGATATTCGACCGATGACCTCGCCTTCTAGCCAGTTCATCCTGGCGACCGAGAATCGGAAGAAGTTGCTCGTCTGGGTGCCGGTTAAATATTGGATTGTAGTGGATTGATCGCGTCCCGCACGTTTTCAATCACCTTACTCAATAATCGTTCTTCCGGATATTTTCATGCAAATGTTACCTACAATGTTACCTAGGACCGATAGATGCGCGAAGCTGGATGTACTCATCCCACATAAATATCCATTATAAACTCGGCGCAAGACCATTGGTCTTCACGGCAGTCCGTGGACAACGCAAACCGCGCGCAGGGAAGCCGAGCGACTGCTGACGGTGGTGCGGCAGGGCGTCGATCCCGTCGAGGCGCAGCGTGAAGCGAAGCGCAAAGAAAAGGCGCTCAATTTCTCGGCCTATTGCGACCTGTTTGTCGAACTGTACCTCCGGCCGCATTGGCCCGATACATGGCCAGAAGCGATGCGCGCGCTTGAAAATGTTATAAAGCCGCGCTGGGGTAAACGGTCGCTCTTATCGATCAAGCGGGCGACATCGTGAAGCTGATGGATGAATATTCCGACCGGCCCGGACGCAAGAAATATGTCCACTCGCTCATTCGCAAACTGTTCAATTGGGCGGTTGATCGCGAGGACATAGAGGTATCGCCGGTCGCTGGAATGAAAGCGCCCAAAGCCGTTGCGTCTCGCCGCCGGGTTCTAGGGCCCGACGAACGGGTCTGTCTTTGGCAGGCCTGCGACAGGGTCGGCTGGCCATGGGGTCCGCTTGTGCGGCTGTTGATATTAACGATGCAGCGGCGCTTGGCAGAGGCCTGCGATTGGCCAGAGTGTTTTGGTCTCATCTTCGTTTCTTCGTCACTACGATGAGACCAAAACACTCCTTAAATCACAACATCAAATCTGTGCCATTGGTGCTGACGGGAAACAATCATTTGTAAAGTCGGGGCCTCGTTAGGGGCCTTTTTATGTCCGCATCTATTTTAGATAAACCATTCAAATAGTTAGATTTTATAGTCTAGTCTCTTCTGGCACCATTTGTACAGGGTAAGCGTTGCGCGCTTATCCCGCCGCGCTCGCCTGATTGGTCTTTGCCACATAGTCACTGACATTTTTGGCCAGCACATCCAATGGCACATTGCCGCCTTTGACGACGATGTCGTTGAAATCACGCAGGTCATAGGCGGTGCCCAGCGCGGCTTGTGCCAGCCCGCGTTGGCGGACGATTTCGCTGTGGCCGACTTTATAGCCGCAGGCTTGCCCCGCCCAGCTGCAATAACGGTCGACTTCGCTGCCGACTTCCAACGGGTTTGAACCATTTTCCTCGACAAAGAATTTGACCCCCTGTTCGCGGGTCCAGCGTTTGGCGTGGAGGCCGGTGTCAACAACAAGGCGGCAGGCGCGGAACGCTAGCGATTGCAAATAGCCGAGCCGCCCTACCTGATAATCATCATACAGCCCCAGCTCGTCGGCCAATTGCTCGGCATAAAGGCCCCAGCCTTCGCTATAGGCGTTAAAGGCCAGCATGGTGCGGATCAGCGGCATCTGGTTGGCATATTCGCCCTGCCAGACATGGCCGGGAATCGCCTCGTGCATGGCAAGATCGGGCAGGCTGTATTTGCTATGCAGATCGGTGGTGCGCAGGTTGATCCAGAATTTGCCGGGGATGCTGCCGTCGATCGATCCGGCCCCGCCATAGGCACCGGGTGCGCCGGGTTCTTCTTCGGGCGGCAGGCGTTTGACCTCCAGATTGCCTTTGACCAAGGTGCGGAAAGCACGCGGCATTTCGGCGCGAATTTTGCCCAGCCATTGTTCGATAAAGGCCATGATTTCGGCGCGCCCCTTGTCGCCCTCGCTGAATTTATAGCGCGGGTCTTTGGCCAGCGCATTCATCCGTTGCCCCACCGGACCAACGGTATAGCCCAGGCTTTTCAGGATCGGGTCCATCCGGCCGTGCAGCGTGCGCAGCTCGTCAAGGCCCATCTGGTGGACTTCATCCGGCGTCATCCGCGTCGTCGTGCTGGCGCGCAGGGCCCAGGCATAATATTCGTCGCCCTTTGGCCGCGCCCACATGCCTGCGTCCATGCTGGCCTTGGGTAGCTGTGCTTTCAGTGCAGCAAGCTGGCGTTCAAGGGCAGGGGCGACTTTGCCGGTGCTGATCGCGGATGCGCGCTCGGCCCAGTTTCCCGCAATATTCTGCGCCTTTGTGCGGCGATCAATGCTCTCAACCAATCCGCCGCCCTGCTGGGCATTGTTCAGACTTTGCGTCATCTGCTTGATGGCTTTTTCGATCAAAAAGGCAGGCGCGATCAGGCCGCCGCCCGCCGCCGCCGACAGCCGCCCGGTCTCGCCATCCAATATCCCGGCATAGGCGCTCAACCGCGAAATATACGCCTCTGCATCCTCGGCATTGCGCACCGGATGGTCACTGTCGAGAAAACGCGGAATATCCAGATACGCCCCGACATTCTGGATGACGACATAGGGCGTATTGCGCCATCCACCGACCGCGACATCGCCATAGGGTTGGGCAAAACCGGCAAGCGCAACGTCATAGGCGCTTTCGACCACAGCCAGACTGGTGCGTGTGGCGTGGTCCAACGCGCTGGTGTCAAACGCCTTTATGCGCTTCACATCGGCGGCAAGGGTCGATGCGATGGCCTGTTGCCCCGCCAAAGAACGATCCGCCAGTTTTCCGCGCAACGCCGACAGCGCGCCGGTGTCGATGCCAAGCGAGGTTGCCCCTTCGGGCGAATGGGCAATCAGATTTTGCGCAATGGAATTGAGTAACGCTGATGCTTTTTCCATCGGTGGTACGGGAACGGGCGTTGCTGGCGCGGGAATGCAGGCAAGATCAGGGCCGCCATTGGCGCTGCAACCGCCCAGCGCCGCTGTCGCAACCGAAGCGCCCAAGCCGATCAACGTTTGTCGGCGCGATAGTACAGAGTTGATATCAGTCATCATAAGCTCCCCGAATTTTGCCAGCATGTGTGCGGCGGTCCGCGATGGGCGTCAAGTGCCGAGCCCGCTATTCGTCTTTGACTTTCGATAAATCACTTGGGCAAAGAAAAAGCCCGGCGCAATGACCGGGCTTTCGCTTATTTCAACGATGCTTGCTCGGGCTTAGTCGAGCAGTTCTGCCGGAACCACGCCGCCATTGGCCGCCAATTCGCGCATCACGGCTTTGTGCAGCCAGATGTTCATTTCCGCGCTGCCTTCCAGTTCGCCGGTATAGCCCAGCTCCATGGCAAGGTCTTTGCGTTCTTGCAGCGAGCTTTCCATGCCGACCATTTTCATCAGGTCGACGATCGACGAGCGCCAGTTGAGGTCGCGGCCGTCATTGGCGTCGATTTCTTCTAGATGCGCGATCATGTCAACATCGCTGATCGCGACCGCTGCTAACGGGCGCGGCGATAACGGGGGCTTCTGGGGCAGGGGTTGCGGCAACGGCTTTTTTGCCGAAAATGGCGTCTTTAATCTTGCTGAAAATGCTCATGGTCATTCCTCTCAAACAGGAACCGCGTAGCGGTTGCCCATGCGGATAAAAGGGTTCGTGCGAAAGGGGAGCATAAAGCTTAAAGTCCAAATGTAAATTCGCTTTCCGCATGTCACATTCCCATAGGATGGCTTGCAAATGCCGGCAATTCCAGTCAGCGTGCGGCCAGATTGGAGACATATCATGGATATGATGAGCATATTGAAACAAAGCGGAGCAATCGGTTCGATCGCGCAGCAATTGGGCGTCAATGAACAGGTTGCCCAAATGGGCGCAGAGGCTTTGTTGCCGTCGATTCTCGGCGGGTTCAAAAAATCCGCACAGGCGCAGCCAGCGGGGATTGAAGGCCTTGGCGGCTTGCTGGGTCAGTTGGGCGGCGGCGGATTGTTTGACAGCGTCGTCTCGCCAGAGCCAACCCCGGTTGAGCAAGGCAATGACATTTTGGGCCAGATTTTCGGCACCAAAGACGTCAGCCGCACTGTGGCGGGCCATGCCGCTGAACAGACCGGCATTGATTCGGGCATGTTGAAAAAAATGCTGCCGATCCTCGCGATGCTGGTGGCTGGCTATATGGCCAAGCAAGCGGGCGGCGGCGGGCGGCGGCGAAGGCGGCGGTGTTGGGCGGATTGCTGGGCAGCGTATTGGGCGGCGGACAAGCTTCTGGCGGCGGCGGCCTTGGCGGCATGCTCGGCAATGTTCTGGGCGGAGCGCTTGGCGGTGGTCAAGCGGCGGCCCCTGCGGGTGGCGGCGGCCTTGGCGGTCTTGGATCGTTGCTCGACATGGATGGCGACGGCAATCCGCTGGACGACATTATCGGCATGGCCGGAAAGATGATGCGGTGAAGCTGTCGCAATTTGAGTTTGCAACAGCGCTTTGAGTCGTGCCATTAAGCTAGAGTATTTCTGTTTTAGATTGAGCCACTCCCAAGCCCGTTTGTGCTGAGTAGCTGCTGAGGCTGTAGGCCGAAGTGGCGTATCGAAGTACCCAGAGGGTGCGCTGCACCCTTCGATACGCCCTTCAGTCTTTGACTTCAGGGCTACTCAGGGCAAACGGTTTTGGTGACTCAGCCTAAATCGGAAAAGCTCTAAAGGCACAATGTAAAAGAGGCGAGAGAAGGGGAGGCGGTAAGCACGCCCAAACCGCTCTCGCCCTCCCGTCTCTTCACATGTTTCCGGGCGGTCGCGGTGGCGCAAACAGATGGCATTGTTTTCAGCGAAAGCCGCAACATTTATGACGGGTTCGAAATGAGGAAGGATAAAGCCTTCTTCGTTGCTTTGTGGCTTTGTGTGAGATTATGCAGTCGGGCGCTGTACAATTTGTTTTACACGAAGCCGCGAAGGCACAAAGAAGCG
>CAVSZW010000012.1:0-90482 GCA_963732535.1 uncultured Alphaproteobacteria bacterium | reverse complement strand
CAGCAAAGCCAACCAGCCCTTTATCGCTGACCATGCAACCGCAATTGCGCCAGAAAGTCACCCATGACCAGCCGCGTATCGATCTGTTCAAACACCCGTACCGTGCGCCCGCCAATCTCTTCGCCATAGCTATTGTCGGGATTTATCCGCCGGGCAGGTTGGTCAGTATGGTGACTGCTTTCCGATGTCAGTGCGGTCAGCAGCACCAACGGACTGTCGCCCATTGGCCAAGTGCCGCCCAGAGTAACAAAATCGGGCGGCGCGGTGAAACGGTCGTAAAGCCAGCGGCTGAAGGGAGAGATGCCGCGCAAGTCTGCCGCCATCTCGGCAACCGAATATTGCAACTGTCGATAGGTTGGTTGAGGGATTTGCCACAACGTTACGGCGCTTTCTTCGATCACGACGCGCGCGGCCTCGGTATTGGTTGCCAGATTATATTCCCAGCCGCCGCTGGGTAAGCGCCGCCGCCAATCCAGATCAGCGTCATCCGCTTGGCAATGGCTGGCTCCAGTTTTAGCGCCGCAGCAACATTGGTTAGTGGACCGCCGCAAGTCACAAACAGCGGCATCGGATCATCGCGCATCGCTTCGGCAACAATTGCGCGAGCGGCTGTAGTCGGTTCCAGTGTAAATGTTTCTGACCCCGCTTCGACCACTTGATTTGTTTTGATGGCTAGTCGGCGGATCAGCTCGCGGGCGAGGTCCGCCTGCACTTGCACTGTGGCCTGCCAGATGCGTTTCGACAAATTTCGGATTGAGAGCCGATGAGGTAATGAGAGGTACTATGGTTTTGGGTGAAAGTAGCTGATGCGCCAATGCCACTAGCCCGTCGGGATCACCGGCGAAATCATTGTCGACAATGACCCGGGCCGAGGGCTGTTGCGGGATCGTCTTGAACCCACGCGACATGGCTGGTGCGGCATAAAACCACCCAAGCCCGATTCCGGCAGACCCAAGGAAATGACGCCGCGACGAAATCATGCCGCCAGCGCCATCTCCTTGCTATCCTTCGTCGTCGGCACAAACGGCAGATAGCTTACGCGCATCCGCACGGCGAAACCGATCTGGTGTTTGCCGGGAGCAAGGCCACCGGCTTTCATGGCGATGATCTTGGCCTTTTCGCCAAAGTTCCAACGGTCGTCATACACGGTTTCCATCTGGTCGAGCGTGTAGGTTTTGCCGCGCACGTGAAAGCGCACGTCTTCGCGGGCCACGGTCTCTCCATCGGCGGTGATCGCGATATCCTCGACCATCGAGAGGCCAAGGCCGCGATAATAGGGGAGGCGGCCATAGAAGGCGAAGCCATTGTCGTTGCTTTCGAGGCTGTCCTCGACGATCATTTTATTGTCCATCATGGGATGGGTCTCCTTAAGCTGCGAGTGCGAGGTCAGCGGGTTCGCCGATCAACCGGCTCAGCATGACCTGCTGGCGACGCACCTGTTCAACGCTGTCTGGTTCCTCTGCATCTTCGATCCAGCGGTTGCCCTCATATTCGGAGCAGATATAGCCGTCATAGCCACCTTGTTTCAACACCGCGACGATTTCATCATAGGGAATGCTGGGTTCGATATAGTCCGCAGTCATTTCGTAGAATTTGCCGTGGACGTTACGGATCATCGGCATATAGTCGAGCATCCGCTTTGGCTCATACGCGGCATTGTGACGCAGCGTTTCGGCCATCGCGATAGCCGGGCCGACGCCGCCCATCTGTTGGACATTGAGGATCACATATTCACTCAGAACGCGGTCTTCATAGGCCTTCACAATATAGTCCGCGATGTTGGAAGGCACGCCCACCCGCTCAAACTTCGCGCGCCACACCGGCGGAAACTTATCAAGGAACATGCCCATATCGGGGAGAAAGCCGAGCGCGGGCGAACCTGACTTCTGAAAGGCCTCTGCGAGGCGGATGATCCATGGATGGTCGAAATGCAGCGGCGCGTGCACTTCGGTGAGCAGCATGATGCCCTTTTCCTCGGCATAAGGCGCCGCCCCCACCAGCACTTCGGGTGCAATCGAAACCAGACTGCGGATATAGGGCACGCCCAGCGCCGCGCCGAAATCAATGTCTTTGCGGACAGAGGCGATCTGCTCCTCCACCGGCATCTCGCGGCCCTTATAACGCTTGTAATCAAGCATATAATCGTGGCTGACGGGCACACAGTCATATTTTTTGATCAGCGCGTGCCAGTTTGCGATATCGGCATCGGCCACGGCATATTCGGGATGGCCCCAGAATGTCTGCTCTCCGATCACCTCAATTCCGCGCGCTCCCATTTCGGCGCAGGTGCGGATGCAATCTTCAAGGGTCATTTTGCCCTGAAAGGTCTCGTTCTGAAAGCTGTAAAGGCTGACGCCGCGCTTTATGGACATAGGGTGGCACTCCTGATGCTTGACATATATTGGAATCTTCATTCTTATATTCCCGCGCGTTCGTCAAGTGGAGAGAGTCGATGGGGAAGCAGATTTTTTATGCGATGCTGGCCTTGCCGCTTTTGGCCTTCATGGCCTTTGTCGGCTATCACAAGGTGTTTTCATCGATTGCTGATTTGGCGCGCTACGGCGCATATACCGCGCATCTGCCCGAATGGATCGGGCGCATATTGGGCTTTGCGGAAATGGCGAGCGCAGCGGCGTTGCTTGCGGGGGTCATGCCCGGTTGGCGCAAAGGCGTAAAGCCAGCGGGCATCTTCATCATCCTGAGCCAGATATTATCGTCGATCATCCATGTGCAGCACGGCGAGACTACAGCCTTGCCGCAAAATGCTATGATCGCACTGGTTGCGGCCTTGTTGATCTGGCTTTGCAGGGGGCAGCCTAGCGAGAGTGCTGAATCAACCGCGCCCTGAAATCGGCAAAGGCCAGACGGGCATCGGGAGTGTCTGACACCTCTATCGTCCGTCCCGGAATTTCCGCGCCATATTTCAGATCCGGTAAAATTCGGCGTGCTTTGACCGTGACCGACGGGCTGCTTTCCGGCGTGATCGAACTGAGCGTGACCAAAGGCGTATCGCCCATCGGCCAGGCACCGGGCAGTTTGACGAAATCGGGCACATCGGTGAACCGCTGATACAGCCATTCGGTGAAGGGCGAGATCGGTTTGAAGTCACTTTCAAATTCGGCAATTGAGAGCGACATCATCCGGTAGCCCTTGCGGGTGATCTGCCAGATCGGGATCGTCGTTCCTTCAATCACAGTGCGTGCCGCGTCGGGATCAGCGCTGAGATTATATTCCCAGCCGCCGTCTGGATATGGTTCGCCACCAATCCAGATAAGCTTCATGCGGCTTGCGATTTTTGGTTCCAGCCGCAGCGCAGCGGCCAGATTGGTCAGCGGCCCACCGCAACAAAACCATAGCGGCAAAGGATCGTCGCGCATCGCTTCGGCCACAATCGCTTTAGCAGCATCTGATGGCGCGCGGTCTGCGGCATTTTCTTGCCCGCCAGCAATCGGCGGGGAATAAGCGGGTTTCAGGCGGCGGATCAGTTCCCGCGTAATCGCGATGCCGCGCGCCACCGAGGTCGCGGGTGCTACGCCGGGAATGACAAATTTTGTATCCAGCTGAGAAACTGTGATCAGTTTGGTGACCGACTTTAGCGATAGCAACTGATGCGCGAGCGCAAACAGCCCGTCTGGGTCTCCGGCGAAATCGTTGTCGACAATGACACGGGCATCCACCGTTTGCGGAATGCGCCTAGCTTGGTTTTTGCACCTTGCCGCAAATGCAAAGCGGGTTGGCGCAAGCATTGCTGCAACAGTCAATGCGATGAGTGTGCGGCGGTTCATTGCGATTCGAATCATAAGTGATCCTTTCGATCAGTCATCGGCCAGAACAATACGACCAATATCTGCAAGCCCAGCAACGCCACGGTTCCTCCATAATAGGACCAGCGGATCGCGACTCTTGCGGTTTCGTTTACCGCTTGCGGGGCATAGTCGATTGTCGCCAGCATGAAGGCGATCCCGGCTGTGCCCAATGCCATGCCGACTTTTGTTGCAAGGCTGACGCCGGCCGAGAGCAGCCCTTCTTTGCGGGTGCCAAATCGCGTTTCATGAAAATCGACTGCCGCAGCAATCATCGTGAAGGCCGCGGTGATTGTGATCGATGTTGCCAGACAGGCCGCGATGTAAACTCCCGAGGAAAAGCGAAGGATTCCCCTCGCAAAACGGCAAGATCATAAACAGCAAGGCCGCCGCCGCGAGCACCGCGACGCAGCCATTGCGAATCCCCATCCGCGCGTAAAAGCGGCGGAGCGATGAACGATGATAGCAACAGCATCCCTGCAATTGCGGGCATCATAACCGATATCATCCAGGGCTTGCCCAAAACATCTATGGCGAAATAGGGTGTCGTTGCCATCATCCCGCCGAAGCGAATAAAGTAGATGAGGCAAAAGCCGAAAGCGACCCACCAGGCGCGGTTGTGGAGCATCTCGCCAATGGCTGGCATGATCGGATATTGGGGCGAGGCATTGTCCTCGATGCGTTCCTGACAGTTGCGGAATAGCGTCGTCAACGCGATCAGCGATATCCCACCGAACAGGATCGCGACCGACAGAAACCCGCGCTGTTCGTCGCCACCGCCGAACAGCCCAACCAGCGGCGTGGTCGCCGCTGTACCCAGCACCACCGACACCGATGTGCCAATCGAACGCGCACCGCTCAGCTTGAGTCGGTCATCCTGTTTGTCGGTCATCATCGGCATAAGCGCAGTGTATGGAATGGAACCCAATGACATCAGGATGCCCAGCATCTTGAAGGTCAGGAAGGCGTAGACGAGCTGTGCATTCTGACCCCAATCGGGCACGCTGAACACCGCGACAAACATCAGCGCGTAAGGCAGCGTCATGAACAGGATATAGCCCCTTGTGCGGCCCCATCGGCTCCGCGTCTTATCCACCGCAATGCCGACGAGCATGTCGATCACTGCATCCATGAGCCGCGCGACCAGAAAGATGGTGCCGACCGACGCAGCAGGCAGTTTGACGATGCTGACATAGTAATAGAGCAGGAACCCGCTCGCCATATTGTACGGCAGGCTGAAGCCAAGATCGCCCAAGCCGTAGCTCAGCCGTTCCTTCATGGAGAGCGCGGGTGTGGTCACATGCCTAGTCCAGCCCGTGCTTTGGCGAGCGATTCCAGCGTTGGCAGGGTCGGGCGGTATTCGAGGCCTAAGGCTCCATCATAGCCCAGCCGCCGAAGCGTCGCGATCGTCGAAGGCCAATCTAGCGTCGCCGTTCCCGGCTCATTGCGGCCCGGCATGTCGGCGACTTGCACATGGTGGACGAGGTGCATCCGGCCGCCAGCACCGCCTCCATGTCCTCGCCCATCGTCGCGCTATGATAGACATCAAAAAGCAAACGCAGGTTCGGGCTTGCCACCGCTTCGATCAGGTCGAGGCCGAGTGTCGTGCTGACCAGATACATGCCGGGATGTTCGACACGGTCATTGAGCGGTTCGACGACCAGCATCACGCCAGCTTCTTCCGCAAGGGCAGCAGCCTGCTTAAGGGCGGTGACAGCCGTATCGAAATGCTCTTGCGCGCTGACACCCTCGCGGGTGAAGCCCGACGCCACAATCATCGGCGGCGATCCGAGCTTTTTTGCCGCAACCAGACTTTCGCTGACCGCTTCCAGAAACTCGCCATGCTGTGCGGGATCGACAATGCTGCGGCGGGGATCGACACAAATGCCGGTCAGTTTGACGCCCGTTTCATTAAGCGCGGCCGCAACCGCGTCGACATCTTTGTCGCGCCACAGATGAAATTCGGCAAGCTCATACCCCGCCGCCTTTGCCGCGCGAACACGGTCCGCCATGTCGGGATGTTCGTCGGCAAATTGCCATTCGATGCAGGGGGAAAGCTTCATAATATTTGTCCTTTCAAATCCCTTTAAATTAGAATTTGTATTCGTATAATAGCCAAGGGAACGCGATGTCAACCGCCGGAGGAACGCGGCTGACCGGATTCAAGCTGCTCTGGGAACCCAAAAGGGCGTTGGTGGACACGTGGCGCCGGTCCATAAATAATTCGGGCGGCCCCGGTCACCCGGAGCCGCCCGATATCCCTTTATCCGGATAGTTTAGAAATCGACGCCGACGCGGATGCCGTAGCTGCGCGGGCTTCCGAACTGCCAGTTATAGATATCGTCCGGACCGGCCGACATGAAGCTGCCATAGGTTAATGCCCGTGTGTTTTCGAGGTTGCGGACAAATGCCTGTACCGAGAAGCTGCCACTTTCCGGCTTGTACGAAAGGCTCAGGTCGGTTTGGGTGAGCGCCTTTTGCGAACCGTCACGATAGTTGTAGAAGTCCGTGAAATAAGAACTTTTAAACGTCGTGTTCGCCGAGGCCGTCACCTTGCCTGAAGAACCGAGATCGAAAATATGATCATAACCGACGGTGACGATGAATTTCGGTGAAAATGGCGGGCGGTTGCCGGCAAAATTCGGCTGTTGGACACCTGCGGTAGTGGGATCAAGATCACCCACACCGTTCACGTCCGCACCTGTTCCGGGAACGGTGTAGACGTTAAACTGCGCCAGCAGATCCTTATATTCCGCGCTTAGATAGTTGAACGAAGCGTGGAACAGGTTGTTTTCGTCCAGCTCAAAATCGGCCGCCGCTTCAAAGCCCCAGATTTTGGCTTTACCCGCGTTGAAGGTTTGCCCGCCAACGGTGGTATCGAGCAAGACCGAGACCTGCAGGTCCTTATAGTCATAATGGAACGCACCCAGATTGAACTGGTGCTGGCTATTGGGGCCAAAGCTTTTCTTCACACCGGCCTCGATGGCCATGTTGGTTTCGGGCCGATAGGCGCCAACCGAATCAAAGCCGCCGCCCTTGAAGCCGGTGGAAATTTTGGCAAACACCAGCGTGTCTGAATCCGGCTTGAAATTCAAACCGGCCAGCCATGTGATCTTGTCTTCTTTCGCAGGATCAAGATTAAGTGTTGAGAGCCTTGGCAGGGCGTCGATATTCTTGCGGACTCCGCCGGTATTGAACAGACAGTTGGTCGCAGTTGCGCCCGCACCAAGCAAGACGCAGTCTGGTGGCCCCGCACCAAAGGGAGAAGCGTTCTTGTAGATGGCCTTGCGGTCGTTGTCGGAATAGCGGAGACCGCCGACAGCAGTCAGCGTTTCGCCCAGTGGCACTTCGATCTGGCCGAATACCGAACGGCTATCGCTGGTCACATCGCGACCGAAATAGGAAAGGCACGTTCCATTCGCACCGCCAATCGGCAACAGGAAGCAGCTTTCGCGATCCTGCTGTTCCTTGAAATAAAACCCGCCAACCTGATAGATGATGCCGCCCAGATTGCCATTCAAACGCAATTCATGGCTCTGCGTCCGCGCTTCATCCATATAGGTGAATGACCGATAAGATACCGGCAGGGTCCGGAAACTGTCGGGATCAGCCGAATAGCTGCGATAGCCGCCGGTATAGGTCAACGTCGCAGCGTCGCTGAATTCATATGCGATGCTGCCGCGAATGGCGTAAGTATCTTCGCCGACGACGCCAAGACCAAAGCCGGGAGCGACGAAGTTACTGCGGTCGATGGTGGAAAGGAAGTTGGTGTTTCTGGGCGCGCATAGCGTTTGGGTATAAGCCGGGGCTACGCGGACAAAGCCATTTTGCGCGCAACCGGCACCAGCGCCATTGCCTGCGGCGTTGAAATCCACTGCTGCAAAAACCTGAGGCGTGAAGCGGCGATCCGCATATTCGGCTGCCAGATTGACCGTCAGCGCATCGGAAGGCGTCAAGCGCAGTGAAACGCGTCCACCATAGGATTTGTTATCGTCCGAACGACCGCCAGCAAAGGCGGGGAATGGACCAAAGGCCGCCCGCGCAGGATGCTTCACAAAGCCGTCGCGTTCGTCATAGAAATCCGGCGACGCGAATGCCGCCGATGCCACCAAGCGGAACATCAACGCCGCCATCGAGCCGGATCGCGTTATAATTGGAATAGCTCGCAGTAGCATTGACGCCGAATTCGTCGCCGGGCTTGCGTGTGATGAAATTGATCGCACCGCCGGTCGAGTTACGGCCATAAAGCGTGCCCTGCGGTCCGCGCAGTACCTCAACGCGCTCCATATCAAACAGGCCAATGCCCAGAACATTGGGGCGATTGATATATTCCCCGTCGATATTGACGACAACCGAGGTGTCTTGCGCTTCGTCATTGGACGTGGTGCCGATGCCACGCACCGTAACCTTAACCGTGCCCTGATCTTGATTGAGCTGAACTTCCGGCGCGATCTTGTCGATATCGTTCATCCCGGCAAACCCGGCTGCCTTCAATTCTTCCGCGCTGACCACATTGATCGCAATCGGAACGTCATTCACATTTTGCGAACGATTCTGCGCGGTGACGACGATGATGTTTTCATCCTCTGCGCCTTCCTCAGCCGCTTCTTGCGCGTAAACCGCAGAACTCATCGCCAAGCCGCAAACGCCGGTCAGCAGGACGCGCATCACACATGTTTTTTTCATCGCCTTATCCTCCCCAAAATGACGCCAATTTGGCGCTCAAATAAAATTAGAATGACAATTTTATATAAAGGCTGATTTTTGTCAAGCGGGCAGTGAAATTTCTGGAGGTTGTTTCAGCCGCTATGCGCCACCAGCCAAGCCGCAGCGCTTCCTGCGCCTTTAATCGGTACGAGGCCGTCAACCCGATCCACATTGCCAATTTGACCGTCCGTTCCGTCAATCCCCTAAGGAGTAATCAGATTTAAGAGGGTCGATTAGAGCGGGAAAGACATCTTAGTTATGGCCCATACTCAATCCGCATGGGTCAAATAGGCCAGGCACATACGGCCCAATTCACGTTTCAGCTGCTGCCAGTCATAATCGTGGACCGACTCCCCGGTGGAGCCCAGGCTCAGCTGGCGGGCAAGCATTGCGAAAATCATGTGATAGGCGGAATTGGCTTTCAATTCCTTGTCATTGCCTTTCATTTCGTCTGCATAGGCCATCATCGCCGTCGTCGATAAGGAGGCGAACCGAAATGCAGCGCCCTTGCCCGGTACCGATACAAGCGGATCGGTTGAGGCGCGCTGCATGGTCAGGCGCAGCAGCGGTGCATGATTCTTCAGCAGTTCGGCATAGCCATCCACATAGTCAGCGACAAAGGCCCGCAGCGTTTTCGCCTTCGTGACGGTCGCTAGCATCACATCTTCTTCGGCCTCCATCCGTTCGAGGTGATCGGCAATCACGGCGCGCACCAGATTATCCTTGCCATCAAAGCGCAGGTAGATCGACCCGATCGACACATTGCCGCTGGAGCTGACCTCTTGCAGTGTGAAGTCTTCGCTGCCGCGTTCGAGCATCAGTTTCTCGGCTGCAGCTAAGCATCCGCTCCAGCGAAGCTTTGCTGCGTCCCTGCTGCGGTTTGCGGCTGACCGCGTTGTCGCTGGTGGACGTATCGACGGGAATTTTTTTGAGTGCGGTTGACATGGAAGAAGCTTTGGCCTTAATAAAACAAGAACGTCAATTCTAATTGTGTAGTGCTCCGTTTGTCTTTCGGAGCGGATCGGGGTGACCATATGCGCTTTTCTGTTTTTCTCAATGCGCGTTCGCTGGGGCCGGACGATGATCGGCTGCTGATGAAGAATCTTGAGGCACATGCTCTGAAGGCAGGCGCGCTCGGCTTTGACGGCATATTTCAACCTGACCACCACTTCAACGGCTATATGCCGACGGCCAGCGACAGCTTTATGTTCGCCGCCTATCTCGCAGCGAAAATGCCGCAAATGCATTTCGGCTTTTCTGTGGTTTCTGTTCCGTTGCACCACCCGGTTCGCTTTGTTGAGCGGATCAACCTTCTGGATCAGCTGACCGACGGCAAGCTGCTGGTCGGTGTGGGCTCGGGGACGACGCCGGAGGAAATGATCGGCTTTGGCGTGAACTATAAGGATGCAGGCGCGATCTCTGAGCAAAATCTCGCCATCGCGGAAGAACTTTGGGCCAAGCGGATGGAGGACCCAGCGGTTGAGATCGACAATGGGCCGCATCAGGGACGGGTCATCCAACGGATTGCACCCGCAGCCTATACGCCCGGCCACGCGCGGCTGATGCCTGTCGCAATGAAGGAAGCCAGCGCAAGGCGTGCTGCGGTCAATGGCTGGCCGGCCTATATTCCGGCTTTCACCCCGCCACAGATTTACGGGAACGAACCCTTCGTGCATGTGAAGAAATATTTCGATGTATATAAGGCGATGCTTCTTGAAGCCGGGCACAACGACGAAGTGATTGCCAATGCTTTGGGCTGGTCAACCCATACTTATCAGTGTGTCCATGTTGCCGAAAGCGACGATCAGGCGCGTGCCGAACTTGAAATCATCCTGAAAGGCTATCAGGACGCGGTTGAGCGGGAGAATGAATTCAACGCCCGTGCCGAAACCGACGAGGCAAACAAGAAAAAGGATATCAACATCAACGCGCTCGACGAAGGCTGGATCGGCACATGGTGCCTCTATGGCTCGCCCGAAACAGTCATCGAGCATTTGCAGCCCTATGCCGATCTGGGCATCGGCAATATCCTGTGCGGCACCACAACCGGCCCGTTGACGCCCGAACGCCTGACATTTGCAAACCAGACTCTGGACTTGCTTTCGAGCAAAGTTATGCCCGCGTTCCGATGACCAACGAACCTGACCTTCGAAGCGGCCTGTGCGCTGACGGCAGGGGCGGCAATGTGGCGCAGCGTGGAGGTCCCCGAAGCCGGAATCCCGGCCTTCACCATGGCTGATGGGCCAATGGGCGTGACCAGTGGCAATATCGATGAGCGCGAGGTTTCCCTGCTTTCACCGTGCCCGACGGCGCTGGGTGCAAGCTGGGATGTTGAGACCGTGCGAAAGGTTGGCGTCGTCGTCGGCGGCGATGCCATCGCGCGCGGGATCGACGCCGTGCTGGCCCCCAATCTCAACCTTGCGCGCAGTCCTTTGGCGGGACGAGCGTTCGAGTATTTTTCAGAAGATCCGCTGCTTGCGGGCGTGCTGGGGGTTGCATGGATCGGGGGATTGCAATCAACCGGCACTGGCTCCATCGCCAAGCATCTGGTGTGCAACGACAGCGAAACCGACCGCGATCTGGTCAATGTGGTCGTCGATGAACGCACCTTGCGCGAAGTTTATCTGCTGCCCTTCGAAATGGCGGCAGAGGCGGGGTGCGCGGGGATGTTGGCGGCCTATAACAAAGTCAATGGCGATTGGTGTTCGGAAAACACGCATGTCCTGACAGACATCGTCAAAGGCGAATGGGGATTTGACAGGCTGATCATGTCCGACTGGTTCGGCACGCATTCGGGCGAAGGCTGCATTAACGCCGGCCTCGATCTGGAGATGCCCGGCCCGGCGCGGTTCATGGGGCCGAAGCTGGCCGAAGCTGAAGGCATTGACCGCGATCGTGTGTTTGCCGCGGCAAACCGCGTGGCGGCGACCGCGCGGCAGGTGACAGGGCCGAAATCTGTGCCACTTCCGCTCGGGGATTCTCTGGCGATACTGGAAAACGCCGCCGCTGAAGGTTTCGTCCTGCTCAAGAACGATGCCGATTTGCTGCCGCTCGCCCCGGGCGCGGTAAAGCGTATCGCCGTGATCGGTCCCAATGCGGCTGCGCCCTGCTATCAAGGGGGAACTTTCGCGAAGATAGCAATTGCACCCGAAACCCCAACCCCCATCGAAGCGATCCGCGCGCGTTACGGCGCGGAGACAGAGATTATTTTCGAACCCGGCGTCGATCCGCAACCCCGGCTGCCAGCGATGCCAATGCCGATGACGGTGGACTATTTCGCCAGCGCAGATTGCAGCGGGGAACCCGGTTTCAGCGAAGTCCGCACGACGAACTCGCTCGTCTGGTTTCAGGGCCAGCACACCCAAGGCCGATTCGATGTCCCCGGCTCGATCCGCTCCACCGGAACCATGACGGCGGAAAAGGCGGGTGTTCACAAATTCTACCTAGGGGGCACTGGCACGGTACGGATGTTTGTCGATGGCACAGAACTGCTCGCGGCGGGTGGTGTGCTTGAAGCGAAGGACGTGATGGGGACGCTCAAGCGCGGCGATGCCGACATGGCCGAACTGGCGCTGGAGTCGGGTCAGACGATCACCGTCACGGTCGAATTTTGCTACACGGGCGCGCGCTGCCAAGGCCTATGGTATGGCATCCGTTCCCCCGACAGCGCGCAAGCGATGCTGTCCCGCGCGGTGGAGGCTGCAAAAAGCGCGGACGCGGTATTCCTGATCGTCGGTGAAACAGCGAATCAGCAGCGTTGAAAGCAAAGACCGCGCAGACACCAAACTCGCCCCCGAACAGATTGCGCTGATCGAAGCCATCACCGCCGCCAATCCGAAGACCGCGATTATCGCCAATGTCGGCCACGCGTTCGACACGTCGTGGGAAGACCGCGCCGCTGCGCTGATGCTCGTCTGGTATCCGGGCCAGGGATTCGCCGCAGCCCTCGCCAGTGTGCTGGCCGGAGACCGCGAACCCGGCGGGCGGATGCCGGTGAGTATCGCGATGAGCGAGGCGGATTATTGCGGCTATGCAACCAAGCCCGACGCCAACGGCGATCTCATCTACGCAGAAGGAACCCGCTTCGGCTATCGCGGACTGATCGCGAACGGCACTCCCGCGCGCCACGCACTTGGTAGCGGGTTTGGCTATGCCCGGTTTGAATGGAGCGATGTGGCAGAAGAAGACGGCGGCGTCGCGGTCACGGTCCGCAATATCTCTGCCCGCGCTGGATCAGAGGTTATCCAGCTCTACCGCGACGAACCCGAACACTGCGCTGGTCGGCTTTACCAAGGTGCGGCTAGAGGCAGGGGAGGAACGTCGGGTAATTGTGCGTCCTGAACCAAAGTTGATGCGGGTTTGGGAGGAAGGCTGGCAAGCGTTGCCCGAGAGCGCTTCGGTCCGTCTCGCGCGGTCAGCGGAAGACAGGCGCTATGCGGCCATGCTGGCCTGCTAGTTTTTCGAAGCAAGAAAACCGTTCACCTCCAGCCAGCGCCGGAAACTCTCCATCCAATCTACGGTCGTCGTCCCGGCTTCACCTAGGCCAAAGCCATGGCCGCCATTCTGGAATAAATGAAACTCCACTTTGCCGCCCGCTTTGCTCCAGCTATCGATCAAGCCAAAGCCTTGGCGTGCAAACAGGCCGTCGTCGGCGGCGAGTGCAATGTACATGGGGGGAGGGTTTTCTGGAACCTCGCGCGGCACCATCCGGCCATAAATGGGCGCGATGAAGGCCGGGCGCGCGTCGGGGGCGTTGGCCAGCGCCAAGCTCATCGTTGACATCGCGCCCGCCGAAAAACCCATCATTCCTACCCGTGTTGGATCGACGCCAAAGTCGGCGGCATGGGCGCGGACGTGGCGTATTGCGGCTTGTGCATCGGCAAGGGCTTCGGGCGGCGTATCTGCGGGCGGGCGAAAACTGGCCGTGCCTTTTCCGGTGCGAACGGCGAGCACTTCTCGGCGAAAGACTGCCGGATCGGCAGGTGTCGGCAGCACACGATATTTCAGCACAAAGGCTGCAATGCCATGATCGTTGAGCCAGCGCGCGATACGATAGCCTTCTTCCTCAATCGCCAACCCCAGAAAGGCTCCACCGGGCGCAACAATTACGGCGGCACCGGTATTTGCAGCCTTGCTGGGAAGGAAGGGCGTGATCGTAGCCCGTTCGACATTGCGGACTTGCAGACGTCCGCTTTCGCGGAACCATTCCTCTTTGGGTTGCCCTTTGCCCGTGCCGAGTTCGACTTCTCCGGGATAGTTGATCTTGTTGCCATCGGAGAAGGCGAGGACGAGATTTTCCTGCGCGTCGGCATGGGCGGGCACACCCGTAGCGAGCAGCAAGGCTCCTAAAATGAATGGCTTCATGCCGCTTTTCTCCTGCCCGCCAGCATTACAAAGGCAATCGCTGCCCCTGCCAGGCCGACAAGCCCCATGGTCAGGAACGCCGCTTGCATCGATCCTTGCGCGGAATCGATAGCATGGACCAGCCGTGGCGATTGCGACTGGCCAAGGAAAAAGGCCCCGGTCCATATCCCCATCGCGCGGCCACGATGTTCAAAGCCGAACTTTCCTTGCGTCCATGCGATCAACGTCGGCACGGTCATTCCTGCGGCTGTTTGCTGGATGATCAGGCAGGCTATCATCACCGGCACCGTCGTTGCCAACCCCATACCCGACAATCCTATTCCCAGCAGCGCCATGAACATACCCAACTGAAGCAGGTTCGCGCGCATCGCTAGCAAACGGAACAGACCGGCCCCTGCCAGAATGAACAGGCTGGGCACAAAGATCAGCGCGGCATAGCGCACCGGCTCGGTAACGCCGACCTCCTTGAACACCAGTGCACCGTTGATGATGAAAACATAATAGAGCATGGACGCAAACAGCGTGACGGCCGCGACTGTCAGTGCACTGCCCCATGGGAAAGCTGTTGCGGGCGGGGATGCGGCCTGAAGGCGTATCGGCGCGTTTGGGCTCAAACAGATAAAGCAGCATCGCGACGAAGATTGGTAAGGCGATCAGATAGACGTAAAACACGCCGTTCCACTGGATCTGGCTGGCATAGCCGACGATCAGCGAGAATATGGCGGCGATAAATGGGCCGAGAATTCCTTGCAGGAACAGCCAGTTCTTTCGGCCCCGGTCATCCCAATAATCGCCGATTAGCGTGTTGACGACGGTCAGGATGCCCGCTTCCGAAATGCCGAGCAGAAGCCGAGAAGCGTAAATCTGGTCAAGCGAATCGAGCAGCAACGGTGCCGCGCCGAAGATTGCATAGAAGAGCGTCGAGAACAGCAAAATGGGTCGACGTCCGAACCGGTCGACCAGCATCCCGGCAAAAGGCGCCAAAATCGCCATCGCGAGTCCGGGTGCGCCGATCATCGCAGGCACCTTTGCGCGGGCTTCGGGATCGTTCGCAAAATGCTCGATCATTGTCGGCACCGCCGGCCCCATTGCAACGATGGCAATGATCGGGAGAAAGGCAGCGACCACGATTGTGATGCCCTGCGGCTTGAGCGTCAGATCGCGGTAAAATGTTCTGATGACGTCCATAGATCCTCCCAAAAGAAGCCATTTCGGCTTTCCACAGACAGACACTATCAAACTAGAATACATATTACAAATGTGTATGTCTAAGGAGGGCAATGCCCGCATAAGTGCTGCTAAGAGTCAATTTGTTTTCCGGGGGCCAGAGGTGCGTATCGCCTAGCCGGCATCAGTTTTGTAATTCCATCAAACAAGCGTTTTCGCAAACAGTGCCAACATCCGCGCCCACGCTTTTTCCGCCTGCACGGGATGGTAGGCGCGGCCGTCGGGTGGACACCAGCCGTGCATAGCACCTTCATAGACTTCGATTTCGGCGTCGCGTTTTGCCGAATCAAAAGCGGCGCGCAGCTTATCCTTGGCATCAGGGGCCTGCTTGTCGTCATTGTCGGCAATCGCGATCAGGAAACTGGCCTTGGTCTGCGGGATCAGCAGATGCGGGCTATCGGGATTGTCGGTCACCAATCCGCTCCCGTGGAACGATCCACCCGCGCCGATCCGGCCCGGAGCGGCCGCTGCCGTCTGGATCACCAACGGCCCGCCCATGCAATAGCCAATTGTGCCAATCTTGCGTTTCCGGCTCACGCTCTTTTGCTCGTCGAGAAAAGTAACAAAGGCTTTGGCATCGCGGGTAATGGCTTCTGGTGTGAGCTGTGCGCGCATCGGCATGATGATCCTGCGGGTTTCTTCGTTGCGAAAATCGCCGGGCAACACCACCGGCGCTTTTGTGCTGCGGTAAAAGGGGTTCATCACCAACACGGCAAAGCCCGCCTCGGCCAGCCGTTTGCCCATTTGCCGAAAGGCGGGGCGAAGGCCGTAAATATCGGTCCAGACGATGACGGCGGCATGTTTGCCCTTGGCAGGGGCAACGAAATAGCAATCGGCTTTTCCGTCGGGCGTTGGCACCAACACGTCGCGTTCGATCACCTTGAGCGCGGCGGCATTGGCCGGAAAGGCGGCAGCGAACCCCAGACTTCCAGCGATCAGCGCGAAATCGCGGCGGGTGAACGCGCCGATGGCGTCTAAATCACGGTCGGTTTTGTCATCGCACATGGCAGCGGTCCTTTCGATGTTCGTTCCGGCAAGTCTGCCATGCTTTTTTGGCATACGCCATATCGCCCTCGACATTTTCCCATGCTAGCATGACGCCATGATTGCCTTGGAGAATTGCACCGCCATCCTGCTTTGTGCAGGAGAATCGAGACGGTTTTCTGCAGGTGACAAGCTGCTGCATCCGCTGGAGGGCAAGCCCCTAGTCACCCATGCAGCGGCAATGCTGGCGTCACTGCCCTTTGCATCGCGGATCGCGACAGTGCGGGTCGAGGCTTCAGACGTTCAAGCAATCCTGTCGGATTTGGGTTTTACGCTCGTTCCGTTGCCTGCAGGGGCGGAATACGCCGAATCACTTCGCGCCGGGATAGGGGCCGGATTGGCGAGTGGGGCCGAGGCTTTATGCTTGGGATTGGGCGATATGCCGTTTGTCACTGCTGATCATATTGCGGCGCTTGCCCAAGCCGCGTCGCGCCAACGACCGGCAGCCTCGCAAGGCCCGGAGTGGATCGGACCGCCTTGGATAGCGTCCGCAGACTGGGTTCGCGAAAATGTGGGCACTCCAAAAGCATCACTGAACCGCGACGCATCGTGTATTGCGCCGTCCGCAGGAATTTTACGCGATATTGATACCGCCGGTGACTTGGCCGATTAAGGCCGGATCAGATATTTCTCCCCGGTACGCTTGGCATTATAGGCAGCAGCTATCGCGGGATCGACGGCATCGAACAGCGAAATTTCGTGGCTGTAATGGCTTTTGAATGTGGTTGTCAGTTCATTGACCACGCGTTGCCGCATCCGCCCAACGATCTTCCGCTCCGGCTTTGGCAAGAAACGGCATGAGCAAAAAGCCTGACAGGCTCCAGCTAAAGCCGAAATTGCGAGTGAGTGTGCTGGGCGACGGATCGAGCATTCCGTAAATATAGACCTGTTTGAAACTGTCCGAGCCATAGCGGCTATAGCTCGACATCCGCGCGGCTGCCGCTTGCTCCATCGCGGTCAATAATTGCCCCGCCAGTTTGCCGCCGCCAATGGCATCAAAGCCGATTGTCGCGCCGGTTTCGGTGAGTGCCGCTACCAGTTGCACCATGAAATCGGGTGCGGTTGAATCAAGGATATAATGTGCGCCGATGCCTTTCAGCAAAGCGGCCTGCACTTCATTCCGCACGATATTGACCAAAGGCACGCCGTCTTTCGCACAGATTTTGACGAGCATCTGCCCAAGATTGGAGGCAGCTGCGGTGTGGACTATTGCGCTATGCCCTTCCATCCGCATCGTCTCGACAAAGGCGAGCGACGTGAGCGGATTGACGAAGCAGCTGGCGCCATCGGCAGGGTCGGTTCCCTCGGGGAGAAGCATACACATTTGTGATGGGAGGCAGCGGTAATCAGCATAGATTTCACCGCCCAGCAAAGCCACGGTCTTACCCAGCAACGCCTGCGCTTCGGGCGATGCCCCAGCTTGGACGACAATCCCACATCCTTCATTACCGATGGGGAAAGCCTGATCGATCCGTCCCTTGCATTGCGCGCAAAGCGGCATCGAATATCGGCATGACCAGCGATGGCATGTCGTTGCGCTCTCCGGCCGTTGCCTCTGATACATCGACCGGCCCGAACAACAGTCCCAAATCCGAAGGATTGATCGGCGTTGCCTGCACCTTCACCAACACTTCATGATCGCGCGGGAGTGGCATCGGGCGTTTTTCAAAAAACACCTCCAGCTGGCCGCTTGCGCTGGCTTCGGTCAGCATGATGGTAAATGTTTCAGGCATATCGTTCATGGTTATTCCAATCTGTATGAAGCGACAGGGGTGAACCGCACGGGCTTCGCCGTCAACCGGATTTGATCGCGAGCGCAATCGAAAGCACTGTGGCGAGCGTCGCAAAAATGCTGAGGCCCGTCCACGGCATGAAGCCGACTTTTTCCAGAATTTTGCGGCGATGGCGGCGGCGGTCGGCAAACATGCACAGCGCGGTGAAACCCGCCGATGCGATTGCGGCAATAGTCCAAAAATATTCGCTCATATTATCCCGGTGGAGCCGCTAGCGGGGCAGGGCGTGTTGTGCAAGTGCTGGACGCAGCGGCAATATCGCTTAAGGGCAGCGCCGTGAACGCTTCCGTCCCTGAATCCGAACGCCACCGCCCGATGTTGGGCCTTGCTTGCCGTTTGGGGGCGATGGCGACGCTGGGTATCATGTTTGCGCTGGTGAAGATCGCAGGCAATCACGGCATCCATGTGGTCGAAAGTCTATTCTGGCGACAGGCGGCAGGATTGCCGGTGGTGCTGCTGTGGCTGTGGTCGATGGGCGGCCTTCGATCGATCCGCACCAACCGACCGATGATGCATGCCGTACGCATGGTATTGGGGCTTTCGGGCATGGCGCTGAATTTCACCGCGATGCTGATCCTGCCCATGGCGGAAGCGACCACCATTGGCTTTGCAACCCCGATTTTTGCGACTGTCCTCGCGGCCCTGCTTCTGCGCGAGCCCACGGGGCGCTATCGCTGGGGCGCAGTTTTGATTGGCTTTGTTGGCGTGATGCTGGCCATTCGACCCGGAAGCACCGAACTTCCCTTGTTGGGCACGGGAATTAGCTCTTGGCGGTGCGGTGCTTTCGGCTTGTGTCATCATCCAGATGCGGCAGATGGCGCATACCGAAAGCCCAGGCGCGATTGTTTTCTGGTTCAGCCTCGCATCGCTGGTGCCGCTGGGCATTGGCATGTTCTATTTCGCGCATGGGCACGATCTGAACGATTGGCTGTTGCTCGCCGGTTTGAGCTTGGCGGGTGCCTTGGGCCAGATTTTCCTGACCGCATCCTTGCGCTACGCACCCGTCGCTGCCGTCATGACAATGGATTATAGTGCGCTGCTCTGGTCAATCGGGCTTGGATGGTTGTTTTTTGGCGACGTTCCCGGTGCCTCGGTCTGGCTCGGCGCACCTTTGATCATTGCGGCGGGGATATTCATTGCTTGGCGCGAACAGCATCTGGCAAAACAGCGACGGTTCAGGGCGGCGGAATATCCCGCCGGTTGAGATGCACTGGAATCTGCGCGCGGACTTCGGTTACGCGGTCCAAATCCAATTCGGCAAAACCCAGCCCGGGCTCGCTTCCCATATCGAGCAAAACCTCGCCCCAAGGATCGATCACCAGCGAATGGCCATAAGTTTCGCGGCCATCTTCATGTTTGCCGGTTTGCGCCGCAGCAATCACGAACGCCGCCGATTCGATGGCGCGTGCGCGGAGCAGAACATGCCAATGCGCCTTTCCGGTCGGAACGGTAAAGGCAGCGGGCACGGCAAATATAGTCGCACCGCTCTGCGATAACATGCTGTATAAATCGGGAAAACGTATGTCATAGCAGATGGTTAGCCCCATTTTGCCAAGCGGTGTATCCGCAACCACCGGGCGGTCTCCTGCGCGATAGGCCGATGATTCGCGCCAACTCTCCCCTGTTGCCAGATCAACATCAAACAAATGCATCTTGTCATAGCGCGCGCGAATCATGCCTTTGGAATCGATCAACAAGGTGCGGTTTGCATAGCGGCCATCGGGCAGTCTTATGGCGATTGACCCCAGATGGACCCAAATGCCAGAAGTCGCGTGCGGCTCTCGCAGATCGCGGAATTTGGGGGTTGGTGTTTTCGGATTCTATGTTTTCAGCTGCGCGGGAACGGTTTCGGTCCAGCAATAACGACATCTCGGGTGCGAAGTACATCACGGCACCCGCTGCTCGCGCACGGATAATTGCAGCACATATATCCCGGCAATTCTCAAGCGGCGCAATGGATGAGCAGAGTTGGTGGATCGCTATTAGCGACTTCATCATACTAGTCTTTCGTTTCTCAAAGCTTCGTGTGTTTACTTTTCGCTAACCTTGCCTCTGTATCGAACCTCTAGTCGCACGTCGTCCACAATGGATTTACGAGAAAAATCAAAAAAAATCAAAAAATTCGAATCCGGTCTTGCCTCATATAGGCTTTATGCCAAAGGCGCGGCGGAGTGTTTAACATTACCCAATGACTAAGGAGCACGAAAATGCGTTTCGGTAAAGTTTCCCTGGCCGCTTTGGCTGCTGCAACTCTTGTTGCCGCACCCGTAGCTGTACAGGCTGCCCCTGTTGCGAAAGCAGCAGCTTCCTCGGTAAAGCGCGTTGGTGCGCCTGCCAAGGCTGAAAGCAAGCTCGGTGGTGAAGGCGGCAGCGGTATGATCGTTGCTGTTCTGGCTGCTGCTGCTGTAATCGCTGGTATCGTTATTGCCGCTGGCAATGACGACGACGCGCCGACCAGCCCCTGATAGCTGGTTTCCAGTTTAGAAAAAGGCGGCTTTCGGGCCGCCTTTTTTTTGCGTTGCTTTTTCATTGCCGCCCGATGTTTAAATAATGTTTGTGTTAACTTGTAATACATGCGGTGCTTATGCCAAAGGAACATCGCGATTCTTAAACCGCGAGGGAGATTACAAATGCGACTTGGAAAAATTCTTGCCATTGCTTCGGCAGCTACTTTGATGTGCGCCCCGATTGCGGCCCAGGCTTCTACGGCATCGAAATCGGTTGCCGCTAGCAAAGTGCAGCGCGCCGGCGTTGCCAAGAAAGGCGAAAGCAAATTGGGCGGCGAAGGTGGCAGCACCACCCTCATTGCCATTGGTGCGGCGGCTGCCATTATTCTTGGTATTGTGCTGCTTACCGGTGATGACAGCCCTAGCAGCCCCTGATTTCCATCAGGCGATTTGATAGAAGAGGCGGCCATTGCGTCGCCTTTTTTATTGTCTGAAACTAACCGGTTGATGCCGATCTGGCTCCAAAATTAACCCAATGGTCAAATGCTTGTGCTAGGCATCCTATCATGACTCAAAGCCGACATGTTCTCGTCACCGGTGGAGCCGGTTATATAGGTAGCCACGCTGTCCTTGCCCTCAAAGACGCGGGTCACTTGCCCGTCGTCATCGATAATCTGACCACTGGTTTTGGCTGGGCGGTTCCGGATGACGTGCCTTTTTACGAAGGTGACATATCGGACGGCGAACTGGTTGCACGGATTTTTCGCGAACAAGAAATCGAAGCGATCATGCATTTCGCTGGTTCGATTATCGTTCCCGAATCAGTGGAAAATCCACTCAAATATTATCGCAACAACACCGCCAACAGCCGCAGCCTGATCGAATTGGCGATCACGGGCGGCGTGAAGCATTTCATTTTCTCTTCCACTGCCGCCACTTACGGAATTCCCGAAGAAAGCCCGGTACGCGAAGATACGCCGCAAATACCCATCAACCCCTATGGTCTGTCGAAGCTGATGACCGAATATATGTTGCGCGATGTCGCCGCTGTGCATGATTTCAACTATTGCGCGTTGCGTTACTTCAACGTAGCGGGCGCCGATCCGACAGGGCCGAACCGGGCAATCGACTGCGGGGGCCACGCATCTGATCAAGGTCGCGGTAGAAGCGGCGTTGGGAAAACGCGGGCATGTGAGTGTTTTTGGCACCGACTACGCTACCGAAGATGGCACGGGTGTGCGCGATTATATCCATGTCAGCGATCTTGCCGCCGCGCATGTGATCGCGCTTGAAAACCTGTTTTCCGATCCCAAACGCAGCCACACGCTGAATTGCGGCTATGGTCATGGCTATTCAGTGATGCAGGTGCTCGATTCGGTGGACCGCGTTACAAACCTGACCATTGAACGTAAACTCGAAGGCCGCCGTGCGGGCGATCCCGATGCGCTGATCTCCGACAACCGCGAAATCAAGGCGCGTTTTGGCTGGCAACCCAAATATGACGATCTCGACACGATTGTCCGCGATGCGCTGCAATGGGAACGCAAGCTGGACGAACGCGGCTAGTCTTGCACTCTCGGGCCTTGCCCCCCATATCCGCTTGCATGAACAATCAAGCACATAACAACCCCACCACTTGGTATGGCACGACCATATTGTCGGTCCGCAAAAATGGCAAAGTGGTGATCGCGGGTGACGGTCAGGTCTCGATGGGCCAGACGGTGATGAAGCCCAACGCAAAGAAGGTACGGCAATTGCATGACGGCAGCGTCATTGGCGGTTTTGCCGGAGCCACCGCCGATGCTTTCACACTTTTTGAACGGCTGGAAAAGAAGCTGGAGGCGCACCGCGGACAATTGATGCGCGCGGCGGTTGAGCTGGCAAAGGATTGGCGCACCGACAAATATCTCCGCAACCTGGAAGCGCTGATGATTGTGGCGGACAAGGACATCACCTTGATCCTGACGGGCAATGGCGACGTGCTGGAACCTAATGACGGCATTGCCGCGATCGGATCAGGTGGCAATTATGCACTGTCCGCTGCCCGCGCACTGATGGACTATGAAGCCGATGCTGAAACACTGGCGCGCCATGCGATGAAAATTGCGGCGGAAATTTGCGTTTATACCAACGATCAGCTGACCATCGAGACGATGGCTACCGCGAACTGAATTTCACGGAAAAATAATATGAACCAGAACCTTACTCCCAAAGCCATCGTCGCTGCCCTAGACGAACATATCATCGGTCAGGCCGACGCCAAGCGCGCGGTCGCGGTCGCGCTGCGGAACCGCTGGCGCAGACAGCGCCTCTCGCCTGAATTGCGTGACGAGGTGACGCCCAAGAACATCTTGATGATCGGCCCCACGGGCTGCGGCAAAACCGAAATTAGTAGGCGGCTGGCAAAGCTTGCCGACGCGCCCTTCATCAAGGTGGAGGCGACCAAATTCACCGAGGTTGGTTATGTCGGCCGTGATGTGGAACAGATCGCCCGCGATCTGGTGGAAGAAGCGGTGCGGCTGGAGAAAGACCGCAGGCGGGAATTGGTGCGCGAAGCCGCCGAAGCTGCCGCAATGGAACGCATCTTGAAGCCGCTGGCGGGCGACACGGCTTCAGAGGCTACGCGAGAAGCATTTCGTCAACGCATATTGGATCGCCATATGGACGATGTCGAAATCGAGATCGAAGTGGCCGATGCTCCCCGGATGCCGATGGAAATCCCGGGCATGGGTGGCGGCGTGGGCATGATTAACATCGGCGAAATGATGGGCAAGGCCTTTGGCCAGAACAACCAGAAACGCCGCAAAATGAAAGTGCCGGAGGCCTGGGTAAAGCTCGTCGACGAAGAAGTGGAAAAGCGCCTCGATCAGGATGATGTCGCCCGCACCGCCATTGCCGATGCCGAGTCAAACGGCATTGTTTTCCTTGACGAGATTGACAAGATTGCAGTTTCCGACACGCGTGGCGGAGGTTCGGTCAGCCGTGAAGGCGTGCAGCGCGATCTGCTCCCATTGATCGAGGGGACCACCGTTGCCACCAAATATGGCCCGATGAAAACAGATCATGTGCTGTTCATCGCGAGCGGCGCGTTCCACATTTCCAAACCCAGCGATATGCTGCCCGAATTGCAGGGTCGCCTGCCGATCCGCGTCGAACTGCGCGCGCTCACTCAGGAAGATTTCGTCCGCATTCTTTCGCAAACCCGCGCTAACTTAACCGAACAATATCGCGCCTTGCTCGCCACCGAAGAGGTCACGCTCGATTTCACCGAAGACGCGATTATCGCACTTGCCCGCATCGCCGCGCAGGTGAACGAGAGCGTCGAGAATATCGGTGCGCGGCGGCTGCAAACGGTGATGGAAAAGCTGCTCGAAGAAATCAGCTTTGATGCCGAAGACCGGAAAGGTGACACGCTGAAAATCGATGCCGCTTATGTCGAGGGGCAATTGGCGGGGATCGCCAAGGACGCGGATTTGTCGAAATATGTGCTATAGTCTCCGAGGTTAAGGAGAATCACCATGCCCCACCAAGGTGGATGCCATTGCGGCGCTGTGCGTTATGAAGTGAGTGGAACGCCCAAACATGCGGCGCTTTGCCATTGCAGCGATTGCCGCAAATCATCGGGCGCCCCCGTAGTCGGATGGGTCGCATTTGCTGAAGGCGACTTTCGCATCGTGCAAGGCGAAGCGACGACATTCAACAGCTCGGGCGCGTCTATGCGGAGTTTTTGTCCGAAATGCGGCAGCGGATTGTGGTTTCGCAATGCAGAGAATCTGCCCGATATTGTTGATATCCAGTCGGCTACGCTGGATGATCCCGATGCGTTTCCGATGCAATGCCATATCCAGACCGCCGACCGCATTGGCTGGATGGCAGAAGCGCACGGCTTGCCTGAATTTCAGCGCTTTCCTGGAATGTGATCATATTCTAGCCGCCGCGTTTTCCTGATATCACAACGCGCGCGACCACTTCGTCGCGAACGGTGGCGGTTACGAATTTCCCGATGTCGCCGCCATAATGCGCGATTTCCTTCACCAGCCGCGATGCAATCGGCTGTAAGGAAACATCGGCCATCAGGAATATCGTCTCGATCCGGTCGTTCAATTGCCGGTTCATGCCGGTGAGCTGATATTCATATTCGAAATCGGTCACGCCCCTGAATCCCGCGGATCACCACCGACGCGCCCTGATCCTCCGCAAAATCCATCAACAGCGAGTTAAATCCGACAACGCGGATATTGGCCGACTGCCAATAGTGGCCACTTCGCGTTTAACCATTGCGATGCGCTCGTCATCGTCAAACATCGGGCGATTTGGCGATGTTGGTGGTGACGCCGATGATGAGTTCATCGACCAGCTTTGCCCCGCGTTCGATGATATCCATATGGCCCAAGGTGATGGGATCAAAGGTCCCGGGATAGACGCCAATTCTCTTGCTCATTTATCCCCCATCACCGATCCCGCTCCAGAACATAACGGGCAATCGCACGGAGCAAGTCCGGCTTCATGGCCATACCGCCCGCAAAGATGGTTCACACGCTTGTTCCGACCAAAGCCCTGTGCTCTGTCTGCTTTGGCGCGCTCCAGCCCCATCAGCGAGACGAAGGTCGCCTTGCCGGCGGCTGCGTCCTTGTGCAGGGCTTTGCCTGCCACTGCCTCGTCGCCTTCGACATCCATGATGTCGTCGACAATCTGGAACGCCAGCCCCAAATCGCGGGCAAAGCCGCGCAAATGGGTCCGGCCTTCGATTGCCAGATGGCCCAAAATCGCGCCCATCTCGACGCTGGCAGCAATCAAGGCTCCAGTTTTCAGCGCTTGCAGGCGGGTGACCGTTGGCAGATCAAAGACTGTCTTTTTCGGCCTCCAAATCCATCATCTGTCCGCCCGCCATGCCATCGGGGCCGCTGGCGAGCGCCAATGCCGCGATCAGTTCGCTGCGGATAAAGGGATCGGCATGGGTGCGCGAACTGGCGAGAATCTCAAACGCCAATGCGTGGAGCGAATCGCCCGCCAGCACGGCGGTTGCCTCGTCAAAGGCCCGGTGGACCGTCGGCTTGCCGCGCCGCATGATCATCATCATCCATGCACGGCAGATCATCATGAATCAGCGAATAGACATGGATTGCCTCAATAGCCGTCGCAACCCGCATCGCGGTTTCACGGTCAACATGGAAAGATTTCGGCCGTGGCGACCAACAGCAAGGGACGCAGCCGTTTTGCCGCCATCCATGGCGGCATGGCGCATCGCTTCATACAATCGCCGCGCGCGCGTCGTCGGGCATCGGCGAGAAGCGTATCAAATTCCGCTGTCGATCTCGGCTGCGACCCGCCGGATCGCTGTCTCCAGCATCAGCGCGGTGGCGGGGCCGTGTCCAAGATGATCAGTCCGCATCGAAGGGCGGGTGCCCTGTGCGCTGCCATCCGGCCCCATGATAATCGCCTCGATCCGCGCCTGCGCCGCATCCAACCGCGCCTGACAAATGCCGCGCAATTTCTGGCCCTGTTCATAAAGCGCAATCGATTCGTCGAGCGGGGCATCGCCGCTTTCGAGCCGGTGGACGACCTCTTCCAGCGCCTTTAGCGCGTCTTCAAAACTGCTGGTCTTGCGGATTTTCGCTCATGGCGCAAGCTTTGGCCTGCGCCGCATGGCCGGTCAAGTCTTTCGCTTGGCAAAAGCCGCACCCCATGGGCGAACATGGATTTTACTTTGCATTCCGGCAAAGCTGCGGCATGTAGCCACCGTCTATGAAAAAAACCTCCTTATGCTCGCCCCGTTGTCCATGCTTGCGCTTGCGGCATGCAACAAATCCGAAACCCCCGATGCCGAAGCCGACGCCGCCAAGGCTGCAGAAGCACCGGCTGCGCCGATCGAAATGCCGCCAGCAATCACCGCATCAGGCACCTATCGTTGCGGCGACAACACCATTCTTCATGTCGATTTCCTTGGTAAGAATGAAGCCGCCGACATCCGCGTCAGTGACAAAACCGCCGCCGCCGTCCGCGTTACCGCTCCTGAAGGCCGAAGCGGCCCCTGCCGCCGAAGGCGCAACCCTGCTCCTGCAGTTGAAGCAGCCCCGGCTGGCCCGATGAAATCCGAAGATGGCAAGACCTCGCTTTCGGGCAGTGGTAAGCAAATCAATGTGAAGCTCGCCGACAAGGGCGCGCAGACCTGCAAAGGCAGCTAAGCACTTCATTCTCGTTTTTAAAATGGGGCTGGCCGCAAGGCTGGCCCCTTTTTCTTTGCGGTTTACGGTGCAATGGCGATAAACTTATACGACTAGGGGAGATCCACCTATGTTTATCGGCCATTTCGCGCCCGCGCTGCTGGCGGCAACGCGTAAAGACGCGCCCAGCCTGCCGGTGCTGTTTGTCGCCGCTCAATTGGTGGACTGGGCATTTTTCGGGCTGTTGATTGCAGGCGTGGAAAAGGCGCGGATCACGCCCGGGCATGTCGGCAACTGTTCCACGTTGATCTCTATCATATGCCCTATACCCACAGCCTGTTGGGCGGCCCGATCTTGGGCAGTGGTATTCGGCATCGCTTGATGTGCGTCGCGGGCAATGGCACCACGGTCGTTGCCTCGCAGCGGAACGGCCTGGCTGATTGCGGATCGTGGTGCTTTCGCACTGGTTTCTCGACGTGCTGGTGCATGTGCCCGATATGACGGTGGCGGGCCAGCCGCCCAAGCTGGGCCTTGGGCTGTGGAACCATCCGGCGATCGAAATGCCGCTGGAACTGGCGCTGACTTTCGGAGCTTTGTGGCTTTATGCGCGTGCGCAAACATCCGGCGCGCACTCCACTATTGGCTCTTGGCGCGGATCATGCTGCCTTTGCAGCTTGTACAATGGTTCGGCCCGGTTGAGCCGGAAATCACGCTGGTTTCCAGCCTGATGGCTTTTACTGCCTTTGGCCTGATGACGCTAGCAGCCTGGTGGGTAGCGCGGAGCGAAGTGCCCGCAATAACTCTAGCCTAAGCGGGGCCATATCGCTAAGGCGCGGCGCATGCCAGAATCCCCTTGCCGCAATCACCCCGCAAATCGTCTCCGAACATGGCCTTAATGAAGAAGAATATGCGCGGCTTTTGATCGCGCTTGGGCGTGAGCCGAATCTTGTCGAACTCGGCATTTTTTCGGTGATGTGGTCGGAGCATTGCTCATACAAATGCTCGCGCTTTCACCTGAAAAAACTGCCCACCGAAGCGCCTTGGGTGATCTGCGGTCCCGGCGAAAATGCCGGCGTGATCGATATTGCGGCCTGACGGAAAGCCCAGGCAGCGATTTTCAAAATGGAATCGCATAATCACCCGAGCTATATCGAACCCTATCAGGGCGCGGCAACGGGCGTCGGTGGCATATTGCGCGATGTCTTTACCATGGGCGCGCGGCCAGTGGCGAATATGAACGCGTTGCGTTTCGGGAATCCCGATCACCCCAAGATGAAGCATTTGGTGCAGGGCGTGGTTGCGGGCATTGGTGGCTATGGCAATTGCGTCGGTGTGCCCACCGTGGGTGGCGAGACCAATTTTCATGCAGTTATGATGGCAATATCCTCGTCAATGCGATGACCGTGGGTGTCGCCGATCAGGACAAGATTTTCTATTCCGCCGCAACCGGCATCGGCAATCCCATCGTCTATGTCGGTTCCAAAACCGGGCGCGACGGCATCCATGGCGCTACCATGGCCAGCGCCGATTTCGCCGAAGATGCCGAAGCCAAACGCCCGACCGTACAAGTCGGCGATCCTTTTACCGAAAAGCTGCTGATCGAGGCCTGTCTTGAACTGATGGCAACCGACGCGATTGTCGCGATCCAGGATATGGGCGCTGCGGGGCTGACCAGTTCCAGTGTTGAAATGGCGTCGAAGGGCGGCTGTGGCATCCGACTCAACATGAATGCGGTGCCGCAACGTGAAACCGGCATGACGCCTTATGAAATGATGCTTTCCGAAATCGCAGGAACGCATGTTGATGGTGCTGAAGCCCGGCAAGGAGCCGATGGCGCAGGCGATTTTCGAGAAATGGGAACTGGATTTCGCGATAATCGGCGAAGTGACCGAGCGCTCTCGAAGACGGCGGCCATATGGTGCTCGAATGGAATGGCGAAGTGGTCTGCGATATTCCGCTGGGTCCACTCGCCGACGATGCGCCGCAATATGAACGGCCCTATCTCAGCCGCGAGGAGTATAAAGCCTGGGCCAAGGTGCAGCCGCTGGGCAAAGTTCCGCCCGAAGAAAGCGATATAGGCGCGGATTTGCTCAAACTGATGGCCACGCCCGATCTCGCCTCGCGCGCGTGGATCTGGCAGCAATATGACGCTCAGGTCGGGGCCGACACCGCGCAGAAATCGGGCGGCGATGCGGCGGTGGTGCGCGTGCACGGCACACAAAAAGGCGCTGGCGATCACCACCGATTGCACCCCGCGCTATGTCTATGCCGATCCTTATGAAGGCGGCAAACAGGCGGTGGCGGAGACCTACCGCAATTTGTGCGCGGTCGGAGCGAGGCCGCTCGCGATCACCAATTGCCTTAACTTCGCCAATCCGCAGCGCCCCGAAATCATGGCGCAGCTTGGTAGGCGCGCTTGGAAGGTATGGGCGATGCCTGCCGCGCGCTCGATTACCCGATCGTTTCGGGCAATGTGTCGCTTTACAATGAAAGCAAAGCCACCGGCGGCGGCAGCGCGATTTTGCCGACTCCGGCCATTGGCGGTGTCGGCTTGCTCGATGATGTGGGCAAAATGGCGACAATCGCTTTCAAGGATGATGCCCATAAAATCATCCTGATCGGCTCGGATTCGCGCGCTATTCCGGAAATGGGGCAATCGACCTGGCTCAACGTTTGTCACGGACGCCAAGATGGCCCCGTGCCCAAGGTTGATCTGGCCGCAGAGCGCAAGCATGGCGAATTTGTCCGAAAGCTTGTCGAAATGGGCCGCGTTACAGCGGTGCATGACGTGTCCGATGGCGGTATTTTGGTGGCCATTGCGGAAATGGCGCTCGCGGGCAATGTCGGCGCCCGGCTGGAAATTTCCGCCTTTGAAAATGCCGTGGACCGCGAGAAATATCGCCACACTTGGTCGCTATTTGCCGAAGAATCAGGGGCGCTATATCGTCACCGAAAAATTCGACAGCGACGCCATCGAAAAGCTCGCCGCCGAAGCGGGCGTCCGCGCCTGCTTCATTGGCTGGACCGCGGGCGAAAGCATCGCGCTGTGTCGCGGCGAGGAGGCAGTCTATCCTGAGGTAGCAATCACCGATTTGCGCGCCGCACACGAAAGCTTTTTCAAGGATTGGATGGAAAGCTGAGCGGCCCGACGAAATTCGGGTTTGGCCACTCCATCATTGCGGAACAGCATTGGGCAGTAGAAGTCACACCAATTTTGCAAGGCGTTCTGTTGCTTTTGACGCTTTATTTGGTGATCCGCTCGCTGTTTACACGATCAAATGCTTTGCCATCCGCCCCGGCACATATCCGCAATTCCGAGCCCATATTGAAATGGATTGCGGCATTTGCGGTACTGCTTTCAATGCTTGGCAACGGCTTTTTTCTTTACGATGAAATGGGCAAAATCATGATTGACGGCCGTTATCATCCAGACCAAATCGCATATCCATTGGGCCAAATCATTGTGCTGTCGCTTTTGGGTGTGCTCGTTTCGACCGCTGCAATGCTGGGCCTTGCGCTGATATTCATCCAAAAGCTTTGGCGGAACCGATAATCCATGCCACATTGACTTTTGCATCATTTGATGCAATATTTGATGCCATGAGAACCACGGTTACAATTGACGACGCGTTGATCGAAGAATTGCGCCAAGGCGTTGGCATTAAGGAAACCAGCGCGATTGTGCGTCAGGCTCTGATCGAGATGCGCCAAAGTCTTGCCGCTCGGCGAATCATAGCACTTGGTGGCTCCGACCCCAATGCCTGGGCACCCAATGAGGGCGATGAGCCACCACTTTGATCATTGTCGATGCCAATATATGGATCGACCATCTCCGGGTCGCGGATTTAGGGTTGGCTCGCCTTGCTACGCGCAGACTGGCTTTCATCCATCCATACACAATCGCCGAAGTCATGCTTGGCTCATTTACCAATCGGCAATTGGTTTTTGAGGAACTATCAGCGTTGCCTTCAGTTCGAATTGCCCGGCACGAAGACGTTTTGCATTTGATTGACAAGCGCGCGTTGTTCGGAACCGGCATTGGCTATGTTGATAGCCATTTATTGGTCAGCGCGGTCACGACGACCAATGGACGACTTTGGACCCGCGACAAGCGTTTGCATGCACAAGCCGAAAAGCTCGGCATTGCCTACCAGTCATGACCAGTGGCTATTCTGGAACGCCGCTTGCCAAGAAGCTGTCGCTCAAATCCGGAATGTCCATCTGGTTTGATGCGATGCCAGATAGCGTTTGGGCCGAGATTGCCATGTCCGATTTGCAGCGCCTTGACCAACCCGAAGGCGGGCTGGATGCCGCGCATATTTTTGTCACGGAGCGCGCCGATATGGAGGCAAAACTGTCGATGCTGCGTCCGTTGCTCAACCCCGCAGGCTTCATCTGGGTGAGCTGGCCGAAAAAGGCCTCCAAAGTGCCAACCGACATCACCGAAGACACGATCCGTGCGGTGATCTTGCCGTCGACCGATCTGGTCGATGTAAAGGTCTGCGCGGTCGATGCCGTATGGTCTGGCCTGAAACTGATGATCCGCAAAGATCGGCGTTAGAGCATGATGAAGGCGGTTCAAACTAACGTCATCATGCTCTAATCTCAGGCAAAAACCTCGACCAGATTATAGGGATCGACGCCGCCCGCACGCATTTCTTCATGGGCCTTGCGATAGGTGACGGGCTCGAACATCCCCAGGCGTGTCCGCGCATCGGCCAACGGTTCTTTTAACAGCGCGATGATATCTTCCTGTACGATATTCTTCGCGGCATTGCCCATCCGGTGGCCCTCGCGCACCGCCGTCATCACCGAAGCTTTGGGGGCGGCGTGGCGTTTCAATTCAATGGCTCCGGCATAGGCGATGAAGCCCACCCCCAGATTGCGGTTCTGCGCGTAAGTGAAGGCCAGCACGCATTGTTCACCCAGTGCATCGCGGCCATAGCCGGTGAGGATATGCAGCAGATCGTGCGTGTCGCGCAGCCGGTCTCCATAGCGATCTATGCCGTCGTGGAAGCGTTTGCCATTGCCTTCAAATTTCGCATATTCGGCTTCAAGGCCCGCCGCCGATAGCCCTTCGCGCTCCATGAACTCGACATAGGCACGTCCAACAGTTCCGGCGGGCAGCTTTTTCAGCGCATCATGATCGTCGAGGATATCGATCAGCCGCTGCTCGGTTCCCAAGATCCGCTTGGCCTTTTTCCGAAAACCAGAATTTTTTGGCAATTTTGCGGAATTTTCTGCCGCGCAATGCCGCGATGATATGAAACACCTGCTCGGTATCTTCTTTATCGGCGATCAGATTGCGGAAATGACGCCATGCCTTCAATGGACGGAATTCACTGTCAGCGCGGTCGGGATGATGGAATGGGATGGTGGTGTTGATCATGGGAGAATCCTTTACCTACATTCGTGTTAATAAGAGATTGATGCGGCGCTTGCAACCGTAAAATTGCACTGTACTGTGGAAATAATACAGGAGAGCAAAAGTGACTGAAAATACTGCACAACCACGCCACATCACCCTCGATGCGCTGCGCGGATTTGCGGTGATGGGCATATTAGCGATGAACATTGTCGGCTTTGCCATGCCCGAATGGGCCTATATCTCGCCCGGTCTCTTTAGCGATTCACTGGGAGACCGGATCAGCTGGCTGTTCTCCTTCGTCTTTGTCGAAGGCAAGATGCGCGGACTTTTTTCACTGCTGTTTGGTGCCAGTATGATGCTGATTATCGAGCGTACCGAAGCCAAGGGAAAGGATGCGGCCAAGGTGCATTATGCCCGCATGTTCTGGCTCGCGCTGTTCGGCCTCGCCCACTATTTCCTGTTCTGGTTTGGCGACATCCTGTTCACCTATGCCGCCATAGGTTGCATCGCATTTCTGCTCCACGATTGGGAACCGGAGCGGTTGATCAAATGGGCGCTCGCTGTGATGGCGCTTGGCTTTCTGATGTGGGCAGGCATGATGGGCGGGCTGCAATATCTGCAATATATGGCGAACCAGCCGGGAGCTGCCGCCGATTTGTTGCGAGAATATCGGTCGACCTTAAATGATTTTATTTCGCAGGCGGACATCGCCAACCAATTGTCGGTCTATCGCGGAAATTGGGGCGGCATCATAGCCCATAAACTCGCCGAGCCGATGGAGCCGCTGTCGCTGGCGATTCAATCAATGCCAGAAACATTGCCCTTGATGATGCTGGGAATGGCCATGCAGAAAAACGGATTTTTGACGGGGCAATGGGAAAGCAAAGACTATCGACGTTGGTCCCTGCGACTTTTGCCCGCCGGAATTTTACTGAGCACGATATTGGGCGCGCTATGCTGGGTACAAAATTTTGATCTCGTCGCCATGCTAGCGACATTTCTGGCGTGGGGAATGATTCCGCGATTGATGCTGGTGATCGCCTATGCAGCGATATTGATCCTGTTCGTTCGTCGCGTGTCCGGCAGTGGCTTGCTTCAACGCGTCGCCGCTACGGGGCGAGCAGCGTTCACCAATTATCTGGGCACCACCATCGTGATGACAAGCATATTCTATGGCTATGGCTTAGGCTTGTTCGGCCATGTCGGTCGCCCGCTGCTCTGGCTCTTCGTCATCGGTGCTTGGGCGATCATGCTGCTTTGGTCTAAGCCTTGGTTGGAGCGTTTCCATTATGGTCCGCTTGAATGGCTATGGCGCAGTCTTGCACGCGGACAAATGCAAGCTATGCGGAAATGACAATGAACGAAAAACGGTATCCTTGAGCAACTTCGCTGAAATCATCCATTTCCTGCAAAGCCGGATTGCAGAGGAAAAGCGTGTTTTGCTCGTCACGATCACTGCTGTAATCGGTAGCTCGTCGCGCTCCCAAGGTACACATATGGCTGTGTGTGACGACGGCAGCTGGGCAGGCTCCTTGTCGGGTGGCTGCACCGAAGCGGCGGTGGTGGGCGAAGCCTTGCGCGTGCTGGAAAGCGGCAAGGCCGAACAGCTTCGTTTTGGTTCCGGCTCACCGTTTATCGACATCAAGCTGCCTTGTGGCGGGGCCATTGAATTGCTGATGCTCCCCGATCTCGATCCAGCCCAGATTGCGGCCGCCTGTGTTTATCTGGAAAAGCGGGTACCGATTTTGCTGCAAATGGCGCTGGATGGAACATTCGCCGTGCGCGAGGCAAAGGCGGGGGAAGAAACTGGCTGGGCTGGTGCTGATTTCTTGGTCCGCCACGATCCCAATTTGCGGCTATTGGTGATTGGGCACGGCGAAGAAGTGTCGGCGCTGGCGACTCTTGCGATCACCCACGGTGCGACCGTCGAGATATTCACGCCCGACGCCGCGCTGCTCGAACGCGCGGGCCATCCTGCAATCAAAGGCTATTGGTTAAAAACACCGGGCCGCACTCCCGAGCTGAAATCAGACCGATGGACCGCGATCATCTTTCTGTTCCACGATCATGATTGGGAATTGCAATTGATGCAGCAGGCTTTGGAGCAGGACAGCTTCTTCATCGGCGCAATGGGTAGCCCCCAAACCCACGCATCCCGGCTGGCTGCACTGGAAGCCGCCGGGATGGATGGCAAACTGAGGGCGCAAATAAGGGGCCCTATCGGCCTGATCCCCTCCACCCGCGATCCAAAGACATTGGCATTGTCCGTGTTGGCGCAGCTGGTGGAGGAATATCGGCAGAGTATCGCGAACCGGGCTTAGCCCAATGTAACAGACTTGATCACGCCGGGTTCGCGCGGCGGCTCGCCTTTGGGAAGGGCATCGACAGCATCCATCCCGCTTTCGACCACACCCCACACGGTATATTGGCGATCAAGGAAGCTTGCGTCGTCCAAGACAGATGAAGAACTGGCTGTTCGCGCTGTTCGGGCTTTGTGCACGCGCCATCGAACAAACGCCGCGGGCATGATTCTCGTCATTAAACTCTTGTGCCAGATCGGGCTTCGATGATCCACCGGTGCCAGTGCCATGCGGGCAGCCACCCTGCGCCATGAATCCGTCGATCACGCGGTGGAACTTCACCCCGTCATAAAATCCTTCGCTGGCAAGTTCAGTGATCCGCGCAACATGCCCAGGAGCCAGATCGGGGCGCAGCTTGATGACGACGTCGCCGGTGGAAAGGTGGAGGGTGAGCGTTTCGGCCATGGAATATTCCTGCTTGTTTAAAAAATGAACCGCTGCCTTAGGGATACGGGGACAAAAGTAAATTGCAATTTGCGGGAAGCGGCCTAGACGGCGGCTAGGCAGGCATGATTTAGGGGAAAAGCGATGAGCAGCGAAACTGACATCCTGCCTCCGGAAATCGAAACACTCGACGAAGATGATCGTCTCGCCCCCGAGTTTGTCCGCTCGGTGCTTGGTGCCGTAGACGATGGCCATGATGCCGAGGCTTATCGTCTCGCACAGCCACTTCACGCCGCCGATATTGCCGATTTGTTTGAGCTTACCCCGCGTGAAGATCGGGCGGCCTTGGCTAAATCGCTTGGCGATCTGATCAATGCCGATGTGTCTATCCGAACTGAATGATTATGTCCGTGAAGACCTGATCGATGCGCTGCCTGCTGCACAGGTCGCCGATCTCGCCGGACAGATGGAAACCGATGACGCGGTTGCCGTCATCGAAGACCTCGAAGCAGACGAGCAACAGGCGGTGCTCGCTGAGTTGGACCCCGAAGATCGCGCGGCCATCGAAGACGCGCTGTCCTACCCGGAAGAATCCGCCGGCCGGATCATGCAGCGCGAGCTGGTGGCGGTACCGGAGCACATCACCGTCGGCCAGCTCATTGATTATCTTCGCGATAATCCTGATCTAACTACCGAGTTCTGGGAAATTTTTGTCGTCGATCCACAGCACCGCCCGATTGGCACTTGCCAGCTCAGCTGGATATTGCGGACCCCGCGCGGCATATCGCTTTCCGACGTCATGAAGCGCAACCAGACGTTGATCCCGGTCGATATGGATCAGGAAGAAGTGGCGCTGCGTTTCCAGAAATATGCTTTGATTTCCGCAGCCGTGGTGGACGACGCAGGTCGGCTGGTGGGGGTGATTACCGCCGATGACGTGGTCCACATCATTCAGGAAGAGGCCGGCGAAGATATATTACGGCTTTCGGGTGCAGGCGATGGCGATATTAACGAGCCGATATCCGACAGTTATAAATCGCGCGTCCGCTGGCTCGTCGCCAATCTGGGAACGGCGATGGTGGCAAGCTTCATCATCGCCCAATTTGGCGCCGCGATCGAAACGATGGTGGCACTGGCCATATTGATGCCGATTGTGGCTTCGATCGGCGGCAATGCGGGCACGCAAACCTTGGCCGTCACCGTGCGCGCGCTCGCCACCAACCAACTGACCCAATCCAATACAAAAAGGGCCATCGGGCGTGAAGTGCGCGTGGCTTTGCTGATCGGAGCGACGGTAGCGGTGATCGCCGGGCTAGGGGCTTGGGCGGTTTTTGCCAATCCTACACTGGGCGCTGTGATTGCTGCGGCCATATTGTTCAACATTTTGATCGCCGGATTTTCGGGCGTGGCTATTCCGGTTGTTCTGGATCGTCTCGATCAGGATCCTGCCGTTTCCAGTTCGATATTCGTGACGATGATCACCGATTCAATGGGCTTTCTGATCTTCCTCGGGCTGGCGGTGGCTTCCGGTCTGGTGGGCTGATGCCGCTCCATCTGACGAAAATCGCCTTTCGAAGCGAAAGCCCGGCGACGTTGCGGGCGTGGTTGGAAAGCCATGCCGGGCAGGGAGAGGCGCGGTTGACGACGCGCTATTTGCCCAAACGGTTGGCGGAAATGGAAGGCGCTTCGCTTTTCTGGATTCACGGCAACGCGCTTGTCGGTCGCAGCCCGATTTTGGGTTTCATGGAAAATGGGCAGGGGCGGCATTGGATCCGGCTGGAACCAAAGTTGATTGCGGTGCGGCAAATTCCGAAGCGCGCGCATCAGGGCTGGCGTTATCTGGAAGCAAAGGATGCGCCCCCCGATCTTGGCAATGGCAAAGGCGATGGCCCGGATGAAATGCCGCCTAAGCTGTTGGGTGATTTGATGCGGATGGGGCTGGTATAGCGCCCGCTTTTCTTTCAAAAGACAATCGAATGATAAAACCGGAGGGCATGGTGACAGAATTTCAAGCCAACGAAGCCGAAACAGAAACCGCAGTTAACTCTTTCCCGTCAGTCTGGAAAAGCATTGGCTGGATCATCATTTTCTTTGTCCTGCAAATATTGGTTTCGGTCGCGGCCATTTTTTCAGTGATTGATTTCAGCCAGGGCATTGACGTTGCGGCCGCCGAAATGGGCAATCTCGAAAAAATTGCACTCCCCACGATCTGGGCATTGGTGATTTCCAACCTGATCACATTGGGCTTGTTGTGGCTCTATATCAAAAAGCCCGAACGACAGGCTGCCATTGGTCTTGATCGCTGGAGCAATCATAGTTTGGCCAAGACGCTGATTTATGCAGTTGTACTGATCGGGGCCGGACTGGCATTCAACTATGTCTATGAAACCTATGTCGTGCCGGACATAAAATTGCAGGAGCAATTGCGATTGCTGTTCGCCGCTTTGCCGAAAACGGCCTTCAACACAGCATTGCTGTTTGTTGCGGGTGCGATTCTGGCACCGATTGTGGAAGAATTTCTGTTCCGCGGCCTGCTGCAAAAATCGCTTTCGAACAAACTGCCTATCTGGGCGGCCATCGCCATTTCAGCGGTGCTTTTCGGTGCGGTGCATATGGACTATTATGCGATGCCGGTGCTGGCGATGATGGGCGTGGTGTTTGGCGTGCTTTATCACATGACCGGGTCGCTTCGTGTCACGATCTTGGCGCATGTGATCAACAATGCGGCGGCGCTGACGCTAACGTAGTTATTCTGCCGCGAGCAATTCTTCGGCCCCGCCCAAATCAACGGAAACCAACCGCGAAACGCCCTGTTCGACCATGGTCACGCCGAACAGCCGGTGCATCCGGCTCATGGTGACGGCGTTGTGGGTAACGATCAAATAACGCGTATCGGTCTCACGCGTCATCGTGTCGAGCAGGTCGCAGAAACGTTCGATATTGGCATCATCGAGCGGCGCATCGACTTCGTCGAGCACACAGATCGGCGCGGGGTTCGTCAGGAACAGGCCAAAGATTAGCGCGACCGCCGTAATCGCCTGCTCGCCCGCCCGAAAGCAATGTCAGCGATTGCAATTTTTTGCCCGGCGGTTGTGCAAAGATTTCGAGGCCGGCCTCCAGCGGATCATCGCTATCGATCAGCGCCAGATGCGCTTGCCCGCCGTTGAATAGCGTTGCGAACAGTCGCTGAAAATGCTGATCGACCGTTTCAAACGCAGCAAGCAAACGCGTACGGCCTTCGCGGTTCAGGCTGCCGATCGAACCGCGCAGGCGGTTAATGGCAAGCGCTAACTCCTCGCTCTCTGCCTGCCCTTTTTCAACCTGTTCTTCCAGTTCAGCGAGTTCGTCGGCGGCGATCAGATTGACGGGGCCGATCCGTTCACGGTCCATTTGCAGCCGTTCGAGCCGCGCGGATTCGGACGACGCTTCGGACAAGTCTTCTTCGGAAAATTCGTGGCGTTCGGGAAGCAGCGGCGGCGGGCATTCAAAGCGTTCGCCTGAAATCGCCGCCATTTCCCGTCTGCGTGCATCCTGATTTTCGGCGCGCGCTTCGGCGCCCGCGCGTTGTTCGCGCGCGGACGACACAGCCTCGGCGGCTTTCGCCAGTTCGGCTTCCAGCTCCTTGAGCGCCGCTTCGTGCGATTGCTCGGCGACCTGCAGTTGCGCCAGCTTGTCGGACAGCAACGCCTTGTCATTTTCAAGCCGCTCGATGTCTTGCGCCAAGACGTCGGGCCGACCGGCCATCGCTTCCAGTTCGCTCGCAATTTCGACACGGCGTTTGTTCATTTCGGCAATGCGGCGTTCAGCTTCGCCAGATCGTTCCTGCCAGCCGCGAATTTCCGCCTGCGCCACGGCGCGCCGCTCGCGCTGTTGCGCCAAAAACTGGTCGAGCGAGGCCAGATCGGCCTGCGCGCGCAAATGATATTGCCGCGCAGCTTCGGCTTCGCTCCCAAGTTTTTCGACCAATCCATCATGCGCCGCGCCGTCCGGGAGTGAAGCGCGAGACTTCTCCGCCTCGGTCAAATCAGCTTTGGCAGCTTTATTTTCGGCGTCTGCCGCCGTCATCCGGTCGGCCAGCGCTTCGCTCGCATTGCGACGGCGGGTAAGCGCATCCTCCGCCCGGTCAGCATCGCGCAGCGCTTGGCGGAGTTCGGCTTCTTCGGTTTGCGCCACCCCTTGTGCCTCGCGGAGCGCTGACTGCGCGGCGGCTATTGCATCATTGAGCGTCGCCAAGTTTGCATCGCATGAAACCACTGCCATTTCGGCTACGGGCAAAAGTCCATCAAGCGCTGCCAGCCTGTTGGCTCGAACCAGCTGCTCCGCCGTCGCAGCACCATCGTCTTCTGCGATAAAGCCGTCCCAGCGGCGAAGCTTCCCTTCGCGGGTGACAAGACGTTCGCCCGGGTTGAGCGGACGGCCATCGTCGCTGTCCAGCACAAACGTGAACGCCAAACGTGCGGCCAATTCTGCGGGAGCCTCGACAAAGGCCGAAAGACGATCCGTGCCGCCAGACAGTTCGGACGCCCCGCCCCAACGCCGCCCGCTATCGCCGCCGACCGCAGCATTCACATCCTCGCCCAAAGCTGCGGCAATTGCGCGTTCATAGCCGGGCTGCACCTTGATCCGGTCGATGGCCTTGGCCCCATCAGACTTTGCCAACGCGCGTTCAAGGGCTGCACGTTCCGAAACCAGTGCCGCCAATTCTGCGCGCGCACCGGAAAGTTCACTTTGTGTTGTGTCGCGTTCGGCCTGCTTGGCGCTGCGACCCGCTTCCATCTCTTCAATCTGTGATGCTGCGCCAGTCAGGCGGATTTGCAGATCATCGACCTTAGCCGACGCTTCCCTGCGGGCCGCCTCCAGCTCCGCCTCATCGCCCAGAGCGGCCAACTCGTCAGCCAGACGCGCACTATCGCGATCTGCGCGCTCCAGCCTTGCGCGTGCATTTCCCAAGGCGGCTTCTGCCACGCGCACTTCAGCCTCGGCGCGGGCCTGTTCGGCCATGGCTTTTGCGAGCGAAACTTCGCTTTCACGGGCCTGCCGTTCGCCGCTATCAACCGCGCGAGCCAATCCGGGCCGCTCTTCCTCGTGGGCCTTGATCTCGACTGCAAGCTTCGCACTTTCTTCCTGCAGCCGCGCCAGTGCATCGGCGGCATCGTGGGTCAATTTGCCTTCGCGCGCATTATCATCGGCGATCCGCACGGCTTGGGCGGAAAGGTCGGCCTGCCGCTGGATGATCTGGTTGCGCTCGCTTTGTGACTGGACCAGCCGGTTCGACAGATCATTCGCCGCATCGCGCGCCGCCATAGCCACCGAACGCGCCTCGGCCAATTCACGCACCGCTGCTTGCTGTTTGTCGGCTAATTCGCGCTGCAAAGTAGAGGCGGAATTTACCGCCGCTCCTGCTGTATCGGCTTCGGCTCTCGCCAATAGTGCCGCCGCCGCCGCTTCTTTCCAGCGGACAAAGATAAGCCGTGCCTCGGCGACCAGAATTTCGCCGGTCAATTTGCGATAACGCTCCGCCTGTCGCGCCTGTTTTTTGAGCGCAGCCACCGCGCGCTTCCATATCGGCCAATATCGTAGCCAACCGGTTCAGATTGGTTTCCGCCGCGCGCAATTTCTGTTCGGCATCCTTGCGGCGGACATGCAGGCCCGAAATCCCTGCGGCCTCTTCCAGCATCATCCGGCGCTCTTGCGGCTTGGCAGAGATGATCGAACCGATCCGACCTTGGCTGACCAATGCGGGCGAATGGGCACCGGTGGCGGCGTCGGCGAAAATCAGCGATATATCTTTCGCCCGCACATCGCGGCCATTGGCGCGGTAGGCGCTGCCTGCGCCGCGCTCGATCCGGCGAACGACTTCAAGCTCTTCGTCGTCGTCGTTGGCAATTACGCCGGGGATATTTTCGTGGAGGTCATGTTCGGCGAGCAAACTCACTTCGGCAAAATCGCGCGAGGGGCGTTGCGCGGTACCGGCAAAGATCACGTCGTCCATGCCCGCGCCGCGCAAGCTTTTTGCGCTGCCTTCGCCCATCACCCAGCGAATAGCCTCCAGCAAGTTGGATTTGCCGCAACCATTGGGGCCGACGATTCCGGTCAGCCCGCGCTCAATCACCAACTCCGTCGGTTCGACGAAGCTTTTGAATCCAGTGAGTTTGAGCCGCTTAAACCGCATCTATTTTTAGCGCGCCCCCGCTTCCTGCAAGCGGCGTTCAACCTGGCTCCAGCCTGACTTGCCTGCTTCGAGATCAAATTTAATCCCGTTTAACAGGAAGCTAGGCGTTCCCGTAACCTTGAACTCGTTGGTGGCCTTGTCGGTGATTGCGACAAGTTCAGAGGCATTTTCGGGTTTCGCCAGACACATTTTGGCCTGCTCTTCGGCAATGCCGCGCGATTTGAAGAAATCGATCACGCCCAATTCTTGTCCAAGCGCAACGAAGCGCTGATTTTCGGGCAATTGCATCGCCGCCTGCATCTTTGCGGGATCAACCTTTTGTGCAGCTTCGAGGAAAGGTCCCTGATTTTGGAAGAATTGTTGCGTCAGCGCCAGATAGGCTTCCGGCCCCGCACAGCGCGTCAGGATTGAAATGGGCACGTCATAGGGGTTGAGCAAGAAGTTGCGGATTTCAAAGCTGACTTTTCCCGTACCCACATATTTTTCGAGCAGTTCGGGAAAACCTTCTTCCTCGAATGCCTTACAATGTCCGCAGGTGACCGAGGCATATTCAACGAGCTTGATCGGGGCATCGGGATTGCCGATCAAATAGCCATTGTCGGTGGTCTTGCTGACGGTATCAACCCATGCTTTGCCAGCAGGTGCGGCGACAGCTTTCACCGCTTCGCCCTTGGGTGTTTCGCCCTCACTACCGCTGCCACTGCAACCGGTTAGCGTGAGAGCCAACATGCTCGCTGCTAAGAGAAAAGATTTACGCATTTTAAAATTCCTTTTCACAGGTAAAACTCATTTCGGAAGATGGGCGCGAAGCTCGGCAAGTTCATGGGCATGAACCACCTTGCCATTCACCAGAAAAGCCGGTGTGCCTTCAATTTTCAAAGGACCGACGGCTTTGTCTGTCATCGCCAACACTTTTTGCAGCGCTATCGGGTCTTTCAGGCAGGCGAGCGCTTGCGGATCAGTAATCCCGCGCTGTTTGGCAAAAGTGCTCAGCCCCATTTCGCGGTAAGCCTCTACCATAAAGCCAGCGTAATTTTCTTTATCCAACAACGCTTGAGTCGCGGAGCTGATCGATTGTGCCTTTGCCATCCATTGCGACTGTGTGGCCATGAAGTGCCGGTGATTGCCAAAAAAACGCCCCTTGCCGCCACAGCGCGCAAGCAAGGCCACGGTCAAATCGACCGGATCGCGGACGAGATTGCGGATTTCAAAACTGGTTTTACCCTTTGTCACATAGTTGCTCTTCAGCAGGGGTGCATCATTCACCTCGAAATGCGCGCAATGGCTACAGGTGTAGCTCGCATATTCGACGACTTTGGTGGAAGCCGCTGGATTGCCAATAATATGTCCACCCTCTGCCGACAGTGTGAATGTCTGTAACCAGTTCGAAGGGGCTGCCGCCAGAATGACCGGCGCTGCTAGTGCGAAGGCTGCGCCAACAGCGAATTTGAAAATTGACCTTTTGAACATGCGACCCGATTCCGAAATTTCTCGATGCATCTCGCCTCACTTTCCCGGATTGGCAAGGCTTTTTGCAAGGCTTTCAAGCACTGCGTTCAATTCGGGATCGGCAATTTCGCGCAAAGATTCGCCCAGTTCAAACGGGATGGGTTTGAGCATCGGTGCCGCGCGCGCAACGGGCGGCGCTTACTTTGGCCACCACGCCCTGTCGCATCCGCACTTTGGCAACGGCAGCATAGCCAAAGAATCGGTTCACCCGTTCGATAATTTCAGGCAACACATGTTGCATCATCGGCGCATGGCCGCTTTCCACGACCAGCTCCAAAGTGCCTTCAGCTTTCTTGCCCGCCGGAAAACGGATCGATTCGGGGCTGGAGACTTTGGCATAGCGCTGCCCGACGATTTCGTCCCAGCGGCTGACCACCGAGCTTTGGACAAAGCCAAAGCGTCGAAATGCGGCGCGACCTATTTCGGGCATGAGATCAGAAACCGCGCGCGCCTCTCCGCCGCGCGGACGCTGAAACGAGCGCGGCGATGCCGGTTTCGCACCCTTTTTGTCCGATGTCCGCTTGCCTTCCGCCATGGCGCAGCTATCGCATTTCCGGTGGCATACGTCGAATCCGAAGCGCAGTTTTCTGGGGATATCGCCCCCGATTTACTGCGCTGGTATGACGCGCATTCCCGCGCGCTGCCGTGGCGCGCTCCGCCCGGAGCGCCAAGGCCTGATCCATACCGGGTATGGCTGTCTGAAATCATGCTACAGCAGACCACTGTTGCCGCAGTCGGCCCTTATTTTGACCGATTCACAAAACGCTGGCCCGACGTGAAGTCGCTAGCATCGGCAGAAGACGCAGAGCTGATGGCGGCTTGGGCAGGGCTTGGCTATTATGCCCGGGCGCGCAATTTGCTGGCCTGCGCGCGAACAGTGCTCAGCGATCATGGCGGACGCTTTCCCGAGACCGAAGCAGGCCTGCGTTCGCTTCCCGGCATTGGAGTCTATACTGCCGCTGCCATTGCCTCGATCGCCTTTGATGTGCGCGCAGTGGTGGTCGACGCCAATGTTGAACGGGTGGTGGCGCGGTTGTTCGCCATTCAAACCCCGCTGCCCGCCGCCAAACGCGAAATCCGTGCGGCTTGCGACCAGATCACCCCGGATAGAAGGTCCGGTGATTTTGCCCAAGCGATGATGGATTTGGGGGCAACGCTGTGCACACCGCGCAACCCCGATTGCCATAGCTGCCCATTGTCCAAACGTTGCTCGGCGCAAAAGACCGGGATCGCCGAAACTCTGCCGATTAAACCCGCCAAAACGGTAAAGCCACAGCGGGCCGGAACAGCCTATTGGATCGAGAAAGACGATCATGTCTGGCTGGTGCAGCGGCCCTCGAAAGGGATGCTGGCGGGGATGCGCGCTTTGCCCGACGATGGTTGGATGGCACGACATGATGGCGATCAAAGCGCCCCGTTTATCGGCGGATTGGCAGCCACTCGACGAACGCGTGGCACACGTCTTCACCCATTTTTCAGTCTGTCCCTTGGCGTTTCTGTCCATGCTGGAACGGCAAACGAAGGCGCATTGCCGACCCGGCCTATGGTGGCCAATAAAGACACTCGACAGCGCGGGCCTGCCCACCCTATTCATGAAAGCGGCAAAGGCCGCGCTGGCGCACAGGGAGAGTTGAAAATGCAAGCCACGCAGACGAAATGGCATTTTATGGCAAAGTCGCCGGGGCTTTTCTGTCGCTGGTCGGGTTGGGCCTTGCAAGCGCAGCCGCGTTTCTCCCCATGCCGCCTGGGCAAAGGCGCTGCGCCAATATCCGAAGTTCGCAAAAGATCGATGGCTTATCGCTGCAAAGAAAGCGGCCGGGATTGTCGCCGCCGATCGGCAATGGTAAAGAACGTCCGCAATATCCTGGCCGCCGGCACTCTCGCGCTCGACCAATGCGACACCAGTAGATCAGAATTCACCTTTCCGCTGTCTATTCGATGACAAAGCCGGTCACCGGCATGGCCGCGATGATCCTGATCGGCGAAGGCAAGATGAGGCTTGATCAGCCCATTGCCGATTTCCTCCCTGAATTCGCCCGATGCGGGTGATGCCACCAGCCCCGGATACAATCGCTTGATTCTGTGCCCGGCCAAAACGCCAATCACCGTGCGCCATCTGCTGACGCACACCGCAGGGCTGGGCTATACCATTACATCAAGGGTCCATTGCTGCAGGCCCTATCTCGACAACGGATTGACCCCGGCCATTGCCAGCCGGATGCAACTTGCGGCTTTCAGCACCGCCCGCGGCACCGATGCCCGATCTCAAAACCTTTGCCGAACGTACCGCCAAACTGCCCTTGATGGCCGAGCCCGGAACCAAATGGATCTATTCGATGAGCCTCGATCTCTTGGGGCGGGTGATCGAGGTCGCGAGCGGCATGGGTTTTGGCAGCTTTCTGCAAAGCCGCATCTTTGATCCGCTGAAAATGAAAAGCAGTTATTTTCAAGTTCCACAATCCGAGGTGAACCGCTTTGCCACCAACTATGCTGTATCGGTGGCGCGTTGATCCCGATCGAGCCGGGCCGCAAACAGCATCTATCTCGACAAACCGGCCTTTCCCTTTGGTGGCGCGGGGCTGGTTTCGATCGGCGCATGATTATGACCGTTTTCTGGCAATGTTGCTCGGCGGCGGCGCGCTTGATGGCGTGCGAATCATGTCACGCGCAGCTGTGGCGTGGCGACGTCAAACCTGCTACCGCCCGGCACTGACATCAGCAAAGGCAGCTTCATCGATGGCCATCATTTTGGCGCTGGCGGGCGGGTCGGCACGGGCGCTGTGGCGGGCATCGTTCGGCTGGTCCGGCGCAGCCGGAACCGTGGGCTTCATCCACAAAAAAAGGAATATTCGTGCCACAGGCATGGTGCAATATATGCCGCCCAATGCGATCGAATTCCATGACGATTTCGCCAAATGGGTGATGGCGGATGCGGCTAAATGATGTGAACTCCCGGCTTCACTGGCTCCCCGCTTGATCGGGTGGATAGCATCCGCAATGATGTGGAGGCTTTCAACGCCCTGCTCAATGATTGGCGGGCGCGGGTGTTGGGGCTGGACGGGCTTGATCCCGTAATCGCCAGCGAAGGCGGCCTCAAATGGCATTCGATGGCCGAGGTCAGCGTGGAGGTTGAGCTGATCCTGCTGGGTCTTGCTGGCGGCAAACCGCATTTCGTACCTCTGGTGGAAGTGCAGGGCGGTACGGCGCGGTCTCCAGCCATCTGGCGCGCGCTATCGTTGCTCCCTGCCGAAGACGCAGCGATATACGGCACGGCGCGCAGCCTGATCGATTGGCACAATGCCCATAAATTTTGCGGACGATGTAGCGGCGCGACCAAATTGTTCCGCGCCGGTTGGGGGCGGCAATGCAGTGTGTGCAATACCGAACATTTCCCGCGTACCGATCCCGTCGTGATCATGATTGCCGAATATGAAGGGAAGAGCCTTGCTCGGGCGGCAGAGCGCGTGGCCGGCGGGCAACTATTCAGCGCTCGCGGGTTTCCTTGAACCCGGCGAGAGCATTGAGGAAGCTGTGCGGCGGGAGATTTTCGAGGAAGCGGGGATTACCTGCGGCGCAGTGCGCTATCTCACCAGCCAGCCTTGGCCCTTTGGCGGATCGCAATTGATGATTGCCTGTGTGGCCGACGCCGACAGCGATCAATTGACCATCGACTATAGCGAACTGGAAGACGCGATCTGGGTGACAAAGGACGAAGCCCGCGCCGCGCTTGCCGACGCCCCCGACAAACGCTTTGGCGCTCCCCCGCCCTTTGCGATTGCCAACACGCTGTTGCGGCGCTGGGCGGATGCGGGTTGAGATGGAACTACGGCCGCTCCGCATCGATATCGTTTCCGACGTCGTCTGCCCGTGGTGCATCATTGGCTATAAACAGGTCGAAAGCGCCTTGTCGCTTTTGCCCGAACCCGTGGCTGCCGAATTTCATTGGCATCCGTTCGAGCTGAACCCCGACATGCCCCCCGAAGGCGAAGAATCCGGGGCGCATATCGCGCGCAAATATGGGCGATCAGCCGCAGAAGGAAAGGCCGTTCGCGGACACATCACAGCGACGGCAGAGGCGCTTGGTTTCCCCTTTGGCGATCTGGGTGCGCGCAGGATTTATAATACATTCGCCGCGCATAAGCTGTTGACCAATGCGGGCGCACTGCATGGCTGGCAACAGCAGACCCGGTTAAAACTGGCGCTATTCACCGCCTATTTTCAGCAAGGGCTCAATGTCAGCGACGAACGGGTTCTGCTCGACGTCGCCGAAGCTGCGGGCTTGGATCGCGCGTCCGCTGCCTTATGGCTGGCCGATGATGCCTTGTCGGGAACCGTGCGTGCCGAGGAGCAATATTGGATCGGCGAAAATATCACCGGCGTTCCGGCGATCATTTTCGACGGCAAATATATGGTCCCCGGCGCGCAAAGTGCGGAGACTTTTGCACAGGTGATCGGCAAACTGCTGGCCAAACGGGCGGAAGCTGTCGACGTAGCTGCCCGCCCGCTCTGCCTCCAGTTGCTCCAGCGATTTGCCCTCGTTGCGCGGGGCCCAGACATAACCGATTACGCCCGATGCAACGAGGAAACCGGTCAGGATCCAGCAAAGCTGCGTGAAGTCGGTTGAGGCCAATGTTGGCACGGCAAGGCTCCAGATGCCAAGGCTGATACGGACGATGGCAAAGGTCACGCCTTGTGCTGTGGAGCGGATCGCGGTGGGAAATTGGTCTGCGCTCCACAATTGGAAAAAGCTTTGCGCGCCAAAGCCGCTCGCTATTCCCATGATGACAAAATGGGCGATGACGATTGCGATATTTTCAAAACCCATGATCGCAATCATCGCCATGCCAAAAACATGCATCAATGCCGACACACCAAATAATGCCCGCTGATTGACCTTATCGGAAAGCTTCATGAAGATGAAAAAGATCGAAAACATGCCAATGGCGAAATAACCTGCGGGAACCAGGGTCGCGACCCAATCGGGCAGGCCATGTTGTTCGATCAGATAGGGCGTGAAAAAGCCATTATAGCCCGCCCACAAATTCCACAGGCCATACATCGCCGACAAATAGAGGATGGTGGCGAGATAGCGTCCGCTGAACAGCGCTTTCCAATCGATAAAGGGGGCGGAGTCGGTCTTGACCGACTGGCTTTCTTCCCAACGTTTTGACTCGCTCATTTTTGAGCGCAGGAAGGTAAGCATCAACGCCAGCACGAACAGATGGATGAAAATCCAGCGCGCGCCGGTTATGCCGAAATCCTTTAAGAAATAGGCCGCTACCAGCACCGTTACCGGCCCCAGATACCAAAGCATTTGCGCGACCCCGCTATGGGCACCGCGCTTTTTATCAGGGGCTTGCTCGGCAATCAGAGACCATGACGCCGGGATGTCTGCACCCACTGCGAGACCAACCAGAACAAAGCCCGCAATCAGCATCCAGGGCGCAGCCGCGAATATCAGGAACAGCATGCCGAAAGGCGTAGAACAGCATGTCATATTGATAGATTTTTTTGCGGCCAAATTTATCACACAACACACCGCCAATCAGAGCACCGATGCCCGCCGAAATGGCATTCGCGCTAAAGGCACCGATCAGGCCGACGAAACTGTCTGAAAGGCCATAATCCTTCGCCCAAAAGCCCAGCGCAACAGAGCCAGCAACAATGCTTCCCGCATCGATATAATTGGCGAGTCCCGCCAAAATCGTGTCGCGCCAGCTTTCGGGTTTTTCAGTTTCGGTTGTCATGTCGTTCCCCTCTGATTGCGCCATTTTGCGCGATAAGTGTTCAAGTCGTTGTCCAATGGTTGGATGAGCGCAAGTGCAGAAGTCGGTTTGATTTCAGGATCAATCAGGCGCAACGCGCCAAGCGAGACATCAGCCTCTTCGCTTGCTGCATAAACCTGTATATCTGGCCGCAATGTCGCAAGCGCGCAGACGAACAGGGAGCAGCTTGCAAAACGACCCTCGACCAGCAACCGGTTCTTGGTTCCGATCAAATCAAGCGCGGTGTCGGTGACCAGGGCCGCATAAAGCGCAATCGCAGCGCGTTGTTCACTCAGATCTGTGGGCTTGTCGATCCATGCGCCCGCGCAATCTGGAAAAGGGCCACATCCTGGGGCAAATGTGGGCAGGATCATTGCCTGTTTGGCCAAAACGGCGGGCAGTGCATCAAACATAGCTTGTTGATCTTCCGCAAGATCGATCCGCGCACCCAGCAGCTCGATTTCCCGCCCGCCCATGAAACGCGCACTTGGAACGGACTGACCGAAAGCGTCGACATTGACGAGGCAATCGCGCGCTTCGGGTAGCGCGGCGAGTTCAAAGGGTGAAGCGGGGGTTCGCCCCAATGTTCTGAGGGCAATAAACCAAGTGCCGGTGGACAGCACCGTTGCTTCCTGACCTTCAATCTCCGCAAAACCCCGTGCGGCGACAAGCGCCGCATTGCTGTCATGGATGCCGGTATGAACGTTCACGCCATCACCCAGACCGAATTCCGGCTTCAGTTGGCCGATCACATCGCCCGCCTTGGCCAGTGGTGCAAATTTGCTGGCCCAACCCCGCTTTTTGGCGAGCGCAGAAAAATCCCCGGCGGCGGGATTCCATAAATCGCTGTGACAACCCAGGCTGGTGACTTCGCTTGAAGCAACTCCGCTCAAAAACCAGCTCCAATATTGTGCCCAAGGGAGGAGCGTCGTCCCTTGCAGCTTTTCATCGAGCCAATGCAGCTGGCTGCCGATGTTGAGGCCCATCGGCAATGCGGGTGATCCGGTTTCGGCAAAGCCATCACGCTGTTTGCGATACTCGGCGAGTACGGCTTTTGGAATATCCTGCTCGTAATCGAGTGGCGCAAAGGCGAGATGTCCATCGCTGATCGCGGCAACTCCCGCACCATGGGCAACAGGAATGATCGCCGATACCTGCGCTTGTGCCGCCAAATGGGGCAATTGTTCGCTTACCCAATTTGCGATTCCCTCGACATCCAGCACGGCGATACCTTCTTCTTTCACAGGAGAGTTCGACCGCGAAAATTTGTCGAGCAACACGCCATGCGTCGACCAGAGGCTGAGCTTGCTCAGCGTCTTGCCGACGTCCAAAACGATAATTGCTCCCGGTTCGCTCACGCACCCTCGCCATGATTGAAAATGATTGTATCTTATTATTGGTGATTGAAGCTAGCGAGGAGATTTGCTAAAGGCAAGCCATGAACGCACAATTGCCCATCACCGCCAAGCCCGCCATCCGCTTTGCCGTCCCTGAAAACCGCTGGAATGACGCGGAGGCCGCGCGCAAATCTCCCGCCGAACTGCTGCTTTATCGCTCCAACCTGCTCGGCAGCGACCTGACTGTCACCAATTTCGGGGGTGGCAACACTTCGGCCAAACTCAGCGAGACCGACCCGCTGACCGGCGAATCGGTTGAAGTGCTCTGGGTGAAAGGATCGGGCGGCGATATTGGTTCGATGAAGCTTGATGGCTTTTCGACGCTTTATCAGAACAAGCTTCTAGCGCTAGAAACGCATTACAGCGGGCCAGATGATGATGACAAAATGGTCGGCTATTTGCCGCACTGCACCTTCAACCTGAATTCCCGCGCGGCGAGCATTGATACGCCGTTGCACAGCCTGTTGCCGTTCGCGCATGTCGATCATGTCCATCCCGATGCGATTATCGCGCTTGCGGCGAGCTCGGGCGGCGAAGCGGCGACCAAGGAAATCTGGGGTGGCAAGATCGGCTGGCTTCCATGGAAGCGCCCGGGGTATACGCTAGGTGTGATGCTGCGCGATTATGTGCGGGCGAATCCAGATGTGCAGGGCGTAATGCTCGCAGGACATGGTATCATCTGTTGGGCCGACAGCGCGAAAGCCTGTTACGGTCACACGGTGCAGTTGATTGCCGACGCCGCATCCTATCTGAACGACAAGTTGGGTGAACAGCCTGCATTCGGCGGCATGGTGGTTCCGCCCAATCCGGATCGTGCGAACATCGTTGCAAAGCTTGCGCCAGCGTTGCGCGGCTTGATGACGGGTGCACGGTCAAAAGTCGCCCATTGGTCTGATAATGATGAAGCGCTGGAGTTTGTCGGCTCGTTGCGGCTGGAAACGCTGGCAGGACAGGGCACATCTTGCCCCGATCATTTCCTCCGTACCAAGATCAAGCCGTTAACGCTCGATCCGGCGCGGCTGGACGAGGTCGCCTATCTGGCTGAAATGATCAGCGATTACCGCGATCATTATGCGGGCTATTATGAGCGCTGCAAGCGCGACAATTCGCCCGCGATGCGCGATGCAAATCCGATTGTGATTTTGGTCCCCGGTGTGGGCCGCATCACTTTTGCCGCTGATAAAACTACCGCACGATTGGCTGGCGAATTCTACGGCAACGCCATCAACGTGATGCGCGGCGCAGAAGCCATCGGCGATTATATCGGCCTTGACGAACAAGAAGCGTTCGACATCGAATATTGGCTGCTCGAAGAGGCCAAGCTGCAACGGATGCCGGCACCCAAACCGCTGGTTGGTAAGGTCGCGCTGGTGACGGGCGGTGCCGGTGGTATCGGTGCGGCGACGGCGGCGCGGTTGCTGCGCGAAGGGGCTTGTGTGATGCTGGCCGACCGCGACGGCGCGGCGCTTTCGGAAGTGCAGGCCGGTTTCGTCCAACAGTTCGGCAAGGATGTTATCCGCACTGCCACCTGTGATGTGACTGACGAAATGCAGGTCCAAGCTGCCTTTAACGCCTGCGCGTGCGAATTTGGCGGGCTAGACATATTGGTGGTCAACGCTGGTATCGCGTCGTCCGCGCCGATTGAAGACACCACGATGGAGCTTTGGAATCGCAATTATGATGTGCTTGCCCAAGGCTATTTCCTCACCGCACGTGCCGCATGGCCATTGCTTAAGCGCATGAAGGATCAGGGCGGCAGCAGCGTGGTGTTCATTGGCTCGAAAAATGCGGTTGCCGCAGCAGCTGGCGCTTCGGCCTATGCGAGCGCCAAGGCCGCTGCAAACCACCTCGCCCGCTGCCTGGCCCTCGAAGGCGCACCCGATGGCATCCGCGTCAACATTGTGAACCCTGATGCGGTGATCAAGGGCAGCAAGATCTGGGACGGCGACTGGCGCAAAGAACGCGCCGCCAGCAACAAGATCGATCCCGGCGAAGAACTGGAAGCGCATTACCGCAACCGTTCCATGCTCAAACGCGATGTGCTCCCCGAAGACATCGCCGAGGCCGCCTATTGGCTGGCGAGCGACATGTCGGCCAAATCGACCGGCAACATGATCAATGTTGACGCAGGCAACGCACAGGCGTTTGTACGGTAACAGCAAGAAAGGAGAGCGATTATGATGCGTCAAATTAAATCTGTGCTGCTGTCGTTAGCGTCGCTGAGTATGACAGTATCCGTTCTGGCGCAGCCTGCTGGTGAGCAGAAAACGAATTCGGTAAAAGCACCGGTCGAGACTAATGCCATTCCGCTTTACGGCGATGCCACGCCCGGCAGTGCCACGACGGAAATCTGGATGAAAATGGGCACCTCTTTAATGGTCCGAAACGTTACGCGACCGACGCTGACACCATTTTTGCCAAAGCGCGGCAAGGCAAATGGTGCGGCGGTGATTATCGCCCCCGGTGGTGCATTCATGGGGTTGGCGATGCAGCATGAAGGATGGGATGTTGCGCGGGCGCTGGCGGATCGCGGCATCGCGGCATTTGTTCTGAAATACCGGCTTATCGAAACGCCGACTGACGAATCAGAGTCTTTGCGCTTTATGGGCGACCATGTTGATGAAGGAAATCGGTAAGCCTATGGAAGGCGATCTGCTGAAGCAAAGCCTTGCGCCAACCGATGCAAAGGCGGCGATCGCCATGGTTCGCGCCAATGCGGGCAAGTGGAAAATCGATCCAAAGCGCGTCGGAATTATCGGCTTTTCAGCCGGAGCCATGACGTCGCGCCGTGTGGCCATTGATGCCCCGGTGGCCGAACGCCCCGATTTCGTTGGCTATATTTACGGTCCGCAAGACGCAGAGTCTGTCCCGGCGGATGCCCCGCCCTTGTTCAACGCCATTGCCCTGAATGATGGTCTGTTCCCGTCAAAAGGCTTCCCCATTGCGGCGGCTTGGCTGGCGGCGAAGCGTCCGGTCGAAGTGCATGGCTATCAAACGGGGGACCACGGTTTTGGCCTTGGACAGCCCGGCAGCACGAACGCGTTAATGATCGATCAGTTTACGGCATGGTTGGCCATGCAAGGCTTTCTCAAATCCAAGGCTGCACAATGAACCTTCCCCTGTCTGCCGAACAAATCGCCGAACTGAACGCGCCGCAGATGGAGGCGCTGCACGATGAATATGGCGCGCTGGGCCGTAAACTTGGTCGCGCCGGTATCGAGATTGAAGCCATCAAGGCCAAAGTTTCCGCCTTTTCAGTTGCGGTTCCCAGTTGGGGCGCGGGTCGCGGCGGCACGCGCTTTGCCAAATTCCCGATTGCGGGCGAGCCGACCAATATCCATGAAAAGCTGGAGGATTGCGCCGTCGTCAACCAGCTGTCGACGATGACGCCGCGCGTGTCCCCTCACTTCCCGTGGGACAAGGTTTCGGATTATGCAGCGCTGAGGGAAGAGGCCACGAGCCTTGGCCTTGGCTTTGATGCGGTGAACAGCAACACGTTTCAAGATCAGCCCGGCCAAGCGCACAGCTACTCCACCGGCAGTCTCGCCTCTACATTGGAAGCCACCCGCCAACAGGCGGTCGAACACAACATCGAATGCATCGAGATTGGCCAAAAGCTTGGCAGCAACGCGCTAACCGTATGGGTGGGCGATGGCACCAATTTCCCCGGGCAGCAGGATTTGGGGCGCTCGCTGGATCGCTATCTGGAGGCTGCCGCGCAAGTCTATTCGGCACTTCCCGCAGACTGGCGCATGTTGCTGGAACACAAGATGTTTGAACCGGCCTTCTATTCCACGGTGATCAGCGATTGGGGTTCGTCGATCCTCGCCGCGCAGGAACTTGGCCCCAAGGCACAATGCCTTGTCGATCTCGGGCACCACGCGCCTAATGTGAACATCGAACAGATTGTCGCTAGGCTGCACCGCTTCGGCAAACTCGGTGGATTCCATTTCAACGACAGCAAATATGGCGATGATGATCTCGACAGCGGTAGCATCAACCCGCACCAGCTCTTCCTCGTTTTCAATGAACTGGTCGAGGCGGAATTGCATCCAAGAGACGGCTTCAACCCCGCCTATATGATCGACCAATCGCACAATGTGACCGACCCCATCGAAAGCATGATGAGCAGCGCAGAGGCGATTGCGAGTTGCTATGCCAAGGCGATCATTGTTGACCGCGAAGCCCTCCACACTGCTCAAGATGGCAACGATACGATGATGGCATTCCAAGCGCTGCGCCGCGCCTATAATGTGGATGTTGCCCCGATCCTTGCCATGGCGCGGATGAGGCGGGCGGCGCAATCGATGTGCTTTCGGCCTATCGCGCCAGCGGCTATCGTGCCAGAAAGGCGCAAGAACGCAAAGCTGTGGGGCTGGGCGCGGGGATCGTTTAAGGAGAAACAGGATGGAGTTCAGTCGCCGTGAATGGATCGCCGGGAGCGCAGCGCTCGCTGGATTGGCGGCAACGCCGCTGAAGGCTGCGCCCGCCCCCTATGAACTGCCCATCGGCATGGTGCATCCCGAATTGCGGCCCATGGTCAAAGACATCATGAAATTCACCTGCTGGTCGTCCGGCGATGACGCGGGCTTCGGTGCTGGCCAGCCGCAATGCGCCCGCACAATCCAATCCGTTCTCGCGTCCACCCGGCGATGATGTGCCGTGGGAGAAAAAGCTGATCCCCGTTGGAAACGGCCATCCCGATGTTGCGATTTATGTCGTCAATGCAAAGCCGGGAACGAGCCGCCCTGCGATCCTGCACACCCATGGCGGCGGCTATATCATGGGTGCGGCGAAGGATGATGTCCGGCATTTGCAAGAGATGTGCAAAGAACTGGATTGTGTCGCGGTTTCGGTCGATTATCGCCTCGCCCCCGAAGCTACCTATAAAGGTTCGATCGAGGATAACTATGCAGGCCTGAAATGGCTCCACGCCAATGCCGATGTGCTGGGTGCAGACCGCAGCAAGATCGCCGTCTATGGCGGAAGCGCGGGCGGCGGCCATGCGGCAATCCTTGCCATCACCGCGCGGGATCGGGGCGAAGTGCCGCTCTGCTTCCAATGCCTGATCTACCCAATGCTCGATGATCGCACCGGTTCAACCGTGCAAAAACCCAAGCATGTTGGCACAATCATCTGGACCCCGGAAAGTAACCGGTTGGGTTGGGAATTGTTCCTCGGGCAAAAGCCCGGCCTTGCCAAAGCACCCATCGCCGCTGTCCCTGCGCGCAATCCAAACTTGAAAGGCCTGCCGCCCGCGTTCATTGGCGTCGGCACACTCGATCTGTTTTGCGACGAAGATATCGATTATGGCCAGCGGCTAAGCGCGGCGGGTGTGCTCTGCGAAACCATTGTTGTCCAAGGGGCCTATCACGGCTTTGACGGCATTTCGAAAATGGCAAACACGCCGCTGGGCAGTTGGTTTGAAAAGACCAAGATGAACGCATTGCGGCGCGGTTTCGGGATGGCTGCGATCACCTGAAAAAGTCGATGAGCGAATTTGATTGAAACGATTGGCGTCTTCGCGCAGGGCATGGCCATGCACGCCAATGAACGCGAAAAACTGATCCAATCACTTCTTGCTGCCAAGGGATTTGTTTCCTTTCGCGAGCTCGAAAAACGGGTGGATGCATCCCCCGCCACGATTCGTCGCGATCTGGAACGGATGGCCGCCGAAGGAAAGTTGTCACGGATCCGGGGCGGCGTGGAGGCCGCCTCCACGCTTGATGCAAATGCACTCTCTCCGGGGTATCATCTGTCGGGTGTGCCGTTCCATGAAAATATCGGGCTAAACCGGACAGCGAAAGAAGCCATTGGCCGCGCTGCTGCAGGTTTATGTGTGCCCGGTGAAGGCATCATGATTGATGGGGGATCGACCACGTTGCAAATGTGCCCGCATTTGGGTGGCCTCGGCCTTTCGGTGCTCACCAATTCGTTGCATATCGTCTCTGCCTTGATCAACCAGCAAGGGACGCGCGTTCTCGTGCCATCGGGTGCAGTTTTTCCGGAACAGAATATCATCCTTTCTGTTTTTGGCGACGATGGGATGCCCAAATTCCATGCGCCAAAGCTGTTCATGGGGGCGGCTGCGATTGGTCCTGCGGGGCTGATGCAGGCCGATCCGGTCTTGGTGGCGGCAGAACGGCGGCTGATCGAGCGCGCCGAACAGATTATTGTCCTCGTCGATTCGCGCAAATTCGAGGAGCCGTCGGGCAATGTCGTCTGTGCGCTCGAGGAGATTGATTGCATCATTACCGATAGCGGAATCAGCAAGGCGTCGGCCGAAATGGTCAGATCCGTTGGTGTGAAGCTGCAAATATTGGAACCAATTGAAAAATTGTTTTCGTCCCCTAGGTCGTGTTGACATTCAGGATTACCATTGCGCTGATTTTGTGATTCAAGCTGCTGGCTGGGCTGGAGGTCAGCAGCTTGAATCACAAAATCAGCGCAATGGTAATCCTGAATGTCAACACGACCTAGTAACAAAAGGGAACCCCAATCCGAACACACAAAATGACAGAATGGCTCAAGTCCGTGCCTTCATATTTTGTTCAGATATTAGCGGCCAGATTGTGCCGTTCTTTGCCAAGAGGCAAGGCAGGAGAGAATGGCTGGTGTTCGTTTGCGTTCCTGTTAAATTCAGAATGGCCACCGCAACTGTCATCGCCGGTTTGGGACTATTTTCCTGCGGACCGGCGCTGGCAGGCAAAACTGCCTTTTCCTGCAGCGTAAGTGGCAAGCAATCTCTCGCTACGGTCGAGGTCATCTGCTTGCGATTTCGCCAGAAAATTGATGTAACTTTACCGCGTCCGTCGACACATGCCGATACATTTCTAACCGGTTCCCAAGAGGATGCGATTGATATAGAAATCCGCATCCTAAAATATGGCAGCATCACCGCGCTAGTGACCCAGCGCAAACGGGGTGCAATCACTATCCATCCCGAACAAGTCATTGATATTATGGATCGTCCGATGCGCCTCCAAGACATTGAAAGACTTGCTGACGAAGTTGCAAAGCTGGTTGAAAAAGCATAATAGCTACCAAAGCGAAGCCGTATCAAAGACTTACGGGTAAATCATTATTGAAAGTAAAATATGATGTTGGAACTGCGCGCATTAAACTCCAATCCGATTCCAGAAGCTGATTTTGATTTTGGGTTAAATCTTGTTGCTGGTTCCAAGGTCGTTTCGATCGGGCATCTGGAAGGCTGTGCCTGCGCCGGTTGCTCAGGTGAAAACACAAAATTCGACAATGGCGAGGGTGGACCTATCGCAGGCGAAGTCGTTTCCTTTGCCGATGTTCCTGGCAGTACCGGCACCACTGCAACCCTTGCTCCCGGTGCTTATATTCAAGGTGAAATTGAAATCGCTGCGGATTCCGACTGGTATCGCATCACCCTTGTAGCCGGTCAGACCTATACTTTCTCTACGATCTTGGCAGGCACATTGTCGGACAGCGTGTTGCGGCTGCGTGATGCCGGGGGCAACGAGCTTGCGACCAATGACGATGTCAGTGGGGGCTCCGGCAACCTGTTTTCAGAGATTACCTATACGGCGACGGTTTCGGGAGATTTTTATCTGGATGTGACCGGATTTGATACGGACACCGGTACATTTTTCCTCACGGCCACGTCGCCAGTTGCAGATACTGTTGCGGGCTCTGCTGCCACCACGGCGGCTCTCACCATCGGAGCTGCGACGACCAATGATGCGCTACAGTCAACGGGCGATCATGATTGGTTTGCGGTATCGCTGGTTGCTGGGCAAATTTATGAATTCACCACAGCCAACGGTGGCGGCGCCAATATCGATACCACGTTGATGCTGCGGAATGCCTCGGGTGCACTGGTTGGATATAATGACGATTCCAGCGCGACGAATATATTTTCACGCATCCGCTTTGCCGCGACCGCATCGGGGACCTATTATCTGGATGTTGGCGCTTGGGGCAATGCTTCGACAGGCAACTACACTGTGCAGGCTGCGATTGCGCCACCACTTCAGCTTTACACCAATGACCAGATTGCGACCCAATTGACCAATACTTATTGGGGCGGGTCGCAACGGCACTGGAATGTTGCCCCAGGAGGCACGATTACGGTGAACATCACCGCGCTCACAGCCACCGCGCAGATTTTGGCCCGAGAGGCGCTCAATCTTTGGACCGACGCAACCGGAATAAATTTCTCTGAAATCGCAACCGGCGGACAAATGGTGTTCGACGATAACCAGTCAGGAGCGTTTGCCAGTTCGACAATCTCGGGCGGAATTATTACGTCATCGGCGATCAACGTTTCCGAAAGCTGGCTGACATCATCGGGATCGACATTGCGAAGCTACACTTTTCAGGCTTTCATCCACGAAATCGGCCACGCTTTGGGACTTGGGCATGGCGGCAATTATAATGGCAATGCCGATTATGCACAGGATGCCAGCTATTTGAATGATAGTTGGGCAACGACGATCATGTCTTATTTCGACCAGACCGAAAATACCTATTTTAACGGCCAAGGTTTTACCCGGCAGGTGACGGTAACGCCGCTGGTTTCTGATATCATCGCCACGACTAATCTCTATGGAACGGCATCTACGACCCGGACCGGCAACAGTGTCTATGGTGTTGGAAATAACACTGGACGCGCCGTTTATGATGCGACGGCTGTCAACACCCCGCTTACAATCACCATCGTTGACCATGGCGGCACGGATACACTAGATTATTCGATTTACGGCGCGGCGCAACGCATTGATCTTAATCCGGAAGCGTTTTCCAATGTTGGCGGGCGGGTTGGCAATTTGACGATTGCACGCGGAACTACCATCGAAAATGCATTGGGCGGCTCCGGTGTCGATATCCTTTTAGGAAACGCCGTTCGCAACGAACTTTACGGCCTCGGCGGCGCGGACGAGATTTACGGACTTGGCGGCGATGATTATGTGTCTGGTGGTGAGGGGGCGGATTATGTGTCTGCAGGGGAAGGAAATGATTTAATTTTCGGCGGGGCCGGGGCAGATACCATCGTAGGCGGTAATGGCGACGACAGTTTTTATGAAATAACTTCGGATGATCTAATTGTCGAATATGACGGTCAGGGCAATGACCGCATTTACACTGAGGTGGATTATACTCTCCGCGCCGGCAGCTATATAGAGACGCTTGGGACCACTAGCAATATGGGAACGGCGAATATCAACCTGACGGGTAATGAGTTGAACAATGTGATTATCGGAAATAACGGGGTCAACCAGCTCGACGGCGGAGCGGGATCGGACACGCTTTATGGCGGTGCGGGGCTGGATTATTTCTACTTTTCCTCGACGCTCAGTGCAGGCAGCGTTGATACGCTGGGTGATTTTGCCAGCGTCGATGATATCCTGATGATTGATCGTCGGGTGTTCATTGGCGGCGGATTGGCGGCAGGATTTCTAGACGCTTCGGCCTTCCTGTCAGCCGCCGGCATGACCTCAGCGACCTCGGCTGCACACCGTTTCGTTCATGACAGCGCAACGGGCGACATCTATTTTGACGCCGATGGTGCGGGTGGAGCTGCGGCGGTCAAATTCGCCAATATCGGTTCTGGTACGGCGATCCAATATTATGATCTTTATGTGATTTGAGCGCGCCCATTCCACCTTTGTGTGAAGTTGAACCGGATATCAGCTTGAGCTTCTGAAGCTTGAAATTATAGCATAGCTCGGGGTGCGCCACCGTTTTTTTAACCATTCGAAGCTATGCCTCACCTCTATGAGCATGGCCGAAAACCGACCACCCGAATCCCGTCCCGCGTCTGCGGTGAGCGTCGCTGTGGGCCTCTCCGGCCTCGCGGGATTATTCATCGCGGTACTTATCGCGCGGAATTTTGGCGCGGTCGCAGCAGCCTTGGGTTTTCCCGGCCTGCCAGCGCGCGCCGATGGTCCTTATGCTGCTTTGGTCTGCGTGCTGCTATGCGGCCTGCCGATGGTCTGCTGGTCTCTGTTTGTTGATAAAGTGCACCGGCGCGCTTCAACCGGGATCGATTGGAGCCTGAAGCGGCCGGTCTCCGATGTGCTCGACGACAGCATCGTCAAGATTACCGGGCTGTGGGTAACATGGGGGCTGATTGCCGCAATCTATGGATTGTTCCGCTTTTGGTGGAACAATCAATATGCCAATTTCCCCTTTTCGATGAAGATGTTTGAAGCGGCGGCGATCCCGCTGGTTTTGGTTTCGGTTCCTTATGTCGTTTGGCTGGATCGTTACCTGATTAACATTCGCGATGGCGCTTGGCATTTGGGCGCTTGGGTTGCCGGGCCGCGACGATTGGGATGCGGACGAGATTTTCCACCATTTGCGCGCCTGGGCGGTGAAGGGCTTTTTCCTGGCGTTCATGATTTCGATTGTGCCGGGGCTGTTCGGCGATATCGTAAGGATGGATTGGGCCAAGGTAGCGGCTTCGCCCGTCAGCCTGACCCATGCGCTTATCTCTTCGATGTTTCTGATCGATGTGCATATCGCGACCGTCGGCTATCTGCTGACGATGAAGCCGCTTGATGCCCATATCCGTACGGCCAATCCCTATCTGGCAGGCTGGCTGGCAGCGCTGATGTGTTATCCGCCGTTCACTTTGATGGCCGCCGGTGGCCCGTTCGACTATCATATCGCCACCAGCGAATGGCACCGCTGGTTTTATGATTATGAAGCATTATTATGGGTCTGGGGTGCGATATTGGTCGGGCTGACGGCAATCTATGCATGGGCAACTTTTGCCTTTGGACTGCGTTTCTCAAACCTCACGCACCGTGGCATCATCACCAACGGCCCCTATGCCTATACCAAGCATCCAGCTTATCTATCAAAAAACACCTATTGGTGGCTATCGACATTGCCCTTTTTCGCGACCACGGGAAACATGGTGGACGCCATTCGCAACACTTTGTTGCTGGGGCTGGTCAGTGCCATTTATTATTGGCGGGCAAAGACCGAAGAAAGACATTTGCTGGCCGATCCAGACTATAAAGCTTATGCTCTGTGGATGGACCGCAACGCAGCAATTCCGCGTTTTTTCCAGTCTCTCAAGAAACTGACCGGCACGCGACTGGGGCGAAATCCGGCGATGCAGCCAGCAGAATAGGGCTTTAACCGCACACTCAATGTGATAGCTTCCGCCCGTAATCGAGGGATGAGGAGCAGCCCATGCATGATCTGGTGATACGCGGCGGGACAGTTGTCGATGGCACGGGAAACCCCCGCTTTGTTGCGGATGTCGCGGTGGATGGATCGCTGATCACCGCAATCGGCCCCAATCTGGGCGCTGGCCATGACGAGATTGACGCGACAGGCAAGGTTGTTGCCCCTGGGTGGGTCGATATCCATACCCATTATGATGGCCAAGCCACTTGGGATTCCGAGATGGCTCCGTCCAGTTGGCACGGCGTCACCACCGTTGTCATGGGCAATTGCGGCGTCGGTTTTGCCCCGGCTAAACCGGACCGGCACGAATGGCTTATCAAGTTGATGGAGGGTGTAGAGGATATCCCCGGCACCGCGCTGGCCGAGGGGATGACGTGGAACTGGGAAACTTTCCCCGAGTATCTCGATGAGCTGGAACGGATGCCGCGTACCGTCGATGTCGGCACGCATATTCCGCACGGCGCTGTGCGTGCCTATGTGCTGGCAGACCGCGAGCAACCGGGGGTTGTGCCAACCGACGAAGATGTCGCGGAGATGTCTCGGATCGTTGAAGAAGGGATGCGGGCTGGAGCGTTGGGCTTTTCCACGTCACGCACGGTTTTACACAAATCGGTCGAGGGTGAACTTGTTCCCGGCACAAATGCGACCGCTGATGAGCTGATTAAAATTGGCCGGGCATTGGGCCGGGTCGGACACGGTGTGTTTGAAATGGCAAGTGATCTGCGCCGCGAATGGAACGAATTCCAATGGATGGGACAGCTTTCGCGCGAAACCGGACGTCCAGTGACTTTTGCCGCGCTGCAATCGATCGCCAAGGAATTGACCCTCGACGAACAGATCGGCGCGATGCGCGCCGAGAATGATAATGGCGCCAAAATCGTGGCGCAAATTGCTTTGCGCGGTAATGGTATCATCATGGCTTGGCAGGGCACGATCCACCCGTTTCTGTTTCGCCCGGCATGGGCCGAGATTGCGGATTTGCCGTGGGATACAAAACTGGCTCGTCTAAAAGACCCCGAGTTTAAGAAACGGATGCTATCTGATCCTAGCGTTCTTGACGAAAGCAGCGATGTTGTTGCAGTTTATCGTGTAATTACGGGAGGTTGGTTTGTCCAGTTCGAGATGGACCCCGATTTCAATTATGAACCGACACAGGCAGAATCAATTTTGGCACGCGCAAAGGCAGCCGGGGTCGATCCGGCTGAATATGCCTATGATTTGCTGATGCAGGATGACGGTCGCGGTTTCATCTATTTTCCGATCCTGAATTATGCCGATGGCAATCTCGATTTTCTCGAAAGCTTGCAAGCGGCAAGCGACACGGTAAACTCGCTCTCCGATGGTGGCGCGCATTGTGGCACGATCTGCGATGCGGCCTCACCCACTTTCATGTTGCAACATTGGGTGCGAGACCGCGCCAAGGGCCGGATCAGTCTGGAACAGGCGGTGAAACGACAATGCAACGATACGGCAGCGCTTTATGACCTGCACGATCGCGGCATTTTGGCCGCCGGCTATTTGGCCGATATCAATATCATCGATTTGGAAAAGGTAAAACTGGGCCAGCCTTGGCTGGCGTTTGATCTTCCGGCGGGCGGGAAACGGTTACTGCAAAAAGCACAAGGATATGATTGCACAATCAAATCCGGGCAGATTACCTTTCGCAATGGAAAATATCTGGCTGTCCATCCGGGCGGGTTGATCCGTGGTCCGCAAGCAGCGCCGATGGCATTGGCCGCAGAATAATTCGTCGCTAATCAAAATTTTACCGTTTTTTGCGTCCAGATTTTAACCAGCAGCGGCGATAGAAAAATCACCACGCGTCGAAATATGCGGGAAAGCAGGGGTATAAATAATGTCACCGGATTTCATGTTGATTGCAATGAGTTCATTGAGTTTTGCCACCGTGTTTTTGGCGCTTGTTATCGGCATGACCGATAGCGAAGCCGGCGACATTGTGACGGCGGTGGCTAACATGGGCCCGGCGGCCCGCCGACAGGCGCAATTTGAGCGGCTGGACAACATGACCCGGCTTGCCGATGAAGCGATCGAGGCGCGCAAGCTGGGCAAACGCATTAACGCCGATCAGGTTTATTGATCGCGATTTTTGCCAGCCAGAGATTGACGTCCATCAAACCGAACATCCTGAACGGGATAGAGCCCTAACGACGGCTCTGGCAATTTCCGTGATGCACCGCTATCTCGCGGGATATGAGTTTCTTCAAAGCTGCCTCTCCCCGGAAAGCAGGATCAGAGCTGATCGCGGTGTTGACCGAAAAGCGCGAAGGGCGGCTGCCGTTGATGCTGCTCGCCTGCTTGCCGCCTGCGATCATATTTTTTCTCGTGAATAATGATGTCAACAATCGCGGCAAAGATCAGGGTGCCGAAATAACCTATTTCGAAAGCTGGCCTGCTTCGCGCAGCCGCGAGGAAAGCCTTGCCGCCAATATCGAGCGGCAAAAGGAAACGGACGCGATAAGGGCGCAACAACGCTCAGCTTACAAGGCTTTGGGCCGTGCTGCTGGCATGAATGTGGACAAGATGGAGGCCGAAGCGTTGGAAGCCGAAGCCAAGCGCAAAGCCGATCAAGCGAAAGCCATTGAAAAAAGCATGAAGGCAGATGCCGGAGCGTCGAAATAGCGGGCAGCGCTGAAGACCGGCGCTTCATGGCCGCCGCAATTGCCATGGCCGTGCGCGGTCAAGGGCGCACCGGGGCGAATCCGGCTGTCGGCTGCTTGCTGGTAAAGCAGGGTCGCGTCATCGGTCGCGGCTGGACCCAGGCCGGGGCAGGCCCCATGCCGAGGCTATGGCATTGGCGCAGGCGGGCGAAGCGGCACATGGTTGCACGGCCTATATAACGCTGGAGCCCTGCGCGCATCAAAGCGAACGTGGTCCGGCTTGTGCGGATTTGCTGGTATCGGCGGCGCCCGGCTCGGGTCGTCGCCGCGATCACCGATCCTGATCCCCGCACCGCAGGCAAGGGTTTTGCGCGTTTGCGCGATGCGGGGATATGCGGTCGAGACCGGTGTTCTTGAAGACGAAGCGCGCCATGGCTTGGCGGGCTTTCTTTCCCGCATCGAACGGGGCCGCCCGCATATCACGTTAAAACTCGCCACCTCGCTCGATGGGCAAATTGCGCTGGCCGATGGCAGCAGTCGCTGGATCACTGGAGAGGCAGCGCGCGCGCATGTTCATCTTGAGCGATCACGGTGCGATGCGATATTGGTGGGGGCCGGAACGGTGCGCGCCGATGCCCCCAAGCTCGACGTCCGCTTGCCCGGGCTCGAACAGCGCAGCCCCCGCCGGATCATGCTGGGCAGCGGCGATCCGCCTGAAGGATGGGAGGCGATCCGCAGCCCGCACGATATTGACGGCCTCGATTGCAACCGGCTTTATGTCGAAGGCGGAGCGCAAACCGCAAGCGCTTTCCTGAAAGCAGGGCTGGTTGACCGCCTGATGCTGTATCGCGCACCGATACTGATCGGCACGGGCAAAGCCTGCCTTTCCGATATCGGTCTTGGTTCGCTTGACGCGGCGCATGGCCGTTGGACTTTGATCGACGAACGCCGCCTTGGCAAAGACCGGCTCGAAGTTTACGAAGCGGTTCGTTAGGAGAAACCATGTTCACAGGCATCGTCACCGCCATCGGCACCATCGAAAAATGCGAACAGCGCGGCGATCTGCGGCTGGTGATTGCCTGCGATTATGACATGGGCAGCGTCGCTATGGGCGCATCGATTGCCTGTTCGGGGTGTTGCCTGACGGTGGTGGACAAGGGCGCATGGCTGGTTCGCCGTTGACGCTTCTGCCGAAACCATCGCCAAAACCGCACCCGGCTTGTGGGCAGCCGGTGCGCGTCTCAATCTGGAACGCGCGCTCAAGGTGGGCGATGAATTGGGCGGCCATATCGTGACCGGCCATGTCGATGGCGTTGGAGAGATTGTCGCGGTCAATCCGGTCGGTGATTCGCACAGAGTGGAAATCCGCGCACCCAAAGCGCTGGCACCCTATATTGCAACCAAAGGTTCGATCGCCGTTGATGGTGTCTCGCTCACCGTGAATAGCGTGTTGGATGATGCGGATGGCACCGCGCGATTCACGCTCAATATCATCCCGCATACATGGGAAATGACAACGCTGGCCAGCTGGGAAGCTGGCGGTTCCGTCAATCTGGAGATTGATACGCTCGCACGGTATCTAATGCGGATGCAGGACGTGCGCGCCGCCGCTTGACGGGCAAACGCCGGATCAGAATGGCAGCCAGCGCTGCTTTTTGGAAAATTTCATATAGCCGACATTTGCGCCTAATCTTAGCCCCGCACCAACGCGAATCGGGATCAGCACAATATCGCCGCGCCGCAGATAGCTGGCATTGAAGCCGCCGACCAGATAGGCAACGCCCTCGCCCGATGGAAAGCGGCGGTACAGATCTTCGCTGTCGTATAAATTATAGACAAGCACGAAGGTGCTGCCCGCATTGGCTCCGGCGTCAAAGCCCACCGATGGCCCTGTCCAATATACTGGTTTTTCACCCTCTACTTTATGATGCAGCGTACCAGAACCATAACGCAGCCCGAGTACAAAGGCACCACCGCCCTCACGCCCGACGATATAGCCATTGGGCTGCCCCTGCTTTTTCAATATGTCTTGAATCAGATTTCCCAAACCTTCGGCACCTTTGCCGAAAACGCCTTGGGCAGCGCCCAGTAGATCATCTTCCTGATAGGTAGCCTGATTGCTGGCCGGAGTGGACACAGTCGAATCGACGCCGGGCGTTGGCACGGGCTCGATTGTGCTGGTGTCCAGCGGCACATCGGTGATTGTCGGGTCCGCGGATGTATCGACTTTTGGCGGTGTACCCAGATCGGCGTCGATTGCGTCATTGGGATCGATCTGCTTGACCTGAGCGAATGTTGGCGACGCGCTGAGAAGCAATACAGAAAAGGCAAGCATCAGACGACTAGCCAATCGCCGTGCAGAATTTGCGAACATGATCAAAACCTTTCCCGAGTTGGGTAAATGTGGAGTGGCTATGAATCCTGCACAATGAACGGGCGATGACCCGACTCGAAATTGCGCCAGAGCGAGTCTGATCAGCGGTTAAGCCACGGCGTGAAACAAAAAATCTGACAAATGGCGAACGCGAGAATAGCCATTGCAGCCTTCCTATGCCCTCGCTATAGCCCGCCAGCCACCGAAGTGCGGAGACGTGGGTGAGTGGCTGAAACCAACGGTTTGCTAAACCGTCGTACTGATAATTCGGTACCGAGGGTTCGAATCCCTCCGTCTCCGCCAATTCTTTCGCTTGATTTGATTATCGCCAGCTTCGGCTGGCTCCAACCAGCTTTGACTCATTGCCCGATGCTCGGCAGATATCCCGATGGTAAGCATTCGAAACCGCGCAGAAGTAGGCTGCGTTTAAATTGATGCGGCGTTAGACTGAGGGACCAGCGATGTGCAATCATTATGCAAATATTCCTGAAATTCGCGAAGAGCTGCAAACATGGCGTGAATTCATCGCCTGGAGCCTGAATATGCCTATGCCTTCGGATGCGCTGGATGCGGATATCTGGCCACGCCGACCGGCAATGGTCGTCCGCCAAGAAGCAGCGGCGGGCGGCGCCTTTGCCGACATCATGTCTTGGGGCGTGCCGCTGTCTTTGCCCGGAAAACGGCCCGGCAGCAAAGTGACCAAATATGTCACCAACGTCCGCAATCTTGAAAGTCCGTTCTGGCGCAATATGCTGGCAAAGCCCGAACAGCGGTGTCTCGTGCCCTTCAGCCGCTTTGCCGAGCCTAAAGCAGGGGCGGGACGCGACGAACATTGGTTTGCCGTGAACGACCGGAGCCCGGCTGCATTTGCGGGCATATGGCGCTGGGCCGAGCCGCCTTTGCAAGCCGGGCTGGAGTTTGGCGATGTCGAAGGCGAACCCTCGAAGGTCTTTGCTTTTCTTACGTGTGAACCCAACCCGCTGGTCGCCCCTTTGCATCCCAAAGCGATGCCGGTGATCCTGCATGAAAGTGATTATCAATGCTGGCTTTCGGGTTCTCTGGAAGAAGCGGTTAAGTTGGCAGTTCCCTTCCCCAGCCAGTTGATGCGGGTTGTCGATGGTCCGAATTGAAAACCAAGCCGTCGTTTTTGCTTGAATGATCGTGCGCTTGCCGCCACCGGACGATGCATCATGACACAAAGCCTGCTCCCCACCGGATTTAGAGACCGCCTGCCACCCGAAGCCGATGCTTCGGCGCGGCTGGTGCGGGCGATCCTCGATACCGCAGCCAGCTTTGGCTATGAACGGGTTCAAGCGCCTTTGGCCGAATTTGAGGCAAGCCTGACGGGATCGCTTGGCACGTCTGCGCGCGATCTGCTGCGCTTTGTCGACCCCGTATCGGGCGAGACGATGGCGGTACGCAGCGACATTACCGGGCAGATCGGGCGGATTGCGGCGACCCGGATGGGCCACCATCCCCGCCCGTTGCGGATGAGCTATGGCGGGCCGGTGGTCAAATTGCGTGCCACACAATTGCGCCCGGAGCGCGAGATGATGCAGGTGGGGGCCGAACTGATCGGAAGCGACAGCGTGGCGGCGGCGAGCGAAGTGGTTCAGGTGGCGATTGAGGGGCTGAAGGCTGCGGGCGTCAAGGAACTCACGCTCGATCTGACCATGCCCGATCTGGTCGACTTGCTCGCAGCTGGCGGCGACACCTCGGCCTTGAAAGCAGCGCTGGATGCCAAGGATGCGGGAGCCGTTCCACCGGAATTTGCGCCGTTGATCGCCGCGGCCGGGCCGGTTCCCGATGCGATTGAGCGGATGCGCGCCTTTGATAGCGACGGCAAGCTGGCAATCCGGCTCGATGCGATCCAGCAGATCGCCGACAGTGTGTCCGCCGACGTTCGCGTCACGCTTGATCCCACCGAACGGCACGGCTTTGAATATCAAAGCTGGTTTGGCTTTTCGCTGTTTTCGGGCCAGGCTTCGGGCGAGATCGGGCGCGGGGGAAGCTACCGGATCGGCGGCGAAGCGGCGGTCGGCTTTTCCGCCTATATCGATCCACTCATTGATGCAGGGCTTGCCCAAGACGAACGCCGCCGCCTGTTCCTGCCGATTGGCACCAATGCGAATAAGGCCGCGTCTTTACGGTCCGAAGGCTGGGTCACGGTCGCGCAATTGACGGCGGAGGATAGCGCCGCTGCACAGATTTGCACGCATGTGCTGAAAAATGGCCGCGCGGAGCCAATTGGCTAAACCTACCCCTACCCCTGCCGCTGCCCCAGCAAACGCAGCCGCAACGCATTCAGCTTGATAAAGCCCGCCGCATCCTTTTGGTCATAGGCACCCGCGTCATCCTCGAAGGTGACGACCTTTTCGCTGTACAGGCTGTTCGGCGATTTGCGCCCGACAACGCTCGCATTGCCCTTATACAGCTTTAGCCGCACCGTGCCCGAAACCTGCGTCTGGCTGTGGTCGATGGCCGCTTGCAGCATTTCGCGTTCGGGGGCGAACCAGAAGCCGTTATAGATCATCTCGGCATATTTGGGCATCAGTTCGTCTTTGAGATGCGCCGCGCCGCGATCCAGCGTGATGCTTTCAATTCCGCGATGGGCGCGGGCATAGATTTCGCCACCCGGAGTTTCATACATGCCGCGCGATTTCATCCCCACAAAACGGTTCTCGACCAGATCGAGGCGGCCAATGCCATGCTTGCGGCCCAGTTCGTTGAGCGCCGTCAGCAAAGTCGCAGGCGACATCGCCGTTCCGTTCAGCGCAACGCCGTCGCCGCGTTCAAAATCGATGGTGATATATTCGGGCGCGTCGGGCGCGTCCTCGGGATTGACCGTGCGCGAATAGACATAGTCGGGGGTCTCATCCCATGGATCTTCGAGCACTTTGCCTTCTGACGAAGTGTGGAGCAAATTGGCGTCGGTCGAAAACGGGCTCTCGCCGCGTTTATCCTTTGGCACCGGAATCTGGTGCGCCTCTGCCCATGCGATTAACGCGGTACGGCTGGTCAAATCCCATTCGCGCCACGGGGCGATCACTTTGATGTCGGGGTTCAAGGCATAGGCGGACAGTTCAAACCGCACTTGATCATTGCCCTTGCCGGTCGCCCCATGGGCAATCGCATCGGCCCCGGTTTCCTTGGCAATCTCGATCAGGCGTTTGGAGATCAATGGCCGGGCAATCGAAGTGCCGAGCAGATAATCGCCCTCGTACCGCGCATTGGCGCGCATCATGGGAAAGACGAAATCGCGGACAAATTCTTCGCGCAGATCGTCGATATAGATGTGGTGATCGGGGATGCCCATCAGCACTGCCTTGGCGCGCGCAGGCTCCAGTTCTTCGCCTTGGCCCAGATCGGCGGTGAACGTAACCACCTCGCAGCCATAGGTCACTTGCAGCCATTTCAGGATCACCGACGTGTCGAGACCGCCCGAATAGGCGAGAACCACTTTTTTGATCGAATCTGACATGCAATTTTTCCCGAGAAATGTACGCGGCGGCGGCTAGCAGGGGGGAAGGCCGCTTGCAAGGGGAGCAACCGGGCCACATGCCCAGGTCCAGGCATTGAGCATGATGACATTCGGTCGAATCATACCGTTAGTGCTGAGCTTGTCGAAGCACGTCTCGCGGTACTGCGAAACGCCCTTCGACAAGCTCAGGGCTGCGGTTTAACCGAATGTCATCATGTTCTAAGGTGACAAAACACCCCATGAAACGCGGAAATTCTGTCACCTTATGTCACCTTTCGGGCGTATCGCCGCGCCTGAACCGGTTTTCGCCCGGCGATGGGGATTTTAATTGGGACGCGATCAATTGCCGGTCTGGCCCATGCCCGATTTCAACGGCCCCGCCCAGTTTGAGCGTGATCGTGGTGGTTCCGTTCAGCGCCCGTTCCATCATATAATCAAAAAGCCGCGCTCGCCCCGATGCGATGGCCACCTCCCACGCCCATGCAAAGCTTTTGGCGTCGGGGCGGTTGCGGAGTTGATAGGCGGATTTACGCGAAATCCGCACCATCTTCGTCGCCGCCTCTACCGATCCGGTGACCGACAATGCCATGATGAATTGCCGTTGCCGCTCTGCGGTCCAGCCATCATGCCGGTTGCGCGCCATGGGAACGGGGGTGAAGACGGGGGCGATGGTTTCGCCGGGATGAAGCGGGCGTCGTTTGTAAGTCATCCCAAGTGTACAACAAATGAAATCCTACATTTCAAGCGTTTATTTCGGGTTGGTTTGGATGCTCGTCGATTCAAGCTACTCCCCTTTTAGAGCATGATGACATTAAGTTAAACCGTAGCCCTAAGCCTGTCGAGCCGAAGGCGGCCAGAGGCCAACGGCGTTTATCAGTACCGAAAAGCGTGCTCCGCCCGCCTTCGGCCTCGACAAGCTCAGCACTACGGTTTGATTCGACCGAATGTGATCATACCCAAAAAGCGGAGCGACTTGACCACGTCGGCCTGATTATAAATCCAGCGCCTTTTGTGCGCCCGCTTGATGGCTCACGCGCATTTCCACGCGGCTGGCCTTTTTCACCGGCGAAATCAGCGGCGGCAGTTCGGGTTTTGGCCCGTGGATCAATTGCGCCGTCACCACCACCTGCATGGCGGGAAAGCGGCCAAAGTCGGTTTCGATCATCGGGTGCGATGCGATTTCGGCGAGTACGCCTTTGGTCGGCATGGCGTTGCAGATGAACAGGCCGAAACGGTGCTTGTCGCGCTCCATCACCCGGCCCAGATCGCGGACCATGGCGGGGTTTAAATGCTCGCCGCCCTTCACGCTGATCACGCCGGTTTCGATAGCATTGGAACTGGCCAGATAGTTGAACCAGCCATCGACACCCTTATCCCCACCCTTTTTATCGCGCGGATAGCCGCCGACTTTCCAGCAGGCCCATTGCTGATATTGATGCTTGTCATCCGCCGCGAGGCGTTCTGCAGATTCAAGGTCTTTGGGCACGCCGACGGTTTCAAAATCTATATCGGGATAGCCAGACCGCATCCGATCCTCGATCATGCCGATGGCGATATGGGTTACGTCAATCCCGATCCATTGCCGCCCCAGTTTCTGCGCGGCATCCACCGCCGTGCCGCATCCGCAAAAGGGATCGAGCACGACATCGCCGGGATTGGACGAAGCAGCGATGATCCGTTCGAGCAAAGCGCGGGGCTTTTGGGTGGGGTAGCCGAGGCGTTCTTGTGGCTTGGGCATTGAGTGGGGGAATGTCAGTCCAAACGTCGCTCGCAGTCACGCGCCTGCCATCTCGTCAGATACGATTCACTTGGTCGTGAAGTTCGTGGCCATCCTCTTTCTGACGGAGTAAATTCGTCCCGCCTTCGTCTATGAGCCGTTCCATAGATCTCGGTCTCGGTAGCGCCCAGCCCATTTGGAGGAGGTTTGATGGAATTGCCCAATGCCGACCGTAACATCGTAGTTGGGTTGGGTCTCACGCGGCCGGCCGTTATCGCTTTAGATCGCACTCTATGAAATTGCTTGTCCGTCGCCGATCGTCATGCACATATTTTGATCTGATTATTTCTTCGAGATATGGCATTCGCCGATTTTGCGTCATTGCCAGATGAATTTTGGCTGTTCTTCGAGTAGAAGAAGATAATATCGTGACACTGCCCGCAAAATTTCGCCTTGCATTTGCGTGGCCGAAGTGCGTTTCCAAGTGATTTCATTGCGAAAATTGCTCCGCCCCAAACACGCTATCCAAAACCAGCTTCAAATAATGCGAAGCCGTCGGGTCGCAGTGCAGATACAGGCTGCCCGTGGGTTTCAACACGCGGTGCAATTCCACCAGCCGCACCGCCATCATCGCCAGATAGGCCATCAGCGGATTTTCGCCGATGGCGCTGTGCATCGCCTGCATCATCACCGTCAGCGCGCGGTTGGTGCCGGCGGATATGTCCAGCAGCGCATTTTTGCTCGAATCGCCCCATGTCCAGGTATCGTCAAACGCCTCGATGCTGGCATCCGCCCCCGCGCCGCTCGCCGACTTGAACAGCACATTATAGCCCGCATTGCTGTTAAACGGCGGATCGAGATAGATCAGGTCCACGCTCTCGTCGGGAAACGCTTTCTCGTCGCGCAAGACTTCCAGATTATCGCCATAATATAGGGTATTCGTCATGACGGATATCTTTCCAGCGCCAACTATCCGCTACACGTCCAGATTGGCGACGTTTAGCGCGTTATCCTGAATGAATTCGCGCCGTGGCTCCACCACATCGCCCATCAGCTTCTCGAAAATCTCGCCTTCTTCCTGCGTGTCTTCGATGGTCACCTGCAACAATGATCGGATGCCCGGATCGAGCGTGGTTTCCCACAATTGTTCGGCGTTCATTTCGCCAAGGCCTTTATAGCGCTGCACCGCGAGGCCCTTGCGCCCCGCCGCCAATACGGCATCGAGCAGTTCGGACGGACGGGTGATCCCGCTGCTCTTGGCATCGGCTTTGCTGGGCTTTGCCACTTCGACCGCTTCATCCTCACCGTCTTCATTGTCGATCACGGGTTCGGGTTCAGCCGCCGCCGCTGCGGATTTCACCAGACGAGATGGGGCTGAATAGCTGTCCGTTTCCTCGGTCGCCAAGCGGTGCAGCTTGCGCGCTTCGGCGGAAACCAGAAAGCCGCGTTCGATGACGTGGTGATCGGAAACGCCGCGCCATTTGCGCTCGAAATGATAGCCGCCCTCTTCGGCAGCGCCCCCGCTCCATGTGCTTTCGGGGTCTTTTTGGTCCATCCAGCTGGCAACCCGGTCCGCCGCTGCTTTGCGATCTGCGGGCAGCAGATCGGGGTTCAATGCGCCCGTCAGCGCCATGGCCTCGATAATCGTCGTATCATAACGGCGCGGCACATAGGCCATCAGGCTTTTCATCCGCCGTGCATGGTCGACAAGCGCGGCCAGATCATTGCCGCTGCGCGCACCGCCAGCACTTTCCAGCACAAGCCCGCCCAGTCCGGTTTCCACCAGATAATTGTCGAGCGCGGCATCGTCTTTCAGATAGAGTTCGCTGCGCCCCTTGGCGACTTTATACAGCGGCGGTTGCGCGATATAGAGATGCCCCGCCTCGATAATTGGCTTCATCTGCCGATAGAAGAAGGTGAGCAGCAATGTGCGGATATGGCTGCCGTCAACATCGGCGTCGGTCATGATCACAATCTTGTGATAGCGCAGCTTTTCGAGGTTGAAATCGTCGCGGATGCCCGTGCCCATCGCCTGAATCAGCGTGCCGACTTCTTTCGACGAAATCACCCGGTCAAACCGTGCGCGTTCGACGTTCAGGATTTTACCCTTCAACGGCAGGATCGCCTGATAATGGCGATCACGCCCCTGTTTCGCCGAGCCGCCTGCCGAGTCGCCTTCGACCAGAAACAGTTCGGATTTCGCCGGGTCTTTTTCCTGACAATCGGCAAGCTTTCCTGGAAGCGAGGCGATGCCCATGACACTTTTACGCGACGCTTCCCGCGCCTTGCGTGCGGCTTCACGCGCAGCGGCGGCGTCGATGATTTTGGAGATGAGCGTTTTGGCATGGCCCGGATTTTCCTCCAGCCATTCGACCATCTTGTCCGCCATCAGGCTTTCCAGTGGCTGGCGCACTTCGGAGGACACCAGCTTGTCTTTGGTTTGCGAGCTGAATTTGGGATCGGGCAGTTTCACCGAGACAATCGCGGTCAGCCCCTCGCGCATATCCTCCCCGGTCAGATTGACCTTTTCCTTTTTCAGGATGCCCGATTTCTCGCCATAATTGTTGATCGTGCGGGTGAGCGCGGCGCGGAAGGCCGCCAGATGCGTGCCGCCGTCGCGTTGCGGGATGTTGTTGGTGAAGCACAGGACGTTTTCATAGTAAGAGTCATTCCATTCGAGCGACACATCGATGCCGATGCCGTCGCGCTCGGAGGATATCGCGATCGGATCGGGGATGATCGCCGCCTTGTTACGATCCAGATATTTGACGAAGGCCGCGATGCCGCCTTCGTAATACAGGTCATGCTCGGCAATATCGGCATGGCGCAAATCGCGGAGCAATATGTGCACACCCGAGTTCAGGAACGCCAACTCGCGGTAACGATGCTCCAGCTTGTCAAAATCGAATTCGAGCACATTTTTGAAGGTATTGGTGGAGGCCATGAAGGTCACGCGGGTGCCCTTTTTGGGCTTTCCGTCCACAACCGGCGCATCGCCCTTTACGATCAGCGGGGCAACGGCATCGCCATGTTCAAACCGCATCCAATGCTCTTTGCCCTCGCGCCAGATGGTAAGTTCGAGAAATTCGGACAGCGCATTGACCACCGATACGCCCACGCCGTGCAAACCGCCCGAAACCTTATAGGCATTGTCGTCGCTGGTATTTTCAAATTTCCCACCCGCGTGCAGCTGGGTCATGATCACTTCGGCGGCAGACACGCCCTCTTCCTTGTGCACCCCCGTGGGAATGCCGCGACCATTGTCTTCGACCGAGACCGAGCCATCGGGATTGAGTTCGATCAGCACCAGATCACAATGACCCGCCAGCGCCTCGTCAATCGCATTGTCCGACACTTCGAACACCATATGATGCAGGCCCGAACCATCATCGGTATCGCCGATATACATGCCGGGGCGTTTGCGGACGGCATCGAGGCCCTTCAGCACTTTGATGCTGTCTGCGCCATATTCATTCTGGTTGGGATTGGCGGCGCTGTCGCCGGTGCGTTCTTCTGGTGTATCGGTCATCGGTGGACCATAGGGGAGGGCCGTGCAAAACCCAAGTTTATTGGGCTTTTTTCCACATATAATTGCCGGGCGCGTCGGCGCGAGCGCCAATCGCCGCTATCAGCGCCCGTTGCGCCGAATATCGAACGCGACGGTAAGCCGGTCCCCGCTTTCAAAGGGCACGGTGCGGTGCCACATGGTCGATGGAAACAGCACGAGCCGGGCGGGCGCAGGCATGATGCGGGTATAGGGCGTCAGATCGAGATTGAGTTCGGGCGGCGGTGCGCCAAATTCTATCCAGCCACCGGGCGGCGGGCCCAAGGCGTCGGGCGCGGGCAGAGCGACGTAAAGCGCCGAACTGATCCAGCCGCGTGCATGCGTGTGCACGCTGTGAAAGCCCTGCGCGGCAAGCCGCACCGACCAGCTACCTTCAAAACGGAGCTTGTCCGGCCGGTAGCCGAGCAACGGATGATCCTGCTCGGGCACGGGCAGGGCGTCGATATAGCGGCGGACCGCTTCAAGGCATTTTGTTCCGCGTCCGCTGGATCGCCGGTTCGTGGCGCAGGAAGAGATTGCCCTCGGTTTGCGTGCCGCCACGCACCGATTGTTCAAGATAGGGCGCGCTGCGGGTGTGGAGCTTGTTCAGCGTGGCGGTTAGCTCACACAGTTCGTCCGCTGTAAAATCCAGATCAAAGCTGCGGATGAATTGGTCCGGCCTGTCGAGCCACTCTGCCCGATCATCACCCAACAGCCTCCAAGCCAGAGATCGATAGGGCCAAAAGGCCGTTTCCGAAGGCGTGCCGATGTTGCGCGCCGCTATTGCCTCGGCCTTTGCCGGATCGCCGAGACGAAGCCAGTGGCGCGTCTGGCAAAGGTCCAGACCCGGATCGCGAATGTCGGCAAGCGCATCGAAGAGGTGAGGATCGTTCGCCGCTTCACCCGATTCACTGGCGATAAAGGCGCGGGCCAGCGCAAAGGCCGGGCGGCTGCCGATCCTGTTTCTCGCCCTCATCCAGCACCGTACGGGCCGCTTCCCATTGCCGGGCGGTTGCGAGCGTTTGAAACCATGCTAGCCGGAGAGACAGGTTGGTTGGAGCCGCTTCCACCGCGGTCGCATAGGATGTTGCCGGGTCGGGATCACCGTGCGTCACGCGCAGGTTGACGAGCAGGCGGTGGCCATCGAGCCAATCGGGCTGGCGCGCAAGGATTGATTCAAGCTGGGCGATAGCGGACCCCAGCTGCCCTTCACTGGCATAGGCCGCCGCCCGATTGCGGATGAATTCGGGGTTGGTATCGTTGAGCGGAAACGCGGCATCAAACAGCGCCGCCGCCGGACGCCCTGTTTCAAAGGCGATCTGGGCATGGGCAAACCGGGCCTGCGGATCATCGGGCAAATACCGAACAGCCTCCGAAATCACGGCAAAGGCAGCCTCCATGTCTTGATCCTCGCGCAAGGCAAAGGCGCGGTTGCGAAGCTTTATGGCGTTGTCCCGTACCGGTCATGAAAATAGCCTAACGGCGCGCGCCCGAAGCATCAAGCGCGCTGGCAAACGTTTGCGGTGTGCGCTAAGCCCTTTCCATGTCCCCCGCAGAACTCTCCATTGCCTTTTTTCTGCAGGTCGCGCTTATCCTGATCGTGTGCCGCATTGTGGGTGGCATCGCGCAACGCTGGTTCATGCAGCCGCGCGTGGTGGGGGAGATGATCGCAGGCGTCCTGCTCGGCCCCAGCCTGTTTGGCGCGCTAGCACCGTCGGCGCAGGCCTTCATTTTTCCGGCGGAATCCAAGCCCATCCTGTTCGTTGTCGCGCAAATGGGAGTTGGGCTGTACATGTTCATTGTCGGGCTGGGATTTGACCGTAAAGAATTTTCCGCAAATGCGCGCGGGGCGGCGGCGGTGTCCTTTGCCGGAATGGCCGCGCCCTTTGCCGCAGCGGCACTGCTCGCGCCTTGGTTGCTCGGGATCGACGGATTGTTTGCTGCCGGTATTGACCGGATGCAGGCAAGCCTTTTTCTGGGGGCAGCGATTGCGATCACCGCCTTTCCGATGCTGGCGCGGATTATCCACGAACGCGGCATTTCGGGAACCCCCGTCGGCACATTATCGCTGTCGGCAGGTGCCATCGGCGATGCCGGAGCTTGGGCCTTGATCGCGGTCGTGCTGGCGAGCCTTGGCGATGGTGCGGGCTATGCCGTGCGGGCGATTGTGGGTGGATTGGGCTTTGCCGTGGTGATGATCTTTTTTGGCCCGCGCCTTTTTATGGTTCTCGAACGGCGCGTGCAACAGCTTGGCAAGGTTGATGAAACAATATTGGCCGCCGCGCTGATTTTGTACATGCTCAGCGCCTGGGCCATGGACGCCATCGGCATCCATGCCGTCTTTGGTGGCTTCCTACTCGGCGTTGCCATGCCGCGCGGCATTTTAACCGAAGGTTTGCGCGAGAGACTGGAGCCAGTGACCGTGGTTTTGTTGCTGCCCTTCTTCTTCACCTATTCGGGTTTGCACACCGATATGCTGTTGGCGGGCAGTGGTTCGTTGCTGCTTGTCACGCTCGCCATACTTGCCGCGTCGATCATCGCCAAAGGGGGAGCCAGCTATGCCGCCGCCCGGCTTTTCGGGCAGGATCATCGCAGTGCATTGGGCATCGGCGCGCTGATGAACGCGCGCGGGTTGATGGAGTTGATCGTCATCAACATTGGCTTGCAGCGCGGCATCATTGGCCCCGCGCTGTTTTCGATGCTGGTGGTGATGGCGATTGTCACAACCTTGATGGCATCACCGCTGTTTGAATTGAGCCGCCGGGCCAAATAGCATTACATTGTCCGCTTTGCAGTGCTTGTCGATGAATTGCTGATGCGTAGGCTGCTGCTGGGCTGCGGCCTCCATCGCGGCGCGCAATTTGCCCATCCAATCGCGCGCATCAAGCCCGCGATGGTCAATCAAGGGATCGGTGCGTTCGGGAATGTTGAACTGGCCGATATGGACGGCGAGCCAACTGGGCGGTGCGAACAGATCCATTTCCAGCGCCATCAGCCGTCCGTTGCGGCGGAAATGATCCATCTTCCATTGCAGCGTGTCGGGGATGCTCATGTTGGCGCAATAGCGCCACAACTCGGAATCATCGCGCTGGGTGAGCTTGTAATGCAGGATCAGGAAATCGCGGATCCGCTCGGTCTCGTTGGTTGAGATGCGGTTGAATTCGTCGATGGTTGCAGGATCAAAATCGCGATCCGGGAACAGCGCGATCAGTTTCGAGATATTGGCCTGGATCATATGGATGCTGGTCGATTCGAGCGGCTCCATAAATCCGCTCGACAGCCCGATCGCGACCACATTCTTGTTCCAGTTGCAGCTTTCGCCTGCCAGTCACGAAACGCAACGGACGCGGATCGCCCAGTGCCTTTCCGTCCAGCCGCTGGCTAAGCAGATCGGCGGCCTTGTCGTCCTCCATGAACTGGCTGCAATAAACATAGCCATTGCCCGTCCGGTGTTGCAGCGGGATGCGCCACTGCCAGCCAGCCTCGCGCGCGGTGGAGCGGGTATAGGGCGTGGGCGGCCCCGCATTCTCGCACGGCATGGCAACCGCGCGATCACAGGGCAGCCAGTGCGTCCAATCATCATAGCCTGTTTTCAAGGCTCCCTCGATCAGCAGCCCGCGAAAGCCCGAGCAATCGATGAACAGGTCGGCCGCCATATGCGTCGCCATTTTCCATGGTCACATTTTCGACAAAGCCGCTTTCGCTGTTCAGCGCCGCATCGCCGATCTTACCCTCGATCCGGATCACGCCGCGCGCTTCGGCATAGCGCCGCAGATATTGGGCATAGAGCCCCGCATCGAAATGAAAGGCATAGTCGAAGGTGGAAAGCACATTGCGCTGATCATCGACCGGCAGGTTGAACTTGCCCGGTTTTGGCCATGTGCCATGCCATCGAATAATCATCGATACTGTGTGGTTCACCTTCTTCGCGCAGCTTTAGCCAATATTGGTGCAAGCGGGAGATAATCGAATGGCTTTGCCATGCGGGCCAAAGGGATGGAAATAGCGGTGGCCGATTTTGGCCCAATCGACAAATTCGATCCCCAGTTTAAAACTGCCTTTGGTTTCGCGAACAAACTCGCGCTCATCGAGGCCCAGAGACTGGTTGAAGGTGCGGATGGCCGGAATGGTCGCTTCGCCGACGCCGACGATGCCGATCTCTTCTGATTCAATCAGCGTGATCGTGCAGTTTTCCTTGAGCGCATTGGAAAGCGCCGCCGCCGTCATCCACCCTGCAGTGCCGCCGCCGACGATCAGGATGGAGCGGATGTGTTTTGGGGATTGGTCCATCATCCGCCCCTATCAGACTGCGGGTTCATATCGAAAACGCCCTTAAACGAATGCGGGCCGGAAGTTTCCTTCCGGCCCGCACATTCCCCCATTCTTCAGTGCGACCCGAAGATATGCATGTCTTAGAATTTGAACTTGGCCGATGCCGTGAAGGTGCGGCCCACAACCGGCGTTCCTGTGACCACAATCGGCGTCACCGAAGCATCGGCCACGTTGCTGCCGTTGCCACGGAAGTCGAGGCGGTTGAACAGGTTATAAGCCTGAAGGCCGAGTTCGAGATTTTCCATCGGGCGAACGGCGATATTGCCGTTAAAGATGGTTCCGCCGGGATAGATATTGCCCGGATCGTCACGAACGCTCGTCTGGCCCGTGGCGGCCATGCCCAGCGTGAACATGTCCCGATCATAATTGGCCGATACCGTGTAGGTCAGGTCTGGCATATAGGATGCGCGGCGATAGGCGGTGGCTCCGCCGCCCAATTGCTTTGCCTTGGAATAGGTTGCGTTGGCCACCAGCGATGAAGCCGCCATTCTGATAGGTGCCGAAGAATTCAGCGCCAGACGATTTATACTTGGCATCGATGATGCAACCACCAGCGCCGCCGGGGCAACGCGTTGCCGAAAGTTCAAACGTGCTCTGTTTGAAATTGCCCTTCAACAAGCGTGACTTCCATCGTGTAGCGACCGCCACCCAGATCACCGCGATTTTTGATGCCCAATTCATATTGGTTCACAAAATCAACCGAAGGCGTCACGCCGTCGGCAGAGCAACCATTGGTAGCCGCCAGCGCCTGTGCGCCGGTGCACAACGCCGCCGGTCGTGGTGAATTTGCCGCCAAAGGTCTGACGATCACCGTTGAAACGGCCACCGCGCGATGCACGGACAAACAGGCTGGTATTGTCATTGGCCTTCAACAGACCGCCGAGCGTCCAGCTTTTATAGCTGCGGGTGTAATTGACGACTTCGGCCGGGCCGTTCGCGGTCATCGTCGGGATCAGAACCCCGCTCGAATTGACGTTGAATTCAGCACCGCCGGTCGTCCGCCGCCCTTTGCCTTCACCCGTTCCAGCCGGATGCTGCCATCGACCACAAAGGGTCCGGCATCCAGATCAAGCGCCACAAAAGGTGCGGTGTTGGTGTAGGACAGATCATAATCACGGGCGCAGCAATTGCCCCAGTTATTGTTATAACCGGAAATGCCTTCAACCGTCAGGGCATTGCCTGCAGCGTTGAACAGATTGAGCTGAGCCGGGTTATCGCCGCCCACTTCGCGGGTGGATTTGTTAACATGCCAATCCATCGCAATGTCTTGCTTCATGTAGAAGAAGCCTGCACGCGCCGTTAGGTCCATCGAACCTGCGGCAAATTTTCCAGCCAGCGACAGATTGTTGGCAAAGCTGCCCAGGTCGCGCATGTTGGTGCGGACGTTGACGTTGTTGTCAAGATAGGTCGCCGGTGTAGAGCTGGCCCATTTGCGGCCCACTGGCATAGCGGATTGCGGCAACGGTTTGGCCGTTCACCGTTGAACCGAGAACGCTTGAAGTGCGGGTAAGGTTGAGGAACGGCGATGCAAAATGGCCGCTCGCGTCGGTCCAGCGGATGTTATCATCAATCGTGATATTGTCGCTCAATTCATAATGGAATTGGCCACCGATCGAAAGCTGCTTGGTGGTGATGCCGTTGATCGGCTGCCGTTCCAACACGCCTGCGCGGTTATAAAACAGGCCCGAACGATTAAGGCTCGAATAGTTGCTGTCTTCGCGACCGTCAAAGCCGGGGAAGGGGCGAATGTTGCTGATCTTGTTGCCATTGCGGGTCGCCAAAGCGGGCGCGCCGGTGTAGTTTGGATCCTGGGTATCAGCAAATTTGAACAACAGACGCAGATAGCCTTTTTCACCCAGATCCTGCGTGACATTGGCTTTGATTTGGATGCTGTCGCTGGTCTTGAAGCTGTTCAGCGGGCCATTACCGGTTTTGTAAAAGCCACCGATATGGAACCGGGTCGATGCACCGATGGGCGCGCCATAGCGGAAATCCAGACGGGTATCGTTGAAGTTGATCCCGGTGCTGGCCTGAATGAAGCCGCCCGCTTCCTTGCCGGTGTTGCTGATATAGTTGATAACCGCGCCGGGGGCCTGCGAGGTAAAGGTTGTCGCACCGCCACCGCGGACCGATTCAAGCCGTTCGACACTGGAATCAAAGCGCGTCCAATAATCGTTATTGCCGAACTGGATGTCGCCGAACAAAACCGTTGGCAGGCCGTCTTCCTGAAGCTGTACAAAGGGCGAACCGCCGGTTGCAACCGGAAGGCCGCGAACGGCGATGTTCGCATTACCGCCGGGACCCGCTGTACCCGCAGCCTGAATACCGGGGATGAGGCGATAGATTTCGGATTCGGACGCTGGCTTGAAATTCTGGATCAAGTCGGCATCGACGCTGGTTACCGAAAGCGCGCTGTTCAGCTGCGATTTGTCACCACCCGAGGCGGTAACAACGATTTCGTCGAGACCGGTCGTTTCTTCTTCCGCATCCTGTGCAAAGGCCGGATTGGCCAGCATGGCAGCAATCGCCAAGGTGGCGACCGACGCACAGCGGCTAAATTCTGATTTTCTCATAACATCCTCCCGTAAATCCTAAAGATGACGACGCATTATATACACGCTCGTTCACATCCTCACTTATCCTTTCGGAAAACCTTTGCAAGAACTTTTTTGCAAACCTTTGCATAAACTCTGTTTGCGGTAAATGCTGTGGCTTCTCGGCAACAGTGGAGCTTCAAAAATCTAACGGAAATAGCCAATTTTAGGGATGTTCAGGACAGCAACGAAGCACCCGGAGAAGCGTTCGCCACCCAAGTCGCAGGCGGTGTGCCTTCGGGTGTAAAATATTCGCGCTCAACCGTTTGTCGCACCTTGTCGATTTCATCATTATGCAGGATCGCAACCACGGCTCCACCGAATCCGCCGCCGGTCATTCGTGCACCACCGTTCGGGCCGATGCTCTGTTGCAAAAGCTGGACCAGACCATCGATCTCGCGAGTCGTAATGGCAAAATCGTCACGCATCGAAATATGCGATTGCACCATTAATTGCCCCAACGCCAGAAGATCACCGCGTTCCATGGCCTTCGCCGCTGCCACTGTCCGGGCGTTTTCGGTTACGACATGGCGGGCGCGGGCGAACGCCAGCGGCTCGATTTCCGTCTGTGCTGCCATCAATGTCGGCAGATCGATATCGCGCAATGCGGCGACACCAAAATGCCGCGCTGCCGCTTCGCAACTTTCACGCCGCTCATTATACGCGCCATCGACCAGACCGCGCTGTTGCCCCGAATGAACGATCAGCACCGCCCAATCATCGGGCATGGCGATGGGCGAAACGGCAAGCGAACGGCAGTCGATCAAAGTCGCATGTCCGACAACGCCATGCGCGGAAACGAGCTGATCCATGATCCCGCAATGGCATCCGGCAAATTCATGTTCGGCGCGTTGCCCCGCCAAAGCAAGGCGGGTGCGATCATAATCGGGCTGCCCCGCCAGCGCCGCCAATGCCAATCCCGCTGCCACTTCGAGCGAAGCTGACGAGGACAGGCCGGCACCTTGCGGAACATCGCCGGCAATCACGATATCTGCCCCGCGCAATGCCATGCCTTCGGACTGCAATGCGTGGGCTACGCCGCGCACATAATTAGACCAAGGCGCAGCATGATCGGGCCGGATCGGCGCGCCGATAGCAAATTCCGACTGGCTAGCGTGATCGGCAGCATATAGCCGGATAATGCCATCGTGCCGCACTCGCGCCGCGACCATCGTCTGAACGCCAATCGCCATCGGCAAGACAAAGCCGTCATTATAATCGGTATGTTCACCGATCAGATTGACCCTGCCGGGCGCTCGCGCGATCAGGCCGGGCGCACCGCCAAACGCGGTATCGAACGCCTGAAGCAATCGCGATTTCAGATCAGTCATGGGTATTCGCCGGCGAAACATCACGCAATCGCGCCGCTGCCTGTTCAGGGGTCAGATCGCGCTGTGCCTCGGCAAGCAGCTCATAGCCCAACCATGAATTTGCGAACCTCTGCCGAGCGCAACAAGGGCGGATAGAAATGGGCGTGCAATTGCCAATGGGAATGATCGCCATCGGTATAAGGCGCGCCATGCCAGCCCATCGAATAGGGAAAGGAGCAGCCAAAAAGAGCGTCATATCGCGCGGTCAATTCGTGCAAGGCCATTGCCAGATCGTCGCGCTGTACGTCATCCAGCTGTTCGATCCGCTGAACGGCGAAACGCGGCAACAACAACGTTTCGAACGGCCATGTTGCCCACCACGGAACAATCGCCAGCCAATGCGCGGTTTGCACCACGACACGCGGTCCACCGGCTTCGCGTTCGGCGACATCGGACAACAGGGCGCTGCCGTGTTTGGCAAGATAGGCCCGCTGGCGTTCGTCTTCGATTGCCGGTTCATCGGGGATATGGCTGGACGCCCAAAGCTGTCCGTGCGGATGCGGATTGGAACAACCCATCATCGCGCCCTTGTTCTCGAACAGTTGCACCCATGGATAGGTCGCGCCCAGCTCGGCGGATTGGACAGCCCATATGTCGATCACGGCGCGCACCTGAGCCTCAGAAAGCTCGGGAAGCGTTTTGCTATGATCGGGCGAGAAGCAGATCACCCGGCATGTTCCCGCCACAGGCTCGGCATGGAACAGCGGGTCTGTATCCATCGCGCCTGCCTCGGCTTGCAAAGCAGGGAAATCATTGTCGAACACCCAGACGCCGTCATAATCCGCATTGACCAACCCGCCCACGCGCTCGTTGCCCGGGCAAAGATAACATGCGGGATCGTGCGCCAGCGAGGGGCGCGCGGCGACGGGATCGACCTGCCCCAGCCAGGGCCGCGCACTGCGATGCGGCGATACTAGCACCGAGCGCCCGGTGAGGGGATTGAGACGGCGATGAACGGGCTGTGTCAAAGCCGCTTGCCGCGATAGATGATCGCTTCCTCTGCCTTCATATGCGGCACAGCTAAGTCCGTGTCGGGCAAGCCATGCACCGCCAAATTGCATCCCATCGTCCTGCGCCATCCGGCCCCGTGGCGTGATGTGATAATCCGCATTCCCGTCCAGAAACGGCAACCGCACCGGCGGCATATGGCGCAGTTCCATCGGGGCCATGCGGTAGATGAACAGCAGCCATTCGTCCACGCCGCCCGCTGCATGCCAGACCAGATTATCGCCCGCCTTGCCCGTCCACACCGATCCGTGGAGCAGATGCCGGTTAGCCTTGTAGAATGCGATCCACTGCGCCAACCGCGCGCGTTGGGCACTGTCCAGTTTGACCAGATCAAACTCGACGCCAAAATGCCCTTGCAGTGCAACGGCGGCGCGAAAATCGAGCGATTGCGTGCGGCCAGTGCTGTGGGCAGGCGCGGTGCCGATGTGCGAACCCATCAGTTCGGGCGGCATGAAGCGCAGGAAGCCGGGCTGGATCGTCGCGCGCGACACCGCGTCGATACAATCGCTTGTCCAGAAACGGTGTGTGTGGCGGACAATGCCTGCATCAATCCGCCCGCCACCGCCGGCACAGGCCTCGATTTCGACATCGGGGAATGCCGTTCGGAAACGATCGAACAGCGCATAGGCCGCATGGATTTGGCGGCGATAGGCAGCAAGTCCGCCTGCGTCTCCTGCCGCCACCAGATCGCGGTTATGGTCCCATTTGAGATAGGAAATCGGCAGCGTTTCCAACAACGCGCCAATTTTTTCGAACAGATAATCGCAAACCTCGGGACGGGTCAGATCAAGCACGAGTTGATTGCGCGCGGTTTGGTGCGGACGGCCTGCCAGTTGCAGGGCCCATTCGGGATGCGCGCGAAACAAGTCACTATCGGGATTGACCATTTCGGGTTCGACCCAAAGCCCGAATTCCATACCCTTGGCAACGACATGATCGGCAAGGGGGCTAAGGCCATCCGGATATTTGGCCGTATCAGCCCACCAATCGCCCAAGCGCGCGCATGTCATCATCGCGTCGGTGGAACCAGCCATCATCCAGCACGAAGCGCTCTATCCCCACCTCGGCCGCCGCATCCGCCAGATTGATCAGTGAAGGCAGGTCATGGTCAAAATAATAGCCTTCCCATGTGTTGAGGTGCACGGGGCGCGGCGTCATCTGGCCACCCGGCCAATTCAGACGCGCCCTGATCGCTTTATGGAAATTGCCCGCAACGCCGTTCGCATCACCTGCACTGGTGGCGAGTACTTCGGGCGACGACAGTGTCTCGCCGGGCTCCAACCGTACTTCACCGGGAGCAAGCCATTCGCCCAGCTGCCATTGATAGCGCCCATCATCGAGCCATTCGATGGACTGCACATGATTGCCCGACCAGCCAAGCTGTGCACCATAAAAGAGGCCATCGGCCTCGACCAACGCGCCGGGAAAGGCATCATGCGAAGTCAGCCCTCGCCTGTTCTCCTTGCGCCAGATCGCCCGGCCCAGCGCATCGATTTGGGGCACAAACTCGGCATTGTGTCGGCCGGAGAAAGAGTGAACATGGTGGGCGTGGTCGGGAAGCGGAAGCACAGCCGCGGCAAAGGACTGCACATCCAGTATCGCATTTCCGATATTGGTAAGGGCCGACGAAAGCGTCAAAACATCCCCCGCAAGCGCAAGCGAAACCGTAACTTCGATTTGGGCAAGACTGTCGCCAAGCTTGACGCGCACGGCCTTCCCGGCATCGATCCATTCGACCGAACAGCGATCAAACCGCTGGGCGAAATCGGCGCCGTCGCGATGTGCGAGCAAGGCGCTCTGCCCGAACCAGCCCACGCCAAAGGTCGGAAACAGCGAGAACGCAACTGGCGCGTCCAGCGAAAAACTTGGCACCTGCCGCGTCGCCTCCAGCCCCGGCCCCGTGGCGACCCCATCGGGCAGACGCGGCCCCCAATAGCGCCACAGGGGCGCGCCATCGGCGGGACATTCAAGGATTGCTGTTACGCTGTCTCCATTGAGGACAATCAATTCAGGCTGTTGCTGTTGCTGTGGCAAGCGCTGCTCTCCGCCCTTCTTTGATACGATACACGGCAATGGCTGCGATCAACATGCACACGCCCGAAACCATCAACACATTGCGCGCATCGCCGCCCAAGATCGGTTCATAGGCGAAGGTCATCGTGCCCGCAAAGACCAACATGGGTACGCAAATGAACATGTTGAATATGCCCATATAAACGCCTGTGCGTTCTGGCGGAATGGCACTGGCCAGAACAATATAGGGATTACCCATGATGCTGCCCCAGCCAAGGCCGATGCCGATGGCGGCAACGAATAACAGGCTCTTGTCGTCAATCTGCGGGATCGCAAGCATCGCAAGGCCAGAGAGCGTCAGGCAAATCGCATGCAGCCGCCCTGCGCCAATCTTGCGCGCAACGGGGATCATAGCCAGCGCCGAGGCAAAGGCGATCAGATTGAAAAAGGCCCCGACCTGTCCGTTGGTCAACACCGCTTCGCGGTAGGCCGCTGTGCTGGCGTCGGCAGTGCCATACACCGAACGCGAAATCGAATTGGTGACATAGCCCCAATAGCCCGACATCGCATACCATTGGAACAGGCTCATCACCGCCATTGCGCGCATCGCATTGGGCATTTCGCGGATTGCATCCCAGATTTCTTGGAAGGTCGCACTTGCCGTTTTGGGCAAGGCGTCGATCCGCGATTTTTCGGCAGGAGTCAGTGGCAGTTCGGGGACGCGCAGGATCGACCACAGGATCGTGCCAATCGACAATACAGCCCCGATCCAGAAGGAAACCAGCGTGAAGGTGGGTATGCCGCCTTCTGCCGTGGCATCGCGGCTTAGCCCAAACAGGAATACAAGGATCGTCGGGCTGAGATAGGCGAGGCACTGCGCCAAACCTGTAAACGCGCTCTGGCTCAAAAAGCCGAAGCCGCGCTGTTCGCCGTCAAGCCGGTCATTCACATAGGCGCGATAGGGCTCCATCGTCACATTATTGCCAACGTCGAGCAGGAACAGCAAAGAGAAGGCCATCAAGATACTCGCCGATAACGGCATGAAGAACAATCCCAGACAGCACATCACCGCCCCGATCAGGAAATAGGGCGTCCGCCGTCCCCAGCGCGAACTGGTGCGATCACTCATCGACCCGATGATCGGCTGGATGATTAATCCGGTCAGCGGCCCGGCAATGCCAAGCCACGCAAAATTGGCCTCTTCCGCGCCCAGATAACCCCAGATCGGAGACATGTTCGCCTGTTGCAGGCCAAAGCTGAATTGCAGGCCAAGAAAGCCCAAATTCATTTGCAAAATCTGGCTTACCGACAATTTCGGCTTCTGCGTCACCGCGTGCATGGCTCTCTCCCTTTTATCGTCCCTCTACCGTTTCTAAACAAGCCATGCGAAAATACAACAATCGATTGCAAAGGATTGCATTGCGCGTTGGCTTTCGTGCTTGCGTTGGCCGCGAAACGACCGCAAACAGCAACGATAAAGGGAACAAAATGGCCGAACCTGACCGCGTAAGGAATATCACAGATCTAGCCAACCTAGCGGGTGTTTCGCCGGGGACGGTTTCGCGCGCTCTGGCCGATTCGCCGCTGATTGCCAAAAAGACCCGCGCCCGAATTCAGGCTTTGGCGCAGGAACATGATTTCCGTCCCAATATCATGGCGCGCAATCTGCGGATCAAACGCGCCGGGGCCATTGGCGTGCTTATTCCGTTGGGCCATGAAACCGCGCAGCATATCTCCGATCCATTCTTCATGTCGCTCATCGGCCACCTCGCCGATGCCCTCACAGAACGCGGGCATGATTTGCTGTTGAGCCGCGTTTTGCCGGCCAACCCGGGTTGGCTAAATGATGTCGTTGCATCGGGCCGTGTCGATGGTGTGATCCTGATCGGACAATCGGACCAGTCCGAAGTGATCGACAAGGTGGCTGGCCGCTATCTGCCTATAGTCGCCTGGGGCGCGAATATGCCCGGGCAAGTGCATTGTTCCGTTGGGACAGACAACCGCAAAGGCGGGGCGCTTGCCGCGCGTCACCTGATTGAAAAAGGGGCCAAAACCTTTGCCTTTTTTGGCGATCCCGTCGCTCCCGAGATTTCGGAGCGTCTGGCTGGGACTCAGGCCGAGCTGGCGAGTGCAGGGCTCTCCGATGCGCTGATCGTGTTGCCCGCTCATTTGACCGCCGAAACCGCGCATCCCGCGATTGCGGACTGGCTTGATAGTGTAAAGAACGGTTCCCGACGGGATTATTGCGGCGTCCGACGTTATCGCGCTCAGCGCGCTGCGTGCTCTTGCCGAACGGGGCTATTCAGTGCCGGGTGACGTTCGTGTGATTGGTTATGATGATTTGCCGCTTGCGAACCAGACCATGCCCCCCTTGACCACGATCAAACAGGATCTGGTTGCCGGGGCGGCGCATCTTGTGGACTTGCTGTTCCGCCGGATTGGCGGAGAACGGGCGGACTCGGTCGTCATCGAACCGCAATTGGTCGTGCGCGGGTCGAGCTAGGCGACAACATCCATGGCGAGCGCCAATGCGCCCAGCAATCCGGCTTTGTCGCCAAGGCCGGGAGCGACGATAATCTCTTGTGCCTTGCCTCGGAAATAGCCTGCGCCAAGCCTTTCGGCTTCTGATCTAACTCTGTCCAGCAAGCCGGGCGTTCCCGTCACGCCGCCACCGATCACAATCCGTCCCGGCTCCATGATCGATTGCAGCGTGACCACCATCTGGGCCAGATACCAAGCGATGATGGCGTGGCCGGGATGATCGGCGGGCAATTCCGAAAGCGACATGCCCCAGCGCGCGATGATTGCAGGGCCACTTGCCAGCCCTTCCAAACAGTCGCCGTGAAAGGGACAGATGCCGGAAAAATCCAGATCATCGGCATGGCGTTGCGGGCGGATATGCCCCATTTCGGGGTGTGTCAGCCCCTGGAGTGGTTTGCCGTCCAATATTGCTCCGCCACCTATGCCCGTGCCGACAGTGATATAGACGCTCAACGCATCGCCGCGTGCCGCGCCCCAACGCGCCTCGGCAAGCGCCGCGCCGTTAACGTCCGTGTCAAAGCCTATCGGCACATTTAGCTCGCGTCCGACGCGCGCTGCAAAATCGGTATCGTTCCAGCCGGGCTTGGTGGTTGCAGTGATATGCCCCCAATTGGCGGCGGCGCGATCCAGTTCAACAGGGCCAAAGCTTGCGATCCCCGCTGCCTTGATACCGCCATGCCGCGTTGCCGCCGATTTGAGCCAGTCAATGGTCCCGCCCAGCGTTGCTTCGGGCGTTGTCGTTTCAAAGCGGGCGGATTCCAAGATTTCGCCTTTATCGGAGACGATCCCGGCGACAAATTTTGTGCCGCCCGCCTCGATGCAACCAAACAGGCTCATGGCTTGTCTGTGACGATCCGCGTCACATTACCCGAAATTTCGATCCTGCTCACTGGCGCTACAGTGCCACCGAATTGCGATGCCTTCAAGGCGGGCTCATGGTCGATATCGCGACCGTCAACGCCCCAATAATCGACAAAACCTATCACTTCGAGCGACGGGAGGACACGCCAGCCATAGGCCTGTAGCGGTTCGGATGCCGGATTGGCCAGCACAAGCCCTGTTCCGTTAAGCGGTTCATAAGGGCCGAACAAAGTTGGAGCCACCATTCCGTAAAGCCCGGTTGGACCGGCTGGCCCGCTCGGTGCAAAAACGCCCTTTTGCGTGCACCAAAAGAGATAGTAGCGGCCATCTCGATAGACGATATGCGGCAATTCGAGTTCGTTTGAGACGCCCGAGGCATCAATCAGTGCGGGCAGGGCGGTGAAGGTAGCTTGGCCATCGGCGTCGCTGGCCCGGGCAATGCCAATCACACCGTCATAATCGGATGTCGATGCAAAAACGGGCTGCGACGCGGTAAAGAGCAGATAGCCGATTTGTGTCTGCGGATCGCGAAACCAGAAAGGATCACGAAAACCCTTTATCCGTCCCGGAACATTCAGGGCCACGGCGGTATCGGCATAGACCGAACCATCGTTCGGTAGCGATTCTGTCGCCGCAGACCAGCCTGCGATCTTTGGATGATCGGCTGATATGTCGAGCTGACCGGTTGTCATAAACAGGCGCTGTTCGAATTGCGGCCCACCCTCGCGGCGGCCAGCTGCGGTAAACCACAAGGTTACCTTGCCCGTTTCGGGATCAAGCCGGGTGGAGCCAGACCATTCACGACTGCCCGGGCAAAGGCCATCAGGCAGCAGCGCGCCGCAATCGTGCCATATATTTTCGACGCGGTGGAACAGGCGCATCCGGGCAACATCGTGCCGGGTGTCCGGGTTGCCACATCGTGGTGCAGAAAGAATCACCCATAATGTGCCGCCCGCGACCTGTGCGAGTTCTCCATCATCGGTCTGGACCGGCCATAAGTCCCAAAGGACGAGAGCGGGATCGATCGGCCGAGCGTCATTTGCACCGATAACCGCGGCCTCGGGTACAGGTTTGTGTGCAATCTGCTCGATATGATAAGCCGTCCAGCAGCTTGCAGTCGCCCTGCTAAGCTTGCCGTCGTCTAACCGGTTCTCTTGTTGTACCCCTACCATCGGGACGCCCTAACAATCGTTTGCGATGAGATCAACAAACGATTGCAAAAGACGGACGCCGACGTCCCATTTGGAAGCACAAACTGCCATCAATCTTCAAATATGATCCTAAAACATGGCCCCGGGCGTCCACGGCACCCATTCGCTTTCACCAATTCCCAGTTTCTCGGATGCGCTTGGA
>CAVSZW010000011.1:0-162659 GCA_963732535.1 uncultured Alphaproteobacteria bacterium | reverse complement strand
GATGTATTGCTGGCATGGTCGACATCAATTTGCTGCTGGTCGACGGCCGGCCCGCCGCGTTCGCTTACAACTACCATCTCCACGGCCGGCTGACCGGGCTGCGAGTTGGCTACGATGCGTCGCTCGCGCAGTCGGGACAGGTTCCGCCAGGGTTGGGCACGGCGCTCATGCTCCGCTCGATCGAGGACAGTTGCGAGCGGGGTGATGTTTCGCTCGATCTGGGGCCGGGGCGAGTCGCAGTTCAAACGATCGCTGCGGACCCATGCGGAGGCGAGTTACCGAATGATCTACGCGCCGCTCGGATCGTGGCGTTCGCAGGCGGCGCGGTTGTCGCAGTGGGCCAGGCAGCGATTGGCGCCCGGCGAAGGTCGACTCCGGCAAGGCCGCTTCGGCGTGATTTGGCATGTCGCATGTGCCCTCGTGGGCGAGTGCGCCCAAAGGCCCGCTCGCGCGGTTCTTTGAGCGCCCGCCACGTAGGGTGCCGTCCCCCCATTTTGCCGCTGGTCCGCGAATCGGTCCGGCGGCCGGCATGTACCCATTTTGCGTGTTGTCACGGAGACCGTGATTGGGTGTTGGTGCGCAGTGTGTCTCTGGGAGGGGAAACTGGGGGGACTGGCTTGGATCGATTGCGGACTTGCGCAGCAAGCACTTAGAAGCCGGTTTGGGCTTCGGAGATATCGGCCGCTTTTTGTTCTTGCATGGCGGCCGCTTCCCGGGCGAGCTTGAAGCCCGGGCCGGGGGCGTAGTACTGGATGTCGTCGGTGAGGTAATAGGGGCTGGGCAGCGTCTGGCCGGCGTAATCGCTTTGGCAACCGGTCGACAGGAGTGCCGCGGGCACGACGAGACAGGCAGAGAGCCAAGTCCAGTGGGCCGGTTTTGAATTGGTTCGCTTCATCCTTCGGTCACTCCGTCGCGCGAAAAGAGCCAGCGGGTGGAAATAACCCACGCGGCACAACCGTTATCGTCCACCTGACCAGCAAAGCTTTGCAAAAAATGGCTTCGGCTTCGGGATTCGGCGGTCAAATTTGGTAAACAGGGTAGTTTGAGGTCCTGGGTGGCTGGAGAGTGCTTCAAACGCCAAAGATGATCAAAATTCCCCGCGAGTTTCGTGCGGATTCCTCGGGATTTGTCCAAAGAGCGCTCACAATTCTGCGTGTGGCCTCGGGGACAATAATGCAGGGAGGAGCTAGTGATAAATAGGGGAGTATGTGAAGCTGGTGAGTATGGATTCAGATCGGCCGAATAGTTTGATGAAATCTGCCACAAAAATCTTGACAATAGCCTTGGCGGACCGCTAGCATGGGGCCGGTTGGAGCCCGCGGACTGCCGAATGGATTGGTGGCGGAAGCCGGGTGATTGCGTCGACAGGCTTGGATCCAAATGTGGATTTAGTTCCACCGTGATTGAAAATGTGTGAGGTTACTCGCCATGAATTCGACTCTTCGATCGACTGCAAGATGTTTCCGCCCACTCGTGCTGACGTTTGCGTCGGTGCTCGTGTTCGCCACCGCTGCTAACGCGGATATTGTTACCCAGTGGACGTTTGAAACGAGCGCCGCCGGCGACTGCCGGGCCTCATGCAGCGGAAATTGGTACGGGCAACGCCAGTGGTTTCATGCGAGCACATCACGGTCTATAGCAATCCTGCGGGAAACGGTTCTGTCGAATCCTTCAGTTCAACAGCTTGGGCCGTTGGCGACTACTATCAGTTCTCGACAAGCACGACTGGCTATGAAGACATCACGCTTTCGTGGAGCCAAACCAGCAGCGGCACGGGTCCACGCGATTTCAATTTGTTTTATGATTTTGGTTCCGGGTTAACGCAGTTTGGCAGCACTTATACCGTGTTGGCGAATGCAAATCCTCCGAACCCGGTTTGGACGGCAGCGAACGCCTCAGGCAATTTACAATTTTGCAGTTGATCTGCAGTTCGATTCATTGGTTTGGACAATGCCGCCAGCGTTACATTCCGATTGGTCGATGCTTCGACGGTTTCCGCGAATGGTGGTACCGTCGGCGCTGGTGGAACTGATCGGGTTGACGATTTCACAGTCTCCGGGACCGTCATACCTCCGCCTGCCATTGTTCCCGAAGCATCTGCGTCTGTTGGTCTGGTCGATCATCTGCGGCAGCGTGCTGGTCGGCTGGAAGCTGCTGCCGGTAACTCGTCCTGAAGCGGCACACTGCGGCAAACTTCGGCCGGCTTCTCTGCTTGGCCCCGCCGCACGGTCGAATGTGGGATGGCACCGCGGTACAGTTATCTGAGTGCTCATTGGTTTTCTAGACTATGCGCCAGGCACCTGCCAAATTGTTCTCTCGCGAATCGAGGGCGGTAGTTTGCGATTCCGATTCGCATTTCCTGCCCGGTCGAGAATTCGGGATTGACGCTGCGTACTCTTGACTCGCTTTCTCTCGTAGCTCCGGGGCGAGTCTATCGACCCGAGAGTGCGGGTTTCGCGGCCATTTGGCGGCAAAATCGCCGTGGCGCCGGTGACTTGCTAGAATGGAAGCTGGAACAGTTGCAGCTTTTCTTCGCAGAGGCCAATTCATGATTCAGCCATCGGCCATCCGCCGTCAGCGGTCGGTGATTGGCTCGGCGGGAGCCTCGCCCTCCCGTTTGGCGCCGCCCTCCATTGCGCTGCTTTTCTTTTCGCTCGCCGTGCTCTTACCCGCGCGGCCCGCGCTCAAGTCGATCAGATGCCGGAGCCGGGGTATTACGCGGCGGTCAATGAGTTCTATGCCGGGCGAGTATCGCGATGCGGAGCGGGCGTTTCGGCGGATGACGCGGCACGGGGGTGCAGGCGGCTCAGGCGCGGTGGATCGATTCGATTTGCTACCACGCGATGCTGGGCGAGGTGCTCTATCAGCAGGGGCGGAATGCGGAGGCGATTGCAGTCGTTCGATCAGGCGTGTCTGATGCTGCTCGTCGTATCCGGATTTCATGCGGCAGGTGACGTTTGAGGATCCGCGGCCGGAGGGGAATCCGACGCGGCAGGGGTGCCGTGGGGGCCGGGCGGGCGGCAGTTTGCGCTGGGCGATTATCCGCGGACGATGCAGATCGCTGGTGGGGAGCATCACCGGGCGCAGCAGTGCGTCGCAGCAGGGCGGGACGTTCTTGCAGGCGCAGTATTGGCGGGTGAATGTGGCCGAGGTGATTCGCACGGCGGCGCTGGCGATGCGGCGGCGGAACGAGTTGTTGGGGCCGCTGGGGAAGCACGATCGGATTTCGAAGGAGCTGGCGACGACGATGGCGCGGCGGAATCTGACGCACGTCGAATCATTGGTCGCAGGCGTGGACGGAGCTGTTGGCGGGGATCGCCAAGGCGGGGATCGGCGACGCGGCCGAGGCGAAGACGCGGCTCGATCGGGCGGTGATCGTCGGCGGGACGTTCGATCATCCGCTCACGGGCGTGGCGCTGTTGGAGGATGGGCAAGCTGGCGATGGCGGCGGGCGACCATCGGACGGCGGGGCAACTGCTCGTCGACGCGAGCGTGGCCGGGTACTACTACGACGATCTGGACGTGGTCACCGAGTCGCTGCGGCTGGGTTGGGTGAATTTTTTGGCGGGCGGCGGGCACGGGCAGTGTATGGGCCGCTGGAGCCGGCGGCGGCGTGGGCGCAGGGGAATCGGCTGTGGCATGTGGCGGCGACGCTGCGGCTGGCGCAGGCGGAGAATTTGCTGCGCGGCGGGCAGTTGGCGGATGCGGCGGCGGTGGTCGAGGAGATGGGCAGGCGGCTGGGCGAGATGCAGAACGCGCGGCTGGGGATGCAGCAGTTGTTTTTGCAGGCGGTGGTGCAGGTCGGCCGGGGGCAGGTGGAGCCGGCGAGTGCGTCGCTGAATCGGGCGCTGACGGGGCAGCGGGTGGCGTCGCTGCGGAACTTTCAGATCGTGCGGGCGACGGAGCTGGAGGATGCGGGCGAGATGACGGCGCGGGTGGCGCCGGATGTGTATCGGCCGCTGTTGGCGGATCCGACGCCGGCGGATTGGACGCAGCGGACGTTTGACACGCTGGCGGTGACGTCGACGCCGCATGGGCCGGCGTTCGATCGCTGGTTCTTGGCGGCGATCGAGCGGAAGGATGTGCCGGCGGCGCTCGAGGTGGCGGAGCGGGCGAAGCGGGAGCGGTTTTTGACGACGTTGCCGCTGGGCGGGCGATTGCTCGCGCTGCGGGCGGTGCTCGAAGCGCCGGCGAGCGAGCTGTCGGCCGCAGGCGTCGCTCGAGCGGCAGCAGTTGGCGGCGAATTTTCCGGCGTATGGGCCGCTTGGCGGCGGCGGCGGCGCAGCTCGCGCAGCAGATGCGCGCGGGGTCGCTCAAGCCGGAGGCAGGGGCGGCGGGGCAGGCGCTGGTGGGGCAGCTCGACGAGTGGAGCAAGAATGTGGCGGCGCGGGAGCAGATGCTGCTGTCGATGGCGCTCGCGCCGGTGCCGTCGTCGATGATGTTTCCGCCGCTGCGGACGACGGAGGAATTGAAGCAGTCGCTCGCGCGCGGGCGAGGCGCTGGTGGTGTTTCACGCGGCGGGCGGGAATCTGTTTGGGTTCTTGGTGAGCTCGGCAGACGGAGCATGTGTGGCTGCTGGGCGAGGCGCAGCAGGTGCAGCGGGCGCTGGCGGAGTGGTTGCGGGCGCTGGGAAATTACAGCGCGAGCCGCGAGATGGCGGGCGACGAGCTGTCGAGCGATGAGTGGCGCGAGCTGGCGGCGAAGATGTGGCCGGGCGCTGTTTGCGGATGCGCGGCTCGATCTGGCGAAGACGACCGACCTGGCGATCGTGCCCGACGGTTGGTTGTGGTACTTGCCGTTCGAGGCGCTGGTGCCGCCGGCGGACAAGAAGGGGGCGGATAGAATGGCGGGAGCGGCGGCGGTGCGATGTTGATCGAGCGGGTGCCGATGCACTATGGGCCGACGGCGGCGCTGGCGGTGGGCGATCGGCGGGCGTTTCGGCCGACGCGGCACACGGGGATCGTGGCGAACGAGTTGGCGGCGGCGGAGGCGAAGGGGGGCGGCGCGGAGGGTTTGTCGCTCAAGCCGCTCGAGGACGTGGTGAAGGGGCCGGTGCGGTTGGTGCCGCCGCTCGCGCAGCCGGGGTACTTGTTCGCGCCGCTGTTGGATCAGTTGGTGGTGCTGGATGACGTCGACGTGAATCGGAACGATCCGTACGACTGGTCGCCGTTGCCGAAGTCGCGGGGGAAGAACGCGCGATTCGCTCGCGGCGTGGATGGGGTTGCCGTACGAAGGGCCGGAGCGGGTGGTCGTGACCGGTTTGCCGACGGCGGCGGAGACGGGGCTGAAGGTCTCGCGGCGCGGCGATGCGGCGGCGGCGGTGCCGGGGAGCGAGATTTTCGATTCGGTGTGTGCGCTGATGGCGAGCGGGGCGCGGACGGTGCTGGTGTCGCGGTGGCGGACGGGCGGGCAGATGAATTTGCAGTTGGTGCGCGAGTTTGTGCAGGAGTTGCAGCACAGCCCGGCGGACGTGGCGTGGCAGCGGAGCGTGATGCTCGCGCGCGAGACGCCGCTCGATGCGGCGCAGGAGCCGCGGCTGAAGCGGCTGGCGGAGGGGCGGAGCCGCCGGGGGCCGATCATCCGTTTTTCTGGGCCGGGTATTTGCTCGTTGACACGGGGGCGCAGCCGGGTCAAGAATCGGAAGAGGCAGAGCAGGCCGCCGAAATGAAACCGCCGGTTGTGAAGCCGACGCCGGCCAAGAATCCGACGCCGGTGCTGCCGCCGCCAAGCGAGCTCAAAAAGCCCGCCGACAAGCCCGCCGCCGATTCGACACCCACCGGACCCGCCGACAAATACAAATGATGCACCTTCGGACGCGGGCGGTCGGCGGCTGGCTGGTTTCGCTCTTCGCAATGGTTGTGGTGGCAATTGTGCCGCTCTCCGCGCGGAGGTTGGACTGTCACGCCGCGGAATTCTGTTTCGCTCGGCGCGGGGCCGGTGTCGGGCATCCGCGAGTTGAGCGGTGTCACCTATCTTGGGCCGCAGGCGGGTGGACTCGAACGGTTCGCGGCGATTCAGGACGAGAACCGGCGGATTATCTTGTTCGACGTGGGCTTCGCGGCGAATGGGGCGATCAACTCGGCGACCGCGGTGAAGCGCGCCTCACGATCACCGGTGGACCGGATTTCGAGGGCATCGCATACACGGGGCCGCGCGGAACAGCGTGTTCGTCAGCGAGGAGAACACGCCGACGATCCGCGAATTCAAACTGGCGGACGCCGCCGTGCTGCAGACGGTCGCCTTACCCAGCGTCTTTGCGAACAATCTCAGCAACCGCGGGCTCGAAGCGCTGCCACGCTCGTTCGACGGCGACACGATGTGGACCGCGAACCGAAGAGGCACTCACGATCGACGGGCCGGCATCGACGCAAGCTGTCGGGACGCTAGTCCGCTTGCAACAGATGACCGACGACGGCGCGAGCGTCGGATTTGGACCGCAATACGTCTACCAAGTCGATCCGATCCACGCGGGCAGCAATCCTGATCGCAGCGGCCTGCCCGACCTGGTGATGTTGCCGGACGACACTCTTCTCACGCTCGAGCGATCGCGGATCGGCACAGGATTGTCGACGTCGTTTCGAAATCGCATCTACGAAGTTTCCGTCACAGGAGCGACAGACGTGAGCGGCCCCACCTTTGCGAGCGGGCTCATTGGTGCCAGGCTACGCCACGGTTTCAAAGGATCTGCTCTGGTCGAGTCAATCGATTGGGATTAACAACCTCGAGGGCATCGGACTCGGGCCTGCGCTTGCCAACGGCAATTGGGTGCTGTTGGGCGTGGTCGACGATGGTCGAGTTGGCTTCAACTTGATCACGTCGTTTGAGTTGTCGCGGAGCGGCTGCACGCTGGCGGGTGATTACAACTGCAATGGTGGGGTCGACGACTCGGACTACACGCTGTGGAAGAACACGTTTGGTTCGACAATGGCGCTCGCGGCGGACGGCAACGGAGATGGCGTGGTCGACGCGGCGGACTACGCGATTTGGCGGGATCATCTTGGGGAGCCAGCGGTCGGAAACGCAGCGGCTGTGCCCGAGTTGGGAACGGCAGGCTTGGTGGGTCTCGCGGCGTTGATGGGTTTAGCGTCGCGGAGGACGCAGCGCTAAGCCGCAAGCGGCGAGAAAGTCGAGCGCAAGGTCGAGGGTTCGGGGACGCTTGCCAAGCGCGCCGGCACCGCCCGATTCGCTGCGGCCGAAGTTGGCTTTCCAGAGGGCGTAGTCTTCGGCGTCGACGATGTTGTCTTCGTTGGCGTCGGCGGCGAGGTTGCCGGTCTGGCCGAGCGAGTCGCGCCAGACGGTGTAGTCGGCGGCGTCGACCATGCCGTCGCGGTTGAAGTCGCCGGTGAGGCCGTCGGAAATCGAGCACGAGCGTCGTGACGCTGTAGGCCGGCATCGTGTATTGGAAGGCGTTCACGAGGTCGAGCTCGATGTCGGCCTGCTGCGACGATGCTGGTCGAGCTCGCCGGTGAGCTGGTAGACCTCGGCGTGGTCGAACACGCGGTCGTGCGTGACGGCGATGCCGGTGGTCGAGCGGGCTCGCCGTGCGATTGATGGCGACGACGACCATCCGGTTGGGGTCGCTCGAATCGACGCTGGCGTAGACGGCCGAGTTGGCGATGTTCGAGGTGTCGGCGTCGATCGACGTGTCGCCGAACTGGCCGCCGGCGCCGTCGTAGTTGAGATACATGTTGAACGCGGCGTTGACGAAGCTCGAGCCGCCGTCGAGCTCCCACAAGCTGGCGGCGAAGACGCCCTCGCGGCCGAAGATGCCCAGCACGTCGGCCTGGGCGATCGCGCCGGAGATGTGGTTGCCGCCGCCGTAGTTGTATTCGGTGATGGCGATCTTGGTGCCGGGATTGAAGTCGTCGATGTCGCGCTGGACGCGCGGCAGCAGTCTGATCGGGCCCTGGGTTGCCCACTGGGCGATCCAGCTATGTCTCCCCAGTGGCTGATCCAACTGCGTTTCGGTGTAGGTCGGATCCCAGAGCGAGCGCGGGGCCTGGACGCGGCGGCGACGACGGCGGCGGAGTTGTTGTTCTCGGTGATGCGAATGCCGCCGCCGTTGGGCTTCCGGGATACCAGTGGAGGTCGAGCACGTCCATCAGCTTGCGGCCTCTGGGCGATCTCTGTCGTTGCGGACTTGTTGCAGCAGCTACTCGTTGTAGTGCATCTCGCCCGATTGATCGCCGCCGGGGTGCGAGGGGACTGGTGACTGGCGTCCGGCGCGTCCTGCATCGATCGTGAACTCGTTCCAGCCGTAGCCGACGCCGCCGAACACCAGCGCGTTGGGATTCACGTCCTTGATCGCGCCGGCGTGGGCGATCGTCTTGTCGCGCATTTCGGCGAAGGTCGGTGCGTAGGGGTGAATCAGCGGATGGGTGCGGCCGCCGACTGGCCGGGATCGCTGCGTACGGCGGGTTCTCCCAGGGCCTGGGTTCGTCGCCCGATTGCCAACCGGCGGGCAGCGTCTCGCCCCACAGGCCCGGCTCGTTGTCGAGGCTGTAGAAGACCTGGCTGGTCGCGGTCTTGTAGTCCTCGACCCAGTTGACGAACTCGTCGGTGAAGACGTAGCCGTCGGTCTTGTCGGGCGTCGATCGACAAGCGACGAGCCGGGATAGATCGTCGACTTCTTGGCGACGACTTGCTTCCAGCGCGGCGAAGGCGCGATCTTCCGTTTCGTCGACCGTGCCGTTGCCGTCGGCCGCGACGTAGCCGGCCATGGGCACGGTGACGAGCGACGCGCGCGGCCATTGGCCGCGGCGCTCTGGATCATGCCGCGGACGGCCGAGCCCGGCGGCGTCGTTGGATTGTTGTTCGCCATGCCGTAGTCGCTGTGGTGGTACCAGTCGCGTGCCGGCGTTCGAGGCGTTGTTCTCCCAGTTGTAGCCGGTCATGCGGTTGCCGCCGATGCGGTCGAAGCGTGCGATTGGTGATCGTTCGTGGAAGTTCGTGCCGTAGATCCACGGCGAGATGGCTCTTGACGTCTGGCCCGAGTTGAGCGTGAACTGGACGCGGCGGCGCCGGGGTTGTCGGGCGTGATGGCGCGGACGATGCTGTGACGAACGCCAACGATCGCGTAACCAAGCCAACGACAGCGCCGTAGAGCATCCGCCGGCAGCCGTCTTCGCTTGTCCACCATGAGCCGTGTCCCGCTATACGACGCAACGATTGCGTCCGCCGTCCATTCTATGCCGATGGACTGGCGCCAGTGACACAAACTCATTGGCGCGAGCTCTACGCGGTGACGTACGTCAAACAATCGCACCGTCGTTCGCCGTTTACTTCACCGCTGTCTTACTTTGGCGTGCCGCCACAGGCCGGCCAGCAGCAGGTCGCGGATCGAGGGGAACTCGCGCGGCAGGCGGTCGTAGAGCTTGAAGAACAGCTCGTCGTGCGAGGCGAGCTCGGCGATCCATTCGTCGCTGGTCGGTCGTCATCACCTCGTCGAACTGCTCCTTCGTGAACTTGAGGCCGCGCCAGTCGAGGTCTTCGTAGCTGCGGCACCCAGCCCAGCGGGCCTTCGGCGGCGGCGGCTCGGCCGTGGACGCGGTCGACGATCCACTTCAGGACGCGGAAGTTGTCGCCGAAGCCGGGCCAGAGGAACTTGCCGTCCTTGTCGCGGCGGAACCAGTTGACGTTGAAGATCCGCGGCGGGTTCTTGAGCCTGCGGCCGAAGTCGAGCCAGTGGCCGAAGTAGTCGCCCATGTTGTAGCCGCAGAAGGGCAGCATGGCGAACGGGTCGCGGCGGACCTGGCCGAGCTGGCCGAAGGCGGCGGCGGTCATTTCGGAGCCCATCGTGGCGGCCGAGTAGACGCCGAACGCCCAGTTGAAGGCCTGCGACACCAGCGGCACGGCCGTGCTGCGGCGGCCGCCGAAGATGAACGCCGCGATCGGCACGCCCTTGCGGATCGTTGTAGGCCGGGTCGGCCGACGGGCACTGCGACATCGGCGCGGTGAAGCGGCTGTTGGCGTGGGCGGCCTTGGCTTCGCTGCCGGGCGTCCAGTCGTTGCCTTGCCAGTCGATGGCGTGCTTCGGGCGGATCGCCGTCCATGCCTTCCCACCAGACGTCGCCGTCGTCGGTGAGGGCGACGTTGGTGAAGATCGTGTTCTTCGTGATCGACGCCATCGCGTTGGGGTTGGTCTTTTCGTTCGTGCCGGGGGCGACGCCGAAGAAGCCGGCCTCGGGGTTGATCGCGTAGATGCTGGCCGTCGTCGCCGGGCTTGATCCAGGCGATGTCGTCGCCGACGGTGGTCACTTCCCAGCCTTCCTTCTGGAATTCCTTGGGCGGGATGAGCATCGCGAAGTTCGTCTTGCCGCAGGCGCTGGGGAAGGCGGCGGCGACGTAGGTCTTCTCGCCGTTCGGGCTCTTCACGCCGGTGATCAGCATGTGCTCGGCGAGCCAGCCTTCGTCGCGGGCCATCACCGAGGCGATGCGGAGGGCGAGGCACTTCTTGCCGAGCAGCGCGTTGCCGCCGTAGCCGGAGCCGTAGCTCCAGATCGTCCGCTCTTCGGGGAAGTGGACGATGTACTTGTCCTTCGGGTCGGGGCTGCAGGGCCAGGCGACGTCGTCTTGCCCCGGCTTGAGCGGCATGCCGACCGAGTGCAGGCACTTGACGAAGTGGCCGTCGCGCCGAGCGCCTTGAGCACGTGCGTCGCCCATGCGGGTCATGATCCGCATGTTGACGACGACGTACGGCGAGTCGGTGAGCTGCACGCCGATGTGGGCGATCGGCGAGCCGACCGGGCCCATGCTGAAGGGGATGACGTACATCGTGCGGCCCTTCATGCAGCCGTCGAACTTCGGCGTGAGCATGGCCTTCATCTTGTCCGGCGCCATCCAGTTGTTGGTCGGGCCGGCGTCGTCTTGCTTCATCGCAGCAGATGTAGGTGCGGTCCTCGACGCGGGCGACGTCGCTGGGATGGCTGCGGGCGAGGAAGCGAGTCGGGCCGCAGCTTCGGGGTTGAGCTTGATGAACGTGCCGCTGGCGACCATTTCGTCGCAGAGGCGGTCGTACTCTTCCTGCGAGCCGTTGCACCAGTAGACCTGGTCCGGCTTGCAGAGCGCGGCCATCTCGTCGACCCAGGCGACGAGCTCTTTGTTCTTGACGGAGGCGGGGGCTTCGAGGGTGCTGGTGGCTGCCACGGCAATAGTTCCTGAATCGCGAGAGGAAGGCCTGAAGGGATGCTGCGCGACCCGTCATTTTGCCAGGAAAGGCGGCGGTTTCCAAGGGGGCCGAAAAACGCAGCTTCCTGGTTTGGCTGACCAGATACGTGCCGCGACTAGAGCTGATAAGTTCCACGAAAGATATCGTCGAGCGAATGGGCGATGTGGTCCCAGGCCGTCAGGCGATCGTTGACGGTCAAATTCGTGGCCGGACCTGCAATTGACGGACTGCTGCCGGTACCGGCGGTCGTTACCGTCGTCGCGTTCGTCGTTAGACTTGATGTTGACAGGACCGACGTGAGCGAAGTCGAATTCGACGTCGCTGAACGATTGGTGGCATTCACTGGCTCCGCGGCCTGACGAACCTGGACACGTTGATTGGTCGTCGGGGCGGGCATTTGTCCCGCAGCAGTCGCTCCGAGGGCCGTGCTTGCGACAGACGCAGCGAGCGGGCTCGCGGGCGGAACCAGATGGATGCCGTCGACGTTGAAGGAACCGAGGCCGTAGAGGCTGCCGTCGAAGGCTAGGCCGGGACCGTGACGTTCCCGCCGTGGTGGAGCCGAGCGTGGTCGGCGTGAAGGCGAAGGCATCTTCATTCGCGCCACTTGCGCCGGTGACTGAGAAGTTGCCGAGCGTCGAGAGGAACAGCGTCGGGTTGCCGCCGCCTTCGCGGACGTAGAGCGCGTTGACGTCTTCGTTGTCGTTGGTGGAGAGGCCGACATCGCTGCCGTCGAAATAAATCGCCCAACTGCCGGCGGTGGTCGAGCCGAGAGCGGTCGGCGTGAAGGCAAAGAGATCCTCATCCTGGCCGGATGCGCCGCTTGCGGAGAAGGTCGCCGGTGGTCGAGACAAGGACTTTTCCGTCGGCCAGCACGGCGACGGCATCGATATTCTCGGCCGAGCCGCTCAGGCCGACGTCGCTGCCGTCAAAGTACATCGACCACGCGCCGGCCGTCGTGGCACCGAGCGAAGTCGGCACGAACCGCAACAGGTCTTCGCCGTTGCCGGAGATCGTGCCGCCACCGGGGCGGGACCGAGAACGAACCGACGGTCGAGACGACGATGCTGCTATCGGGCAGGAAGGCGAAGGCGTCGATGTCTTCGTTCGTGGTCGTAAGGCCCACGTCGCTGGCGTCGAAGTGCAATTGATAGCCATATTGGCCGTTTGACTGGACGGAGAGCTTGAGAATGTCGGCGTCGGCGAAGCTGAGGCTGGACGAGCCATCGGTGCTCGTGAGATTGCCGCCGCCGGTGGTCGAGAGGTAGGTGACACTGCTCGCGCAGGGCGCGGGCGCGGCGGGCACGTCGATCGTCATCGTGTAATTCGGATTGACGGTGCCTTCGAAGCCATAGACGCGGACGAAATAGGTCTGGCCGGCGATGACCGCGAGGCTGAGTTGTTCGGCGTTCGTGGTGGAATCGGATAGTCCGAGCTCCGTCTGCGCGGCGTTGTAGATTCGCATGTCGATGTCGCCCTGCGAATTTTGGAACGCCAGGCCGACGGTTAGCGTACCGGAATTCGTGGGCACGATCGCGTAGTAGTCATCGTCGTTCGCCACGTCGATCGAGAGGTTGCCGTAGACTTGATCGACCGCAGCCAGATTGCGGGCTGTGGCGAAGGTGTCGTTTTGTTCCAAAGCGTCGCCGGTGCCGCCCGCAGGTGCGGGCACGTCGACGGTCATCGAGTATGTTGGGTTGGTCGCCCCGCTCGCGCCGAACACGCGGACGAAGTAGGTCTGCCCTGCCGTGACCGCCACGCCGAGCTGCTCGCTATTGCTCATCGAGTTGGAGAGTCCCAATTGCGATTGTGACGCGTCGAGGATTTGGAGTTGGACGTCGCCTTGTGCATTCTGGAACGCCAGGCTCACGGCCAAGGTGCCGGAGTTCGCCGGCACTATCGAGTAATAATCGTCGTCGTTGGCGGCGTTGATCGTGAGGTTGCCGTAGATCTGATCGGACGCGGTCAGGCTGCGGGCGGTGGCGAAAGTGTCGTTCTCCTCGAACGCATCGGCGGGAATGCCCGCCGGCGCACCAGGTACGTCGATCGTCATCGAGTACGTTGGGTTGATCGCACCCTGGTAGCCGTAGATGCGGATGTAATACGCTTGGCCGGCGGTGACGGACCAGCTGAATTGCTCGCCGTTGCTCGTCGAATCGGAGAGGCCCAGCTCCGGCTTGCGCAGGCGTTGAAATCCGCATGTCGATGTCGCCCTGCGCGTGTTGAAACGCCAGGCTGACGCTCATCGTGCCGGAGGCGGTGGGCACGACCCGGTAGTAGTCGTCGTCGTTCGTGGTGTCGATCGTCAGGTTCGGGTAAGTCTGGTCGGTGGCAGTGAGTGTGCGGGCGGTGGCAAAGGTATCGTTCTCCTCGAATTGGTCGCCGGCGCCGCCGCCCGCGCCTTCCGGTTGATCGACCGTGAGCGTGTAGTTCGGGTTGTCGCGCCTTCGTAGCCGTACACGCGGGCGAAGTAGTATTGTCCGGCCACGGCCGTGAAACTGAATTGCTCGTTGTTGGTGGTCGAGTCGGAAAGGCCAATCCGATTCTGCGAGGCGTCGAGCACTTCGAGCTCGACGTCACCCTGCGAATGCTGGAACGCCAAGCGGAACGCCATCGTACCGGATGCAGAGGCCGTCACGCGGTAGAAGTCGAAGTCCTGGGTCGAGTGGATCGTGAGATTGGCGTAGGTGTGGTCTTCGGGCGGGGCAAGGATGCTGGCGTCGGTGAATGTGTTGTTCGGCTCGAAGTTATCGGGCAATCGTGCCGCCGCCGCCGGTGCGCTGTAAGTTGATCTGAATCCGCGTGGTGTTGTTGTCTTCGTTCGATTCCAACAGGTGATTGTCGGGGTCGACGACGACCTCCAGCCAATAGGTTCCGTTGGCCACGGCGCTGATGTCGATCGACTGGCCCGGCAGGCCGCGGTCGTAGACGTCGGCCCAGCCGACCGAGATGCCCTGCACCTGGCCGCAGGTGAGAAAGTTTGGCGAACTGGGGCCCGAATTGTCGTACCGCTGAACGTCGAGCAGGCAAAAGCTGACCTTGTCGCCGGCGGCGACGATCGGTCCCACGCCGCCATCGGGGAGCACCGAGCGGAGTCGAAACTCGGCGAACCCGTCGAAGTGGATGTGGCCGTGCTCGGGATGATAGGTGAAGGTGCCGGCGAGCACGTCGGTAAATGTGCCGTTCGGCTCGTAAATCCGCTGCATCACGTCTTGCGTGCTGCCGTGGGTCGCGCCGCCGCGTAGTTCCATACGGCCGGTGCCGATGTTCGCCATGGCGGTCGTCAGCCGCAGGTCGTTGCCCTGAATTGTCCAGTCGTAGATGAAGCCTTGGCTCTGACTGGCCCAGGGCGTGAGATCAGGGAGCAGCGACTGCGGCGTGATGGCCAACAGTTCGCGATTCGAGTGACTCGATTCGCAACATGCGCGTCACTCGCCGCGACTTGTTGATCCATCGCGATTTTTTCTTCGGCAACGAAATGCCATTGCCCAACAAACGAACGACGGCGAATGACATCGAAAGCGCTCCTTGCTAGCAACCAAATAAACTTGATGCGAACCCACTCACGCCAATTCACGCAGCGTGCCCAGGCGGCATACGGTACCAACTCGATCCTGAACTTGCAATCTTCCTTTAATGCCTTGATTGTTTTTCTTTCGCGATCCGCATTGTTGTTTACCCAATTCATCCAGTCTGGCCACCGACCTGCTCAATCTGCGAAAACAGCAAGCGATTAAATTGAATGCATGAGTTGCGTCGATTGCGAATAACCAGCTAGCTGGGGCAACAGCGCGTATGCGATAGAATGCCAGAATCAGTTGAATAGGAATTACTGCTCGGGTGGAGGAGCTTGAATGCACTCCCGACTGACGTGGCGCTACATCCGCTCGACGGTTTCGATGCCCAGCAGGTTGAGGCCGCGCTGGAGCGTGCGGGCGGTGAGGTCGCAGAGCAGCAGCCGGCTGGTGCGGAGTTCGTCGGTCTCGGCCTTGAGCACGGGGCAGTTCTCGAAGAACGTCGAGTAGCGTGCTGGCCAGGTCGAACAGGTAGGCGGTGAGGTGGTTGGGGCGGTAGTCGGCGACGACGCGGTCGAGGGCTTCGGAGAATTGGAGCAGGGCCAGCGCCGAGGGCGCGCTCGGCCGGCGTGGTCGAGCGAGATTGCGGCGTCGCGCTGATGCCGCAGTGCGCGATGGGTCGACGTCGCCCTTGGCGAAGATGCTGCGCACCCGGGCGTAGCCGTACTGCATGTACGTGGCCGTGTTGCCGGTCATGGCCAGCATCTTGTCGTAGCTGAAGTGTAGTCGCTGGTGCGGTTGTGCGCGAGGTCGGCGTACTTGATCGCGCCGATGCCGACCGCTCGGCGACCGTGCGGCGTTCGTCGTCGGAGAGCAGCGGCGTCGGGCCGGGCGTCGTCGTTCTGCGCAGACGATCGCGTAGGCCCGGTCGACCGCTTCGTCGAGCAGCCCGTCCAGGCCGACGGTGTCGCCGCTGCGGGTCTTGAACGGCCGGCCGTCGTCGCCCAGCACGGTGCCGAAGCTGACGTGCTGCAGCTCGACGTCGTCGTAGCCCCACAGCCGGGCGGCGGCGAAGAGCTGCTCGAAGTGCAGCGACTGGCGATGATCGACGACGTACAGGATCGCGTCGGGCCGCCACTCGTCCATGCGGTACTGGATCGTGGCCAGGTCGGTCGTGGCGTAGAGGAACGCGCCGTCCTGCTTCTGCACGATCATCGGCGCGTCGTGGCCCTCGAGAAAGACGCACATGGCGCCCGTCGCTCTCGCGGGCGAGGCCCTTGCGCCTGCAGGTCTGTCGACGACGCCGGCGCAGCCGGTCGTGATAGAAACTCTCGCCGAGCGTGTGGTCGAACGTCACGCCGAGCCGCCGGTAGATGCGTTCGATCTCGGCCAGGCAGGGCGGCAGGAACTCGTCGCCACAGCGCGCAGGTTCTCGGCATCGCCGGCGTGCAGCTTGGCGGTCTCGGCCAGCACGGCGCGGCCGATGTCGGCGTGCGTCGCGAGCAGCGGCGCCGAGCTGCGGATCGGCTTCGACCGCGGCGATCTTGCTTCGCAGCGCGGCCAGCTCGGTCGCAGCTCGGCCAGCTGCTGCTTCGGCCTGTCGCAGCTGCTTGGCGCGCTTTCTTGGCTCCTTCGGGTCGGCTCGGCGCGGCGCTGGCTCGAGCTCGGCGACTGCGTCTGCGGCTCGCCGATCTTGCGCTCGCAGCGCGGGATCGTCTCGTGCTGCGTCTCGTGGTAGTCGACCAGCGCGTTGACCAGCCGGTACAGCCGGCTCAGCTCGTCGACCGGCGTCTGCGCGAACGCCGCCTCGTCGACGAAGTGCTTGTAGCCGTAGATGATCATCCCGAACTGCGTGCCCCAGTCGCCGATGTGGTTGTCGCTGATCACGCGGTGGCCGAGGAACTTCAGCATGCGGTAGAGGGCGTCGCCGATCACGGTCGAGCGGATGTGGCCGACGTGCATCGGCTTGGCGACGTTGGGCGACGGAGTAGTCGACCACGATACGTCCGCGGCGTCGCGGCCGTCGCGGCACGCCGAGCCGCTCGACGTCGCGCGACGCCGCGGCGAGTTGCTCGACGAGCCAGTCGTCTTTGAGCCGCAGGTTGATGAAGCCCGGCCCGGCGATCTCCGGCGGCTCGCAGAGGTCGGCCGACGTCGAGCTCGCGCGACGAGCTGCGGCGGCGATCTCGCGCGGCGGCTTGCCGAGCTGCTTGCCCAGCGGCATGGCGAAGTTGGCCTGGTAGTCGCCGAACTTGGCGTCCTGGCTCGGCAGCACCATGCCGAGCAGGTCGGCGGCATCGTCGCCGGCGTCGATCCGCCAGAGCGCAGCGCGAATCGTCGACGGAGTTCGGCGAGAAGATTCATGCGGATGGTAGACGGTCGAGGAGCAGGGTGACAGGAGAACGTGCTAGCATCGACTCGTCGTCTCACGCTCGCTAGACTCCTTGCGCCGACTCTGCTCCCACGGCAGCGGCACCCGCTGGGCCGTGCCCCAGAAATCTTCCAGCGCGTAGAACGTCCGCGTCTCTTCGTCGAACAGGTGGATCACCACGTTGCCGTAGTCGAGCAGGATCCAGCGGCTCTCGTTGTAGCCTTCGATGCCCAGCCGCTTGTCGCCCAGCTCGTCTTCGAGCGTGTGGTCGATCTCGTCGCTGATGGCGTGGAGTTGCCGGCGGCTGTTGCCGGTGGCGATGCACGAAGTAGTCGAACACCGGCGTGATCGCCCGCATGTCGAGCACGACGATGTCCTGGCCGCGGTTGTCTTCGGCGGTCCGCGCAGCGGCCAGGGCGAGTTGCAGGCTGCGCTCGCGGCGGGTTTCAAGATTCGGCAGGGCGTCGGCGATCGGAGTCCCCTCGGTAAGTTGGCATGCATGATTTTTCCGGACAGTAGGCTTCGATTTTACTCGGCAGGGCCCCGGCGGACGAGTGCCGAGCGGTGCAAATGCGCGGGCCGAACGGTGTCGATAGGCGTGCGAGGCTGACACCGCGTGACACGAGCGAGTATGTCAGGCTGGGCACCAGACGCTAGCGATAAGGAGCAAAACATGGGCGATTGGATCGAAGCGGGCGAGAAGGCCCCGGCCTTTACTTTGACAGCCGACGACGGCGCGAAGGTTCGCCTCGCCGACCTGAAAGGCCAGCCGGTGGTGCTCTATTTCTATCCCCGCGACGACACGCCGGGCTGAAGATGGAACTGAGCCAGTAAATCAGAAACATGGCCACATTTGTGACCAGGCGATGCGCGATGCGCTGGCGTTCAACGCCCCAGGGATGGACACGCGCGCGCTGCACTCGCTGGGTGAGTTGCTTCGGCCGGGCCGAGATGCAAGAGCATGCGCGCCTGGCCAATGTTCACCTGCCGCAATTGCGCAGCCACGACCGCGTCGGGCGCCGCCTCGACGAGGTCGAGTTCCACCCCAGCTACCACGCGTTGATGGCCGCCGCGACAGCGGCCGGTCTGCACGGCACGCCGTGGGTCGGCGACGAGCTCGCGCACCTGCAGCGCGCCGCCGGCTTCATGCTGTCCACAACCTCGCGCGGGCTGCCTTCAGTGACGACCTTACCTTTGTGCATGAAGAGCACCCGATCGCAGACTTCCTCCACATCGCGCATGTTGTGGCTCGTGTAGAGAATGGCGATGCCGCTCTCCTTTTGCACGCGGCGGAGAATTTTGCGCACCTTGTCCGCAATGTCAGGGTCCAGACTCGCCGTCGGCTCATCCAGCATGAGCAGGCCGGGCTTGTTGAGCAGCGCCTTGCAGAGCTGGAGGCGTGTGGATTCACCGGCGGAGAGGTGACCGGTAACGCGCTTCTTGAGGTGAGGAATCTCAAACATCTCCAGCAGCTCGTCTATGCGCTGCGGGAGATTCTTTCACGCCGTAGATGCGCCGAACACGGTGAGATTCTGCCATACCAGGAGATTGCCTGGCAGATCGGTGTATGCGGAGGCAAAATTGCACCGGCGCAGGATGGCGGTGCGGTCCTTGAACGGGTCCATGCCAAGGGCGCACCGTGCCGGCGGTGGGCTGCATGAGCCCCAGGATGATGTTCATGGCCGTGGTCTTGCCCGCACCGTTCGCTCCCAGCAAACCGACCACCTCACCGGCATGAACCTCGAACGACAAGTCCGCGAGGGCCACGGTGTTCTGCTCAAATTCACGGCGCAGGCCTTTTACTGACAATGGTTCTTCCTTCATGCTGCCCGCCGCCATGCCGTGCGCCGCGGGCCGGAGCAAGCCGGTTTGCCGGGCGCGGACAATTATCAGTCGCACCGCCGGGTGTCGCAGGTAGTTACGCCGCCCGCCATTCCCGGCGAACCGGAGATACGGGCAGTTAGCTCAGTCGGTAGAGCAGCGGCCTTTTAAGCCGTTGGTCCTGGGTTCGAGTCCCAGACTGCCTACTCCGATGCCTGACAAGGCAACCTAAATCAGCCCGGAGTGCTCCGTCTGCGAAGCCTTCCGCGGCCAGCGGCGCGCCGGGCAGCGCCGGTTCCTTATCAAGTGCGACATGCTCAATCCCAACGGCACCCTCCGCCTCTACCCGATGGACCATGTGCCCTGCGGCCCGCGGGAGTGAGCGCGCCAGCGAAAGCCCCGCGCCGCAGGCGCATCAAAACCAGGTGGGCGACGCTCCTGCGGAGTCCACTTCAAAAATGGCAGTGCTGGATTCCTGCTTGCTCCTACCAGCAGAAATGCGACTCTGCCCCATGAGCACCGCTGCCTTCCAGCAAACCATCCGCGACGGCACCATCCGTCTCCCGGCGGTTTGTCGGCAATCATCCGCTCAATCTCACGGCGCGAGGCAACCCCTGCGCGGGCGAGCAACTTGGCAATGCGTTCCTCGCCATCGGCACGTTCGAGCGCACCTTTGCTGACGGGAGCATCAGGATTGGGTTTACGCTTCGGCTTTGCGTCCCATTTTAAACGGGGCGGTTTTGCGGGACGCGGCGGTGCTTTGCCGGATACGGGACGTTTGGGGGGCTGGGCCATTTGCGCGCTTTGGCGCAAGGCAGCGCAAAAGTCACGCAACTGTTAAAGACATTGGCCATTCAGGAAAAGGGCGATACAGCATTACCGGGCAGACAAAACCGTAGCCCTGAGCTTGTCGGGGACGAAGTCGGCCAAAGGCCAACGGCGCTTCTTGGATGTAGCGCGATGTGATAGTCGTGCTTAGACAAGCTCAGCACTACGGATTTGAAATTGGGTTTGGGGAGTGCCAGCATGTCGGTCGATTTAATCCGGTTCATCATTTTTGCAGCCATTTTGCTCGGCATTGGCTTTGTAGCTTTAACCAGCCAAAAATTCCGGCCCTATCTTCGAAAAAACCCTGCCGTTGCTTTTCTCCTCGGCATATCGAGCGGCTTTCCGTTGACGTTGCTGGTGGCGACACTGACCTTCTGGCTCGCCAAGGTTGGGCTTGATACGGCGACTATCGGCCTCGCAGTGATGGTGGGCATCCCTTATACCATCAAATTCCTATGGGCCCCGCTCGCGGATAAATTGCACCTTCCTTACCTCACCAAGAAATTTGGGCAAAGGCGAAGCTGGCTGTTCCTGATCCAGTTTTTCCTCGTTATCGCGATCTGGAATTTGGGCGCGAGCGACCCGCAGGCCCGGCCATTTGAGCGGATTTTTCGTATGGGCGCTGATCACCGCTTTCCTGTCGGCGACGCAAGACATCGTCATCGACGCCTATCGCATCGAGATTTTGGAAGAAGATGAATTCGCCCATGGTACTGCAGCCAACCAGTTCGGCTATCGCACCGGCAATCTGATTGCGGGCGCTGGCACGATTTATGTGGCCTCGCAAGAAGGCCTCGGAATGGGCTGGACGATGGGCTATGGCTTGACCGCCTTGTGCGTAATTCCGGCGATATTAGGCGCGCTTTGGGTAGGGCCAGGTAAGTTTGTTGATCGTTATGCCGATGCATCGGGGATGAAGGCCGGACAATGGCTCACTGAATCCGTGGTCAATCCGTTCCGTGAATTTTTGACGCGACACGGGGCATTTTTGATCCTCGGCTTTGTGTTGGTCTATAAAGTGGGCGACGCAATGGGGCAGGCGATGCTGAGCCCGATGATCGTGCAATTGGGCTTTTCCGATCTCGATTATATTTCGGCGAACAAGCTTTGGGGCTTTGGCGCGTTGATTATCGGATCGGCCTTGGGAGCGCCCTTTGTCCTGTGGCTGGGGATGGGAAGGGCATTGCTGATATCCGGTCTGATGATGATGTTTTCCAATGCCATGTTCATGCTGCTGGCGGCGACCGGGAATAATTACTGGATGATGGTTGCCGCTATCGTGACGGAAAACACCACGAGCGGCATCGGCCTCACCGTTTTTGCAACCTATCTCTCCGGCCTGTCGAGCATTGCCTATACTGCAACGCAATTCGCGCTGCTTTCCTCCTTTGCCGGTGTTGGCCGCACCTTTATGGCAGGGCCAGCAGGCTGGGTGGCCAAGGAAATCGGCTGGGTAGGCTTTTGGGGCTTTACCATTGTCGCCGCCATCCCGGGGATGATCCTGCTCTGGATATTGTGGAGCAAAGGCTATGTCGTGCAAAGCATCCGGCAGACAGAGGCGCTGGACGAAAAGAAACTGAGAGAGCCGGTTGGGGCGCTCAGGGTATTGGGTGCGCTTGTCGCAGTGGCGGGGCTGGTCGGATTGCTGCTGGCGACGCCGCTGGAGTTGTCAACGGCGATCACTTGGGCCAGTGTGGCCGCGCTCGTGATTGGCGGATTGTTGGCTTGGTTGGGGAAGCCGAAGGCCGCCGCGATTTAACTCAAAGGCAAATAAGCCGCGATATCCTTTGGCCCCAGATAGAGCGCATCATCGTGCGGGGCGGTGTTGGTCATCGCGTAAAAGGCGCGGGCTTTTGCGTCGCTCATCCCCATTTCGCGGTAATAGGCGATATAGGCTTGGTGGACGGGATCGCCCTCGGCAAAATCTTCTGCTTCCATGCCGTCTTCGTCGCGCCAGCTGTGGACGGCGAATTCCGCGCCTGCATCGGCCTTGCGCTCGATGCCTGCCAGAAACAGCTCGACCCCGCCTGAACGCACCGAACCGCCATTGGGAACATAGGTCGCGATGCCCGCCTTCCGCACCATTCGGGCCAGCGACAAATTGGCCTCATCATCGCCGGTTCCCGGGCAATCGATCATGTCGATTTGCTTCACACCGGGATAGGCGGAAAGCAACGCACGGAATTGGGCGGGGGTTTCGCTTTCGATGCTGCCGATCAATTCGGCGCGATCCGGCGATACCATGTGGAACGGACCAAAGCTGGCCAGCGGTTTGCGGCTGGGAGCGGCATCGGCGAAGGCGTCGGCGACATAGCGCTCGGTAGTCCCTACTGCGTCGGGCTCCTCGATCTCATAAACCGTCATATCGGCATCGAGCATTTCCGCACGCGCAGGCAGCGGCAGCGATGCGACAAAGCACAGCACGAGCAAGGCATTCACGGTGGCGCGGACGTTCTTCATGGGGGTTCAAATGCCCGCCAGCCTGTTTCAAAGCAGTGAGGGAAATTGCCTAGGCAGTCGTTAACCCTTTTTTATTCTGCGATTTCCGCGAACACCCTTTCCGTGGATTTAAATAGGGGGATGGCCGGATGGTCGCGATTATATCGACAGTGGCCTATCTGGGGCTGGAGGCGCGCGCCGTAGAGGTGCAGTGTCAGGTGGCCCCCGGGGTTGCGGGCTTTGTCGTCGTGGGCTTGCCCGACAAGGCCGTTGCCGAAAGCCGGGAACGGGTGCGCGCGGCAATTTCGGCGCTGGGCCTGTCGCTGCCTCCGCGCCGGATCACGGTGAATCTTTCGCCCGCCGATCTGCCCAAAGAGGGCTCGCATTATGATTTGCCGATTGCGCTCGCCTTGCTAGCCGCGATGGGCCTCGCCGATACCGAGGCTTTGTCGCATTATGTCGTTGTGGGGGAGCTTGGACTGGACGGGCGCGTTGCCGCATCGCCCGGCGTCTTGCTCGCCGCGATCCATGCCTCGACAAACGAAATGGGGCTGATCTGTCCGGCGGTGCAGGGTGCAGAGGCGGCGTGGGCGGGGAATGTCGAGGTAATCCCCGCACCCAATCTGTTGTCGCTACTCAACCATTTGAAGGGGCAGGGGCTATTATCTCCTCCAGCTTTGGGTGAGGTGGATGAGCCGGTCATTGGTCCTGATCTGAAAATGGTGAAGGGGCAGGAAACCGCCAAACGCGCGCTCGAAATTGCCGCTGCGGGCGCACATAATCTGTTGATGGTCGGGCCGCCGGGTGCGGGCAAATCGTTGCTCGCCAGTTGCCTTCCCGGAATACTGCCGCCGCTGACTTCGGCGGAGGCTTTGGACGTTTCGATGATCGCCTCGGTTGCCGGAACATTGGAGGGCGGGCGGCTTTCGCGGCAAAGGCCATTTCGTTCGCCGCATCATAGCGCATCGATGCCCGCGCTGGTCGGTGGGGGATTGAAGGTGCGGCCCGGCGAAGTCAGCCTTGCCCATCTGGGCGTTTTATTTCTCGATGAACTGCCCGAATTTCAACGCGCGGTGCTGGATAGTTTGCGGCAGCCGCTGGAAACCGGTGCGGTCAGTGTGGCGCGGGCGAACAGCCATGTGACCTTTCCGGCACGGGTGCAATTGGTGGCGGCGATGAACCCGTGCCGCTGCGGCCATTTGGGCGATGCCGCGCTTGCTTGCAGCCGCGCGCCGCGTTGTGCTGCCGATTATCAGTCAAAGGTTTCCGGGCCGTTGCTCGACCGGATCGATTTGCATGTCGAGGTGGAAAGCGTGAGTGCCGCCGATCTGGTGCTGCCGCCGCCCGCCGAGGGCTCTGCCGAGGTGTCCGCCCGCGTGCTGGCCGCGCGTACGGTGCAGACAGCGCGGTTGAGCGGATACGGCGATGCGAACCAATGCCGATCTCGATGGTGATGCGCTGGAAGCCCATGCAACGCCGGATGAACCAGGGCAAAGGTTGCTCGCACAGGCGGCGGAGGCGATGCGGCTTTCGGCGCGCGGCTATACGCGGATTTTACGCGTCGCCCGAACCATCGCCGATCTGGCAGGAAGTTCGGGTGTGGGGCGCATCCATATTGCAGAGGCGCTGTCCTATCGGCGGCAAGCGCCGCGGAATTAGGGCGTGGTAATGATGGTTTCCATAAAATGTTCTACCTACCGTAGCCCTGAGCCTGTCGAAGGGCGCTTATCCGACAAACGCCCTTCGACAGGCTCAGGGCTACGGTATTTCCTGATGAAAACGTGCCCTGAGCTATTCCTCAAATTCCGGCATTTCGCCCGGCTCCGCACGAACAAAACGCTTGGCAATGTCAAAGCCGTGTCCGGCGCGCAGAAACGCTTGCAACTGTTTTTGCTGCACCTCGGGCGATGCTGTTTCGGCGGCATATGGGCCAATGCGTTTACGTTTGGCAAAGCGGTCTGCCGCTTGCCATTTATCGCTTTCGGCTTGGCTATGCGCCCCAATGGCGTCGGTTTCGGAGATGCCCTTGGCGCGCAAATCTTCGCGCACCCGCCGCATCCCCATGCCCCTTTGCGTGAGTGATCGGGCGCGCGATGCGGCAAATGCGGCGTCGTCGATAAAGCCCAATCTAACAAAATCCTCTATCAAGGCTTCGATTTGCGGCGGCGCTTCGCTTTCACCCCAGCCACGATCCCTGATTTTACGCGCTAAATAGGCCGCCAATTTCGCTTTGCTGGTGGCGTATCGCCCCACATAATGCAGGGCTAAATCACGCATTTTTACAGGCGTTAACGGGGTTGCGGGCTTTTTGGTTCTGGACACGCCCTATTTGTGCCACAGTCGGGACGAATTTAGAACGCCTAAGCTGGTCTAAGAACCGGCATCGGGAAATTCGCAAAAAAGCCAGGATCATTATGACTGCACCCACGCCGACTCCGACAACGGACAGCTTGCTCCGTCGCTATTCGGACTTTGCCACGCTTGGCGAAGCTTTGGATTATGCGGCATCGGGAAGCGCGGCTTGAACTTTCACGACATGCGCGGAAATCTGGCGCGGGCCTATCCCTTCGCCGAAATGCGCGAGGATGCGCTGGCGATGGCTTTTCGGCTAATCAGCCACGGCGTGAAGCCTGAAGACCGGATTGCGATTGTCGCCGAAACCGGCCCCGAATTTGCCGCGCTGTTTTTCGGTTGTGTGTATGCGGGAGCTTGGCCCGTGCCGTTGCCTTTGCCGACTTCCTTTGGCGGCAAGGAAAGCTATATCGATCAATTGTCGGTACAATTGCAAAGCTGCGATCCCAAAATCCTGTTTTTTCCGGCTGAATTGACCGAGATGGCAGGCGAGGCGGCGCGCAAAAATAAAGTTGAAGGGCTGGATTGGGAAGGTTTTGCTGATCGCATCGCCCTCAAAACCGAACTGCCGCAGGCAGGAACAGACGAGATTTGTTATCTGCAATATAGCAGCGGATCGACCCGTTTTCCGCATGGTGTGGCGGTGACGCACAAGGCGTTGCTCAACAATCTTTCGGCCCATTCGCACGGCATGGAAGTGGCGGACCGTGATCGCTGCGTATCGTGGTTGCCCTGGTATCATGACATGGGTTTGGTGGGCTGTTTCTTGTCGGTTGTCGCCAATCAGGTTTCCACCGATTATATGAAAACCGAAGATTTCGCCCGCAGGCCGCTGGCATGGCTCGATATCATCAGCCGCGCGGACGGCGATGTGATCAGTTATTCGCCCACATTTGGCTATGATATCTGCGCGCGCCGGATTTCCAGCCAGACGCATGTTTCCGAACGCTTTGATCTGGGCCATTGGCGGCTGGCGGGCAATGGTGCGGATATGATCCGGCCTGATGTGATGCAAAGCTTCGTCGATGCATTTGGCGATGCGGGATTCAAGGCCACGCGCATTTCTGCCCAGCTATGGTTTGGCCGAGGCGACGCTTGCCGTCTCTATCATGCCACCGGGTGAAGGGATTGAGGTCGAACTGGTCGAGGAAAGCGAACTAACGGGCGTTCCTGGCTCTCCCGATCGTCCGACGCGTTTTCGCGCGATCGTCAATTGCGGCAAGGCGGTGAAGGACATGACCATTGAAGTGCGCGACGAGGCGGGCAATGTGCTGGCGGATCGTGTGATCGGCAAGGTCTGGTGTTCGGGGCCATCGTTGATGCAGGGCTATTTCCGCGATGAGGTCTCGACGCAGGCCTGCCTTCGCGACGGCTGGCTTGATACCGGAGATATGGGTTATTTATCAAATGGTTATATCTACATTGTCGGTCGGGCAAAGGATATGATCATCATCAACGGCAAAAATTATTGGCCGCAGGATATTGAATGGGCAGTCGAGCAATTGCCCGGTTTTAAAGCGGGCGATATCGCGGCCTTTGCCGTTAGCCATGGCGGCGAGGAAACCCCCGCCGTGCTGGTCCAATGCCGCACCTCTGACGAAGCCGAACGCTTGAAATTGCGCGAGCAGATCAAGGACAAGGTCCGTTCGGTAACCGGCATGAATTGTTTGGTCGAATTGGTACCTCCGCGTACCTTGCCGCGCACAAGCTCGGGCAAGCTAAGCCGTGCGAAGGCTCGTAACCTGTATCTTTCGGGTGAAATTCAGCCTTATGCGCTGGCAGCATAAGGCATTTTTCCGCTGAAAATTTATTTTGCGGTTTCAACCTTCCTGAACGCGGTGGTTACCAATAAGTAAGTTTCATTCGCTATTCGCCGTCTGGTGAGCGAGAAACAACCCATCACCGAATTGCCAGCGGATATTTCGGCGAAGGCCCTTTTGGGCTTGGCCGATCCTGTGGGTTTTGAGCTTGAAACGCTGCATATGATACAGGGCCGTTCGCTTCAACAGAAGCATTGGTTCGGTCTGGTCGGCAGCCTGATATTCGGTTTTGCAGCAGTCGTGGTTGTCCGCGAAAGCGCGCCAATATGGGCCATGCTGGGTTGGTCCGCACTATTTCTTGGCCATATAGCCTATTCCCATTTCAACAGCCAATCTGCCCGCGCTTGGGAGCAAGGCCGTTTCGGCAAAACCGATTTGAAGCGACTGGCCCAAATTTCTGCCGTCGGAGGAGCGATTTGGGGGTGCAGTTCGTTAATGCTCGGGATGGACGGAAATGCCGCCCAAATGCTCGGACTTTGGTCAATCTGCCTTGCGGCGATGATATTTACATCCTTGCTGAGACCTTCGGTTCCTGTGGAAGCAGCATCGTTTGTATCGACTTCCGCTTTGGGATCTTTTGTCGGCCTCGCTTGGCACGGCTCCTATTTGCTTGCGGTTGCATGTTTGGCAGTCGGCGCGCTGATTATTACCAGTGTTTTGCGGACCGCGCGCTCGCAAATCCTTTATGAAGTTGCGACAACCGTGCTTCAGGAAAAATCGGAAACCGTCAGCCTGCTGTTGCGTGAATTTGAAGACAGCGGCGCGGATTGGCTGTGGCAGACCGATACCTCGCGCTGCGTTACCCACATCAGCCCCCGTTTTGCCTATGCGCTCGAAGAAGAAGGTAAAGTGATCGAAGGCCAGCCCTTGCTAAAGCTGATTGCCGGCGACGCGTGGGAAAGTGGACAATATCCCGAAGCATTACACGGCCTTGCAGATCGCCTGAAAAAGCGGGAGTCCTTTGCCAATCTGGTCGTTCCGGTAACGATCAACGGCCATCGCCGGTGGTGGGAGCTTTCGGCTTCGCCGCGCTATGCCGAAGATGGGGTATTTCTGGGATTCCGGGGCGTTGGCTCGGATGTGACCGAGCAGCATGAATCGGCTGAAAAAATCTCGAATCTGGCGCGCTTTGATACGCTGACCAGCCTGCCTAACCGGCTGCAACTGACCGAGACATTGGGCCGGGCTTTGCAGGAATCCGAACAATGGCGTCGGCGCTGCGGATTTTTCATGATCGATCTGGATCGCTTTAAAGCGGTCAATGATACTCTTGGTCACCCGGTGGGAGATCGCCTGCTAGCCCAGGTCGCAAAGCGGCTGAAAATGATCATGACGGAAAATGAATTGTGCGGCCGTCTGGGCGGCGATGAATTTGCAATCGTCCTGAAAGATGCATCCGACAGCGCCTATGTGACAAGGCTTGCACGCAACATCATCGAAAATCTGTCGCGTCCCTACGAAGTGGATCAGCATACACTCTATATCGGCGCGAGTATTGGCAGCGCCGTTGGCCCTGCTGATGGTCGCACGGTCGAGTTGCTGATGCGGAGTGCGGATCTTGCGCTTTATCGTTCAAAAGAAGACGGCGGCAACAATCACCACGCCTATCAGCACAAATTGCACGCCAGTGCCGAAGAACGGCGCGTGCTCGAATTTGAACTGCGACACGCGCTGGAGCGCAAAGAGCTGTTTATCGAATATCAGCCCGTGGTCGATGCGAATGGCGATAACGCGATCACCGGATTTGAAGCGCTTCTGCGTTGGAAAAATCCGAAATTCGGGCTTGTTTCACCCGCGAAATTCATACCCGTTGCCGAAGATGCGCGGTTGATCGTGCCCATTGGGAACTGGGTGCTGCAACAGGCTTGTGTCGATGCTATGGAATGGCCGGAATCGACGAAAATCGCCGTGAATGTTTCTGTGGACCAGCTAACCAGCGCGGGCTTTATCGAAACCGTGGTGCAGGCATTGCATGACAGCAAATTGCCCGCGTGGCGTTTGGAATTGGAAGTGACCGAAAGCATCTTCCTGCGCGACGGAGGTCTGGCTGTACAGGTGCTGGATCGCTTGCGGAAAATGGGGATAAAGCTGTCGCTTGATGATTTCGGAACCGGATATTCGTCGCTCGGCTATCTCAGGAACATCCGTTTTGATACGATCAAGGTGGATCGCAGCTTCGTCCAAGGCGCAGCCAAAGCCAAGCCGGAAAGCATTGCCATTATCCGGGCGGTGGTCGCTCTGGCGGATGCACTCAACATCATGACGACGGCTGAAGGCGTTGAAACCGAAGCAGAAATGATCATGGTTCGCGATATGGGCTGCAAAAAAATTCAGGGCTTTTATTTCGGGCGACCGATGCTTTTCGCCGATACCGTTGCGCTCTTTGGCGATCAAAACCGCTACGTAGCCTGATAAGACGTCGGCAGCGGCAAAGTCCGCAACCCGAACATCAGAGAATTTCGTGAACCTTTTCCTGAGGGCGACACAGGCGCACACCCTTTTCGGTTTCGACAAAGGGGCGTTCAACCAAAATCGCCTGCCGCACCATTTCATCCAAAATCCGGTCTGCGCTAGCACCTTCGATCAACCCCAATTCTTCGGCAGGTGACCCGCGCGTGCGGAGTGCTTCGCGCGGCTGAAATCCCGGCATCGGCGAACAATTGCACCAGTTTGGCGCGCGCAAACGGCGTTTTTTTATATTCGATCACGGTCACTTCGATTCCCTGCGTTTCCTGCAGAATGGCGAGCGTTTTACGCGACGTTCCGCAATCGGGATTGTGCCAGATAGTGGCTTTCATGGCTGGTCCTTTCTGTTGTCGAGATTCCCATATCCGTGCGGAGAACATTTTCAAAGGCGGAACAGTTTTCCAATTGCATTTGAGAATGACTCGCAATAGAGCGACTTCAACGCAAATGAGAAACATTCGCAATAACGGCAGAATTGGACATAAATTGAAACCGCTTATAACATCTTCCGCTATCGCCATTATAGCGGCTCTTGCACTGGTACCCGCGCCGGCTTTCGCAGCAGGGGACGCCGCAATGGACGGCGACGTAGATGAACGATGCGATGATTGCCGCACAATCATCGTCACCGGTACTGCTCAGGATTATGTCACCAGCAGCATCGATACCGCGACGAAGACAGACACGCCGCTGATCAACGTGCCGCAAACCGTAAACGTCATTACGCGTGAACAATTGGACGATCAGGCGCACCATAGCCTTGCCGATGTGCTGCGTTATGTGCCCGGAACCACGGTCGGGCAAGGCGAAGGCAATCGAGACCAGATCACGCTGCGCGGGCAAAACACCACTGCCGATTTCTTCGTCGATGGCGTGCGGGACGATGTGCAATATTATCGCGGGCTATATAATATCGAGCGCGTCGAGATCCTTAAAGGCCCCTATGCGTTGATCTTTGGCCGTGGCGGTGGCGGCGGCATTCTAAACCGTGTGCAGAAAACGCCGGTTGTGAATAAAAGTTTTGTCGCCGCGAAAACCAGCATCAACAGCTTTGGTGCATGGGATGTATCGGCCGATGTAAATGCGCCGTTGAACGACGATGTCGCTGTGCGATTGAACGGCACATATGAAAGTTTTGACAATCAACCGCGATTTCGTTGGTGGTGAACGCTATGCATGGAACCCCTATCTCGCCGCGCAATTGGGCGAGAATTGGAAGCTTGGCCTGTCCTATGAATATGTCCATGATGATCGCACCACGGATCGCGGTGTGCCGTCGATTGCGACGGTCGCTGGCCAGCCGAACCGCCCGATCACAGGCTATGATAGCCAGTTCTTTGGCGTGCCCGGCGTCAATCGCACCACACTGGAGGCACATATTGCCAAGTTGCGGCTTGATGGCGATCTTTCGGACAATCTGAAATTCACCGGCAGCGTTCTTTATGGCGATTATGACAAGCTATATAATAATGTTTTCGCCAACGGTGCGGCGACTGGCCAAACAGGAACGGTCTCGCTCGATGCTTATTCAGATCCGACACAAAGGCAAAATCTGATCGCACAGGCCAATCTGGTCTGGGAGGTGCAGACCGGCCCAATCGACCACAAATTCCTGATCGGCATCGAATATGGCAATCAGAAAACCGCGAACCAGCGTTTTGGCCGCACGTTTGTGGGCGGCAATATATTGAACCTTGCAAACCCTGTGTTTCCCGCTGTGGTCTTTACCGCGCTCACACGCAACACGGCGTCTGAGGTCGAATTCTTCTCTGCCTATGCACAGGATCAGATTAGCCTCAGTGAGCATTTCGATGTTGTGGCCGGAATTCGTTACGACAGCTTTGCCATCGACGGCATGGATTTTATCCCCGCCATAGACCGCCCCTTTTCGCGCACCGATAAAAAAGTGTCGCCGCGTTTCGGCCTGATCTTCAAACCCGCAGTAAATGCGTCGCTCTATGGCAGCTATAGCCAGTCCTTCCTGCCGCGATCAGGCGACCAATTTGTATCGATGACGGCGGCGCAACAAAATCTGGCTCCGGAGAAATTCACCAATCTGGAAATTGGCGGCAAATGGGATATCCGCCCTGATTTGAATGTAACGGCGGCGGTTTTCCGGCTTGACCGGACCAATGCCACTACCCCTGATCCGGTCAATCCATTGGTCTCGATCAATGTCGGTAAAACGCGAACCAAAGGCTTTGAGCTTGCTGCGACCGGCCATATCCTTCCCGCTTGGCAAGTGAGCGGCGGCTATAGCTATCAGGACGCGCATTTACAGGGCAACCGCACCGTCCGCCTGGCGCAAGTGCCAAAGCACCAGCTATCATTATGGAATCGCTATAATTTCAGTGAACAACTGGGCGTGGGTATTGGCGTGATCCGGCAATCGAGCCAATATGCCGCGATCCGCACCACCCCCACCATCACCCGCGTTCCCGGCTACACCCGCGTCGATGCTGCGGTATTTTATGACGTGACTGACGCCGTGCAGGTGCAGGCTAATATCGAAAATCTGCTCGATGCCGACTATTTTTCAGACGCGCATAATAACAACAATATCACGCCGGGGGCACCGGTGAACGGGCGGGTGACGGTTTCGGTGCGGTTTTAACTAGCCCCCCGCAAAATCCCTGACCTTTTGGCTGCTCCCCCTCGGCAGGATCATCACTTCGCTGCCGTTGGCGACCACGATCAGGTCGCTGACGCCGTGGATCGAAACGCGTAGGCCCTCTGCGTGGACCAGATTTCCCGACGCCGCATCGAGCCTGACCGCGCCCGTCGCCACATTGCCGTGTGCGTCCTTTGCGCCGATCTCGTAAAGCGCATCCCAACTGCCAACGTCTGACCAGCCCATGGCAACGGGCACCACGGCGACGCGTTCGGCCTTTTCCATCACGGCATAATCGATGCTGTCGGCGGGGCAGGCGGCGAAGGCTGTGGCGTCCGGGTGGATCAGGATGCCGTCGCGGGCCGCGCCGCGCATCGCCGTTTGTGCCGCAGCCAGCATTTCGGGTGCGTGGATGGCAAGGGCGCTAAGGTAGATATCGGCGCGGAACAGGAAAATGCCGCCGTTCCAGCTGTAGTTGCCCTCGGCGAGCATCGCCTCCGCCGCCGCATGATCCGGCTTTTCGACAAAGCGGTCCACGCGTTGCAAGCCGTTTTCTAACGTCTCACCCATGCGAATATAGCCATAGCCTGTTTCGGGGCCGGTGGGAGCGATACCATAAGTGACCAGCCAGCCATCTTGCGCCAGCGGCAGCGCAGCGTTGGTGGCGGCGTGGAAGGCGGCGACGTCAGTGATCACATGATCGCTCGGCATCATCAGCAGCACGGCATTTGGATCGGCTGCGGAAAGCGCGGCCAGCGCGATGGCAGGCGCGGTGTTGCGCGCGCAGGGCTCAAGCAAAACAAAGGCGTCGTTGACGCCAGCCTCGGCCAATTGTGACGTCACGACGCCAGCATGTGCCGCTCCGCTGACGATGATGGGGGCGGCGAAACGGGTGCGGTCTTGCACGCGGTCCAGGGTCAGGCGGAACATGCTGTGGTCGCCGGTGAGCGCCAGGAACTGTTTGGGGCAATCGGGCGTGGACATTGGCCATAGCCGCGTGCCGCCGCCGCCCGATAGGATCACTGGAATTATGGCCATGCTGCGCTTTCTGGAGGGGAAGAATTGCCTAGATCGGTTTTTGCGTTACGCGAGCGGCCCGGATTAGGCAACGGACTGGATGACGGTGGGCTTTACACCGATTGTAGCTCTGAAAATTGCTATGAAACAAGATGTTGACTGCAAGGTGTAAAATTAATCGACACTTTACCTTTGGCCGGTAGAAGCGACTTTCAGAAAAACGGAAGTCGCGCGCCCAGTGATCAGGCTCTTCAAACATTATGTCCCCTACGCGGTGCTGTTCCTCGCACTGGTGGATTTTTGCCTGCTGGTCGCGGCAGCGGAAACCGCCTGGGTGATCCGTGCTGGCCAGATTGGCATGGCGGTTGATTATATCGGCAATCGGGTGGGGCCACTTTTAACCTTTGCATTGGCGGTGCAGACGGCGGCTATGGCGGTCGGAGTTTATGGCCCGGATTCGCTGCAATCCTTGCGCTTTTCGATAGCAAGGCTGCTCGTGGCGATTTCGCTGGGCGTGATTTTCATGGCGATCATGTCGTTTGCCATGCCGGGGATGACCCTGTGGCGCTCCAACTCGATCTACGCGATGTGTATCGCCTTTGTCTTTCTGGCCATCAGCCGCGCCGTACTCGGCAGTCTGATTGGTGGCAGCGCCTTCAAGAGGCGATTGCTTGTACTGGGAGCGGGAAAAAGGGCGCAACGGATCAAGGAACTGGAAACCAAGGCCGGTTCAGGCTTCGTCGTCGTGGGCTATATTGCCATGGACGAGGCCAAACGGGTGATACCCGAAGCGATAAACCGCAGTGCCATCTTCAATCTCGCCGATTTCGTCGTGAAACTGGCGGCAAGCGAGGTCGTGCTGGCGCTGGAAGAACGGCGCAATGCCTTGCCGCTGGGCGATTTGCTGCGGATCAAGACCACCGGCGTGCACGTCAATGATATTTCCAGTTTTCTCGAACGCGAAACAGGTCGGGTCGATCTGGACAGCGTCAATCCCAGCTGGCTGATCTTTTCCGATGGCTTTTCGGCGGGGCAGCGCCTGTCGGGGATTGCCAAGCGGCTGTTCGATATCATCGCCAGTCTGGCGTTGCTGATGCTCACCTTGCCGGTGATCCTGCTCTTTGCCCTGATCGTCAAACTGGAAAGCAAGGGTCCTGCCTTTTACCATCAAACGCGTGTCGGACGGTTCGGGCAAAACTTTCAGGTCTATAAATTGCGGTCCATGCGTCAGGACGCAGAGGTTGCCGGAAAAGCCATATGGGCCGAAAAAGACGATCCGCGCGTCACCCGCGTTGGCAAGCTGATCCGCAAGGTTCGGATCGACGAATTGCCACAAAGCTGGTGTGTTTTGAACGGCAGCATGAGCTTTGTCGGGCCACGTCCGGAGCGCCCGGAATTTGTGGCCGATCTGGAAAACCAGCTGCCCTATTATGCCGAGCGCCATATGGTGAAGCCTGGGATTACCGGCTGGGCACAGATTAATTACCCCTATGGCGCGTCGATCAACGATTCACGGCAGAAGCTGGAATATGATCTCTATTACGCGAAAAATTATACACCTTTCCTTGATATCCTGATTTTGCTGCAAACCCTGCGCGTGGTGCTGTGGCCGGACGGAGCACGCTGACATGCCAGAAACATTCAGTTTGATCGGCTTTTGGGGCCATGCGGCGGTCGGTTTTCTGTTCGCCGCACTCGCGGTTTGGCTGTTCCAGCAATATGGCACGGCGAACCGTCAACAAGTGATGCTGAACACGGCATTGGGCCTGACGGCGGCTTGGGGCGTTGCCACGATCATGGCAGGTCCGTTGACCTTTGCCTCGCAATGCGCTGAAACTCTGCGGAACCTTGGGTGGCTCGGTTTTCTCTATTCGCTGCTGAAGAGCGGTGGCGAGAATGAACAGCCACGCACGATCCTGATGACTTATGTCGTATTGGTACTCGTGCTTTTGTGCCAGACGCTGATTGAAGGCGCAGCAGCCTATGCGACCGGAATGCCGGAATTTGCAATGGCCGTCGATGCGGCGATGCAATCGGCCAATCTGTTCCGGATGTTGTTTGCCATTGGTGCGGTCGTGCTGGTCCACAATCTCTATACCGGGACCGCACCCGAAGCGCGCTGGGGGCTAAGTCTGCCGATGGCGGCATTGGCGGCAATGTGGACCTATGACCTGAACCTTTACACAATCGGCTATATTGCCGATGCAAGCCAAGGCGAGCTATTGGCCACACGGGGTGCTGGCACGGCGCTGTTGGCCCCGGTATTTGCCATGGCATCGCGCCGAAACAGCAATTGGCGCATACGGCTTTCGCGGTCTGTAACGTTCCAATCGGTTTCGCTGATGGCAATCGGCGCCTATCTTTTGGCGATGATTGTGCTTGCCACAACCATTCAGCTGGTTGGTGGTGATTATGCCCGATTGGCGCAGATCACGCTGATATTTGCCATGTCGTTGACCGCGATGATCGTCATGCCTTCGGGTAAATTCCGCGCTTGGCTGAATGTAGTCATTGCCAAGAATTTTTTTCAGCACCGTTACGACTATCGCTCCGAATGGATGCGGTTTGCCGATACCATTGGCTTTCCAAGCCACGATGCAGATCCATTTCACGAACGCGTCATCAAATCGCTTGCCGATATTTTTGATAGCCCGGCCGGGATGCTGCTGACCCGCGATGAAGAATCCCGTCTGGTGTTGCAAGCGCGCTGGAACTGGCCGACCGCCGATGTGCCAACCTATGCCGGCAATTCGCAAACCATCCCGTTTTTTGAAAGCAGCGGCCATATCTTGTTGATGGACGATGTGCGTGAAGGCACCGATGAACGCTGCGATCCCCGCGCGATCCCGCAATGGCTGTTTGACGAAAATCGAGCATGGGCGATAGTTCCGCTGGTCCATTTTGGTCGGCTTGACTGGCATTGCCGTCCTTGCCCGCCCGCCGCTTAAACGCGAACTGGACTGGGAAGATCTGGATATGATGCGCGTCGTGAGCCGGCAGTTAGCCAGCTATTTGGCCGAAGCGACCAGCCAGCTTGCGCTTGCGGAAAGCCGGCAGTTTGAACAGTTTAACCGCCGTTTTGCCTTTGTGATGCACGATATCAAAAATCTGGTGAGCCAGCTTTCCATCCTTTCTCGCAACGCCGAAAAACATGCCAATAATCCTGAATGGCAGGCAGACATGGTCGAAACGTTGAAAAGTTCGGTCGATAAGATGAACGATCTGCTGAAGCGGCTGTCGCAGCATAGTCAGGCGCGCAACGCCAAGATCGAACGATTTGACGTCGAAGAAGCGATCATGGGCGTGATCCATGCCAAACGCCTTGTCTATCCCATCGATGCTGATTTGTCGCCCGGCCTGGTCGCCAGTGCCGATATTGGCCGGGTTGAAACGATCCTGAATCATCTGTTGCAAAATGCCATTGAGGCCACCGAAGACGGTTCACCGATCCGGATTACGGCCAGTCGCCAAGGCAATGAAGTGGCCATCCGCGTATCCGATTCGGGCTGCGGGATGAGCGAGGCATTTGTTGCCAACCAACTGTTCAAGCCCTTTGAATCCACCAAAGAAGGCGGCTTTGGCATCGGCGCCTATGAAGCGCGGGCGCTTGCCCAGTCGCTGGGCGGCAATCTGCGCGTCGACAGCCGGTTGGGCAAGGGAACACGGATGACCTTGCTGCTGCCTTCATTCACCGAAAAAGACGAAAATCCCCCTGCCATTCTGGACGAGGCTGCCTGACATGAAAGAAGCAAAACAGAAATTGCTGATCGTCGAGGATGATCAAGGGCTGCAACGCCAGTTGAAATGGTCCTACGAGGATTTCGAGGTGTTCTGCGCCTCCAATCGTGCGGATGCCATTGCGCTGATGCGTTCCGAAGAACCCGATGTCGTGACCCTCGATCTTGGCCTGCCGCCTGATCCCGACGGCGTGACAGAGGGCTTTGCGACGCTCGAAGAAATGCTGCGGCTGAAACCCGATACCAAGATCATTGTCGCCTCTGGCAACAATTCGCAGGAAGCGGCGCTCAATGCCATTTCCGCAGGCGCGTGGGATTTTTATAAAAAGCCCGTCGACATTGACGAACTGCATCTGATCGTCAGCCGCGCCTTCCATGTGCGTGCACTCGAAATGCAAAATCAAAAGGCGCAGATGCCCGACAGCAGCGGAGAGACGCTGTTCGGTTCGATGGTGACGGCTTCGCCGGAGATGATGAAGGCTGCGCGCACGATCGAACGCGTTGCCAACACCAATGTATCTGTTCTGCTGCTCGGCGCGAGTGGCACGGGCAAGGAATTGCTGGCGCGCGGGCTGCATGACGCGAGTGATCGCAAAGGTAAGCCGTTTGTCGCAATCAATTGCGGAGCTATCCCCGAAAACCTGCTCGAATCCGAATTATTCGGCCATGAAAAGGGCGCGTTTACAGGGGCGGTCAAAACCACCGAAGGCAAAATTGAATTGGCGCATGGGGGGACTTTGTTCCTTGATGAGGTCGGCGATATCCCCATGCCATTGCAGGTAAAGCTGCTGCGCTTTCTGCAAGAGCGCGTAATCGAGCGTATTGGCGGACGGAAACCCATTCCGGTCGATGTCCGCATCGTGGCCGCCACGCATCAGAATGTGCACCAGATGATCAGCGATCAAACTTTCCGTGAAGATCTCTATTATCGGCTGGCCGAAGTCACCGTGAATATTCCGCGGCTTGCCGAACGGCATGGCGATTCTGTGTTGCTTGCCAAACATTTCCTCGCCCGTTTTGCGCGCGAAATGAACCCGCAGATAAAGGGTTTTGCTTCCAGTGCTCTCACCGCCATCGACCAATGGGGTTGGCCGGGTAATGTCCGTGAACTGGAAAACCGCGTGAAGCGTGCGGTGATCATGGCGGATGGCAAATTCATTACGGTGGATGATCTGCAATTCGATGTCGCCGACGATGACGAGTTACCGTTGAATTTAAAAGCTGCGCGGGAAGCGGCTGACCGGAAAGCCATTGGCCGGGCCATTGCCCGCACCGAAGGCAATATCTCCAACGCCGCCAAATTGCTGGGGATCAGCCGTCCGACGCTTTATGATTTGCTCAAGCAATATGAAATGCATGTTTGAGCATTGCCGATGCCGCAACGCGAGACCCTATGTTTAAAGCGCTATCTCGGCCGACCATTGTTGATCGGACTGGCCTTTGCCCTTGCGTCTCCGGCGTGGGCGGCCCCGGATGTGGATTCCAAGGCCGCATTTGATCGCGGACAGCAGCTGCGGAAAAAGCGGGATTTCCGGGCTGCCCGTATCGAATATCTCAATGCCATCGATGAAGATGGCCAGTGGGCGCCACCGCATATTGCCGTGGCCGCGGTCTCGCTCGATCTGTTCGATCCGATTCTCGCCCGCGCAGAGATTGATCGCGCGCGCGCGCTGAATTCAGATCCGCAATATTATAACCATTTGCTCGGCCAAGCGCTGTGGATGCAGGGGCAGGGGGATCGTGCGCTCGAAGTGTTGACCCGGCAGCCCATTGCAAAGCGATTTCGCCCTTACGCACTCCGCACGATCGCTCGCATCCATCTTGATAAAAATGATACCGCTGGCGCGCAATTGGCGCTTGAACAGGCTTTGAAACTGGCCCCAGACAACAGCATGGTGTGGACCGAAATCGGCCGCCTCCGCATGGCCATCGCCAATCAAGGTGGCGCAATTGAGGCGCTGGACCGTGCGGTAAAGCTTGATCCCGCCAATATCCGTGCACTGGAACTGCGCGGTCGGCTGGTGCGTTCGCAATATGGGTTGGTTGCCGCGCTTCCATGGTTCGAGCGCGGATTGCAGATCAACCCCAATGATCTTCCCCTGCTGGAAGAATATGGCGCGACATTGGGTGAAGTGGGGCGCTACCAAGACATGCTGGCCCAGGCGCGAAAAATCATCACGCTCGACGGAAATAATAGCAAAGCATTTTATATGCAGTCGATAATAGCTGCGCGTGCGGGCAATTTTGAACTGGCCCGGCGGCTGATGGCGCGGGTGACCGGGACCTTTGGCGAACTGGCTGGTCCTAGAATGTTGCTTGCGGTCATCGAATATGAAACGGGCAATGCCAACCAGTCTATCGATCTGCTGGAGCAACTGGTTCAGGCGCAGCCCTATAATCTGGAAATGCGCCTGTTGCTGGCGCAGGCTATGCACAAGTCGGGCGATCATGAAGATGCATGGGCGGCGCTTGCGACAATTGCAGACCGGGCCGATGCCGATAGCTATGTGTTGATGCTGGCTGGCCGCATCCTTGAAGCACTTGGAGAGCCGAAAAAGGCTGTGCCCTATTTGCAGCGAGCTGCATTTTCATCCAGCCATATCGGCGCAGCGTTGCCCGAGCCAACCCCAATGGCCGCCGCTGCGGACGATGCAAGGCGCAATCCGCGCGATGCAACCAAAGTCATTCCCCACGTCAGGCTGTTGCTCGCACAGGGCAATATCGCCCAATCCCGCAGTGAAATTGCTTTCTTGATCGCCGGTAACGAAGGCATTGCCGATGCCCATATTTTGGCGGGCGATATAGAACGGTCGGCGGGTAATGTATCTGCCGCCATCGCCGCCTATGAACGTGCACGCCGGATCAGCTTTTCCACGCCGGTGATGATCCGGCTGGTCAATAGCTATCGCAAAGCCGGAAAAGGCGATGCTGCGCGCAAAACGCTTTCGGAATTTCTGGCCTTTAATCCCTCCAGCGTTCCGGCCTTGCGGCTGGTTGCCTATGATCATCTTGATAATAAACGCTGGAAAGATGCCATTCCCGGCCTGCTCGCGGTGCGGAGCAGGGTGGGGTTTAATGATGCGATTTTGAACGCCAATCTAGCCCGAGCCTATTCGGGTATAAGCGATCATGACGCGGCAATGCGTGAGGCGGAACTGGCCTATCGGATTTCGCCCGCCAATCCGATGGCGACATTTACCTATGGACAGGTTTTGCACGCAGCGGGCAAGGAGCCGAAATTTGCAACGGCATTGCTCAGAAAAGCCAATAAACTTGCGCCCGATGATATTGAAATAAAAAAGCTTTATGCCTTGGCTTCCCAAAAGAAAAAACCAGGCAAAAAGGCCAGGCGCTAGGTATTGATCCTAAACCTCGGCAAGTAATTCCGAAGGCGCAATTCCGACCCGCTCCATTTGCGCGCGCACGACTGGCCATATCTCGTTTAAAAACTGTTCGCGTTCCTGAAGGCGCAGACGCTCGCGCGTACCATGCGCCACAAACAGGCCCACACCGCGCTTCACCTCGACCAAGCCATTGTCCTGAAACAGCTGGTATGCCTTCGCCACCGTTAGCGGATTTGCGCCTTGCTGCGCGGCAAACGCGCGAACCGACGGCAGCATTTGCCCTTCGCCGAATTCGCCATCAAGAATGGATGCCGCAATCGTATCGCGCAGTTTGAGATAGACCGGTTTGCTGTCATTTTTCATCGCCACCTTACTGCCATAATACAGTAGCGCGCGTCAAGCTTGTGTTGGCTATGGAAAGTTCCGAACAATCGTGGCCAACTCGGGGCGAGGGCGTTCTTCCAGTGGCTGGCTGGCGGTCCCGATATAGAAAAACCCGGCGATGCGCTCTGCGCTTTGGCAAAGCTCTGCGTTGACACCCGCATCATAACAGGCCCAGCCGGTGATCCAACTGGCGACAAAGCCATGGGCATGGGCGGCGTGGAGCAGGTTCATTCCCACCGCGCCGACGCTCAATTGCTGTTCCCAATCCGGAATTTTGGCGCTTTCTTGGTGGGCATAAAGCAGGATGACGAGCGTTGGAGCCATATAGACTGGCGCGGTTATCGCTTCGATCTGGGCAGGCCGTGCATCGGGATTGGCGGCAACAAAGGCACGCTCCAGCACATCGGCGAGCGCCTTGCGATCCTGCACCTTCACAAAACGCCACGGGAAAAGCTTGCCATGATCGGGGGTGCGCGCGGCCATCATCAGCATGGCATCTAGCGTGGTTTCATCTGGTCCGGGCGCAATCATATCGCGCGGCTTTCCCGAACGGCGGCTGGCAAGATAGGCGGGGAGCGAGGAGAGATCGTTGAACATGGCGCTGCCGTTGGTCGAAAACCAGTATCAGGCGCAACAAAATTCTTTCTTCGCGCAATTTTTTCGTTAGGTTCGCCGCCATATGACGCCGGGGAGGCGTGAAAAACTATTGGGAGTTCGGATTTCATGGGCATGAAAGATATTGGGTCGTGGCAAGAGAGCGACTGGATCGCGGCTATTTCGGTTGTGGTGTTGGCAGTATTTCTTGCCATCGGTGCAAAGGTGGCGACACAGCGCGAGCCGGAATTTGCAGGCCATCCCAAGGGCCTTTACATGCTGTTTTTCGCCGAAATGTGGGAACGGTTTTCCTATTACGGGATGCGCGCACTGCTGATTTTCTACCTGACCAAACATTGGCTGTTTGCCGATGGGAAAGCCAATTTGATCTACGGGGCTTATACCAGTCTCGTTTACATCACCCCGGTTTTGGGTGGCTATCTGGCGGACCGGTATCTGGGACAGCGCAAGGCAGTACTGTTTGGCGGTCTGCTGTTGGCGGCCGGGCATAGCCTGATGGCGGTCGAAGGCGTGGGCGGGCAAAGTGATCCGACGATCAATATATTCTGGCTGGCTTTGGCCTTCATCATCGTCGGCTCTGGCTTCTTGAAGGCCAATATCTCGGTGATGGTGGGGCAGCTTTACAAGCTCACCGATATCCGCCGCGATGGCGCCTACACGATTTTCTACATGGGGATTAACCTGGGCGCCGCAATCGGCACGATCATGGTTGGCTATCTTGGGGAAACCATTGGTTGGGGCTATGGCTTTGGCCTTGCAGGCATCGGCATGTTGGCCGGGCTGGTGGTCTTTGTACTGGGCAAGAGCGCGCTCAATGGTGCGGGCGAAGCGCCTGCGCCGCTTGCGAAATCCAAGGAATGGATGCTTTACGGCGTCGGCTTTGCTGCCGTCGCGATCATCTGGGCGCTGGTTCAGTATCAGGATGTCATCCAGAATCTGCTCATTGTTTCGGGCGTGGCATTGCTCGGATATGTTCTCTACGAAAGCTTCAAGCTCGAAAAAGAACCGCGCGAGCGCATGTTCGCGATCCTGTTTCTGATTGCTTTGAATCCGCTTTTCTGGGGGCTGTTTGAGCAGGCAGGCGGCTCGATGAGCCTGTTCACTGATCGCTTTGTTGACCGAAGCGGGGTTCCGGCTTCGTTGTTCCAATCGATCAATCCGATCATCATCATTATTATGGCTCCGGTCTTTGCGGCGTTGTGGATGTGGCTGGGCAAACGCGGCAAGGATCCATCCGCCCCGGCCAAATTTGGCTTGGCGCTGCTGCAAATGGGCTTTGCCAATCTGGTGCTGGTTTGGGGCGCGGAGGCGTTCGGGATTGCTGCGATGACCCCGGTCATTCTGGTGTTGGCCTATTATTTCTTCGCCACAACCGCCGAACTGTGTCTGTCACCCGTTGGCTTATCGGCGATGAACCGGCTTGCACCGAAATTCCTTGCGTCACTCATCATGGGCGCGTGGTTTTATATGACCGCCGTCGGCAATTTCGTTGCCGGTAAAATCGGTGAGGCCACCGGCGGCCATGACGGTGAAATGACCAAGCAGGGTTTGCTCGACGTTTATGAACTATTCGGCTGGATTTCGATTGGCGTCGCCGTCGTTGTCCTGTTGCTTTCACCCATCGTCAAACGCTGGATGCATCTGGATACCTTGCAAGATCGCGATACCGGACCGGCGAAGGGGCAATAATCCATGTCAAAGCTGAACTGGACGCTGCTTGCAGCACCGCTGGCGCTGGCTGCCTGCGGTGCGGGGGGCAAGGACGTGAAAACCGCCTCTGCCCAACCTGCCGCCAAAGCCGAAACCAAAAAGGCAGAAGCGCCGTTTGCTTCAACCTATAAAGCCCTATCCCGGCGTGACGACCGCGATCCGCAACGTCACCATTTTTGATGGCGAGGGCGGGCAATTCGATCGGGGGACGGTGCTTTTCGCCGATGGCAAGGTCCGCATGGTTGGCAATGCCATGACCGATGCCGATATTCCGGCGGGCACGACGATCATCGACGGAACGGGTAAGTTCGTCACCCCCGGGATTATCGATATCCACTCGCATCTGGGCGATTATCCCTCGCCTGCGGTCGACGCGCATGACGATGGCAATGAAGCGACCAGCCCGACTACGCCCGAAGTTTGGGCCGAACATAGCGTTTGGCCGCAAGACCCGGGCTTTTCGCGCGCACTCGCCAATGGCGGGATCACGTCGCTGCAAGTTCTGCCCGGCTCGGCGAACTCTGATGGGCGGGCGTTCGGTGGTGCTCAAAAATGTCTATGCGCGCACTGTGCAGGGAATGAAGTTCCCAGGCGCGCCTTATGGCCTGAAAATGGCGTGCGGCGAAAATCCGAAGCGCGTTTATGGCGGCAAAGGGCGCGCTCCCTCCACCCGCATGGGCAATCTTGCGGTCAACCGGGCGATGTGGATCAAGGCGCAGGATTACAAGAAAAAGCGCGATGGCGGCAAGGAATACAGCCGCGATCTGGGGCTTGAGACTCTCGCGGGCGTGCTCGACGGCGATATCAAGATCCAAAACCACTGCTACCGCGCCGACGAAATGGCGCTTGTGCTCGATATGGCAAAGGAATTTGGCTATAAGGTTTCCACTTTCCATCACGCCGTTGAAAGCTATAAAATTGCCGATTTGCTGAAAGAAGCGGGCGTGTGTTCGGCGGTGTGGGCCGATTGGTGGGGCTTCAAGATGGAGGCCTATGATGCCATCCCCGAAAATGCGGGCATTTTGCAGAATGCAGGGGCCTGCGTGATCATCCACTCGGATGATGAAAACCAGATCCAGCGGCTCAACCAAGAAGCGGCAAAGGCGCTTTCCAACGGGCGGCGCATGGGCTTTCAGATTTCGGACGGCGATGCGATCCGCTGGCTGACCTATAATCCGGCAAAGGCGCTGGGCATTGACAGCAAGACCGGCAGCTTGAAGCCGGGCAAGATGGCGGACGTTGTACTGTGGAATGGCAATCCGCTCTCTGTCTATTCGCGTCCTGAAAAGGTATGGATTGATGGCGCTTTGCTGTTTGATTCAAGCGATCCCAAACGCAGGCCAGTAAGTGATTTTGAGTTAGGCCAACCGGGCGAAGGGGATGTGAAATGAAGCTTTGCTTTTATCCGCAGCCAGCATTGCTGTGCCGTCGCTAGCCCCGCTTATGCCGAAACCATCGCCATCACTGGCGGAAAGGTGATCATCGGCGATGGTTCCGCCCCAATCGAAGGCGGAACTGTCGTTATCCGCGATGGCAATATTGTGTCTGCCGGTGCCAATGTTGCCGTGCCAGCGGGCGCGCAATCCATCGATGCCACCGGCAAATGGGTGACGCCCGGTATCTTTGCAGGGTTCAGCCGCTTAGGCCTTTCCGAGGTCGATGCCGTGAATGGCACAAATGACAAAGGCGGGCAGCAAAAGCGGGTTTTCAGCGGCGCTCGATGTCGCCCCCGCTATCGATCCTTTTCGCTCGCCAATCGCGGTAAACCGCTCGGCTGGTGTCACCCGCGCCGTGGTTGCGCCCGAAGCCGATAACAAGATTTTCGGGGGGCAAGGCGCGATTGCCGATCTGGGGGCAGACAGCAATCCGGTTACCAAAGGCGCGCGCATTCCAATATGTCGAGTTTGGCGAAACCGGATCGGGATTGGTTGGCGGCTCACGCTCGGCATTGCACACGGTGTTCCGCGCCTATCTGCGCGAAGCACAAGCCCATGCCAGCGGCAATGAAGCCTTTGACGATGATCTGTTAAAGATCGAAGATGCCCGCGCCCTGCAAACGGTGTTGCGCGGGGAAACGCGCTTGCTGGTGCATGTCGAGGGCGCAAACGATATGTTGCGCCTGATCGAATTGAAACGCGATTATCCGGCAATAAAGATGGTGTTTGTCGGGGCCAGCGAAGGTTGGCGCGTGGCCGAACAGCTGGTGGCGGCAGGCGTTCCCGTAATCGCTTCTGCACTCAACGATTTGCCCGCCAGTTTTGAAATGTTGTCGGCAACGCAGTCCAATGTCGGGCGCATGAAAGCCGCTGGCGTGAAAATAGCCATCGGCATGATCAACGACCGCGATTCGCATCAACTGCGCTATACTCAGCAATATGCGGGCAATCTGGTGAGCTTGCAAAAAATACCGGGTGCAACTGGGCTTAGTTGGGACGAGGCGTTCGCCGCGATCAGCTCTGCCCCTGCCGAAATATTGGGTGTTGGCGATCGGTACGGCAGCCTGAAGGCCGGGAAGGCCGCCGATGTCGTGATCTGGGATGGCGATCCGCTCGAACTATCCACGGCTGCGGAGAAGGTGTTTATCGACGGCGTCGAACAACCGCTTGGCAACCGGCAGCATCGGTTGCGTGATCGCTATCGAAGCCCACAGGAAGGCGCATTGCCAAAGGCTTATGATCGGTAGGGGGATTGCCAATGGACGGATATGCTAGTCTGATTGCCGCTTGTGCACTGTTCGTTGGCAAGCATTTCTTGCTGTCGCATGTGCTGAGGGAACGTCTGGTTTCACGGATTGGGCTGAATGCCTATCTGGGGTTGTATTCGCTTCTATCCTTCGCGCTGGGGGCTTGGATGCTCTGGGCCTTTTGGACAGCACCGGTAGGCGCTCCGCTTTGGGACGTCGGCGCGGTTGCATGGTGGGGCGCTACAGTGCTGACTTTGCTTGCCTCCATTTTGTTGGCCGGTTCGTTTGTCGGCAATCCGGCCCTTCCCGGGGCAAGCGAGAAAGCGGTTTCGGCGGCATCGGTGGGCGGTGTGTTCGGTATTACGCGCCATCCCATGATGTGGGCGACGGCTTTATGGGCCTTGTCCCACATTCTCGTCGCTCCACGCATGGCGATTTTGATCCTGATGGGCAGCTTCGTCTTTTTGGCGCTTGTTGGATCAGCAGGGCAAGATCGACGCAAGGCCCATGAATTGGGCGCGGCATGGCAGCAATGGGCGGCACAAACCAGCTTCTGGCCGCGCTTGTCGGGCTTATCCCGGGCGGGCTGGCTGCCATGGAGTATAGGCCTGATTCTCTGGCTGATCGCGCAATGGGCGCATATGCCACTTGGCGGATTTGGTGCCGGCGTATTCCGCTAAAACCGGGACCCTGTTGAGGGGCTTATAGCCGATTTTAGGCACTGTCCGCAGTTGCAGCATTCAACGTCATATCGCCTTCGGCGCGCGCGACCGTTCCGGTGACGGCAATATCCATCGTCACATTGCCCAATGTCCGCATGATATCGGGGAAAGTCTCAATCGCAACGAGCAATCCCAGCGGCTCGATGGGGATGCCCATCGCCATACATATTGGCGCGATGGCGGCGATAAAGCTGATCGTTCCGGGCAGGCTGACCGAACCCAGCGTGGTGATCGCGGCGACGACCACGCCGATGGCGATTTGCTGTGGTCCCAATTCAATCCCCAGCCAATGGGCGACATAAATCGCGACAGCCAAATTCATCGCCGGGCTAGTCGCGCGGAAAATGGCGACGGCCATCGGCAAAACGATATCGGTGCTGCGCGCGCCAACGCCCAATTGCTTGGCCCCTTCGACCATTGTAGGGAGCGAGGCGAGTGAACTTTGCGTTGAAATGGCCACTGATTGCGCGGGGATTGCAGCGCGCACAAAGGCCATGGGTTTGAACCGCGCCCAGAAAAAGGCGACAGGATAGGCGGCGAGCATGACGATCAGGCCGATGGCGGAGACGATCACGACATAATGCGCGAGATTGGCGAAACTGGTTATCCCCGCCGTTATCCCCAAGCTTATCCCCAAGGCAAAAACGCCCAACGGCGCGAGGAACAATACCCAGCCGATAACGACCACCATCGCTTCGGCAATTGCTTCAAAAAAACTGGCTATGGCTTCCTTTTTAACAGCGTCCAGCCGCGTGGTGGCAAAGGCAAAGGCGATGGTGAAGATGATGAGCGGCAGCAGCGCATCGTTGGCGGCGGCATTGAAGGCGTTGGTCGGCACCATCGCTTTCAGGAAGTCCTTAAACGGCGGAGGTGCTTCGGCGGCGATGGCGGCTCCCAGAAAGGCTTTGCCGCCTTCGGGGGCGGGCCAGATATCGAGCAGTAACGGCGTGACGAGCGCGGCCATGATCGTCGTTGCCCACAGCAATCCGATCATGGTGATCGCGGATCGCGTTGCCGTTTTTCCGGCACTGGCGGCGTCGGCGGTGCGAACGATGCCGGTGATCAGAAGGGCAACGACCAGAGGAATAACTGTCATTCTCAATGCATTAAGCCAGATAGTTCCGATCACATCGGCGCTGTCGGTCAGGATAGGCAGGGCGTTCCCCACGCTCGCGCCCAGCAACAAACCAGCCACCAATGCTGCGAGGATGATCCAGGCTTTTTTCACGTGCTTCTCCCTTTGCCATGCTCCTTATGCACCACACCGACTATCGCACAAGTGCAAGTGTTTACCTGACTTTTCGCAATTCGCTCTTGGACGGGCAAGTGCTGCTGGGCTAAGGGCGGGTCATTCAGGGTGAAAAGGGATTGCAATGGGGCGCAAGTTTTTCGGAACCGACGGGATCAGGGGGCGGACCAACGCTGGCAAGATGACGGCGGAGCTCGCCATGAAAGTAGGCCAGGCTGCGGGATCGCATTTCCTGCGCGGCAGCCACAAACACCGCGTAGTGATTGGCAAAGATACGCGGCTTTCGGGCTATATGATCGAGAATGCACTGGTCGCGGGCTTCACCAGCGTGGGCATGGATGTGGTGCAATTCGGCCCGATCCCGACCCCTGCCGTGGCGTTGCTCACCCGTTCGATGCGCGCCGATCTGGGCGTGATGATTTCGGCGAGCCATAACCCGTATGAAGATAATGGGATCAAGCTGTTTGGCCCCGATGGTTTCAAGCTATCCGACGATGATGAACACGCGATCGAGGCATTGATCGAATCCAGCCCGAATTTGGCCGAAGCCCCCGACATCGGGCGCGCGCGGCGGATCGAGGATGCGCGCGGGCGCTATATCCACGCAGCCAAGCTTTCTGTCCCCGATCATATCCGTTTTGACGGCCTGCATGTCGTGCTCGATTGCGCCAATGGCGCGGCCTATCAAGTGGCGCCGACGGCGATCTGGGAATTGGGAGCCAAACTGACGACGATTGGCGTCACTCCCAATGGCCGCAATATCAATGACAAGGTCGGCTCGACCCATGTCGAGACGCTGCAGGAAACCGTGGTCGCGGCGGGGGCCGATATCGGCATAGCATTGGATGGTGATGCAGACCGGCTGATTGTGGTCGATGAAAAGGGCCGCGTCGTCGATGGCGATCAGTTAATGGCGCTGATGGCGGTCTCGATGAGCCGGAACGGGTTGCTCTGCGGCGATGGGATCGTGGCCACGGTGATGTCGAACTTGGGTCTGGAGCGTTATCTTGCCAGCCAACATCTCAGCTTAATCCGCGCGCAGGTGGGCGACCGCTATGTGCTAGAAGAAATGCGCGCGCGGGGCATGAATGTGGGCGGGGAGCAATCGGGGCATATGATCTTGCTCGATCATGGCACAACCGGAGACGGGCTGGTCGCGGCATTGCAGGTTCTGGCCGAACTGGTGGAGCAAGGCAAACCGGCGAGCGAAGTATTGCATCTGTTTGATACCGTACCGCAATTGCTCAAAAATGTACGCTTTTCGGGTGGCAAGCCTTTGGAAAATGCCGACGTACAGGCGGTGATCGCCGATGCCGAGGCCGAATTGGCGGGCAAAGGCCGCCTTGTGATCCGTCCCTCCGGAACCGAACCCGTCATCCGCGTCATGGCCGAAGGGGATGATGCAGCACAGGTCGAGGCTGTGGTTGACCGGATTTGCGATGCTGTGCGGGAGGCAGCGGCCTGATGCTTGAAATGCGCCCCGATTGCGAACGCTGCGGAACCGATTTGCCGCCGCATACTGGCGGGGCGTTCATCTGCTCGTTTGAGTGCACCTTTTGCGCCGAATGTGCCGACGCGATGGACGAACGCTGCCCCAATTGTGGCGGCGAATTGCTTGATCGGCCAGCACGCGCGAAGAAACATCTGGAGAAACATCCGGCTTCGACGGAGCGAAAGTTCAAAGGATGACCGCGCGTATCCTCATCATTGCCGGCTCCGACAGCGGTGGCGGTGCGGGGATTCAGGCGGACATCAAAACGGTAACGATGCTCGGCGGCCATGCGATGACGGCAATCACCGCGATTACCGCGCAAAACACGATCGGCGTGCAGGCAGTGCATCCCGTGCCCACCGAAATGGTGATCGCTCAAATCGACAGCGTGTTGAGCGACATTGGTGTCGATGCTGTCAAAATCGGGATGATCGGCAGTGCGGAGACGGCCCATGCGGTGGCCGACCGGCTCGAAGAATTGACCGTGCCGATTGTCTTTGATCCGGTGATGGTGGCGACCAGTGGGTCCGCATTGGCCGATGCGGAGACCATCGCGGCGTTCGAACGGCTGATGGCGATTGCCTCTGTGGTCACGCCCAATCTGCCCGAACTGGAGGCGCTCGGCGGGCGCGATGCGGTGTTGGCGCATGGCTGCCATCTGGTCGAAAAAGGCGGGCATGGCGAGGGTGTACGGGTGCTCGATCAGCTTTGGTCGCCATCAGGTCTTGTCCGCGAATTAGAAGGCAAACGGTTCGATACCGATGATACCCACGGTACTGGCTGCACCATGGCGAGCGTATTGGCTTGCCGTTTGGGGCAGGGCAAAAATGTGGGCGACGCCTTTGCGGATGCCGTCCGTTTCGTCCGCATTGCGATTTTAAGCGCGCCGCATCTGGGGCAGGGGCATGGCCCTATAGGACAACAGGATGTCCGCGATTTTTGGGAAGATGACATCGTCGTTCCGGGTGCGTCGCTCAATCAGGTGACGGTGGGTTCAAGTGATTATGCGGCGTCGGTCGATTTCTACGGGAAGCTGGGTTTGCGGCAAATTGTCGATAGCCCGACCAACGGCTATGCCCGGTTTGAAACGGCCAATGGGGTAACCTTCTCGGTCCATGCTGACCAGTCAGCTCCGAACGGCGCGGTCGTTTATTTTGAAAGTTTCAATCTCGATGGCTGGGTTGCCGAGTTGCAAAGGGCGGGGCTGAAATTCGATCAACTGCCGCGCGACGAAAGCTGGGGCTGGCGCGAGGCGCGATTGTGCGACCCGCATGGCAATGTGGTGTGCCTCTATCATGCTGGTGATAAGCGGCGTTACCCCGAGTGGCGGATTACGCGATGATTGCTATTCTGTATCAATGGCGGCTTGTCCCCGGCAAGGAATCCCAATTCGCCGAGGCTTGGACTGTCATTACCGCTTGTTTGAAAAAACAGGGTGCGCTGGGTTCGGCGTTGTTTGATGGTCCTGATGACACGGTCTTTGCCATTGCCCGTTGGCCCGATCTTCAAACTCGCCAAGACAGTTCCGCGCGACTTGCCGATCCCGAAAACTACACATTAATGATCGAAGCTATTGCCGAGGAATTGCAGGAGCGCGTCCTCAATGAACGGCTGAATTTCTGGTCATGATCGCAGGCGTCGATGAAGCAGGCCGGGGGCCTTTGGCCGGGCCGGTTGTGGCGGCTGCTGTCGTGCTGTGTGACGGCGGGATCGTCGGTCTGGATGATAGCAAGAAGCTTTCGGCCAAGCGCCGTGGCGAACTGGAAGCGCAGATAAAGGCGCGCTGCCTTTGGGCCATTGGTATTGCTGATGTGGCCGAGATCGACAGTATCAACATCCTGCAAGCCACATTGTTGGCCATGACCCGCGCTGTCGAGGCATTGGGCGAAGAACCGGCGCAAGTCCTGGTCGATGGCAATCGCTTGCCGCGCTGGCGCTATCAGGCGGAGGCGGTGGTCGGCGGCGATGCGATCCATCCTTGCATTTCGGCCGCCAGCATCATTGCCAAGGAACATCGGGACCGTCTGATGCGGAGTTACGACCTGGCTCATCCCGGCTATGGCTGGGCGTCGAACAAGGGCTATGGCTCGGCGATGCACATGGAAGCGCTGCGCCGGTTGGGGCCAACACCGCTCCACCGGAAGAGCTTTTCGCCTGTAGCGCAGCTCTTATTGTTGTAACTGAATGTAAAATTTTACAAGTGAGTCCAAGATGCAACACCACTAGGGGTTGAGTCCGGTTGGAATCGCCAGACTCTACATCTTGTGTAGGATTCCTTTCGTTCTCCCCTAAATGATGCGCGTTAACGTGATTTTCGCGCTTTTCTGGGAGGTTAATGACCTTGACGGAAGCCATGCGCGGACTCATGCCCCGTGTTTCGGGCGAGTATCGCGCGCAGAGGATCGCAAAAAATGGGCGTAATGGAAAAAATCAAACCGGCGACTAAAGCGCCTAAAGTCGCGCCCGCGACGCTACCGCTCGACAGCATCATGCGGATGGATTGCATCGAAGCGATGCGTTCGCTGCCCGATGCGTGTATCGACATGGTCTTTGCCGATCCGCCCTATAATCTGCAACTCGGCGGCGATTTACAGCGGCCCGATGGCAGCCAGGTTGATGCGGTTGACGATGATTGGGACAAATTCGACAATTTTGCCGCCTATGACAAATTCACGCAAGAGTGGCTGGCCGAGGCACGCCGCATATTGAAGCCCGACGGCACTTTGTGGGTGATCGGCAGCTACCACAATATCTTCCGCGTAGGCAGTACTTTGCAGGATCAGGGCTTCTGGATCCTCAACGATATCATCTGGCGTAAATCCAATCCGATGCCCAATTTTAAAGGCACGCGTTTCACCAACGCGCACGAAACGTTGATTTGGGCGGCCACGAGTGAAAAAGCGCGTTACACCTTTCATTATCGTTCGATGAAGACACTGAACGATGAATTGCAGATGCGTTCGGATTGGACGATCCCGATTTGCGGCGGCAAGGAACGGCTAAAACTGAACGGCACAAAGGCGCATCCCACGCAAAAACCCGAAGCGCTGCTCTATCGTATACTGCTGGCCTGCACCAATCCGGGCGACGTGATCCTTGATCCGTTTTTCGGTACGGGTACCACGGGGGCGGTCGCCAAGCGCCTTGGGCGTCGCTGGATCGGCTGTGAACGTGATGCGACTTATTGCAAGGTGGCCGAAGAACGCATCCAGATGGCGCTGCCTTTGGACGAATCCTCGCTTGTCACGATGCAATCGCCCAAATCTGCACCGCGCGTGTCCTTTGGCCAGTTGGTCGAAAACGGCTATATCCGACCGGGTTCGCAATTGGTTGACAAAAAACGCCGCTTTGGAGCGATCATCCGCGCCGATGGTTCGCTCAAATGGGGCGACAAATATGGTTCGATCCACAAAATCGGTGCGCTTACGCAGGATGCTCCCAGCTGCAATGGCTGGAGCTATTGGCATTATCAGACGCGCACCGGCGAACTGAAAGTGATCGACGACTTGCGGCAGACCTATTTGCTTGCGAATGAGCCTTGATCGATGGATTTGAGCGCGCTTGATCGGGCGGAACGCCTTTATCTCCGCCCGATCCATTTCATCGAGAGCCCGCAACAGCATGACGGCGAAAGCGCGCGGCTAGCGGGGACGATGCTTTGGTTTTGCGCGGTTGAGCTGATCGAGCGAAATGACGGTGAAATTACGCGCCGGATTGTCAGAGTATCGGAATGGGAAGCTGTTGCTGCCACTTTGCCGGAGCGGGCGAGCCGGATTTACGCAAATCTCACAGGCAGCCGTGCGGCCCTGCAAATGGGCATGCGGACGATCCGTCTCGATCAGCCGCAAGTCATGGGCATCCTGAATGTCACGCCCGACAGCTTTTCCGATGGCGGAAAGCATGTCGATGCGGCGGTGGCTGTATCTGCGGGTGTGGCGATGGCAGCAGCGGGAGCAGCGCTGATCGACGTTGGCGGGGAATTTACCAGCGCCGGGCGCGCCCTTGCTTTGGGAAGGCGACGAGATTACCCGGATAGAAGCTGTCATCAGCGGGCTGGCGGCGGCAGGAACGGCGATATCGGCCGATACCCGCAAGGCTGCGGTGATGGAGGCGGCGCTTGCGGCAGGCGCTGGGATGATCAACGATATCTCCGCCTTGCTCTATGATGATCGCTCCATCGAAGTGGCTAGGGCTTCAACCGCTCCCATCGTGCTGATGCACGCACCGGGACAGGGCAGTAATCCACATAAAGGCGCGGCTTATGACAACGCCTTGTTCGATATTTACGATTGGCTCGATGCGCGCGTCGAAGCGGTGGTTGCCGCCGGAATTGCGCGCGAACGGCTGATTGTCGATCCGGGACTGGGCTTTGGTTATGGCGAGGTGAAGTCGCTCGCCGATGATCTGTCGTTGATCAATAATCTGGCACTGTTTCACGGGCTGGGTTGTCCCATATTATTCGGGGCAAGCCGCAAGCGGATGATTGGTGCGCTGTCGAACGAAGCTCCCGCAGACCAAAGACTGGGCGGGTCGCTTTTCCTCGCGATGAAAGCGATCGAGCAAGGCGCGCAGATCGTGCGTGTCCATGATGTGGCAGAAACGGTGCAGGCGATTCACGTTTGGCGCGGTTTGCGCGATGCGGCGCTGACGGCGAGGGTTTGAATTTTCTCAATTGGATTTAGATAAAACCGTAGCCCTGAGCCTGTCGAAGTGGCGCTTTGCGGATAAGCGCCCTTCGACAGGCTCAGGGCTACGGTAATTTCGTGAGATCACGTAGCGTTTAAGCAGCGCTGCTCTCAATCCCCAGATCAGCCAGCTTGCGATACAGCGTAGACCGTCCGATCCCCAAACGCCGTGCGACTTCCGTCATCCGGCCGCGATAATGGCCTATGGCGAGGCGAATGACGTCCGCTTCGATTTCCTCCAGCGGGCGCAAATTGCCGTCCTGTTCGTAAAGCGCAACCCCGATGCCCTCGGCTGCAATGTTCACATTGCCTCCGCTTTTGCTGACGGCAGCGGCGATATGCGGGAATTCTTCAGCGGTCAGTGCGTCCCGGTCACACAACACGGCGGCGCGGAACAGCGCGCTTTGCAGCTGGCGGACATTGCCCGGCCAGTTATACGCCTTTAACAATGCCTGCGCCTCTTCGGTGATGCCCAGGCTGCGAAGGCCGGGCTGGCTGGCCATACGGTTCAGGAAATGGCGGGCGAGGGCGGGTATGTCTCCTGTGCGTTCGCGCAATGGCGGGATTTGCAGCTGAACCACATTGATCCGGTAAAACAGATCTTCGCGGAAATCCCCGCTCGCCAGCTTGGCACTCAAATCATTGTTGGCCGCCGAAAGGATGCGGACATCGACGCGGTAGCTGTGCGGGCAGCCCAATGGCTGAATTTCGTTATCGGTGAGTAAACGCACGAGGCGCACTTGTGTTTCCGGCGGTAACTGGTCGATTTCATCGAGGAAGACCGTGCCGTTCTCGGCCTGCTGGATGATGCCAACGCGCTTGTCAAAAGCACCGGTGAAGGCATTTTTTTCGTGGCCGAACAAAACCGAATCGAGCAAATTGGGGGCAATCGCGCCGCAATTCACTTTGAGATAGGGCAGGCGCGCACGCGGGCTGGCCGCCTGTATTGCATCCGCCACCACTTCCTTGCCTACCCCGGCTTCGCCGGTGATGAACACAGGAGCCCGGCTGCGCGCGGCCTTGGCGGCAATGGCAAGGGCATTGCGATAGGCAGGCGCGGTGCCGATAATCTCTTCAAAGGCGAGCGGGTGTGTGATCTTTTCGGTGAGCGGTTGCAACTCGCCAAAGCCTTTGGAATGTTCGGCGGCGAGGCTAAGCGCCGCGATCAACCGTTCGGCGGCAACCGGTTTGATGATATAATCCGAAGCGCCCGCGCGCATCGCCTCTATCGCGCTGTCGTTCGATCCGATGGCGGTGAGCAGCAATACGGGGAGCGCAGGGCGGCGTGATTTCAGTTCGGCAATGAGAGCAGCACTATCGGCGCCCGGCGCCCATTGATCGAGAAGGATGGCGTCCAGCATCATCCCGTCTTGCGTGCCCAACATGGCAATCGCGGTTTCGGCATCGCGCGCAAAAATAGTGCGCCAGCCCGAACGACCGGCGATGGCCGACACCAAGCGGCACTGGGCCGGTTCATCGTCAACCAGCATCAAAAGGCGCGTTTCTTTTTCAGTCATCGAACTATGAGAGGCCCAATCTGTTCCATCCAGACGTTCGCACTAACAAAAAGGTGTAAAGAGCCGATTAAGCACATCGCATTTTTCTGTGGTGCGGGTGCTTGAGCATTTGCTATCATGCGGTTAAGTGCTTTAAGCGAATTTACACTTCAGGAGGCAAAATTGGCTGGAAATCAGGATATGCGCGCGGCGACCGAATCCTATTCGGGATTTTTGACGATGTTCAAATGGGGCGCGCTGGGCGCTGCTCTGGCAGGCATACTCGTCGTTTTGATTATTGCCTGACGTGACAAAAATTGCGGTCCTGAAGGAAATCGCCAGCGGCGAAACCCGCGTTGCGGCCTCGCCCGAGACGGTGAAGAAATTCATCGCGCTGGGGGCCAGCGTGTCTGTGGAAACGGGGGCGGGGCTATCGGCCTCGGTTTCCGATGCGGACTATGCAGCGGCGGGGGCGACGATTGGCGCTGCGGCGGCGGTGGTCAAAGACGCCGATATCGTGCTTGGCGTGCAAGGGCCGGATCCCAAAACGTTAAAGGGTGCAGCAAAGGGCGCTTGGGTTGTTGCGGGGCTTGATCCATTTGTACAGCGCAAGCGCGTGGATGAATATGCCAAGGCGGGCGTCGAGGCGCTGGCGATGGAGTTCATGCCGCGCATCACGCGCGCGCAATCGATGGATATCCTGTCGTCACAATCGAACCTGTCGGGCTATAAAGCGGTGATCGATAGCGCCGGGGCTTTTGGCCGCGCCTTTCCGATGATGATGACGGCGGCGGGTACGGTGCAGGCCGCGCGGGTGTTTATCATGGGCGTCGGCGTGGCGGGGCTACAAGCCATTGCGACCGCAAGGCGGATGGGCGCGGTGGTTTCGGCGACCGATGTGCGGAGCGCCACCAAGGAGCAGATTGAGTTGCTCGGCGCAAAGGCCGTGTTTGTGGAGAATGTCGCAGGTATCGAAGGCGAAGGCGCGGGCGGCTATGCCACCGAAATGTCCGATGAATATAAAGCGGCGCAGGCCGAGCTGGTTTCCTCGCACATCGCCAAGCAGGATATTGTAATCACCACCGCGCTGATCCCCGGACGCGCCGCTCCGCGCTTGGTTTCGGACGCGCAAATTGCGTCGATGAAGCCGGGCAGCGTGCTGTTTGACCTCGCCGTGGCGCAAGGCGGCAATGTCGAAGGTTCAAAGCCTGATCGAAGTTGTGATCAAACATGGCGTCAAAATCATCGGCTATTCCAACACCCCCGCGCATCTGGCGGCGGACACCTCTGCGCTGTTTGCGCGCAACCTGTTCAACTTCCTCTCCGCTTTTTGGGACAAGGAAGCCGGGCGGCCTGTGTTGCCCGATGATGATGAGATTACCGCCGCGATCCGGCTTGACCAAGGATGGCAAGGTGGTGAATGAGAGGTTGTTGGGGTGAGTATTTCAAGCTGCTACGGATTTCATGCTGACGCTGCTGCTCGCAATTTCCTGTGGCGCAGCGGCCGCAGAAGCCATCGCCCCAATTGAGTCCACTTGGTTTATTGGCGAGCCAATCGGCGAGTATTCAAATCTACGCAAAACATTATCGCGCTTCGGCCCATCGCCGCCGGACGGCATGGCCAGTGTGGTTACATACTCTAATTTTGTACCGAATGTTCTTGTTCGCATTCAGGCAGCGGCGGTTTCATCGGATGGCATCGTTGTTGGCGACGAAATCGACTGAATTTTTCCAGCAAGCTTGAACCAAACTACCGACGTTTTGCGCGGTGCAACCCACTAACAAAAATGGGCCACGCTGTGCCTGATCGACGGCGACGGGGATGGAAAGTTTGATATTGATGCTGTCTGGAGCAAAGACACGTTCTTCAGATGCAGCCTTGGATTCTGCTGCAATTCTCGCAACCAAATCCTTTATCGAGCACTGCTGCAGTTTTGACTTGGCCGACCGCGATTTATGTCAGTGATGCCGGCGTTATCATGCATAAGCTATATCGGTCTGACGCAAGATGTTTTCAACGAGGAGACGCCACCTTCGCAACGAGCATCGGCGGAAAGGAATCAGTATCGTCGGGCCGTGATGTCCCATTTCGATTTGGACGCGCCATCCCGCAATGCCTATGAGATACTGGGGGTCGTCATTATTCAAACATTCGGCGTGAAGGCAAGATACTGCATTTGCGATCTGACGAGTCCGATAAAATCGGCCCGTTTGAACCTGTTTATCGGAGTAAAAGGCATGGAACGCGATTTCTGATGATTTAGGAAACATATATGGACTTCATCTCAATCCTTTCCATCTTCGTAATGGCCTGTTTCGTCGGGCTATTACGTCGTCTGGTCAGCCACCCCCGCGTTGCAAACCCCGGTGACTATCGCGAGTTTTGCCGAACAAGCAGAAAATGCTATTCACTAATCATGCCCCATAACCAAGCCTTTGATGTTCTTAAATCGCTCGAACCCCGTTTGAGGACACAGGGTGTGTGGGGCCTTCAAGTCTTCGGTTCACAAACGCGCGTAACAGCTACGGCTACCTCAGATATCGATTTGATGTTTGATATCGCTCCCGATGCGCGGTTCAGCCTGTTCGATCAGGCCCGGATTACGCGGGAATTGTCTGAATTGCTTAAGATAAAGGTGGATTTTGTACCGCGCCGGTCACTGCATCCATTGGTAAAGGCCAAGGCCGAAACCGAGTGGGTGACGATTTTCAACTAATGGCAAATGCAGAAAAGCTTCTTTCCCAAATGCGATCCAACCCGCGCGATTGGCGGATTGGCGATGTTGATACGGTCTGCCAAGCTTTTGGCATTTTGTGCACGCCCCCTCGCAATGGTTCGCACTACAAAGTAAAGCACCTTTCGATGATCGAGATTTTGACGATTCCGGCACACCGCCCTATCAAGCCTGTTTACATCCGGATGCTCGTGCGGTTTGTCGATCAAGTTCGAGGAGAAAACGCGTGAACCCGTTGGATTATGAAGTGGATATCTTGCCGCTGTCGGAGAACGACGGTGGCGGCTTTGCCGCGATTGCACCGGAGCTTCCCGGCTGTCGTTCAGACGGCGAAACGCCACAAGAAGCGCTTGAAAATATGTACGACGCCATCGCTTGCTGGATCGAAGCCGCACAGGAAATGGGTCGGATCGTGCCGCAACCCCGCAAGCTTGCAGCCTGAGGAAAATAAATGGACTTCATCTCAATTCTATCCATCTTCGTAATGGCCTGCTTCGTTGGCTATTACGTGGTCTGGTCGGTCACCCCCGCATTGCACACGCCGTTGATGGCGGTGACCAATGCGATTTCCTCTGTCATCATTGTCGGCGCGCTGATTGCGGCGGCGGCGTCTGGTGCTCCCGGCGCAAAATGGCTGGGGCTGCTCGGCGTGGTGCTGGCCAGTATCAACATTTTCGGCGGCTTTGCCGTGACCGAGCGGATGCTCGCCATGTATAAGAAAAAGGACAAGTAGAGCATGGAACATGCCGTTGCACCCGCGTGGGCCATGCTGGCTTATCTGATTTCGGGGGTTTTCTTCATTCTGGCGTTGCGCGGGTTAAGCTCGCCCGCTTCGTCGCGTCGGGGCAACCGTTTTGGTATGGCGGGGATGCTGATTGCTGTGGCGACCACGCTGCTGCTCAACGCCCCGGTTCCCGAGGGGCAGTTTCTGCCCGCACCCACCCGCGACGATGTGACGATCTTGGCGCAGATAATAGGGGCCGTTTGCCTTGGCGCATTGATAGGCCTGTTCACCGCGCGCAAGATCGCGATGACCGATATGCCGCAATTGGTCGCGGCCTTTCACTCGCTGGTCGGCATGGCGGCGGTGCTGGTGGCGGCGGCGGCCTTCCTTAACCCGGAAGCGTTTCACATTGTTGGCGAAAACGGGCTGATTAATCCGGTTAGTCGCATCGAAATGGGGCTGGGCATTGCCATTGGCGCGATCACTTTCTCCGGTTCGGTCATCGCCTTCCTGAAGCTTGCGGGAAAAATGTCGGGCGCGCCGATCATCCTGCCGCTGCGCCATGTTCTCAATCTGGGCACGCTCGCGGCCATCCTTGGGTTGATCGGCTATTTTACGGTCGATCAAAGCCCGTGGATTTTTTGGACCGTTACCGCCCTTTCCTTCCTCATCGGTTTCCTCCTTATCATCCCCATCGGCGGAGCAGACATGCCTGTCGTGGTGTCGATGCTGAACAGCTATTCGGGCTGGGCTGCTGCGGCGATGGGCTTTACGCTGCACAACACCGCGATGATTATCACCGGGGCCTTGGTTGGCTCGTCGGGCGCGATCCTGTCCTACATCATGTGCAAGGCGATGAACCGCAGTTTCTTTGCGGTGATCGCGGGCGGCTTTGGCGCGGTGGCGGCGGCCGATGGCGAGGCGAAGGAACAGCGCCCGTGGAAACGCGGCTCTGCCGAAGACGCCGCCTATATGATGCAACAGGCCGAAAGCGTGATCATCGTTCCCGGCTATGGCATGGCGGTGGCGCAGGCGCAGCATATCCTGCGCGAAATGGCCGATATCCTGAAGAAAGAGGGCGTGCGCGTCAAATATGCGATCCACCCGGTCGCGGGCCGTATGCCGGGCCATATGAACGTGCTGCTCGCCGAGGCCAATGTGCCCTATGACGAGGTGTTCGAGCTGGAGGATATTAACAGCGAATTCGCGCAAACCGATGTTGCCTTCATCATCGGCGCGAATGATGTGGTCAATCCGGCGGCGAAGACCGACAAGACTTCGCCCATTTACGGGATGCCGGTGTTCGATGTGGACAAGGCCAAGACGGTGTTCTTCATCAAGCGCAGCATGGGCGGCGTGGGCTATGCCGGTGTCGATAATGATGTGTTCTATATGGACCAGACGATGATGCTGCTCGCCGATGCCAAGAAGATGGTCGAGGATATTGTGAAGGCCTTGCAGCATTAGAGCGCTTCACGCTAAGGCAACGCCAACATGGGGTCCCCAAATAAACCGCAGTGCTGAGCCTGTCGAAGCACGTCTCTCAGTCAAGCGCTACTGCTGAGAAGCGCCCTTCGACAGGCTCAGGGCTACGGTTTTGGGCTCAAGGTTGTTTGTGAAATCTAGGGAATTGTAATGCGTAAATTAGGCCTGATCGGCGGGATGAGTTGGTATTCCACCGAATTTTATTATCGCCGGATCAACAAACAGGTGCAGCGCCGGGCCAATGCATGATGTGCAGCTGCGCCGATGCTGCTCGACAATCTGAATTTCTGCGATCTGGCGCAGGCGACCAGCGAACAGGATTGGGATCATGTCGCCGATATACTGCTCCGCCTCGGCCAAACGGCTGGAAAAAGGCGGGCGCGACCGCGATCCTGATCGGCGCGAACTCTATGCACAAAGTGCATGACAAGGTGGCGGCTGCTGTCTCGGTGCCGGTGATCCACATTGCCGATGCGGTTGGCCAGAAGATGAAGGCCGACGGTATCGACAGCGCCGCGTTGATTGGCACGCGCAATGTGATGGCGGAAAATTGGTATCGGCAACGGCTTGGTGAAGCATGGCGTGACATTGCTTCCGTGGGAGGCCGCCGATGTCGGCTGAGCTGGACCGGATTATTTACGAAGAGCTGATGGCGGGGCAGACCGTGCGAAATTCCGAACGGACCCTGAAAACGCTGATCACCGAAATCGATAAAGACGGGGCGGATGCCGTTGTACTGGGCTGCACCGAACTGGGCATGATCGTTGATACCAAAGCGAATATTTTGCCCATTTATGACAGCGCGGAAATCCATGCCGATGCGGGTGTTGACTGGATTTTGGGCGACATGCCCTGAACTCCCGATTTGAGTTGGTGCTTGGCAATCCGCCATTCATCGGGCAACATCTAGGCCATGAGGATGAGGATTGTCGTTTCGCTCGCGGCTCTGACCGCGCTTTCGTCGCCGCTTGCGGCCAAAACCATCACCGTTGAAGCCGGAACCGAGGTGCAGACGCGGCTGCAAGAGGCATTGATCGTCGCGCAGCCGGGCGATGTCGTTGAACTGGGCGCGGGCCGCTTTACGCTCACCGACGGGCTGTCGCTCGATGTGGCGAAGGTGACGGTGAAGGGCAAGGGTAGTGGCAACACCATCCTGGATTTCAAAGGGCAATTGGGCGCAGGCGAGGGCTTGCTGGTAACCTCCGACGATGTGGTGTTGCGCGATTTCGCGGTGGAAAACAGCAAAGGCGACGGCATCAAATCCAAGGGTGCGGACCGGATTGTCTATTATAATCTGCGCGTGGAATGGACCGGCGGGCCAAAGCCCACCAATGGCGCCTATGGCATCTATCCGGTTGAGAGCAAGGATGTGCTGATCGACAGCGTCTTTGTGCGCGGCGCATCGGATGCGGGCATTTATGTCGGCCAATCGCGCAACATCATCGTCCGCAATTCGGTGGTGATCGAAAATGTTGCCGGGATTGAGATCGAAAACAGCAAGGACGCCGACGTCCATGATAATCTGGCGACGCGCAACACCGGCGGCGTCCTGATCTTTGATCTGCCCGATTTGCCGGAAAAGGGCGGCGGAAATGTGCGCGTTTTTGAAAATGTGATTGTTGATAACAGCACCCCCAATTTCGCGCCAAAGGGCAATATCGTGGCCAGTGTGCCAACGGGAACCGGCGTGATGGTGATGGCCAATCGCAAGGTTCAAGTGTTTGATAATATGCTGGGGCAAAATGGCACCAGTAATGTAATGATTGTCGGCTATCGCTTTCCACATAAAGATGCGGCCTATGATCCCCTGCCGCATGACGTGGCGATTTGGGGAAACCAGCATGAGAAAGCCGGTTGGGATCCCAAATTTGCCGGTGGTGATCTGATCGCAAAATCATTGGGCGGCAGTTTACCTCCGATATTCTGGGACGGGGCAGGCGGCGATGCCTTAAAACCCTATGTCGGTGATCTGGTGCAGGTGCTCAATCTGGGGCTAACCGATCCGATGACGCCTGCCGAAGCGGCGCAACCCACGATCATGCAACCATGGATCACCTCGGTTGACGAACTGCCCGCCATTGTCTTGCCCGAGGCGATGGAGGCTGTTGTCCGCTGATGCGAGCGCTGATCGCGGTATTGGCTTGTGCTGTGCTCGCAGTGGCTGTCCGGGGAAATGATGCTGCCCCGTTCTCACCCTATCCGACCCGGCTTTCCGAATTTGGCTTGTTTCAGGGGCGCGCAGACAGACCCAGCCCCGGGTTGATCCCCTATACGCTGAAAACCCCGCTGTTTTCGGACTATGCTGAAAAACAGCGCTATATGCTGCTGCCTCCTTCCAAAAAAGTGACTATCAATCAAAGTGACGGAAAGCTGGTGTTTCCCGAAGGGACGATATTGGTCAAGAATTTCGGCTATCCCGACGCAAAGGGAAAGCTGAAAATCCTTGAAACACGGCTTTTGCTGAGGATGAAGGCCGAATGGGTGGCGTTGCCCTATGTCTGGCGCACAGATGGCAGCGATGCCGATCTGAAACTTGCAGGTGCGCGTATCCCCGTTGATGTGGTGCGGCCCGACGGGCGCAAAATTGCCATCAGCTATGCCGTTCCCAACAAGAACCAGTGCAAATTGTGCCATGCCCAAGCTGATGCAGTGATGCCTATCGGCCCACGCCTCGGCAACATGGACATCGCCGTAGGGCATGATTTGCCTTTGCTTGAACCCATTGAAGCCCGTTTCGGCGGCCTTGACTGGCGCAGCCGGAAACCGGCATCGCTTGATGATCGCGCGCGGTCTTATCTCGATATCAATTGCGCCCATTGCCATAGCCCGAACGGGTCAGCGAGCAATTCAGGCCTGTTTCTGGGACGAGACGTAAAGCAAGCTGTTCAGCTTGGTATTGGCAAACGCCCGGTGGCGGCAGGGCGCGGGGCGGGGGATTTCACCTTTGTTATCGAGCCCGGCCATCCTGAGCGCTCGATATTGATCCATCGGATGAAAAGCGTTGAGCCCGGCGTGGCCATGCCCGAATTAGGGCGGGCAACGGTGCATTTAGAGGGGGTGAAATTACTGGAGCAGTGGATCGGGGCGATGAAGCCCGCCGCATAAACTTAGTCGGCGTATTATTGGCGCATATTGCGCTTCAACGCATAGCGATCCTCGTTCCAATGTTCGAAATAGCCTGCGATGGCAGGATGGTTCACCGGGCCGTGTTCGGCATCGGGTAGCAGATTTTGCTGGCTGACATAGGCGATATAGCTGCTTTCGGCATTTTCCGCGAACAGATGGTAAAAAGGCTGATCCTTACGCGGGCGGACATGTTCGGGGATGGAATTGATACCATTCTTCGCTATTGGCGAAAACCGGATCGATATCGAACACCACCCCGCGAAATTCAAACAGGCGGTGGCGCACCACTTCGCCGATGGCGAAGCGCGCTTCGGCGGTGATCGGGGCCGAGATTGGGAGAGGAGGATTCGGGTTCATCATCGCTATATCGCGGCTATAGCAATTCGTTTCAACCTTGCGCTTGGCAAAGCGGAAATCTTGGGCTAATGGCCGCGCTCTGTTGAACGGGTCGCCTCTAAAAAGGGCCTCGACCTTGCCCGTTTGAACATGCGGAGAGATGGCTGAGTGGTCGAAAGCACCGCACTCGAAATGCGGCGTGCTCGTGAGGGTACCTAGGGTTCGAATCCCTATCTCTCCGCCATTTTTCATTTTTCGATTGAAATCATCATCCATGTGCCCCGAAATGATTGGCGATGGCCGTGCCCACGCGCAGGATTAGCGCATAGGATTGCTCGATTGGCGCGATGAAATGGCTGTGGATGCTGGCATAGGGTTGTTCGCTTCCATCGGGATAGTCGGTTGGCTCCACGACATCAAAATCGGATATGGCGGGGGCGGAAACGGGGAAGGCGCTGCGGAATTGGGCCAGCGCTTCGTCGATCCGCATGGCAAATATCATTTCGAGAACATCGTCGCGGCTAATGTCGTTCGAGCGCGAAAAGGCCGGAATTTGCACGGCGAGCAGGAAGATATGCTGCATCAGCGCCAGTCGAAGAGCTTGCAATACGCCAAGCGCACGGCGCAGGTCTTCGCGCCCTCCGGTTTCTTCCTCGCCGTTCACCGCCTTAAGCAAACGGTGCAGTTTCAACGCATCGACCCGTAAACGCGATGTCAGCGTGCGAAAGGCGCTGTTGCGATCATCGGTGGTCAACCGTTCGGCAAGCGCCAGGCAGGCAGGCTCCAGAAAATTCTCGGTCCCGCGATAGGGGCGGCTGGCCCAATAGGCCGAATTGAAGAGCTCGCCGTAAGCCGCGACCGATTTGATGCTGGCCAGCCGGTTGGAGGCGCGCAGCATCCGGATGATCTGTTGGCCCCGCGGCGATGCGTTGATCAGTTCGGCGACGGTTTCATTATCCTCGCCCGCCGCGGTTCCAGTCCCTGCGATCAGGTTTACCGGATAGCCAAGCTGTTGCAAAATGGCGTTGTGCGGGATCGCGCGGATTTGCCTTAACGACATCGCGCGGTTGGCAGCGACATCAAACTGGCGGCGCGATTTTCGCGAGCCGGTATCGTTCAGCAGACCCAGCCCAAAAGCGGTCAACGAACGGGCATAGGTGCGCGAACCCAGAAAATCGCGCTGCACCCGCCGGATGCCGCGATAGAAATCGAGACTGACGTCGGTGTTGCTGTAAAAGGGATCGTCTTCGGAGGTCAGAGGCTGCAGTTCGACCTCGGCGATGCGCGATAGCGTGGCATAGGCCAGTTCTACATTACGGAAAAACAGATAGCCGTCGCCGCCCTGAAAGCTAACCTCTGGTTCGAGCCGGATCGCATTTTCGAGCAAATTGCTGCCGCGTCCAAATGCTTAGCGGATAAGTCAGCCGGTCGGTAAAATTTGCCGGATGCGCGCCGCGTCCCATCGATTCGCCGTGGGTGTTAAAGATCAGCGCAGCGACATCGGTGATCCCGTGCTTCGCCATCATCCGCGCTAGACGGCCTTGCAAGCGCTCGATGGCGAGGGCTGCGGGCAATTGCCCAATAAAGCGTCCAGCGTCGGAAAACCCGGTCTGGATCGCCACGCGACCGCGCATACGGGCATAGTCGCGATAGGCAGGCTCGGCGAGCAAGGCATCGAGGAAACGCCCGCCATGCTCCATCGCGCTTTCGGTTTCAAACAAGGGCGAGACATCGACCTTGTCGGCCACTCCGAACAATTTGGCAAAATACAGTGCAGCCAGAACAGTCTGCGGCTCCTCGCACTCGGCAATCAACATGCGGATCGGCGCGTCGGCATCGATATGCTTCAGGATTTGCGCCATCGACAGGAACTGGCGCAGCGCGGTGGTGTCTTCGATCGACAATGCTGCGAAATTGGAACGCAACGGCTTTACATCTTCAAGCAGCTTTCGCAGGCGCTGCAAGGCTCCCCGGCTTGCCAGATCGAGTTTTTGTTCGGGGTCTATGCGGCGGCGGATGGCATTTTGCAGTTGCGATGCATTCACCCGGAAATGGATCCAGCCCATCCCCAACCCATCGGCGCGCATGGAACAGGCAAGCACCAGCAATGCACGCGCGGTTGAATCGTCAACGGAGTTTGAAAGCGCTTCGATCTCGTCGATAATCGGGCCGAGTGACAGCAATTTATCGGGATGGTCGGCGGAAATCTGGTTGGCGACATGGGAAAGCTCAACCGCGTTTTCGGGCTCATTGGCGAGGAGCTCTGCCATTTCGCTTGCATGGTTCGCCGCAGTATCGAGCCGCGTGGCAAGTTCCGGTGCAGCGCCTATTCCGGCGAGGGACGCTGCATAATCAGCCAAGCTTCGCGGCGCTTTTTCCTTCATCCGGTAATGCAGGCTGGTGGACCAGCCGATATCGGTGCGCCCGTCCATGTCATAGCCAACCCATGAGGCAAAACGAAAGGGCAGGGGGCGGAAATTGCGCCATTGATCGGGCCAATCGCTTGCGCCGCGATCTCAAAAAGGCGTTCGGATAGCCGGTCGCGCGCTGCGGCTGCCCGCGATATGGCGGCCATCGCTTCGCCATGTTCGTAATCGAGCGTGACACTTTCGCGCGAATGATCGGCGACACATACCTGATCCTTGCCGAATTCGCCTTGGCTGGCGGCGGTGGCGACCGCGTCGCTTTGGGCGTCATTCAACAGAAATGTGGGGTGCGCGGTGAAAACGATGTGCTGCAAAGGATGCGCCCAGCGTTCTGCAAAGGCAGCGAAATCCTTGCCGATTGGAACGTTCGCTAATGAGCGCATCATTGTCTGCCAAAGAAACGGGCGCAATCAGATGGTGCAGTTTCTTCGCACGGCTTTGCAGTGCATCACATTCCAGCTCGGATACCATTGCGTTGGACCGAGGCGAGCGACATCGCACCATTTTCGATTTTGCGTGATAGATCAAGGCTGAGCTCAAAAACCGGATTAAACAGCGGAGTCTCACTGGTCAGGGTATGCAGTTCCTGCAACCGCACGTTTAATTCCGGGATCGTGGTCATGGCCGCAATGCGACACTGGCTTTGGCCGCTGCCGTGATCGCCGCGACATCCGGTGCGCCCCCCTTTACACTATTGGGGCCGACAACCCAGCTGCCGCCAACACATAGCACTGGCTCCAACGCCAGCCAATCGGGAGCGGTTTTCAAACTGATCCCGCCGGTGGGGCAGAACTGGGCCATGCCAAAGGGGGCAGCGATGGCTTTCAGGGCTGCGATCCCGCCAGAAGCTTCCGCCGGGAAGAATTTGAAGTGCGATAGGCCAAGGTCCAGCCCGCGCATGATATCGCTGGCATTGGCGGTTCCGGGCAGGAAGGGGATGCCGCTCGCGACAGCAGCTTTGCCCAAAGGCTCGGTCAATCCCGGTGAGACGATAAACTCCGCTCCGGCATCGATGGAAGCGCGCAGATCGGCTTCGTTCAGCACGGTTCCCGCGCCGACGATGCGCCCCCGGCACCTTTTTCATCTCGCGGATTACATCGAGAGCCGCCGCCGTCCGCAAGGTGACTTCGAGCACCTTCAGGCCGCCTGCAACCAATGCTTCAGCAATGGGCTGGGCATGTGCTGCGTCCTCGATCACCAGCACCGGGATAACGGGCGCGGTCCGCATGATGGTTTCGATGGGCTTCATGATGCATGTTCCTTGGCAAAGGCCGCCGCTGCGCCAAACAGGCCGGGCTGCGGATGGGTGATGAGTTTGACAGGGATGCCCGCCATCAGTTTTTCAAAGCGGCCCTTGGCGCGGAAACGCTGGTCAAAGCCCGAGCGGAGCAGAATGTCTTTGATCCGCAGGCCAAGTCCGCCCGCGATCACGACGCCGCCAAAGCCGCCTTGCACCAGCGCAATGTCGCCCGCGATGCTGCCGAGCGACAGGCAGAAGCGGTCTATCGCGGCGCTGGCGAGGCTGTCTTCGCCCGCCATGCCCAGTGCCCAAAGTGTCTTGTCATCCATCTGCTGGATCGCGCGGCCCTCGATGGCGGCGAGCGTTTCGTAGATTTCAAGCAGGCCGGGGCCGGAAACGATGCGTTCCACCGAAACCCGGTTAAACCGTTTCCGCATCCGCGCGAGGATTGCGTCTTCGATGCTGTCGAGCGGGGCAAAATCGAAATGTCCGCCTTCGGTGGGGGAAACATGATAGCCGCCCGGATAACGATAGATATGCGCGACGCCGAGGCCGGTTCCGGGGCCAACGATGCTGATTGTGCCCTCGTCGGCGATTGGGGTTTCCGGCCCGCACAGATGTTCGAAATATTCAGGCCCCGCTTGCGCGACGGCATGGCCGACGGCTTCAAAATCATTGACCAAAGTATAGGCATCGACGCCCAACCGTTCACCGATCAGGGCAGGGCGCAAAATCCAAGGGTTGTTGGTGAATTTGATCACGTCGCCGGTAACAGGGCCCGCGATGGCGATGGACACGGCTTGTGGAATAGGCTGATCGAGCATTCCATCGAACGCCTCCCATGCCGTTTGAAACGAAGCATGTTCGGCGGTTTTCATGGTCACTGGTTCACCCAGATGGATGACTCGGCCTTCCGATACTTCGGCGAGGGCAAAACGTGCGTGGGTTCCGCCGATATCGATGGCGACGATTTGGGTCACAATCCAGCCCCCGCCAGCATTGCCGATCCGCCGCGCTCTGCACTATCGGCGCCAGCGCGCATCATAGCGAACAGTTCGCGGCCCAAGCCGTCTTCGACCATGTGGCGGTGCGGCTGCGGTGCGCGTCGTCAAATCGGCCAGCACTTCAAGCACCCATCGTGTCCGCAAAGCCGGATAACATCGCCGTCCTGAACATGCGCCAATGGGCCGCCTCCCAAAGCCTCGGGGGTCACATGGATCGCCGCCGGGATTTTGCCCGATGCGCCCGACATGCGGCCATCGGTGACCAGCGCGACTTTAAACCCGCGATCCTGCAAAATGCCGAGCGGTGTCGTCAGCTTATGCAGTTCGGGCATCCCGTTGGCGCGTGGCCCCTGAAAACGCATGACGACCACGACATCGCGTTCCAGTTCGCCTGCTTTGAACGCGGCCAGCACATCCTCCTGGGAGTGAAAGACGCGGGCAGGGGCTTCGGTAACCCAGCGCGAAGGATCAACCGCGCTGGTCTTGAATGTTCCACGGCCCAGATTGCCTTGCACCAACCGCATCCCGCCATCGGGCATGAAGGGCGCAGCAGGCGTGCGTAGCATCGCATCATCGCCCGATATCGCCGGGGCATCTTGCCATATCAACGCATCGCCATTCGAGCGACGGTTCCTGCCCATAAGCTGTCAAATCATCGCCCGCGACCGTCATGATATCGCGGTGAAGCAATCCTGCATCCAGCAACTCACGGATAACAAAGCCCATGCCGCCCGCCGCGTGGAAATGGTTCACATCGCCTGATCCATTGGGATAGACGCGGGCGATCAACGGCACGGCGGCGGAGAGTTCGTCCATATCCTGCCAATCGAGCAGGATACCCGCGGCGCGGGCAATGGCGGGCAAATGGATCGCATGGTTGGTCGAGCCGCCCGTCGCCAACAAGCCGACACAGGCGTTCACAATCGCTTTCTCGTCAATGCACAGCCCCAAAGGCCGATAGTCTCCGCCTTTGCCAATTTGCGCCAGCCGGTGTGTGGCGGCGCGCGTGAGTTCTGTGCGAAGCTTTGTGCCCGGATTGACAAAGGCCGAGCCGGGCATGTGCAGGCCCATCACTTCCATCATCATCTGGTTGCTATTGGCAGTGCCGTAAAAAGTGCAGGTTCCCGCACCATGATAGGATGCGGCTTCGGCCTCCAGCAATTCGTCGCGATTGGCCTTTCCTTCGGCATAAAGCTGCCGGATGCGCTGCTTTTCCTTATTGGCAAGGCCAGAGGGCATGGGGCCTGCGGGAACAAGGATCATCGGCAAATGGCCGAAACGTAATGCGCCGATCAACAATCCCGGCACGATCTTGTCGCATATACCCAGCAACAGCGCGCCTTCAAACATCGCGTGGGAAAGGCCCACGGCGGTTGACAACGCAATGGTATCGCGGCTGAACAGCGACAATTCCATGCCCGCTCTGCCCCTGCGTCACCCCGTCGCACATCGCCGGAACGCCGCCTGCAACCTGTGCGGTCGCGCCCACTTCGCGGGCGAAAAGCTTGATCTGCTCGGGGTAGCGGCCATAGGGCTGATGCGCCGAAAGCATGTCGTTAAAGGCGGTGACGATGCCGATGTTCATCGCACTATGCTCACGGATTGCAGACTTGTCGTCACCTGAAGCCGCAAAGCCGTGTGCCAGATTTCCGCATGACATGGTGGCGCGGTTGACACCCTTGTCGCCCTCGCGCGCGATCAGATCGAGATAGCGTTCGCGGCCCGGCTTCGACTTTTCGATGATGCGCCGGGTTACGCGGTTGATTGCTTCATTCATGCCCAAATTACTCATGCCACGTCACCCCGTCACGCTCGGCCAACGCAATCGCCGCCGACGGCCCCCAGCTTCCTGCGGTGTAGTTTTTCGGGTGGACACCATGTTCGCCCCAGCTGGCGCGAATGGCGTCGATCCAGTCCCACTGCGCCTCCACTTCGTCACGCCGCACAAACAGCGTTTGATCGCCCTCGATCAGATCAAGCAGCAACCGTTCATAGGCGATGCGCTTTTTGGGGCCGGCAAAGGCGTCGGGCATCGAGATATCGAGTGGTACTTCGCGCAATCTTATGCCGCCACGATCCAGTCCCGGCACCTTTGCCATCACCGACAGCCCGATATTTTCCTTGGGCTGGATCCCGATAACCAGCCGGTTGGGATGCGACGCTGCACCTTTACCTGCAAAAATCGAGTGCGGCACACGTTTAAACTGGATGACAATTTCGGTCTTGCGTTCGGGCAATCGCTTTCCGGTGCGAAGGTAAAATGGCACGCCTTTCCATCGCCAATTATCGACATGCGCCTTGATTGCGACAAATGTCTCGGTGTCGCTATCCTTGCCCAGTTCGTCATCATAGCCCGGGACTGCACCGCCATTAATGGCTCCGGCGCGATATTGTCCGGTCACGCTGTCACCGTTGCCGATCAGGCGGAGGCAGCGCAGCACTTTTACTTTTTCATCGCGCACCGCCGTTGCATCAAAGCTGGAAGGCGGCTCCATCGCGACCAGCGCCAGCAATTGCAGCATATGGTTTTGTACCATGTCGCGAAGGGCCCCCGCTCCATCGTAAAAGCTTACCCGTCCTTCGAGGCCGACAGTTTCCGAAACCGTGATCTGCACATGATCGATATGTGCGGCATTCCACAAAGGCTCGAACAAAATGTTGGCAAAGCGGAGGGCCAGCAAGTTCTGCACCGTCTCCTTGCCCAGATAATGGTCGATACGGAATATCCGGTCTTCGGGGAACGCGGCGGAAACGGCATCGTTGATCTGGCGGCTCGATTCCAAATCGGTGCCGAGTGGCTTTTCAAGGCCGATCCGCGATTTCTCACTGGCCAGGCCCGCAGCCCGCAATCCCTTTATCGTGGGTTCGAATAAATTGGGAGCGGTTGACAGGAATATAGCAAGACCATCGTCAACCTTGCCTGCCTTATCGGCAAGCGCTGCAAAGCCATCGGGTTTTGAGGCATCTAATGTTTGATAGGACAGACGATCCAGAAAGCTCGCTATCGCTGGCTTGCGTTCTTCGGGAAGATAGGTTTCCAGCGCGTGCTTGGCGAAGTTGCGATAACTCGCATCATCATGGTCCGAACGCGCGGTGCCAATGATCGACAAATCCTGCGCCACCAGACCATCGGCGTGGAGCGCACAAAGCGAAGGCAATAACATGCGCTGCGCGAGATCACCGGTCGCCCCGAACAAAATCAATTTGTCTGCAATAAACGACATAAACGCTCCAGCAGCCATCATGGCTTGCAGCGCGCATTAGACCTTGCCGGGCAAGGGAGCAATCAATTGACCGAAGCGCAAGACGACATGCATACGAATTCCGGTCTTCGTGGACATTTTGTAGGGGGATTGGCCCACATGATTGCCGTTTTGAATCGAGCGCAAAATGGCGGCTTTTGGCCCCAGATACGGATCAATTAGAGCTATATCGGCAATTGTCTTAACCAAATTTGCAGGTAAGGTGACAAAATTCGGGTAGAAAATATCTAAATAAAACAGCATCGAAGTGGAGCATTTTGATACAGTGACAATAACCAGAAGAAATTACGGCTTGTTAAGTTAGAAATTGTGCTAACAGGACCATCTGGTTGGGGTGGCCAGTTATATTCCCGTCGCAAGGGGTCGAAATGTCTGTCCATACCCGTATGATAAGTGAATCTGCAAATTCTGTAGCAACGAATGCGAAATCTGTTTTCAGCTTCGGTGAGCAATCAGGTGTGCCGATTACCTCTCAAAGATTTGACGAAATTCAGGTACGCCACGATAGCGCGGATCGCATTTTCTGGTGCTTCATGAACCAGCGCGGCCGGCCCAGCTATACTTATAGTCTGGGTGCCGAAGTGCAGCAGGTTCAGGAATGGATTGCCGATAATTATGGTCGGCCTGCCAATGGTGGCCCGGATGATCTGCGATACTTTGTTTGCGGATCGAAGACGCCTGGGATTTACAATCTCGGCGGAGATTTGCGTCACTTTGCCGAATGTATTCGCAACCATGATCTGGGTGCGATGCGGAAATACGCCGAAACGTGTGTGCGAATGCAATTTGCCAACGCGAACAGCTTTGGCGCACCGGTAATCACATTTGCTTTGGTGCAGGGCGATGCACTGGGTGGCGGTTTTGAACATGCGCTTGCTTTTGACATTTTGGTGGCAGAGCGCAGTGCGCGATTGGGATTGCCTGAAATTGTATTCAATCTGTTTCCCGGAATGGGAGCCTATAGTTTCCTCGTCCGCCGCGTCGGTCGCAAGCTTGCCGAACAATTCATACTTGAAGGCAAGCTGCATACTGCCGCAGAATTATATGATCTTGGCATCGTCGATATCTTGGTTGAAGACGGGCAGGGCGAAGCGGCGATAATCGAATATTGCCAAAAGCATCAAAACCGGTTCGCAGCAGAGCGGGCTGTCTATCAGGCGAGGCGCGTGTCCAATCCTGTCGAACTCGACGAATTGCTAAAAATCACGAATATCTGGGCGGAAACGGCCATGACGCTTGGTGATAATGATATCAGGAAAATGGAACGGCTGGCCGACGCGCAAGAGCGGCGTATAAAGCGGCAAATTGAAGCGATCTCTGTTTAAGCCGCATCCACGGCTTTGGAATCGTTCAAACTGGATCGATGCGGCGCAAGTTCCGCCAAAACACGCGCCAGTTCCCGCTCCACTTTTTGAAGATGTATTGTGCCGAGTTCGATAAGCTCGGGTTCACTGATCGCTTCGAGTTTCGCGCACATTGCAGCAAGCAAAGCTGCCCCTACATTGTTCGAACAGCTTTTGATTGCATGGGCGGCAAATCGGAATTCGGATGGGCTGCGGGCAGATACCGACGAACGCAGTGCTTCAATGCTTTCGCTAACATCGCTGATAAAGCCATCAATCATGTCATCGACAAAGGATGCATCACCGATGGATTTCAAATATACAATTTGCTCGGGATCGACAGCACCAATGCCGGATAGTTCGGTGTTCGATGTGATGGACACCACTTTGCCAAGCGGGTCTTCAAGCGGCCCCGGAATTGACAGTTCTATGGATTTGTCGCCGCAATAGCGTTCGATGAGGTCCAGCAGCAGCTTTGCTTTGACGGGCTTGGTAATCCGCAAATCCATTCCCGCAGCCAGACATTTTTCTTCTGTCTCGCTGGTTGCGTCTGCCGTTACGCCAATGATCGGCAGGTGGTTGCGTCCACCCTCGATCTGCCGCCACATCCGACAGGCATCGATGCCGTTCAAACGGGGCATGTTGACATCCAGAAGCACGACATCAAATATCTGTTTTTCCAGAATTTCAAGCATTTCATCACCATCGCACACCAGCGTGGCATGGTGGCCGGCGGCCTCCAAAATGGCGGAGAGGAGATGCCGATTGGTGCGATTGTCATCGGCAACCAATACCGTTTTCGGGGAATAAACTGGAACGGATTTCGGTTCTAAATCTTCCTGCTTTTGTAACGGATGTGCGAAGGAACAACCGATCCTGATCGCGCTCCGCAATTCGTCAAAATTGGGTGCTACCGGAATGACGCTGGCGAATGACGCGCGGATTCCAATTTCATCAAGATCCAGTGCTTGGCCGTTGGAAACCAGAACCGGCGCAATTTTATGTTCGGCGAACAGTTTCCAGATGCCCATTTCGGGGGAAATTTTCCCGGCCAAATTCTGATCGATAATTGCCACGTCAAATGATGGGAGGTCAATTTGCGATAGCGTAGCAAGCAACGAACCAGGTTCACTGCAAGGCAGGGTGCGAACGAAATAATTTCCAGCCGACTGTGCCTTTGCAAGCAACTCTGTGTCGAAATCGCCAATGGCGATCAATTTAACGGCTGGATCGCCGGAACCATCGATGGGATCGCTTTGCTCTTCAACCGGCGTAACCGGGAGCTGGACGATAAAGCAGCTACCTTGCCCTACTTCGCTCTCGACACGAATGGTCCCGCCCAATTGATCGCACAGTTGCCGACAAATTGCCAAGCCCAAACCGGTGCCGCCGAACCGGCTTAAAACGGTATCATCGGCTTGTTGGAACGGTTGGAACACTTTCTCTATCGCATCTTCGGCGATCCCGATGCCGGTATCGGAAACGCGCAATTCCAATAGTGTTTCTGTGCCATTCTCGATGATGCGGCTTGAAACCAATATCGTTCCATTTTCCGTAAATTTAATCGCGTTTCCAACCAAATTCAAAACGATGTTGCGGATCGTTTCCGCAGGCGCGCTAATCAGCCGATCACTGAACGGGGCTGCGTGGAGATGCAGATCAAGACCTTTATCCTCGGCGCGATTGGCCATGATATTGCGAATTTCGGTCAAGATGGTCGTCGGACGCATCTCTTTGACTTCGATGACGACCGAACCGCTGTCGGCTTTGGCGACTTGGATAAGCTGTTCGATCAAATGCAACAAATGTTCACCCGCAAGAACGCTCGCGTCGATCATGTCGCGCTGTCCTTTGGGCAATTCCTGTTGCTGAAGGTGGTTGCCATAGCCAATGATGGCATTGAGCGGCGTACGCAATTCGTGGCTGACGCTCGCCAGAAAATAGCTTTTGGCGATGCTTGCAGCTTCCGCGTCCTCTTTTGCTTTGGACAATTTCCGGATCAATTTTGAGCAATATGCTGGAATTACCAGCAAGGCGAGCGCCAAGCTGTAACCCAACGCTTGTTTATCGGCCCAATAATCGGTGACGAGCACGATCGAACCGAAGCCCAATGCCGAGACGACCGACGAGATGGCCAGAAATTTAAGGCCAAATCGAAAGCCATTGCCCAAAATCATCCACAGCAATATCGGATAGAATATCGACATGACTGCGGGCGCTTCGAGCGTGGTTGCAATGTTCATGGTGACGTCGAGTAAAATCCCCGCTGTCCAGCGCCATTCTCGCCGCCCGATATCGGCACGTAGCATCATGAACAGCGCAGTATTGGCTGCCAAATATCCGGCAAAGGCCAAAAGGATGATGCTATTATAGGCGAAAACCGCAATCACTGGCAGGGTAATGCCGCTCATGACCAAGCGGTTGAACAGGATTTCCCGCTCATGCGAATAGCTGGGATGGTCTTTATGTGCAGCGATACTCATGCCGCTGCCGTTTCGTAAATCGCCGGTCCGTCCGAAAACAAGGCACGCAATTGTTCAACCGACAGAGAGCGGCCGAAAAGAAATCCCTGAAGCTCATCGCATCCGGAAGCTTTTAGCAGCATGCGTTGTGCTTCGGTCTCGACACCCTCTGCCACGACGCGCATCCCCAACGCGTGGGCCAGATGGGCAATCGTCGAGATAATGGCGCGATCAGCGGTGCTGTGTTCGATCCGCGATACGAACGTCTGGTCGATTTTCAAACGGGTAGCAGGCAGGTCGCGCAAATATTGCAACGAAGAATATCCCGTACCGAAATCATCGATCGAAATGTCCACGCCATGATCACGCAGTTTCAGCAACTGCGCTTGCAACACGGCGCTTTGATCGAGCAAAAGCTCTTCGGTGATTTCCACCGTGAATTGTCCGCGCGGCACATTATGTCGGCGGATGCTTTCCAATATGTCATCACACATCTCTGGTGACTGAAACTGGCGGGGAGAGACGTTGACGGCGATGTGCGGTATCGGCAAATTTTCTTGTGCGAATTGCTCGATCTGCGCGCAAACTGCGCGCACAACCCATGCGCCAATGCTGTCAATCAAGCCGGAATCGTTGGCAATGCGGATAAACTCACTCGGCATCAGCCGGCCGCGCACGGGATGTTGCCAACGGAGCAGCGCTTCCAAACCGCAATAAGCAGAGGTCGTAGCGTTCACAATAGGTTGATATTCCAGGAAAAACTGGTTCTCTTCCATCGCGGTTCTTAGGTCGGCTTCGACACCGGCGTTGAACTGGGCAATCTGGTTCAACTGCTGCGAGAAAAAGCAATGGCAATTGCGACCGCGCGATTTCGCTTCGTACATTGCAAGGTCGGCAAGACGCAAAAGTTCGTCAGAACTATCGCCATCGTCGGGCATTAGCGAGACGCCGATGCTTGCGCCGATCAGCTGCAATAAATCATCGATCGAATAGGGGCGACCGATGTGCGACAGGATACGCAGACATTCACCACTGATTTCTTCAACAGTGCTCGCATTGCGAAGGATGATCGCAAATTCGTCACCACCGATGCGCGCAGCAATATCGTCGGGTCGCAAGATGGTCGTCAGCCGCTCTGCAACCTGGCGCAGCAACATGTCACCGGCCTGATGCCCGCGTGTGTCGTTGATGACTTTGAACCGGTCGAGATCCACCAGCAACAATGCAGCCATTTTTCCGTGCTTTTGACAATCCTCGATTGTCTCGCGCATTTTTTCGCCCAGTAACACGCGGTTGGGAAGCCCGGTTAGCATATCGTGCAGCGCAAGATGGGCACGGTGTTCTTCGGCAAATTTGCGCGCCGTGATATCAACGGCAGAGGTCAGCACCCCGATAACTTGCCCGTCTTTGTTGCGAAGCGCCGATTTGCTGCAATGGAAGGTCAACGAAACGCCGTCGCTTGCATAAACCTCTTCATAATTGGAAATGGCCTTGCCCAATTCAAGGATGGTCTGGTTGCGGCGGATTTCGCGTTCGGCAAGATGGCTTTCGAAAATTTCGGTAATCGGTCGGCCAATCAATGTGTTGGCGTCTTTCCCGAACAGTGCAGCCTGATAACTGTTCATGAACAGCAATTTTCCGTTGCGATCCATCGCATTAATCAAAATCGGAGCGGTATCGATGATCTGTTCGATCATCGAAATTGTGCCGCTTGCCGATGTATCGATTTCTGGCCCTGTCTCTGAACTGGAGCCCGAGCTGCTGGATTCCAACTGGTCTTGCTTGCGGTGTTGACCAATTAACAAAAGCGCGCGTTCCCGGAATTCTCCATCGGTAACCGGGCTTTGCAAAAAGTCTGTAGCACCCGCATCAAGCGCGGCAATCCGACATTCCCTGTCTTGGCGCGCGGTGATGATAATCGCCGGAACATTGCGGCCTTCGGATCGTTCGCGAAGCCTGCGGATGAAATCCGCGCCGGTCATTTCGGGCATCCGATAATCGACTATGAGCAGATCGGCCCGTTCGTTTTCAAGCCAGGCAAGTGCCTCCACAGCGCTTTGAAAGCACTTGGAAGAAAAGGCCGGACCCATCATCGCGACGAATTGTGCGTATATCCGCAAATTTGTCGCGCGATCGTCCACAATGACGATGCGTGCATGCATTTTACACGCGGTAAGGGGGCAATCTCAAGGAATGGTTAATGGACCCGTCATTCATTGTAAGAAAATGTTTTGCAACAGACGGTTTCCCGCGCAAACGTGCCATGGCGATGTGGAAAATTGTGGCTTCTGATGCGGGCTCCATTATGACAATAAAATGGCCGTCGCCAAATATGGTTGGAGAGAATATGCCGAGACTGTTTCTGTTTGCACTGTCCCTGTGCTGGTTGTTCTCCACCAATCCTTTGTTAGCAAAGGAAAAAGTGGTTCAAACTAATCCGCGCACGATAATCGAACTGTCCGACGGTTGGCGTTTTCAATTTGGTCAAGCCGATGCAAGTGTGACAACCGCAACGTTTGACGATCAGCACATGGGAACAGGTCTCCGTTCCGCACACATGGAACCGCATCGGCGAATATAGCCTTACCCGCTCGCGGCGACCAACAACAAACAGGGCGCTGGCTATTACCGGCTGAGCTTCGACGCCAAGCCGCCTCGGCCAAGGGACGGCGGCAGTATCTCGATTTCGGCGCAGTCGCGATCATCGCCGATGTCTGGGTGAACGGCGTGCATGTCGGCCAGCACAAGGGCGGCTATTCGCGTTTCCGTTTTGACGTGACCAAGGCATGGAAGCCGGGTGCGGCGAATTTGATTGTGGTGAAGGCCGATAACTCCAAGCCCGCAATCGGCAGCAGCACCGAACATGTGATGCCGCTCGCAGGTGATTTCTTCCAGCACGGCGGGATGTATCGCGGGGTTTCGCTGATCGAGGCGAATGATGTGGGGATCGACCTGCTCGATTTTGGTGGGCCGGGGGTTTATGTGCGGACTGGCGAGGTTGGCCCGAATGCTCATGCCGATTGAAACAAGATGGCCGGGGGCGTCGAGACCGATTCGATACGTACAATTGCAAACTGCAGCAAATTCGACTGAATCCGAAGCGCGAAGGCAGCCAACTCGGTCGCAATGTTGCTTTGACGACTATGCGACGGCAGGCCGTCAAATGGCTGCGGACTATTTGGCAAGCAAGTCCAAGCGCCAATTGCAATCAAGCACGGTGAAGATCGTCGACAATCCGATCTTGAGTTTGGCAATGGCTGAACTATGGGAGTGATGACGGCAGAATCGACACTCTATGTAGCGAAGGTTTCAGTCTATGGCGAGCGCGAAACTCATCGACTCCGTCACCCAATCCTTCGGCATCCGTTCCTTCAAATTCGATCCCAACACCGGCTTCACCCTCAACGGCAAACCGCTCAAACTCAAAGGCGTCTCGCGGCATCAGGACCGGCTCGGCAAGGGCTATGCGCTGACCCGCGAAGACCATGCCGAGGATATGGCGCTCATCAAAGAAATGGGCGCGAACTCCGTCCGCCACGCGCATTACCAGCATGCCGATGAATGGAGCGATGAGGCCGACAAAGCGGGGATGATCGTGTGGGCAGAGGTGCCCTTCGTCACCACGCCGAGCTTCAGGGGCGGCGAAGGATCGCCCGAACTCTTCGCCAATGCCGAACAGCAGACGCGCGAGCTGATCCGGCAGAATTACAATCACCCATCCATCGTCATGTGGTCAGTGGGCAATGAGGTGGATGCGAGCGCGTTGTTTGGTATATCGAAAGAACCGGTGCAGCCGCGCAAGCTGCTCGATCACATCGCCAAAATCGCGCGTGAGGAAGACCCGTCCCGTCCCACGGTTTTCGCCGATTGCTGCGAAGATGTACGCAGTCACCCGTCGCCGGGCTTGAGGGCCAAGTGCAAGGCGAGCAACTTGCGGGTGCGGCGGACATGATCGGCTATAACCGCTATTATGGCTGGTATTATCCGCAGCCGCTAAAAGCCGCCGAACAGCTGGCGAGCTACATGGACAAGTTCCACATCAAGCACCCGACGCTGCCGATCTCGATATCAGAATATGGCGCAGGCGGGGCGATAACGCAGCATAGCGACAATGTGCTGACCGGCTATGTCAACGCGACTGGCCGCCCGCAGCCTGAGGAATATGAAAGCTGGGTCCACGAACAAAGCTGGCCGGTGATTGCGAAGCGCGATTACATCTGGGGCAGCTATGTCTGGAACATGTTCGATTTCGCCAGCGACCTTCGGAACGAAGGCGATGCGGTTGACATCAACACCAAGGGGCTGGTGACGATGGATCGCAAGGTAAAAAAGGATGCGTTCTACTATTACAAGGCGCAGTGGAATCCGCAGCCAATGATCCATTTGGCGGGCAAACGCTATGCAGACCGGGCCTACTCGGTGATAGATGTGAAGGCTTATGCAACGGCGAATTCCGCCAGCCTATGGATGAATGGCAAGGCAATTGGAGAGATTGCATGTCCCGATCATGTTTGCATTTGGCCCAACATCGCGCTCCAGCCGGGAGCCAATCTGGCTGAGACAAGAATTAGCCACAGTGATGGCGCAGCCCTGCCCATTGCTCACCAACTGACCAGTACAGCCACGTTCAATGGCCCTGATCCCGCGAAGGACGGCATTCACCTTGATGCAGGCGACATCGCCGGCCGCATGCTCGGCACGCGCCGCTTTGGCTCCGACAATTTCGTCACTGGCGGAACGCCTGCCATCCTCAACCAAGGTGGCTTTGGCGGGCGCGGCGCGCCAAAGAAAATCGTCACCGCGCCAGACCCCGCACTTTATGATTATTGGCGCGAAGGCGAAGCGTTCAGCTATGCCATCCCCGTTCCAGATGGCAAATGGACCGTGACCGTGCACAGCTTTGAACCGCGCGAAACCGACTGGGGCCGCGACCATGGCGATCACTGCCAACGGAAAAGCCGCACTTTGCGCCCTTCAATATCGCCACCGCATCCGGTGGACGCGTTAAAAGCGATTGCCAAAAGCTTTCCTGTCGTGGTCAAAGACGGGGTATTGAAGCTGGATTTTGCAGGGCAGGGCGGCAAGGCCGTCGTCGCCGCCATTGAGATTACCAAGGAAGGAAGCCGTTAATGCGCCATTTCGTGAAACTCGCCCTGTTGGGCTCGGCCCTGTTAACCGGGCAAGCGCAGGCCAAGGGCGTGATTGATTGTCCAATGCGCGATGCCGCTTTTTCGACCGAAAGCCCGCTGATTGACTTGCTTTTGAACGATCAAGCCAAAGGCGTGATCGAAACGCATTTGCCGGGCTCAATTGCCAAAATGCCGCCGATGTTTTCCAGTACCAAAGCCCCAAGCTTTGCCGCGATTTTGAGCTTTGGCCGGATGGCAGGGATGTTCGGTGCCAGGGGCTCGATATGGCCAAAGTTGATTCCGAGTTGCGCGCGATCCCGGTCACAGCCGCTGATAAGGCGGCGCGCTGTGAACGCTATGATAATGATCGGCCTACATTCAAATTCGCCAAGGGCAAAAAGCATGTGTTGCTGTTTGAAAAAATGACCGGTTTCCGCGATACACCCTCTGTTTTGGCGGCAAATGCGGTTTTCCGGAAGCTTGCGGACAGCCAAGGCTGGGATTTGCACGTCACTGAAAAGGGCGGGGCGATGCACCCGTCGGTGTTGAAACAGTTCGATACGGTGGTGTGGAACAATATCAGCGGCGATGTGCTCACGCTCACCCAGCGAAAGGCATTCCGCAGCTATATCGAATCGGGTGGCGGATTTGTTGGTGTCCACGGTTCGGCAGGCGATCCGGTGTATTTCTGGGATTGGTATCCCGACACGCTGATCGGAGCGCGCTTCATCGGCCACCCCAGCGATCCGCAGTTTCAGGATGCAACAGTGCAGGTCGAGGCAGCCGCCAGCGGCATTGGCGCGGATTTGCAGCCGGGTTGGACGATGAATGACGAATGGTATTCGTTCGCCAAGAGCGCGCGGCTGAATGGGGCCAATGTTATCGCAACGCTCGACGAGAAAAGCTACAAGCCCGGCACAACCGCTTTGGCGGCCCGTCGCTAGCCATGGGAGAGGATCATCCGATTGCCTGGACACGCTGTGTCGGAAAAGGGCGCAGCTTCTATTCCGCCATCGGCCACCGTCCCGAAACCTATTCGGATGCGAAGTATCAAAAGATGCTGATTGACGCTGTGGAATGGTCGGCCAATCGCAAGGCAAAAGGCTGTCCTTCTGCTAAGACTAAATGAGAGGGTCTTTGCTTATCTTAAGGATTTGAAATAGAAAAATTGGTCGGGGAAACAGGATTCGAACCTGCGACCCCCTGCTCCCGAAGCAGGTGCGCTACCAGGCTGCGCCACTCCCCGACCGTGCCAGAAACGGGTTCCGACAATAACATAGGCCGCGCCTATAGAAGTGGCTAGCGGTGGTTTCAAGCGCAAAGATTTCTGTTTTGCCCGCATTGCCGTAGCGGGCGGGAGCAGATAGTTTGCCCCTGACGGATTTGCCCGGAAAGCATCGCTCAATGCCCCATTATGAACAGCAATATCTCGATCTGATGCGCCGCGTATGGAGCGAAGGAGCTGAGCAAAAGGACCGCACAGGCGTCGGCACGAAGGCGCTGTTCGGCGCGCAAATGCGCTTTTCTTTGGCCGATAATGCCATTCCGCTTTTGACCACCAAGCGCATTTTCTGGAAAACTGCGGCGCGCGAAATGCTGTGGTTTTTGACCGGAGACACCAACATCCGTTCGCTGCTCAAACAAAAAGTGCGGATATGGACCGATTGGCCGCTGGATCGCTATCGCCGCGAAACGGGAGAAGCGATTTCGCAGGACGATTTTGAACAGCGCATCATCGATGACGTCGCTTTCGCACAGCAATGGGGCGATTTAGGGCCGGTTTACGGGGCGCAATGGGTGAATTGGCCGCGTTATGAAGATGCCGGGCAGGGGCTTTATCGTCGCGCTGACAAAGGCATCAATCAAATCGCTTTGCTGGTCGAATCCTTGAAAAACAATCCCGGATCGCGCCGCCATATTTTTGAAGGCTGGAATGTGGCGGAACTGGATCAAATGGCGCTGCCGCCGTGCCACAAAACCTATCAATTCCATGTCGCAGACGGCGTTTTGAGCGGATTGCTGTTTCAGCGAAGTTGCGATCTGGGACTTGGCTTTGGCTTTAACGTGTTTTCCGCCGCGATGCTGATCCGCATGCTGGCGCAGCAATGCGGGCTTCAAGCGGGCGAATTGATCTGGCAGGGCGGCGACGTGCATTTATATTCGAACCATGCCGAATTGGTTGAACAACAATTGTCGCGCACGCCCGGTGGCGCGCCGAAACTGCACCTGTTGCGAAAGCCAGACAGCATTTTTGGTTATGAGATCGAAGATTTCGAAGTGCTGGATTACGCACCGCAGGCGCATATTTCTGCGCCAGTGGCGGTTTAGGCCGCCAGCCGCGTTAGCCGCATATGGCCTTTTTTCTCTTCCGCGACTCTGGCACCAAAATTTTCCAGCAGCGGCGTTAACATTTCAACCAGCGCCTCGGCCTGGCACCACAAAGGCCAACGATCGGGATCGAGCGTAGCGCGCGTACCGATGCCTTCGATGGCGGCGATCACCGCCTCGGCGCAGCGATGCACCTGACGCGGATAGGTGAGTTTGACCGGCTGATGCGCTTTGCCTGTTTTCCGGAACGGCAAGCACCGCGATCTGCGCGTCCCGCAAGGCGAAACGTTGCGGTTCGCGGTCCTCGAACGGACCCGGTTCAGAATTGCCAGCGTGCAACCGGTGGAGCAAAAGCATTACCCGACTCACCAGTTTGCGGTAATGCCTGCGGTGAATGTTCAAAAGGTGGCGGTCGGCCACGGCTGCCCCGCAAAAGGCAAGCCAAACGCGCCACTCCGCGCGGTTTTCTTCGTTGATCGGCAATTGGTGAATGGCATCATTGATGAATTTGGTGATCGGAACTGTGCCCGCTGGAACATTGCAACGCTGCATCCGTTCAATCGTGCGCGCGACAATCATTTCGAGCACGGCTTCGAGCACCTGTTGCTTATTCTCGAAATAATGCATGATCGTGCCGGTGGTGACATTCGCAGCGCGGGCAATGTCGCGCAGCTTTGCACCCTCGATACCGTCACGGTCGATAACGCGGATCGCGGCATTGGCGATCATTTGGCGCTGGGCGATGGGATCAACTTTTTTTGGCATAACGGCTATATCGCAAAAGATGGTTAAAATTTTGCTAACGCGCATGTTCGCTTTTTTAACATGACGGGTGTGATGCGAAATATAGGACAGTTCTATTGACCTAATATGGAGTTTGTAATAAAATAACAGTAAGTGGTAACATTAGACTGCGAGTTGCGGAAACGCGGTTTGGTCCGGCAGGAGAGCGGGAGCACGATATGGCAAAGCCCAGATCCAACAGCGAGCCGTTGCGGCTGCACATTCCCGAACCTAAATTCAGGCCGGGCGATGAAGCCGATTTCAGTGATATTGTCGTCCCCGATGTCGATGCCTTGCCGCGCCCCGACGAGAACTGCGCGCCAAATACCATGCAAAACCTAGCTTTTGGGCTGGTCCGCGTTTTGGATAACAACGGTGATGCGAAAGGCAGCTGGGATCCCAAGCTCGATGCCGACACGCTGCGGCTGATGCTGCGGAACATGATGCTGACGCGCGCCTTTGATGACCGGATGTTTCGCGCGCAGCGGCAGGGTAAGACCAGCTTTTACATGAAATGCACTGGCGAAGAGGCTACTTCGGTGGCCACCGCGATGGCACTGGCCAGCGATGATATGTGCTTTCCGAGCTACCGGCAGCAGGGAATCCTGATCACGCGGGGCTATCCGCTGGTGCAGATGATGAACCAGATATATTCAAACCGCGCCGATCATCTGAAGGGGCGGCAATTACCGATCATGTATTCGGCGCCCGAATTTGGCTTTTTCAGCGTCTCGGGCAATTTGGCGACGCAATATCCGCAAGCTGTAGGCTGGGCGATGGCGAGTGCCTCGCGCGGAGACACCCGTATTGCCGCTGTTTGGTGCGGCGAAGGATCGACGGCGGAGGGGGACTTTCACAGCGCGCTTACCTTTGCCGCCGTTTATAACACACCCGTTATATTACAGGTGGTGAACAACCAGTGGGCAATCTCCTCCTTTTCGGGGATTGCAGGAGGCGAACGCACGACCTTTGCCGCGCGCGGGATCGGCTATGGCATTGCGGCACTTCGCGTGGACGGCAATGATCCGCTCGCGGTCTATGCCGCGATGCGCTGGGCAGCGGACCGTGCACGAACCAACAATGGCCCGACGCTGATCGAGTATTTCACTTACCGTGCCGAGGGCCATTCAACATCGGATGATCCAGAGGCCTATCGGGCGGCGAAAGAATTCGAGAAATGGCCGCTGGGCGATCCCGTGGGGCGGTTGAAGGCCCACCTGATCCGGATCGGCGAATGGGACGAGGAGCAGCATGAAGCATTGCAGCTTGAATTAACTAATAGTGTAAAGAAAACGCAGAAAGATGCTGAAAAAAATGGAATATTAGGCCATGGCTTGCATCAACCTCTTCAAACAATGTTTGAGGATGTATTTGAGCACACGCCTTGGCATCTTCAGGAACAGTGTGAGGAGATGATCGCCGAACAACGCCGCAAGTTCGGCCCTGATTGGGAGGCGAGCTGATGACCAAATCCACACGAATGAATATGATAGAAGCGATCAACGATGCTCTCGATATCATGTTGGAAAAAGACAAAAATGTTGTTCTTATGGGTGAGGACATTGGCTTTTTTGGCGGCGTATTCCGGGCAACTGCGGGCTTGCAGAAAAAGCACGGGAATACGCGTGTTTTCGATACTCCGATCAGCGAGTGCGGGATCATCGGGGTGTCTGTGGGGATGGCGGCTTACGGTCTGCGTCCTGTTCCCGAAATCCAGTTTGCCGATTATATCTATCCCGGCCTTGATCAACTGGTGAGCGAAGCGGCGCGGCTGCGCTATCGTTCTGCCAATGACTATATCTGCCCGATGACAGTCCGTACTCCTTTTGGCGGCGGCATTTTCGGCGGACAAACGCACAGCCAGTCGCCCGAAAGCCTGTTCACGCATATTTGCGGGATCAAAACAGTGGTCCCCTCAAATCCCTATGATGCCAAGGGGCTGTTGATCGCTGCGATCGAGGATAATGATCCAGTGATGTTTTTCGAGCCGAAACGCATCTACAACGGCCCGTTCAGCGGCTATTATGATCGCCCCGTAGAGCCTTGGTCAAAACATAACGGTTGTGATGTACCCGCCGGGCATTACCGGATCGAGCTGGGCAAGGCGGCCACGGTGCGCGAAGGCGATGCGCTCACCATATTGACTTACGGTACGATGGTCCATGTTTGCACAACCGTTGTTATGGAAACCGGAATTGACGCGGAAATCATAGATTTACGCACGCTTATGCCGCTCGATATCGAAGCCATCGAGGCATCCGTGAAGAAAACCGGGCGCTGTCTGGTGGTGCATGAAGCGACCCGCACGAGCGGTTTTGGCGCGGAACTTGGCGGCTTTGGTGCAGGAACGCTGCTTCTATCATCTGGAAGCGCCGGTCGAGCGTGTCACTGGTTTTGATACCCCCTATCCGCATAGTCTGGAATGGGCTTATTTTCCTGGCCCGGTCCGGATCGCGACTGCTATCGAAAAGATCATGAAGGACTGACGCCCATGGCAAAATTCATTTTCAAGCTGCCCGATATCGGCGAAGGCATTGCCGAGGCGGAGATCGTGGCATGGCATGTGCAGGTCGGAGACCAGATCGAAGAAGATCAGCCCATTGCCGATATGATGACCGACAAAGCGACGGTCGAAATGGAGAGCCCGGTGACGGGTATTGTCTCTGCGGTGGCGGGCGCAGCAGGCGATGTGATCGCCATTGGCTCCATGCTGGTTGAAATCGAGACGGAGGGGGAGGCAGAACCGACAGTTCCCGAAAAAACGCCCGTAGAAGCCGCTCCAGCGCCAATCGCGCCACCGCCGCTCCCTGTGAGCTTCGAGACAGAAAATCGCGCTGTACAGGCTCCTGAAAGCGAAAAAATCACAGCATCGCCTGCGGTGCGCGCGCGGGCAAAGGCGCTGGGCGTGGATTTGGCCCAAGTGAAGGCCCTAGGCGGGCATGTGCGCCATGCCGATCTCGACGCGTTTTTGAGCTATGGTGCGCCTCAGGGTTATCGACCAGCGGGCGTAACGGCCAAGCGCGCCGATGAAATGATCAAGGTCATCGGAATGCGCCGACGCATTGCCGAGAATATGGCGGCCTCCAAACGCCATATTCCGCATTTCAGCTATGTTGAGGAATATGATGTAACGGCGTTGGAGCAAATGCGCGCCGATCTGAACGCAAATCGGGGCAACAGACCAAAGCTGACGATGCTGCCCTTCTTGATTGTCGCTATCTGCCGCACCATCCCCGATTTCCCGATGCTCAACGCACGCTATGATGATGAAGCGGGCGTGGTGACGCGGGCAGGGGCGGTACATCTGGGAATGGCGACACAGACCGATGCCGGGCTGATGGTCCCCGTGATCCGCGACGCACAGGATTTGAATGTGTGGCAATTGGCAACCGAGATTGGCCGTTTGGCACAGGCTGCGCGTGACGGGACGGCGAAATCGGAGGAGCTGTCGGGTTCGACGCTTACGATTACATCGCTGGGGGCATTGGGCGGTATCGCGACCACGCCTGTCATCAATCGCCCTGAAGTGGCGATCATTGGCCCGAACAAAATCGTCGAACGCCCCATGTTTGTGGGGGATGCGATTGAGGCCCGCAAGCTGATGAATTTGTCTATCAGCTGTGACCACCGCGTAGTCGATGGCTGGGATGCGGCAAACTTTGTACAGGGCGTGAAGAAGCTGGTGGAGACGCCGGTGCTGTTGTTTGCCGATTAAGCGAGAAGCGCTGGGCATTAATTAGGGACAGTATATAATTAACCGGAACCAACGGAAAGATCGCATCCGTCGCGCAAGTTAATTATATACTGTCCCTAATTAATGCCACAATAATCCGCTTATTCCGAGCGCAGTCGAGGCCTTCAATGTAGAAATTTCGGCTTCGCTCGAATGCGTCCCTCGACTTCGCTCGGGATAAACGGATTTTGGTTGTGCAAATTGCACTGCAAGACCGGCTTAAAGCCCCAACCCCTCAAAAGTCGTTTGGTCGAATTTCAGTTTGAAGGTCACGAACGGTCCGCTGCGAGTATAGCGGCTGTCCTCAAAATCGCGGTCTTCAAAGCCGAGGAAATTATAGCCCAGCGTGATGTTCGCGTTCTTCATTGGCGCAATCGTAACGGTCGGACCACCGGAGTAGGCAATGTTTTTGCCACCGGTGCCGATCCGCGCGGTGCCCGATGCGCCGACATCGACAATATCCGACAGGTCGAACTTCAAATCCGCGCCCACGACATTGCTCCAGCCCTTCACATCGTCCGCGCCAAAGCGGTCTGTGCTATAGCGCGTGCCCCAGAACAGGCCATATTCGCCGCGCTCAATGAAAGTGCCGCTGCTGCGATCACCGTCCTCGTCGATGGGCGTATAGTTCACCGAAAGGCTGTTGATCACGCGGTTTGATTTGGCGTCGCCATTGACGAGCAAAGCCGCGCCGCCAATCGGGCCGGGAAGGCCCGCGACGGCGTTGGTCACGGCATCGTGGCGGAATTCAGTTTTGTTGAGGATCGACCATTGGCTGTCAGACGGGCGGTGTGCCCAGCTGATTTCAGCCGCCGCCGTGGTCGTCGTTGCGCCGCCATCCTGCTTCGCCCGGAAATAGTTCAATGCGCCGCCAAAAGCTTTGCCTTCGCCGATCTGGCGCATGGTGGCGACGGTAACGCCATAGCGCTTGTTGGTATCGGCATCGCGCCATTCGGCACGGCCTGTCCAGCTCCAGCGTTCGCCATGATAGGTAGCCCCGGCGGTGAGCGCGAGGAAATCTTCGGTGAGCGAGCCATCGCTGCCAAGGAAGCCTCCCGAGGCCACTGGATGCGCCGGGTTCAAAACATCGGTACGTGCGAAGCCGCGCAGCGTTTCATTGCCATCGACGGTGAAATCAAGTGACCATTTGTCGTTCAACTTGAAGGATTGGGCGAGGCCATATGCCGCATAGGTGCGTCCGCCAAATTCGCTGATATCTTGCTGGTTGGCGCTCGCCAAAACGCGTCCACCGGCCCAAGGGGCGAGATCAAACCCGATCCGAGCGGTGCGCGCGTCGATATTCTCGCCCTTGGCGATTTCATAGCCTGCAACCAGGTTGATATCCTTGTTAATCGCATAGCGCGCGCCGATTTTGTGCCGGGCAGGGAAGTCGATGCTTTCATCCTGTCCGCCCAAAGCGAACTCGGTCTGAGCGTTCAACTCTAGCTTTTCGGTGATCTTCTGCGTTCCGGCAATGCGTGCAAGGGTGGAGCGGTTGCGCGTGCCATCGGCGAGCTGATCATCGGCATGGGTCAGCCCGGCGCGCACCGAAGTATTACCATTGCGGTATTCAAGCTCGGTCGAACCGGCACGACGCCTGGCGCCTGTTTCGATATAATCTTCCTGATAGGCAATCGCGCTGACCGAAAGCTTGTCCGACAGTCGATAGCGAGTATCGACGCCGAATTTGCGTGTGCCAATTTCGGCCTGATTGCTCTGGCCGACGCCAAAGCGGGCAGATTGGCGGCGGACATAAGCGAGCACATCGGCCTTTTCGCCGTGATGTTCGGCTTCGACGAGCCATGCAGTCGCACCGCCGGCATCGGCACGCGTGCTGCCGCTGCGTTCTTTGCCCCGCGATCCGGCGAATTCGGCGCGGATTTCGGTGCGGGCATCGGGGCGATAGCGAACGTCGGTGCCGATAAGATCGGTTTTGCTGGTGTCGGTTTCGTCGTGAATGACGGTTGCCGCCACCTGAAGCTTGCCCGATTTGTTAGTCAGCTTCACGCGGCCGCCGGCGTTGTTCACGCGGGCTCCGATGCCATCGACTTCATAATCGGCAACGATGAATTGCGGGTTCGAATCGGAATCGCGCGACAGGATCGGTTCGCGGAAACGCAGCGTTCCGGCGAGGTAATCAATGTCATAATCGATATGGCGGATCAGCGCACGGCTTTCGACGATGCGGTCAGAACGCAGCCGATCACGCGTTTCCAGAACGATATGCTCGCTGTTGGCAATGATATCGCGCGCGGCAAGCGCATAGGGGCCAGACAGGCCGTTGCCCTGGATTTCTTCGCGGCGGTGTCGATAGGGGGTGTCGGCGGCAAAGACCTGGGCCTGCATAGTGTCACTGCGATATTCGGCCTTGATGCCGTTAAATGCGCGCTGATACCGCGAAAGTTCCGGTTCATCGATACCAGTTTGGTAATCGCCGAAAAGCGCGTAAAACTGCGGACGTTCAAGCTTCAAATACAGCTTGCGTATCGACGCTGCGTCATAACGCTGCTCGGCCCGGTCAGCATAGACGGTGTAATAGCGGCGCGGGTCAATAACACCGCCAAAACGCTGGTCATCTTCCTTTTTGTCGCTGTCATACGACATCGTCATCAGCCATTTGCCGGTAACGCGGCCCTTGGCATAAAGTGCGATGCGGCCATCTACGCTGACGTCGTCATCGGTATCGGCAAGCGCCTCTAGCCCTTCTTCAAGCCGGTTGAAACCTACGGTTCCGGCGGCAAAACCGACAACAGTCCAAGGACGTTCGCCCGGATCCAGCCAGCTTTCAATGCGCTGCGCGCGTTCGATCTTGCCGTCTTGAAAATTAAAGCTGATTGCCACCGTGCCCGAAGCCGTCGTCGGTTCCAGTTCGATATAGGCGACGCCATCGTCGCCGTGCACGCGCCATACCGGGGCGGCGCGTTCGAGGCCGGAAAGCTGGCTCGCCTGCTGCGCGTCGATTTCGACGGCGGGGCGGTGCGGATCGGTAACGCTGAAGTCGCCGGTGGCACCGTGCTGGATCGGGCGACCCGTACGATCAGTCAGTCGGATAGCAAGGCGCGGGCGGGTGACGCCATCCGCGAGCAATACCGAACGTTCTTTCAGCAGTTGGGCATTGATCGCCGCATCTGCAAAATAAACTGTATGATCAACAGTTTGTAGAAGATTTCCATCATTATCAAGCACGCGCGCTTGCAACGTGTTCATACCGTCAGCGATGGCAATGCCGCGCCATGTTGCGATCCTTGATTTGCCGTCAGGACTCTTTTTAGCGCCGTCAAAATTCAAGCCATCGACGGCTTTACCGTTCACGCTCAGCTCTATTTTTTGTCTTGGCAGGTGTTTGAAGACCACCCGTATCGCTTTGCCTCGCGGATTATGGCCGGTTTCAGGAAAAACGAAGCCAATACCCGGTTCTTGGCCTTCGAACCAATCGCGATCGGCACCTGCGGCTTCCGGGTCCGTGGCCACTGGCGGTAATGGCATTGTTTTGGCGCGCAAATCCTGCCGAGCGTCGGTTGTAACTGCTCGGAAATCAGCCCTTTTCAAGCTGCCACCGCGTCCTTCAACAAAACGCGAGATTGCGCTGCCCGCACTGCGGGTGTTTTGCGCGCAATCGACCGGCTTCTGGTCGAGCGGGAAGGTGGACGGATCAACCTGCACCACATGGATACCGGGGATCACACCTTCAAAATGATAACGGCCATCGGGATCGGTGACGGTGTAGGTTCCGTCCTCCAGCATGACACGAACACCTTGAATTCCCTTATCTTTTCTCGGATCAAGCGTGCATCCGCCCTCGGTAATGCGGCCGACAATCGTGTAACGCTCGGTGATGCCGTCGCGGATAATCCGGATAGCGGCATCACTGGTGTTGCTGGTGGTGCCGCGATTGTCGCGCGCAGTTGCAATGTTTATCGCGTTGCCGGGGAGCGCATCTTGGCGCACTTCACCCAAATAGGTCAAAAGCGCTTCTTGCCCGCCCGCCAAAGGCGGCAAGGCGACGCTAAATTGCGAAGCATCGGCTATAACGCTCGGCGTTACTGGAATTCCGTTATATCGCATTGAATTTGCACGATAACGTACCGAATTCGGAAATTGGTCCGTCACCGTGACCGGGCCGCTATTCCGTAAACGATCAGGGTTTCGGACCTGAATCCGGTATTGAACGATATCGCCGGGCATCGCCGTTACCGTCGAAGTTGATTTCGAAATCGCCAAAGCGCCGCCCGGTCGATCAAGTGGAACATCGACCCGAACAGGGGCCGGGTCGCTCAAAGTGATAATTCCGCCATAAGATCCGTCGGAAATGACAAAACGCCCGCCATCGGGCCGCGTTAACAGTGAAATTTCTGCAGGCGTAGCCGCCGATGGGCTTGAATAAGGTGTCGGCGGCGAAACAACGAGACGATATGTACCGGGACGCAGGAAGGGAAAACGGTAAAAGCCATCGTCGAAAACATAAGAGGCCCCGCTCGCGTCGGTGACTGTAGTGCCGGTGATCAGGCTGCTTGGGAAAGCGGAAATACCATCATCACCGAAAACCTGCGCCGGTTGGCCGGTTGCCGCGTCAACGATGGTAACGCGTGTTCCGGTAACCGGAACACCATCGCCGCTGTCAAATGTCAGGCCGAAAGGATCGACAAGAATATCAACCGTAGCGGTGCCAATCGGCGTGCTGCCTAAATCCAGAGCAAAATTGAGTGTGTCGCCGGGACGAACGGTCAAAATGCAATCGCCTTGCACGGGAACTTGCGGCAAAGCCGCCGTATTAACGATTGCCCGGAAAATGCCGCTATTAGCAGCAGTTTCAGTCATCGTAACGCGCTCTGTGTCGCCATTTTGCGTCGTGATGGTTGATTCAAAGCTGTCAACGGCACCAGGATCGACGTTATTTCCAGAAGCGTTGACCTGAATCACCAAAGGCTCGCCAGCACGAATGGCAGTCGTCGGTAATATCGGCGCGGGATCGGTGTTGTAGATATCAAATGCGCCGCCAACGGCAACCCGCCTAGCGCCGCCGTTGCCGAGACACATCGTGGAGGGCAGGGAGATTCCTTGCGAACCATTGCCATTACCGAAATGGAAAAGCTGGATCGAATTTGGCAACGGTGGCGGTGCACGCGTAACCGGGATAATCACATTGTTTGACGGCCGCGAAAGGCGGTCATCGCCCGAATCCCATTCGACCGTCGCCGTATTGGAAATTGTGTCGGGTGCAGCTGGGGTAATTGTTTGTGCACGCGCGGGAAGGCTAAAGGCGGTCGCCGTTACGGCCGCCGTTAGCGCTCCTGCGCATTTCATAATTTTGTTGGTTAACGCTGCCATAAGAAAAAGTGGCGGCGGCAACGGGCCGGCAGACCCGTCGCGCGCCGCCCCATTTAGATCAATCGATGGTAACGCGGAAAACCAACGTTCGGGTTTCACCCGGCGCGATGTTGGTCAATGTACCCGAAACAATACCATTGGTGCCGCCGGAATAGCTGGCATTGGTTGCGCCCGGTGTGCAGGTATTGCCAGTTACGACTGTACCATCAAGCACGGCTTGGAAGCTGCCGTCATAGCTGATGTCCGACAGCGTTGCGATGGAAAGATCGTCAGACACGGCTACATTCGTTGCAGTTGCAGTTGCCGTGGCGGCGTTCGATACCACGATGCAATATTCCACCGTTGCACCAGGAACTGCTTTGGGATTGGTCGGATCAGCGCTCGTGCCGGGGCCGTTCAGGTTATCCCGAACGACGCGGCTCAGCTTGGTCACAGTCAAATCAGCGGCGCTGACGGTATAGTCGTCGCCATCGGATTCGATGCCATCGCGGCCTGTGTCAGCAAAAATGGTTTCAATGCCTGCGGTGTTGAGATCGCCGTCGCCTGAAGCGGTGATTGCGCCACCGGTGCTGAGCAAAGCAGTCGCCGTCATCGTAACCCCAGCGACATCGCCGGTAACTTGGGCGATCGGAATATCGCCAACAACGAAGATATAGCGTTGGGCATCGGGCGCCAGATTATCAACCGTCGTTGCGGTATCGACCGCCGAATTGAAAATGCCGTCGGGAAGCAGCGGTCCTGCTCCATCGGGATCGGCATCGACAAAAAATTGCAGATTGGAAACATTGAAATTGTCGGTGCCACCATGTTCAGCTGTGCCACCGCCCAATTGCGCTGCTGCCAGGCTGAAATCCAGCATGTCGTTCGAGCTGTTGGTCAGCTGAAAACGGGTGACCGCATCCTGCTGGTTGGGTCCAACACTGGTCGTGCCGGTCGTTGCGGCTTCGAGCAGGGTGAAGATAACCTTGCGGTCAACCTCGAAAACATTTGATGCTGTTTCAGCGGTCTGGTTGACACCGCTAACCTGGAAGTTGACGGAAACATCATTTTGAATGTTCGTGTCCACCAAAGTTCCGGCTGCATATGCGGCGCTGGCGCCCATCATTACTGCCGGAATAAAACTGGTGGCAACGAGCAATTTTAGCTTACTGGTCATTGCTAATACTCCTGTTGCATTTGATTTGGTTGCTATTTTGCCGCCGCAATCGTGGCGGTTTTTCTGCGCGGTCATTTCACCACCCCGCGAAATATCAGTTTGCCAGCAGACCCTGCCGCCAGCGATTGATTCAGTTTCCATTTGATGTGCGTCACATCTGTCATCAGCGCAGAGCGCGATGTGCCATCGATCTTGGCAACGCGCAGTTGGCTGAGACGACCCCAATTTTTCCCGCCATCGATAGACACGATTTCTGTGCCATCAGACGTGCCGCTGAATGCAATCGCGCGGGGTATCGGGTTGGTTACGGTAAAGCCATTTGCGACCTGGCTTCCGACATTTTTGTAACGCACCACAAAAACGAGCTGGTCGCCGGGCACGATCGTTTTTGGAGCCTCCAACACGACGGACGATTTACCGCCCGCCAGTTTTTGCAGCTTCTCGACATAGATATCGCTGCTTAGCTGTATAGGCGAAGCCGCAAAAACGGCACCGGGAAGGGCCATCGCGATGAAAGCTGCGACCTTGAATAATATTGGCTTCATTACTGGATCCTCGTTTGGAAGGTAACGGTTCGGGTCTGCCCGGCAGGGACAGTTCCAAGAGAAACATTGACGCGCGTACCGTTGAAATTGCCAGCATCGGCATCAGCTGCATCGGATTGGGCAATGGCTTCCAGCGTAATGCTGCTCGCGATATATTGCGTGCCGACAGGGATCGGATCGTTGATGGCCAAGTTGGCAAGGCTGCCGTTGCCGGTGACCGTTGCGACAAGCGTGTAGGTGATAATCGACCCGGGAACCGAGGTGGCTCCGCCGAAGGGATCGAGCACTGTTGCCGATTTTGCCAGCGCAACTGTGGCCGCTTCGACCAGCAAGCCGCCAATATCGTCACCGTCGGCTCCGGTTGAGCCTACAACAGCGTTGCCGCCGCCTTCGCCCGCACCTGCGAATGTTGTACCCGGGGCACCGGTTCCGGTAACGGCGGCAGCAGTCAACCGGACATCGGCCCGATCACCATTATTTTGAGTAGCCGGAATGTTGGTCAGAACGAAAATAGTGGCGCTTTGATCCGGGTTGAGTTGCGGATCGTTTGTACCCGCTACATAGACTGTATCAACGCCCGCATCGTAAACACCGTTATAAACACCGTTCACCATGGTATCGATTACGATCTGAACGAGCGACGGATCAAAATCATCACCGCCCACTGCAATATCGGGGGTCAGCCGGAACGCCTCGGGGCCATTGCCATTATTTGTAATCCGGTAGGTCAGCACAACATTCTGTGCGCCATTGGTCGTTATAACATCGGCCGGATCGGTGTTGGCCAGCGTAACATCAAGGAGTTCATCGACTTTGATGACAACAGGGTTGGACTGTATGTCCACCGGGCCCGACCCAGAATTGTAGGTCGCAGTCGCAATATTCTGGATATCGGTGCCTGCAAGCGTACCGGTGGCGTGCGCCGAAGGAGCGAAGGCAACACATGCAACCGTCGCGAGCAAAAGGCTCACGTTTTTAGGCGATTTCAAGCGAAAGGCACTGGAGCCGCGATGTATTTGCATTTTCATGGCTGTTCCTATCGCAGAACAACCTCAAAAAATGGTTAAGCGGGCATCAACTCGATCCGATAGCTAAATGGCCAGAATTCAACGAAAAACGTCCATGCAAAATTGTCATCATTTGTAAATTAACCCGAGTGTCAGTAACGATTGGGTACTTTGCTTCGCCAAATCGGAATTGGCGATAGATCGCGCCTCGGCGCGCGGGGGCAAAGAAATATTGCGTGTTTGCACTTGGCATGTTGACAGTCTGAAAGCTCCCCCCTAGGAGCGCCGTCACCGCAGAGAGCGGGTGTAGCTCAGTTGGTTAGAGCGCCGGCCTGTCACGCCGGAGGTCGCGGGTTCAAGTCCCGTCACTCGCGCCACTTTCCTGTTTCCATCCACCGCAGGAGTGGCCCGAGCGGAGCGATCCAGACGATCCCCGCAAACAAATAGATCGCAGCCTGTAGCAGCATCGGCAAGCTTCCGATTTCATTGGAAAAACTGGCCAGTATGAAGGCCAGAAAGGCAATCAACGCCAGGATGATCCCGACTCCCGCCGGTTTACGCCAGGTGGGAGCGGATACGGGTTGATCGGGATCGGCTTTCATCGCGCTATCCATGCCTTTTCGGTCAAAATTGCGTCCAGTGGGATATCCCACGGGTCTGAAGGGAGTAAATCTGTTTTTTGCACCGACCATGCGATACCGATCGCAACGGCATCGGGCAAAATGCTCAGCGCGCGATCATAATGGCCCGCACCCTGACCCAGACGGCATAGATTGGCATCAAATGCGAGTAGCGGCACAAGGATGACGTCGGGTGCAACCATTGTCGCGCTTGACGCCGGCTGCTTCAGGCCGAACGGTCCGTCCTCCATGACGTCACCTGGCGTCCATTGCAGAAATTTCATCGGTGCGGTCTTGCTGGTGACAAAGGGCATTGCCGTTGTGCATCCGGCATTAATCGCGGCAGAAAGCAGATGCGTAGGATCCGCCTCGGAGCCGACCGCAACATAACCCGCGACAATTTTTCCGGAGCCAAAAAAATGTGATAAAGGGGTAGGGGCTTGTGAAAAGGCGATGGCGAGTTCCGCTTCGCTCAAATCTCGCAACAAATGCATTGCGCTGTATTCGGAAAAATTTGCGCAAATCGCTTTTGCTGGCGTCAATCATAATCCTGTTTCCAGCAAAGGTGGAGTGACGGAACCACCATGGGTCGTTTCCCGGAAGATCCTCTGACGCCAGTAACGTCAGGTGGGCGCCATATGCTTCGGACCCCGTCGTTGCCAACGTGACCCGGGCAGGGACAGCTCCCATTGGATGAATTATCGCCTCAGGGATTTTCGCTAAAGGTCGTACCGGGCAGTTCCGCCAACACCGATATAGGCGTCTCGGCGAGCTTACTCAAGCCCGCTTGCCAGTTTTTCGATCCGGTCTGCCAATCGCTCCAGCACAGACGCCATTTGATCGATTTGGACATTGCTTGCCGGATCCACACCGTTCACGCCGGACATAGGGCTTGATCCTGCTTGTGCCGATTTCAACTCGTGGATTTCATCCGCCAGCAATAGCGCGGAAAAAAGCAGCAACCGGCTCTCGTTCAGGCCGCCTCCGGCTCCGCCCGAGTCTTCGGCTTTGGCGTCTACAGCCGCGCCCAGTCGTTTGAGGTGCGATTCTTCGCCATCCTTGCAGGTGACCAGATAATTGCGGCCGGCGATTGTTAAATGAACATCGGCCATGGTTCAGCGTTCCAGTGTTTCGATCAGCCGGTCGATATCCGACAGTGCCGCGCGGGTTTCGGATTTCAACCGTTCGTGCCGCGTCCTGCAAATCGGAGTTCAGATTCTGAACCGGCTCGCGCAAGCGACAGATTTTCAAGCTTTCCAAGCCCGATTTCGATTCGGCCTATAGCTTGCATCATGCGATCATGTGGCATGTGGTAATCCCCTTAACTCCCCCTATGAAAATTTCGGGCAAATGGCAAATTTCTTTGTCGTAATGCCGTGGAAGAATCCGGCTGAATGGGTTGACGCCATGGACGTTGGCTCGCAAAGGGACCGCAAGGGCAACTCGTCCACACATTCTTCATCCACACCGGCGCATCGGCCGCAGCGATACAGCGGCGCGAGGGATATTTGCATGACAGCCACCCAACAGCAGATGGCCAATGCTATCCGTGCGCTTTCCATGGACGCCGTGCAGGCGGCGAACAGCGGCCATCCCGGGATGCCGATGGGCATGGCCGATGTGGCGACGGTGCTCTATTCCAAATATCTGAAATATGATGCGAAAGCGCCGAAATGGCCGGATCGGGACCGGTTTGTGCTGTCCGCAGGGCACGGCTCGATGCTGCTCTATTCGCTGCTCCATCTGACCGGCTATGCCAAGCCGACGATGGACGATATCCGTAATTTCCGTGCCTTGGGCAGCCCATGCGCCGGACATCCTGAAAACCACGAGCTGGCCGGGCGCAGAATGCACCACCGGGCCGTTGGGGCAGGGGCTGGCGATGGCGGTCGGCATGGCGATGGCCGAACGGCATTTGAACGCGCAGTTCGGCGACGCTCTGGTCGATCACCGCACTTGGGTGGTCGCAGGCGACGGTTGCCTGATGGAGGGGATCAACCACGAAGCCATTGGCTTGGCTGGGCATTTGAAGCTGGGTCGGCTGATCGTGCTGTGGGATGATAATAATATCACTATCGACGGAGCCACCAATCTTTCGACGAGCGAGGATGTTCCCGCCCGTTTCCGCGCCACCGGCTGGCACACCGAAAGCTGCGACGGCCATGATCCGGCAGACATTGCGCGCGCCATTGACGCGGCCCTTGCCGATGGGCGGCCTTCGTTGATCGGTTGCAAGACGATCATCGGCAAAGGATCTCCCAACAAGCAAGGCACGCACAGCGTTCACGGTGCGGCATTGGGGGCCGACGAAGTTGCGGCGACGCGCGCTGAACTGGGCTGGACGGCTGCGCCGTTTGAAATACCCGCCGATATTCTGTCTGCTTGGCGTGCGCTTGGGTCAAAGGGTGCCGAAGCGCGGGGCGCATGGGACGCGCGACTTGCCGCCGATGCCAAGGCGTCAGAATTCACGCGCCGCATGGCGGGCGAGCTTCCGGCGGACAAAAGCGCTGCCAACGCCTATCTCGCCAAATTGCTGGCCGAGCCGCCAAAGGTTGCGACGCGCAAGTCGAGCGAAATGGCGCTCGATGTTTTGACCGCAGCAATCCCCGAACTGGTGGGCGGTTCTGCCGATTTGACCGGCTCGAACTTGACGAAGACCGCTTCGACCCTGCCATTTACGCCGGAAAATTATGGCGGGCGCTATGTCTATTACGGCATTCGCGAATTCGGCATGGCAGCAGCGATGAACGGCATGGCGCTTGCACGGCGGGATTATTCCTTATGGCGGCACGTTCCTTGTCTTTGCCGATTATTGCCGCAATGCAATCCGGCTATCCGCGATCCAGCAGGCCCGCGTTGTCTATGTGATGACGCATGACAGCCTGGGCGTGGGGGAAGACGGGCCGACGCATCAGCCGATTGAACATGTGATGAGCCTGCGCGCGATCCCCAATCTGCTGGTGTTCCGCCCTGCCGACGCCATCGAAACCGCCGAAAGCTGGGCACTGGCGCTTAAGCAACGCAACCGCCCTTCGGTGCTGGCCTTGACCCGGCAAAATCTGCCGCCGCTTCGCACGGAAACAGATATGAAGACAGCGCTTGGCGGTTATCGCCTTTCTTCAGCCGTTGCGCCGCGCAAAGTGGTGTTGGTGGCGACCGGATCGGAAGTATCGCTTGCCGTCGATGTCGCGGCGGCTTTGGAGGCAGCAGGGCATTGGTGCCGACGTGGTTTCCATGCCATGCGCCGAATTGTTCGACGAACAGGATGCGGCCTATCGCGCCGATATGTTGCCAAAAGATGCGCTGCGCGTTTCAATTGAAGCAGGCGTGACGCTTGGCTGGCAAAAATATGTGGGCGATGGGCTTACCATCGGTATCGACAGTTTCGGAGCGTCCGGCCCGGCCGATCAATTGTTCAAGCATTTCGGCTTTTCGGTCGAAGCGATTGTTGAAAAGATTTACGCTAAATTAAGCGCTTAAAGGGAGCATTTAATATGACTACTAAAGTAGCAATCAACGGTTTTGGCCGCATCGGTCGCAATGTCGCGCGGGCGATTTTGGAGCGCACCGACCATGATCTGGAACTGGTGTCGATCAACGATCTGGCCGATGCAAAGGCCAATGCCCTTTTGTTCAAACGCGACAGCGTCCACGGCGCTTTTGCGGGCACCGTTGAGGTTGATGGCAATGATCTGATCATCAACGGAAAGCGTATTCACGTTACCGCCGAACGCGATCCCGCCAATCTGCCGCATGCCGCCAAAGGCATTGACATTGCGCTGGAATGCACAGGATTTTTCGCGCACCGCGCCGGTGGCCAAAAGCATCTGGACGCAGGGGCCAAGCGCGTTTTGATCTCGGCTCCCGGAAAGGAAGTCGATCTGACCGTGGTTTTCGGGGTCAACCATGACAAATTGACCGCCGATCATGTGATTGTGTCGAACGCATCATGCACCACCAATTGCCTCGCTCCCTTTGCCAAGGTGTTGAACGACAGCATCGGCATCGAACGCGGGCTGATGACGACGATCCATTCCTATACCAATGATCAGAAAATCCTCGATCAAATCCACGAAGACCCGCGCCGTTCGCGCGCGGCGGCGATGTCGATGATCCCGACGACAACCGGTGCCGCCCGCGCCGTCGGCGAAGTGCTGCCCGAATTAAAGGGCAAGCTGGACGGTTCGGCGATCCGCGTGCCGACGCCCAATGTCTCGGTCGTCGATCTGACCTTCATGCCCAAGCGCGATACCAGCGTTGAGGAAGTCAACGCGCTGTTGAAAGCCGCAGCCGACGGCCCGATGAAGGGCGTGCTCGCGTTTTCGGATGAGCCGTTGGTTTCAATCGATTATAATCACGACGCGCACAGCTCGACCATCGACAGCCTTGAAACCTCTGTCATCGACGGCAAGCTGGTCCGCGTGCTCAGCTGGTACGACAATGAATGGGGCTTTTCCAACCGCATGGTCGATACCGCAGGCGTTATCGGCGGGATCTGACTCGTTCCGGAACGGGACTCGGTGTACATGGCTTTCCTGCTACGCCTCGACGATCTGAGGCGACATTGCAAGGGCAAGCGCGCGTTGGTGCGCGTCGATCTGAATGTGCCGATGGCCGACGGGCGGGTGACCGATGCTATGCGGCTGCGCTCGCTGGTGCCGACCGTCAGCGAATTGGCGGATCGCGGGGCCAAAGTGCTGCTGCTCGCGCATTTCGGGCGGCCAAAGGGAGCAAAGCACAGCGAGATGTCGGTCTCTATGGTGCTCGATGCGTTGCAGGACGTGCTAGGCCGCGAGATCATGTTTGTGCCCGAAATTGCGGGCGACATCGTGGCACAGTCGATTGGCATATTGGCCGATGGCGACGTCGCCCTTCTTGAAAACAGCCGTTTCTGGCCGGGCGAGGAAGCGAATGATCCTGAATGGCAAAGGCGATTGCCGCCAACGGCTGATTTCTACGTCAACGATGCCTTTTCCGCCGCGCACCGCGCGCATGTGACCACCGAAGGGCTGGCGCATATTCTGCCCGCTTATGCTGGCCGCGCGATGGAAGCGGAACTGAAAGCTTTGGAAGCAGCACTCGGCAACCCTGAACATCCGGTGGCGGCTGTGGTCGGCGGGGCAAAGGTATCGACGAAGCTTGATGTGCTCAACAATCTGGTGAAACAGGTCGATCATCTGATCATCGGCGGCGGCATGGCCAACACCTTCCTTGCGGCACGCGGAATCAATGTCGGCAAATCATTGTGCGAGCATGATCTGGCCGATACCGCCAATGCGATTTTGGATGCGGCGGATAAGGCAGGGTGCACCGTGCATCTGCCCTATGACGTCATGGTGGCAAAGGAATTTCGCGCAAATCCGCCGGTCCGCACCGTCAACGTGCATGAAGTTGCGGCGGACGAGATGATCCTCGACGTTGGCCCTGCGGCGGTCGAGGCGCTGGCGGATGTTCTGAAAAACTGCCGCACGTTGGTTTGGAACGGTCCGATGGGCGCGTTTGAGATTGCGCCGTTCGATACTGCCACGGTGGCGCTTGCCCGCACGGCGGCGGCGCTGACCAAAGAGGGTTCGCTGGTTTCGGTGGCCGGTGGCGGCGATACCGTTGCGGCCTTGGCCCATGCGGGCGTGAGCCAAGATTTTACCTTTATCTCCACCGCTGGCGGTGCCTTCCTGGAATGGATGGAAGGCAAGCCGTTGCCGGGCGTCGAGGCGTTGCAAGCCCCTTAATATTAACCCGAGTTGTTGGTTGCGTTGATACAATCGGCTCGCTAAGGCCCGCCGATACATACCTATGCACAAACAGGGAAACGCCATGAACTCTGCCGACATGACCGCCAAAATCGCCGCAGGGCAAGGCTTTATCGCCGCCCTCGACCAAAGCGGCGGATCGACGCCCAAGGCGCTGAAAGGCTATGGTATCGAAGCCGAAGCCTTTGCGGACGATGCGGAAATGTATGCCCTGATCCACGATATGCGGAGCCGGATCATCCGCTCGGCGGCGTTCACCGGTGACAAGGTGATCGGCGCGATCCTGTTTGAACGCACGATGGATGGGCAGTGTTGACGGCAAGCCCACCCCCGCCGGCGTTGATCGCCAAGGGCGTGGTGCCCTTCATCAAGATCGACAAAGGGCCTGGAAGACGAAGCGAACGGCGTTCAGATGATGAAGCCGATGCCAGAGCTGGATGCGCTGCTCGCGCGATCAAAGGCGCTGGGCGTTTTTGGCACAAAGGAACGCTCGGTGATCAATTCTGGCCGATGCTGCGGGCATCGCCGCGATTGTCGAGCAACAGTTTGAAATTGGCCGTCAGGTGCTTTCGCACGGCATGATGCCGATGCTGGAGCCGGAAATTAACATCAAAAGCGAGACGCGCGCCGATTGCGATGCGATCATGCTCGGGTGAAATCCTCAAAAACCTTGAGGGGATGAACGAACAGGTGATGCTGAAACTGTCCCTTCCGGTAGTGTCCGGGCACTTTTGATCCTCTGGTCAATCATCCCAAGGTGCTTGCGTGTCGTGGCACTTTCGGGCGGCTATCAAACGCCCCGAAGCTTGCGTCGAGCTTGCCAAAAATCGCGGGATCATTGCCAGCTTCAGCCGCGCTTTGCTCGAAGACCTGCGCGCACAGATGAGCGATGCCGAGTTCGATGCCGCACTGGGGCAAGCGATTGCAGACATTCACGCGGCTTCGGTTGCCTGAAAACGCAAGCCTGCTAAAGGCGGCGCATGAAAACGCCTCCTTGCCAACTTTATCTGATCTCGCCAACTCGACGTTAGCGGCGATTTTCCTGCACGATTGGAGGAAGCCCTTTCGGCAGGTCCGGTCGCCGCGTTCCAGTTTCGCGTGAAGGGGATCGACCAGCATAAAGCGGTGGATCTGGCCTTACCATTGCAGGAAATCTGCGCCGCGCATGATGTTGCCTTCATCGTCAACGACAGCATTTCGCTTGCCAAAAGATTGAATGCCGACGGCGTCCATCTAGGGCAGGGCGATGGTGATGTTCGGGAGGCGCGCGAGATTTTGGGCAAAAATGCCCAGATCGGCGTCACCTGCCACAACAGCCGCCATCTGGCGATGGAGGCAGCGGAAGCGGGGGCGGATTATGTGGCCTTTGGCGCTTTTTACCCGACCAGCACTAAAGTGGTGGAGCATGTTGCCGAGCTTGATACACTGGTAAAATGGTCGCAAGTCACCGAAATTCCCTGCGTCGCCATCGGCGGAATAACGCCCGACAATGCAAAGCCGGTGATCGCAGCCGGGGCAGATTTCATCGCGGTATCGGGTGCGGTCTGGAACCATCCTGATGGCCCCGCCGCCGCCGTTAAAGCGTTCAACGCTCTACTTGCCTAAATCGGGCCGCCCCGCTAATGGCCGCCACCAACGGGGCGTTTTGGCTCCAAGCTCTTTCCATCTGTTAAGCGAGTGTTCTCATGAAAATCAACGCGGTTGAAATCAAGCCGGGCAATATCCTTGAATATGAAGGCGGGCTGTGGCGTGCTGTGAAAACCGCGCATACCCAACCGGGCAAGGGCGGTGCCTATATGCAGGTCGAGCTGAAAAACCTGCGCGATGGCCGCAAAAACAACATTCGTTTCCGTTCGGCCGAAAGCGTGGAAAAAGTTCGTCTCGACCAAAAGGATTTCCAGTTCCTCTATGCTGAGGGCGAGAACCTGGTGTTCATGGACAAGGAAACCTATGAACAGGTGACGTTGCCCAGCGATCTGCTTGGTGACGCGGCGGCCTTCCTTCAGGATGGCATGGATGTTGTCATGGAAATGTATGACGAAGAAGCGCTGTCGGTCGCCTTGCCCGATACGATTGAGGCGGAAATTGTGGAGGCCGATGCCGTGGTGAAGGGGCAGACGGCTTCGTCAAGCTATAAGCCCGCAATCCTCGACAATGGCGTTCGCGTGATGGTTCCGCCGCATATCTCGTCAGCGGCACGCGCATCGTCGTTGATGTTTATGCCACGGGAATATGTCCGGAAGGCTGACTGATGCCAGCATTATCGGGCCTGATGTCCGTCATGGAAAAAGCCGCGCGCAAGGCGGGTGGCAAGCTGCGCCGTGATTTCAGCGAGATTGAACAGTTGCAGGTCTCGATGAAGGGGCCAGCCGATTTTGTGTCCAAGGCCGATCAAAAGGCCGAAGACACGATCTTCCGTGAACTTGAAATCGCGCGCCCCGATTGGGGCTTCCTGATGGAGGAAACCGGCGAGATTGCGGGGGCCGAGGGCAAGCCGCGCTTCATCGTCGATCCTTTGGACGGCACCAGCAATTTCCTCCACGGCATTCCGCATTTTGCGATCTCGATCGCGGTGCAGGATCCCAAGCTTGATGGATCGGGCTGGGGCGATATTTATATGGGGCTGGTCTATAATCCGATCACCGACGAGAGCTTTTGGGCGGAGCGGGGCAAAGGCGCATTCCTGGGGCATAAACGCATCCATGTGTCTGCGCGGCGGAATTTGAACGAGGCGCTGATTGCCACCGGCACGCCCTATAAAGGCCATGGTGATTTTGACGAATGGTCCAAGATTTTCGGTGCCATTGGACCGCAAGTCGCCGGAATGCGCCGGTTTGGCGCGGCGAGCCTTGATCTGGCATGGCTGGCGGCGGGGCGTTATGATGGCTTTTGGGAAAGCGGTCTTTCGCCTTGGGACACCGCCGCAGGCTGTCTTTTGGTGCGCGAAGCCGGGGGCTTTGTTACCGATTATCGGGGGCGTTCGCCCAGCATCGCCGATGCCCAAGTGCTCGCGGCCAACGACACATTGCACAGCAAGCTGCACAAGCTTTTGGTCGGCGCGCTCAAATAAACCTGAATTGACGGGAAAAATCAGTGGAAAAACTGTGTTTCCGCCCCTTGCGGCGCTGTGCTATCGCTCCTAAAAGCGCCGCAATTCTGGCTATCTAGCGAGTTTGTCTTGACCGATCTGTCACAATATCTGCCGATCCTGATATTCCTGGGCATTGCCCTAGGATTGTCGAGCCTGTTCGTCTTCTTGCCGATGGGCGTTTCGCGGCTGACGGGCGCGCACAAACCGACCGAGGCGAAGCTCACCGAATATGAGTGCGGCTTTCCCGCCTTTGAAGACAGCCGCAGCCAATTTGACGTGCGCTTCTATCTGGTCGCGATCCTGTTCATCATCTTCGATCTCGAAGCCGCGTTCCTTTTCCCTTGGGCGGTTAGCCTGGGCGATACCGGCTGGGTCGGCTGGGGCACGATGATGCTGTTCCTGTTCGAACTGGTCATCGGCTTTATCTATGCGTGGAAAGTGGGAGCGCTCGAATGGGAGTAATCACGCCAACATCCGGTCGCCCGCGCCCGGTACACCGGTTGACGCCGATTTCTTCAAGGATCTGTCGAGCGAAATTGATGACAAGGGCTTTCTGGTCACCTCGACCGAAGACCTGTTCAACTGGGCACGTACGGGCAGTCTGTGGTGGATGACATTTGGCTTGGCGTGTTGCGCGGTCGAGATGATCCATGTGAACATGCCGCGTTATGACATGGAACGCTTTGGCGCTGCCCCGCGCGCATCACCGCGCCAGTCCGATGTGATGATCGTCGCAGGTACGCTCTGCAACAAAATGGCCCCGGCGCTGCGTAAGGTTTACGACCAGATGTCGGAGCCGAAATATGTGATTTCGATGGGCAGCTGCGCCAATGGCGGCGGCTATTATCATTATAGCTATAGCGTCGTTCGCGGTTGTGACCGGATTGTGCCGGTGGATATCTATATCCCCGGTTGCCCGCCGACTGCCGAGGCGTTGCTATATGGCATCATGCAGTTGCAGCGCAAAATCCGCCGTGTCGGGACGATTGAGCGGTGAGCCATCCCGCCCCAGCAATCACTATGCCCAAAGGCACCGTCGCAGCGCTGAAAAAGGCGTTGGGCAAAGATTTGCTGCGCGTTGAAGAGGCGCATGGCGAAATCGCACTCCATGTGAAAACCGAAAAGCTGGTTGGCGTGATGATGCAGTTGCGCGATACTTGCGATTATCAGCAACTGATGGAAATCGCAGGCGTCGATTGGCCTGATCGCGATCCGCGTTTCGAGGTGGTCTATTGCCTGCTCAGCCTGACCAAAAATCATCGCATCCGTGTGCATGTGGCGACCAACGAAGATGTGCCCGTGCCTTCGGTCACAGAAATCTGGCCGGTCGCCGGTTGGCTCGAACGCGAAGTGTTTGACATGTACGGCGTGCTGTTTGCGGGTAACGACGACCTGCGCCGCATCCTGACCGATTATGGCTTTGTCAGGGCCATCCGCAACGCAAGGATTTTCCTCTGACCGGCTATGTCGAGCTGCGCTATTCCGAAGAAGAAAAGCGCGTGAAATATGAGCCGGTGCAACTGGCGCAGGATTTCCGCTGCTTTGATTTCATGTCGCCATGGGAGGGTGCGGATTACATTTTGCCGGGCGATGAAAAGGGAGCAAGCAAATGAGCGAAGCTCTATATTTTGTTTCGCGCAGAGGCGCAGAGGAAGCAGAGGCCGCAGAGTTTCCTGTGCTTAAAGCTTTGAACTCCTCCGCGCTCTCTGCTTCCTCTGCGCCTCTGCGCGAAACCCTCTCTGCCCTTCGGGCGGGAGCGAAACTATGACCCTCCAGCAAGACCTAGCCCCCACCACCGGCGACGAAGTCATCCAGAACTACACGATCAACTTCGGCCCTCAACATCCCGCCGCGCATGGCGTTTTGCGTCTGGTGATGGAGCTGGATGGCGAAATCATCGAACGGCTCGACCCGCATGTCGGCCTGCTGCATCGCGGCACCGAAAAGCTGATCGAGCATAAAACCTATTTGCAGGCGCTGCCTTATTTCGACCGGCTCGATTATTGCAGCCCGCTGGCGATGGAGCACAGCTATGTGCTTGCCATCGAGAAGCTGCTCGACCTTGAAGTGCCGTTGCGCGGCCAATATCTGCGCGTGTTGTTTGCCGAGCTGACCCGCATCTGCAACCATATGCTGAACCTTGGCAGCCACGTTATGGACGTTGGCGCGATGACGCCGAACCTGTGGCTGTTTGAAATCCGCGAGGATTGCCTGAACTTTTTTGAACGCGCATCCGGCGCGCGGATGCACGCGGCATGGTTCCGCCCCGGCGGCGTGCATCAGGATGTGCCGCTAAAACTGCTGACCGACATTGCCGACTGGCTCGATGTGCGGATGCCGAAACTGTTCGAAGACGCGCTCAGCCTTGTCGTTGACAACCGCATTTTCAAACAGCGCAATGTCGATATTGCGGTGGTCAGTCAAAGGAAGACGCGATCAAATGGGGCTTTTCCGGCCCGATGATCCGGGGCAGCGGCATCCCTTGGGATATCCGCAAATCACAGCCTTATGACGTCTATGCCAAGATGGATTTCGACATTCCCGTCGGCACCAAGGGCGATTGCTATGACCGCTTCATGGTCCGCTGCGAAGAGGTGCGCCAATCGATGCGGATCATGAAGCAGTGCCTGCTCGAAATGCCCGAAGGCCCGGTGTGCAGCGACGACCGCAAAGTCACCCCGCCCAAACGCGCCGAGATGAAGCAATCGATGGAAGCACTGATCCATCACTTTAAGCTGTATACCGAAGGTTTCCACGTTCCTGCAGGCTCCGTCTATGTCGCCACCGAAAGCCCCAAGGGCGAATTCGGCGTCTATCTGGTGTGCGGACGGCAGCAACAAACCCTATCGCTGCAAAATCCGCCCGACTGCGTTCTCGCATTTGCAAGCGATGGAGTTCATGTCCAGGGGGCATATGCTGGCGGATACCACCGCGATTATCGGCGCGATCGACGTTGTGTTTGGGGAGTGTGATCGGTGAAAATTATTCTTGCTCCAATCCTGTGCCTTTTTCTGATTGCAGCAGGGACCGTCTCTAACGAGCGGGCTGTGAAGGATGTCACTGAACAGATTATTGCCGGCCAAGCTTTGCCAGAGAACATATTGGATCGGCAGGTTGACCATCCAAAATTTCCTGATCTCGATAACGCAATCGCATCCGCAAAAGGCTGTAAAGTTTTAATTTTGGATAAACTCACCGATGGCAATTACGGCGTCCAATGGAAGTGTCGTGGTCGAAAGCAAAAGGATCAACCTAGCGCTATGCTTATCTACGTCAAAAAGGGTTAAGTAACTCGTATTACTACCGCAACCGTCAGTTCGCCTTACTAATATGTGCACAAAACTCGCCACCGCCACCCAAATGATCGCGCATTACAACGCGCAGGATGCCGACGCTTATGTCGCGCTGATGACTGACGATGCCTGCGAAGCCAGCTATCGCGGCGCTGTGGTGCGTGAGGGCAAGGAAGGCACGCGGGCTGGGCTGAACGCCATGTTCGCCGAATTCCCCGAAAACCGCGCCGAAATCCTGACCGCTTTGAACTCGGCGATATGTCGCGCTGCACGAACGCGTGTTTCGTTCGGCGAGCGCAGAGCCGTTTGAAGTGATGTCCATCTATAGTTTTGAAGGCGACAAAGTTTCACGTGTGGAGTTTGTGCGATGACAGAAAAGGTAACGAACGAGCTAATCTTTTCGGTGCTTCAATCGATCCAGTCCGACGTATCGGACCTCAAATTCGATGTCCGTGATCTCAAAATTCGCATGACCTCGTTGAAGAACATATGGGCCATTCGATTATCGGCATATCTGGAGTAAATGCGCGACTTGATCGTTTGAACGAACGTGTCGAACGCATTGAAACGCGCATTGGTTTGGTAGAAACGAAATAATGGCTGACGCAGTCCATATCCCCGACGAAGCCGAAACCCGCGCGAAATGGGGCGATTTTGCTTGGACGCCACGCCAATAAGAAAACCGCCGCGATGTATGTCGCGCGCTATCCCGCTGGGCGGCAACAATCCGCCGTGATGGCTCTGCTCGATCTGGCGCAGCGTCAGGTGGGCGAGGCGACCAAGACGCAGGGCTGGCTGCCCGTGCCGGTGATCGAATATGTCGCGGCCTATCTCGGCATGCCCTATATGCGCGCTTATGAGGTTGCGACCTTCTATACGATGTATAACCTCGCGCCCGTTGGCCGGTTCCATGTGCAGGTGTGCGGCACCACGCCGTGCATGTTGCGCGGGTCGGATGATGTGATGGCGGCGTGCAAGAACCGCGGGCTGGTAAAGGGCGGGACGACGCCTGACGGGCTGTTCACCCTGACCGAAGTCGAATGTCTGGGCGCCTGCGCCAACGCGCCGATGGTGCAGATCAACGACGATAATTTCGAAGACCTTACCTATGACAGCATGAGCGTGCTGTTGGAGGCGTTGGCCAATGACAAGCCGGTGAAAATCGGCCCTCAGATTGAGCGGCAGACGTCTTGCCCCGAAGGCGGGCCGACGACTTTGAAGGAAATGGTAACGACCAACACGCGATTATCGGGGGGATTGGTGATGGCATTGTCGGACTCGATCAACTGCGCGCTTGATCGCGGTCTTGACCGATTGGTTGTTTCACACATAGGCTTCGGAGGAAGCAGACGGCTACAGAGCATCTTCGTACTGTAATGCTCTGCGACGCCTCTGCGATAACATGCTCGCTCTGGCGCTTCATGCGACGTGGCCATGTTGGCCGCTTACGACTCGAGGGATGCCGCATGATGCTCGCATGACAAAGACCGCATCTTCACCAACGTCCATGGCTTTCAACCGTGGAACCTGAAAGCTGCGCAGAAACGCGGCGATTGGGATAAGACCAAGGCTTTGCTCGCCATTGGCAATGATGCGATTATCGACCAGATCAAGGCATCGGGCCTGCGCGGGCGCGGCGGGGCTGGTTTCCCTACGGGGATGAAGTGGAGCTTCATGCCCAAGGCGCCGTCGCCCGAACGCCCCAATTTCCTTGTCATCAACGCCGATGAATCCGAACCCGGCAGCTGCAAAGACCGCGAGATCATCCGCCACGATCCGCACAAGCTGATCGAAGGCGCGCTGATCGCTGGCTTTGCGATGCGCGCGCGCGCGGCCTATATCTACATTCGCGGCGAATTTATCTATGAAGCCAAGGTGCTGGAGGCCGCAGTTGCCGAGGCTTATGCAGCGGGCCTGATCGGCAAAAATGCCTGCAAATCGGGCTATGATTTTGACGTCTTCGTCCATCGCGGCGCGGGCGCATATATCTGCGGCGAAGAAACCGCGATGCTTGAAAGCCTGGAGGGCAAGAAAGGCCAACCGCGCCTGAAACCGCCTTTTCCGGCAGGAGCAGGGCTTTATGGCTGCCCGACCACAGTGAACAATGTCGAGATGCATCTGCGGTCACGCCCACGATCTTGCGGCGCGGGCCGGAATGGTTTGCTGGCATCGGCAATCCGGGCAATGTCGGCACGAAGCTGTTCCAGATTTCGGGCCATGTGAACACGCCGTGCGTGGTCGAGGAAGCGATGGGCATCCCGTTTCGCGAACTGATCGAAAAACACGCTGGCGGCATTCGTGGCGGGTGGGATAATCTGCTCGCGGTGATCCCCGGTGGATCGTCGGTGCCTCTGGTTCCCGCCGCGCAGATCATGGACGCGCCGATGGATTTTGACGGGCTGAAAGCGCTCGGCTCCGGCCTTGGCACCGCCGCCGTGATCGTGATGGACAAATCCACCGACATCGTCCGCGCCATTTCGCGGTTGATCGTATTTCTACAAACACGAAAGCTGCGGCCAATGCACGCCGTGCCGCGAAGGCACAGGCTGGATGTGGCGCGTGATGGAAAAAATGCGGACCGGCGACGCGGAAATCGGCGACATCGACACGCTGTACGAAGTCACCAAACAGGTCGAAGGCCACACCATCTGCGCGCTCGGCGATGCAGCGGCGTGGCCGATCCAGGGGCTGATCAAGCATTTCCGCCCAGAGATGGAGCGGCGGATTGCGGAGCGCGGCGAGATGCTGGAGGCGGCGGAATGATCAAGAAATCAAAGATCATGTACGCTCTTGCGATCTGGTTTGACTTATGTTGGGCTGACTGGAGTCTATTCGAATATAACCGAGTTTGGGACGAAGGGCGCATTGTGGGACGCTCAGGCGCTGCTGGTTACAGTGGTTGGGATTGTCTGCGCAGTCGGGTTTTATCTGCACCGGAAATGGGCCTTGTGGACATATCTGGGTGCGCTTCCGCTTTGCATTGCGATGAACTTTATCTGGTTGCGCGATAATCCACCGCCTCAATTATTCTGGCGGAACGATGTTTCTGCTCACGCTCGTAGTCAATATAATGCCAGCGATTTTGATGCGGATCAGGCGTAGCCGATTGACGGCAACCGCTTCCGGAGTCGCTAATGCCTAAAGTCACCGTAGACGGCCTCGAAATCGAAGTCCCCGCAGGCGCAACCGTCCTGCAGGCGTGCGAGCTGGCGGGCAAGGAAATCCCGCGTTTTTGCTATCATGAACGGCTGTCCATCGCGGGCAATTGCCGCATGTGTTTGGTCGAGGTTGCCCCCGGGCCGCCCAAGCCGCAGGCGAGCTGTGCGCTGCCCGCCACCGAAGGCCAGATTATCCGCACCGACAGCGCGATGGTCAAAAAGGCGCGTGAAGGGGTGATGGAGTTTCTGCTCATCAACCACCCGCTCGATTGCCCGATTTGCGATCAGGGCGGCGAGTGCGATTTGCAGGACCAATGCGTGGCCTATGGTCGCGGCGCATCGCGTTATGACGAGAATAAGCGCGCGGTGACCGAGAAATATATGGGGCCGATTGTCAAGACGGTCATGACCCGCTGCATCCAGTGCACCCGCTGCATCCGCTTTGCCGAGGAAGTCGCCGGCATCGAGGAAATCGGCGCGATCGGGCGCGGTGAGAATATGCAGATCACCAGCTATCTGGAACGCGCGGTGACCAGCGAATTGTCGGGCAATGTCGTTGACCTGTGCCCTGTGGGCGCGTTGACGTCTAAACCCTATGCGTTTGAAGCGCGCCCTTGGGAACTGAAGAAAACCCCGAGCATCGACGTGATGGATGCGGTTGGCACCAACATCCGGCTCGACAGCTCGGGGCAGGGCGGTTCTCCGCGCCGTTCCGCGCATCAACGAAGATGTGAACGAGGAATGGGCGCACGATAAAACCCGCCATGCGGTCGACGGCCTGACGCACAGCCGCCTCGACAAGCCCTATGTCCGCAAGGACGGCAAATTGGTCGCGGCAAGCTGGGCCGAAGCGTTTGACGCGATCAAAGCGCAATGGACCGGCGAAGCGGCGGTGATTGCGGGCGACTATGTCGATTGCGAAACGATGTTTGCCGCGCGCGAATTGGCGGGCAGCGCGATGCTCGAAGGGCGTCAGACGGGCCTTGCCTATGACACGTCTTCGCTGTCGGCGCTCAATTTCAACACCACCATCGCGGGCATCGAAAACGCCGACGTGATCCTGATCGTCGGCAGCGATGTTCGGCGCGAGGCGGCGCTGATCAACACGCGCATCCAGAAAGCCGTGCGGAAACGCGGGGCGAAGGTGTTTGCCATCGGGCCAGTGATCGACCTGACCTATAAGGTCGAATGGCTGGGCGATGATTTGAGCGCGCTGACCAAGGCACCCAAGGCGCTTGCCGATGCGCTGAAATCCGCCGAACGCCCCGCGATTATCGTTGGCGGCGGCGCGCTGCGCTATGAAGGCGTGCAGGGCGCGACTTTGGCCTTTGCGAAGAAATACAAGCTGATCCGAGAAGGTTGGAACGGCTATAACGCGCTGCATTTCTCCGCCGCGCGGATGGGCGGGTTGATGCTCGGCTACGCGCATGATGGCGGCGTCAAGGCGCTGGCGGCGAAGAAGCCGAAGCTGGCGTTTTTCCTGGGCGCGGACGAGGTGGATTACGGCCTGTTTGCCAAGACCTTCAAAGTCTTTGTCGGCCATCACGGGGATAAGGGCGCGCATCATGCCGACGTGATCCTGCCCGGTGCCGCCTATACCGAGAAATCGGGCACCTATGTGAACACCGAAGGCCGCGTCCAGCGCGGCGAACGCGCGGTATTCCCGCCGGGCGATGCGCGCGAGGATTGGGCGATTTTCCGCGCGCTTTCCGATGTGCTGGGCAAGCGTTTGCCGTTTGATACCTTGGATGCGCTGCGCGCCGAAATGGCGAAGGCTGTGCCTGCGTTGGGGCAGGAAGGCCTTGGCCGATTATGGCTGGGCTGAACCCAAATTGCCGTCGGCTGTATCCGGCAAAATCGCCGATTATCCGATCAAGGATTTCTACCTAACCAACGCCATCTGCCGCGCGTCGCCCACGATGCAGCGTTGTTCGAGTGAGCTGGTGCATGGCGAGCAGTTTCTGGAGGCGGCGGAATGAGTAAGTCTTCAGATGCAGTTTTTCGCAAGCGTTTTCGCGGAGTTGTTTCACGCTTCGATGACGTAATGCCGCTCCAATCCTTGTTTTGCTGCAGCTTAGTATTGTTCAGTCATTACGATAGCCTCTTATTTTGAACTCATTTTTCGAGGCGAAAATGATTCCACAGACCACAGGACGCGCGTTTCCTTTCTCATGAATGTTTTGACGCTAGCGCTGAACAACGCAGTTTTGCCTTTTGCTGGCGCTGCGATTGTCTGGACCGTGAATAGGCGCGCCCAAGGAGGGCAGCAGCATGACCGCGTTCTTCCAATCCCTCGGCATGTCCTATGAATGGGCATGGTTCCTCGCCACCATTGCGGGCATCCTGCTGATCGCTCTGCCGCTGATGCTGTCGGTCGCCATGATCATCTATGCCGACCGCAAAATCTGGGCGGCGATGGCTTTGCGCCGTGGGCCGAATGTTGTTGGCCCCTTTGGTTTGCTGCAAAGCTTCGCCGATGGTCTGAAGGTCTTCTTGCAAGAAACCATCATCCCGTCCGCCTCCAACCGCGGCCTGTTCCTGATCGCGCCGATCATCACCTTTACCGTCGCGTTGATGGCATGGGCGGTGATCCCGTTTAATTCGGGCGCGGTGTTGGCGGATATCAATGTCGGGCTGTTGTATATCCTCGCGATCAGTTCGCTGGGCGTTTATGGCGTGGTGATTTCGGGTTGGGCGTCGAACTCCAAATATCCGTTCTTCTCCGCGATGCGCGCCGCCGCGCAGATGATTTCGTATGAAGTCTCGATTGGCTTCATCCTGATTTCGGTGGTGCTGTGGGCCAAGACCTTCAACATGCTCGGCATTGTTGAGGCGCAAAAGGGGCATATTTTCGGGCTTATCAACGCCTTTGGCCTGAACCCGTTATTGTTCCCCATCGCGGTGCTGTTCCTGATCTCGTCAATGGCCGAAACCGCGCGCGCGCCGTTCGATTTGACCGAGGCGGAAAGCGAGTTGGTCGCGGGGTATCAGACCGAATATAGCTCGATGAGCTTCGCGCTGTTCTGGCTCGGCGAATATGCCAATGTGCTGCTGATGTGCACGCTGAACGCGGTGCTGTTTTGGGGCGGCTATCTGCCGCCGGTCGATTGGGCACCGCTATATTATGTGCCGGGCATCATCTGGCTGTTCGCCAAAATCCTGTTCTTCTTCTTCATCTTCAGCTGGGTAAAGGCCACCGTGCCGCGTTACCGCTATGACCAGCTGATGCGTCTGGGCTGGAAAGTGTTCCTGCCGATCTCGCTGTTCTGGGTGTGTTTGGTGAGTGGGTATTTGATGTGGAAGGGGCATTTCGGATGATTCGTATTGCCAATTGTATGCTGCTAAGCAAGCGCTTGCATTACAGCTTGAAGATTGTGCGAAACGATACTCATAAATCTGTATACAGATGTCGGACGTCGGACGAAAGTTCGAATTTGAATCACTTGCGGACTCGTTGGATTACGCATGCTCATGCAAATCAATTGATCCGGCAGACGACCTGCCGATTGAGATCGATAATCAGTTGAAAAGATGTAACGGCATGTGCGACAGCTCAGAGATAGTAAAGTTGCATGATGCAATCGAGAACGCTAGGATCGTGACGTTTGCGACATTTCGATGCAGCGACACCGACAAGAATTATACTGGAATTGCAATGTCCGCCAGTTGCAAGCCAATCGAAGAATTGAAGGCCAAGACCATGACCACCATCGCCCATCTCATCAAATCCTTCACCCTGTGGGAATTCGTCAAGGCGCATTGGCTGACCTTGCAATATTTCTTTAAGCCAAAGGCGACGATCAACTATCCGTTTGAAAAGAACCCGCTGTCTCCGCGTTTTCGCGGCGAACATGCGCTGCGCCGCTATGCCAATGGCGAGGAACGCTGCATCGCGTGCAAGCTGTGCGAGGCGGTGTGTCCGGCGCAGGCGATCACCATTGAGGCTGAACCGCGTGACGATGGCAGCCGCCGCACGACGCGTTATGACATCGACATGACCAAGTGCATTTACTGCGGTTTTTGCCAGGAAGCTTGCCCGGTCGATGCCATCGTCGAGGGGCCGAATTTCGAATATGCCACCGAAACGCGAGAGGAGCTGCTCTATGACAAGAACAAGCTGCTTTCCAACGGCGACAAATGGGAGCGCGCGATTGCCGCGAACCTTGCCGCCGATGCGCCGTATCGTTAGGGGGCGGCGCATGATTCAAAAATCATTTCTTCTCTGCGGTCTCTGCTTTCCTCTGCGGGCTCTGCGCGAAACTTCGACGTTTTTGTTTCGCGCAGAGGGCGCGGAGTTAGCAGAGACCGCAGAGGGAGGTTGCGTGTGATTCAGGTCGTCAGCTTTTATCTGTTCGCTTCGTTATTGATCGCGTCCGCCGCCATGGTGATTTTTGCGCGCAATCCGGTGCACAGCGTGCTGTGGCTGATCGTCGCCTTTTTCAACGCCGCTGGCCTGATGGTCCTGGTCGGCGCAGAGTTTATCGCGATGTTGCTGGTGATCGTCTATGTCGGCGCGGTTGCGGTGTTGTTCCTGTTTGTCGTGATGATGCTCGACATTGATTTTGCGGAATTGCGCGCGGGCTTTGCCAAGAATTTGCCGTTGGGCGTGTTGCTGGCCATCGTGTTGGTGAGCGAACTGGTGCTTGGCATCGGGGCTTATCGTGCAGGAGCGGTAAAGCTCGGTGCGCCCGATGCGGCGGAGGCGACGATTGCTGCCGGAGCGCCCAATATCGAGGCCATCGGCGCGTTGCTCTATACCAAATATGTCTTCCTGTTTGAAACGGCAGGCCTGATCCTGCTGGTGGCGATGATCGGCGCGATTGTGCTGACGCATCGGAAACGCACCGGCACGCGGCCGCAGAATATCTCGCAGCAAAACCAGCGGCGGCCGCAGGATGCGGTGCGCAATGTGAACCAGCCCGTCGGGCAGGGGGTGGAGTTGTGATGGTTGAAATACAAACACGTCGCCCCTGCGCAGGCAGGGGCCGCAGGAGGCCTTAATCAACGAGGCGCAGATTAAACCGACTGCGACCCCCGCCTTCGCGGGGGTGACGGTTCCTTTGGAACGGAGAGCGCGGCATGATCGGTATTGAACATTATCTGGTGGTCAGCTCGCATCCTGTTTGTCATGGGAGTGCTCGGCATTTTCCTGAACCGGAAAAATGTGATCATCATCCTGATGGCGATTGAGCTGATCCTGCTTTCGGTGAACATCAATCTGGTCGCGTTCAGCGCCTTTCTGGGCGATCTGACGGGGCAGATTTTTGCGATGTTCGTGCTGACCGTGGCTGCGGGCGAGGCGGCGATCGGGCTTGCCATTTTGGTCATTTATTTCCGTGGTCGCGGCACCATTGCTGTTGACGATGTCAACCGGATGAAGGGGTAATATGCTCTCCTCTTTCTTTCTCCGCGCCTCCGCGCCTCCGCGTGAGTCAAAAATTCTGTTCACGCGGAGACGCGGAGACGCGGAGGCTAGCTGCGTAAGCTTTGTTTCTATGCTTTTTAAAGGTGCGGCTGCGTGAGTTCAATCCAGATCATCGTTTTTGCGCCGTTGCTCGCCGCCCTGATCGCAGGGCTGGGGCAGACGCTTCATCGGCAAGACAGCGGCTAAGGGCATCACCACCGCCGGGCTGTTTTTGGCCTGTGCGCTTAGCTGGCCGATATTTCTAGGTTTTCTGACCGGGGCTGAAAAATCCTATGTTGATCCTGTTCTGCAATGGGTATCGTCGGGTAGCCTGAAATTCGATTGGGAACTGCGTGTCGATGCGCTGACAGCGGTTATGCTGGTGGTGATCACCACCGTGTCGTCGCTCGTCCATCTGTATAGCTGGGGCTATATGGAGGAAGACCCGGATCAGCCGCGCTTCTTTGCCTATCTGTCGCTGTTCACCTTTGCGATGCTGATGCTGGTGACCGCCAATAACCTTGTCCAGATGTTCTTTGGTTGGGAAGGCGTGGGCCTTGCGTCCTATCTGCTGATCGGTTTCTGGTATAAAAAGCCCAGCGCCAATGCCGCCGCGATCAAGGCTTTTGTCGTCAACCGTGTGGGTGACCTTGGCTTCATGCTGGGGATTTTCGGCATCTTTCTGGTGTTCGGCACTGTGTCGATCCCCGAAATCCTGGCCGCCGCGCCCAATCATGTGGGATCGAGCGTTGGTTTCCTTGGCTACCGTGTTGACCTGATGAGCCTGCTTTGCGTCTTGCTGTTCATTGGCGCGATGGGCAAGTCGGCGCAATTGGGCCTGCACACTTGGCTGCCCGATGCGATGGAGGGGCCGACGCCCGTCTCCGCGTTGATCCATGCGGCAACGATGGTGACCGCAGGCGTGTTCATGGTTTGCCGCCTGTCGCCTTTGTTTGAAACCAGCCAGTTTGCGCTCAATATGGTGACCATTGTCGGCGCGACCACCGCGATTTTTGCGGCAACCGTCGGCCTTGTTGCAGAACGACATCAAGCGCGTGATCGCTTATTCCACCTGTTCGCAACTGGGCTATATGTTCTTTGCTGCGGGCACGGGCGCATATGGAGCCGCGATGTTCCATCTGTTCACGCACGCCTTTTTTAAGGCGCTGCTGTTCCTCGGCGCAGGCAGCGTGATCCACGCGATGCACCATGAACAGGATATGCGTTATTATGGGGCGTTGCGGAAACACATCCCGCTCACCTTTTGGGCGATGATGGCGGGGACGTTGGCGATTACCGGGGTCGGGATCGTCGGATTGGGCGGCTTTGCCGGCTTCTATTCAAAGGACGCGATTATCGAGGCGGCCTATGCGTCGTCTGCGCCATGGGGCGGCTATGCCTTCTTCATCGGCGTGCTCGCGGCATTGCTGACCAGTTTCTATAGCTGGCGGCTGATTTTCCTCACCTTCTTTGGCAAACCGCGCTGGATTCAAAGCGAGCATATCCAGCACAGCGTTCACAAAACGCCCGAGACAGCGGCGGATGCGACCGGCGGCTATCACCCGCATGAAAGCCCTTGGACGATGCTCGTGCCTCTAGGTGTTTTGACGCTGGGTGCGGTCTTTGCCGGTTTCCTGTTCCACGGCGGCTTTATCGAGGCGGAGACCGGCAAGGCATTCTGGGCAAACAGCACGCTCTATTTCAACGAACATTTGATGCACGCGATGCACGAGGTTCCGATGTGGGTGAAGCTGGCCTCCACCGCCGCGATGCTCACCGGGCTGTTCGTGGCGTGGAGCATGTATATCCGTTCCGAAACTGCGCCCGCCGCAGTCGCGCGGAATTTCGCGCCGCTGTATAAATTCTTCTACAACAAATGGTATTTTGACGAGCTGTATAACCTGATCTTCGTGCGTCCCGCCTTCTGGCTGGGCCGCCTGTTCTGGAAACAGGGCGATGTTGGATTGATTGACCGTTTCGGCCCCAATGGCTCGGCGGCGGTGGTCGCGTTTAGCAGCCGGATGGCGGTGCGGATGCAGTCTGGATATCTTTATACTTACGCGCTGGTGATGCTGCTGGGCCTTGTCGGCCTGATCAGCTGGATGATGGTAGCAAGCCGATGAACGCCGCAGATTTTCCTATCCTTTCGACAATGCTCGCCGTGCCTTTGTTGGGCGCGCTCCTGTGCCTGTTTGCGCGCCCGCAATTGGCGCGGGTGATTGCGCTCACCACAACGTTGTTCACGTTGCTTTTGGGTGCGATGGCTTTGGGCCAGCTATGATGTAGGCGGCGCGCAGTGGCAGTTTACCGAAGCCGCGCAGCTTTTCGGCCCCATTGGCTGGCGGCTTGGCATAGACGGCATTGCGCTGATGCTGATCATGCTGACGGTGTTCCTGATGCCGATTTGCATCGGCGCAAGCTGGCATGCGATTAAAGAGCGCGTCGGCCTGTATATGGCGGCGTTTCTGATCATGGAAATGCTGATGATCGGCGTGTTCGTGGCGCAGGATATGCTGCTGTTCTACATCCTGTTCGAGGCAGGCCTGATCCCGATGTATCTGATCATCGGCATCTGGGGCGGGAAAGACCGGATATACGCGAGCTATAAATTCTTCCTCTATACGCTTGCTCGGCTCGGTGTTCATGCTGCTCGCGATGCTGTGGATGATCCAGAAGGCAGGCACGGCCTATATCCCCGACCTGCTGGTTTATGATTTCCCGGTGCAGGCGCAGACGATCCTGTGGCTCGCATTCTTTGCAAGCTTTGCCGTGAAGATGCCGATGTGGCCGGTGCATACCTGGCTGCCCGACGCGCACGTTCAGGCACCAACAGCGGGTTCGGTGATCCTTGCGGGCGTGCTGTTGAAAATGGGCGGCTATGGTTTCCTGCGCTTTTCATTGCCGATGTTTCCGGAGGCTTCGGCGCAGTTGATCTGGTTGATCCTTGGCCTGTCGATGGTGGCGGTGGTTTACACCTCGCTGGTTGCGCTGGTGCAAGACGACATGAAAAAGCTGATCGCCTATTCATCGGTCGCGCATATGGCGATTGTGACCGTGGGGCTGTTTACGTTCAACCAGCAGGGAATTGAGGGCGCGATCATCGTGATGCTCAGCCACGGTCTGGTATCGGGCGCGCTGTTCCTGTGCGTCGGCGTGATTTATGATCGGCTGCATACCCGCGAGATTAGCCGCTATGGCGGGCTTTCGATCAACATGCCCAAATATGCGCTGCTCTTCATGCTGTTCACGATGGCGAGCGTGGGCTTGCCCGGAACCAGCGGCTTTGTCGGTGAATTTCTTTCGCTTGCCGGCGCCTATAAGGTTTCGACATGGGCGACGCTGATTGCGACCACAGGGATCATCCTGGGTGCGGGCTATATGCTGTATCTTTACCGCCGCGTTGCCTTTGGCACACAGGATAATGCCGATGCCGCCGCGATGAGCGATCTGGATGGCCGCGAAATGTGGCTGCTCGCACCGATTGCCGCTGTTGTGTTGTGGATGGGGATATATCCCGAAAGCTTCCTTGCCCCGATCCGCCGCGACGTCGCAACAATCGTTGCGCGGGTCGAACGGGCTGCTCCTTCAGGGGACAGTGCGCTGAACGAAAAAGACAAAACCACCGCCAAATATCGGGTGAAATCCGGTCATGGTGGCGAACACGAGAATAAGACTGAAGCCAAGGCCGAGGGGAGCCACCACTGATGGATTACGCAACGTCCCTTGCGTTGGTGAAGCCAGAGCTGATCCTCAGCTTTTCGAGCTTAGTCCTGCTTTTGATCGCGGCTTGGCGCAGCGAAGACGGGCGTCTGGTCAGCATTTTGGCGGTGGCGGCCCTCGTCGGCGCAGGCGTCTATGCGGCAGCGGCTTTTTGTGCGGGCACCGACGGCATTTGCCTTTGACGGATTGTTCCGCAACGATGCTTTCAGCAATTTTGCCAAAATCTTGATCTATTTTGCGGCGGCAATCGCATTGATGATCGCGCCCAAGGCGCTCGAGAAAATGGGCGCGATGCGCGCCGAATATCCGGTGCTGATCGTGCTCGCCGCAGTCGGTATGAGCGTGATGGTGTCGGCAACCGATTTGCTCACGCTGTATGTCGGCCTCGAATTGAACAGCCTTGCCGCTTATGTGCTGGCAAGCTTTGCGCGCAATGACGGGCGTTCGGCAGAGGCGGGGCTTAAATATTTCGTCCTCGGTGCGCTCGCCAGCGGGATTTTGCTTTACGGCATGTCGCTGCTTTATGGCTTCACCGGCACAACCGGTTTTGATGCCATTGGCAAAGCGATGGCGGGCGAGATCAGCATGGGGCTGCTCCTTGGCTTGGTCTTTGTGCTGTCGGGACTGGCCTTCAAGATCAGCGCCGCACCATTCCACATGTGGACGCCCGACGTTTACGAAGGCGCGCCAACCCCGGTCACGGCGTTCTTTGCCAGCGCGCCCAAGGTTGCGGCAACCGCACTGCTGATCCGCATTACCATCGAAGCCTTTGGCAATCAGGTGCAGGCATGGCAGCAGATCATGATCGTCGTCGCGCTGATGTCGATCATCATCGGCGCGGTCGGAGCCATCGGGCAGCAAAACCTCAAAGCGCCTGCTCGCCTATAGCTCGATCAACAACATCGGCTTTCTGTTGATCGGCTTGGCTGCGGGAACGCAGCAGGGCATTGCGGCAACGCTTATCTATCTTGCGATTTATGTGGCGATGACGTTGGGCAGCTTTATCTGCCTGATGCAATTGAACGGCCGCGATGGCGAAACCAAAGAGGGCTTTGCCGACATCGCAGGCCTGTCAAAATCCCGCCCCATATTGGCAGCGGTTTTCGCGATTTTCATGTTCAGCCTCGCCGGCATTCCGCCGCTGTTTGGTTTCTGGGGTAAGCTGGTGGTGTTTAACGCAGCGGTGGCCGCAGGGCTGTTTCCGCTGGCGATCATCGGTGTCGCGGCATCGGTGATCGGAGCCTTTTATTATCTCAAAGTCATCAAGACGATGTATTTTGATGAAGGCAATGATGCGATTGCCGAGCCTGATGATAGCGCCTTGCCGTGGATCGGCGGAGCGCTTGCAGTGGCCGTTTCACCTTTGGGCTATTTCGCCATTCCCGTGATCACCGCCATCACCACACAAGCGGCAAAGGCGCTGTTCTGACCGCGCTATTCGAAGAGGTCGCGCTTACCGGATCGACCAATGCCGATTTGCTTCTGCGCGCCCGCGAAGGTGCGCCCGAAGGGCTGTGGCTCCGCGCCGACGCGCAAGATGATGGGCGCGGACGGATGGGACGAACTTGGGACAGTCCGGCGGGCAATCTGTTTGCCAGCACGATAGTTCGCATCAACGCCAATGACCCGCCGGCATCGACGCTTGCCTTTGTGGCGGGGCTTGCGGCGCGGGATGCGATCAACGCCATCGCTCCAGAAGTTGCCTTGCAGTTGAAATGGCCCAACGACATATTGGCTGCCAGCGGGGCGAAGCTGTGCGGTATCTTGCTCGAACGGACAGGAGACTGTGTCGTCGCGGGTTTCGGGATGAATCTGCGTTCGCACCCTGTCCTGCTTGACCGACCCGCGACCGATTTGGCCGCAATGGGCGCAAACCCGCCGCCTCCGCAGGCAGTGGTTGAAGTGCTGGCGGAGTGTTTCGCGAATTGGCTCCATCGCTGGCGCACCGTTGAACTCGCCAGTGTCTTGCGTAACTGGGATGCCTCGGCGCACGCCAGTGGTAAGGCGCTGTCGGTCAAGCTTCCCGATGGCAACGTGCTCGAAGGGCTGTATGCAGGGCTGGCCGAAGATGGTGCGTTGCAGCTTCGCTTGGCGAATGGCGATATTCGTGCCATTCACGCCGCTGATATTTTTCTGATTTGATCTGGGGCAGGAACCGATGCTGCTCGCCATTGATAACGGCAACACCAATGTCAAATTCGCGCTCGTGGACGATACGGGCGCGATCGTGCAGCGCTGGCGGATCGCGACGGACACCCGGCGGACGGCGGACGAATATGCCGTCTGGCTGCATCAGTTGCTGCGGATGAACGGCTATGAACGCAGCGACGTGAAGGCGGTGGTGATCGCCACAGTCGTTCCGCGTGCGCTGCACAATCTGCAACTTGCTGGCAGAGAAATATTTTGGCGTGAACCGCGCTTGATCGCCGGACGCGCGCCCATTGAATGGGGCATCGCACTGAAAGTCGATGAACCGCGCGCATTGGGAGCCGACCGCGCAGTCAATGCCATTGCCGCGCAAGCGCTTCAGCCAGTCCGAAAAGATCGTCATCAGCTTTGGTACCGCCACGACCTTTGATCATATCGGCACAGATGGCTCCTATCTGGGCGGGAGCATTGCGCCGGGGATTAACCTCTCGCTTGATGCGCTCTATAATGCCGCGGCCATGTTGCCCCGGATCGCCATGGAGCCACCGCCCAACGACAGCGTGATCGGCAAAGACACCGTCAGCCAGATGCAGATCGGCATTTATTGGGGCTATGTCGCGATGATTGAGGGATTGATCACGCGCATGAAAGCGGAGATAGGCAAGCCCACCAAAGTTATCGCCACGGGCGGCCTTGCTGCTCTTTTTCAACAACATAGCCATTTGTTTGATATGGTCGAACCCGACCTCACCCTGCGCGGGATCGCGCAGCTTTACCAGAATCGAGATATTACAGAATGACAAAACCCGGCAAAGAATTGCTGTTCCTCGCACTTGGCGGGTCGGACGAAATCGGCATGAACGTCAATCTTTATGGCTGTCAGGGCAAATGGGTGATGGTCGATCTGGGGATCACCTTTGGCAATGCCGATTATCCCGGGACAGATTTGATTTTGCCCGATCTGGAATTTATCGAGGAACGGCGCAAAGATTTGCTCGGCATTGTGCTTACCCACGGGCATGAAGACCATATTGGTGCCGTGCCCTATCTGGCGGCCGATCTGGGCGTGCCGCTTTATGCGACACCGTTCACGGCGGCGCTGATCAGGGGCAAACTGGAAGAGCAAGGGATTGCTTGATGAAGTGGAACTGAACGTGATCCCGATGGGGGCTTCGTTTGAGCTGGGGCCGTTTGCGTTTCAGTTGATGCCGCTCGCGCATTCGATTTTGGAAATGAGCGCCTGTGTTATCGACACGCCCTATGGCCGGATTTTCCATACCGGCGATTGGAAGCTCGACGAGCAACCGGTAATCGGCCAGCCCTCGACCGAGGAGCAACTGACCAAAGTTGGCGATGAAGGCGTGCTGGCGCTGGTGTGCGATTCGACCAATGCCTTTAACAATGACGACAGCGGCAGCGAAGGCAGCGTTTATGCCGACCTGTTGAAATCGGTAAACGAGGCGCGGGGCAGGGTGGTGGTCACCACCTTTGCCTCCAATGCGGCGCGGTTGCAGACGCTGGCCAATGTGGCAAAGGCTGCGGGCGCAAGCTGTGCTTTGCCGGGCGCTCGCTGCACCGGATTATCGAGGCATCGCAGTCGACCGGCTATTTGAAAAACCTGCCCGAATATGATCGATATGGAAGCGGTCGATGGCCTTGCCGCGCAACCAAGTGATGGTGGTCGCCACCGGCGGGCAGGGCGAAGCGCGAGCAGCGCTCGCACGGATCGCCGCGGGCAACCATCCGGTTAAGCTGGAGGAAGGCGACACCGTTATCTTCTCGTCCAAACAGATACCGGGGAACGAAGTCGCCATTGGCGTGATCATGAACCAGCTGGCGCGGCGAAACATCCTGACCGTTACCGAAAAACAGGCGCATGTGCATGTGTCCGGCCATCCGGGGCGGCCAGAGCTGGCGGCACTTTATGACTGGATCCGTCCGCAAATGCTGATCCCCGTTCATGGCGAACGGCGGCATATGGCCGAACAAGCACGCTTTGGATTGGCCGAAGGCATTCCAAAGCGATTGTGCAATCGAACGGCGATGTCATCCGCCTCGCCCCCAACGGCCCGGTGAAAATGGGCGAGGAACGCACCGGACGGCTGATCCTTGATGGCGACGTCATCATTCCCGCCGATGGCGACACGATCAATCAGCGCCGCCGCCTGTCCTGGTACGGCCTGATCAGCGTAGCCATCGCGCTTGATGGCAACGACAAGTCTGCTCGGCGATCCGGTTTTCCGCATGCATGGCGTTCCGATTGAGGATGAGCGTCGAGGAATTCCTCGACGAAGCCAGCGAAGCCGCGATCAAAGCGGTCAAGAACCGCAAAGGAGACATGGAAAAATTGCGCGAAGATGTTCGCCTTGCCGTGCGCCGCGTCGCCACAAGCTGGACTGGCAAAAAGCCGATCGTTGATGTATTGATTGTGGAGACGGCATGAGCTGGACGTCGATCGTTGCCATTTATGCGCTGTTCTGGGTGCTGAGCGCGTTTGTGGTGCTGCCCTTTGGCATCAGTACGCATGAGGAACTGGGTTTGGAAAAGGTACCGGGACAAGCCGATAGCGCGCCCGGCAATTTTCGGCCCGGAATAATCGTCCTGCGAACGACCATCCTGTCGGCTTCGTTGTTCGGGCTGTATTATGCCAATTATGTCTATGGCTGGATCGACCGCCACAGCTTTGATTTTCTGATCAACGTGCCCAGATAGCGACGATCAATCGCGCAGCCGGTCTATCGCCTGCGCCAGGGCGACGTAAAGCTTGCCAACGTCGGACGACAGCAACGTGACGCCCACGGCATTGCCATCGCGCGTGGTCAGCAAAACGCGCATCATCGTCTCGAAATCGTGGATGTAGCGGTTCACATGTTCGCGGAATTCGATGTCTTCGTCGTAATAGCTCGCGACAATCTTGCTTTCGTTGCCATCGAGGAGCTTAACAGCACGGCGGGTAAAGACCCCGCGATCACCCTTTAGATAGGCAGCCCAAGCGGTGTCCGTCACATCGTTGGACAGAATTTTTGCGACATCGATGGCGGCCGAATTCAGCGATTCCGTTAGTAACGCCATACGGCGCGCGAAACCTTCGTTATCGATCCCGTTAAATTGCGCTTGCGCCTCTCCGACACGCGATTCCAGATTGGTCGTCAATTCGTCTAACTGCGTCAATTGCTGAGTAATCTGTTGCGATGCCGCTGCTGATAATGCCAAATTGCGCTCGATTGCGCCCTGCATTTCGCTATTTATGCGGGATAATTGGTCATCAACCGCATGTCTCAAAAGCATATGATTTTGTTCTGATAATGTTTCGGCAATCGAGCCGAGTTCGCTTTCCAAGATTTCTCTCGTTGAGCTGGCAACTTCCGAAGTCGTCGTCCTAATGCTTTGCAAAGCCCCGGATACACTTTCGCTCGCATTAATAGAAATGTCTGCGATCATCGAGCGGGTGGAGGCAAGCGCCGAAGCCATTTCTTCAATTTGCTGACGATGCGTATTCAGCCTCCCATCATTGCCATCCACCAAATTGTCAAAATTTGATTTTTGCTTCGTCAGCAAGGTTTCGAGAGAACTTAGCTGTTGGCAAAGGCTGTTGGTGCGATCTTCGATTGCCTTTGAATCGGTCAAAAGGCGGCTGAATGCAGACTGGGTGGCTGAAAAACGTTCTTCAAGCCGGACAAACGCAGCCGGAAGGCTATCATCCAGCTCGCGTGAAGCCGTGTCCAAGGCGAGCAACAATTTTTCCGAGCCATGGAGAACCGAATTGGCTTGCGCTTCATTCGCTTCAAGACCTTGACCCAATTTCTCGCTGCTTTCGGCGAGTGCATTAATCGCGAACGCCAATTGGGCGACACGTACCGTTGCGTCCTTGTCGAACGAAGCAATGCGTTCGTGGCTGCGATCCATGGCACCATCAAGCTTTGTAATGATGCTATCGACTTGTGCGTTATATTGAGTGGCAATTTCGCCTGTTCCGGCAATTGATCGCTGCAACTCGCCCAATCTCCCGGATAGCAAGGCGCTGCTGGCCTCGGCCTTTTGATCCAGTTCTGATTGGACGGTATAGAACAGGCTCGTCAGGTTTTCGCCATGTTGTGCAATTCTTTCAGTCAGCTTGTCGCCACTCATCGCCATTTCGTGCGATATGCTTGAACTCAATGCTGATAATCTTTCTTGAATTTCCGTAGCTTGCTTTTCTGCCGTGGACGTTGCCTGCTGTAAAGAATCGGCAGACCGGGAGGCATGATTTTCCAGCAGTTGCGATGTCGCCGCCGTTTTTTCCGCCAAGGCTGAAAGCTGAATATTCGCTTCGCCAGCAGTTTCATCCATCAGTTTAAGAGCGGGAACCAAGGTTTCGATTTGCGATTGGGCTATCCGGCCGGCATTGCCGATTTGGTTGGTCACATCTTTTGCGGCACTAGTGACGACGGGTAAATGGTTCCGCAACTGCTCTAAATTGGAAACGGCAGCGTTGCTGACTTGTGCCAATATATTCGCTTTTTCGTCCGCATCGGCGAGGGCTGTTCCTAACTGTTGGGCCGCTTCGGTTAGCCGTTGCGCCGAATGACGACCCACGGAATCCAATTCTCTGGCATTTTCGGCCAGAAAGGAACGTGCCAATGCAATCTCTCCATTTATCGACTGCATCCGCCCTTCAAGCGCTAAACTTTCTTTTCGCAACGCATTGCCGACGTCGGCAAATCGCAAAGATTCGGCGCGACTGTTTCGCATCACGAGCAGCCAAATAACCGCAAGCAACGCCATCGGAATGGCCCATGAACCTATCAAATTCGTAATACGTGATGCTGTTGGGATTGCTTAAATCTCTGCCCAGTTGGCCCAGCCAAAATAGGCGCTCCAGCCCATAATGATCAGGATCGTCGCCGCTATCAATCCAATAGCAAGCCAAGATCGTGCGCCGCTATCATGGTCTTCCCAATATTCCTCATCGCTTTCATATTCGAATTCTGCGCCAGTTTCTTCCGAAATTGCGTCAGGAAGCTTCCTCTAAAAATCCCGCTTCGTCGGCGGTATTTGGCAGCGGAACAGCCTGCAAATCCACCAATTCCGGCAGCTTTCGGCTAATTTCAAATATTTTGGACTTTGCGCTCATCTGCGCTGTTTACCATATTTTTTCCACAGGGAAACGTAAAGTTAACATTAAGCCAATATGATGGTTGGTATGTCGATGGATTATGGAGCCTTTAACTCTGCATTGAATGCAGCCGCTGGGGACGATGTCGTATTGGCCTCGGAACTGCGCCTTGCCTTTGTCGAGAGTGCGGAAAGGCAATTGAGTTTGATGGCCCGGTCGCGTTGTGACGCCAATTGGGAATATAGTGCCTTGCGCCTTAAAGGCGTGGCGGCAAGCTTTGGCTCAAGTGAACTTATCGAACTTGCTGAAGCAGCCATTGAAGGTGCTCCCGGCGATCCGGTTGTCTTACGAAAACTTGGTCAAGCCATAGAGCGCATCCGCAGTTCTTGAGTGTATCTGCTGAACGTTTTTCAGCAATAGTCATTTCCGCTTGGCAATTCTGGGTCGCGTACCTATCGAGTCGATATGGGCCAAGCGAAGCTTATCGAGCAATCACAACCGAAATTCCCACCACTCCTTTTATGTTTGCCGGGTGAAACGGATGCTGCGGCAAGGCTATTGGCTAACCATCATTGCGGCAAATCATTGCTGTTTCACCAGATTATGCATTATCGTTCGGTGGGTGCGGAGCAGATCATGCTTTCTGTTGAGGCTGTTTCCGGTAGCTTGCTCGCATTGATTGATGAACTGGGCAATCGGGAAATTCATGTCGATATTGTTCGTTCGCCGAACGAGATTTTGACCAAATCTGCCAGTGCTTCAAAATATTTGGTGGCTCAAGCCGAAATCTGGTTTGAACCTGCCATCATTCGCCAGATCGCAACTTCGGAAAACCCGTTACTCGCTACGGTAGAAGAACAAGCGGAAAACGGCGCGTTTGAACGGATCGATTTGAACAATCGCTGGGCCGGAATGGCGCTGTTGGATTATGACATATTCAAATCCACAAGTGATCTGCCCGAGGATTGGGATTTAGGATCTTCTCTGTTGCGGCAATCGCTTCAGTCAAATCCAAAAATGCTAAGGATTCGGCAATCCGATGTGATCGCCTCGAAAATCGTGCATTTGGCAAAGCACGACGATTACGGCCAGTTCTTTGACAATTCATTTGTACCCATTGGCTTTCTTGAGGGACAATTCTTCAAGTCGATATCTTTGCGCGTTGCAAAATTTGCTTGGCATAGCCCTGCCGCTTTGAATTTGGCCAACTGGTCATTTCCGCTTTTTTCGATTTTAAGTTTGATCCTGGCATTTATGGGGCAGCCAGTAGCGGCTTCGCTTCTTGCGGTCATAGCTATAATATCTGCCGATATCAGACGGTTTGTGCGCGTTTCCGAATATCGCACCCGTTCCGTCGATCCGGTTCAAATGGCGGGCTGGGCAGCGGTGGTTTTGGCGCTTGGTATCTCGCTGTTCAGTATTTTTCGAGAGCCCTTTGAGGCCCTTTATCTGACAAGTGCATTTGCGGCATTGCATTTGATCACCATGCGCGTGCATCCGAGGGGTTGGATTTCACCGTTAACGTCTGCACTGGCTCTATTCACGGGGGCGTTTTTCGGGCTTTTGCCCATTGTCATTAAAATTCTGATCCTGTGCCAGATTGTCAATCTGCTGTACTTTTTGCGCGACAAGTCCATTCATTCTTAAAGGCAAATTAACCCCAAAAATGCTATGCCTTCTGGCTGAAAAGCTATAAACATGGACATAAATATTGGGTGTTGAGGACTCTCCTCGGTTGATTGCCGCAGCATCGGCGGAAGCTCGCAATAGCTTTGGCGTGTGCGAGGACTTGGCGGCTGTGCTTTTTCCAAAGGGACGGCGGGTTCCCACGGAAGAATTACAAGCAGCCGTGGGCGCAACGCTGCATGATCTGGTCCTAAGCCTGGAAAATGCTTTGCAAGGCGAACATGGCCAAAGCAGCTACGCGATTACTTGGGCGCATCTGTCAAAAAGCAATGCACTCGGTTCACCCAAGTTGATGGGTTTTGCCCTCGCACGCGTTGCCGAGCGGCGTCTAGAGAGTCGCTTGTTGAATGGTAATCCCGGTTTAAAACTTGCCTATCTGCCTAGCAAACTGCTCGGCCATGATAATAAAGCAGTCGCGCAATTGGCACGCCAGCTTTTGGCCGTTGAACACTCTACCTTGGTTCCAAGCCGTTCATTATACGCGCAACTTGATCCTGAAACTTTATCGGAAATGGCAGGGCTGGTTTCCGATGCAATCCATGAAATTAGTGCAACTGCCGACACCAGGCCGGAAATTTCGGTGCAGACATTTTTGGCCAAACAGATAGCGACGAATAACATGAGTGTTTCGGCGCAAAAGCTTTTGTTCGCCATTGGCAACGAGTATCAAAATGCGCTGCACGACCCGTGTTTGGCGGGGCCGCATCTTTTTGTCGCAGAAATGTCCCGTGAATTTCAACTTTCCTACGACACCATTTTGCACATGATAGACTCAGAGTCCGCTGCACCTCTGGTTTTGCTCTTGTCACTTCGGGGAATGAGCGAACATGAATGCTATTCTGTGCTTTCCAAGTTGCGCGGAGTTGGGCGCGACGACAACGAAATCGCTGGCCTGTTCGGAAATTTCGAACATCTGGATCATGAAGCGGCGCATCAGGCGCTGAAAATTTGGCGCGATCCGGAAGGATGCTCCGATGTCGGGTGATGGCAACTTCCTGACAGTGCCGATTACAGCAGTCGTCTCCCATGATGGCCGATTGGTTTCGGCTGATCCTCCGCTGCTACGACTTCAGATTTTGGCGGGTGGGCAACAGCATGAAGCCATCGCCATGCCAGAGCTTTTCGCGCTGGTTCGGCTTGCATTACAGACGCGGCTTTCGCTGGAACGCCAAATTGTCGTTGCCGACGCGGAACAGAATATTGCGCTGTGGGTCAGGGTAATTCCCGTTACCGACCAGTGCGAAATTTCGGTTTTGGGTTGGCAGGAACTGCCAGTTCCAGAATCTGGATTACGTGACGAAGCGAAAAGCAAGCACTTCAGCGACAACGGGTTGAATGCGTTTGCTTTGGATAGTAATTACCAGATCGTTTCGGGGCCAGCTTGGCTGGATGCCGACGCAATTGGCAGGCACATCGCAACTGTTTTCATTGTCGAAGCTTCCAGCGACGGCAATCTGCCGCTGATCGATGCACTCGCCGAACGAAAACCGATCAAATCGCTACCAGCACAACTCGTGGCAAATGGGGAGAGATGCCGTATTGATCTGGAACCGATATGGTCTCATGACAGCATATTGTTGGGTTTTTCCGGCCAAGTGAGCCTTGCGGCTCCCGCACCCGCATATGAATTGGCACTCGAAATTCAACCAACCGGGATCGATATAGGCGAGCAGCTTGCGCCTATCTTGAAGCAACCGCTGAGCCGGATCATTGCCAATGCCGAAACCATCCATGCCCGTTTAAATGGACCGCTTCGCGAAAATTATGCCGGATATGCTCAAGACATTGCCAATGCCGCGCGTCATCTGTCCGAACTGGTTTCCGATATGGAAGATTTGGACGCGATTGATCGAACCGATTTCTCCGTGGCCAGAGACCGCGTCGAAATGGGTGATATTGCCAGAAGGGTCGGCGGGCTGTTGGCGTTGAAAGCCTCAGATCACCAAATTGAAATCTATAGGTCCGCCGGAACAGATAAAGGTGAAGCAACGGCAGAATTTCGCCGGGTCTTGCAGATATTGCTCAATCTTGGTCGGGAATGCCATTCGATATGCGCCCGATGGCAGCACAGTCACTTTGGAAATCTGCCGATGAAGGCGCAACAGCTCTGCTTGCCGTTAACGATCAAGGCGATGGCATTGCCATTCGATGAAGCGCGAGCGCGTTTTCGAAAAATTCGAACGGCTGGGGCGCAGCGGCGATGGTGGCAGCGGTCTTGGGCTTTATATTTCGCGACAGATTAGCGCGCGCGATGGCCGGTGACCTGATCGTCACCGAAGCCCCTGGCGGCGGAGCACTGTTCCGCTCCGACCTTGCCCGCGACGTTTAGCGCTTGTCCAACGGGAGATAATCGCGCGCGCCGGCCCGGTATAAAGTTGGCGCGGGCGTCCGATTTTCTGGCCGGGATCGGAAATCATTTCGTTCCATTGCGCGACCCAGCCAACTGTGCGGGCGAGCGCAAACAGCACTGTGAACATCGTGGTCGGGAAACCGATCGCTGACAGGATGATCCCTGAATAGAAATCGACATTGGGGAACAGTTTTTTCTCGATGAAATAGGGATCGCTGAGCGCCATTTCTTCCAATTGCATGAGCGACGTCGAAAATCGGATCATTGACCTTGAGTGCGGACAGCACTTCGCGAACCGTTTTTTGCATCACGGTGGCGCGCGGATCGTAATTTTTATACACGCGGTGGCCAAAGCCCATCAGGCGGAAAGGATCATTTTTGTCCTTTGCGCGCGCGATATAATGCGGGATTTTGTCTGGCGTACCGATTTCGCGCAGCATGTTGAGCGCCGCCTCATTGGCTCCGCCATGGGCAGGGCCCCAAAGGCAGGCAATGCCCGCTGCAACGCAGGCAAAGGGATTGGCACCAGATGAGCCTGCAAGCCGCACGGTGGAGGTGGACGCATTTTGTTCATGATCAGCATGGAGAATGAAAATGCGATCCAGCGCTTGTTCGACAACGGGGATTACCTCATATTCTTCAGCCGGAACGCCAAAGGTCATTCGCAGGAAATTGCCGGTGTAAGACAGGTTGTTGTCGGGATACATAAACGGCTGACCAACCGAATATTTATACGCCATCGCCGCAATCGTCGGCATTTTTGCGATCAGGCGGTGGCTGGCAATTTTGCGCTGAAGCGGATCGGCAATATCGGTGGAATCATGATAAAATGCGGAAAGCGCACCCACTACACCGCACATGATCGCCATCGGATGGGCATCGCGCCGGAAACCGCGGTAAAATGTGGATAGCTGTTCGTGCAGCATTGTGTGCCGGGAAATGGTGTAGCTGAAATCTTCCAATTCCGTTTTGGAAGGCAATTCGCCGTTCAGCAACAAATAGGAAACTTCCATGAACTGAATTCTTCCGAGAGCTGCTCGATGGAATAGCCTCGATGCAGCAATACCCCTTGATCGCCATCGATATAGGTTAGTTGCGATTCGCAACTGGCAGTAGATGTAAATCCAGGATCAAAGGTAAAACGGTCCGATCTGCGCATATAATTTGCGGATATCGATCACATCGGGACCGACTGTTCCGGCAATGACCGGAAGTTCCAGCGATTGATCACCTATATTGAGTGTTGCCGCATTATTTGCCATATTCAATCCATTCGATCATTGCCCAATGTCGGGTCTGGGAGAACGATACCAGAAGCATGATTTGATCTTATCGACTTCTGGTGCCGCAATTTGGAGTTTGTGTTTTTGCCTAGAGTAGGTGCAGCCAAATTAACTGATCCGAGCCCCGTTGCGCGGGATTTCCTTGGGGCGTTTTGTGCAGCGCGTCAAGGGGATCGCACTGCTTCTCCCTCCAAGTCGTCAGGCCCATTTTTGCCCACCAAGTTCAAAGTGCTAAGCGGCCTCAGACATTGAATATTGCGGCGGCACATCATCTAAGGTTAACAATCGATGTCCGTTCCATTGTCGGCAAATTGTTGACTGGGGTTGAAAGTTGGTTGGAACGCCGCAGTGATCGGCTCCCGCTTTTACTGCCTGTCGGAATTGGGACCGGAATTGCTTTGTGGCAAAGTTCGGGCGGATTGAACTGGCTGCCCATCGTCATGACCTGCATGGGTTTTGCTTGCCTGTCTGGGGCAATCGGATTTCATTTCAGGATTTCGCGTTTATTATTTTCTGCCGCAACAACAGTTTTAGCGGGCTTTTTCATCATAGCGATAAAATCGACATTCCTCTCCGCCCCGCCGATTGAAACGATCTGGATCGGCAAAGTGCATGGTCGGGTGTTGAGCGTTGAAGAACAATCTGCGCGGCAAACCGTTAGGGTTGTTCTTGAAACAGCAAAACAGGCCGGAGTGCCGCAAAAAATCAGGGTCAACCTGCCATCAGAAAAATATCGTATGGAGATTCAGCCGGGTGCCTTGATCGGTGCCCGGGTCCGGCTGATGCCCCCGCCGGGGCCAGCATTACCCGGCGGTTATGATTTTTCCCGTTCCGCATGGTTTCAAGGGTTGGGTGCGACAGGTTCTGTGCTGGGTGACATTGAACTGATATCGCCCAACGATGGCAATCGCGCCTTCTGGCAAAAATGGCGTCAAAAAATAGCGAAGCATATCGAGCGTCAAATGCCTGAGGGGAGTGGACCCATTGGCGCGGCCTTTTTGGTGGGCAGCAGGGGCGGGATATCCGAAGCAGATAACGAGGCTTTGAGAAACAGCGGGATGGCCCACCTGCTTTCAGTGAGCGGATTGCATGTTACCGCAGTTGTTGGCGGCACATTCCTTGTGATTTCCCGGTTTTTGGCACTTTTCCCTTGGCTAGCGCTTCGCTTTCGTGTGCCTTTAATGGCCGCCGCCGCCGCCGCTATAGTGTCGATAGGCTATACACTGTTGACCGGCGCCGAGGTGCCAACGATCCGGGCCTGCGTAGCGGCATTACTCGTCCTGGTTGCATTGACGATTGGCCGGGAGGCAATTTCGTTGAGGCTTTTGGCCTTTGGAGCAACCATTGTGTTGGCGTTTTGGCCCGAAGCATTGGCAGGGCCCAGTTTTCAGTTGAGTTTTTCAGCGGTCGCAACGATCATTGTTTTGCATGAATCGCCGCTTGTTCGGAAATGGACGGTCGGACTAGAGGAAGGGGTGGTTTTGCGTTCGGGGCGATTTTTATTGTCGTTGTTATTGACGGGTTTGGCCATCGAACTTGTTTTGGCGCCCATTGCGCTTTTTCATTTTCATAAAAGCGGACTTTACGGGGCGCTTGCCAATATCGTCGCCATTCCACTCACAACCTTTTTCATCATGCCCTTGCAGATATTCGCGTTGCTTGCCGACAATCTGGGGGTAGGCGCTCCTTTTTGGTGGTTGGCGGGGCAGGGAATCCTCCTGATCCGTTCACTGGCCTATTGGGTCAGCGCGTTTCCCGGTGCGGTTTTATCGGTGCCAACAATACCGGTATGGGCCTTTGGATCGATTATACTCGGCATTGTTTGGGCGGCGATCATACAGGGACGAAGTGGTTTTCTGGGAATGTTAGCGATAGCAGGAGGTTTGATCGCAATGTTCTTTGCGCCGCGCCCAGACATGTTGTTGACCGGCGACGGAAGGCATTTAGCCATCGTCGGCAAAGACGATGATTTGATTCTCTTGCGTGCCGGGGCAGGCGATTATGCGCTTTCGATGTTGAGTGAAAATGCGGGGCTGGCTGGCGAGCCTTTGCCAATGGAAAGCATGTCGGGAGCCAGTTGCAGTGCTGACATTTGCACATTTATCATCAATCGGGGCGAGCGAAACTGGTCAGTCTTGGCAACGCGAACACGCTATCTCGTTCCGGCCATGGAAATGGCTGCGGCCTGTAGACGCGTCGATATTGTAATCAGCGATCGCTATTTACCATGGTCTTGCCAGCCGCGCTGGATCAAAGCGGATCGCAATTTTCTGGAGAAAAGTGGTGGCCTGGCATTTTATCTGGAAAAAGGCAAAGTGAGCAGCGTTGCGGAAAATACTGCTCACCTGCCATGGTCACAACTGGGAAAGGCAAAAGTGCAACGCACGATGCCCCGTCCCAAAACTCAATGATAGCGGCGTAACAAACCCGCCAATTTGCCCTGAACGACCACTTCGTCAGCCGAAAAATATTGCGGATCGTAGCTGCTGTTTGCCGGATCGAGCCGGATCTGCTGCCCTTCGTGACGGAGATATTTGAGTGTCGCCTCTTCGCCGCGGACCAAAGCGACGATGATCTCGCCATCGCGGGCGGTTTGCGTTTTGCGGATCAGCGCATAATCACCATCAAGGATTCCTGCCTCGACCATCGAATCACCCGAAACTTCGAGCGCATAATGTTCGCCTGCGCCCAGCAACGCCATTGGGACGGAAAGAGTATTTTGTCCCTCCAACGCTTCGATGGGAACACCAGCGGCAATTTTTCCGTGCAGCGGAATTTCGATCACGTCGTTGGCCGCTACCGGAATTTTGGCCGCAGCTGCTTTTTCGGCGATGCGTCCTGTGATTGAAGCCACTTTATTGTTGCCAGCCACCGACTGGTCAACCGAACGGGCGCTGCCACCTTCGGGCATCTTCATAACTTCCAATGCGCGGGCGCGATTGGCGAGGCGGCGGATGAAACCGCGTTCTTCCAAGGCTCCGATCAGGCGATGAACACCCGATTTGCTTTTCAGATCGAGCGCCTCCTTCATTTCTTCGAACGATGGCGAAACGCCGCTCGATTCAAGGCGTTCGTGAATGAAGAGGAGAAGCGAATGTTGTTTGGATGTGAGCATGGTTCGTTCCTGTTTGGTTGAACAGACATGGAACGATTAGGAAACAAAGCGGGTAATGTCAATAGTGGGGCAGGCGCGGCGTATCGTTAATTTGTTCGGAGGCAGTTTACGATGTCGCCTTCTGCTGCATGTGGTGAATAAGTATTTCTAATAATCAATATGTTAGATAGGGAAAGCGCAGCCAACATCGCACTGTCGTTCCCGCCTACGGGCCACGCGACCGAACCCTCCAAACGCCCCCGGACAAAATCCATCCGATCTCCGTTCGCGGGCAATTCCGCACCCAGCCTTGCTTCGAGTCGTTCGGGCAACGGGTCCGCCGCCCCACCCAAATGTGCGACCAGGGGCAACAGCAGCAACATGGCAGTCACATAAGCCGACACCGGATTGCCCGGCAGCCCCAGCACAACCGCACCGCCCAACGTCCCCGCCATCACCGGCTTTCCCGGACGCATCGCGATCTTCCAGAAATCGAGGCTCGCCCCTGCCGCCTGCAACGCCGGACGCACCAGATCATGGTCCCCCACCGACGCCCCGCCGATCGAAACGACAATGTCAAACCCGGCGCAAGCCCCAAACTCCGCCGTCAATGCAGCCAGATCATCGCGGACAATCGGGCGCACCGTCACATCCGCCGCCAGTCCGCCCAGCATCGCCGCCAGCATTGGCCCATTGCTCGACGGTATCTGGTCTTCTGCACAAGGCTCCCCGGGCGACACCAATTCGTCTCCCGTCGAGATGATCGCCACGCGCAACCGCCGCCGCACCGGCAGCCGCGCATAGCCCCCCATCGCCGCCAAACCGATCCGCGCTGGCGTGAACCGCTCCCCCGCCTTCACCAGCACCGCGCCATCGCCAAAATCGCCACCTGCACGCCGGATATGTTTTCCCAAAGACGGTGCTTCAGCGGTCAGCTGCAATTGCCCGCCCTCCACCGCCGCATTCTCCTGAATCAAGATCGCATCGGCCCCCGTCGGAACCACCGCGCCGGTAAAAATCCGCACCGCTTCGCCTGCGCCAATGGAGCCTTCAAACCGCCCCCCCGCCGCCGATTCTCCGATGATCGTCCAAGGCCCGGGCGCATCGCCGCTGCGGATTGCATAGCCATCCATGGCGGAAAGATCGCGCGCAGGCTGCATCCGCCGCGCCACAACATCCGCCGCCGCCCAACGGCCCAGAGCGTCCGAAAGCGGCACATCCTCCGTTTCCTTCGGCGTCGCCAAAGCAAAGAGCCGCACCTGCGCTTCGTCCAGAGCAATCACGGCGCGACCCAATCGCCCGATTTCCCTCCACTTTTCGAAAGCAACCGCACGCCCGAAATCACCATCGCCTTGTCCAGCGCCTTGGCCATGTCATACAGCGTGAGCAGCGCAACCGAGGCCGCCGTCATCGCCTCCATTTCCACGCCGGTCTGCCCCGAAAGGCGGGCGAGGGCAGTCACGCGGATGCCACCATCTTCATAGTCGAAATCGACCGCCACCTTGGATAGCGCAAGCGGATGGCAAAGCGGGATTAACTCGCTCGTTTTCTTTGCCGCCATAATGCCAGCAATGCGCGCCGTGGCGAGCACATCGCCCTTTTTGATCGCCCCCGCCTTGATCGCCTCCAAAGCCTCGGCAGACATGCTGATCCGCCCTTCGGCAACGGCTTCGCGGGTTGTGGCGGCTTTGGCGGAGATATCGACCATTGCGGCTTGGCCAGCGTCGTCGAGGTGGGTGAGTTTAGTCATGGGGTGGTAATGCCTTGGGCGGGGTGCGGTGTCGAGGGGGGGCCATTGGTTTCACACGAAGGACGCGAAGATTTTGAAGAGGGCAATTTAAACCGATCCCGCAGGGATCATCTAAATCGCCACCCATTTGAGGGGCGCTACGCGCAGAAGATAGAAAGACATCTTTAAAATCTTCGCGTCCTTCGTGTGAAACCAATAACACCGCGATTCAAAACAGACCTAAACCCCAGTCAATAAAGCTCGCGTCGCTGCCTCAACATCATCCTGCCGCATCAGGCTTTCGCCAACCAAAAAGGTCCGCACGCCGCTATCCGCCATCCGCAGACAATCGGCATGGCTAGAAATCCCGCTTTCGCAAACCAGCAGCACATCGCGCAGAAACCATCGCTGCGAGCCGCTCGGTATTGCCCAGATCAACCTCAAAGGTTTTCAGGTTGCGGTTATTCACCCCGATCAGCCGCGATTGGAGGCGCGTCAAAGCCCGCTCCATTTCCGCCTCGTCATGCACCTCGACCAGAACATCGAGGCCCTCGGCGCGGGCGGCATCCTCGATCTCGACCATCGCCGCATCGTCAAGTGCCGCCACGATAATCAAAATCGCATCCGCCCCCATCGCCCGCGCCTCGGCGCATTGCCACGGATCGACCATGAAATCCTTGCGGATGACGGGCAGAGCGCAGGCCGCACGCGCGGCGATCAGATAATCTTCATGCCCCTGAAAATAAGGCGCATCGGTGAGGACAGAAAGGCAAGCCGCCCCACCCGCTTCATAAGCGCGGGCATGGGCAGGCGGATCGAAATCGGCACGGATCAAGCCTTTGGAGGGCGAAGCCTTTTTGATTTCAGCGATGAGGGCAAAGCCTGGTGGCGGCCTTGGTGCGCAGGGCATTTTCAAACCCGCGCACTGGAGAAGGAGCGGGCCAATGGGCGAGGCCTTGGGTTTCCCAAAGGAAACTTCGGCGCGTTTGGTGGCGCAGATTTCGGTGAGTTTGTTGGTCATCAGTAGCGTACCCAACAATCCAGCAAAGCCTTCGCCAAACCCTTATCAATCGCCTCGGCAGCTTCCTCCACACCCGAACGCCAATCATCGACTTCGCCTGCAACCATCAATGCGGCGGCTGCGTTGAATAATACCGCATCGCGGTACGCTCCCTTTTCGCCGCCCAGCAATCGGCGGAGCGCGGCGGCGTTAAATTGGGCGTCGCCGCCGCGTAGGGCCTCGGGCGGATGGCGGGGGAGCCCTGCGTCTTCGGGGGTTATCCGACGCCGGGGCTTTGCCCGATGCGGATAGATGGTGCTTGGTCCCAGAAATCGACAGTTCATCCAGCGGCTCGTCGCCTGCAACCAGCATTGCATCGTCATAGCCCAGCAGTTGCAGGGCATCGGCATAAACCGGCAGGAAATCCGGGCGCGCGACGCCGATCAACTGGCGCGTTACCCCGGCGGGATTGGCGGCGGGGCCGGTCAGGTTGAAGATGGTGCGTTTGCCAATGGCTTTGCGGATCGGGGCCAGCTTGGCGAGCGCGGGATGGTATTTTTGCGCGAAGAGAAAGCAGATGCCAAGATCGGCGAGCGTTGCCTCTGCCGTTTCCATGGCCCGGTCCAAATTCAGCCCCATGGCTTCGAGCACATCGGCGGTGCCGCACAGCGACGATGCCGCGCGGTTGCCATGCTTGGCCACTGGAACTTCGCAGGCGGCAACGACAATGGCGACGGCGGTGGAGATATTCAGGCTATGCGCCCCGTCGCCACCCGTGCCGCAGACGTCGATGGCATTGGCGGGCGCGTTCACGCGGATCATCCGCGCGCGCATGGCCTTTACTGCGCCTGCAATTTCCTCTGCCGTTTCGTCCCGGTCGGACATGTCGGAAAGCAAGGTGGTGATTTCGGCGTCGGACATTTCTCCGTCAAGCATTTGGCCGAATAGGGCTTCGGATTCGGAGGGAAAAGGTCACTTAATCGCCCCTTCGTCATCCTGAACTTGTTTCAGGATCACGCATCGACCGGTTCGCTGCGTTATCCTGAAACAAGTTCAGGATGACGAATTTGTTGTTGAGAATGGAGGTCATACCCGCTCCTTTACCGTCATTCCCGCCACCCGCATGAAATTGGCCAGCATCGCATGGCCATGTTCGGTGGCGATGCTTTCGGGGTGGAATTGCACGCTGTGGATGGGGAGCGTGATGTGGCGGAAGCCCATGACATGGCCGTCGTCGAGGTTGCATTGACGATCAGGTCGTCGGGAATGTCCTCGACAATCAACGAGTGATAACGGGTCGCGGTGAAGGGCGAGGGTAGGCCTGCAAACAGCCCGCTGCCATCATGCGAAACCGGCGAAGTCTTGCCATGCATCAACCCGCCGCGCACCACTTTGCCGCCGAAATGCTGGCCGATGGTCTGATGGCCCAGACATACGCCGAGCAGCGGCTTGCCCGCCTCGGCACAGGCTGCGACCAGATCGAGGCAAATGCCTGCTTCATTGGGCGTGCAGGGGCCGGGCGACAGCAGGAAAGCCTGCGCGCCGCTAGATAATAGCCTGGCCCGCAGAAATTGCGTCGTTGCGAACGACCTCAACCTCGGCCCCCAGTTCCTTAGATAATGCACCAGGTTCCAGGTGAAGCTGTCATAATTGTCGATGACGAGGATCTTGTTGCTACTCACTGCCCAAACCCCGCCTCTCCGGCGACACGCACCGCTTCGCGCGCCGCCGCGACCAGTGCCCCGGCCTTCGCCTCGCATTCGCGCTGTTCATAGGCGGGATCGCTGTCGGCGACGATGCCGGCGCCTGCCTGCACATGCAGCACGCCGTCTTTGACGATGCCGGTGCGCAAGACGATGCAGCTGTCCATATTGCCGTCGGGGCTGAAATAGCCGACGCCGCCGGCATAGGCGCCGCGCGTTTCGGGTTCGAGTTCGGCGATGATTTCGCAGGCGCGGACCTTGGGTGCGCCGATGACGGTGCCAGCGGGGAAGCCCGCAAACAGCGCGTCGAGTCGCGTCCTTGCCCTTGGCCAGCTTGCCGACGACGTTGGAGACGATGTGCATCACATGGCTGTAAAATTCGACCATATAGCTGTCGGTTACGGTCACGCTTCCGCCTTCGGTCACGCGGCCAACATCGTTGCGGCCAAGATCGAGCAGCATCAGATGTTCGGCGCGTTCCTTGGGATCGGCGAGCAGGCTGTCTGCGGTTTTCCGAATCTTCCAGCGCGGTTTTGCCGCGTGGACGGGTTCCGGCGATAGGGCGGATGGTGACTTCGCCGTCGCGCAGACCGCACCAATATCTCGGGGCTTGATCCGGTTAAGGCAAAGCCGGGCATATCGAGATGATAGAGGAAGGGCGAGGGATTGATCCGCCGCAGCGCGCGGTACAGGTCCATCGCGGGCAGGGTGAAGGGCAAGGTGAAGCGCTGGGCCAACACCACCTGGAATATGTCTCCGGCGGCGATATAGTCTTTGGCTTTCAAGACCATGGCTTCATATTGGCCGGGGGCGAGGACAGGCTTTGGTTCGCGGTAACGAAGGCGTCGGATTGCTTTGCCTATGCAAAGGAACGGGCAAAGCCAATTTCGCCGCTGCTTCCTCTATCCGGTCAACAGCCAGCGCAATTTTGCGCTCCGTTCGCCGCCATCGGGCCAGATGGGTGAGGCAATATACAGCCGGTCCGCGAGCCGATCAAACACCAGCACCACGGTAGGCCGCACGAACAGCATGTCGGGCAGGCCGATAGGGTTTGCAGGCGGACGGGGGAGTTTCTCGACCAGCCCGATGGTTTCATAGCCGAAATGCCCCACCAGACAGGCAAAGGCGGGGGGCAGTTCGGCGGGCATATCGATCCGACAGGCGTCCACAAGGGCACGCAAGGCCGAAAGTGTGTCGGCCCCCGCCGGTTCAAACGCCGCACGGTCGGTTAGCCATTGCCGGTTGATCTCGGCCCGCTCGCCGTCCGCACGGAACAGCAAATCCGGGGCAATCCCGATCAGGCTATAGCGCCCGCGCACCGCCCCGCCCTCAACCGATTCCAGTATGAAATCGCCGCGCCCTTCTTCAAACAGCTTGAGCGCCGCCGAAACCGGGGTTTCGGTATCGGCGATCATCTCGTGCCACAGGATCGCGGAATGGCCTTGGGAAAGGGCGGTACGCGCGCGTTCCTGTTGTTCGATCCGGCCCAAAGTCATCGCGCAATCAATTTACCGGTCGCGATTGGTCAGCTGTTTGCGAACCGCAGCCACGGCATCTTTGTCGATATCCGCACCCACTTCGGCACGGGCAGCCGCGATCAATTGCGCGGCATATTCGCCCGACAACATGCCGTCCATCTCGGTCTGGCGCGCGCCCAGCAATTCCACTTGCTTGCTGGCATCGCCGCGTTCGATTTCGTCAAGCTTGACGACAAACCAGCCGCGATCTTCCCCGGCTTTCAGCGTTTTGGCCGTGCCCTTTTTCATCGCAAACAGCATCGCGAGCGGCGGCGGCATTTGCTGGCCTTCTTTCATGAAATCGGCGCGGCGGCCCGAAACCGTCTGTGCCGATTGCCTTGCGCCCGCAGCTTGCAAGGCTTCGCTCAAGGGTTTGCCCGCATTAACCGCCTTCTGTGCGGCTTCCGCCACCGCCTTGGCTTTGATCGACGCTTCGGACAGCGCCCAATGCTGCACCACAACATCGCGGATTTTGGCAAGAGGTGCAGGGGCCGCTTCGACGAAATCGGAAACCGCAACCATCGCAAATTTTTTGCCCGGTTCAATTTCGATCAACTGCGCGTCGCCATCTTTTTCCATGTCAAAGGCAGCGGGCAGGATTTTGGCCATTTCGGGGACGGGCTTGTAATTCGGATCTTCCGGATTGCGGCCATTGGCAAATAATTTTGGTGTATTCTCCACCTTCAGGCCGTTCGCCTTTGCCATATCGGCAATGGTCGCGCCGCCATCAAATTCGCCTTCCAGCTCGCTGGTGAAATCAGAGAGCAATTCGGCACGTTTTTCAGTGGCAATGCTATTGGCGATTTCGGCGCTGGCCGCAGCAAGCGGACGGGCGGCGACAATGTTCACTTTGTCGACCCGTGCCAGATACCAGCCAAGACCACCCTTTGCCGGTTTGGAAATGCTGCCCGTGCCCGTTGCGAAAACCGCGTCGGCCACGTCTTTCGAGGCATTTTTGGTAAGCGCATCTTTGCGGATTGCCGAATTGGTGGAAACCGCAAGGCCGGTTTCGGTTGCCACGCTTTCAAAGCTCGCGCCGTCCGCAATTTTTGCCGCCGCTGCATCGGCAGCGGCCTTTGTCAAAAACACCAGCTGGCGGAAATCGCGGCTTTCACTCGCGGCATATTGGGCGGCGTTGGCCTTATAATAATCAGCGATTTCCTTTTCGGAAGGCTGGGCCTTGTCGCCCAAAATGCTGTCATCAAAAAAGGAATAGCTCACCGCGCGCAGTTCAGGGACATTATAGCGGCTGGCATTGTCGCGGTAAAATTTGCCCAGCGCAGCTTCGCTCGGCGGGGCTTTCGGCAGAAATTCGGTCGAAGAAACCGCCGCGACCTGTCCGCTGCGTTTTTCCAGCAATAGCGATGCATAGGGCGTAACGAGCGTCGCCGGAGCCTTGCCCGCACCGCCAGCGGCAGACAGGATTTGGCGCGCATAAAGATTTTGCGTGAAATCGGTCCGCAAGGTTTTTTCTGTCACGCCCACCTGGCCCAAAAATGCCTGGAATGCGGCTTGGCTGAACTTGCCATCCGGGCCCATTACATTGGGCAGCGCTACAATTTCCTTGTCGATCAGCCGCTTACTGGCGGCAATGCCCGCAGCAAAGCCGAATTCCGACAATGCATAGCGATTCACCAGTTGCTCAAGCGTGGCATCCAATCCGCCGCTTTCGATGAATTTGGGCATATCGAGCGTGGGATTTTCCTTTTGCTCTGCTTGAAGCCGGTTTTGCAGCGCTTCGTTTAATTCGGCGATGGTCACTTTTTCACCGCCCACTTTGGCAACGCTGCCCCCGGAAACGCCGCCAAATCCGCCAGAACCCGTGACATCGCCCAGCGCAAAGGCAAGGGCGATCAGGCCGACAAATATCAGGGCAAAAACCGCGCCCCAGCGCGAGTTGATAAGCGAACGGATAAAGCTGATCATGGAAATTCCGTAAAGTGATTGGATGCCAAAGCGAAATGCGCTTTAGGGCGCTCGCTTCTCGGGATCAAGCGGTCTGGCCATTTGCTTTTCGGACCAGCTATTTGCTAGCGGACAGAATCGAACCGATCAGCACAAGAGAGAGCATATGCGAAAATTAATTGCCGGAAACTGGAAGATGAATGGGCGTTTGGCTGATCTCGATGCGATCAGTTCAATTGTTTCGGCCGTTGCGGTGCATCCCTCAGTGGATACCGCGCTGTGCCTTCCCGCAACTCTGATTGCGCCAGCCGCATCAGCCGTTCCCGGCTATACTATCGGCGCTCAAGATTGCCATATGGCGGTTTCGGGCGCGCATACCGGCTGTATTTCAGCCGAAATGCTGAAAGAGGCGGGCGCTTCGCTCACCATCGTTGGCCATAGCGAGCGGAGGGCGGCGCAACATGAAAGCGACGCCGATGTGGGCGGCAAGGCGTTGGCGGCACAAGCGGGGGGGCTTTCGGCGATTGTCTGCGTCGGGGAAACCGAGGCGGAGCGCGATGCCGGAAAGGCCGAAGCAGTCGTATTGGGGCAATTGGCGGGTTCTTTGCCCGATGAAGCGGATGCCGGGTGGTTGTCCGTCGCTTATGAACCGGTGTGGGCCATCGGCACGGGCCGAATCCCTTCGCTGGACGATGTGGCGGCGATGCACGGCGCGATCCGGAATGCTTTGGTTGCACGCTTTGGCGATGATGGTGCTGCGATCCGGATATTATATGGCGGCTCTATGAATGGTGAAAATGCGGAAGGCTTGCTTGCCGTGCCCAATGTTGATGGCGGCCTGATCGGCGGGGCGAGCTTATCGGCAGAGAAATTTTTGCCGATTGTGGCAGCGGCGGCTGCCTCGGGTTGAATTTGCGCTTTCTCCGCCCTATGTGCACCCCATCCAGCGCATCCGCGCCTTCAATTTAATATCGGGCTTTTTTCTTCATGGGTCTTTTCCACTTCCTGATCGTTGTACAGGGCATCATTGCCGCAGCTTTTGTTGGCGTCATCCTGATGCAGCGGAGCGAAGGTGGCGGCTTGGGCGGCGGTGGCAGCCCGGCGGGCTTGGTTTCGGCGCGCGGTGCGGCGGATTTGCTGACACGGGCAACCGCGATCTTGGCCGGTATTTTCATCCTTTTGTCGATCACCTTGGCCTTTGTGGCGGCGCGTGAAGGCAGTTCGGGCAAAATCGATGCCGATGCGGTGAAGGCAATGTGACCGCGCCTGCCTCAACTGGACCCGCTTCAACCGAAGTGCAAAAGTCGAAGCGGGTAAAATCGACGCGGCCAAAACCGATGCAGCCGCGCCGGCAACTGCGCCCGCAACAGACATCCCGCTCGATAAATAATTCAGGCGCGCCGCAATAAAGGCTTCGTCCACAATTATTTTTGTCGATAACAGATTCGTGCCCTTGCCGAATCCGCGAAACACGCTTTAAGCCTCTCCTCCCATGGCGCGGTATATTTTCATCACCGGCGGCGTGGTCTCCTCGCTTGGCAAAGGTCTCATGGCAGCATCGCTTGCGGCGCTGTTGCAGGCGCGCGGGTATAAAGTCCGCATCCGCAAATTCGATCCCTATCTCAATGTCGATCCGGGGACGATGTCGCCCTATCAGCATGGCGAAGTCTATGTGACCGATGACGGGGCGGAGACCGATCTCGATCTTGGCCATTATGAACGCTTTACCGGCGTTTCGGCGAAGCAATCGGATAATGTAACCTCGGGCCGGATTTACCGCGAGATCATCGCCAAGGAACGGCGCGGCGATTATTTGGGCGCAACGGTGCAGGTGATCCCGCATGTGACCGATGCGATTAAGGAATTTGCACAAACCGATGTCGATGGCCTTGATTTCGTGCTGTGCGAAATTGGCGGCACGGTTGGCGATATCGAATCCTTGCCCTTTATCGAGGCGATCCGGCAGATGCGGAACGAACTGGGGCGTGATCAGACGGTGTTCTGTCACGTCACATTGGTCCCCTATATTGCCGCAGCGGGCGAATTGAAGACAAAGCCGACGCAGCATAGCGTGAAGGAATTGACCGCGCTGGGCGTGCAGCCCGATGTGCTGATCTGTCGCTGTGAGCATCCGCTGCCGGAAAACGAACGCGCCAAAATCGCGCCAATTCTGCAATGTGCGGAAAGAGGCGGTGATCCCGGCGCTTGACGCTAAATCGATTTACGCCGTGCCGCTGCAATATCATGCCGAGGGGCTGGATTTCGAGGTATTGCGCGCCTTTGGCATTACGCCGGGCGTCGCCCCCGATTTGCGGCGCTGGGATGATATCCGCGACCGGGTGGAAAATCCCGAAGGCGAAGTCACCATCGGTGTGGTCGGCAAATATGTGGGCTTGCAAGACGCCTATAAATCTTTGCACGAAGCGCTGGTCCATGGCGGCTTTGCCAACCGAACGAAAGTCAACATCACCTGGATCGACGCCGAATTGTTCGAGGAAGACGATAGCGATATCGCCGTTGCCTTGGAACCAATGCACGCAATCCTCGTCCCCGGCGGCTTTGGCGAGCGCGGGTCTGAGGGCAAGATTGCTGCTGTCCGCTTTGCCCGCGAACGCAAAGTGCCGTTTTTCGGAATTTGCTTGGGGATGCAAATGGCCTGCATCGAAGGGGCACGGAATACAGCAGGGATAGCCGATGCCTCAACTACCGAATTTGGGGCCACCGACGCGCCGATCGTGGGCCTGATCACCGAATGGATGACCGCCGATGGCTTGCAAAAGCGTGAAGAAGGCGGCGATCTGGGCGGCACGATGCGACTGGGTGCCTATGACGCAAAGCTGACCGGCAACAGCCATGTCGGCGGTATCTATGGCGGAACGGCAATCTCCGAGCGCCACCGCCACCGTTATGAAGTCAACGTGGCCTATAAAGAGCCGCTGGAGCAGGGCGGGCTGATGTTTTCGGGCATGTCACCCGATGGCTTGCTCCCCGAAATTGTCGAGCGGCCCGATCATCCCTGGTTTATCGGGGTGCAATTTCACCCGGAACTGAAATCCAGGCCGTTCGATCCACACCCGCTGTTCGCCAGCTTCATCGAAGCGGCGGTGGAGCATAGCCGGTTGGTTTGAATGTTCTTCCCTCCCTCGAGAGAGGGTTGTGCAGACTTGCAAGCTTGCTTGCTAGTCGAAGCTGGGTGAGGGGTTGTGCCCTGTCGATGGGGCACAACCCCTCACCAACTCCGCCTAACCGCTAAAGCGGTAAGGCTCCGTATCCTCTCCCAAAGGGAGGATATTTGCTGTTTAAGCAGCTTTGCCCTTTTTCGCGCTTTCGCCACCGCCTTCGATCACCGTCGGCGTTGTCCCGCCAATCATGATCTTGCGCGGTTTCAGCTCTTCGGGAACCTGCCGTTCCAACTCGATCACCAGCAAGCCATCGGCGATATCGGCGCCTTTGACAAAGACATGGTCGGCCAGCTGGAAGCGGCGTTCAAAATTGCGGTTGGCGATGCCGACGTGCAGATATTCGCGGTTGTCATTGCCTTCGGTCGCTTTGCAACCGGAGACGACGAGCAAATTTTGCTCCGCGGTAATGTCGATCTCGTCGGGCTTGAAACCGGCAACGGCTATCGTCACCAGATAGTTGTTTTCCGCCACGCGCTCGATGTTGAACGGGGGATAATTGTCGCCCTGCGTGGCACGGCCGGCATTGTCGAGCATGTCGAACAAGCGGTCAAAACCCACGGTGGTGCGGCGATAGGGGGTGAAATCAAAACGTGTCATGGCAAATTCTCCTGTATGAGCAATTTGAAGTTTGAAGCCCGCATCAGCGGCGCTCCGGCTAAGCTGCCCGGCCCCGAAAGCACCGTGCAGAAATCAGATAAGAAGCGCGCACAAAAGTTCAAGGCCGCCCGTTTTACCGGGCGGCCCTGCGTGATGTTCTTGTTTTTAAGCGGACCGGGCGTGCACCTTATGGCGCTTCAACCGGTTAGTCCCTGAACCATGGCCGCGTGCTTCGAGAAACTGGCATGGACAGCTGCAAATTGCGGGAAAGCGCGCGAATTGCAATGCGAACCTGTCGCACCCCGACGCATTTTTCGAGATTGTGACAAAGCTGCAACAATCGGTCTTGCCTTGCCAGTACCGGGAAGCCGCCCTAAAGGCGTGTGTCGCAATGAGAAATCCGCTTCTATGATCCTTTCCCGTTATGAAGCCATGATTGCCCGGCGCTATTTGCTGCCGGGGAAAGGCGAAGGTTTTATTTTCCTTGCCGCCTCGATCAGCGTTGTCGCGGTGGCGCTTGGCGTCGCCGCGCTCATCATCGTGATGAGTGTGATGAACGGTTTTCGCGCCGAACTGTATGACAAGATTGTCGGGCTAAACGGCCATGCAGTGGTGCAGGGGCACGGCGGACGCCTCGCCGATTGGCGCGAAGTATTGAAGGAAGTCCGCGCAACTCCCGGAGTGACCGAAGCATCGCCTTTGATCGAACAGCCCTTGCTCGCCACCCACAATGGCCGCGTAGAAGCAATTTTGGCGCGCGGGATGCAGGTGAGCGATATCCTGAAAAATCCCACGCTAAAGGGAAAGACGCAGGATGGCGATATCGGGTTGCTCGCGCCCGGGAGCCGAGCGTGTCGCCATTGGCTCGCGGCTTGCGTACAAATTGGGCGCGCGCGTGGGGGAGCGGCTGACGATCATCAATCCGGCAGGGCGGACGACGCCCTTTGGCACGGTGCCGCGCGAAATATCCTATGAAATCGCGGCGATTTTTGAAGTGGGGCTGTATGATTTTGACGAATTATACGTGATGATGCCGCTCGAAGACGCGCAATTGCTGATGCTGATGGATGACGAAATCGGCATGATCGAGCTGAAAACCGAAGACGCCGATGAGGTGAACGCAATCCTCGCGCCATTACAGCCCAAGATCGCCGATAAGGGCATGATCGTGGATTGGAAATCGATGAACGCGGCATTGTTCGAGACGCTGGCCATTGAACGGGTGGCAATGTTTATCGTGTTATCGATCATTGTTTTGGTGGCGGTTTTCAATATCCTGTCCTCGCTGATCATGCTGGTCCGCGCCAAAACCCGCGATATCGCAATCCTGCGGACCATGGGGGCGTCGCGGCAATCGTTGCTGAAGATATTTGTCACCGTCGGTTTGCTCATCGGCACGGCGGGCATGGCTGCCGGCCTCGGTTTGGGCTTCTTGTTCCTGTTTTTCCGACAGGCGATTGTGAAGGGCATCCAGTTTGTGACCGGTTTTGAGCTTTGGGATCCCTCGATCCGTTTCCTCACCGAATTGCCGTCGCGCACCGATCCGTTTGAGGTGCTGGCGATTTGCAGTTTGGCCATCTTGTTCAGTTTCCTCGCCACGCTCTATCCGGCGTTCAAGGCCGCCGGAACCGATCCGGTACAGGTGCTCCGCTATGAATGATCGCACCATTGTGGCCGAATTGGCGGATGTCCGCCGCAGCTTTACGCAGGGCGATGTGACCATAGAGGTATTGCGCGGCGTGAATCTGTCGATCCGCGAAGGCGAATTGGTGGCGCTGTTGGGGCCTTCGGGCACGGGCAAATCGACGCTGTTGCAAGCCTTGGGATTGCTGGAGGGCGGCTTTACTGGCTCGATCAAGATCGACGGCGAGGAAGTGCGCGATCTGGGGCCGGATCAAAGCACCGTGGTGCGCCGCGAGAAATTGGGTTTTGTCTATCAATTCCATCATCTTCTGCCCGATTTCAACGCGTTGGAAAATGTCGAACTGCCGCAATTGATTTTGGGCAAAGGCATGGAGGAGGCACGCGAGCGGGCGTCATCGCTGTTGGCCACGCTCGGCTTGGGCGAGCGGCTTGAACACCGGCCATCCAAGCTTTCTGGCGGTGAACAACAACGCGTGGCGGTCGCCCGTGCGCTGGCCAACCGGCCAAGGCTGGTGCTCGCCGATGAGCCGACGGGCAATCTGGATGAGAATACCGCCGATATTGTCCTTGGCGAGTTCATGGCGCTGGTACGGGAACAGGGCTCTGCCGCTGTCGTTGCAACGCATAATGAACGGCTGGCGGCAAAGATGGACCGCGTGGTAAGGTTGCACGACGGAAGGCTTGAATAGGAGACGGACAATGAGCGGGATATTGGCTGCTGCTTTCACGTTAGCATTACAGGCTCCAATAACAGTTCCGCCACCTGCGGCGACGCCGAGCTGTTCGAGCGAAGGCCATGGCCAATTCGATTTCTGGGTCGGTGAATGGGATGTTTTTCCCAATGGCGCTAAACAATTGATCGCGCACAGCCGGATTGAAAAGCTTTATGGCGGCTGTGCGGTTCGCGAAAACTGGATGCCCTTAAACGGCGGCGGCGGAGGCAGCCTGAACAGCTATGAACCGACCAGCAAGACATGGCACCAGACATGGATTGGCGCACAACCCGGGCGCGTCGAATTTGATGGCGGGTATACCGAAGGCAAGATCGTGCTCACCGGCTTTTGGGCTGGTGTGAACGGCCCTGGAAAGGACGCCCTGATCCGCATGAGCTATATTCCGCAAACCGATGGCTCGGTGCGCCAACTGGGCGAGCAATCGACCGATCATGGTTTGACCTGGGGCCCCAATTTCGATTTCATCTACAAAAAGCGGACAACGCCGATCCCGGTGAAATAACGCAGGAGATAAGAACATGAACGTCCATGATTTTACCGTCGCCATGCCCGGCGGCAAAACGCAAGACCTTGGCGGACTATGCGGGAAAGGTGGTGTTGGTCGTCAACACCGCCTCCAAATGCGGCTTTACCCCGCAATATGAAGGGCTGGAGGCGTTGCACCGCAAATATGCCGACAAAGGCTTGGTGGTGATCGGCTTCCCCTGCAACCAGTTTGGCGCGCAAGAGCCGGGCAATGAGGAAGAGATCAAGACGTTTTGTTCGTTGAATTATGACGTCTGCTTTCCGCTGGCCGCCAAAATTGACGTCAATGGCAGCGATGCCGATCCGCTGTGGACCGCATTTGAAAAGCAGCAGGCGGGTCTGCTGGGCAGCCGGGGGATCAAGTGGAATTTCACCAAATTTCTGGTGGATAAGGAGGGCAAGGTCGTTGGCCGTTATGCGCCAACGGTGAAACCGGGTTCGCTGGAGAAGGATATCGAGCGATTGTTGGGGTGAACTTCGGCTCCGCGGGAGAGGATATGGAGCGTTATGATGAACTAATTAGCGTAATTGGTGAGGGGTTGTGCGTTATCGCTGGACACAACCCCTTACCAGGACTGACGAGCAGGCCGAGTCTGCCGACCCTCTCCCATTGGAGAGAGGTACCTTGTCCACAACATGCACCCAAACCCCATTTGCGAATCGCGCTTCCTGCCATAGTCTCGAACGATGGCCATGACCCCCTTCGTCCCGTTGCGCGTCTTTTCCGCTTACACCATGCTGGAAGGCGCAATCGAGCCGAAGGCGGTGGGCAAATATGCCAAAGGTTTGGGCTTTCCCGCTATTGCGGTGACCGACCGGAACGGGCTTTATGGCGTGATGCCCTTTGAAGATGGCTGCCGCGCCACGGGCGTGCAACCGATCATCGGATTGATGTTGAGCAGTAACCCGCCCCCTGGAACTTTCTGGCGGGCAGGCGGTGCGCGATTGGCTGGCGCTTTATGCCCAAGATGAGGGCGGCTATGAAAATCTTTGCCGTCTGGTTTCAGCGGCGCATCTCGATCATGCCGAAGACGCCGAGGCGCAGGTTAGCTTTGCACAATTGGCCGAGCATACGCGGCGGCCTGATCGCGTTGACGGCAGGCGGCGAGGGCGGGCTGGCGCGGCTGTTTGCCGATGGCCAATTGGATGCAGTGCCGCCGACTATTGCGACGCAATTGCAGCATCTGTTCCCCGACCGGCTCTATATCGAACTCGCCCGGCGCGGCGATGCGACCGAAGAGGCTGCGGAAGAGGCGCTGATTGCGCTTGGCCTATGAGCGCAACCTGCCATTGGTCGCCACCAACCCGGCCTGTTTTGCCGAGCCCGAATTTTACGAAGCGCATGATGCCATGCTGTGCATCGCCGATGGCGAATATGTCGCGAACGAAGATCGCCGCAAAAGTTCGCGCCATGCGTGGATCAAAACGGGCAGGCAAATGCGCGAACTGTTTGCCGATCTGCCCGAGGCGCTGGCCAATACGTTAGTCGTAGCGCAACGTTGCGGCGTAGGCGCGCCGCGCCGAAAGCCGATCCTGCCCAGTATCGCGGGCGATAAGGCAGGCGAAGACGCGCAGCTGATCGCCGATGCCAAGGCAGGGCTGGAACTGCGCTTGGCCACCGCAGGCTATTACCGGCGAAGAGGATCGCGCGCGCTATTTTGACCGGCTCGATTTTGAAGCCAATGTGATCACCGAAATGGGCTTTTCGGCCTATTTCCTGATCGTGGCCGATTTCATCAAATGGGCCAAAGTCGCAGGATATTGCCGTGGGGCCGGGGCGTGGTTCGGGGGCGGGTTCGGTCATTGCCTGGGCGCTGACCATCACCGATCTGGATCCGCTGCAATTCGGGCTGCTGTTCGAACGCTTCCTCAACCCGGAACGTGTGTCGATGCCCGATTTCGATATCGATTTCTGCGAAACGCGGCGGGGCGAGGTGATCCGTTATGTGCTGCAGAAATATGGCCACCGCCAAGTCGCGCAGATCATCACCTTTGGTAAGCTGAAGGCACGGGCCGTTCTGCGCGATACAGGGCGCGTGCTGCAAATGCCCTATGGCCAGATTGACCGGTTGTGCAAGCTGGTGCCGAACCATCCGCAAGACCCGCATGATTTGCCCCGCGCTCTGGCTGCCGTGCCTGAACTGCGCGAAGAATATCGGCGTGACGAGGATGTGCGGCGGCTGTTCGATCTGGCGCAGAAGCTGGAAGGCCTGCCGCGCCACAGCTCGACCCATGCGGCGGGTGTGGTGATTGGGGATCGGCCCTTGTCCGAACTGATCCCGCTCTACCGCGATCCGCGTTCGGATATTCCGGTGACGCAGTTCGACATGAAATTTGTCGAAGTCGCCGGATTGGTGAAGTTCGACTTTTTGGGCCTGAAGACGCTGTCGGTGCTGCAAAAAGCGCACGCAGATGCTGGAAAAGCGCGGGATCATTGTCGAGTTTGACAAGCTCGCATTGGACGATGAAGCGACGTACAAATTGTTGCAAGCGGGCGATACCGTGGGCGTGTTCCAGCTGGAATCCGAAGGGATGCGGCGCACGCTGGCCGCCGTCCGCCCGACCAATTTCGGAGACATTATCGCGCTCGTTTCGCTCTATCGTCCGGGGCCGATGGACAATATCCCGATGTTTGGTCGGCGCAAAAATGGCGAAGAAGCGATCGAATATCCGCACGCGCTGCTTGAAGGGATATTGTCCGAAACCTATGGGGTTTTCGTCTATCAGGAACAGGTGATGCAGGCCGCGCAGATATCTGGCGGGCTATTCGCTGGGCGGAGCCGATTTGCTGCGCCGCGCGATGGGCAAAAAAGTCCAGGCTGAAATGGACGAGCAGCGCTCGATCTTTGTCGCGGGCTGTGCCGAGCATAACCAGATTACCCGAAGCCAAGGCCAACGAGCTGTTTGATTTGATCGACAAGTTTGCAGGCTATGGCTTTAACAAGAGCCACGCGGCGGCCTATGCTTTGCTGTCCTATCACACCGGCTGGCTGAAGGTGCATCATCCGGAGGTATTCTTTGCCGCCTCGATGTGTTTCGACATGCACCAGACCGATAAGCTGGCGATTTTTGTCGATGATATGCGGCGGATGGATGTGGCGCTGTCTGCCGCCCTCGATCAACGCCAGCGAGGCCGAATATTCGGTTGAGGAAGGCGAGCATGGGCTTGGCGGTGCGCTATGCGTTGGCGGGGATCAAAAATGTCGGCGAAAAGGCGATGGAAGGGCTGGTCGCGGAGCGCGTCAAAGATGGCGTTTTTGCCAGTCCTCGACGATTTTGCCAACCGGGTTGATCCGGCTCATTTGAACAAACGGCAGATCGAAAATCTGTCGGCTGCCGGTGCGTTTGATGATCTGAATGCCAATCGCGCGGCCGTCTATGCCGGGGCCGAATTGATCCTTTCCGCCGCACAATCGGCCCGCGATACGCGCGAAAGCGGGCAGGGTGGGTTGTTTGGCGGAGAGCGGGGCAGCGACGCGGCGCAACTGCGCTTTGCCGATGATGCCAGCTGGGTCGTCGCCGAGGCGATGGAGCATGAGAAGGAAGCCTTTGGCTTTTACTTCTCCTCGCATCCCTTGTCGCAATTTGCCCAAGTGTCGGCGAGCCACGGCGCGCGCAGCCATGCCGAGATCATGGAGGCAGGCGCGATCCCCGAAGGTGTCCGCAAAGCCGGCGACGATGGCGGTGATGGTGCAGGGGATCCGATGGCGCGAATCGAAACGCGGCAACCGTTTTGTGCTCGCCGATCTGTCCGACACCAGCGGGCAATTTTCGGCGCGCTGTTTTGAAGATGCGCTCAATCCGCAACTGGGCGAATGGGCGAAAGGAGGGCACGTGCCTGTTGCTGCAGGTCGAGCTCGATCAGCGCGCCGGAGACGAGACCCCCGGGATCACGATCAAAAGCGCCAAGCCGTTGGAAGGTCTGGTTGCCACCACGCGTTTCAAAATGTGTCTGGAAATCGAGGCGGTCGATGCCTTTCACCAGTTGCAACATCTGATCGCGCCGCTTACTGGCGGACGCAGCGAAGTGGTCGCAAAGACCCGCGCGACAAACGGGCAATCTGTGCCCATCCTCCTCGGGAATAAATTCAGGCTCGATGTCGAGCTTGTGGAAAAGGTGAAAGCGATACAGGGTGTGAACCATGTTGCGCTGGAGCCGATCAGGCCGCATTTGACGGTGGTGCATTAGCGGCGCGAATGACCTTGGGAGAGGAAAAGTGACGATACATACAATGCAGGATTGGGACCTTCGCGTTTCCCATTTGATCGATTATGCCGCGCGCGAGCATGGCACGCGCGAAATTGTGACGCGCTGGGCCGATGGCACGATGGAGCGCACCAATTGGGCGGGCGTGGCCAGCGAAGCCCGGCGGATGGCGCAGGCTTTTGTCGCCTGGGGCTGAAACCCGGAGAGCGCGTCGCGACCTTTGCGATGAACCACCACCGCCATCTGGCCGCTTGGTATGGCGCAATTGGTGCGGGCGGGGTGATCCACACCGTCAACGTCCGGCTGTTTGACGAAGACCTGATCTACATCATGAACCATGCCGAGGATAAGGTGCTGATGTATGATGCGGCGTTTCAGCCGATCATCGACCGGTTGAAACCGCATCTGACCACGGTTGAGCATTATATCGTCTTTGACAGCGCGCAATATGAAGCATCTGATTGGCGGCGCAGGACGGCAATTTTGAATGGGTCATGGGCGATGAGCGCGAGCCGTGCATGCTTTGCTATACCAGCGGCACGACGGGCAATCCCAAAGGCGTGCTGTATCAGCACCGCTCGACGATGCTGCACGCGCATGGCCGAAATTGCGCCTGCGGTCTTTAATCTTTCAACAACGGCGGCGTTATTGCCTATCGTGCCGATGTTTCACGCCGCAAGCTGGGGCCTGCCTTTTGCAGGCGCGGCAGCGGGTGTGAAATTTGTATTCTCGACCACCAACGAAGCGCCGATCCTGCACAAATTGATGCTGGACGAAGGGATCACCCATAGCGCAGGCGTGCCCACCGTATGGCTCGCCATGTTCGCGCATCTCGATGGCGAAGCGGCGGCGGGGCGCGAAGCGGGGCTTGGGCAAATTGAAGCTTGTCACCATCGGCGGCACTGCGGCTCCGCGCATGATGATCGAACGGTTGATGAAACAGGGCGTCCGCGTCGCCCATGCCTGGGGGATGACCGAAACCTCGCCCATTGGCACCATGGGTTCGCCCGTTCCGGGACTGGGACGAGATGAGCCTTGACGCACAAATCGATATCGTTGCCAAACAGGGCCGCGTCCCCTTTGGTGTCGAACTGCGCGTGATCGACAAGGACGGCAACATCGCGCCGCGCGATGGCAAAACCGATGGCGCGCTGCAAATCCGCGGGCCGTGGGTCATCAAACGCTATTTCAAGGCAGAGGAAGATGCGACCGTGGACGGCCAATGGTTTGATACCGGCGACGTCGCCCTGATCCATCCCGATGGCACGATGCAGATTACCGACCGGGTGAAGGACGTCATCAAATCGGGCGGCGAATGGATCAGCTCGGTCGAACTGGAAAATGCGGCCATGGGCTGCCCCGGCGTTGGCGCAGGCGGCAGCGATTGGCGTCTATCACCCCAAATGGGATGAGCGGCCGATGCTGATCGCGGTGAAAAAGCCCGATGCAGCCGATTTGAGCGAAGAGGATGTGATCGCCTATCTGCGCGAACGGATCGCCAAATGGTGGCTGCCCGATGAAGTGCATTTTGTCGAATCCATGCCGATGACCGGGCACGGGCAAAATCCAGAAGGCTGAACTACGGAAGCAATATAAGGATTATAAGCTGCGGGCTTTGGGGTGAAAATTGATTTCAATTTGGTTTTTTAGGCAGTGCCGCATGTTTCAAAAAGAGGCGCAGAGAAGGAAAGAGAAAAAGAGTTTCTTTTGAAGTGCCTAGGGTTTTTCCGTTTTAGAGCATGATGACATTAAGTTAAACCGTAGCCCTGAGCCTGTCGGGCCGAAGGCGGCCAGAGGCCAACGGCGTTTCGCAGTACCGACGAGACGTGCTTCGACAAGCTCAGCACTAACGGTGTGATTCAACCGAATGTCATCATGCTCTAGACGTGTTCGAGCACTCCCTCTCCACAAGGGGGGCGGGATGAATTATTGTTAAAAAGAAAATCTCTAAAGGCATAGCGTGGATGATAGATTTTCCTCCTCTTTTCCACTTTTTCCTCCATGCCTCTTTATGAAACATGTGGCACTGCAGTTTAGGAATCAAGCAAAGCGCAAGTGGCCTAAAACAAAGCCAACTGCCCATCCATTCTGGGCGGCACGAACAGGTCGGATCGCAGATGCCATTTATGCAGGTTCAGCCCATTTTTCCGCGCCGCAATTCCAAATCGCGTGCGGATTAAATCCGCCCAAGGTCCTGAACCACGCATCCGGCCAAAGAAATTGGGATCATTATCCTTTCCCTCACGGATCGAACGGATGATCGCCATCACTTTGCCCGCGCGGTCGGGAAAATGCACGTCGAGCCACTCTTGAAACAGCGGCGACACCTCGTGCGGTAGTCGCACCGGAATCCAGCTCGCACTCACTGCCCCCGCTTCGGCAGCCGCCGCCAGCACGGCCTCTATCTCGTGGTCGTTAATCGCCGGAATGATCGGCGCAACATTGACATGGACCGGAATACCCGCCTCGGCCAACCCTCGCACAGCCTCCAGCCGCCGTTTGGGATGCGGCGCGCGGGGCTCCAGCTTTCGGTGCAATTCCGCATCAAGCGTAGTGATCGATACCGCCACCGCCGCCAGTTGTTTTGCCGCCATCGGAGCGAGCAGATCGATATCGCGCAATACCCGGTTCGATTTGGTGGTGATCGTAAGGGGATGGTCGCACGCCGACAACACCTCAAGACATCCCCGCATGATCCGCCATTTGGCTTCTATGGGCTGATAACAATCGGTGTTGGTTCCAAAAGCAATCGGCGTCGGAATATGGCCCTTTTTGGCGATCTCTGCATTGAGCAGGGCAGGGGCATCGGGCTTTGCAAATAACCGGCTTTCAAAATCCTGACCCGGTGACAAATCGTGAAAAGCATGGCTTGGCCGCGCATAGCAATAGATGCAGCCATGCTCACAGCCGCGATAGGGATTGACCGATTGGTCGAACGGAATATCGGGTGATTTGTTGCGCGACAGGATTGTTTTGGGTCGTTCGACGGTTACGGTCGTTTTCAGCGAAGGCAGATCGCCGTCCAGTTCCTCCCGCATATCGAGCCAATCGCCATCCGCCTCGCGCGCGTTCAGATTGAACCGCGTAGGAACGACATTGGCGGCGGCTCCTCGGCCTGCGGAATATGCGGGATAGCTGGATTTGGCCATGAAGATGGTATAGCAATAAATGTGGAACAATAATAGAACGAAATTGCGGCCATCATGCTATCGCTTTTTTGCTCGCTCTCGATTGGATGGGCCGCAAACATATCGAGAGGATCGTTCTGGCGATAAGCTTTCAAGAGCAATCGGATTGATAGCCGATGCACAGCGACATTGTTATACGCGAAGCGGGGCGCTTGGGCGAGGTTGAACCTTGCTCATAACCGCGGCGCGCAAAAGGAGCGAAGATGAACGTGACGACCAATGATTTTGAAGCGCATGACTTCTTCCTCAGCGACCGGTTTGTTGCCGATCCCTATGCCTATTTCGACTATTTGAGAGAACAGTCTCCTGTGTTTCGTGAGCCGCATCAGGGCATCGTGATGGTCACGGGCTATGACGAGGCGCTGGCAATCTACAATGATCCCGAGCGCTTTTCCTCGTGCATGTCCACATCCGGGCCGTTTGCAGGCTGCCCTATTCCCCTCGAAGGACGCGGAAACGACGATATTTCCGAATTGATCGAAGAATATCGCGATCAAACGGCTTTTTCTGACCAGCTTCCGACCATGGACCCGCCGGTGCACACGGCGCACCGGGCGCTCTTGATGTCGTTGATCACGCCCAAGCGCCTCAAAGAGAATGAGGAATTCATGTGGAAACTGGCGGATAGCCAGATCGACACGTTCCTTGCGCGCGGCGAATGTGAGTTCATGAATGATTTTGCCCAGCCCTATGCGGTGCTCGTTGTCGCCGACCTGTTGGGCGTACCTGCCGAAGACCGGATAGAATTCCGCAAACACCTGATCCGGGTGGAACAAGAGAGTGGCGGAGCCGTAGTCGGCGGCACCGATGGCGAGGTGACGCACGGGCCGCTGGAGTGGCTCTATGGCAAATTTTCGGCCTATGTCGAAGACCGCAGGGCCAATCCCAAGGACGATGTCCTCACCGGCCTTGCCAAGGCGCTGTTCCCCGGCGGCGGAGTGCCCGAACCGATTGATGTCGCGCGGATCGCCGCCAATGTGTTTGCTGCGGGTCAGGAAACCACCGTGCGGTTGCTCAGCTATGCATTCCAGATTGTGGGGGATCGCCCCGAAATCCAGAAACAACTGCGCGAAGACCGCAGCCTCATCCCCAATTTCGTCGAGGAATGTTTGCGGATCGAAGGGCCGGTGAAAGGTGATTTCCGTCTGGCGAAAAAGCCAACAACGGTTGGCGGTGTCGATGTGCCCGCCGGCACTTTTCTGTACATCTCCAACAGCGCCGCCAACCGCGATTCGCGCAAGTTTGAAAACCCCGGAGAATTCCAGCTGGACCGGAAAAACGCCCGTCTCCACGTCGCTTTTGGTGCAGGTCGCCATGCCTGCCCCGGCGCACCGCTGGCGCGCGCAGAAACCGTCGTCGCGCTTAACCGGATGTTTGACCGGACGAGCGACATTCGCGTTTCCGAAAAGGTGCACGGACCGCGAGACGCGCGCCGCTATAGCTATCTACCGACCTTTATTTTGCGTGGGCTAACGCACATTAATCTGGAATTTGATCCAGTGGAGGCAGGCCAACGATGAAAGTCCGCGTTGATCCCGAAGTGTGCGCCGGTTTCGGCATCTGCGTCGGCGTCTGTCCCGAAGTGTTTGAACTGCACGATGATGGCTATGCCATCGTGCTGGTGGACGAAGTGCCGCTGGAATTTCAGGATTTGGTGAGCCGCGCTGTCGATCAATGCCCGTCGCGCGCGATTTCCTTCCACGATGACACTGCCGATTAACCTTATGGTTGAAGCGCGGACGCCCGGCGAATGATGCCGCCGCGTTAGGGTCCGGACCCTAATTCATGCCGCTCATGCTCTAATCGCCAGCATCGGCAATGGACTGCCAGCTCGATTCCGCTGGATCAAAAGGCTCGACATCCTCCACCCAACCATGCGGCGGTTCGAAATTTCCGAGCCATAAGGGTGTGTTTTTGCCCGCAGTGAAGGAGGATTGCTCGGGATCATCATAGGTCCCATCAATTTCCCTTTGCCGTTTCGCACAGGCGACGAGCGTCGCGGTGATTTCATCCTGTGCCGCCGCATCCAATTCGACGCCGCTAAATTGGGCGATCAAGGCTGCGGCCTTATCCTGTAACTTATTGTCTTTAAGCGATGGCCTGGCCTTACGCACCGTCATCGTCGTTGCTTCGGCTTCGGCCGCTGCTTCGCCTTCACGCGCGGCGACACTGGCCTTGGTTTTCACATAATTGACGGTCACATTGCGGCCATTTTCATCCACACCATATTGGCGCAGCAGAAACATCAGGATGCCGTCGGAATATTTCCGCTTATGCCCCATCAGCTTTCCCTTTTGCCACACAGGCTCCAATTGCCCCTCAACCGCGCGTTCAAAGGCGATGTCTTTCAGATGTTCGACCGCCATATCGATGGCTGCATCCCAGGCACGCCTGAAATCGCCGCCTTGCGGAAGATTGCGTAAACGATAGGCGCTGATCCGCGACATGTTCACCGCCTTGCATGCCCGACCGACACTGCCATGATCCACCAAAGCCTCAATAAACGCGCGCTGTCGCTTTGGCGTCCAGCCATCATGACGATAATGTTTCAGGGGGACAGCCGCAAACTGGCTGATTGCCTCGGGAAGGGCGGATGTTTCGGGGGAGGAGGATTTGTCTTTCATGGGGCGTGTTTAACCAAATGGGTTTCTTTTGTCAAGAACATAATTAGAACATGCCGGGATGTGGGGGGTGGATGTGTGCCGGGTTGCGACAAGGTTGCGGACGTTAGCGGGGCTGACTGGTCGTCTTGATAGCGGTCATCCCAAATCCTCCCCGGAACGGGGAGGTGCCCCAAAGGGGCGGAGGGGCCGCTATCGGGGTGGCGCGAACTTTAAGGCAGGTGCGCGCTTTCGCCCGACCCCTCCGTCACGCTCCGCGTGCCACCTCCCCGTTCCGGGGAGGATTTCCGCTTGCGACAAGTTTTCGGACGTTTGGAGCCACAAAATCAGGACCTGAAAGTGGACAAATAACAGGACAAGCACTTTCGAGAATTAGGCACTCAGCGTCAGAATTTCAATCTATGCTACTAGCCTTGCTTCGTCTGATGCAGTGTTTGCACGATAACCATCAAGAACCGCTTTAACTGCGACTCCTACCCGACGGGCAAGTTCACAGGGAACAGCGTTGCCGATTTGAGCGTAGATGGAGGATTTTCTCCCAACAAAACTATAAGTATTGGGGAAAGTTTGGATCGCTGACGCTTCGTCTAAGGTAAGGCGGCGAAGTCGCGACGGGGCCGTCTTACCAGTATGCGGCTTTCCGCCGCTCAATAGCTTGGCATGGTAGCCTTCCACCCATGCCTTGCCGTCACCATATAGATGCTCTTCATCCACGATCGGAGTTCTATTACCTCCCATGGATGCGGGCAATGTTGAAGCATAGCCGTCGGGGTCGAGGGGGCGGCCTTGGCCATTGAACAGCATACCTGCATATGGTGATGCTCGCATGATCGGCCTTGTTGCGATCGAGATTTTGGCTTTGCAGACATGAGGGTTAGTTTTTGAACCCGCCCTTCCGAGATGCTTAATTGCTTCACGTAACTTTGGTGCCGCTTCTCGTTGAGTGGCCAAAAATTCTACGAAATCAAGTGCGTTGTGATTCTGGAAGCCAACGATAAGCATTCGCTCCCTCGCCTGTGGCACTCCAAAATCCGATGCCTTTACAACTTTGAGCTGGACGTTATACCCGGCAGTTCTAGCTTCGCGGAGTAGCCGCTCACGGATTGGTCTGAATTTAGCAAGTGTCGCTAGTGCTTTCACATTCTCAAGCACAAATGCCTTTGGCTTTAATTGGCGTAAGACGTCCATGTATGTGAAAACCAACTCTGAACGAGGGTCATTCATATCCATGTAACCAGCAACGCTAAAACCTTGGCAAGGTGGCCCACCAATCAGCACATCAGGCGCGGCGAGATTTTTTATTTCGTCGAAATACCGTTTCACCTCTCCGGATCGGATGATGTCGGGTCCATGGTTTAATTCAAAGGTAGCGCAAGCGTCAGGATTAATATCGTTAGCCCAGATCGTTTTAAATCCCGCCCCGGCAAAACCAATGTCGAGTCCACCAGCTCCGGTAAACAATGAGACTGCCGTGTTAGGCATATCGGGACTCCCTATTGCGATTTGTTCTTTGTATGTACCATTTGCTATGGTGTGCAAGCGACTTAGTGACACATCATCACCTATGCTCCATATCAATTCGCCAATCGAATCAAAATATGTTGGGAACTTTATGGCCTTGACGCCTGCTGAAAGAAATCAATTTGTCGCGCAGACGTTAAGCGAGTTTATCGACCGTGTAAAATCCGGTGAAGGACCAGCTTCGGATCGTTACCGATCAGAACGGGCAGTTTTAGAACGGCTTATTCCAATCAACTCAGATGGATTTCGTGGCGTTACACTCACTGCGATTATGGGTAAATTTGTTCGTTCGGACATAAATACTTCCACGGAATTTAGCTCGATCAATCCGCGTTCAATTTTTGAAAAGGGCATCCGGCCCGTGCTCAAGCAGCACCGGATACCAACTGGCGCTAGTGCGCCTCTTAACGTAGCTAAGAACATCCAAGTGCTCGACGAAAAGTGGGCGGAAGGACGCAAGCCCGAGACCGCCGCCCTGGCAGCTGTTGATTATATCCGAAGGGTAAACCGCCATTGGTCAGACGCAGCCATGCGTGACGACCTGATTATGATGTTTTTGCAACGTCTACTCGAATATGCTGCCGAAGTCGCGTCTCACGATGTTGAACTTGCTCCGATTGAGGGCATAGTTCCAGTTATCCTCGCAAAGCGATTAGCTGATTTTGCACTAACTTTCCCAGAAGGTGGATCAATACCTCAATTTGTAGCCGGAACATTGATCGCCGAGGCCCGTTCAACCGACACGGATTTTGCGCCAATCGGAGGTGTGGAAGCGAGTGTTTTTGGAACTAACTCCACGTCGAACAAGCCTGCTGATTTGTGGGAAACATTGTCTAGCGGTGATTTTGCTAACCTTTACGAGGTCACTTGCAAACCAGTAGACATTGAACGACTAGATGCAGCTGTGGATTTGTTTGCAAAGCTGGGGTTGCCAACGACTGCAATCACATTCGTTTGTCGTGTGCCAGAAGATTGTTCCACGCTTGACCTTGCAGACGGAGCAATTGTTCATCGTGGCATTCCGTTTCAATTTCTTGACTTCACTGCATTCGTCGAGACAATTTTTGTAATGCTTACTCCCGCCAAGCAACTTGCGACGTTGGAGCGCGTAGCATCATTTGTGCTGGATCCAGCGCGCGCCGTTAAAACAAAGGTAGCATGGGCGAGTGCGTTTGGTTGAACTGGCGGCAGCTGTTGTCCATTTCTCTGCAAAACCCGCC
>CAVSZW010000010.1:0-21320 GCA_963732535.1 uncultured Alphaproteobacteria bacterium | reverse complement strand
AGACCCGCTCGCACAGGCAAGAATGGCGTCGAATATGGCTATACCCATTGCTTCGATTGGTGTGCCTTCCAATATCGGACTGCAATCGATATCGATGTCGTCTGCCATGTATGCTGCCAAAAATGCGTTGGTGGAAAGCTTGAGTGTCGGCGCGGGGATCGACCCGAAAACCGAACCACGTCCCGAGTGAACAGGATCAGATTGGCGCCGCCCGCAATTTGGCCGGTTGCGGAGCAAGGATCATAGCCGGGCGAATCCATGAAGCTGAGGCCCGGCGCAGTCACCGCCTCGGCATAGTCTATCACCGCGTTGAGTGGCGACGATCCTGCCTTTGCAACCGCACCCAGCGATTTTTCGAGTATTGTGGTGATCCCGCCGGCTTTGTTTCCGGGCGAGGGATTGTTGTCGAGATCAGCCCCTTCGCGCGCAGCATATTCCTGCCACCAGTCCAGCCGGTCTATCAATCTTGTGCGCCACTTCGGGGCTTGCGGCGCGGCGCAGCAACAGGTCTTCGGCACCGAATATTTCGGGAGTTTCGGACAGTATCACCTTTCCGCCCGCACCCACCAGCATATCGCCGCAACGCCGAGCGCGGGATTCGCCGTCAGCGCCGAATAGCCGTCCGACGCGCCGCATTGCAGGCCGATGGTAAGATGCGACGGCGGAAACCTGTTGACGGGTGCAGGCATTGGCGGCGGGAAGCATCGCCTCGACCTTGCGATTCCGGCTCGATGGCCTGCCATCGTTCCACCTGCATCTTGGATGCCTAACGTTTGCAACCGCTCATCGCGTTCCAGCCCTGCGCTCGCCAATAGCGGATCGATCTGGTTGACCTCGCACCCGAGGCCGACGATCAGCACGGCGGCGAAATTCGGATGCGCTGGCATAGCCCGATATGGTGCGACGCAAATTATCGATCCCGCGCCCCGCTTTCGCCATGCCGCAACCCGACATATGGCTGAAGGCGACGACGCCATCGACATTGGGGAAGGCCGCGAGGCGTTCGGCCGTGAAATACGCGGCGATGCGTTTGGCGACCGTGGCAGAGCAATTCACCGAAGTCAGCACGCCCATATAATTGCGCGTGCCAACTCGGCCATCGGCGCGGACATAGCCCATCAAGTTCGCTTCGATGTTTTCGGGATGGCGCAAGTCGGAGCCGATATTGCTGCGGACTGCCCTGCCTGCAAAGGCGAGATTATGTTCGTGGACTTGGGAACCAGCGGCAATATCGACGCTGGCAATGCCGATAGCGTGGCCCAGCTTGATGACTGGGCTCGCCCTTGACAATTGCCCTGATCGAAACTTTGTGTCCCGCCGGAATTTCTTCGGTTAAGACGACCCCCGCGACCTCGGTCCCTATCTCCAGCACGGTCAGAGCAATGGCGACGCTATCTGCCGCGTTGGCGAGGATCCAGCGTTGCTCCATCCCGCCTGTTACGCCGACCTCAACCTTTGCCAGCTTTGGCGAGAGCAAGTGGATGGCCACCAACGGCGATGAAATAGGTTACGGTGCAGGCGGCAAAGATCAGCGTGTAATTGCCACCCGTTGCATCCAGTACCAGCCCCGTCGACTTCGCCATGATCATGCCGCCAATGCCCCCGCAAAAGCCGCCAAGGCCAATCACCGAAGCAACCGCGCGTTTGGGAAACATATCGGGCGGAATCGACAGCAGGTTTGACGAAAAAGCCTGATGGCCCGCAAGCGCGATGCCGATCAGCAGCACCGCCAGCCACATATTTTCAAGGCCCGAAACGAACAACAAAGGCAGCACACAACAACCGGCGACAATCGCTGTCGTCTTGCGCGCAAAATTTACGCTTTTGCCGTTCTGGATCAGTTTGGATGACAGCCAACCGCCCATGATGCTGCCAACATCGGACAGCAAATACATGATGACCATCGGCAACAGCACGACTTTCAGATCAACATTATAAGTGCTGCTGAAATATTTGGGCAACCAGAACAGCATCAGGAACCACACCGGATCGGTGAGGAATTTGGCGGTGGCAAAGGCCCATGCCTCGCGCGTGGTGACAACCTTGCCCCAGCCCAGTTTCTCGATCTTTTCGGGCGGATCATGTTCGATCCAGGCAAGTTCGGCCTCGCTCACCTTTCCGCTTTCGCGCGGGTTGCTATAATGCCACCACCACAGCGCGAGTAAAACCGCTCCGAACAGTCCGGTGACGATAAACGTCTCGCGCCAGCCAAAGCCCATCGTCACCATGAAAAAGGCGAGCGTCGGCGCGGTAAGAATGACGCCGATCGTTGTCGCGCTATTCACCCAGCCGATGGCATAGGCGCGTTCCTTTTGCGGGAACCATTCGCTGCTGGCGCGCACGACCGAGGGGAAATGCCCCGCTTCGCCGACGCCTAGGATCACGCGCGCGGCCATGAAACTGGCGACCGATCCGGCAAAACCATGGGCGACATGGCCGATAGTCCAGATGCAGATAGCGATCGAATAGCCGATTTTCGGCCCGAATCGGTCAATCAACCAACCCATCAGCAAAAAGCCCATTGCATAGGCAAATTGGAAGGCGGTTACGATATTGCCGTAATCATTCTCGCTCCAGCCCAGCTCTTTTTCAAGGCCGGGGGCAAGCAGCCCGAGCATGGTGCGGTCGATATAATTGACCGTTGTTGCAAAGAAAAGGAGAGCAACAATTGACCAGCGATAGCGGCCCGTTTTCGTCGCGGCGGTGGCCGCTCCATTGATGCTCATCTGCCTCTCCCCTCAACCATGTTTAGCCGCCGACATGTGAAATCGTGCAGCGCATCGTGCAAAAATCACCAAAGCGCGATTCGACCGATTGCCCTGCCGACACTTCATGCACACCCGATACTGCGCCAGAAGAAATCAGCAAACCCGGGGTCACAGCATGACCGCGCCGGACCAGATTTTCGATCAGAAAACGAACCGATTCCATCGGACCATCCGGAAAGGCCTTAGCTTTTCCGGCTCCTACCGGCGAACCGTCGATTAGTGTGGATACCTCCCATTCCTCGATCCCCGAATTTTTCCAGTCTGGGACTTCAGGTCCAAGGAGCAGGCCGTTGTTATTGCCAAAATCGGAAATGGTAACCAGCGGCCCCAAAGCGTTGATCCCGGAAAAGGGCGAACTGGCAATTTCAAAGCCGCAGAAAACGGCGTCGATCATGCCCGCTGCATCTTCAATGCTGAATATTGTTTGGCCAGCAACGGGAACCGTTCCGACGCGATAGACAAATTCAGCCTCGGCAGCGCCAAAGCCTTCCTTGAAAATTAATCCCGAGGCCGCTTCACCGTCGGCAACGGCCTGTACGCTTTGCGAGAAGATGGGGCCTGAGAGCCGCGTTGTGCCCAGTTTTTCAAACCAGGGCGAGTTAATCCGGCCCACTTTCCAGCCGGAAACAGTGCCGCCAAACAGCGGTATCGCCGCATCCTGCACGGCATAGGCTTCGTTCAGCGTATCCGGTGTTGCGCCGGGATATTCAGACAGTGACTGTCCCGCACGGCGCGCGTTCACGAAAGCGCCTGCAACCGCCTTTGCTTCGGATTCGATAAACGACACAGATACCCCTCTTTGAAACCAGTAGCCGCACTGCTATGGGAAACCGGTGTCATTTGCAAGAAAGCTTGGGCGACGGCCTTGTTATTTATTGCTATGCAAAGCTGAAATGATGGATATTGCACGCATCCTATGAAGCCCACCATCAACGACATTGCCCGCATTGCGGGGGTTTCCAAGAAAACCGTCAGCCGGGTCATCAACGATTCGCCGTCGTTGACCGGCGAAACGCGCGACAAGGTGAAGGCGGTTATTGCCGAGCTTGGCTACGTCCCAAATCCACAGGCGCGGGCGCTCGCGTTGGGGCGGAATTTTCTGATCGGTCTGGTGCATGATAACCCCAATGCACAGATGATATTGAATATGCAGCAGGGGATATTGGATGGGCTGCGCGACACCGAATTTGCCATGGTGGTGCAGCCAGTAAACCGCAATTCGCCGACGCTTGTGGGCGATATGCGTGAGTTCATCGTCCGGCAGCGGCTCTACGGCGTGGTCATCCTGCCGCCGATTTCGGAAAATGATGCGGTCGCCAAAATGTGTGAAGAAGCGGGGTGTCGCTATGTGCGGATGGGATCGGCAATCCTTGATGACCGCGAACATATGGTCGCCTCGAATGATCGCGATGCTGTGCGCGAAGCAACATGTTTCCTGATAGAACAGGGACACCGCAATATCGCCGTAGTCACTGGGCCTCAAGGTTTTCGCTCCGCCGCCGAACGACTGGCGGGCTTTGAAGATGCGCTGGGTGAGGCGGGGATAAAGCTGCCGCGCAGCCACAAGGCAGAAGGCGAATATACCTTTGAATTGGGGCTAGCCGCCACCGAACAATTGCTCGATCTTTCGCCACGCCCCACCGCGATATTTGCTTCCAATGACGAAATGGCAGCAGCGGTGCTCTATGCCGCGCGGCTTCGCGGAATTTCGGTGCCGGACGAATTGTCGATTGTCGGTTTCGATGACACGCCGATTGCCGCACGCGTTTGGCCTCCGCTTACCACAGTGCGCTGGCCGATTGTGGCTATGGGGCGTTCGGCGGCGCACAAGCTGATTGCCGGGGCTGTAAACGAGATCGATTTGGACAATGAGCCATCCGAATTTCTGTCGACGCTGATCCGTCGCGGGTCGGTCGCGCCGCCCAAAAGCTGAACTTGCTTTCGGCCATGACACCGGTTACCTTTAGCATCAAAATTTACACGAAAGGGACGTTATGAAGATCGCGCTGATTACCGAAAACAGCCAGGCCGCCAAAAACAGCATCATCAACGATGCTTTGACCGCCGTTGCCGAGCCGCTGGGCCATCAGGTTTTCAACTATGGCATGTATTCAGCAGAAGACGCAGCGTCGCTTACCTATGTGATGAACGGCTTGCTTTCGGGCATCCTGCTCAATTCAGGCGCGGCGGATTTCGTGGTAACGGGCTGCGGCACGGGCATGGGATCGATGCTCGCTTGCAATGCGATGCCCGGCGTGTTCTGCGGCTTGGTGATCGACCCAACCGACGCCTTTCTGTTCAGCCAGATCAATGATGGCAACGCGATGTCCATGCCCTATGCCAAGGGATTTGGCTGGGCGGCCGAGCTGAATCTTCAGGATTGCTACCGCAAGATTTTCGAGAATGAAGGCGGCGCGGGCTATCCCAAAGAGCGCGCACATTTCATGGCGGCAAACCGCAGCATATTGAAGGATATGAAAGCGGTTTCGTGCAACGACATGCTGACTGTGTTGAAAAATGTCGATCAGGATTTGCTGAAAGCCGCCATCGCAGGGGAACGCTTTGCTGAGTATTTTTATGCCAACGCAACCGATGCCGACATCGTCGCCTATTTGAAGGGGCTTTAGGGCCCTATGGCGATTTCCTTCGATCTTTCGGGCAAGGCCGCGCTCGTCACCGGTGCCAATACCGGCATTGGGCAGGCAATTGCGGTTGCCTTGGCACAGGCAGGCGCGGATGTGGCCGTGGCCGGACGCAGCGAGCCGACCGAGACGTTGGGGCTGATCGAGGCGACCGGGCGCAAAGCGGTCAACATCAAGGCTGACCTTGGCTCGATCGAACCGGTGCAGCGCGTGGTGGATGAAGCGCTGGCCGGATTGGGTCGGATCGACATTCTGGTCAACAATGCCGGGATCATCCGCCGCGATGATCTGCTGCGATTTCAGCGAGGCCGATTGGGATGCGGTGATCGACACCAATTTGAAAACTCTTTTCTTTCTTAGCCAAGCGGCAGCAAGGCACATGTCGGAACGTGGTTCCGGCAAAATCATCAACATCGCCTCGTTGCTCACCTTTCAGGGCGGCATCCGCGTGCCAAGCTATGCCGCAGCAAAATCGGGCGTCGGCGGGGTGACCAAGGCGATGGCGAACGAACTCGCCCCCAAGGGTGTGCAGGTGAACGCGATTGCGCCGGGCTATATCAGCACCAACAACACCGCCGCCTTGCAGGGTGATGAAACGCGCAACCGGCAGATCCTGGAACGCATCCCGACGGGGCGTTGGGGACGGCCAGAGGATATTGCGGGCGCCGCTGTGTTCCTTGCCGCGCCCGCATCGGATTATGTCACGGGGCAAGTGCTGGCAGTGGACGGCGGCTGGCTGGCGCGCTAGCTTCATATTATGTCTAAACCCATAGTCTTTTTCGGCGAACTCCTCATCCGGCTGTCCGCCCCCGGAAACGAGCTGTTGATGCAGACCCCCAACCTCAGCCTGCATGTAGGCGGGGCAGAGGCCAATGTTGCGATTGGCCTTTCCAATTTGGGGCATGCGTGCCGGATGGTGAGCCGGGTTGCCGATAACGCCTTGGGGCGCGGGGCTGTTGCGGCCATTCGCGGGCAGGGCGTCGATTGTTCGGGCGTGTCGAGCGCAGCGGGGCGGATGGGGCTGTATTTCTTGCAGTGTCGGCGCGGGGCTTCGTGCCTCAGAGATTGTTTATGACCGCGCTGGTTCGAGCTTTGCGAACGCAAGCGCCAGCGATTTTGATTGGGACGCATTGCTCGCCGGAGCGGGCCTGCTGCATCTTTCGGGCATTACCCCCGCGCTTGGCCCCGCATCATCGCGAAGCGGCGCTGGCGGCAGCGCGCGCGGCGAAGCGGCTGGGCGTGCCCGTGTCGTTTGACGGCAATTACCGCGCGATGCTGTGGGAAGCGTGGGACAGCGATCCGCGCGGCGTTCTCTCCGAACTGATCGGCATGACCGACATCTTGTTCGGCAACCACCGTGATTTGTCGCTGGTGCTGGGCAAGGATTTTTCCGGCGACGGCGCAGACCGAAGGCGCGAGGCGGCAGAGGCGGGCTTTGCCGCCTTTCCGGATTTGAAACTGATCGCCTCGACCGCGCGACAGACTGTCAGCGCCGATCATCACCGCATTGCGGCGCGTGTTGATTTGCGGACAAGCGGCCACCAAACCGACGAGATCGATGTCACCGGCATTGTCGACCGCATCGGCGCAGGCGATGCTTTTGCGGCGGGCGTCCTCCACGCGCATCTGGGCGGCGGCAATGCCAAGGTGATGGCGGAAAGCGGCCTTGCGCTGACCTGTCTCAAACATTCACTCCCCGGCGATGCCAGCCTGTTCGGCCAAGCTGATATCGACGCATTCCATGCAGGCGGGCTGGATGTCCGGCGCTAGAATCCCCCCTCGCCCTTCAGGGAGGGGCGGGGGCTGGGGGCTGTCCGTCTAGCACAGCCTCCCCCGACAGCCCCCACGCCCAACCGCTCCCCTGAAAAGGAGGGGCTTAGTCGGCGAACGTTCTAGGCGGCGGCGCAGCTTTGGTGTTAATGGCCGGGCCGGCGAGCGGGCGATCCCTTATCAATCCTTTCCTTCCAGCCTTGATTTCAGCGCCTGACGGTACCTTTCATGGTTCTTGGTTTCGCGATGCAGGGGCCGCCAGCTACAAGGGCATACGCTATGCACGGGCCGAGCGATTTATGGCTCCAGTTGCAACGACCCGCGCCGAACAAAGGACCGAGGACTGTTTGGCCATGCCTGTCCGCAAGCCGGGAGCCGCTATGCGCCCTGTTGGCGAAGACTGCCTTTTCCTGAACGTCTGGACACGCGAACCGGGAGCGTATGTGAAGCTGGAGGACGCTAAACAACCTGGCCGTCGCCCCGTCATGGTCTATTTCCACGGCGGCGCCTATTCCACCGGCACGGTCACCGACCCGCTGAACGATGGCGCAGCACTGGCCGAGCGCGGCGATGTGGTGGTGGTTACCGTCAACCACCGGCTGAATGCGCTGGGCTATCTCTATCTTGCCCGTCTTGATCCGCGCTTTCCTGATAGCGGCAATTTGGGCCAGCTTGATCTCATCCTCGCGCTCAATGGGTGCAGCGCAATATCGCGGCCTTTGGCGGCGATCCGAAAAATGTCACCGTCTTTGGCCAATCGGGCGGCGGTGCGAAGATTGCGACGTTGATGGCGATGCCTGCCGCAAAGGGCCTGTTCCACAAAGCCATCACCATGAGCGGCCAACAGGTGACGGCATCCGGCCCACTCAACGCCACCAAACGAGCCGAGGCGTTTCTCGAAAAGCTGGGGAAGGGAGTCGATCCCGCTACCGCGCCGGTCGAGCAACTGATTGCGGCCCTTTCCGCGACCGACCCGATCCTCGGCGGCGGCGTCTATATGGGGCCGGTACTCGATGAGCGGAACCTGCACCGACATCCTTTCTTCCCCGATGCCGCGCCGCAATCGCTGCATATCCCGATGCTGCTTGGCAACACGATTGCCGAAACCCGCGCCTTCTTTCCGCCCGATCATGCCAAGATACAGGGCTTGGACTGGAGCAATCTTGCAGCAAGACTCGCCCCTGAAATGCGGATCGACGTGCACCCCGAATGGGTAGTTGAGCAATTCCGCGCGCGTTATCCGCAGGACACGCCCGAACACCTGTTCCACCGCATCGTCACCGCTGCCCGTTCGTGGCGCGGACAAGTGGAGGAGGCCGATGCGCGGGCAAGAGCGGGGCGGGATAACACTTTCGTTTATCAGCTTGATTTTGAACAGGCCAAGCATACTGACGATATCGGCTTTGCGTTCGGAACCGCCCCCGAACCGACGCCGTCCCAGCAAGCCATGAGCGAAACGATGATGGACGCCTTCATCCGCTTTGCCAAAACCGGCAATCCGGGCTGGAGCGCTTATGATCTGAAAAAGCGTAAGACGATGGTCTTTGACAGCAAAAGCCGTGTGGTCAGCGATCCGCGGCAATGGGAACGCGAATTATTTGCGAAAATCCCCTATGTGCAACCGGGAACATAAGGAGCAGCCATGACCACCGCACTTCCCGTCGCCGAACCCGGCCTGATCCTGCACCAAGCCTTTTTCTGGCTGAAAAACCCCGGCTCCGAATCGGATCGTGCTGCGTTGATTGCGGGCTTGCGAACATTGGGGGACATTCCACAAGTCCGCAATCTGTCGATCAGTGTGCCAGCGTCAACCGAATCGCGCGATGTGGTGGATTCCAGTTTTGATGTCGTGGAAACGATGCTGTTTGCCAGCCTTGACGACCAACGCGACTATCAGCCCCATCCCATCCATTTGGCGTTTATCGAGGCGTGCGCGCATTTATGGGAACGGGTTGTCGTCTATGACAATCTGATCGTCTGAACGGGTTATTTTTGATTGTTCGGATAGCTCACGATAATCGTCAGCGGCTTTTGACCCGTCTGCGATATCCCGACCACGGCGCCTTTGTATAAATAGGCCGCCATTCCAGCCTTCAACCGCTGGGTAATGCCATCCGACGTCACCTCGCCTTCGCCTGACAGTACATAATATACCTCGTCATGGTTGATCGGATGCAGGCCGATGGCGGCCCCTTTGTGCAACACGCGTTTGCGGAATTCCATCGCGCGCGGTGCTGGCGCGGCATCGCTGATCCGGTAGGCGGTGGACATGCCGATGGCTCCGTGCGGCGGCGCTTCTTCGCGCTTCACATCCTCTTCACGCACCACAACCATTGGCGGTGCTGCCATCGCCAAAAGCAGGGTAAAAATCATTGCCGCATGCTCCGGTCACGGGGAGAGAGCGCCTCTTGGCTCCCGCGCTTCTGCCCCGGATACTGGCCCGATTTCGGCTCCATCGTATCGAGATTCCAATCTGCCTCGACAAAGGGCGCGGTGGTCGGTTTTACGTTGCCAAAACCGCCAACTTCGCTTTCATCGTCGATCACTTCGCCGCGTCCTTCGGCGATGAAAAACAACACGCGGATGTCATGCGCGTCGCGGTCCCAAGGCCGAGCACCGGCCAGAGCCAGCACATGCGTTTCCACATCTCGGGCCGCGAGAACGGGCAGGCCAAGTGGCCAGATCACAGGCTTTTTCGTCTCGATCAATTTCGCCTGCGTTTCCCCGTATCGACCGAACTGCGGCAAAGCTTTGCCCCATTTATCAACCGCCAGATTGTCGCGCCCATAATAGCGCAGATCACCATCACCGCCGAGCATCAGGAACGGCAAGCCTTCCTCGGTCGATGGCCCGCCGCGCAGCACATTGCCCACCGCCGAAAGCTCACCCATCACATAGGGCTGCCCGGCCCATTCGAGCGCCATCAGATTATAATGCACCGCGCGCTTTTGCGGATCATAGATCAGATTGTTGACTACCGCCGCCTGCACCCCGCCTTTCAAAAGCGGATGGCGCTCAACATTATGCGCCCAGATATTCCGATAGAATAATATGCCCGTGGCATTGTCATGGACGAGCGAGCCTTTGCTGTGTTCGCCTTTGGGATGGCTTGAATTTGCGAGGCTTTCGGCGGCCAGATTATAGCTGAAGGTTATATTTCGGCTGGTGCCGCCCCGCCACTCTTCCAATGTCGTACCGGTAAAGCGCGGACCAGAGGCGGACATATTCTCGTCGATGCCCCACATGAAGGTGCAATGGTCGATGATCACATTGCGCGCGGCCACTGTGGAGATCGAGTCAGCCTCCCACCCGCTCAGCTTGGGCGAACCGACAGCACCAGTGCGGACGCGGATGTGGCGTATGATGATGTCATGTGTCTTTACGTCGATCCCGCCTTTGATGAAGGTGATTCCCGGCGAGGGCGCTGTTTGCCCAGCAATGGTCAGATAGGGCTCTTTGATTTCGATACTGGTCTTGCCGAGATCAATCTGCCCCGCCACCTCGAACACCACAATCCGCGGGCCTTTGGTTTCAATGGCAGATTTGAAGCTGCCCGGGCCATCAGCGTTCAAATTGGTCACGCGAATAATCTGCCCGCCACGGCCACCGGGCGTTTCGCTAGCCCAGCCCTGCGCGCCCGGGAAAGCGGGAGCGGCCCATAGGGCGGTAGTTTGCGTGAAAAATATGAGACCAAAAAGCAACAGTGACCGAACAAGCATCCCACACTCCTTTCCAAGCATCTTGACACGAAGACCAGTTCGCTTCAATGTCTAAATGACACCGGTTACCTTAATGGATTTTCGCCGGTTCAGAGAGCAGCGGCAAGCCGCCAAAATAACGAGTTTTCGGGCAATTGTTGCAAAGACAACGGGTCCGTCAGGAAAGGATGCGCTGGATTCCATCGCATCGCGAATCGAAAAGACACCGGTGTCAAAGGCCGGTCAGTGCGAAAGGGAGTGCATATGAAATCGTCTATCTCGGGGAAAACCAGCCAAAATCTGGCAAGGCTGTTGTCTGCCGTGTCGCTTGCGGTTTTGGCAACAGGATCGGCCTACGCACAGGATGCGGCCGAAGAAACCGCTGTTGAAGTTGAAGAAGATGCGATTGTCGTCTCCGGCTTTCGCTCAAGTCTGGCCGAAGCATTGAATGAAAAGCGCGATGCGATTAACGCAGTCGATGTGATTTTGGCCGAGGATATTGCCGACTTTCCCGATCTCAATCTCGCCGAGTCAATCCAACGGATCCCTGGCGTATCCATCGACCGTGACAATGGCGAAGGCCGAACGATCACGGTGCGCGGTCTAAACCCGGATTTTACGCGCGTGCGGATCAACGGTATGGAAACTTTGGCGACCACGGGATCGACCGATGCATCGGGCGGCACCAACCGTGGCCGTGGCTTTGATTTCAATACCTTCGCCTCCGAGCTGTTTCGCAGCATCAAAGTGTCCAAATCACCCGTGCCGCAAACCGAAGAAGGTTCACTGGGCGCGGTAGTCGAACTGTCCACCGGGCGACCGCTCGATTATGATACGTTCACTCTCGCAGTGTCTGCCCAAGGGCAATATAATGAAACCGCCAAAAAGCTGAACCCGCGTTTGGCAGGCCTGATCAGCATCTCCAATGATGACAAGACTATCGGTGCTGCAGTCTCGGTTTCTTATACCCAACGCGATATCGTGGAAGAAGGCTTTTCAACGGTTCGCTACGCCGGCAACCCTGTTCCGGCTGCCGGTGGTGCACAAAGTTTTACGCTGCGTAATGCATTTCAAAACGAAGCTGCCTTTCCATCTGCCGCAACGGCATTTTTCCCGCGCATACCGCGTTACGGCGTGCTGACCTCCAATCAGGAACGGTTGGGCGTTACAGCTGCGTTTCAGGTCGCTCCTTCAGACAATAGTTTGATCAGCCTCGACATGCTCTACTCAAAATTTTCGGGCAGCAGGCAGGAACAGTTTCTGGAAGCGATTTCGTTCAGCCGGAATGATGCTGCTGGTATCAGAGCTACTGACATCGTCAGTCTGACTGTTGACCCGACCACGCGAAACCTAACTTCGGGTACTTTCAATGACGTCGATGTCCGTATTGAAAACCGCGTCGATGATCTGGAAACCGAATTCAAACAAGCCACGCTCGAATGGAAACAGACTTTTTCCGATTCACTCTCGGCGCGGGTGATGGGCGGTATATCGTCTTCTGACTTCACCGTTCCACGCCAGACGACCATTATTGCCGATGCCATTGATGTCGATGGCTACAGCATCGATTTCAGCCAAAATGGCCGGTTGCCTGCGATCGATTACAATATCGACGTAACCAACCCTGCAAATTTCCGCGTCACCGAACTGCGGGATCGCCCGCAGAGTACGCTCAACGATTTCAAAACCGCCGTTCTCGATCTGGATTGGCAGGCCAATGATAATGTGTCGGTGCAAGTTGGCGGATCGTGGAAGCGCTTTGATTTTGCATCGGACGAGTCGCGCCGCGATACCGTTTTGGCGGCTGCGGCTCAGTTCCCGCTAACGGCCACCAATTCGGTGCTCACCTCGCTCAGCAACAGTCTGAATACACCGGCCGGTGTAGACCGGACTTTTGTAACACCAGACATTACGGGCATTGCCGCATCGACGGGGCTTTACACCGGCAACTATCCGTTGCGTCCGCAACGCGATGCGATCAACGATGTTCGTGAAGATGATTATGGAGCCTTTTTCCAGACCAGCCTGAAAGGCGAAATCGGATCGGTCCGCCTCCGCGCTGTGGGAGGAATGCGCTATGTGCAGACCAACGTAACGGCCAATGGCATAACCCAAGAAACATTTGATCCCGATGGAGCGGGTCCACTTCCGCTGACCACGCGATTGACCCCGGTGAACGGAACCAACAAATATTCCGATTTCCTGCCTTCATTTGCGTTGACCATCGAACCTTCGGACAAGTTGTTGGTCCGTGCCGCCTTTGCCAAACAGATGGCACGCCCGACGTTGAACAGCCTGACACCCGGCGGTGCATTCAATCCGTTCAGCTCGACCCTGTCATTCGGCAATCCGAAACTGCTGCCATTCCGAGCAGACTCGTTCGACTTCGGTGTCGAATGGTATTTTGCGCGAGAATCATTGCTGTCGATTGGCTTGTTCTACAAAAAAATCGACACGTTCGTGACGCGAACAACATCGTCGGTTCCGTTTAGCGCGCTTGGCATCGATCCCGCGCTGCTCGTTGGCACGCCATCATCGGTCGATGATATTTACACGGTGTCGCGCAACATCAATGGCGAGGGTGGCAAGCTGAAAGGGCTGGAAATCCAGTATCAGCAACCGTTTTTCTTCTTACCGGGGGTGTTGAAAAACTTTGGTTTCATCGGCAATTTTACGGTCATCGATTCCGAGGTGAACTATGGCACAACCGCAGTGCCACTGCTCGAACAGCTAACGGGACTTTCCAAAAAAGCCTATAATGCAACGCTGTATTACGAAGACAAGAAATTCAGCGCCCGGGTTTCCGGGGCCTATCGCAGCGACTTTTTGACCCGCGTACCGGGCCAAAATGGCAATGACGTTGAAGGCACTAACGAGTCCTTCAACGTTGACGCCGCTATGAGTTATGCGTTGACTGACCAGATCAAAATCACGCTGGAAGGCATAAACCTGACCGACGAGTTCAAAGACCAATATGTGGATTCGCTGGGCAATCGCCCCGTTACCTATCACCATACTGGCCGTTCTGTTCTCTTCGGATTCCGGTTCACGCTTTAAAATAGCCGCATCGGGTTGTACAGGAATGGCAGGTCGCAATGTCTGTTTCCATAAAGCCGATGTGGATACTGGGGGCGCGGGCTTTGGCCTGCGCCCTTTTGCTTGGATTGACGTCCGCCGCTGCAAAACGGCCGCTCGCGTTTAAAGGAGCAGAGGGCGCAGGCCGTTATTCCGCCGGTGGTCGCGGCGGAAAAATCCTGCGCGTCACCAATTTGAACGATGATGGTGCCGGCAGCCTGCGGGCGGCGGTCGAAGCCAAATTTTCGCGTATCATCACATTTGATGTCGCCGGAACGATCCGTTTGAAATCACCGTTGGTGATCCGCCATCCGCGCATCACCATAAATGGCCAAGACGCACCTGCCGGGGGAATCGCGCTGGCGGACAACGGCTTGGTGGTATCAACCGATGATGTGATCATTCGTTATATCCGGTCTAGATTGGGTGATATTTCGCGGGTCGAAGCCGATGCCATTTCCGTCGAACGGGGCAGCCGGATTATCTTGGACCATGTTTCGGCCAGCTGGTCTGTGGATGAAACGCTGTCGGTGTCGGCGCGGTATAACGATGCAAACAGCGGGATTTATGATGTGACCGTGCAATGGTCGATCATATCGGAATCTCTGCGGAAATCTGCCCATGCCAAGGGCGATCATGGCTATGGCAGCCTGATCCGGGGCGGGCGCGGTTCGCGGTTCAGTTTCCACCATAATCTATGGGCCCATCATGTCGCACGGATGCCACGGCCGGGCAATTACAGCCCCGTAAGCGCCGATCCCGTCGGACCTATCATTGAATTCCAAGGGAATATTTTTTACAATTGGGGCGGAAAGTCCGCAGGCTATAATGCCGACACCAACAGCGCGGCGACCTATGCATTTATCGACAATTGCTACATAAGCGGACCTGACACTAAGGGATCCTATATTTTCAACGAAGAAAATCCAAATGCCCGATCATGGTTTAGCGGGAACAGTATCGATGGAGCCATTCCAAAGCTCCAGCGCTCACTGGTCAACGGCCTTTGGAATCCCTTGCTCACTTTCGTCCATTCTACAGGCATAGTCACGCAAAGTGCGGCACTGGGCTGCAAAGCGGTTTTGGCCCATGCGGGTGCATCAAAACCCCGTGATGTCGTGGATCACCGCGTCGTGGCCGACGTCAAAAACCTGAGCGGTCGCATTATCGATAGCCAGCAGGAAGTCGGCGGCTGGCCCGATCTAACGGGCAAACCCGATGATTGACCGCCGGATTTTGCTCGGTCTGGGTGCAATGGGGGTGGCCGGTGCCGCTCTGGGCCAAACCCCGCCACCGGTAACCGGCGGCGCGCTTCCCGCTGGCCTATCGCAACCCAGCGAGGCCATCGACCTTTGGCCCAAGGGCGCTCCGGGGATGCCCGCGTCTCCGCTCATCGAAACCGTCAACGAACGCTCGAGCGATGCCCAACTCACCGACCGTTCCGTCTTCGGCATCAGCCGCCCGCGTATGGCGGTGTTCCGGCCTCACCGGGCGAACGGAGCGGCTATCATGATTACCCCAGGCGGTGGCTATCGCTGGGTGGTGGTGGACAAGGAAGGGTATGAATTGGGCCGCTGGCTTTCGGCGCGCGGCTTTACCGTTTTTGTCCTGTTCTATCGCCTGCCGGGTGAAGGCTGGGCGGCAGGAACCGATGTCGTGCTGCAAGACACGCAGCGCGCAATGCGCCTGATCCGACACCGCGCCGCAGATTATGGCATTGATCCCGAACGCATTGCCGCCATGGGTTTTTCGGCGGGAGGCCACGCCTGTGCCGATCTTGCCGCGCGCTTTGCCACGCCGGTTTATACAGCCGTCGACAAGGCTGATATATTATCAGCCCGCCCTTTCTGGCCGCACCCATCTACCCGGTCATTTCGATGTCGGCCCCCAACGCCCATGCGGGAAGCCGGGAAAAGCTGTTGGGGACGAATCCAACCGCCGCACAGGAAAACGCCCACAGTCCGCATTTGAACATCCCGGCCAACGCGCCGCCACATTTCATGCTCCATGCCGAGGATGATGATGTTGTGCCGGTTGAAAATGCCCTGTTGTTACGCGCTGCCTTGCGCGCCAAGGGCATCCCCGTTGAAACCCATCTCTTCGCCCATGGTGGCCACGGATTTGGTTTGAGAAAAGCGATAGGAAAGCCGGTTGAAGCATGGCCACAACTGTTCCTTGATTCGGCTAAATCCTTGGGATTGCTTCTCTAAAGCGTATCTGTAATTCGGGTGCGATCTCTCGCGGGCCTGTCCGAAAAAATCAAAGGCACTCTCGCCGCCTTTTCGCGCGGGAAAAGTTCACAATTCCATTTTTGTCGACCGCCTTTTCCGGCGCGAATATAGCTGAAAGCCATCGATGCCCGATTGCTGGGTTCAAGCGGCAAGCCTTGCGGCATTAAGGCTTGGTCTGCCCAGGCAAAAACCTTGCAGACCTTGCGACCATCACAGGTATTTTCGGCCATTCGGGTGAGCGCGGTGGCTTCGAGAAGCGGATCGACGTAAATTAGAAAAACTTCTTTTGCTGGGTCCTCGACATCAAGCGTCGTCGAAACGCGCTCAAGATCTGGCGCTTCGGGGAATATTACCGCTTCGCCAGTTTCGCCCAGAAGCGTTTCCTCAGCGGCCACTTTGCTATGCGCTGGCGATAGGCCCGCCAATTTTCCAAATGACGTTTCAACGCCAGTCACGGCCCTGCGATAGGCGGCGGGCGTCCCCCAAAAGCCATTGAACCGGAAAAACAAATGCGTGCCTTCTATCCGGATTTTGTCGAGACGCGCACTCCACGCCGGCAACACCCAATCGGTATGGTAATGGGTCGCAAGCCCGACAGGCGCGTAAACAAGCCCTTTCAACATCGCTTGCGCCAACCCGCGATGCCGCGCCCAAGTGTCGGCGGACGGTCTCCGCGCCATCGATCCGTCGCAGGTGTAGCTAAACTGGCACCCGGTCCGGCGCTCATGTCCCTGAAAGACGACACCGCATACTGTATTGGGATAGGCCGGATGGCGCGCGCGATTCAGCACCACTTGCACCACCGCCATCTGACCCGAGATTTTTTCTGCCCCTGCTTCATAAAATATGGTTGCGGCTAGGCAGTCGGCGGCGCGATCGAAATCGGCGGGGCTACCTTTAAAAATAAAGGCAGATGCGGGCGGCACCGGCGATTTGGACAATGGCATTTCGGCATTGGCTTGCCTTGCGGTTTCGGGGTCCACTTTTTTCAACAGAAAAGGCTCAACCGGCGGCGGAGGTCCGATTTTTGCGGTCACTTCATAGGGGCTGTTATCGCGGTCAAACACCTCGCCGGAAAGCAAACCGATGGCAAAGGCTGCCAAAATTGCGATGGCGGCATAAAGCAAATAGCGATCCTTGGCCGCCCATAAGTGCCAATGGTTCAGCTGGAGCTCGCTGATTTCAGTCACATCAGCTGAGCGAGGATTCACTGCGCCATATCCTTGTGATTGAACGGAGCAGCCCGCCCAACAGGCTGGTTCCTTCGGCATCGATCAGCAGCTTTCCGGGAACAGGCTGGATCACAGCCGCGCTGCGCTGCCGGTCAATCGGAGCGATGAAGCGGAACCGGTAAAGGGCGTCGCGCGCCTTCAGCCGTTTACCGCTGTCTTCATTGACGGCAATCGGCCCGCCATTGGTCGAAGCGAGCATCGGTTGATCGAGCAGCTCTAATGCGGAGGATGCGGTTTCGATCAGTCGGGCGGATCGCGACGGATGCGACAGATCGTCGGGTACGAAGCGCGCCATGGCCTTTGGATGGACCCGCCAAACATCGCCTTCTTCGATATAGGCCTGAATGTCGAAACGATCCGGCGAAATAATCCGCGCCACGGTCTCCGCGCCTCCCAACCAGCGGCCGGCATGCATATCTGGCGACAAATCCACAATCATGCCCGCATTTGGCGCTCGCAAAATCAATCGCGCCCGCCGCCGTTCCGCTCCGGATCCGGCCGCTTTTTGCGTGGCAAGCTCGCGTTCCAACACAGCTCTGTTCGCCAGATCAAGCTTATCGGCAGGAGCACGGGCAAGCTGTTGTTCCAATTGCCGGATGCGGGTTTCACTCTGGTCGCGATAAGCCGTGATCTCCGGGGCACTCAATTCGGCTATGATCGTACCTGCCTTCACCCATTGGCCGTTACGCACGGCAATCCGTTCGATCCGCGCCGGGTCCCCTGGGACAACCGGAACCGCTTCCATAGGCGCGAGGATGGCAACGGCGCTGACATTCCGGTCAATCGGCAAACACGCGAGCAGAAACAACGTGCCCCCAATCCATGGCCACCAACGTCCTCGACTGCGGAAAATCCGGTCACGTCTGGCATGCCATTCCTTCATCTCGACCCAAAATGGGCGGACAACGAACACTGCCATTTCGACAACAAACAGGATGATGCCCAGCAATTTGAAAAACATGTGATACACCAACAGCGCGATGCCAATGAACAGCACCAGCCGGTATGCCCATGTCAGCCACGCATAGACAATCATCCCGCGCTCTAATCGTTTCGGAACAACCTCGGGTGGCGTTTCGCCCAGATCGAACAACAGCTCGCGCATTTTCCATCGACCAAGCGCAAATCCGCGCAGTTGCAAGTTGGATACCCCCAGAAAATCTGCCAGCACATAATAGCCATCGAACCGCATGAACGGGTTCAGGTTGACAGCCAGGCTCATCACCCAACTGGACGTCGCGAGCACAAACAAGGTGCTGCGAAGGCTGCCATCGGGAACAAATACCCATGCCAAGGTTGCAAGCGTTGCCACCATCAGCTCAGCGGTTACCCCGGCACAATCAATCGCCAGACGCTGCCGCCGCGAACGCAGCCGCCATGCACTGGTGGTATCGGTGTAGAGCACCGGAAACATCACCAGAAAGCTCACCCCCATGCTCGGCACGCGGCAACCATAACGCGTGGCAGTATAGGCATGGCCGAGTTCGTGGATCACTTTCACGGCGGACAGTCCAAAGGCGTAGGCGATCAGCCCGTCCCAGCTGAAAAAATACAGGAAGGATGCCAGAAACGCATCCCATTGCCGCGACACCAGATAGAATGCGAACAGCGCCATGCCTGCAAAAAACCAAACCGCACGCATCGAAATCAGCGGCGCAACGGTGTTTAAAGTGCGTTCCAGAAACGGACTTGGCCGCACCAAGGGAATACGGAAAAACAGATAATTATCGACCAACCAGCGCCACCACGCGCGTTTCTGTGCCTTGCGCTGCTGTACGAACGTAGCGACAGTATCGCCAATCGGTGATTGCGTAAGCTGGTTAGTGACCGAAAAATCGACAATGCGCGCCAAGGCCTGATCGGCGGCTTCGCCCTCGACGCCTTCTTGCGCCAAATCCCCAGCGACGTGATCCAGTTCACCATTGGCCCAGCGCGAAAAAATACGGAACTCGATCTTGCCCAGCTGGAAAAAGGCGTGGCGCACCGGATCGAACAATGTCCAGCTCGGCGCTCCGTTAACCAACGGCGGTCCGGGTTCGATCCGCAATTCCTGCCGCAAGCCCGGGATGCGGACTTGCTTAGGCTCCAGTGCAATCGCGTTCATAAGCCCAGATATTGCCGCACACTGGCAATTGGCCGACGCAGCAAAGTGTAGATAAACGGCGCACGCTGGCCATAAAGCTTCGCGGTTCCGCGCGATCCGATGCGCGGCGTATCGCCCATGGGCTTTGCCGTTACCGCAAAGGCCAAAATCCCCTCGGCGGTTGGTCGGGCCAAATAGCTTGCATGTTCAATGCGGCCATTCAACGCCCAAAGCGGCTGTGCGTCGAGCCAGATTTTGACGTCCGCTCCCGGTTCCAGCCGCATCTGTTCGCGTGTTGGCAAATCGATGCGGTAAGCGATTTCATTTTGATCGGCGATTTGCAGGATTGGATCACCCACATTCACCGCACGCCCCTCCCAATCGCGGCGGTCGCTGTAGATTGCCATGCCTGAACGCGGTGCTTTGATCTGTGATTTGCCCATCATATCCCGGGCATAGGCATAATCCGAAGTAGCCAGATCGAGTTCGGCCTTCAACGCCCCAATCTCACGCGCCTGTTCAGGGTCAGCAAAGGCGGCGCTGGTGGCGCGTTCGACTTTGGCACGGGCAACCTGCACTTTTTCTTGTGACCTGTTGCAGTTCGTTTCGCACTTTGATGTCTTCAAAGGTCAGCACGGGCTGTCCCGCTTCGACCATGCTGTTCGGCGCGACTTCGACGCGGGCGATTACGCCAGCAAAAGGAGCAGAGACGATAAAAGGTTTGGCGGGGACGACTTCGACCGGGGCAAGCGCCGTCATCCGCACGGGGAACAATGCGGCGACAAGCAAGGCTGCGGCAATCCAACGCTTTGCCGTGCTGTCCAGCTTTAAAAAACGTCGCACAGGCTTCCCGCCGGTTAAGGCCAGCCAACTATGCCCGATTGTTTCGCCCATCCGGCCAAGGCGCACGCCCTCGTTCTCGGTCCATGGCGCTGATCTTGCTAGCAACAGTCCACCAAATGCGGTGCCATCGCGGCCTTTAAGCGGGAGCCAATACCATGCGTGAAAGGGATATTCGGCGACCGCTGCATCGTCGCTTAAACTGTCAGCGTCGACCATTTGTGCACGATCGTCAAAGCCGTCGGCCGCTTTTTCGATCGCCTGAATCAACGGCGCGTTGCGATCAACCATCGACAGGCTGGAAGCCGCCTGCACCGCAAAGCCATCGCGCACCATCGCCCGGCGCAATACGAACATTTGGTCATAAGCGACCAGACTGCGGCTTTCGTTGGCGACGAAATAGATAAGTTCTTCGACGCTGGCTTGCTTCCGTACTTCGCCTTCATAACGCAGCAATTCAGCAAGGCCCGGATTGTCGGGCTGTGCGGGCCGAAGCGGCGTTACCGCTCCGGCTGGTTCAGGAAGGCTTGCCATCGCTCTTTTCCACGGCGGCTGCGGCCTCGGGGGCAACAACTTCACTGCCATTGGCGCGCGGATCGTCAAAGATTGCAGTGCCGCTCATCCCGGCAAGCACCAGCCCGCTCCGTTCGGTTACCACGCCCGTAACGCGGATCGTTTTGCTTACCGGATCAACCGACGCGCCAAAACGTTTCACTTTGCCGCGAATGGCATTGCCGGTCTCGTCGATCTTGAAGGCAAAGCCAGCACCCGGTTGCAGCCAGGTCAGCCATTTGCTGGGAACAATCAGTTCCAATTCGACGTCCCGTCCGCTTTGAATTTTCAACAGCGGCTGTCCGCTCGCCGCAATTTCGCGGGCATGGGCGATCTGTTCGACGACCTTTCCGGCAAAAGGTGCGCGAACTTCACAATCGGAAAGTTGCGTGGCGACGGCATTGGCCTTCTTCTGCGTCGCCACGGCCG
>CAVSZW010000009.1:0-31050 GCA_963732535.1 uncultured Alphaproteobacteria bacterium | reverse complement strand
ATGGTGGCGGCGGTCAAGGCAGCGTGATGGGCGGCGTGTTTGGCGGGGCCTTGCGCGGGGTGATGGGCAATGGCCCCAATTTCAACGCAGTATCGCAAGAAAAGACCGGCGATTTCTGGTGCAATGGGCATATGTTCGGCGGCCACAATATCCACACGGCAGAGGATGTTCACGGCGCAGAACTGACTATCGTGCTTGGCTGCAATCCGTGGATGGCGAACGGCTTTGTCCGCGCACGCGATGCGATGTCGACCATTGGCAAAGACGCCGAACCGCAAGATGATCGTGATCGACCCGCGCCGCACCGAAGTTGCCGATCTGGCTGATCTGCATCTGGCGCTGCGCCCGGCACCGATGCCTTCCTGCTGGGCGCTTTGCTCGCCATGATCGTGGCGCGCGGCGGGCAGGATGATGCGTTTCTGGCGACCCGCACCACGGCTGGGAAGAGGTGCGCGCCGCGCTTGAGAAGTCCCGTGGACGCATGGCTGGCAGCAGCAGACATCAGCCGCGAACAAGCCGAAGCCGCTGTGACCATGATCATCGAAGCGGCAATCGATGACGGTGCGGGCCGATGTGGGCGTGCAGCAATCGCGCAATTCGACGCTCAACGCCTATCTGGAAAAGCTGCTGTTCCTTGTTACCGGCAATTTCCTGAAACCCGGCTGCAACGGGCTGCACACCTGGCTCGCGCCGATGTGGGGCCATTCAAGGCCCGGCTCGGTTGATCTGGCGACCGGGCAAGCGCGGATTGCGGGGCTTTCCCCGCCCAATGATCTGCCGCTGACGATCCTGACCGATCATCCCGAACGTGTCCGCGCGATGTTTGTCGATGGCGGAATCCGGCCAATACCGTCACCGATACAACGGCGGTTGAAAAAGCGCTTTCCAGCCTTGAACTGCTGGTCGTGATGGAGGTTGCGATGACCGAAACGGCCCGGCTGGCGGATTATGTTCTGCCCGCCTGCAACCAGTTTGAACGCTGGGAAAATACGCTGTTCACCTTTGAATATCCGCACAATGTGTTCCAGCTGCGCGAGCCTTTGTTCGATCCCCTGCCCGGCACTTTGCCAGAGCCAGAGATTTACGCGCGCATCATCCGCGCGATGGGCTTTATGCCTGCGGACGACAAGCTGGAGCATCTGCGCGACCTGGCGAAGTCTGACCGCCTGGCCTTTTCCGCGGCCTTTGGCGATCTGTTGAAAGAAGCGCCGCATCACCGTTTCATCGCACCGGTTATTCTTTACGAAACACTGGGTCAGGCCCTGCCCGAAGGCGCTGCGGCAACCGCCGTGTGGTGGCCCGCCGCGCATCATAGCGCCAATGTCAACCGTGATGCCGTAATCGGAGCAGGGTTCGAAGGCGAAGGCCCCGCGCTTGGCGAGGCGCTGTTTGAGGCGATGATCACCCAGCCTTCTGGCGTGATCTTTACCGATGAAAAGCATGAAGACCTGTGGCGTTTGGTCAAAACCAGTGATGGCAAAGTGCATTTGGCCATCCCCGAAATGTTTGACTGGATGGCGCGGCTGAATGTGGCCGATGCCGCGCCAGACCCGGCCTATCCCATCATGCTGATCGGTGGGCAGCGGCGGAATTACAATGCCAATCAAGCCATTCGTGATCCGCGCTGGCGCAAAAATGATCCGGCTGGCGCGCTGCATATGCATCCTGATGATCTGGCGGCAGCAGGCGGTGTTCAGGGCGGCTGGATGGCGGTTGTTACGCCTGCGGGGCGGCTTGGTCGTGCGCGTCGATGCCGATCCCCGTCTGCGTTTGGGGCAGGCTTCGCTCCCGCATGGATATGGCCAGATTTATGATACGCCGCAGGGTAAGGTGACGATTGGGCCGCGTCTGAACGTGCTCACCATGACCGAGGATTGCGACCCAATTGCGCGCACACCGCATCACAAGAATGTGGCGATCCGCGTGGAACTGCCAACGGCAGCAGAGATCGCTTTCCATGAAGAACAGGAAGTCTGGGCGAAGCAAATCACCGGCTAAGCTAAAATTCCAAAAGAGTGAGAGAATATCCAGATGACAGAAGTTTCCACGCGCGACTTGCAGGCCACCCGCGTTGATCCGCTCGACCTCACCCGCGCTGATCTATGGGCCGAAGACCGCTGGCAAGAGCCGATGCGCGAACTGCGCGCACAAGGGCCCAATCCACTGCAATGAAGCTCCAAATTCGGCCCGCATTGGTCCGTCATGCACTATAAGCCGATCCAGCATATCGAGGCACTGCCCAAGATTTTCTCCTCCAGCTGGGAATATGGCGGCATCACGGTGGAGCGCGATGACATTAACGATCCGCGTGATCATAATATGCCACTGCCGATGTTCATCGCGATGGACCCGCCCCAGCACACCGCACAACGCCGCACGGTTGCGCCTGCCTTTGGCCCTGCCGAAATCGAACGGATGCGCGCCGATGCCGTCACCCGCACCAGCGCCGTGCTTGATACGCTGCCCATCGGCACGCCATTTGATTGGGTAAAATCGGTATCAACCGAACTGACCACCCAGATGCTCGCAATCCTGTTTGATTTCCCTTGGGAGGAGCGCAACAAGCTGAACGAATGGTCCGACATGGCAGGCGATATCGAAATCGGCGCGACCTCCGAAGGGCGCCTACTCAGAGCCATGAGAGCGCAGGCATTATCGGGGCCTTCATGCAGCTTTGGAACCAAAAGGCGCAAGACCCCAGCGGCCCGGACCTGATCTCGATCATGCTCCGCTCCGATGCGATGTCGCATATGGAACCGAACGAGTTTCTGGCCAACCTGATTCTGCTGATCGTCGGCGGAAACGACACCACCCGCAACTCGATGAGCGCTTATGCTTGGGGGCTGCATCAATATCCCGACCAACGCGCGATCCTTGAACAGAACCATTCGCCCGAACTCGCGGTCAACGCGATGCATGAAATCATCCGCTGGCAAACCCCGCTCTCGCACATGCGGCGGACGGCGACCGAAGATACCGAACTCTTCGGGCAGCAGATCAAGAAGCATGACCGGATTGCCTTGTGGTACACCTCCGCCAACCGCGATGAGAGCGTGTTTTAGAATGGCGAGCATATTCAGGTCGAGCGCGAAAATGCCCGGCGGCATCTGTCTTTTGGCTATGGCATCCACCGCTGCGTCGGCGCCCGGGTGGCAGAGTTGCAACTGACCGCACTAATCGCCGAATTGCAAAAGCGGCGGCTGCGGGTGAATGTTGTCGAAGCGCCGGAGATCGTTCCGGCCTGCTTCGTGCATGGCTATAAGAAGATGATGGTCGAGCTGGAGCGCTATTGAGGCTACGTGACAATGCCAACAACCACCAAGCCCAAAGCGCTCGCCTTTGACGTGTTCGGCACGGTGGTTGACTGGCGCACCAGCATCGTGCGCGAATCCGCATCGTTTCTTGCCACATTAGGCCGTGGCGACATTGACCCTGCGGCGTTCACGGATGCTTGGCGGTTCCGCTATATTGCGGCGATGGCGGCGTATAACGAAAGCGGTCACCCGTTCGTCACGCTTGATGTGCTGCATCGTGAAATGCTGGATGCGACCTTGCTGGTGCATGACATTGATCCGGCGAGCCTTGACGCAGCGCTGATTCAAGACTGGAACCGGGCGTGGCATCGGCTGGACCCTTGGCCAGACACGGTGGAGGGGCTTTCACGCCTGAAATCGCAGTTCCCCATCGTCACGCTATCCAACGGCAACGTCGCCCTAATGCTGGCGATGGCAAAGCGCGCTGGCCTGCCCTGGGATGCAATCCTCGGCGCGGAATTCAGCCGCGCCTATAAGCCTGATCCCCGCGCCTATCTGGCAACAGCCGAAGCACTCAACATTGCGCCGGATGAACTCTGCCTTGTCGCGTGTCATCACAGCGATCTGGCGGCGGCTCGCAAATGCGGATTGAAGACCGCGTTCATCCACCGGCCGATGGAATATGGTGGCGCGCCTGCCCCCGATGCAAAGGCCGCCCAAGCCTGGGACTGGTCGGCTGACAGTCTGACCGAGTTGGCGACTGCCCTTGGCTGCTAAATCGGTCTTCCCCACGTCAACATGGACGGCAAGATAATGCTCAAAATGATCTACACCGGCACGAAAAAGCCAGACCAATCGGTGGAGGAGTTCAGAGCCGATTATCTCAATCACCATGCGCCGCTCTTTGTGAAAAACGCCCCCCAAGCGTGCAAATATACAATCAACTTCCCCACGCTCCGTCCCGGCAAGGAGCCTCCATCCCTTGGCTATGATTTCATTACGGAAATCTGGTGGGAGGACGCTGACGCCATGCGCGCCTTCTACCGATCTGAAAATTATCGCGACATTATCGAGCCGGATGAACAGAGATTATTCGCGACAGGCTCTGCCCAATATTTCGACGAGCATGTTCAGAAGGCGTGAAAAGAAAATCAGCGCGCCATCACAGCCGTCCGGCTGCTGAAAGACCCCCCTTTTCCCTTTTGAATGGAACAACCCATGCCATCAGCACCACGCACCTTCTGAAAATTTGCTCTCAGCCCCCCTCACACTCCCCAGTGGAGAAATCTTGCAAAACCGGCTGGCCAAAGCGGCGATGAGCGAGACGCTGGCAACATATGATAACCATGCGACGGCAGAGCTGGTGACGCTCTATCAGCGTTGGGCGGGCTCTAGCGCGGGATTGATCATCACCGGCAATGTCATGGTTGATCGCCGCGCGATTGGCGAGCCACGCAATGTTGTGATTGAGGATGAAGCAGACCTGCCGATATTGAAGCAATGGGCTGATGCGGCCACCTCAAAAGGCGTAGCCATCTGGGCGCAGATCAACCACCCCGGCAAACAATCGACCAAGGGGCTGAATGCGGAGACCATCTCTGCGTCAGCCGTCCCCTTCCGCGCGGATATGGAGGGGCTGTTCGCGACCCCGCGTGAGGCGACCGTCGCTGAAATTGAGGAGATTATCGTGCGCTTTGGCCGCACGGCTGCAATCTGCAAAAAGGCTGGTTTCAGCGGCGTCCAAATTCACGGTGCGCATGGCTATCTCATCAGTCAGTTCCTCTCCCCACACCACAACCGTCGCACCGATGATTGGGGAGGAACGCCGGAGAAGCGCCAACGCTTCATGCTGGAGGTTTATGAAGAAATCCGGCGGCAGGTTGGCCCCGATTTTTCCGTTGGCATTAAATTGAACTCAGCCGATTTTCAGCGCGGCGGCTTTACCGAGGAGGAGTCGATTGCCGCGATGCGCGCCTTGGCCGAGGCCGGCATTGATATGATCGAGATTTCTGGCGGCACCTATGAAGCACCAGCGATGAGCGGCGGCATGGAGGAAACGAAAAAGGCGTCAACAGTCGCGCGCGAAGCCTATTTTCTTGAATTCGCTGAAAAGGCGCGATCCGCCGTTACCGTGCCTTTGATGGTAACAGGTGGCTTCCGATCCGTTGCCGGGATGAACGCCGCACTCTTATCAGGCGCGCTCGACATTGTGGGCATCGCACGCTTGATGGCGGTTGCCCCCGAAGCACCGTCGGCGCTGCTCGCTGGACAAGACGCGGCGCAAAACGTGAAGCCCATTTCAACCGGCATCGGCATGATCGATAAGCTCGGCATCATGGAGATCATGTGGTATGAATATCAACTCGCCCGCATGGCAAATGGCGGAAACCCGCATCCCGCGTGCGAGTGGACTTTGGGTATTCCTGAAATCGGCGTTGAAGAGCGGTTGGGGCACATACCGCACACGGAGGGCGCGTGGCTAAAAAGGGTCATGATACCGATTTTCGATCTCCATAATTTTTGTGAAGGCCTTCCTGCCGATGTGCAGCGGGAGATTGATAAGGTCAGCAAATACCGCGCAGTCGAGGCCGGCACGACGATTGTCCGTATCGGCGACTTCCACCAGTATGTGCATCAGCTGGTCGCGGGGCATGTCATCTACTGCTCTTGCGACAGTCGCGGGCGAGAGACGGTGACGGCGGTGATGAAGCCGGGCGACTGGATCGGCCTATCCGAAGTTTTTACCGACGGCCCTGCGATGGCCGACGTGGTGGCCGCCACAGACGTGCAATTGCGGACAATCTCTCGCAACGAATTCGAGTTGCTTCTTGATGCCCATCCGGTCGTTTCCCGGCACTTGCTCAAGCTTTTCAGCTTGCGCTTTGGCATCGTCTACCGGCTGGCGCAGGATCAGCGCGAACTGACGTTGAAGGAGCGGTTGCTTAAGCTGCTCCATCGCATGGCGTTCAGCGCGGGGCAAAACGGCCCTGGAGCAGTGATCGACCTGTCGCAAGAGGAGCTCGCAAGGATGCTCGCCGCCTCGCGCCAGACGCTTAACCGGCTGCTGCGGGAGCTGGAGCGCGAAGGATTATTGACGCTGAACTACCGCGCAATCCAGCTTATTGACCGTGCACGCGTCGAGCGCAGCTATGACTTTTTATTGGCATCTGAAATTTCCTGAGGACGATTTTAGAACTGTCGCATACGCGACACTTTTTTCCAACGTGCCGCGCTACACTCCGCGTCAACACAGGGCTACGCGGCCCGATTTTGATGCTGAGGCGCTGATGACAATGGCTACACACCTCCACGATCCGCGCCAGACACCGGATGCCGCCTTCATCACTGGTGTTCGCGCCCGCTTTCCGGTTGAGCCCGCGATTGACCGGGTGCTGACCCGTAAGATGGAACAGCGCGGCGGCCCGCCGCATCGCCCGGTCACGCTGGACGAATTGGTGGAATGCTTAAACCACTTGCTGGCCGACAAGCTCGACAAGCCTTTCAAGGTGATGGAACAGCGCTGGATGACCGGCGGATCATCCAAATTGCAGATGGCCTTTGCGCTGGAGTGGCAGGGTTTGGATGGCACCGCGCCGCGCCATGTCACGCCGATGGTGCTGCGGATGAGCCCGGCAGAATCCATCGTTGAAACGTCGCGCCGCCGCGAGTTCGAAATGATCCGTGCGCTGGCGGGGCTAATCCCCGTGCCGGACTGTTATTGGGAAGATGAGGACGCGACGGTGTTCCCTTATCCCGCTTTGGTGTTTGCCATGGTGCCGGGGGTGGCCAAGCCTTCGACCGATACTTCAGGGCAAGTAACCGGCTTGGGGATCAATTACGGCCCGGCGTTGCGACCAGCCGTAACCGCCGCATTCATGGATGGGCTGGCCAAGCTTCATACGGCAGATGTTGCTGCGCTGGATTTACCCTCGTTCGAGCTGCCACCGCTTGGCAGCAATGCAGGTTTGCTCAAGCAAGTGGCGATGTGGCGGACGGATATGGGAAGAGGATCGCGGGGAGGAAGAGCCGCTGATGCGGCTTGCGGCCAATTGGCTGGAAGATCATGCTCCTGTGCTGGATCACGCCTCTATCATTCATGGTGATTGCCGCAGTGGCAACTTCCTGATTGATGAAGCCGATGGACACATTACCGCGTGGCTCGATTGGGAGCTGACCGTGATCGGTGATCGGCATCAAGACCTGACATGGGCAACGTCAATGGCCTATGCCCATATGGCAGAGGATGGGCAGACGCTCTTGGTCAACGGCATGTTGCCAATCGCGGAATTTTACGCGTCTTATGAACGCGCGACTGGATTGGCAGTGGATGAGGCGCGCATCCGCTATTTCCGGGTCTATAATGCGTGGGTTGCGGCGATTGTTTGCATCGCCACCGGCTATCGCGCGGCAAAGGGCGGCAAATCTCATCAAGACGTGGTGTTGACCTGGCTCAACGGCATTGGCGGCATGTTGCTGGCGCAGCTGCACCAAGCCCTGATCGATGCCAGAACGGAGGCCCGGCCATGATCCCCGAAATCGATGTTCAACTCGCCGCTGTGGCCAAGGCGCTGGCCGATAATGTGATGCCTGCTGTTGATCCCGCAAATCCGATGGCGGTGGAGCAATTGCACCTCGCGCTCGCAACGCTCGCTATCGTCCGGCAGCGCTTGCCAGACCTTCACGCCTATCTGCGCCGCGACTTGAGCGAGGCGGTTGCACTGGCGCGGCAGATAGGTGCAGAAGTGGGGGCAGGTGATGCCGTCCTGGCGTCACCCGAAAGCAGCCCGCAACGCATCGAAGCAGAGGTGCGCACGCTGAAGGAAGCAATCGCGGCCCGGATAGACGCCGCGCGCGGCACCCCGGATGAGGATGGCGTGGCAGCGGCTGTTTTGGCGTCGGCTGATCGCGCCATTCTGCGCTGGCGGGCTTGGTCAATCGGCATGGGCTTTGAACCAGACCCCGCAGCCATCCCGCCGCTCGATACATTACTGGAAGGAACTCCCGCGCGATGATCGTTCAGGAAGACATTGAATATCACGTCCCGGCGGACATCACCTACACCTTTGCCGAGACAAATTATTTCATCGTGATGATCCCGGAGGAACGCATCCTTGCAACCTTCTACACCGTCACCCGGAAAGCCGTGGGCGTGTGTCTGGTCGATGTGGCGATCTTTGGCTGCCTGAGCGATAATCGCGGCGAGATGCTTTATCTCGATAGCCAGCAGCAATTGCCAGCGCCCGAACGCCTCTCGCAATTCGAGACGCCCAATGGCCTGAAGGTAAAGGCGTTCAGCCCAAGCGAATACCGGCTCGACTATGTTGGCTTTGACGATACCGAAGCGCATCTGGATATTGTCGGGCTGACCGAACCTTTCGACATCAACGATCCGCGCCACAGCCCCCACGCAAAGGACACGGAAGAAGCGCGGGCAGAGGCATCAGGGCTGGGCAAGGGCTATTCCAACCACTTTGATCTCACCTGCCGCGTGACCGGCACGCTCAAAGTGCGGGGCAAAAGCTATCCGGTCGATTGTGTCTCCACGATGGACCATAGCTGGGGCGAACGCTGCGAAGTAGGCCTGCGGGCGATGGCTTGGACCAACGCCAATTTTGGGCCGGACTATGGGCTGCACTGGATCAACAGCCTCGATTTTACCAAACCTGCCGGGCAGCAAGAAACGCTGGCGCACGGATATGTGTTTGAACATGGCGAGCTGTTCGGCCTGAAAGATCTGACGCTCAAAACCAATCGGCTCGGTTCGATTGCGGTTGCAATCGACGCCGTAGCAACCGATGTGCGCGGCAAGCAGCACGTTCTTTACGGCACGCCGCTCGTGGGCGCACCATGGTCTTGCTACACCGGAACGATGCTCTACGTCGCGATGAGCCGGTGGATGACCGACCAAGGCCGGATCGGCTATGGCCTGAACATGGAAAATCATCCGCTCGACATGATGGCTCGCTTGCGCGGTCGGCGCTGGGATCAGCCGCCGGGCGTGATTTACACCTGATAATTGGAAGTGTGCCCATGAAAGTCCTGATCGTTTACGCCCATTCCCAAGAGGCGTCGTTCAACGCGGCGCTGCTGCACACCGCTGTCTCCACGCTTGAAAGCGAAGGGCATGAGGTGCGCGTGTCTGACCTTTACGCAATGGGTTTTAACCCGGTTGCGTCCGAAAAGGATTTCAAAGAGCGGCGCTTTTCCGGCAACCTTCAGTATGATCGTGAACAGAAGCACGCGGTTGCCACTAACGGTTTCAGTGATGACATTGCCGCCGAGATTGAGAAACTGCTGTGGTGTGACCTGCTCATCCTGCAATTCCCATTGTGGTGGTATTCGGTCCCGGCGATCATGAAGGGCTGGTTTGACCGGGTGTTTGTAAACGGCCTTGCCTACGGCCAATTGGGCCGGTTCAACCATGGCGGGTTGAAAGGGCGCAAGGCCATGGTGTCGACAACGACTGGATGTTTCCCAGCTATGGTCGGTTCAGGCGGGGTCATGGGCCATCTCGACGCGGTGCTTTATGCCGTGCAATATGGAACGCTTGGCTATGTCGGGTTTGATGTGCTGGAGCCGTTCGTGGCGTGGTCGACCCGCTATGAGGACGATAGCGAGCGGGCCGAATATCTGAAGAGCTATACGGAGCGCCTGCGCAATCTGGACACCGTGCCGAGCCTACCGATTCATAAGAACGAAGATTTCGGACCAGACTGGGTGTTGAAACCAGACGTAGAGCCGCGCACGATTGCCCACCAGCCATGGGCTCCGGTTCGAGGCTGAAGACAGTTCCTACCAAAAAGCCGCGCTCGTGCTGAGTTCGCTGATCGAACGCTACACGCGAACGTCCCAAGTCCATCCCTGTATCAGCGCGTCGAGGCTGTAACGCGCAGTGGCCTCTGGATCGAAAACCATGCGCAGTTTGTCGGCATAGGGCGCGTGGGTGAAATCGGACCATCCTGTCGTAAGCGCCTGCACCGCTGACTGAAGCTTAACGGCTTCATCAAATGGCATATCCAACTTTTCGAGCTTCTCCCGAAGTCGCTCCATGGTTCGAACAAGATGGTCATCGGCGATATCTGTCGTGGTGACAAGCCGCCCGAAATCTGGAACCTCGCTCTGAACCTGAAGCAAAGCTTCCCCAAACGCGCGCATCCAATCGCGCCATTGGAGATGATCAGGGACCATGTCGAGGCACTGGTTAAATACCTCCTCCATGACCCCATCGAGTAAAGCGTTCTTGTCCTTAAAATACCAGTAGAGCGATGGTGCGCGCATTCCGACGCGCGCTGCAAGCGCGCGCAGGCTTAGGCCGTCTAGCCCGACCTCCTTAAGTAACATCAACGCTTCCCGAAGGATTGCTTCGCGACTGATCTTTTTTTCGTCCATCCCCAGCCCCATTGACCAAATCTCCAAATTTGTCTAACGGCATTAGTCTAACAGCGTTAGACAAAGCGCGTTCGATGGAGAGGAGCAGGATGATGTTCAAGAATTCCTATAAGCTAAGCCAGGTTTCGGCTTTTGCATGTGCCCCGCGTAACGGATGCTATACCTCCGCCGTGATCGGGCGGCGGATGCTCCAAGCAATGATGGACGCCGAACGCGCAGAAGAGGAAAAACTATGACCGCCTTGCCCCCTTCCACCGACGACAAGATTATCTGGGATATTTGGCTCGCGCAATACCGCTTGCCGGTGCTGACCGTTGCCGATGAACTCGGCACTTTCGCGGCGATATCGGGAAAGGCGCTTTCCACCGATGCGCTTGCAGAAAGGCTGTGTGTGGATGCACGGGCGCTGAATATCCACCTTGGTGTGCTCGCAGCGATGGGCTTTGTAGAGCGGCGTGGCGGTGATTGGCGGGCGAGCGCAGCAGCGCGGACATGGCTCCACCCCGAAGGCGAAGGCTATTATGGCCCCGCTTTACACGAACTCCGCAGCAGCCATCCGTTGCATGAGCAGCTGAAGGCGACCCTCAAGACCGGCGACCGTGCCGAAGGACATATGTCTGCCGCTGACGAATGGGAACGCGGCGAAATGTCGCCCGAACTCGCCGCACTGATCACCGCTTACATGAACGCAACCAGCGGCGCGGCTGCGCGCAGCCTGCCGCGTTTGCCGAACTTCGGGGGCGTGAAGTCCCTGCTCGATGTGGCCGGCGGTTCAGCTGCATACTCAATTCAGATCGCCAAAAGCTGGCCCAACTTGCGCGCCACGGTCATGGACATTGCCCCGGTTTGTCGTGAGGCGGAAAAATATATCGCCGCCGCCGATGCTGGCGCGCAGGTTGCAACGCAGGCCGTCAACATGTTCGTGGAGGACTGGCCGCAAGGTCACGACGGACATTTGTTTTCCAACATCTTCCACGACTGGTCAGACGACACTTGCCGCTTGCTGGCGCGCAAATCCTTTGCGGCCTTGCCCAGCGGCGGCACAATCATGCTGCACGAGATGCTGATGGATGATGACGGTTGCGGCCCGCTGACCACTGCCGCCTTCTCGCTGCTGATGCTGCTTGGCACAAAAGGGCGGCAATATAGCCTCCCTGAACTCAAAGCGTTCCTGGAAACTGCGGGCTTCGTGAGCGTTGAAGCTGCAACCACGGGCGGCGGCTATTATTCGCTCGTTACCGCAACCAAGCCATGAGGACCGCGACGATGAACCGTGCAGACTATGACCGAGGTGAAAAATGACCCGAATTGCCCGACTTGATGTTCCGCAATGTGCCGTTGGCGAAGGGCCTGTTTGGGATGCAGACATGCAGGCGCTGTTCTGGATCGACATCATTGGCAAGCAAGTTCACCGGTTCACGCCAGATACCGGCGCGGTACATAGTTGGGATGTGCCCGACATCATTGGGTCCATGGCGATTGCAGCCGATGGCAATGCGATTGTTGCGCTGGCGGATGGCGTGCACAGGCTCAATCTGGAAACCGGCGATTGCACGATGCTCGCAACCAGCCCGGACCTGAACGAAATGGTGCAGCTCGCCGATGGCAAGGTCGACCGGCGCGGGCGGTTTATCGTTGGCTCCAGTGATCGCACGATGAAGGAAGCGCGCGGCAAGCTTTATGCGCTTGATCCCGGGCAGCACAATTTTGCGCGAGATCGATGCCGGCATCACGCTTTCCAATGGCCCCTGCTGGTCGCCCGATGACAAAATCTTCTACCACGCAGACAGCATTCTGAAGCTGATCTTCGCTTATGATTACAACATCGACAGCGGCACGCTTTCAAACAAGCGCAGTTTTGCCAGCACCGAAGAACTAGGCGGAATCCCGGACGGCGCGACGGTCGATACCGAAGGCCATGTCTGGAGCGCGATCTGCGAAGGCGGCAAGCTGGTTCGCTTTCGGCCCGATGGCAGCATCGAGCGGATCGTGGAGTTTCCGCAAAAGCTTCCGGGCAGCGTGATGTTTGGCGGTCCGGGGCTGGATAAGCTCTATGTGCCAACGCTCAGCCCGGCTTTCATGGGGCGCGAGGCTGATCCGCTCGATGGCTCAACCTTTGTCATTGAAGGATTGGGCGTAACCGGAATTGAAGAACCAAGGTTCGCGGGATGAAATCTCCCCTGCCGCTCCTGCTGGTTACGGTGTTTCTCAACATCGCAGGCTTCAGCCTGATCCTGCCGCTGTTGCCATTCTACGGCAAGGAATTTGGCGCGTCGTCCTTTGCCGTTGCCTGCCTGTTCGCGGCCTATTCATTGGGCAATATCGGGGGTGAAATCTTCTGGGGGCGGCGCTCCGATGCGATCGGGCGAAAGCCGGTTCTGATCATGACAACGGCGGGCGCGGCGCTGTGCTATGTCGCTTTCGCTTTTGCCCCTTCGCTCGCTGCGGCGATCATCATCCGGATTGTCGGCGGCTTTTTCGGCGGCACTTTGGGCGTGTGCCAAAGCGTGATTGCAGACATCACCCCGCCGCAAGAATCGCGCCAAGACGATGGGCTATTTCGGCGCGAGTTTTAATCTGGGCTTTGCAACCGGGCCAGCGATTGGCGGACTGCTCGCGGTCCCGGCAATGGGTCTGGCGGGTTTCCAGCCGCCGATCTTCGCGGCAGCGGCACTGGCAGCGGGCGCTTCGTTATGGGCATTCCTCGCCCTGCCAGAAACGCGCGCCAAAGATGCGGGCGTCCGGCCTGCGCCAAGCTATGGCGAAGCCTTTGCCTTTGTGAAAGGCCATCCGCTGCTCCTGCGCCTGTTCCTGATCGCCTTTTGCGGGGTCGCCGCCTTCGGATCGATGGAGGCGGTTTTTGGACTGTGGACGCAAGCGCAATTTCGGCTGGAGCACGCATGAGGTCGGGCTGACCTTCCTTGCCGTCGGCGGCGCGGGGCTGTTCGTGCAAACTCTGCTGATCGGCCCAATGGTCAAGCGCTGGGGAGAGGCACGGATCATTTTTGCGGGGCTTTGTGTGCTGATCGCTGCGATTGTGCTCCAGCCGATCATCCGCCTTCCTGTCGCATCCGTCGTGCTGATGGCTTTGCTGATGGTGGGGCATAGTCTTGCCTTTCCCGAACGCGGGCGCACTCGTATCGCGCAATACGCCGCCGGATAGGCAAGGCAGCGTGATGGGGCTTAACATGGCATCAAACGCGCTCTCGCGCATCGTCGGCCCGCCGCTGTTCGGGCTGATCTATGGGTTGAGCGCCGACTTGCCCTACTATCTGTGCGCGCTGATGATCGCAGCGATGCTGCCCGTTGCATGGGGCGTTGAAAGGATGACGCGCAAATGACCAGCTTTAATCCCGCCGCCTTCCGCGCCTTTGCCGCTGCCATTGGCAAAGACTATGTGATGACCAGCGAAGACGACAAAATCGCCTATTCGGATCATTTCGCCGCCGATGAGGAAAAGCACCGCCCTGCTGGTGCCATCTCGCCAGCCAATGCAGAGGAAGTGCGCGAGGTCGTCCGCATTGCCAATCAGTATAAGGTTCCGCTCTGGCCGATCAGCCGGGGCAAGAATTTCGGCTATGGCGGGTCTGCGCCGGTGATGAAGGGTGCGGTCGTGCTCGATCTCAGCCGGATGAAGAAAATCGAGATGGACCGCGAAAACGGCGTGGTGCTGGTCGAACCCGGCGTCGGCTTTTTCGATCTCTACGATTATCTGCAAACCAACAAAATTCCGCTCTGGCTCTCCGTGCCCGGGCAACAGCTGGGGTTCGGTTGCGGGCAATGCGCTTGATCGCGGGTGTTGGCTATACCAGCTACGGCGATCATGCCGCGCGCATTTGCGGGCTGGAGGTGGTGCTGCCCGATGGCGATCTGGTCCGCACCGGCATGGGGGCCATGACGGGCAGCAAAACCTGGAACCTCTATCGCAATGGCTTCGGCCCCGGTTGGGACACGATGTTCTGCCAGTCCAATCTGGGCATTGTCACCAAGCTTGGCCTGTGGCTGATGCCCGAGCCCGAAGCGGTGGCGGGCTATGATTATGAATTCGACAAGCCCGACGATCTTGGCTGGGCGATTGATACGATCATGCCGCTGCGCCGCGATGGCCTGATCCAGCAATCGCCCAAGCATCGGCAACTGGCTGCGTTCTGCGGCGGTGATGACCACGCGCGAGCAATGGACCAAAGACAAAGGCCCGCTGGGCGAACAACGTGGTGCAGGCGATCCGCGACAAGTTCAAGATCGGCTGGTGGAGCGTGCAAGTGCGCTTCTATGGCCATCTCGATGTCGTCGAAGCGTCGATGAAGGTGCTCGACCGCGCGTTCGACAAGAAGCCGATCCAGTCGAAAAAGCCCGCGCTGCTGGAAACGCGGCGATCCGCCCGAAGGCTCGCCTGTAACCGGCGTTCCCGTCAGCTTTCCGCTCGCCAATGCGAACTGGCATGGCGGGCGCGGCGGGCATGTTGGCTATTCGCCCGTGCTGCCTCCAAAGGGCGATCTGGCGATGGATCAGTTCAAGCGCACCTACGCGCTCTACCAGAAATACGGCATGGATTATCACGCCAGCTTTGCGATGAGCGAGCGCAGCTTGGTCAACGTCAACCAGCTGCTGTACGACAAGGACAATGCCGACATGATGGGCCGGGTGGACGCCATGTTCCGCGCGCTCGTCGCCGATGCCAGCGCGCATCACTATGGCGAATACCGCACCCATATCGACTATATGGACCTGGTCGCGAACAGCTATGATTTCAACGACCGCGCGCTGCTTCGCCTCAATAACAAGGTAAAGGCGGCGCTTGATCCAAACGGCGTGATCGCGCCGGGCAAGAGTGGCATTTGGGGAGCGCGGACATGAAGATACCCGCAATCGCCATGCTGCTGTGCCTCTCGGCCTGTTCCGGACAAGACGCTTCAACGAAAACAGAAGCGAAACCCGATGCGACCCCCGATGCAACCAAAGTAGAAAACCCGTTTCGCGGCGTGATGCAGGATCGTTCGTCCAAATCCCCGGATGAGGCGCTGTACGTCGAAAAATGCAGCATGTGCCACCGCCAGATGGGCATGGGCACCGTCATCCTTGCCCGCCGGATGCCGCCTGAAAAGGCGATGCTGGAAGCGCGCGACGATCTGACCGCCGATTATGTCAAAACGCGCGGTCCGCCAAGGCATCGGCAACATGCCCCGCATTTCGCGCGGCGAAGTGAGCGATGAACAGATGGCGCGCATTGCAAATTATCTCGTGAAGAAAGCCAAATAATGTATTCCACCCTCGAAAATCCCGCATCTCGAATTCGCCTTTGAATGTCGGCTGATGTTCACCCGCGTGTTTGCCGTGCCCAATGTCCATAATGGCGGCTTTCGCTCTGCCGTGCTGGTCGATGGAGGGACGTTTGAAGGCCCGCGCATCCGGGGCAAGGCGGTCCCCAATTCGGGCGGCGATTATGCCCATTTCCGCGATGATGACACCGCCGTGTTCGACGCGCGTTACCTGCTGGAGGTCGATGATGGCACGATCATCTACATGCAAAACAAAGGCTTCCTATGGGGCCGCACCCCCGACGCCATGGCGCGGCTTGCGCGCTTGGGCCTTTGAAGGCGGCGATCCCGTGGCGCACGAAGATTATTACCTGCGCGGACAGCCGACCTTTGAAACCCCCAAGGGCAAGCATGACTGGCTGACCCGGCATGTGTTTGTGGGTGTGGGCGAGAGGAAGCCTGACGGGAATTTGCTGCGCTATTATGCTTTGACTTGAGGGGGCGTGAAGCGGGCTTAGACGGCGTGTTTTAAGGCAGGTTTGTTGGGGGAGCGGACTGTCGGTTTTACGCGCATAATGCATCCAAAAGCTGCGCAATTTGGTTTAGTAGATCCGCTTCAAGTCGAAATCAGCTTTCGTCCAGTAGCACAGCGAATCAGGCGATAGGAGCGCTTCACGTCCAACCCGTCGAGGACTCGGACCTGCGTCTTCTCGAACGCGCAGAGTCCCTCATTTCCGTCCAACATGATGAATGTCGACTTTCCAATAGCCGTCTGATGGTTAAGCGCTGAGCGGAAATTCAAAGTGCTTTTCGAGTCAATCGCTCTGATCTTGGAGTCGCCGAAGCGTTGAATCATCAATCGGTGCGCCGTCTGATACAACACAGACGATCCGTCTGTTCCACCTAGCCAGAGTTGAGGCGACTGGCTGCCCATTCCAAGGCCTCGCCGATCAATATTCTACGATGGAGCATGTAAGGGAGTAGTGCCATTTCGCAAGTGCCACAGGATTCACAGAATACTTTGCGATCCGCCACGCCGTAGATTAGATGACGAAGATCACACAATCGACCAGGATTGGTAAGGCCTGCCGGTCCCATTTGCACATGGCTCGGCGACGACTTTCCGCCTTTCCAGAATCTCGCCGTGGTGAACCCGAGTATTTCGGTTGCGATGTTAGCATGGTCTAGAGCATCAATCGCTCCTTCTACTGCGAGAAGTGCGGACATCATTCGCAGGCCCTTCTCTCCAGATCGATCAGCAGAGACGAAGTGCGTCCACGTCCTCTTGGCAAATTTCGCAGACGCAACAGCGTCGCGGTAGCCGCAATTCAACTTGCTCGGCAGGAATGAGTCAGTCAAACCGCTGGTTGGCTTCCTCGAAGCTGCGACGCTGCTCGGGCATTAATACGCCGCAAGCGAGTGTCGGCTATCAGTCGTGAATATAACCGATCAAAGCTCGAGTGAATCTCGTTGATATCCACTGTCGTGGGAGCACGAGATAGCGCACCCAAAGTTCTTGCCAGGTCGCGCCGAAGATGAGACGCCAACGTTCTGCGCGCAATGTCGATGCTAACGGCTCAAGGTCAGTGAGCCTACGTCACCATAGAGTGGCAAAGGTCGGTCAATCCTGCGATCGATACCGCGTTGTCAATCAGACCATGGCCAGCGGCTGGAAACCCGTTCGTGCCGACGGCATTGAGAGTAATAAGCGATCTAGCAGTCGTGCTCTGACGAGTGGACGAATGACTCTCAGATCGTGAATAACCGCTTTCGATGCGTTTCGATGAACGAACGACCGCAAACTTGTCGCATTCGGCCACTCTGCCAAATCCCAGCAGCTTCACCCCGCCACCTCCACCACCGACTCCTCTGGCGGCAGCATTGCACATTCGGTTTGCGCGATTTTGCCGTCGCGGATGGTGTAGAAAATGAATTGGCGTAGCTCAAACACCTGACCCGCTTCCATCGGATAAAATCCGGTTGCGCCCTGTTCATCGAGAATTTCGCGGGTCAGATCGCGGTAGGCTTCGATGCGGACGATGCCATCCACCGCTGTCAATGTGTCGCTCGATGCAAAGTTTCGCACGGTAACGCTTTCAACCACATAGCTGTGCAGAAAGCTGTAAAAAGCCTTCAAATCATCGCGGCTTCGCAAGGAAATGCCAAAGAAATCCATGGCGATCGGTTCGGCGTAGAAATCGGCGACGCCGTCATAATCCTTGGCGTTGAAGGCGGCGAGATAGCGGTTGTAGGCGTCGCGGTTCATTGCATTTCCTCTTTCACCATTTTCTCCACCAACCGGTTATACAGCGTCACGCCCTTGTCCGCACTCGTTGGCATAATCGGGTTTGCGGGATCACGGTCGATCACCTGCTGTTGCGCCTCGATCATTACCCGGTCTTCGGTGAAGGCCATATCGGCAACGCCCATCAATATGTCGCGCAATTCGGCTCCGCCCTGATCCTTGCGCGGTCCCCAGCTGAAGAAATAGCGCGATGTTTTGCCGGTCATCGGTGTCACCGCTTGGCTGGTGAACGTAATGCCGTCACCGTCCAGTGCGCGGTCTGGTGCGGGGGCTTTGAAGCCATATTTCTGTGCACTCCCCTCGGGCAGCGCAACGCTCGACATCAATAATATGCCCGGCACCATGAAATCATACCATTGCCAGACATCGGCCAATCCTTCTCCCCGCCCCGCCATGCGCGGCTGCGCCGTCATCCAGCGTTCAAAGCGCACACCGCGATCAAGCGGGATGATATTGGGCCGCGATTTCGCCCAATCCTCGGTCGCGCCAAAGCTGTTGGCATGGACATAGGACAGGTGGGAAAAATCGCACAGATTGTCACAGATCAACCGCGCCTCGGCGGCATAATCCATCTGCCCATGGCCCAATACCCAATCGGGATCAGACAGACCAACCGCCGCCGGGATCAGCGCTTCGTCGGCCTTGGCCGGATCGCCCATCCACACCCATATCCAGTCATGCCGCTCTGCCGCCGGAAAGGCGCGAACCTTGGCCTGCGGCGGAATCATATCCTGCCCGGGAATTTCGATCACTTGGCCGCCCGCATCAAACAGCAACCCGTGATACATGCAGCGCAGTCGATCCCCTTCGCACCGCCCGCGTGACAGCGGCGCCATGCGGTGGACACAACGGTCTTCCAATGCAGCAATTCCCGTGGACGTCCGGAAAATAACCAGCGGCTCGTCCAGTATCGAGATCGCAAATGGCGAGTCGCCAATGTCGCTGTTCCACGCGGCGACATACCAGGCGTTGCGGACGTAGGTACCTTTATTCATCCCATTTTTCCTCTTCGCCCATCGTCACTTTCGCGCCTGTGACCAGCGAGAAATCTCCATTGGGATCGATTGCTTTTGGGAAAGCGCGCTTCATCATCGCGACGAGTTCTGCGCTATTCCCGGCTTTTTTCGCGTTGGATTGCCATGCATGGATGTAGTCCAACGTAAAGCGGATGGCCGAGGCATCATGCGGCAAACCGGGCTGATCGTGCCCCGACACGACAATCTTTGGATCAAGCTTTGCCAGTTGCTCAATCGATTGGCGATAGGCGGAAATCTGCGCGGCATCATGCTCGACAAACCACAGCACAACCTGATTGTGGATCATGTCGCTGGGGAAAAGCGCGCGTATGGAGGGAACCCACAGTGCGGTGTTGCTGATGTGATCGCCTTGCATAGGGCCAAGGATCTTCACCTCATGCCCCTCTAGCATCAGCGTATCGCCTTCTATCGGCGCGGGCGCGGAGGGCATTTGCGGACCATTGGTGCCAAGAACCTTGGCCCAACGCGCCTGCTTGAACGGCAAGGATCGCCAAATCGCTTTCACCACCGCAGGATGCGACACATAGCGCGCGTTCGGAAACGCTTGCCGGACAACCTCTACCGAATAATAATGGTCAGGATGGTCATGCGTGACGTAGATCGTTTCCAGTTCAAGCCCGCTATCAAGGATTGCCGCCACCACGCGGTGTGCATCGGCGCGGGTATAGGGAGCATCAATCAGGATCGCTTTCTGCTTGCCTTTCAGCAGCACGATATTGGCTGCAAAGCTCTTGTCGCTCGTCCGAATGACTTCGTAGGTCAGCGGTAGGCGTATGGCACTGGCACTGGCACTGGCACTGGCATTGGCCTGGCACTGCGCCAATACTCAGAAACGCGAGGAGTGGCAGGAGCTTTTTCACCCTTTCGCTGCTCCGCGAAGCATCTTGACATTTGCTTCGATCATCTGCCGCACAGACCGCGCAGGTCGCCCCGTCAGCTTTTCAACGTCGCTGCTGCAAACCGCAAGAAAACCGCCGCGGATTGCCTGACCAAAGGTCACCATATCGTCGCTATTCCACGGGATACCGCCCACCGCCTGATCATCCACCGGGCGGCGCGGGATGCCCATTGCGTCAAACATGGCATATTGCTGTTCATCGGTGAGCGGCGCCGAAGCGATTTCGATACCGGTAATTTCGCTGAGCAATGCGGATAGTTCAGCACAGCTTTGAAGCTCTGGCCCCGTGATATTATAGACCTGCCCCGCATGGCCGTCTCCGGTCAACACCGCGACCGCCGATGCCGCGCAATCATCGCGCCACACCATGGCCTCGCGCCCGTCGCCCCAGTTATGCGGCCAGCTTTTGCTCGCCATCATGCCCGGCCCTGCCATCAGGATCATCGCATCGGCATAATGGGCATCGCGCAACATCGTCCATGCCATGCCAGAGGCACGGATCAGTCGTTCTGTCTCGATATGGTCATGCCGCACCTCGGCGGGGTTTGCGTCATCGTCGATACCGATGAAGCTGGTATAGGCGATATGGCGCACGCCCGCCGCCGCCGCCGCATCAATCGCGGCCTTATGCTGCACCACGCGCGCACCGACGCGGGTTCCGGAAATGAGCAGCATCTTCTCCGCCCCCTGCACCGCCGCCACCAAAGTTTCGGGCTTGTCATAATCGCCATAGCGCACGGTACAGCCTTGGGCCGTGCGATCATGCAGCTTTTCGGGCGAGCGGGAAATCAGGATCAGGTCCGTGGCGCGGCCAAGCGCGATCAACCCGTCGGTCGCGATCCGGCCATATTGGCCCGATGCGCCGGTGATGACGATTTTACCCAAATCTCCGTCCTCTCAATTGCCCGTACTCTCAATTGTAAGTGTCACTTACAATATCAGCACATGGACAGGGGCCGGTCAATGGGTTGCGTGGCGTTCCTTGCCGATGAAATCGCGGATCACCGGATAAATCTCGGTTTGAAATTTCGAGCCTGAAAAAACGCCATAATGGCCAACGCCTTCCTGCACATGGTGCGCGCGAAGATCGTCGCTTAACCCGGTGAAAACGTCATGCGCCGCGTGCGTTTGGCCAAGCGTACACATATCGTCCTTGGCACCTTCGACGGTGAGCAACGGCATATCGCGGACAAGGCCGAAATCGACGGGTTCGCCCCTGAATGTCATCTCGCCTTTCGGGATATGATGTTCAAAGAAAATCCGCTTCAGCGTTTCGACATAAAAGCTTTCGGTCATATCGAGCACCGCGAAATATTCGTCATAAAATTCGCGGAATGCCTCTGCTTCGTCGCTGTTACCGGCAGCGATATCCTTGGCAAAGCCGCCATAGCGCGACGCGTGCGATTTCAGGTTCATCGCCATGAAGCTCGTCAATTGGTAAAATCCGGGATAAACGCGCCGTCCGCTGCCGGGGTTGCCCGGGGGAATTGTGTTCACGTTCAACGCGCGAAACATTTTTTGCGGCAGTTTATCGGTCATCTTGCCAATGAAATTGGGATTCACCCGGATATCGACCGGCCCCGCCATCAGCGTGAGGCTGGCAGGAACACAGGCCGGATTGCGCTTTGCAAGGATTGCGGCAGCCACCATCGCGGGAGGAGCGGCCTGACAGGTCGCAACCATGTGCGTTCCCGGCCCCAGCGTTTCCATGAATTGCACCAGATATTCGATATAATCATCGAGGCCAAAATCGCCGTCCGCCAAGGGCACCGCCTTTGCGTCTTTCCAGTCGGTAATATAGGGATCGAAATCACGGGCAAAGCCGCGCACGGTATCGCGCAGCAAGGTCGCATGATGCCCCGAAAGCGCGGCGGCGATTAACACCTTTGGCCGTTCATCGGCATTTTCTGTTTTGAAACGGATCAGATCGGCGAACGGCAGTTTCTGGACGATCTGTTCTTCAAGCACGCCCTCTTTGTCGCCCTCGCGCACGTCATAGGCCTGCTTGGGATATTCGCGCAATTGCCGGTAAGGAACCTCGCACAGGGCCGCGAAACTGCGGTGGAGCAAGGTATCGCGCAATGGATTGAGCGGATGGCGCGCCACCATTTGCCCTGCGGCCAACATTCCCGTCATCGGACGCGTCGCCCAACGCGCCATTTCATATGCGTGATAGATCAAGATATTGCCCCTCTATTGTCCCCGACGAAGCGATGTTTCCCGCTTCGGTCCCCTGCATAGGCTGCACCGACTCGGCGATCAACGTCCTATTTAGCAATCATTCCCTAACATAATTGCCGGGTGCATCGGCTTGCGGGGCATAGCCCTTTGCCCCCAATTCCTTGGGTGCCGCGATCATCTTGCCGCTGCGTTCACCGGCCCAGCGCGCCCAACCTTCCCACCAGCTGCCCTGCACCTTGCTGTTTGCCGCCTGCCACGCGTCGGCATCGCCGCCGTCGGCTGAACCCAGCACATGCCAAGCTTTAGGATTGCCCGGCGGGTTGATCAGGGCGGCGATATGGCCGCCGTTGCTCAAGGCGAAATTGCTTTTGCCACCGAGCAGCTTGGTCGCTTTGAAACAGCCTTTCCACGGAGTCAGGTGGTCGGTCACTGCCCCGACGATGAAGTTTTCCACCTTGATTGCGCCCAGATCAATGGGCGTGCCAAGCGCAGTATATTTGCCAGGCTGCATCAGGATATTTTCTTGGAACAGCTTCAGGAAATCGCTGTGCAACTTGGCCGTAAGGTTGGTATTCTCGCGGTTCCATGCGAGAATGTCGAACGGCGCAGGGCTATCGCCCATCAGATAATTGTTGACCCAATAATTCCAGACCAGATCATTGGGACGCAGCCACGTAAAGACCTTACCCAGTTCCTCACCCGGCAGCACACCCTTCATTTCCGATTGCGCTTTGGCAACGCTGAGCATCGCGGGCAGGCGGAATGCGCCGATGGAAGCGTCGGTCTCGAAATCGAGCATCGTCACGCATAAAGTCAGCGTGTTGATCAGGTCTTTGCCCGTCGCCGCCAGATGCGCCGCCACAATCGACGACAATATCCCGCCCGCACAAAATGCGACAAGATTGAGCTTTGGTGCACTGGTGATCGCCGTCACGGCTTCGACCGCCTCCAACACCGCACGGGCATAATCCTCCAGCCCCCAGTCGCGATGTTCGGGGCCGGGATTACGCCAGCTGACCACGAAATGCTGCAATCCTTGCGCCACAACATATTCGGCAAAGCTGCGCCCGGGAGCGAGATCAGTGAAATAATAGCGTCCGATTTGCGGCGGGATAAGCAGAACCGGGGTTTCATGCACCTTGTCTGTCGAAGGCGCATATTGGATCAGCTCGAACATCTCGGTTTTGTGGACGATCTTACCCGGCGTCATCGCCGCATTTTTGCCCAACTCAAAACTCGAAGCATCCACCTGGCTCGGCATTCCGCCATTGTTCAGCCAATCATCGACGAAATTCTTAAAGCCCTTGGTCAGGTTTTCGCCGCGGGTATCGATAGTGCGCTGGATTGCTGCCGGATTGCCCATCAGCGTATTGGTGGGGGCAAAGGCGCTGGTGACAATCGAGGCGGCCAATTCGGCGCGAGCCTTTTGATCGCCGGGCAGATCATCGGGGATCATCGCCTCGATGGCCTCGGTCATCGCCAGATAGGCTTGCGACAGTTTCTTATAGAACGGATTTGTCGTCCATTGTTCGTCTTTGAAACGCCAATCGCGCGGATCGGGGGCGAGCGTTGATTTGCCGGTGGCAATATCCATCATGCTGCCAAAAAACGCCATATTCTGCTCGATCAGCTTCGCCGGGTCGGCAGACCGAAACATATCGGCAAAGGGGCCTTCTGCCCCGAACAGCGATGATGGCGCGGCATCTTTATCCTGCCCTGTGGCGCTGCCGGTATTTTTTGACTCTCCCATGGCCCTCTCCTTTCCCGTGTCGAGATTTATGAAGGGATGGAGAGCATAGTAGGACGTAAAAGCTTTACCGCAACGATTTTCCGCTTACCCGATCACCATCGCCACGGCAGATAGTCTGGGTTACTTCAAGCTGCGGTCGCAAGCTGGGCCGCACTCACCCACCAGCCGTGGATTTGCGGGCGTAGGCGTCTGGGGATGGCGATTTTGGCAACCGGCCCTGCGCCGATATTCCCTGCCTCGATGATCCAAGCGGCGTGGGTGAAATCTTCCGGTCCGGTCTGGTGATCGACAAAGGCCAGCAGCCAGCCCTCATGGCCCGCTTGGGTGGAAGGGATATGGACTGGTTCGTTGAAGCACATGCCGGGTGGCAGGCCCAAAGCCTGCGGTGGCCCACCTCTCATGTCCAGCCGCAGCAACAGGTTGAACATCGCGAGCACCGGCCCGCCCATCACCGGTGGCCCCTGCATTTCGGGGTTCATCGTCAGCATCCATGCATGATCATAGGGCCGCCCTTGCGATGCGGCAGGGATGATCGGGAAATCGCCCGGCGGGCCTATCGGTGTTTCGATAACATCGTCTGGACCGCCGACGTAACGCACCGTCCAGCGCGTCAAGCCACCCTTGCACATCCCAAGGCGCAATATGGATACCGCTCACCTCGCGGATAAAGGAAAAGGCGTTGGTGCGCGTCAGGCATTGGTCGAAATGGATGTTGCCCTCGCCATCCTCCCACGCATTCATCATGTGGAAGCAATGGACGCCCTTCGGCCCTTTATACCAGCGGATTTCGGAAGTCTCACCATAACGCGGCATGACGCCCAGCCAGCTTTCCAGCTCCGGCTGATGATGCCAATGATCGCCGCCTGCTTTCAACCGATCCAGATCGCAGGTGGTGGGATAGACGGGAAAGAGTGCGTAATTTTCGGTGATGGTGAAATCATGCATCATCGAACAATAAGGCGCGTCGAAATGCTGCTCGCTAATCAGATTGCCGTCCTTGTCGGCGACGCAATAGGCGACTTTATTGGAGGCAAGGCCGTCGGCTTCATAGCCGTAGAAGAACATCTCGCCGCTCACCGGATCGACCCGGACATGTGCGGTCATCGTCTCCGATTTCAGCTTGCCACCGAAATCATAGCTGCCAAGCGTCTCCAGCGTGTGCGGATCAATGCGGTAGGGGCGGCCATCCTCTTTGGTCATCAACAGCTTGCCCGCGTGCCATACCGGCGTCGTATTGGCGACGGTGCGGTCGACCCCTTTGGCCTCCGGTTTGTCGGTAAAGGGATTGCGGTAAATGCCAAACAAGGCCTCGCCCGCGGCCTTTTCCGCCAAGTATCGTTCTGTCGCGACAAAGCGCATCGAAAAGCTTGCCTTGCCGTCTTTCAGGCGCAGCGCAGAGATCATCCCATCCCCTGAAAGCGCAGCAGCATTATCGGGCAGAAAGGGCGGATAGGCCGGATCGGGTGTGGCGCGGAAGAACGAGCCTTCGACTTCAGGCGGAATAGCGCCTTCGATCACAAGATCGGCTAGGTCATATTCTTCGCCAATCGGCGTGTTCAAACCGGTATAATAAGGCGACGGCGGAAAACCGGTCATGCTGCACTCCTCATCCTAACAATTGTTAGGATGATGGCGCGGAGTAGCAAATGATGCAAGTCTGTTTAGCGATACCAAAACGCCACGGCGCGCATTTCTATGCTGGCGCGTGGATGGCAGCCCGCAGGGGCCAGAATATTGTCGAACGCCACATGCGGCACCGGATTGTCATATTCGCTATCGCTGGTCTTGAAAATGATCGCCTCGTCGCGTGTCATATCGGGAAACCAGTGCCAGCGGTGCGCCGGATTATGCGCGATCAGCCAGCTTTCAAAGCTCCATTCGGGCGCACCGCCGGGGGGATCGAATATCGCATCCGACGAAAGCAAATCCGCCTCGGCCACCGAGCGTGCGTCGCACACCGCGAGCGGCACATCCTGCGGCGGCGCCGCTGAAAGTGCGCCAGACGTTGAAATGGGCATAACGGCGATAGGCGCGTCCTTCGGGGCAGCTTTTCGCGGCAAAGCCTGCCGAGGTTGTGCGGCTGGCATCGATATGGACGAACCGCGCGGGCATGCTATTGTCGAGGCTTCCGGCGCGGCCTGAAGTTTCGCTGAAGCGCAATATTCCGGGAGCTGTGTTAATCACCGCATCGGCACCGGTTTCGCGCAAAAGCAATTCGATTATCTCTGCCGAGTATATGGCCGCGACCTCCGACTTGTCCTCGAAATTGTTGACCGCGCTTACATGGTTGACGAGCCTGAAGCCTTCAACGTCAAGCGATGTTCCGGCCCCGCGCCCGTCGATCAACGCCATTTCCTGCCCGTCAATCACCACGGTGTCACGGCTGTGATCATTCGCATAATAGCGCGGGCGAAAGTCCGTCCGCGCGGCATAGTTGATGATCGCGCGCGTCATAAGTCAGTCAAAATCTTCGGTATCAATCGTCGGCAACATGCCGCCTGAATAGCGATGTCCTTGCACCGTGGCATGATTGATCAAAGCATCGATCTGCGCCACCACATCGGCAGAAGGCTGCCAATCCCAGCGGGCGATATTCTCGTTCACATGCGCGATATTCTGGCTGCCGGGAATGGTGACGATATGATCGCCCTTCGATAGCACCCATCCCATCGAAAGCTGCGCCGGAGTAACGCCTTGCTCCGCTGCAATGGCCATATAAGCCTCCACCAGTGGCAGATTTGCACTGAGATTAGGCTCCTGAAAACGCGGCCATGCGGCGCGCAAATCGCCTTTGGTCCAATCCTGTCCAGCCTTGACACCGCCCGTCAGAAATCCACGCCCCACGGGCGAAAAGGCGACAAAAGTGATCCCCAGTTCCTTGCACGTTTCCAGCACGGCAATTTCGGGATTGCGCGTCATCGGCGAATATTCGGTCTGCAACGCCGCACAAGGGTGCGCCGCATGCGCGCGGCGGACGGTTTCGGCGGACATTTCGGAAAGGCCATAGCTGCCAATCTTGCCCTCTTTAATCAGGTCCGCCAGCGCCCCGACCGACTCTTCGATGGGTGTGTTGAAATCCCGGCGGTGCAGATAATAAAGATCAATATGATCTGTTTGCAGCAGTTTCAGGCTGGTCTCGCACGCGGCTTTGATCGTTTCGGGTTTGCAATCAACACGGCGTTCCTTGCCATCGATGATGATCCCGGTTTTGGACGCGAGGAAAAATTCATTGCGCCGCCCTTTTAACGCTTCGCCTATCCATGTTTCCGATTGTCCGGCACCATAAATCCGCGCCGTATCCAGATGATCATAGCCCGCATCAAGGGCTGCATTGAGCAACTTGTGGGCATAATCCGCCTCAACCGGCGGCGCATAAGCCCAGCAAATGTTCATGCATCCCAAGCCCACTGGATTGGTCAGCCGTCCGTTGATTGCGCGTTTGGTGATCGCCATGCTGTTCCTATTTATTCAAGGTTGTTTCGGGATATTAAGCGGCACGGGATCAACGCCCATGCGGTCTGACCATGTATCGCCGCTGTGCAGGAATAACTGCGTTCCGGGATCAATCGGCAGCATCGTTGCATTCCATGCGTCATAGCGGGCAACCATCGCAGCATAGCGATCTGGCTGGCGCACTTTCAAATTGGCGCGCTCCATAGGATCATCGTTCAGGTTAAACAGGAAACTATTGCCGCCGATCTTTAGATATTTCCAATCGCCTTGCCGCATGGCTTGCTGCGATTGCCCTTTGTAGCGCCAGAACAAAGACCGTTCGGGCAAAGCTCCCCCGGAAAGCGCCGCACGAATGTCCATGCCATCGGATGGTTTCGCCTCCGGTCCAGCGACGCCTGCAGCCGCGAGCAAAGTCGGCATCCAATCCATCGTGATTACTTGCTCTGCACTTACCGATCCGGGCTTCACTTTGCCGGGCCAGCGCACAATCGTGGGAACGCGAATGCCGCCTTCGAGCAATTCGGATTTGCGACCAGACAGCGGATAGGTATCCGAAAAGCGCTCCCCGCCATTGTCGCTGGTGAAAACGATGATCGTGTTCTGTGCCAGCCCCAATCGCTTGAGTTCGGCCAAAACCCGCCCGATTTGAAAATCCATGCGCGTCACCATTTCGGCATAGGTCTTCATCGATCCGCCGTCATAATGCATGATCGAAAGCGGGTTCTTCTCTCTCGCAAGCCGCTCTGCCTCGGCCTGTTCGCCCGGCCCTTCCCACGGCCAATGCGGTGCCGTGAAATGCAGGCTCATCAGGAAAGGCTTGCCGCCCTTTGCATTCTCACCCAGTTGTTTGATCGCGCGGTCCGCCAGCAAATCGGTCAAATAGCCGGCCTGATCGACGGGGACGTCATTATCCCACAGGTCTTTCCGCCCGCCCATGCTGTGGGTAAAATAATCCACACCGCCGCCGCGAATGCCCCAGAAATGGTCATAACCACTTTTGTTCGGGCTAAACGTTGGCGGCGAACCCAAGATGCCATTTGCCGATCAGCGAAGTGGTATAGCCAGCCTCACGAAGGCGCGACGGCATCGTCGGTTCGCTTGGCTCCAACCCCAAAGGACGCATCGCCAGCGGTTCTTCAAGGCCCACCGGCAACCGGTATTGATAACGCCCCGTCATCAATGCCGTGCGCGTTGCCGAGCACACCGCGCTATTGGCATAGCCATGGGTAAAGCGCATGCCTTGCCGCGCCAATGCATCCAATGCGGGCGTTTTATAGTCACGCCGTCCATAGCAACTCAAATCGGCATAGCCGAGATCGTCGGCCATGATGAACAGGATATTCGGTCGCGAACCCTGCTTTGACGCGCGCGCCGATCGATTTCCCAATAAAGCAGCGGTTGCTGCCGCGCCAAGGACAGTGCGTCGCGAAAGGCTCATAACGGCAACCCCACATAATTTTCCGCTATGGCTTTGCGCGCGGTTTCGGATGAAGCGATATAATCCAGTTCAGCCAATTGCATCTTGCGATCAAATGCACCGTCATCAGGAAAGCGGTGCATAAGCCGCGTCAATTGCCAGCTGAACCGCGAAGCCTTCCAGATGCGCGCCAATGCTTTGTCGGCATAGCCCGCGATCCTGTCGTTGCTGTTCGCCTTAAAATAGGAAACCAACGCGTCGGACAGATAGGACACGTCGGAGGCCGCAAGGTTCAGCCCCTTTGCGCCCGTTGGCGGCACGATATGCGCTGCGTCGCCTGCCAGAAACAGGCTGCCGTGGCGCATGGTGTCAAAGATGAAGGAGCGCAGCGGCGCAATGCTTTTTTCGAGAGCAGGGCCTGTGGTGATCGGCTTTGGCAAGCGTGCCTGCAATTCTTCCCACAGCCGGTCGTCGGACCAATCCTCGATCCTTTCGGTCAGCGGCACGTCGATATAATAGCGACTGCGCGTTTTGGAGCGCATCGAGGCCAGCGCAAAGCCGCGATCGTGGTTGGCGTAGATCAACTCGTCATGGCACGGCGGAACATCCGCCAAGATGCCAAGCCAGCCAAAGGGATAGACGCGTTCATATTCCTTGCCGTGCGGAATGGCCTTGCGAGAGGGGCCGTGAAATCCATCGCATCCGACAAGGAAGCGGGCATCGATGCGATGTTCGGCTCCGTCCTTCTGATAGGTCAAATAAGGCGCATCGCTTTCCACATCGTGGAGTGCCAAATCAGCGGCTTCATAAATCACCTGAAGCCCGCGCGACGGAGCCGCATCCATCAGGTCACGGGTGATTTCGGTTTGGCCATAAACCGTCACATGCTTGCCAGTCAGCGCAAAAGTATCGATGCGGATCAGATCATCGCCCGAGGCGAGGCAAAAGCCTTCCTCTAACAGACCTTCACTGTTTAGCCGTTCGTCTATGCCCAGCCGGTGGAGCAGATCAGTCGTCACGCGTTCGAGCACGCCTGCCCGGATTCGCCCCAACACATAGTCGGGAGCCGCGCGTTCGACGACAACACATTCGACACCCTCAGCACGCAGAAGGTGGCCGAGTAATAGACCAGCTGGGCCAGCGCCGACGATTGCGACTTGGGTTTTCATAATCAGAATTGCAACTCCAGATCGTGCAGCACCTTGTAGCAAGGCAGCACTTGTTGGACGGACGAATTCGGCTCGCGACCTTCGCGGATCGCGGCGATAAATTCGCGGTCTTGCAACTCGATACCGTTCATCGACACGTCGACTTTGGAGACATCAATCTGCTCTTCCTTGCCGGTGAATAAATCATCGTAGCGTGCAAGATAGGTGCCTGAATCGCCGATATAGCGGAAAAAGGTACCGAGCGGCCCGTCGTTGTTGAAGCTACAACGACAACGTGCAAATCGCGCCGGACGCAGCCTTCAACTGGATCGACATATCCATGGCAATGCCCAGTTCGGGATGATGCGGCCCTTCGATGGCATTGGCCTTCACAATGGGGCCGGCCTGATAGGCGAACAGGTCCACCGTGTGCGCGGCATGATGCCAAAGCAGATGATCGGTCCAGCTCCGCGCTTCGCCCTTGGCATTCATATTTTTGCGGCGGAAGAAATAGGTTTGCACGTCCATCTGCTGGATGTTGAATTCACCCGCGACGATTTTGTTATGCACATATTGGTGGCTCGGATTGAACCGCCGTGTGTGGCCGACCATGCAGGTAAGACCCGTTTCTTTTTGCTTCGCCAGCACCGCTTCGGCATCGGCCCAGCTGTCGCACAAGCGGGATTTCCACCTGAACATGCTTGCCCGCATTCATGCAGGCGATGGCCTGTTCCGCATGCATTTGGGTCGGCGTGCACAGGATCACCGCATCGACATCATCGCGTGCCAAGGCATCGTCCAATTCGGTCGAAAAATGCTTTGCGCCATATTTTTTGGCGACCTCTTCGGCCTGTTCTAGACGGCGGCTGATGATCGAGACAATCTCGACACCTTCAATCAGCTTCAAGCCATCAAGATGTTTTTCACCGAAAGCTCCGGCACCGGCAAGGGCAATTCTCA
>CAVSZW010000008.1:0-286013 GCA_963732535.1 uncultured Alphaproteobacteria bacterium | reverse complement strand
CTCCGGTTCAGAGGGGACACCCAATAGGGTGTCCCCGGGCGCAATGCTCACCTACAATCCATCCCCGCCGAAGACCCCGCCGTGTACGACATGCTCTGCACCGGCGACTCTATCGGCGTGTTTCAGGTGGAAAGCCGGGCGCAGATCAACATGCTGCCGCGTCTGCGTCCCCGCGAATTTTACGATCTGGTCGTGCAGGTCGCCATCGTCCGTCCCGGGCCAATCGAGGGCGAGATGGTACACCCCTATTTACGGCGGCGGCAGGGGATTGAACCCGTCACCTTCCCCTCCCCCGACCCGCCGCACGACCCGCACGAACTGCGCGACGTGCTGGGGCGAACCTTTGGCGTGCCGTTATTTCAGGAACAGGCGATGAAGCTCGCCATCGTGGCCGCTGAATTCACCCCCGATGAAGCAAACGGCCTGCGCCGCGCGATGGCGACATTTCGCAATCTGGGCACCATCGACCAGTTTCGCGACAAGATGGTCGGGCGCATGGTCGAGCGCGGCTATACCGAAGATTTCGCCGCGCGCTGCTTCAAACAGATTGAGGGCTTTGGCAGCTATGGCTTTCCCGAAAGCCACGCGCAGGCCTTTGGCTATCTCGTCTATGTCTCTGCCTGGATCAAATGCCACCATCCGGCAGTGTTTGCGGCAGCCTTGCTCAATTCGCAACCGATGGGTTTCTATGCCCCCGCACAGATCGTCCGCGATGCGCGCGAACATGGGGTTCCGGTGCTGCCGATTGATGTGAATGAGAGTGGCTGGGATAATAAGGTTGATATAATCCGTGGGACACCGTTGAATTGACGTGCCCTGGCCTGTCGAGGGCGCAATGCCGACAAGCGCCCTTCGACAGCCCAATACGGTTGTGCCATGAACCGCTGCCCTCCAACTCGGCCTGCGCCAGATCGATGGTTTCCGCGAAGAATGGGCAGACCGCATCATGCTGGCCCGCAGCCAAGGCCCCTTTGCCGACATCGAAAGCCTTGCCGCCCGCGCACGGCTCACCGCCCCTGCACTCAAACTGCTTGCCGACGCCGATGCGCTACGTTCGCTTAATCTCGATCGCCGCCAAGGGCTGTGGGAGGTGCACCGCCGCCCCGGCCCCGCGCTGCCGTTATTCGCCTTTGCCGATGCCAAGGAGCTCGCCGCCGAACCCGATGCCCGCCTGCCCGCGATGCCGCTGTCAGGAACATGTCGCTGCGGATTATCAGACGCAGCGATTGTCGCTGAAAGGCCATCCGATGCAGTTTTTGCGCGAAGGCTTTACGCAAGAAAACATCCTCAGTTGCGCCGCCGTCAACGCCGCCAAAAACGGCGCGCAAGTGAAGACCGCAGGCGTCGTGCTGATGCGGCAACGGCCCGGAAAGGGCAACGCGGTGTTCATCACCATCGAGGACGAAGGCGGGATCGTGAACATCCTGCTTTGGGCGCGGCTGATGGAGCGGCAACGGCGCGCCGTCATGGCCGCACGGCTGATGGAGGTGCACGGCGAGGTGCAGCGCAGCAAGGAAGGCGTCGTTCACCTGATGGCGCACACCGTGATCGACCGGACGACGGAACTGGCCCAATTGTCGCAAATGCCCACAACCGATCCACTCCCCCAAGCCGCACGCGGCCACCCGCGAAATGTGCGCGTGTTGCCCAAGTCGCGGGATTTTCATTGATGGATTTCCTCTCCAGTGGGAGAGGATACGAAGCCTTAGCCGATAGGCTTAGGCGCAGTTGGTGAGGGGTCGTGCGCTATCGGTAGGACACATCCCTCACCCAGCTCCGACTTTCGCTGCGCTCATAAGTCTGCACAACCCTCTCCCAACGGGAGAGGGAGAGCTTCACATCTCCGCCAAATTCCCTAAAGCCGGATCATGACCACCCTTCTCAACATCCCGCTCTCCATCCTGAACCAAAACTGGCAATGGCGGGGTGGTGCTGCCGATGCGCGCGATCCCGATTTTGCCCCCGACGATCTGGTCACGCAATTGCTACTCGCGCGCGGCGTTCCGCGCGACGATCTGGAGCGGCATCGCAATCCCACCATCCGCAATTTCATGCCCGATCCTTCCATATTCCAAGACATGGACAATGCAGCCGAGCGTCTCGCCGATGCGGTGCAATCAGGGGAGACCATCACCGTCTATGGCGATTATGATGTCGATGGTGCAACAAGTGCAGCTCTCCTCATCCGATTGCTGCGCGAACTGGGGCTGGCGGCGGGCTATTACATCCCGGATCGCTTGCTCGAAGGCTATGGCCCCTCGGGCGACGCGCTGGTGCGATTGGGCGATGCGGGCAGCAAGCTGATCGTCACGGTCGATTGCGGGGCGATGGCCTATGAGGCGCTGTCGCAGGCCAAGGCATCGGGGATCGAAGTGATCGTCGTCGATCATCATAAATGCGCCGCCGAACTGCCACAAGCCTTTGCGTTGGTGAACCCCAACAGGCTCGACGAAAGCGATGAGGGCGCCACGCACGGCCATTTGGCGGCGGTAGGTGTGGCCTTTTTATTGGGCGCAGCGATTATCCGCACACTTCGCGGACGGGGATATTTCACAAACCGCGCCGAACCCAATCTGATGGCATTGCTCGATATTGTGGCGCTCGGCACCGTCGCCGATGTCGCGCAACTGCGCGGCCTCAACCGCGCCTTTGTGGCACAAGGCCTGAAGGTCATGGCGGGGCGGCGCAATGTCGGGCTAAACGCCCTCGCCGCCGCCGCGCGGCTCAACCGTGCGCCTGTCTGTTCAGACCTTGGCTTTGCCTTGGGTCCGCGGATCAATGCCGGAGGGCGCGTGGGCAAGTCAGACTTGGGCGTGCGCCTGCTCACCACCGAAGACCCTGACGAAGCCCGCGAAATCGCGCAAGAGCTAGACCGGCTGAACGAGGAACGTCGCGCAATAGAGGCCGAGGTGCAGGATCTCTGCCGAAGAGCAGTTGGCTGGCCAGCACAACCGCGCTGTTGCGCTGGTATCGGGGCTTGGCTGGCATCCAGGCGTGATCGGCATCGTCGCCGGACGGATCAAGGAGAAAGCGGGAAAGCCCGCCATTGTCATCGCGCTCGACGCCGATGGCACGGGCAAGGGCTCTGGCCGTTCAATCAGCGGGGTTGATTTGGGAGCCGCAATTATTTCGGCACGCGAGGCCGGATTGCTTCAGGCGGGCGGCGGACACGCCATGGCGGCCGGGCTAAGCATCGCTGCTGACAAGGTCGATGCGTTTGCCGACTGGCTCGACGAACGGCTCAGCGGAGATGTTGCACGCGCGTCGGCGGAAAAGGCACTGCTTGTCGATGCCGTGCTCACCCCGCGCGGGCTGCAACCGGCCTTTATCGATGCGATGGAGGGCGCTGGCCCCTTTGGCACCGGTTGGCCGGGGCCACGCGTGGTGACGGGGCCGGTGCGCGTGGTGAAGTGCGACATCGTCGGCAAAGACCATGTCCGTGCGATTGTTTCTGGCGACGACGGTGCTTCGTTCAAGGCAATGGCCTTTCGCCAGGGCGAAAGCGTTCTGGGCCAACAATTGCTCCATGGCGAGAGAGGCCGCAAATATTGGCTCGCGGGCCGCGCAAAGATTGACGATTGGGGCAGTACACCAAAGGCCGAACTGCATATCGACGACCTTTCCTTCGCCGATTGATTTTGAACCAAACCCGCGCTTGACTAGCGAAAGGCGAATCCGTAAAGGCGCGGCTCGCCATCACGATGGCCCCTTCGTCTAGCGGTTAGGACGCGGCCCTTTCACGGCTGAAACACGGGTTCGATTCCCGTAGGGGTCACCAAAATCGTATCCGCCGACGTGCGGAGACGTCCAGTAAATGGCTATTTTCCTTGCATTTTTGATGCTATAATGTCCGTAGCGATACGGCGAGGTGTCTCTGCATCCCCACATTCCGGGTGTATATTTGAGGGTATCTCGCTGATCCGGTTTGAGGAGATACCCTCATGGGACTGACGGCGGTAGCGATCAAGGCGGCGAAGGGCCGCGCCAAGCAATACAAGTTGACCGATTTTGACGGGCTGCATTTGCTCGTTCTGCCGTTGGGCGGGCGCTACTGGCGAATGAACTATCGCTACCTCGGTAAATACAAAACATTGGCCTTCGGCATTTGGCCCGAAGTCGAGCTGGCCGGTGCAAGGGCCAAGCGAGACGAGGCACGGCGCTTGTTAGCGCGGGGCATCGATCCTTCCGAGCAATTGAAGCAGGATAAGATCACAGCCAGTGTTGCCGCTGCGAACACGTTTCAGGCGGTCGCCGACGAATGGCTCGCCAAGATCGAACGCGAAGACCTATCGCCTGTTACTCTTAAAAAGGATCGCTGGCTTTTGAGCTTCATCTTCCCCGTGCTTGGTCGCCGCCCAATTGGCGACATCCCGCCCGCCGAGGCCGAAGAAAGATACTACGACATGCTAGACGACGTCCCCATGGCCGCGTAACTTAAACCAAATGGCCTCCGACAATCCCGGGACGGTTCAAAGGCAACCGCCAATCAGAGACCGGAGTCAAAGACGTGCAGAGCACAATGGCACCGGATTACCTGCTTCAACGGTTTCGGTAAAAGCGTTGCAGAGCATGTCACCAAGGGCGCAATGGTCATGGTAACGGGTCGTATCGGCAAGGCCCTCATGCCACCGCTTAATCTGTTTGGACGCCAGTTTTGATACATCATACCGGCCAAGCTGGGGACGAATGAAGGCCTCAATCCGGCGGCGCGTATTGACCAAGTATTTGCCACGAAATCTGGCAAGGTAGTCGTCCACCGCGTCGGCAACGGTAAGCGGTTTGATTAATCAAAAATCGGTTAAAATAAGCGGACAATTCGGCTTGCGCGTTAATCGGCAGGACATGGGCAACAATTTGGCCTAGGCGCACCACGGCGTTGCATCCTTGGTTCCCGTTGCCGCCCGCATTGCAAATATATCGTTGCCGCTATTTGTGTCTGCGAAGGCGATATTTTCAAAGTCGCACAGGCCGTGCGTCTCTCTATGTGGTATCGCATCGGGCAGGATTTTGTAGCCGAGTGACGTCATTCCCGTCGAGTTTAAAGGCCTTTGGCTCGATTGAAAGCAAAATTGCCACAGAACTCAGAATCGACATTGAGCTGGACGAATGATCAATAATTTAAGCGTTACCATCAACGACTATGTCCCCCTAGCTGGGGTAAATTTTTGAACGATTAGTACAATTATGACCAACAATGCCGACCATAACAGGCATGTACACACAGGAGAGACAGATGTTCAAATATCTATCGAGCACAAGCGTACTTGCAGGTGCATTATTTGTGGTCGCGCCTGCCATGGCGCAGGAACCCGCGGTTGCTGAAGATAGCGGAATAGCGGATATTGTTGTAACCGCGCAGAGACGCGACGAAAGCGTGCAAAAAGTAGCGCTTTCGATCGAAGTGTTCAGCGGGGACACATTGCAGGATCGCGGCATTGCACGCCCTGATGATTTGACGAAGCTGGCCCCCGGCATTCAAGTGGGCGGCGGCGCAACCACCCAGATTTACATTCGCGGTGTCGGAGATTTTGGCGTTGTTGCAACGGCTAACCCTGCTGTTGTCACCAGTCTCAATGGTGTGGCGATTGCCCGACCACAAGCCATTTCGGGGAACTTCTTTGATCTAGAGCGTGTTGAAATCCTGAAAGGTCCGCAAGGGACACTTTATGGACGCAATGCCAGCGGCGGGGCGCTCAACCTGATCGCGGTAAAGCCGAAATATGGCGAAACATCCGGCTATGTCCAGGCGACCTATGGCAATTACAATGCATTTGGCAGTGAAGGCGCAATCAACCTTGCGGCGGGCGATAATGGCGCGTTCCGTTTATCCTATCAAGTCGCTGACCGCGATGGATATCTGACCGATGGCAGCGAAGATGACAAACATCAGGCGCTCCGCTTTCAGGCGCAGTTTGAGGCAAATGATGCACTGACCGTCCATGTTGGCTCAACCTATTCCCATTTGGGCGGAAAAGGCACTGGATTGGCTGTGATTCCAAAGCTTGCCGGACAATCAGCCTGGACCGGGAGCACTTCGGCTGCGGCTTCGGACTATTACATAGCGACAGCGGCGGCGAATTTCGCCGCTTCGGGCGGCGCAGGAATTCCGCCATTCCTGTTTGACCGGCCTGACACGAACACGTTGTTCCAGGATATCGACAGTTACAGCATGGATGCACAAGTCGACTATGATTTCGGTGGCGCCACGCTGACACTCATCCCTGTTGATTGTCGCTGAGAAGTGACCCGGTAGTGGCATAAGTTTTCACTGAGATTTGACCCATGTTTGAACCACACCCTGACTGACTGGTTGGGGGATGAGGAGTGATCAACATGGATTTATTGAGTGTGATACGTCGTTGGCGTTTTCGGCAAGGGATGCCGATCCGTGAGATTGAACGGCGGACAGGATTGTCGCGGAATACGATCCGCAAGTATTTGCGTGCAGACACCTTAGAACCGGTATTCAGGACATCTGTTCGCCCGAGCAAGCTCGATCCGTTTGCAGAGAAGCTGTCGGGGTGGCTGCGGATCGAGGTTGGCAAGTCGCGCAAGCAGAAGCGCACAGCGAAGCAGATGCACGCTGATCTTGTGGTATTGGGCTATGATGGCTCCTACGAGCGGGTTGCAGCCTTTGTGCGCGCTTGGAAGGCTGATCGCCAACGCGAGCAGCAGACCAGCGGACGCGGCACTTTTGTGCCCTTGGTGTTTGCGGCGGGTGAAGCCTTCCAGTTCGACTGGAGCGAAGACTGGGCCATTCTGGGCGGCAAGCAGACCAAGTTGCAGGTAGCGCATACCAAGCTGTCACACAGTCGGGCGTTCATTGTTCGGGCATATCCACTTCAGACCCATGAGATGCTGTTCGACGCGCTGGCTGAGGCGTTCCGGGTGCTGGGCGGTGTTCCCCAGCGGGGTATTTTTGACAATATGAGGACGGCGGTCGATCGCATTGGTAGGGGCAAAGTCAGACAGGTAAACGCACGCTTTGCCGCGATGGCGAGTCATTATCTGTTCGAAGCGGACTTCTGTAATCCGGCGTCGGGGTGGGAGAAGGGACAGGTTGAGAAGAACGTGCAGGATGCCCGGCGACGACTGTGGCAACCAATGCCCAGCTTCCCCGATATCGATGCCCTGAACGTCTGGCTGGAGGAACATTGCATCGCGCAATGGGGGCATATCAAGCACGGCGTTCTGCCCGGCACCGTTGCCGATGTGCATGCCGATGAAGTCCCCAGCTTGATGCCGCAAGGCCGTAACTTTGACGGCTTTGTCGAACACAGCAAGCGGGTATCACCGACCTGTCTCGTGAACTTTGACCGCAACCGTTATAGCGTGCCAGCATCGTTTGCGAACCAGCGGGTGAGCCTGCGGATATACCCGAACCGGGTTGTTGTCGCTGCTGAAGGGCAGATCGTGTGCGAGCATGTCCGGATTATCGAGCGCTCACACCATATGCCGGGGCGAACGGTCTATGACTGGCGTCATTATCTGGCGGTAATCCAGCGCAAGCCTGGCGCTCTGCGCAACGGAGCACCGTTCACCGAGCTACCCGATGCATTCCGGCAGTTACAGGGGCTGATGCTCAAACGGCCTGGCGGCGACAGGGAGATGGCCGAGATACTGGCGCTTGTGCTGCATCATGATGAGCAGGCAGTGCTATGCGCGGTCGAGCTTGCGCTTGATGCCGGGGTGGCGACCAAGACTCATGTTCTCAATATCCTCCACCGTTTGACCGATGGCAAAGCGATCCCGCCAACCCCTATCGATGCGCCACAGGCTTTGCGCCTTGCGCGGGAGCCTCTAGCCAATGTCGGGCGCTACGATGCCCTCCGGAACAAGGAGGCGCGTCATGCGTCATGATCCCGCCAGCGCCGCGATCGTGGTCATGCTACGCGGCCTCAAGATGTACGGCATGGCTGGCGCCGTCAGCGACCTGATCGAACAGGGTGCCCCGGCGTTCGAAGCGGCTGTGCCGATCCTCTCGCAGATGCTCAAGGCGGAGATGACCGAACGCGAGGTCAGATCCATCGCTTACCACATCAAGGCAGCCCGGTTCCCGGCCTACAAGGATCTGGCCGGGTTCGACTTTGCCGCCAGCGAGGTGAATGAAGCCCTCATCCGTCAACTCCATCGCGGAGATTTTATAGACGGTGCTGACAATGTTGTACTGATCGGCGGCCCCGGGACGGGCAAAAGCCACATGGCTACAGCGCTTGGCGTACAGGCTGTTGAGCATCACCGCAAAAAGGTCCGCTTCTTCTCCACGGTCGATCTGGTCAATGCGCTGGAACAGGAAAAGGCCATCAACAAGGCTGGCCAGCTTGCCGAGCGCTTGCTGCGCCTTGACCTCGTCATTCTCGACGAGTTAGGCTATCTGCCGTTCAGTCAGTCAGGCGGCGCACTGCTGTTCCATCTGCTCTCCAAGCTTTATGAGCAGACCAGCGTCATCATCACCACCAATCTCAGCTTCAGCGAGTGGGGAGGTGTGTTCGGTGATGCCAAGATGACGACCGCTCTGCTGGATCGGCTCACGCACCACTGCCACATCCTTGAGACCGGCAATGACAGCTTCCGCTTCCGCGCCAGTGCCGCAGCGCCCAAAATCAGAAAGGAAAAACCAGCCTCTTGACCCAGCGCCTGCAACGCGGGACATAGCAACCACCCGGGTCACTTCTCAATGAAAATACCGGGTCACTTCTCAGCGACAATCAACACTGAGCCTGTCGAAGCACGTCTCGCGGTACTGCGAAACGCCCTTCGACAGGCTCAGGGCAGCGGTTTAACTCAATGTCATCATGCTCTAATCATCAATAATATCATACCGTTAAACATCATTCGCAATTCCCGTAGGACCACCAACTTACGACATAGCTATTCGTGATTGGGCGCATTGTTTGGCGCCTGCTTCAAATTAATCCGCTTACCCGTGCCAAATTTGCCGCTTCAAATCGGCTCGTCGCACCCAATTGCCGCATCGCCTGTTCGAGATGGGTTTTGATCGTCGAAGGTGCGACGCCCAAAGCGAGAGCGATCGCCTTGTTCGATTGGCCCTGTGCAACAAGCGCGACAACTTTGCGTTGCTGATCGGTCAGCCGGAGTTGTTCTGCAGGTGGATGGGCTGGTGTCATCAGCGAAAGCAGACGCGAAGGCACGTGGCGTTCACCCGCCTCGATCAGGCGAATAGCCGCAAGCATCACTTTGCCGCCAACATTCTTTTGCACAAACCCGTTTACGCCAAGTTCAAGCAGCCGAAGCATCAAGGCATCATCTTGTTTTCCCGTCACGATCAGAACCGGCATGTCGGGCGCCAGTTGTTTTATCCGTGCCACACCATCCAGCGGTTCGGCTCCGGGCATCATCAAATCGCAAATGCACAGATCATGCCCCTGCTCGGCAGCAGCCCAGGCAGCTGTGAAGTTTGCCGCCTCGACAATCTCTGCCTCAGGCCAGTTTGCGAGTAGCGTTCCCGCAACCGCTTCTCTAACGAGCGCGTGATCATCGCAGACCAGAAAACTGTTCATGATCCCGATTGTCCGAGCATCGGCAGTGCTATGCAAAATGCAGCCCCATTGGCCCAACGCGGATCAAGATAAGCGTCGCCACCTAGCAATCGTGCAAGCCTTTTCACCGATGAAAGGCCAAGGCCGAAGCCACCTTTAACGAGTGACTGCGAGTTACTGCCTTGAGCATAATCGTCAAAGATGGTCGCCGCATCATGCCCTGCAATTCCCACTCCATTGTCAATTACCCAGAGATGCAAGATATTGGATTGGCAACGACTACCAATCAAAATGCGGTCAGCGCCCGAATGGACGATGGCATTTTGCAAAAGGTTACCAACAGCACGTTCCAGCAGGACCAAGTCCGTTGAAATCGTCTCCTTCATGCCGACTACGCGGATGAGAATGTTATGGTGCGCCGCTTGGTTCGAGAACTGGGTTGCCATGCGTTGCGTTAGCTCGCCGACATTTATTGCTTTCGGATGGGGCGTTACTGCGTCTGCCTCCAGTCGCATATGATTGAGCATATGGCTGAGCATTTGCTGTGCCGAGGTGACGGCTCGATCCAGCCCATTTTGAGCCCGATGCCGGACAGTTTCGTTTGGCGCTCCGGCAATTTGTTCGCTGAAAAGTCTGGCTGCCTGCAAAGGCTGCCCCAGATCATGCGAGGCAGTGGCGATGAAACGCGTCTTGGCATCGCGTTCAGCGGAGACTTCATCGACAACGACAGACAGCGCATCCGCCGCCGACCGGGCTTCTTCTCGCGCAGAAATGGCAGCGGTAACGATCTTGTGGATCGAATTTATCCCCTTGAGGAGAAACGCGGCATAACCAAAAATAACTAAAGAAAGGATCAGGCCGACCGAATCTCCGTAAATAAAGAAGAAGAGCGCAAAAGAACCCAGAACCAGAATTACGCTACGGCGCAAACGGAGTACATTTCCCGGTTCAGACAAAATACCACTGGGAATATAGCCAATGTAGAAAGCTGTCGCGAAAATCATCTCGGCCTGACCCGCATGGGGCAGCAACATGAAAATCGATGCAATTGCCAGAATTTCATCGCCTAAAGCAGCAAAGCGTTCGACACGCATCCACCTCTTCATCGCGCTGAAGCCTCGCCGTTCGGCAAAGATATAGGCAAGATGGAAACCGGCCATCGACAACAGGCAAAGTACGGCCAGATACTCCCAAAGCGCCATTTTTGCAGCAGGAACGAGCGGTTTGAGAAGCCACCAAAGGCCAATATTGGCGGCAATGTAGAGCAGCTGACCCGTCCACATATTTGAAGGGCGAACGAGAAGGTTCATCGCCTGTTCGCCGTGCGTTAGCGTGTCAGTTTGTTGTGCCGCAACGATTTCACCCAAGTAACGCAACCTCAAGACACTGTTTTTATTAGCAAAGAACAGCCTTTAGACACGGCTTTTGCTAAAGAAAAGCAATAGTTTGAACAAATAATTCGAACCATCTCCCCCAAATTCTCCCCCATCTGACGGAAAGACCGAAGCGACAAAGGCGCGCTATTCTTTCCTGCAATAACAAGGCGTTCCCGGAACATCCGATCACGAGCTGCCGAATAATGTCGCAGGATCACGAATTACGGGGACCTGACATGAATATTGAATGGGCACTGCGCGGCATCGCGCGTGGGGATAAGGGATCATTTTCAACACTTTATGCCGATCAACGCATCCTGTTGGTGCGTTACGCCACTGGCTTGCTCGCAGGCGATCGGGAAGCCGCGGCCGATGTCGTCGATGAAGCTTTCATCGACGTCTGGCAGCAGGCTGGTCGCTTTTCAGGCAGCGGAAGTGCTCAGGGATGGTTGCGCCGGATTGTCCGCAATAAATCGGTGGATTGGATCAGGAAGCAGCGAATTCGTCCGCTCGCAACCGAAGAGCAGTCGCGAATTTTCAATTCCGTTGCCGATTCGGCGGACACGCCAGATGTTGCCGCACAAAAAAAATCGGACGCCAATGAACTTCGCTTGGCCCTTGATCGACTGAGTATTGACCACCGTGAAGTGGTCTGGCTTTGTTATTTTGAGGAACTCCCCTTGTCCGAGATTGCGTCCATCGTGGGTTGCCCGGAAAACACTGTTAAAACCCGGCTTTTCCACGCGCGCAAACAATTGCGGGCGGAGTTGACGGTGTAAAAGGTGGCACGTGCTGAAAACATGGATGAGCTCGTCGGGCTTGTTCCCTTTTATGCCAACGGCACGTTGGGAGCTGTTGATCGTGCGCTTCTGGATTTTGCGCTGACCTCCTCGGCCGAGCTGCGTGCAGAGCTGGAGGCGGCGCAACAGCTTGGCATCATGGTGCATGTCGGAGGCAAAGTGGTGTGCGAGGGCCTGTCCGCTGCCAGCGCCGAGCGCCTGACCCGACTGATGGTGCGGATCGAGACCGGTCCTTCATCGTCGGATGTATCCTATTTCAACCGGCCAGCCACGCATCCATTTGTTGCCTTGCGCGACTGGCTTTCTGGCTTTTTGAACCCACGGTGGGCGCTGGCCGCTTCGCTATGCCTTGTTGCACTCTTCGGATGGCAAGCCGGACGCCAATTCGACGGATCGGCTTCGCAACCGGGAAGCGAAATCTATCAAGGCGCGTCAGGACCCAAGGCCCATGCGCCGGAACCGACTGACATCGTGATCCAGCCCGACGCGAATGCAACACCGCAAGCGATTGACGCCCTGTTAGCGCGCGAAGGCTTGACGATGATCCGCCGCGATGATGACGGCCTGATCGCCTTAAAGGCAAATAAACGGCTGTCGCCAGCCCAAGTCGAGGCTCTGGTTAAACGGTTACGCGCCTCGCCACTGATCGCATTTGCCGGGGCGGGTGCATGAAGCGATTGGCAATGCTGTTGGCGGCAACGGGGCTCACAACGGCGCTCCTCGCGCAAGGGCCGATCCCCGGGCAAGGCCAGCAGCCGCCCATTGATCGTCCCCGAAGCGGGGGCATTGGTGGCATCGGACTTTCGATTTCGCTCGGCGGAAAAAACAAAGCGAAGCCCATGGAACTGCGCGATACCGAGGCATCCGATGCCGTGCCCGGACAGATCATCTTCACGATCAGCAACCATGAGCGACCCGGCAAAAATCGCCGCATCTGCAAAGCTCACCCTGATCGAGAGCAGCCCGTTGGACAGTATCGGCGTGGTGATGGTGGTCGCCGCAATAGCGGAAGGCGACAGCATCCGTGGCGCCACAGAGCGGTTGCTTGCCATTAAAGGCGTTATCGCTGCTCAGCCCAACCAGCTGTTCCAGTCGCATGGAAAAGAAAAGGGCAAAGCAAAGCAGCCCAAACGCCTAAGCCTGCACGCCATTTCGCAATCGCCGGTTTCGGGGCGAATAGCATTAATCGATACGCCCGTCGCCCTGGGCCACGAGGTGCTTAAGGACGGGCATATCACCCAATCGGTCTTTGGCGTTCCAGCCACCCCGGGTTCGCACGGAACAGCAATTACCTCACTCATAGTCGGCAGTGGCGGGGTCCCGGGCTCTGCACAGGGGGCCAACCTCCATGTCTATGCAGCCTTTACGGAGAGCAAAAACGGCGTCGCCCTTTCGCAAACCCGCAATCTAGCCCGCGCGATGGACGCTGCATTGCGGGCGCAGCCATCGGTTTTTGTGTTGGCATTTGGCGGAAGCGAAGATCCCCTCCTCGCCCGCTTGCTCGATGTTGCCCACGCCAAGGGCATTTGCGTGGTCGCTGCTGTCGGAAATGGCGGGCCGAAAGCGCCGGTAAGTTTCCCCGCATCGCACCGGCACAGCATCGGCGTGACTGCGGTGGACACAAAACTGAAGATCTATCCTTTCGCCAGCCGGGGCAGTGCTGTTGACGTCGCAGGTGTTGGCGTAGGGCAATTGGTCGCTGTGCCCTTGGGTTATCGCAGCATGTCTGGAACAAGCTTTGCGACAGCGACCTTGGGAGGCGCGTTGCTGCGCCTGCCGCAATGCAATGGCGGGCGCGATCCCGATGGAGCGATGATTGCTTTGACCGCGACCGCGAGCGATCTGGGCCGCAAAGGCCGCGATCCCATTTTTGGAGCAGGCCTTTTCCGACTGGCGGTGCAAAAGTGATGCGCGGAATTGAACCTTCTGCATCAGACCAACGACTATGCCGCAATCGAAAGGCAAAACCTGTGATCCGAAAACTTTTACTTGGTCCAAATGGTGTTGCCTTGCTGGCGGCGGCGAGCATTTCCGCCTTTCCATCCGGAGCGGCTTTGCTGTCGGCAGCAACGGCGGCGCTGTCGGCCAGCTCGGCCTTGGCCGGAGGTAAACTGAAAGGCAAAATTGTTAAAGCCGGTGACAAAGGCTCCATCATTCGGCCCGTGTCCGGCGACGACGCATTTATCGTTCCTAGCGATGCCCATGGCGAAGTTCGCCTCACCGGACTGGAACCGGGGGACTTTGAAATCGCGCCCCTCCTCATCCCGCGCTCGCGTTGGGAGAAGTCCCGGCCAAAACAAATGCTCCGCGTGGGAGATGACGGACAGTTGGCCTTTGCCGTCCGGGAGGAAAAGCTCCGCCCCGATCCGCGCGTGCGCTATGCCGGTCCACCGGTACGCCGTTTCGTCGAGGCTATCCCCTTTGATGGCGTTTCGGGAACTATTCCCGTCGACGCTATGGTGTTTGACGTGCGCCAGTCCTTCGCGGTCTTGCAGCCGCCGCCCTGCGATCCCTTGCCCGGTCGGCCCGATACATGCAATCGCACATCTTGGCGCAACCACATTGATGTGAACGCGAGTACGGCGGAGGAAATCATCCGCCTTGCCCCCACCACGAGCGCCAAAGCGGCGGCCGTGATCGTCGCCGAACGCACAAAGAACGGCGCGTACAAGAATCTCGGTGATTTTGCCCAACGCGTGTGCACCAAAACCCGCATCGATTTCGACAACGCTTCCGTTCGCTTTGGTAAAACCCAAATCCTGATGAAGCGTGGTACCGATCCGAAAAATCCCGGTTTCAAATGTAAGCCGGGCAAGGATGGCAGTAATCCCGAAGCCAGCCTGTTTTGGGCAACCTTTCCATTCGCCGGAATTGGTGTGTGGCTGGCCACGCTTTAGGGTTCGAACCTGCCTCGCACGGCCTCCACTTCCCTCTGCCACCCCGCCGCGACCCGGGGCAGCAGCAACGCCCGTCCTTACTCCCGAGGGCGGGCGTTTTGCTTTGGGGGAGAATTTATTTTCGCGGGGATTGAACCTGTTGGAATGCGGGCACGACTTGGTTTGGAACGCAAGTTCGAAGCAAAGAGCTAGGAGAAAATTCGTGAAATATGACAAAGATACCGCGATCAATCGCCGCAATTTTATTGCACAAGGAGGTGCAGCGACAGCTTTAGCAATCGGCACAGCCTCTGCGTTGCAGGCACAACCGGCAAAACGCGTGGCTCTCGGCACCAAACCACCACTGACTTAAAGACTCATTTAGATGCAATGCTCTCGATTCGGCCAGATCAACGCGCGGCATTGGCGGCAGAGGCTCGTCGCGATTTGAAAACCTTTGTTCGTAACCGTTTCACTCTAGGCGAAACTCAGGTGAAAATAACTCGAATCAATGTCCGGTAGCCAAATCGAAATGATAAATCGGCAATTAGCTGTCGCGGAAGCAATCTGGCGGAAATTTTTCCGCACGTTTGATCGGACCCGATGCAGGTCCAGATGTGCCCCCTCCGGCGAGAAAATGTGAGGGGTTGGAAATCAGCTTAACATTTACTTTTTAAAAGCTGATGGCTTCCCGAAACCCTCGCCTAAAGTCGAAAAGACGAGTTCCACGGCCTACTCTGTTGCCTTGAGTTATCGCTTATCTGACCAGTTAAGCCCCGTTTTCGAACCAATGCCCAAGCGACACCGGCGAAACCGGAACGCCCGTCCTTACTCCCGAGGGCGGGCGTTTTGCTTTTGGGGGAGAATTTATTTTTGCGGGAATTGAACCTGTTGGAATGCGGGCACGACTTAGTGTTGATATTTAGTCTGAAGGAGATGATCATGCTCGGTAAAAATACAATCAGAAGTCTGATTTCTATGGCTTCTCTCACCGCACTTGGGGTTGCGACGAATGCAAATGCGGCAACATGGAATACTGGTCAGGTCATTCAAGGCACTTCCGCCGTGCCCACGCTTGGCGCCAATTGGAGCGTACACCGGGCTGGCGGTGCAAACTGCACTGGACCGACAACGGCGCTGACCATCCCCTATTCCGTGATGGGCTCGACCTGGAGGGGATTTCGGGGAACTGGCTATAGCAATACTTTGCCAGTCGTCGCGAATGGAGTCAGTGGAGTGGCGACCTATGGAACGGGTAGCGGGATGGTTACATCACCTCCGACGACCGTCTTGATGCACCCTGATAACAATGACTGCGCGGTCGTGCGCTTTACAGCACCAACAAGCGGCCCCTATGGATTTTTCGGTCAGTTTTCTGGAGCTTATCCAGGAAATGGCACCAATGGTCATGATGGTGTGACACCTTATATCGTGCGTTCGAATGCTGTCGTAGCGCCGACGACCGGCTCGCTGGGTTCAACCGCGTCGGGAATTCAGAATTTTACCTATAACGCGACGCTAAACGCTGGGGACACGGTGGATTTTGCGGTGAGCCGGAACAACGCCATATGGGCGGATAGCACCATCTTGAGGATGAATGTGGATGGCCCGGACCCTAGCGCGACCTTCAGAGCATCCAGACTCGATTCAGAGGGTGAAAGCACTTGCGCTATTGAGCAGGGCACCAATACCGTACATTGCTGGGGCCGCAACGGGTCCGATAAGCAGTTGGGCATATCCGCCACCGCCGCATTCAAGAATGTCGCCGTTCCGTCTGACCGGATTGTAAACTACCTCGCGGCAAACCCGTCATTCGGCCCGGTTACAGGTTTACAGCGCAGCCTCCTCACGACTTGTGCCAAGACCGCCAGCGGCGGGCCGTTCAACGGCGAGACATTCTGCTGGGGTGAAAATGCTCACAAAGTTGCGGGTATGGCTAGCGGCGGCACAACGCTCACCGGCAATGTTCCGGCTTTTGGATTGAACAACGTAACTTCTCAGCTTGGCAAATACAAAAAGCCGAGATTGGACAGCCATAATGGCTGTTTGGTAGTTGATGATAGCAGCGCAGACAACGGCAAGGTTCGCTGCTGGGGCATAAATGACGAAGGCGGTGCACATTGGTATAAGGGCAATCTGGGGCATCAAACCACGGGCACAAACTGGGCCCCGAGCGACACACTTCAACCCACCGTACCAAATATTTCGGGTGCTAGCGGCGTATCATCAGGCTATTATGCCTGTGCAATTACAAACGGTGCATTGAAAAATGTGAGCTGCTGGGGACACAAAGGTCTAAATTGGGGGCCAGGTGTTATGGGCGGCGGGACTACCACACCCACTTTCTTGCCCGGAGGCATTCCTCAAGTTCAGGTAAAAACCTCGGCTACTGCAATTTTCTCCGGTGCCGAAAAGATACTCGTCAGCGGACCTGCGGCTTGTGCACTCAAGGCGGGTAGTCTCTATTGCTGGGGATTGAATGCTACCTACGGCACTTTGCTTGGAGCGCCGGGATCCGGCTACAACTATGCCACTCTGATGCCGGGGCCATTTGCTTCGGGCGTAACTGATTTTGCAATCGGCACTCAGGGAATATGCGCCATCAGGGGAGCTGGGGCCCAAGTTTTTTGCCAGGGAATGAATCTTTTTGGCCAGATGGGTCGTGGAAATACAGATGGCAAATATTATACCTTCCATTCCTCGTTGGCTGGAGCGAACGTGATTTTCGATACCAGCCCGATTGCTGGCGTTTCAGGGGCTACCAGTATAAGCGCCGGAAGGTACTTCTTCTGTGTCACCACCAACACCGGTGATGCAAAATGCTGGGGTGCTAATCAAGTTGGTCAACTTGGCCGGGGAACCAGCGGCAGCACTGCACATTCCGGCTCAGCCATGAATGTGATCAAATAGCACACAGAAACTGCCCCTCTGCGGTTCAGACCCGCAGTGGGGCAGATCCCCATCTACTGCTAACCAGAAAATCAGACACTTATGCACAAGTCATTCATCATTCCAACATTCACGGCCTTCCTCATCGCATGCAGCAGTGCAAGCCCGCAGGGACCTCATCCTATCCAACGCCAGCCCGGCAGCTGGACCATGCTCCACTACACCATGGCCTTTGACGCCACCGGAGTGAAAGGCGACATGGCGGAACTGGTCAAGGCAGGAGAGGCTTCGGTGGGCAAGAAGGACTTTGGCGGACCGTTGTGCCTATCCGCAGAAGTTGCGGCGAAGGATGATCTGTCGGTGCGGCTGCGTGAGGCGATCCAGTTCGGGCCGGAATGGAAAGTAGTCAGATCACAGATTAAGGACGGCGACGGTGGATTTCGCCGCCAGCTTCGACGATCCCGCAAATGGCAAGGCAGAAATGACCATCACCGGACTGCTCACCCCCACCACCACCGATCTGCTGGTTACGACCGATAGCTGGCAACCCGCACCGGGAAAGGGCCATATCCATACAATGTTAAAGCAGGAAAACAGCCGCAAGGGGGATTGCACGCCAGATCAGGATAGTTGGCAATAGAACGCAATGACGCTCCGTTGAATCATTCGACAGGCGCTCCGCCTTATCGATTCTGCCTTCCCTCGATTAACGCATCGACAACGCTTGGATCGGCCAAGGTTGAGATATCACCCAATGCGCCAAATTCATTTTCCGCAATCTTCCGCAAGATACGCCGCATGATTTTGCCGCTGCGCGTTTTGGGCAGGGCGGGTGTGAAGTGGATGTGGTCCGGCGAGGCAATCGGCCCGATTTCGCGGCGCACCTGCCCGCGCAATTCGGCAAGCAGGGCATCCGATGCCTCTTCGCCCGCGTTCAGCGTGACATAGCAGTAAATCCCCTGCCCCTTAATCTCATGCGGGAAACCAACGACCGCGGCCTCTGCCACGCGTTCGTGCAATACTAGCGCGCTTTCAACTTCGGCAGTGCCCATGCGATGACCGGATACGTTGATGACATCATCCACCCGCCCCGTAATCCACCAATAGCCGTCTGCGTCACGGCGGCAGCCATCCCCTGTAAAATATTTGCCCTTATAGGTGGAGAAATAGGTCTGATCAAACCGGGCGTCGTCGCCATAAACCGTGCGCGCCTGCCCCGGCCAACTATGCGTGATACATAGATTGCCCGAAACATCGCCGCGGGTATCGCCTTCTTCTGCAATCACAACGCCCTCGGCATCGACCAGTTGCGGACGGATGCCGAAGAACGGTTTGCCCGCACTGCCCGGCTTCATCCCATGCGCGCCAGGAAGCGTGGTAATCATCACCCCGCCGGTTTCGGTTTGCCACCAGGTATCGACAATAGGGAGTTTCCCCTCGCCCACTACGCTGTGATACCAGCGCCAGGCTTCCGGATTGATCGGTTCTCCTACCGAACCCAGCAAGCGTAGCGATTGGCGAGACCGCGCCAGCACCGGTGCCTCGCCATCGCGCATCAAGGCCCGCAGGGCCGTGGGCGCGGTATAGAAGATGTTTACCTGATGCCGGTCGATGATATCCCAAAAACGCCCACTATCGGGGTAACTGGGAATACCTTCAAAGATCAGGCTGGTTCCGCCATTTTGTAAGGGTCCATAGACGACATAGCTGTGACCGGTGACCCAGCCGATATCCGCTGAACAGAAAAACACCTCTCCAGGACGATAATCGAACACATAATGAAACGTGCTCGCCGTCCACACCGAGTAACCACCGGTGGTGTGCAGCACGCCTTTGGGGCTGCCAGTGCTACCGCTGGTATAGAGGATGAACAGCGGGTCTTCGGCGTTCATAGGTTCGCACGGGCAATCGGGGCCGACTGTCATCTCGTGATACCAATGATCGCGACCTTCGCGCATTTCCACCGCATCGCCGGTGTGGCGGATAACCAGCACGGCCTCGACGCCCGAAGCCTTCTCCAGCGCCGCATCGATATTGGCCTTTAGCGGAACGGATTTGCCACCGCGCACCGCGTATCGGCACATATCACATAGCGGCTGGCGCAATCGTCGATTCGTCCCGCAATGGCTTCGGGTGAAAAGCCGCCGAACACCACACTGTGGATAGCCCCGATCCGCGCGCAAGCGAGCATCGCGACAGCGCCTTCGATGCACATCGGCATATAAATGGTCACGCGTTCGCCTTTGGTAACGCCCAATGCTTTGAGACAATTCGCCATGCGGATTACTTCGGATTGCAACGCGGCATAGCTCATCCGGCGCGCGTCTTTGGCCGGATCATCATGCTCGAAGATGAAGGCTGTTGTATTTCCCCTACCTGCCATCACATGGCGATCAACCGCATTGTAACAAAGGTTTAATTCGCCATCTTCATACCATTTGATGCTGACCGGATCGTATGACCAATTGCCGATTTTGCTGGGTGCGACAAACCAGTCTATCCGCTTTGCCTGCTCGGCCCAGAAGCTGTCGGGGTTGCTGATGCTTTCCGCATACATCCGGTCATAATCAGCGGCGCTGCAATGCGTGTTGGCCGTTGCTGCGTCAGGCGCGGGAAACCAGTCTTGATGATCGCTCACTTATTCTCTCCCGTTTTTTCCATCCAGCGCGCCTTGATGCTTTCCGAGGTGTCCCGGCTGCCGTCATGACTCCAGCCGGGCGGGCGCCAGAGGTAGGATGTTTTATGCGGCCATGGCGCGGACCAAAGATCACGCAGCAATCCTATCCATTCGTGAAATACACTCCATAGTATATTGAAGCTACCCAGTTGCTTGACGATACCATAACGGATCGGTTCGTCGTCCACCTCGGCAATAAAGCTGCCGAACATCTTGTCCCAGACGATAAATGTCCCTGCATAATTGGCATCGAGATAGCGCGGGTTGGTGGCGTGGTGGACGCGGTGGTGGCTGGGGGTGTTCATCACCGCTTCAAACCAGCGCGGCAATTTTCCAATCGCTTCGGTGTGGATCCAGAATTGGTAGATCAGGTTCAGGGCACCGCAAAAAGCGATCATCGCTGGATGGAAACCAACAAAAGCCAGCGGAACGCGGAACAGGAAATTGAGCGCGAAAAAGCCGGTCCATGTCTGCCGCAGCGCGGTCGACAGATTATAATGCTGGCTCGAATGATGGTTCACGTGGCTCGCCCACATGAAACGGATGCGATGGCCACAGCGGTGGACCCAATAATAAGCCAGATCGTCGAGAACAAAGCACAGTCCCCACGCCCACCAGGCCCAACCGATGTCGAGCAATCGATGCTCGTAAAGCCAAAGCGCCAACGCAACAGCCACGCCGCCGGTCAATACGCCCACTACCTGACTGCCGGTCCCCAGCGCGAGCGAGGTCAGCGTATCGCGCGGCTCATATTTTTCCGGAGCGTTGCGTTTAGCCCACCACATTTCCAGCAGAACCAACAGGATGAAGCCGGGGATCTGCATAATCGACAGGGCTAATGAGTTCGGGCATCAATCACACCTGCATATGGCGCAGGCCAGAGGCCCAGATTTGCGCGTCTTCGCCCAGATTGAGCGTGATTTTGCCAAAGCTCTTGTCGCCAGTACCAAGCGTCAGGAAATTATGGTCCAGTCGCGATTCACTATGCCGGTCTAGCAGCCGGGCGGCAAATTGGGCACCGTGGCGGCGGATGAGCAGATGTCGCCCCTCGGCATCCTTCATCAACGCGCCGACGCCTGCTTTATCCAGCACGATTTCGACGGGCTCATATCCACAGATCGCCTCGTCTGCGAGACAGCGGGCATGGTCTGTATCGCGGATCCGCAGATCGCCGCCCAGCCCCAATTGCTTCGCGGTCCAGAAAAGCAACAGGATCGCGACAATCGAGCCACCCAATTTGGCCAGCTCGATCCACATCAGGCTTTTGCCTTCAGCATGTCCATCAAAGGGCGGATCGGACCAAGATCATATCCGGCCTTTGCGGCCATATTGGTGAGCGCATCGGGATCGCCGCCTTGGCTTGCTTCTGACAAGCCCCATAGCAAAGTCGAGCGAGTGCCCGACCGGCAATAAGCGAGCACAAGCCCGTCTGCGCCTTCCAGTGCCTGCGCCATCGCTTTTACCTGCGGCTCGCTAAATCCCGAATGGGTAATCGGGATCGCGACATAACCCATACCGGCGACGGCGGCCGCCGCTTCGATGTCCGGCCCCGGCGTCTGGTCTTCGGACTCGTCTTCAGGGCGGTTGTTGATGATAAGTTTCACCCCCTGCCGTGCGGCTTCGGTGACGTCGTCGAGGCTGATCTGGGGAGAAACGAGGAGATCGGGAGTGAGTGTGATGAACATTTTTATCCTTCCACCGCCTCCCTTATTACAGACAGAAACGCTTCGCCATAGGCTTCGAGCTTGCGTGCACCAACGCCGCTGATATGCCCGAAATCCGAAAGATTCTCGGGCCGCCGTTCGGCCAGTTCGCGCAAAGTGGCATCATGGAAGATGACGTAGGGCGGAACCCCCGTTTCGGTTGCGAGTTCGCGTCGTTTGTCGCGCAAAGCCTCGAACAGCGGATCGCCCTCAGGATTGCTCTCGCTTCGGCGCGGCTTCTTTGTTTTGGGCGGAACGACTATTTGTAATGAAAGCTCACCCTTTAGCAACGCGCGCGAAGCCCCTGCGAGCAATAGCCCGCCATGTTCGTTCGCCGCCAAATGCCCCTGCGCCTGAAGCGCGCGCGCGACGGGCTTTATCAACGCCACTTCGTCTCCGCTGACAATGCCAAAGACGCTCAGCTGGTCATGCCCGCGTCCGATGATCGTTCGTCGCGCCCGCCGGTGAGCACCTTTTCCAAATGCCCCACGCCAAAACTTTGCCCGGTGCGAAACACGGCGGACAAGAATTTACGCGCAAGCTCGGTTGCATCGATCACGGCCGGCGCATCGAGGCAATTGTCGCAATTGCCGCAATTTTCGGGCGGGAATTCGCCGAAATGGCGCAAGAGCACCGCCCGCCTGCAACCCGGTGTTTCAACCAGAGACGACAGTGCATTGATCCGCGTCTTATCCGCCTCTTGCCGCGCCTCGGGCTGTTCGCGCAGCCGTTCGCGGGCGATGGCAAAATCGCCTGCCGACCAGAAAAGATGCGCCACCGCCGGATCGCCATCTCGGCCCGCCCGTCCGCTTTCCTGATAATAGGCTTCAATCGATTTTGGGATGCCTGCATGGGCTACAAAACGCACGTCGGGCTTGTCGATACCCATCCCGAAAGCGACCGTCGCCACCATCACCATGTCTTCGGATGCCACAAATTCCGCCTGCGCTGCCATCCGCGCATTTGGCTCCATACCGGCATGATAATAGCGCGTTCGCCGTCCGGTCTTTGCAATCAATGCAGCAAGCTTTTCCGCGCGGTCACGCGTCGTTGCATAGACGATCCCCGCCCCCGGCCAGCCACGAATGGCAGAAGCAATAGCCGATCCCTTGTTCGTCGCGGTCGTCACGGCATAGCGGATATTGGGCCGGTCAAAGCCCGAAACGATCATGCCATCGGCGGCAATGCCCAATTGTTCGCCAATATCGGCGCGGGTGTGCGCGTCGGCGGTCGCCGTTAGTGCCAGCCGGGGAACATCGGGAAAATCGTCCATGATCGGACGAAGCAGGCGATAGTCAGGGCGAAAATCATGGCCCCATTCGGAAACGCAATGCGCCTCATCTATCGCGAACAGTGAAATATGTGCTTCGCGGAGCAGCCCGCGAAAATCGGCGGTCGAGGCGCGCTCAGGGGCGACATAGAGCAGATCAAGATTGCCGTCGCGAAAGCGCTCTATCGTTTCCGCCCGATTGCTATCCGCCGAGGTCAGCGTCGCCGCCCTGATCCCAGCCGCCGTCGCACTCCGCATCTGATCGTGCATCAAGGCGATCAATGGCGAGACGACAATCGTTGTGCCCCCCAGCAGCAGTGAGGGCAATTGATAACAAAGCGACTTCCCCGCCCCTGTGGGCATCACCGCCAAAGTGCGCTGCCCGGCCAACACCCGATCAATCACATCGCGCTGCACCCCGCGAAATTCGGGAAAACCGAACACACGGTGCAGTACGTCTGCGGGATCAAGTTTTTCTGCCAGCGAAGCCATCGCCCCCGGCCCTAGGTCGGAAATCTGTGAGAGGATAGAGCGTTCGGCAAGCATCGAAGACTCCCTTGTGGATAGTCGATTCGATTTTGAACATAGATAGAACAAAATTGTCTTGCAATAGACTTTGCCTCAGACAATATTTTCTTCTTTGAAAGCACTTCACCGCTTCTTATTTTCACTACCATGACCGAAAAACTTCCCAGCCTTTATATTCCGCACGGCGGCGGACCTTGTTTCTTCATGGACGACCCCAAGGGGATGTGGACAGGAATGGCCGATTATCTCCGCTCAATTCCGGCAAGCCTTCCTGAAAAGCCCAAAGCCATCCTCGTCGTGTCCGCGCACTGGGAGACCGATGGGTTTGTCTTTACGGGTGCTGCAAAGCCGGATCTTGTCTATGATTATTACGGCTTTCCACCGCACACCTATGACCTGCGCTACGATGCCCCGGGCGAACCCGCTCTCGCGGAGCACGCCGCGCAATTGCTGCGCGATGCCGGGCTGAAAGCCTATGTCGATACAGAGCGCGGCTGGGACCATGGGGTTTTCATTCCTTTGAAGGTCGCTTTCCCGGATGCGGACATTCCGGTGGTGGAAATGTCATTGGACCTCAGCCTTGATCCCGCGCTCCACAGCGCGGCGGGACGGGCGCTGGAAACCCTGCGTGCGGAAGGCGTGTTGATCATCGGATCGGGGATGAGCTTCCACAATATGCGCGCTTATGGCGATCCGCGCGCGACCGAGACAAGCGTACAGTTCGACCTATGGTTGAGCGATGCTTGCATCGCGCCGGCCGGAATGCGGGCCAGTTTACTGAATGAATGGAGCGCCGCGCCGGGTGGCCGTTTCTCCCATCCACGTGAGGAGCATCTATTGCCGCTGATGATCGCGGCCGGTGCATCGAGTGCTGTAGGTGCAAAGCAATATGGCGAACGGGTGATGGAAACCGCGATTTCAGGCTTTGCGTGGAATTGAGGGAAAGCGTGATTTACTCCGCTGCTACAATGTCTTCCTGTTCTTTTTCCGCCGCCTGCCGCGCCCACATTTCGGCATATAGCCCGCCTTTGCGGATCAGCGCGTCGTGCGTTCCGCGCTCCGCAACAACGCCGTGATCGAGGACAATGATCTCGTCGGCATTGACGATGGTGGAAAGCCGGTGCGCGATGATCAGCGTCGTTCGCTTTTCGGCGACGGCATCCAACGTCGCCTGAATATCCGCTTCGGTGCGGCTGTCGAGTGCGCTGGTGGCTTCGTCGAGGATCAGGATCGGTGGGTCTTTCAGCAAAGTCCGCGCAATGGCGACGCGCTGTTTCTCGCCGCCTGAAAGCTTTAGCCCGCGTTCACCCACTTGCGTGTCATATTGCCGGGGTTGCGCTGCGATAAAGCCATGGATCGCCGCCCCGCGCGCCGCCGACTCGATTGCGCTTTGATCCGCACCCTCGCGGCCATAGCCGATATTATAGCCGATGCTTTCGTTGAACAGCACGGTATCCTGCGGCACGATGCCGATGGCAGCGCGCAGTGAGCTTTGCGTGACGTCGCGCAAATCCTGGCCATCAATGGCTATCCGCCCGCCGGTAACGTCGTAAAATCGGAAAAGCAGCCGGGCGATGGTCGATTTGCCCGCACCTGAAGGGCCAACAATGGCGGTGGTCTTACCAGCCGGAACGGTAAAACTAAGGCCGTTCAAAATCGGTCGTTCGTGCTCATAGGCAAAGGCGACATTTTCAAATGCGACACTGCCACCCGAGACCGCCAGCGAAACGGCATCAGCCGCATCTTTGATTTCGGTCTCGGTATCGATCAAATCGAACATCGCGGCCATATCGATCAGGCCCTGCCGAACGGTGCGATAGACCATGCCGAGCATGTCGAGCGGGCGGAAAAGTTGTGCGAGCAGCGTGTTTACCAACACCACATCACCCGTTGAAAACCGCCCTTGCGACCAGCCCCAAACGCTGAACCCCATGGCACCCGCCATCATCGCGTTGGTAATGAAGGATTGGCCGATATTCAGCCAGGCAAGCGAGTTTTCTGATTTGACCGCCGCATCGGCATAGCGGCGGACGACCGCGCTATAATAGCCGGTTTCGCGCGTCTCGGCGTTGAAATACTTCACCGTTTCATAGTTGAGCAGACTATCGACCGAGCGCGCGACCGATGCGGTATCGAGTTCGTTCATTTCGGCACGCAGCTTGTTGCGCCAATCAGTAACAATCTGTGTGAACCAGATGTAACTGGCAACCATCACCACCGTCGCTACCACCAGCCACGCATCGAATTTCAAACCAAAGATGATTAGTACTGCGGTCAACTCGATAACCGTGGGGGCAATGTTGAAGAGCATGAAATACAGCATCACATCGATGCTTTTGGTGCCGCGTTCGATCACCTTGGTGACCGCCCCCGTGCGCCGGTTCATGTGAAAGCGCATCGACAGACGGTGCAGATGGGCGAAGACATTTTCGGCAAGCCGCCGCGTTGCATCCTGGCCCACGCGTTCAAAAATCACGTTGCGGATGTTGTCGAATAACACGCCCGTCAGCCGCGCCCCTGCATAAGCAGCGACCAACGCGATGGCGATCCATACACCGTCTTCCAACCCCGGCTTCATCCGGTCTATTGCGCCCGCATAGAGAAAACCCATGCTGAGCTGCACCGCTTTGGAGGCGAGCACAAAGAGCAAGGCGATTACGATCCGCAGACGCAGTGCGGGCAAATCCTTTGGCCACAAATAGGGCAGAAAACGGCCAAGCGTCGCAAAACTCGCCTCGGGCTTTATCTCCGGCTTATCGTCGTCTTTGTCATTATTCGTGTGTGTGGCCAGTCCCTGCATGGGGGCCATATAGGGGCGGACGGCCGTTTCAGAAAGTCCCGCTGACGCTTAAACGGAAAATCTGTCCATAAATAGTGTTGCCGCGATGCGTGGAATCGACAGGTCCATCACGTCGGTTGAGCCAGAACGTCTCGCGATAGGCCTCTTGCTGGCCCAACAGATTGAACAGCGATGCCTTTACCTTCAGCCCCAGCACATCCTTATGCTCCACATAAATGGACGTGAACGGTCGGATGCGGAATTCCTTCAGATAATAATCGAGCCGGTAGAAACCATAATCGGTGGCTTGTTCGGCGAAAAAGCCCCAAGCCCATTTTGTCCCTGGAATGTCGTGGCGGAAATCGACATTCCAATAGGTGCGACCCCGGCTGCTGATCGGACGCTTTTCCTGCGTCAACGGATCACGTAGAGACACCGTTTGCAAAGCCAGCACCGTGTCGAGCTTCGCGCCTGTAAAGCCCAATGTATCGAGCAAGAAGCTGGTGTTAATCTCGCCGCGCAGCCGCTTTGCACTGGGCAGATTGCCGGGGGCTTCGGATGTGGCGCTCAGCGGTATCTGATCGACAATGTCACTGATCGCCTCTGCCGCGACCAGCAATTTGATCGAGCCCGATTTGCCAAGTGACCGGTTTGCCTCCAGTTCGAGCAGCCAGCTTTGCGGCGGCACCAATCGGGCGTTGCTGCCGTTGGTATTGCTGTTCTGCACATCGACCGAGGCGAGGAAATCGCTGAAATTTAGCTGCCCTACTTTGCGTTGCAGCTTGCTTGATACCGAAAAATTGGGCGAAGCTTTCCATGCAAGAGATACCGAACCTTTGGGTCGCAAAAATTTGCGCGACAGGCCGTTTGCGCCCGATTGGCTGAGCATACTATATTCGCCGCCACCCGTTAGTTGCAGTGATAATTTTTCCGATAACGGCCGCCCGTAAGACACAATCGCCTGCCCGCGCTTTTCCTCAACTTTTGAGGTCGCGTCAGGCAACGGCACGGGCAAAAAATCTCCGTTCGTACCAAGCGTGAAAAATTCGGATTTGGCGTCGAGGATATTATAGGCGCCTTCCAGAGAAACCTGCCAATCAACCTTTCCTGCTTTCCAGCGATATTCAGCACGCGCGACGCTTTCGCCTTCGTCGATCACCTGGTCGAAGCGTTGTCCGGACGGCGGCGTTCCATCGGTGAAATCGCTGCGGAAAATATTGTCAAACTCGCTATGTTCAAACCGGTGGAAACCGATCAGTTTCAGCCGCCCTTTGCCGAGGCCGAATTCATAATCGGCGCCCAGTTCAAAATTATATTCGTCCTCGCCGCCCCGGCGTTTTTCAAAAATATCTGGCACACCTGCCTGGATGCGATCAAAGGTGCGGACGTTGCGAAAACGAAACAGCTCGCCCGCCGCATTGGCATTGAAGATATTGCCGTTGCTGCTTTTCAGCGAATAAGTGGCGGTCAGCTTCGGCTTGTCGCCGTAGAATGTTTCAAATTTATCGCGAATGAATCGGATATTCCCACTGGCGTCTCGAACAATTTCTTGCCCCCATCCACCGCCGCGGAATCCATTGTTGTTGTTCAATCCCAACGTAAAGCTACCTTTGCCCAGCTGGCCGGACAGATTAATTTCACCGATATACCAGCTCGGCTCGATCCGTTTGCGAAACTGTGGCCGCCAGGTGAAATTGCCTTGCAGCGAATCCGCCTTGGTCACGACGTTAAGGACCTGCCCGGAAAGCCCAGACACATTCCAGCTCGATCCTTCGGCAATCTCCAGCCGGATCACCGACGAAACTGCAATGCGCGATAGCGCGGTTTCGGCATCATTGCTCTTACCAGTCACCCGCTGCCCGTTAATCAGCACATTCTGGCTGGCCTCACCAAGGCCGCGATCCCCGCTAACCTGCGTGATCGAAAAACCGGGAATATAACGCACCATATCGAGTGCCGTCTGCGGGGCAAAGCGCGTGAACTGCGAAACTTCGTAAACTTGCCTGCCGTTTTCCACGCGCGGGGCAAGCGACGTTATCGCCGTTTCTTGAATTTGGGCATTTGCCGATGGCGCTGCCAAGCTGCAACAAGCCAATAACGTCGCAGCATGAAATACACGCCGCAGGGTTCCCTCCCGCACGATCCAGTCCTTTCGCTCGCGCCCGCTTCATTGCAAGCGTCGTGCTCCCCCATAAAGGGGACTAGCGACCCAAATATCTGGATAACAGCGACTTTCGACGAGCGACGCAAGCGCCCCGACGAATGAAATCAAATACGTCCCGAAAGCAAAAGCCAAGCCGCTAGACCGTTCATGAAAGTATAGCCGATATAGGCCAATGCGATCCAGACCGTGCCTTCATACGCCAGCAGCATCGCGCCAAGTAGGATCACAAATTCCAACGCATAGCTGCCATGGCGACCGAAATGCCTGCCGAAATACAGCTTGGTATCTTCGACAAAGGGATGGCCCGATTCCACCACCGCTTTGTGCATCGCAAAATTGCCGATGCCGAGGAAGAAACAAGCGATCAGGAACATGGCACGCTGCGCTATTGCGCCGCCTTGGCGGGCAGTTTTTGCGGACGCAGGCTGCTGCCAGCACGACCGCCGCGCAACGATGACAACCAGCTGAGCGGGTTCCAGTTGGTGGTGCCGTCCAGAGAGAAGGTAATGATTTCGGCGCGCCCCCCGATCCGATCCCAAGACACAGGTCCATCAAGTCCGTCCGGTCCCGCCACACGGCTGTCAGCGCTGTTATCGCGATTATCCCCCATCAGGAAAACATGGTCTTTCGGAATAAGAACGGGCGGCACATCATCGGTCACGGTGCGCTTTGCATCGATGATGTCGTAGCTGACACCGTTGGGCAGCGTTTCGCGCTGCCGCGTCAGATAGCAATGTTCGCTGCCATCATCCTCACGGGTATAGGCCCCCGGAAAATCGCTTTCGTTGCATGGATTGTTGGCATCGATGGGCAGATCGAGCACGGGTTGTGATTCCTGCGGCACGGCCTTTCCATTCAGAAAAACCTGACCGCCACGCAGTTCCAGCTCATCGCCCGGAAGGCCGATTACCCGCTTGATATAATCCTGTGTCTTGCCTTCGGGCGTCAAGATCACGATATCGCCGCGTTCGGGCATCGAACCCCAAACGCGCCCCTTGCTGGCTGGGAGCATATAGGCAAAGGATTCGACATCTTGCCTTTGAATATAATAGCGAAACATCGCCGCCGGATTGGGAATGGTGGGCGATACATGGCTCCAGCCATAAGCAAATTTGGAAACAAACAGCCGGTCCCCAACCAGCAAAGTCGGCATCATCGAGATCGACGGGATATAGAAGGGCTTGGCCATAAAGCTGTGAAAGGCGAGCACCGCAAGCAACAGCCAGAACAGCCCCTTGATCTCCGCCCAGATGGCAGCGCCCCAGCCGCTGTTTGGCGGGCGGAGCAGCGGATGTGCTTGCGTTCAATTCTGCGCTGGTCAATTCGGTTTCCTGATCGGTCATGCGTTTGTTTTCGGATAAGCTTCAATAATGACAAAGGCCTGCGCCCAAGGATGATCGTCCGTCAGCGTCAGGTGAACCCGCGCCTCATAGCCATTTGGGATCATCGCGTCGAGCCGTGCTTTTGCGCCGCCCGTTAAGGCAAGCGTTGGCGCACCCGAAGGCGCATTCACCACGCCGATATCCTTCATATACACGCCGCGCTTAAAGCCCGTCCCCACCGCCTTGGAAAACGCCTCTTTGGCGGCAAAGCGTTTCGCGAGCGTTCCCGCCTTGGTGAAGGGGCGCTTGCTGGCTTTCGCTTGTTCGAGCTCTGTGAACACGCGCTTCTCAAACCGCTCGCCAAAACGATCCAGCGAATTCTGGATACGCTCGATATTGCAGAGGTCGGAGCCTAGACCGATGATCATCGCGCATCATCCATCAACGCGCGCATCCGGCGGACGCTTTCTTCAAGCCCGATGAAGATCGCCTCGCCCACCAGATAATGGCCGATGTTGAGTTCGGCCAATTGCGGGATGGCGGCGATGGGCTGGACATTTTCGAACGTCAGGCCATGTCCGGCATGGGGCTCGATGCCGTTTTTGACCGCGAGCGCTGCGGCATCGGCGACGCGTTTTAATTCAGCCTCCACGCCCGCCATATCATTGTCGAGACAGCAGATGGGCATAGCGCCCCGTGTGAAACTCCACCACGGGAGCGCGCAAATGCATCGCGGCCTCGATCTGCCGGGGATCGGGTTCGATGAAACAGGCTCACCCTTATACCTGCATCCAGCAAACGTCCGATGATGGGGGCCAGATGGTTATGCTGCCCCGCCGCGTCCAGCCCGCCTTCGGTGGTCCGCTCTTCGCGCTTTTCGGGGACGATACAGGCGGCATGGGGTTTGTGGCGGAGCGCGATTTCCAGCATCTCGTCGGTCGCCGCCATCTCCAGATTGAGCGGCAGGCTGGTCGCCGCCATGATCCGTTCGAGATCGCTATCGCGGATATGCCGCCGGTCTTCGCGCAAATGCGCGGTGATCCCGTCGCCGCCCACCGCCGCGACAATTTCCGCCGCGCGCACCGGATCGGGATGATCGCCGCCCCGCGCATTGCGGATGGTGGCGACATGATCGATATTGACGCCGAGACGAAGTCTCGCTGTCATGCTATTTTCCGGCTCCCCGGCTTGACCGCGGGGATTGCTGCCAATTCCGTCCGGCACTTCATCAGGTGCATAGGTCGGAAAATTGAACTCGATAAGCGGGAAGAAAGGCACGCCCAGATCGGCGGCTCCACCCGAACGGTCCACCACCGATGCCGCCGCGATCACCTCGCCGCCTTCTGCCGCAATCGCCTTGATCGCTTCGCGCGACGAAAGCCCTGTGGTTACCACATCTTCGACCAGCAGCACTTTCTGCCCCGGCTCCAAGGCAAAGCCTCGACGCAAGCCGAACACACCATCGGGCCGTTCCACAAACATGGCATCGACGCCCAGCGCGCGCCCCAGTTCATGGCCGATGATCAGCCCGCCCATCGCCGGGGAAATGACTGCGCCGATTTGCGCTTTAATCTCGCGCGGGATTTTCTGTGCGATCGCCATCGCCAGCCGCCCGGCGCGTTCCGGATTCATCAGCACGCGGGCGCATTGCAGATAAAAGCCGCTGTGCCGACCGGATGACAAAAGGAAATGCCCTTCAAGCAAGGCATTGGCCGCGCGGAATTCGGCGAGAATATCGTCTTCGGTCATCGGGAAAAATTGTCCTGTCTATGCGCGCAAGCGGGGATGCAGCCTTTGCAAGTCGAATAGGTGGATTTCCCCGCACAAATAAATGCATAAAATCACTTGCACGGCGCTTGAGGCTTGTGCCAAGCGCGCCTATAAGCCGCGCAAATGGCGGCCCCACGGCAGCAATAAGATAGTTTTAGGGCGGCTTCCCCGCCCAATGGGTACGGGGCTAAAGTAATGAATATCTTAAAGAAATTTCTTTTGGTCTGCGGATTGGCCGCAATGCCGAATTTGGCGGTGGCGCAAGCACCGAATCCGGTTGTCGCGCCTGTAACGGAGGCTGCAAAAGCAGCACCGGCAGCTCCGGTGACCGCCCCTGTGGCGGCTCCGGTTGCTAAAAGCGACGCAGCGGCTCCGGCAAAGTCAACCGAATCCATGGATGGTTCGCTTCCCGGCTACACCCCGATGAAGCCAACCGCCGGAATTGGCATGCCGGTTGTCCAAAGGCATTGATTTTCAGGAGCAATTCACCGAAAATGGCAAGCGGGCGTATTGGATCAACAATGCGATCCTGCTGCCGATCATCTTCGTTATCTCGCTGTTCGTTCTGTTCCTGTTGCTTTGGGTCGATCGTGCGTTTCCGCCGCGCAGCCAATCCCGAGCCTTCAAAAACGACGCACAACACCTTCATCGAAATCGTCTGGACCTTGTTGCCTGTGCTCATCCTGCTTGGCGTCGCCTACCCATCGCTCGATCTGCTCGCAAAGCAATTCAAGCCTGCGCCCAAAGATGCCGTGACGGTCAAAGTCACCGGGCATCAATGGAATTGGGGATATACCTATCCCGATCATGGCGGATTTGACGTTTATTTCCAACATGCTCGCCGATCAGGACGATGTGGAAACCGGTGACGCGCTTTCGCACCGACAATGATGGCCCCGGACAATTGGCCGTTGATAATCGCATGGTTGTTCCTGCTGGCGTTCCGCTTGCGGATTCAAACGACGGCCAGCGACGTGATCCACAGCTTTGCCGTTCCCTCGCTCTGGTTTAAGCTTGATGCCGTGCCCGGTCGCCTGAACGAAAAGCAGCTGATCATCGATAAGCCCGGTGTCTATTTCGGCCAATGTTCTGAACTGTGCGGCGCGCGCCACGGCTATATGCCGATCGCCGTTGAAGCATTGCCGCCAGCGCAATTCGCCGCGTGGGTGAAAGCGCGGGGCGGGCAAATGCCCGGTGAAGCTGCACCTGCTGCTGCAACGCCTGCCGCCCCTGCTGCGGCCCCCGCAAATGACAATGCTGCCGCTGCTGCGGCTCCTGCTGCCAAGTAAGAAGGCCAAAAGAAATGACCACGATTGCTGCAAATCCTGCCGATCATCACGATCATGCCGATCATGATCACAAGCCGGGCTTTTTCGCCCGCTGGTTCATGTCCACCAACCATAAAGACATCGGAACGCTGTACCTGATCTTCGCCATCTGCGCGGGGATTATCGGCGGCGGGATTTCCGGACTGATGCGGCTAGAACTTGGCCGCTCCCGGCATCCAGTATCTGCAGGGCTGGGCCTCGATGATGGCGGGCAAAGAAGCCTCGCTCGACGATGCCTATCATATGTGGAACGTGCTGATCACGGCGCACGGCCTGATCATGGTGTTCTTCATGGTTATGCCCGCGATTATCGGCGGTTTCGGCAACTGGTTTGTGCCGTTCATGATCGGCGCGCCTGATATGGCCTTTCCGCGCATGAACAATATCAGCTTCTGGCTGACGGTGGTGGCCTTCATCATGCTGCTGGGATCGACCTTTGTTCCGGGTGGCACAGGCGCGCATGGTGCGGGTACGGGCTGGACGGTCTATGCGCCGCTATCGACATCGGGCTCGCCCGGGCCTGCGGTGGATATGGCGATCTTCTCGCTCCATCTTGCAGGGGCCGCGTCGATTTTGGGCGCGGTGAACTTCATCACGACCATTTTCAACATGCGCGCGCCGGGAATGACGCTGCATAAAATGCCGCTGTTCGTCTGGTCGGTACTGGTCACGGCATTCCTGCTGTTGCTCGCCCTTCCCGTGCTGGCGGCGGCGATCACGATGTTGCTGGTTGACCGCAATTTCGGCGGAGCGTTCTTTGATGCAGCGGGCGGCGGTGATCCGATCCTGTACCAGCATCTGTTCTGGTTCTTCGGCCATCCCGAAGTGTATATCATGATCTTGCCGGGTTTCGGCATCGTCAGCCAGATCGTCGCAACCTTCAGCCGCAAGCCAGTGTTTGGCTATCTCGGCATGGCCTATGCCATGGTCGCGATCGGCGTGGTTGGCTTTGTCGTCTGGGCGCACCACATGTTCACCATCGGCATGAGCGTGGAGATGAAGATGTACTTCACCGCCGCAACCATGGTGATCGCGGTGCCGACGGGGATCAAGATTTTCAGCTGGATCGCCACGATGTGGGGCGGTTCGCTGAGCTTCAAGACCCCGATGGTCTGGGCGCATGGGCTTCATCTTCATGTTCACCGTTGGCGGCGTGACGGGTGTGGTTCTTGCCAATGGCGGCCTCGACGATAACCTGCATGATACCTATTATGTGGTCGCGCATTTCCATTATGTGCTGTCGCTGGGTGCGGTGTTCTCGCTCTTTGCCGGTTTCTATTACTGGTTCCCGAAAATGAGCGGACGGATGCTCAGCGAGTTTCTGGGCCACCTGCATTTCTGGATCTTCTTCATCGGCGTGAATGTGCTGTTCTTCCCGATGCATTTCCTGGGCAACCAAGGCATGCCGCGTCGCTATCCCGACTATGCCGAGGCCTATGCGCATTGGAACGATATCGCATCGCTCGGCTATGCGATCATGGGCGTGGGTGTGATCATCTTCTTCGTCAACGTCGTCTACGCATTTGCCGCTGGCCGCAATGCCGAGGACAATTATTGGGGCGAAGGGTGCAACGACGCTCGAATGGACATTGTCCAGCCCGCCGCCGTTCCACCAGTTTGAAACGCTGCCGGTCATCAAGTGACCGGCGGTTTCAGTGGGCCTATTTTGCCTGACTGACGCCAAGAAATACCGTAGCCCTGAGCTTTTCGAAGGGCGCTTCAAAGGGCAGCGCAAACCGATAGGCTTCCTTCGACAGGCTCAGGACTGCGGTGGAATTTGAATGGGTAGTATGTGCAGATGAGCACGACGACGCAAGATATGGCACTTCCTGCCGACTGGCGGGATTTCTGGGCGCTGACCAAGCCCCGGGTGATGTCGCTTGTCGTGTTTACGGCATTGTGCGGATTGCTGGCGGCGCCGGGCGATATCCATCCGGTCATCGCCTTCACCGCGATCCTGACGCTGGCGACGGGCGCAGGCGCATCGGGCGCGCTGAACCAATGGTATGAAGCCGATATCGACGCCAAGATGAAGCGCACCGCAAGGCCGTCCGCTGCCCGATGGCCGCATGGACCGGCCCGCCGCATTGCAATTCGGCATTGGCCTTGCTGCCTTTTCGGTCGGGATCATGGGCGTGGCGGTCAACTGGCTGTCGGCTGCGATCCTTGCCTTTTCGATCTTCTTCTATGCCGTGGTTTATACCGTCTGGCTGAAACGCGCGACGCCCCAGAATATCGTGATTGGTGGTGCAGCGGGCGCCTTTCCACCGGTGATCGGCTGGGCGGCGGTGACGGGCGACATCACGCTGATGCCGGTTTTGATGTTCGCGATCATCTTCCTTTGGACGCCGCCGCATTTCTGGGCGCTCGCGCTGTTTATGAAGACCGATTATTCCAACGCCGGTGTGCCCGATGATGCCCGTTACAGCGGGGCAGAAATCGACGCGGAACCAGATTTTCGGCTATAGCTGGATCATGGCGGCAAGCGCGCTGGCTCCTTGGGTGTTGGGCTTTGCAGGCAAGATTTATGGGTTCACCTCGCTGGTGCTCAACATTGTGTTCGTTGCCCTCGCCTTCACCGTGTGGCGCAATACGGCGGTTGATGCGGCCGATATGAAACCCGAAAAGCGGTTGTTCGGTTGGTCGATCCTCTATCTTTTCATTCTCTTTGGCGCCTTGGCGCTAGATCGGATGGTGCTGGCATGAGCGACGAAACCGAAAGATTGAGCCCCGAACACAGCGCTGAAATCCGCGCCCGTCAGGCGGGGCGGTCAAAGATGATGGGTGTGATTTTGCTCGCGCTCGCCGTGCTGTTTTTTGCGATCACCATCGTCAAAATCGGGGTGTGGGGATGACAACGGCCTCGATCAATACCGCCATGGACCGTCGCAACCTGAAAACCGGTATTATGGCGGGAATGATTGCCGTATCGATGGTCGGCATGGGTTTCGCCGCGGTACCGCTCTATCGCATTTTCTGCGAAGTCACCGGCTTTGACGGCACGACGATGCGTGTGTCCGAAGCACAAGCCGCCAGCATCCAAAGCACGGGCAAACCGATCACCATCCGTTTTGATAGCAATATCAGCGGGCTTCCGTGGGAGTTCCGGCCCGAACGCCCGACCGATACCGTCACCATCGGCGCGCGCGACATGTCCGTCTTCATCGCCAAAAACCTGTCGAGCCAGTCGATGACAGGAACAGCGACCTTCAACGTCACCCCAGCGCAAGCCGGACAATATTTCAGCAAGATCCAATGCTTTTGCTTCAGCGAACAAACGCTAAAGCCGGGCGAAGAAGTCCGCATGCCGGTTGTCTATTATGTCGATCCGAAAATCCTGGACGATCCCGACACCAAAGACATCGAAGAAATCACCCTCAGCTACACCTTCTACCCGGTGGACGAGCCGGAAAAGGGCCGCTAAGGGCTAATAAAATCTGATTCAGGTTCAACAGGAAAGCACCACCATGGCCGGTTCAAAAACCCATGATTATCATATCCTGCCGACGAGCATTAACCCGCTGATCGGGTCTATTGCGGCATTCACGATGTTCTTTGGCATGGTGATGATGTTCCAGCCAAAGGTTTTTGGCAGCAATGGCGGTCTGGTCTTCGGCGCGGGCGTAATCGCCGTCCTTTACACATTCTGGGCTTGGTGGTCCGATGTTATTAAAGAGGCCCATGCGGGCGATCACACGCCCGTGGTTCAGCTTCACCTTCGCTATGGCATGATCCTGTTCATTGCCTCTGAAGTGATGTTCTTCCTCGGATGGTTTTGGGCTTGGTTTGATTTCTCGCTGTTCCCGATTCCGCTTGAAGTCGCGCATAATCTGGAAACACATGGCTTTGACGTCACCAACCATTTTGGCACCGACGCCGCCGCTGCTGCCACGCAATTCCCCGCAAAGGGTATGCAGGTACTCGATGCATTCCAATTGCCGTTGCTCAACACGCTGATCCTGCTGTGCTCGGGTACCACCGTCACCTGGGCGCACCACGCGTTGATCCATGGGGATCGCAAAGGCCTGATCAACGGCCTTTGGGTGACGATCATTTTGGGCGCGCTGTTCTCTTGCATCCAGGCCTATGAATATTCGCAAGCTCCCTTCCCCTTTGCCGGGCTAAATTATGGCACGACCTTTTATATGGCGACGGGTTTCCACGGTTTCCACGTACTCGTCGGCACGATCTTCCTGATCGTCTGCCTGGCCCGTGCCTATAAGGGCCACTTTACCCCGCAACAGCATTTCGGCTTTGAAGCGGCGGCATGGTATTGGCATTTCGTCGATGTCGTCTGGCTTTTCCTGTTCATCGTCGTCTATGTCTGGGGCGGCTGGGGCGCGCCGGTGCACAGCTGATCGTCGATGACGAATGATGAAACATCAAAAGGGCAGCCCGGCATCGCCGAAGCTGCCCTTTTCGGTCTTTGCCCCGAATGTGGCGCAAAGACGCTCTATTCAGGCCCGGTCAGTTTTTCGGAGCGCTGTAGTGGCTGCGGTCTGGATTATGCCGCGTTCAATGTGGGCGACGGCCCGGCGGCGATCCTGACGTTCATTTTGGGAGCGCTGGTTATCGCCATGGCCGTAACGCTCGATATTGCAGTTCGTCCGCCTTTTTGGGTCCACGCGATCATCTGGATTCCGCTTACTTGCCTGATGGTGGTTTTTTCGCTCCGCCTTGCAAAAGGCGCGCTGCTCGTTTCCGAACATCGCAACAAGGCGAAAGAGGGACAGATCGAAACGGACGGCGAATGACGCTTCGCTTTCCCTGATTCCCACTATCTTGGTCGCGGCTGCGGTTGCCACAATGATCGGTCTGGGCTTTTGGCAATTGCAGCGAAAGGGCGAGAAGGAGGCGTTGCTGGTGCAATATGCCGCCGCCGCAAACCAGCCTGCCATAGCATGGCCAGCCGTGCCGTTGCCCGATGCGCTGCCCTATTTTCGCAAATCCGCTCTGATGTGTGTGAAGGTGGTGAAGTGGGAATCGGTCTCGGGCAAAAACGCAATGGGTGAAGCAGGCTTTGCCCATGTCGCGCATTGCCAAACGGGCGGCGCGGAAGGCCCTGGTGCGAAGGTCGCGATCGGATGGAGCGCGCGACCCGATCATCCGGCATGGACAGGCGGCGAAGTCAGCGGCGTCATTGCGCCCGACACCACCGCGCTCATCCGCCTGATTGCCAGTGAAGCACCCAAAGGGCTTGAACGACTAGCGCCCCCCGCAACAGAGAACATTCCCAATAACCATCTGGCCTATGCGATCCAGTGGTTCTTTTTTGCAGCAGCCGCTGCGGTGATTTATCTGCTCGCGCTGCGGAAGAAACAGGGCAAGGCTTGAACCTTCCCGCCGATCCATTGTTCTATGTCGTTGCCGCCATTGCCGTAATTCTCGTGGGCCTTGGCAAAGGCGGATTTGCCGGATTGGGGTCGGCGGCGATGCCGATCATGACATTGGTGATCGATCCGATCAGTGGAGCGGCGATCCTGCTTCCGCTGTTCATCGTGCAGGATGCCGTCGGCGTCTGGGCGTTCCGCAAAAGCGTGGATTGGCGAATGCTGGGCTGGACTTTACCGGGGGCGGTGGTCGGCACATTCCTTGGCTGGTTGCTCGCGGCAAGTGTGTCGGTATGGGTGGTTGAAGCGGCCGTCGGGGCGATTGCCGTTGCCTTTGGTGGGCAAAGGCTGGCGGCGATGCGCGGAAGCAGTGTCACCCTATCGAAGCAACAGCCCGAAGCGGTTGGCCTGTTCTGGGGCGGGCTTTCGGGCTTTACCAGTCAGGTGGCGCTGGCCGGTGGCCCGCCATTCCAGATTTGGGCGCTCAGCCGCAATCTTTCGCGCGACATGTTTGTCGGCACGACCGCGCTGTTTTTCGCCGCGATCAACTGGTTCAAGGTCCCGGCCTTTTTCGCGCTCGGTCAATTCACCACGCGCAACGCGACGTTGACCGGGCTGTTGCTGCCGCTCGCCATTGTCAGCACCTTTACCGGCGTCTGGCTGGTCCGCCGCGTGTCGCCCGAACGCTTTCTGGTGCTGATCAACCTGCTGATGGTCGCCGTCGGGCTAAAGCTGCTTTGGGGCGCTTTAGCTTGAGGCCCAAACCCTATTTCGGCGACAATACCATCAGCATCTGCCGACCTTCCAACCGGGGATAGGCCTCGATCTTTGCGGTTTCTGACATGTCTTCCTGCACCCGTTGCAACAGGATCATGCCCAGTTGCTGATGCGACATTTCACGGCCACGGAAACGCAATGTGACCTTTACCTTGTCGCCTTCACCGATGAATTCGGCGATCTTTTTCATCTTCGTTTTATAATCATGATCGTCGATATTCGGACGCATCTTGATCTCTTTGATTTCTTGCGTCTTCTGGCTCTTGCGCGCCAGATTGGCCTTTTTCTGGGCCTCGAATTTGAACTTTCCGACGTCCAGAAATTTGCACACCGGTGGATCGGCGTTGGGGGAGACTTCGACCAGATCAAGACCGACTTCGGCGGCCTGTGCAATTGCTTCGCGGGTATATAATACGCCCAGATTTTCACCCTCATCGTCAATGACGCGCACTTTTTCGCTCTGGATGAACTCGTTATAGCGCGGGCCGCTTTTTGTGGGGGGCGTCAAACTGCGGCGGGATACTGGGGCAGCGATAGCAATTACTCCTGAAGTTGATAGTGCGCGCCGCATATCGCGAATTCGCACGAAAATAAAGGCCCGTGATTGCCACGGTGCGCTTTTGTAAAAGGGCGTTGCAAAGCGGCCACGACTATCCCCACAGCCTGATCACCGCAGCGATCCCGGCTACACCCAATATCGCCGCCACCATCCCTCGCCACAAGGCTTCCGACACCTTGCCAAAGGCCATTGCGCCCAGCCAATTTCCCGCCAAGACCGCCGGAAACAGCAACAGCGATAGCCATAATAGCCGCACCGTCGCCACGCCCAATGCAAAGGCGGAGAGCGTGCCTGCAATCGCGGTCGCAAAAAACACCAGCATCATCGACGCCCGCGTCGTGACCGGTGGCAGTTTCTGCCGCATGTAAAAGGGCACGACCGGTGGCCCCGGCATCGCGGCAAAGCCGGTCAATATGCCCGAAGCGATACCGGTTAATCCGGTTTCAACATGGCCCGGTTTCCGCCCCGGCGCAGGCGGCAACAGCACCAAAGCAAAGGCCCCGATGGCGATCACCGCGATCAGCATCCGTGCCAGATCGGGCGAAGTAAGCCCCAACAGCCACAGCCCGACGGGCGTCGCCAACACCGCCCAGGCCGCGATGGTGAGCGCACTCCGCCTTTCCGCATCGGCGATAATCTTGCCCAGCCCCACCGGGCCGATCAGCAATTGCACGATGATCCCCACCACCACCGCCTCGGCAGGGGCGATGATCAGGCCGAGCAGCGGCACAAGGATGATCGCCATGCCAAAACCGGTCAGCCCCCGGATATAGGCCGCGCCAAAGGTGAGCGTTGCGGCGAGCAGCAAGGCCGGGAGCGCGATGGGCAGCGTCAAGATTTAAACCCGCCCGCCTGCAAAGTCACCAGCCACACATCGGGCGGCGCGCCATAGCGCAAGGGAAGCAGGCTCGTCCCCAGCCCGGCGCCTACAAATACGCGCTGCCCCTTATCGTCAATGGCTCCGCAGGCATAGCGATCCCCATAGGCGGAGGCGTAGGTCAAAGCGCCAATGAACGGAAATTTGATCTGACCACAATGGGTGTGTCCGGCAAAAACCGCGACCACCGGCGACAGCAGATCGGGCACGGTATCGGGGGTGTGCGAAACGATGAGGCGCGGCAAGGTTGCGCCTTTTTCAGCGGTCAGGGCATCGAGGGCGGCAAAGGTTGCGGGCTCATCATCATGGCCCGAATGTTCATCGTCGATCCCGCCGATCAAAACCGGCCCGCGCGCCACGGCATCATTGTTCAAAACGGTGACGCCCACTTTTCGCAAGCCGGCGATGATCGCTTCAGGTTCATACCAGTGATCGTGATTGCCGAGCACCGCCACCGTCCCCAGCCGCGAAGTAAAGCCGCCCAATGGAGCGGTCACCTCGGCGGCGGTATAGACATGCGTTGCCACGGTCTTCTCGCTCACCAGATCGCCCGCGATCAGTACGAGGTCTGGCTTGAGTTTATTCAAGTGTCGCACGATCCGGCGCAGGCGCGAGGGCGGCATATCGGGGCCAGCGACATGCGTGTCAGAGAGCAGCAACACCTTCAGCGGCGGCTCACCCTTCGGCCAATTATCGACCGTGATCGTCGCCCGCCGCACAATCGGATCGCGCGTGGCGTTCCAATAGCCTTTGGCCAAAAGGGCGCCAGCACAGCAGAGAGCAGCAGCGGTCCAGCCGGCAAATTAATCCATTCCTAGTGCTGAGCTTTCAAGCACGCAAGGTCGCTGACGCCGACAAGCGCCGTTGGCCTCTGCCGCTTCGGCCCCCGCGGTTCAACTCGCGTCAAATCCGGCGGCGTCCGCTTCGCTTCGGCCGTCAGCATCGCAATCGCTTCATCCACGCTCATGATCCGTTGCCCGTCCGAACCCAGCGAGCGGATCGCGACCTTGCCCTCCTCGGCCTCGCGGTTGCCGACCACCAGCAAATGCGGAACCTTCGCCAAGCTATGTTCGCGCACTTTATAGTTGATCTTTTCATTGCGAAGATCGGTTTCGACGCGGATGCCAGCGGCTTTCAGCTTGGCGGCGACGTCGTTTGCATAACCATCGACGTCCGAAACAATCGCCGCGACCACCGCCTGCACCGGGGCGAGCCAAACGGGCAAGCTTGCCTGCAAAATGCTCAATCAAGATGCCAATGAAGCGCTCATACGAACCAAAAATCGCGCGGTGCAACATCACGGGGCGATGCTTGCCGCCATCTTCGCCGATATAGCTTGCGTCCAGCCGTTCGGGCAGCACCCGGTCTGACTGGATCGTGCCCACCTGCCATGTCCGCCCAATCGCGTCGGTCAAATGCCATTCGAGCTTGGGCGCATAGAAAGCGCCTTCACCGGGCAATTCTTCCCAGCCAAATTCTTCGCTCGCCAAACCGGCCTTTTCGACGGCCGCGCGCAGTTCGCTCTCGGCCTTGTCCCAATCGGCGTCGCTGAACCAAAACGCTGTTCGGGGCGCAGCGCCAGCTTGATCGCATAGGTAAAGCCGAATTCCTTATACACCCGGTCTGCCAGCGCGCAGAAATCCTGCACCTCGGCGACAATCTGATCCTCGCGGCAGAAAATATGCGCGTCGTCTTGCGTGAACTGCCGCACCCGCATCAGGCCGTGCAAAGCACCGTGCGGTTCGTTGCGGTGACAACAGCCGTTTTCGTAAATCCGCAAAGGCAGATCGCGATAGCTCTTCATGCCTTGCCGGAAAATCAGCACATGCGCCGGACAGTTCATCGGCTTCAACGCCATCCAGTCGGCATCGCCCGAAATCACCGGCCCTTCGTCATCGACATTGGGAACCTCGTCGGGGATCACGAACATATTGGCGCGGTATTTGCCCCAATGGCCCGATTGCTCCCATTGCCGCGCGTCCATCACCTGCGGGGTTTTGACCTCTTTATAGCCCGCCCCGTCAATCGCGCGGCGCATATAGGCCTCCAGCTCGCGCCAGATGATATAGCCCTTGGGATGCCAGAAAACCGTACCATGCGCCTCGGCCTGCAGATGGAACAGATCCATGTCTTGGCCCAGCCGCCGGTGATCGCGCTTTGCGGCTTCTTCCAGACGGACAAGATGCGCGTCGAGCTGCTTTTTGTTGAGCCAGCCGGTGCCGTAAATGCGCGATAGCTGCGCGTTCTTTTGGTCGCCGCGCCAATAGGCCCCCGAAACGCGCATCAGCTTGAACGCCGCCGGATCGAGCTTTCCGGTCGAGGCCAGATGCGGGCCGCGGCACATGTCCATCCAATTGTCGCCCGACCAATAGACTGACAGTTCTTCGCCCTCTGGAAGCTCGGCCGCCCATTCGGCCTTGAAGCTTTCGCCTGCGTCCTTCCATGTGGCGATCAGGTCATCGCGCGCCACAACTTCGCGGCGCAGCGGCTTGTCCGCCGCGATGATCGCGCGCATCGCCTCTTCGATCTTCGGCAAATCCTCCTCGGTGAAGGGCGGCCTTGGGGGCGAAGTCATAATAAAAGCCGTCATCGGTCGACGGGCCAAAAGTGATCTGCGTGCCGGGATACAGCGCCTGCACCGCCTCTGCCAGCACATGCGCGAAATCATGCCGCGCAAGTTCAAGCGCATCGGCCTCGTCACGGCTCGTGACCAGCGCGAGGTTTGCGTCGCCATCAAAGGGCCGCATCGACATCGCGCAATTCGCCGTCAACGCGCGCTGCGATAGTCGCCTTGGCTAAGCCGGGACCGATTGCGGCGGCAATATCGGCTGGGGTGGAACCCGGCGCAACTTCGCGCACAGAGCCATCGGGAAGGGTGATTTTGAACATTTCAGACATATGATTGCCTATGGCGAGGAGAGCGCCGCGCGGCAAGGGCCTGCGGCAGAGTGAATGCTGTTATGGAAAGGACTCTTGACATATCGACCACTAAAATGTAAAGTGTACTTGTCTTATTAACAAGGATACTTGATATGCCCATTTACATGCGACGCTATATGTTTCGGCTTGGCGGCTTCATGTTCGCCTATGCCCTCATCCTGATCGCAGGACTGTCGTCGCAGTCGGCATTGGCGGCCATGGGGCCGTGGCCGCCGACGATTGTTGCAGCATTAACTGCGCTCCCCATTTGCGGGGTGTTCTGGACCATCTACCGCCTGCTCATCGAAATGGATGATGAATATCAAAAGCTGTTGTTGGTCAAACAGACGCTGCTGGCAACCGCGCTGACTTTAGGCATTGCAACATTCTGGCAGTTCTTAAAGGTTTATGACGTCACGGCATCCGGCCCTGAATGGTTTGGCGTGATGTGGCTCGCCAATTGGGGGCTGGCAGCGCCCTTGGTCCGCTGGCGCGCATGAAAAACCGCCTGAAAGTCCTCCGCGCCGAACGCGATTGGAGCCAGCAGGATCTGGCCAATGCCCTATCCATTTCGCGGCAGTCGGTGAACGCAATCGAGACCGGCAAATATGATCCCTCGCTCCCCCTCGCCTTTCGCATCGCGGCGCTGTTTGCCATGCGGATCGAAGAGATATTTCGTGCCGTAATTTTTGGGAAACGCGCGTTTGACACGATTCGCGCTGCCAACCGCGCTTATGCCTATCAGCACCGCCCGCATCGCACGGGTGCAGGATTGCCCCGGACGTTGCCAAAGACTTGCAGGCTTTTGATGTTGCGCTAAAGTCCCCGCCGAAAGGAAGCCGGAGGAGGGCAAATGCCAGCGGGCATTATCCCGCTATTATCGTCCGGCAAGGTGGCTGCCATCGCACATAATCAATTTAATGACGCATTTGACACGGACGGCAAAGTGGTCGTTCCCGATCATGTGCTGGACGCGATTCAGACGCTGATCCGGTGGACCGGCGATGATCCTTCGCGCGAAGGTTTGCTCGATACGCCGCGCCGCGTGGGCCGCGCATGGCGCGAATATTGCGGCGGCTATCACGAAGACCCGGGCGTGCATCTGGAACGCACCTTTCAGGAGGTGGGCGGCTATCACGAGCTGGTCTTGCTCAAAGACATCCCATTCCAGTCGCATTGCGAGCATCATATGGCACCGATCATCGGCAAGGCTTCTATCGCCTATATGCCCACTGATCGTGTGGTCGGCATTTCAAAGCTCGCCCGCGTGCTACACGGCTATGCCCGGCGGTTGCAGGTGCAGGAGCGGTTGACCGCAGAGGTCGCCAATTGCATCTGGGACCATCTGAAGCCGCATGGCGTGGCCGTCGTCATCGAGGCGCAGCATGGCTGTATGACCGGGCGCGGCGTGAAAGTGCACGGGGTCAATATGGTGACGTCCAAATTGCTCGGCTGTTTTCTGGAGGACGAACGCAGCCGCAAGGAAGTGATGAGCCTGATGGGCCGTTGAGCAATGAGGGCCGGTAAAAAGAGGGTTGGAATTATGCGGCAATCCTTCCGCACGCGCTTTCGCGCCTTTCAATCGATGCGCGGTGACGGGGCAGACTCCGGATTTATCGCCGATCTGGAATTTCTGGAAAACCGCGATCTCGATCTGTCGATCCGGCTGGGGGCGATGCTGGCGTTTAACGCGCTGCTGATCACCATCGGCACGCACCCGATTTCGGCAAGCCCCGGCGCACCATTGAGCCTGGATGCGCCGACGCAGCCGGTGCTGACCATCGCCAGCATCATCGGCATCATTCCCTTCATCGTCTCCAGCTATTTCTGCCTGCGTGCGCTGTTGCTGGGTGAGGAATTTGACAGCGAAGGCTTGGCCGACAAGCACGGCCAAAGACAGGCCCTGTTCGCCGCCTTCATCCTATCCATCGACACCCAAGACCGCCTGCTAAAACTCGCCATCCGCGCGTCGCTTGGCGGAGGCGTGTTGACCATGATGGTTTGGGTGTGGATTTTGCTGGAGAAGATGGTCTGAAAAGTGACAAGCCTCCGTGCTCGATGACATTCGGTTGAATCACACCGTTAGTGCTGAGCTTGTCGAAGTACGTCTCTCGGTACTGCGAAACGCCGTTGGCCTCTGGCCGCCTTCGGCTCGACAGGCTCAGGGCTGCGGTTTAACTTTATGCCATCACGCTCAGGCCCTAAAGATGCATTTGGCTTCCCAGTTCGACAACGCGATTGATGGGCAGTTTGAAATATTCCATCGCGCTTTCCGAACTCTTCATCATCCCCGAAAACAGATGTTCACGCCAGATAGCCATTCCAGCCTTGTCCTTTGAAACGATGAATTTCTGTCGGCCAAGGAAGAAACTGGTGGTCATGATATCGAAAGGTCCGCCAATCGATTCCAGTCCGGCCAATGCCAGTGGAATATCGACCTCGTCCATGAAGCCATAGTTTACAATGACGCGGTAAAATCCCTTTCCGGCATTATGGACTTCCAGCCGTTTGTCCTGATCGACATAGGGAATCTCTGCAACCAGAACCGTGACGATCAATACGCGTTCGTGCATCACCTGATTGTGCTTCAGGTTATGGAGCAGCGCCGACGGGATATTGTCTTGCGCCGCAGACATGAAAACAGCGGTGTTGCGAATACGGTGCACCGAAGCGGCGGAAGATATGAATACCGGCAAGGGCATTGCGGTTTCGGCCAATCGCTCCCGCAAAAGTCTGCGACCGGTCGACCATGTGGTCAATACCGTAAACAATATGGCCGCGACGGCCAGCGGGACCCAGCCACCGTCGGGAATTTTGGTGATGTTCGACGCAAAATATATGCCATCGACCAGCAGGAACAGGCCGATTGTAACGCCCGCGAAAAGTCGATTCCAGCGCCAGACCTTGAAGATCAAAAAACCGAGCATGATGGTCGTAATTAGCATCGTTCCGACAACCGAAATGCCATAGGCCGATGCAAGGCGCGTCGAAGCGCCAAAGCCAAGGACGAGGATCAGAACCATGATCAGAAGTGCCCAGTTGATCGCGGGAATATAGATCTGACCCGCAGCTTTCTCGCTGGTATGCAAGGTTCGCATCCGGGGAAGGAAGCCCAGTTGCATGGCCTGTTGCGTAACCGAAAATGCGCCGGAAATCACCGCTTGGCTGGCGATGATGGTTGCCAATGTGGCGATGATGACCAGAGGTAGGCGCGCCCATTCCGGTGCCATCAGGTAAAAGGGGTTTTCAACAGCCGCAGGCGTTTCGAGCAATAACGCACCCTGCCCCATATAGTTCAGCATCAGGCAGGGATAGACCAGCGTCAGCCAGCTGATGCCCACAGCCTTGCGCCCGAAATGGCCCATGTCGGCATAAAGCGTTTCCGCGCCGGTCACCGCCAGAAAAACCGAACCCATGGCCAGAAATGCGAGCTTTGGATCGTACAGGAAAAATTCGACGGCCCAGACCGGATTGAGGATACCGATGATACCGGGGTGGTTGGCGATATTCGTGACGCCCAAGATCGCCAGCGTTGCGAAATAGACCAGCACGATCGGCCCGAACAGCGCCCCTACACGCGCCGTGCCTCTGGATTGGATGAGAAACAGCCCCACCAGCACAATCACGGCAATGGGCAATACCAACGGCTCCAGCCGCGCCTCGACGATGGTCAGGCCTTCCACCGCAGACAGCACAGAGATCGCGGGGGTTAGCATCGCATCACCGTAAAAGAGCGAGGCCGCAAGCACGCCCAGCATCACCAGCACCGGAGCCCATTTGCTACCATCGAGATGCCGCGTCATCAACGAAAGCAAAGCAAAGGACCCACCTTCGCCGCGATTATCGGCGCGCATGGCGACAAACACATATTTGACCGTGACGATCAGCATCAGCGACCAAAAGATCAGGCTCAGCACGCCGAAGACGTGCAGCTGATTTACGGCCATCGGGTGCGGGCCGATGAAACTTTCTTTCAGCGCATAAAGAGGAGACGTGCCAATATCGCCATAGACGATGCCAATCGCGCCAAGCATGAGGACAGGCAGCTTTTCCTTTGGACCATGATCGTGCGTTACCGGGTGTTGGTCGATTTGCGGAGCAGTGCTTGGATTTTCCATGCGCGCCTTGTGTCGCTCTTCGCCATAAAGTTTCCATGTGGAAATGCAGGTACACGGCATAAAAATCGTCGAAAATTCTCGACTATTCCAAAGGAAAAGCGCAATTTTATGGCATGAAAATATCAAGGCAAATTTCTGAACCCCGGCAACCCGATCTGGCGTATCCTGCTGACCGGCCATGCCATGGCAATGCTTGTTGGTGGCAGTCGCGACCGTCATTGGACAGCTCGTTGCCAGCCGATGGGGCAATGATCCGGTTGTCCTGCTTTATATCCCGCCCGTGCTTCTGGTCGCGGTCTATTGGGGATTGTGGCCGTCGCTCGCTGCGGCAGTGGCAGCAACGCTCGCCTATAATTTCTATTTCACGGTTCCCATTCACACCTTCCAAATTCAAAGCCCGGTGGATATTGCGACGGTGGTCATCCTTTTTATCGTGGCGCTCGTCACCAGTCGGCTCGCCGGGCAGTTGCGCGAACAGGCGCGATTGGCCGCAAGCCACGCTGCGCGCAATGCGACGATTGCAGGTTTTGCTCGCCGCCTGCTGTCTTGCACCAGCGAGCAGACTATTGCCGAAGTGGTCGTACAGGAATTGTCACGGCTTTTTGGATGCAATGCCATTATGCTGGTCGGCGATAGCGCGCCGCGAATTGTGGCCAGCACATTAGGCGAAATCCAGCTTCCCCCCAGCGATCTGGCAGCAGCAGCGGTCACGCTGACCACGGGCGAAGCGGTGGGGCGCGGTGTCCGGCGTCTTGATCCCGTCGACTGGCAGTTCCGGCCGATTATCCGCCGACAACAGTGTTTTGGCCGCTATCGGTTTGGCACGCGAAGACGGTGTACCCCCAATATCAGGACGGCAATTGCAACTTCTCGAAAATCTGCTCGATCAGGCCGCGCTTGCCATGGAACGCGCACGGCTCGATCAGGAAGCCCGCGACGTGGCCAAGCTGCGCGAACGCGATGCCATACGCACATCGTTGCTCGCATCGATCGGGGAGGATTTCAAACCCAGCCTGAATGCGATCGGTGCCGCCGCCCGGGCGCTCAAACGGGCGGGCGTCGGGGACCGCGCGATCATTACAAGCGTTGCAACCGAAGCGGCAAAGCTGGACCGCTATGTAGACAATCTGGTCGATGTCAGCCCCAGCACCGAACAAAACCCGCTGCAAGTCGGTGATGTTATGATCGATCTTTACCGCAGGGTCGTTCTCAAAAATGGCGAAGAGGTTCATCTGACTCCCAAGGAATATGCCGTTTTTGCAGAGCTCGCCAAACATGCCGGACGCGTGCTGACGCACGCGCATCTGCTGCGCGCCGTCTGGGGCCCCGCGCAAGAAGATCAGATCGACTATCTACGCGTCGCCATCCGCGCCCTGAGGCAAAAGCTTGAAACCACGCCGTCACAGCCGGAACTGATCATCAATGAGCCCGCTGTTGGATATCGTCTGGCAGTTTGATTTAGAGCCTGATGACACTAGGCTGATCAATACCGTAGTGCTGAGCTTGTCGAAGCACGTCTCGAAGTACTGATAAACGCCGTTGGCCTCTGGCCGCCTTCGGCTCGACAGGCTCAGGGCTGCGGTTTACTCTAACGTTTTCATGTTCTAATCAGGGGGCGGAGCCAAAAAAGGCGCTGTTCGCCGCCTTCATCCTATCCATCGACACCCAAGACCGCCTGCTAAAACTCGCCATCCGGGCGTCGCTTGGCGGTGGCGTGTTGACCATGATGGTTTGGGCGTGGGCTTTGTTAGAGAAGATGGTGGGGTGAGATAGGGTTTTCCCACAATATTATTCCAACAGTTGAGTTTGCATCTTCTTCAAATAAAATAAAATTTTTTCACTCCAAAGTGAACCTGCAACGCATTTGAAACGACTTACCCTTACCAACAAATTGGTGGCCGAAATTGCCATCCAAACTGGTACAAATAAAAAGGGATTAAGCGTGATATATATGTTCAAACGAGAAAAAATAGCTGCTTTGGTTGCAACATCAATCTTAGCAACCTCTGCACCAATAACCCCGATCTTTGCACAAGCGCAAACTCCTCAGACGAATGCCGCGGGCCAAATTTGCCAAACCTTTATCAGCAACGCGACGCCATATGGCTATGTCGGGGTGGATAATGTTGATCTGGGTGCGGTGTTTGATTCGATTGACACAATCAGCGGCACTATCGGCGGTACGCGGACAACAGGAGCTTCGACGCTGACTATTCCAGCTTCTCCTCCAGTGGGCAAATGGCGCAACCAAGGGTATAAAGTTCCAGCTTGGGGCCCAACCGGCGGCTGGACATCCTACACCGAATATCTGGGCGGTGCGCCCAGTGGTACTGCTCAGATGCAAACCGACGTGATCGACGTCCGCTTTGGCCGCGATGACGGGATCAATCCTGGCAAAACCATGGTGCCGCAAGGTGTGCACGGCCTGTATGTCGTGCAACGCAACGAAACCGGCCACGCGCCTTTGAAGTTGAATATTCAGAACTTCAACCTCACCATTTGCGGCAAACCGAAATCAGGGAAATTGTGTAAAATCCTGTCCGTCGGGCAAAATCCTGCTGCGCGGTTTAGTCCGGCAGCGCAGATTCCAGCAAATTTCGGAGCGCCTAAAAAAGTCGTTTCCGTAACGGGCAGTTTGACAGTTCCCGCTTTCAACGTGAAACCGGCGGAAACCAAGTCGGTTCAAACCATTCCCGTCAGCACACAACCCAGAACCGACAATTTTCTATTATCGATGAACAACCGCCACTTTCGGTTTTTCAGCGTCCCTAGCAATCATGTTACCACGAATCCCGTTGATACTTGGCGCGCCAAGGCTGGTCAGCCCTATCTCAGTCTTGGATCTTCCGTAATCCCTGGTGATTTTGTTTCACCCGTAAACAGCTGGGCCGGTGCCGTTGGCGTCACCGACAATCCAGCGCATGGCGATGCCGCAGGCAACATCGAGGTTTGCGTCCAATAGGCACAGGTTTTCGGGCGCAGCACTATCCTCCCCCGCTGCGCCCGGAACACCTTTTCGCCAAAAAAAGGCCGCCCCAGTCGATCAACGGGGCGGCCTTTCAATGTCGGTTAAGGCGAATCGCGATTAAGCGTCGTCGCCAGCATCCGCAGACAGGCCAGCACCTTCGGCCCCTGCAGCTTTCGCCGCTGCTTGCTCCGCTTCCAGCTTTTCGATCCGCGCGGCATCGGCATCATCGGCTTCATCGGCGGCGGCTTCGCGGGCTTCGGCTATTTCGATGGCTTGGGCGGTAACTTCGGCGGAGAAGCTGGTGGGGAGAACCCATCCTATTTCGGCGGGTTATGTTTTTCCACAAACGTGACGACGGCTTCCAACATCCGTTGTCGCGTCGCGCTTTTTGAAAGCCAGTGATCTTCGCCGTCAAGCGTTACCAATTCATGCGGTTTTCCGGCATCCTTCAGCGCATCGGCCATAACCGTGCTTTGCCTATAGGGAACAACGACATCGTCCTTGCCATGGATCAGCAGGATCGGCGCGTCGGCTTGTGCAGCAAAGCGGCGGGGCGAGACGTCTCTCAATTCCCGGCCCTTTCCGATTTCTGCGCGTAGATTGCGAATCAGTACAGGATTGCTACCGCTTTCGCGAATGTCGGTACTCACCATCATCTGCAGATCGCTGACTCCTGCAACCGAAATTGCACAGCGATATAGGCCCTTTTGCAACGTGACTCCGGCAAGTGCCGCATATCCGCCATAGCTTGCCCCAACGATACAGGCGCGTTTCGGATCGACAATCCCTTGCGCCGCCAGATACGACAGTCCATCGGAAATGTCGCTTTGCATCTTGCGACCCCATTCGCCGTGCCCGGCCTCAATAAAGGCCGCATCCTTGTTGGTCGATCCGCGGAAATTGGGCTGGAACACCGCATAGCCACGCGAAGCCAGCGCTTGGGCCCACCAATCGAAACGGGGTTCGTCATGCGCTGTGGGGCCGCCGTGCGGAAACATGATGATGGGCAGGTTTTTTGATCCCTTACCCACAGGCAGCGTCAATATGCCCTCTAAATCCAGCCCGTCGGCAGACTTTATAGGCGACAGTGCTGATCGCGCCAACATCGGGAGCGTTAATTTCCGGGCGTTCAAAACCAACAGGTTTCGCGGCGAGTGCATTCAGGTCCACCTCCACCATGTACCGGAATCGCCGTTGCCATCGGTTATAACTAGCACCTTGGACAAAGCCGGGTTCCAATCAACCATTTCCCGTCGAAGCTTTGGAAATGCCTTGGCGATTTTACCGATTTTCTTGTCCTGCACCGGATCGAAGAATTGCGTTTTCGGTCCTTTCCATTTCGAGATAGCCCATCAACACGCCCGTGCGGCGGTGGATGTAAAAGCGATCAATATCGACTTCACCCAAAATTGGAATGGCCTCCCCGCCAGTCAAGGGCACTTCAAAAAATCGTCGGGCCAGGTGTCTTCATCCTCTCGGCGAAATATGAGGCTGGCACCGCCCTTGCCAAAAGCCAACAGACTGACACCGCCCTGTTTGCTTACACCCCGGGCAATTTCGTCGCTGTTCGCGTTCAATATGCGCCAGTTACCGCTCTGCTGGGCAAATATCAGCTTGGCGGCCAATGTTCCTTTGGCATCGATCAAATAGTCATGCTGGGTGCCCTCGGAGGGTCTGACGGACAACCGCTCGGTCTTCATATTGGACAGATCAACTTTATATAAAGCCGGCCATCCGCCCGCAAAATAATATTCTTTCGCGCCAGTAGGCCCGGCAGTTTCCTCCATGGGCACACCGCCGAAAAAGCCAAAAGTTTTGCCATCCACTTCACGGATACCGTGCCATCCAAAGGTGGCGCTGGCGATACCCTTTTGCTTGGCGAATATGACTTGCGGCGTATTGGCACCGACAGGGATAACAAAGGTGCGGTAAAATTCGGCTTTGTCTGCCGTAAAGCCATCAAGATTTTCGGTTTGCGAATAATCAACAAGGACCTGCGCATCATTTGCCCATTCGATATCGCGCACTTTGATTTCGGCCAATTCAATCGCGCGCAGCACTTTGCCCTTATCAGTCAGTACTAATGTCCGCTTGCCGTTGATCGTTATGATCAGTCGCGATGCGATCTCCTGAGGGCGAAATTGCGGCACGTTCGAATCCCGGCAGTTCTCCATACGCACTGAGCGGTGGAGCGGCATGAACAGTAAATTGGGGAACCGAGAGAAAAAATGCAATGCGGCCAATAACTTCAATACTGATATTGCTGTCATTGCGAACAGCCCCTCCGAACCCATTGCCACTTTCTATCAGCGCATTTCTTTAAAACCATAACAAAAAAGGCCGCCCTGTCTTTCAACAGGGCGGCCTTTTATTTATGACTGGCGCAGACGTTTAAGCGTCGTCGCCGGCATCCGCAGACAGGCCTTCGCTTTCAGCTTCAGCAGCTTTCGCCGCGGCTTGTTCCGCTTTCAGCTTTTCGATCCGCGCTGCGTCGGCCTCATCGGCTTCGTCAGCGGCGGCTTCGCGGGCTTCGGCCATTTCGATGGCTTGGGCTGGCGACTTCGGCCTGATCGTCTTCGAACATCTGGTCGATCACATTGACGCCGGTTTTCTGAAGCTCTGCTTCATCGTCCGAACGGGCGACGTTGACCGAGACGATCACCGAAACTTCGGGGTGCAAAATGACGCGAACGTCGAACACGCCCAGAGTCTTGATCGGACGTCCGAGCACGATCATCGCCTTGGCAACCTTGGCGTCTTGCGCGTTCAGGCCGTTCGACAATGTCGTTCACCGAAACCGAACCATAAAGCTGGCCGGTGTTGGAAGCGGCGCGGATCAGGATGATCTGCTTGCCTTCAACATTGTTGGCATGGCTTTCGGCATCGCCGCGACGGTTGGCATTGTCCGCCTCGATCTTGGCACGATTGGCTTCAAAAACCTTGCGGTTTGCGGCGTTGGCACGAAGCGCTTTTTTGTTCGGAAACAGGAAGTTACGGGCATAGCCGTCCTTCACAGTGACGACATCGCCAATAGCCCCGAGCTTTTCGACGCGTTCAAGCAGGATGATTTCCATGGGGTTCTCTCCTTACTTCACGATATAGGGCATCAGGCCCAGATGACGGGCGCGTTTGATGGCTTGCGCAAGTTCGCGCTGCTTCTTGCCCGAAACGGCAGTGATGCGGCTGGGGACGATCTTGCCACGTTCAGAGATATAACCCTGAAGCAGACGGACGTCTTTATAATCGATTTGCGGGGCTTCCTTGCCCGAAAAGGGGCAGGATTTGCGGCGGCGGAAAAAAGGACGTGCCATGGCTTAAATCTCCTCTTGGGCGCGCGGCGCGCGTTCGGGGCGGTCACCGCGATCACCACGATCAGGGCGCGGGTCCACGATCAGGACGGTCGCCAAAGCCACCGCGTTCGGGGCGGTCGCTGCGTTCGTTTTTCCGCATCATGACCGAAGGGCCTTTTTCATGTTCGTCAACGCGGACGGTCATGTAACGCATGATGTCTTCGTTCATCCGCGTCTGGCGCTCCAGTTCGGCAATGGCGGGGCCGGATGCATCGAGATCGAGCATCACGAAATGCGCCTTGCGGTTCTTCTGGATTTTATAGGCGAGGCTGCGAAGACCCCAGGTTTCGGTCTTTACAACCTTGCCCTGATTCTCTTCGACGATTTTGGTGGCATTTTCTGCCAGCGCATCAACCTGGGCCTGTGACAGGTCCTGACGCGCCAAAAAAACATGCTCGTACAACGGCATGGGCGTTTTCCTTGTTCTTGACCGATCGCTGACGCAGCACCATGCATACGCCCCTCCGGCTTTCAAAATTCCCCTTGGGGAGCGGGGCCATTAGGCGGGATTGGGCGGGAATGCAAGGGGGATGGTCGATGGCACTTGTTGGACCGATTGACAACAATGCACGATGATGGTATAAACTCCAACATGATGGCGAAATCCATAGTACGGGAGCGGATTTCGCTGGATGATGACAGCTTTGTCGAAATGGTCGTCTGGAAATTGCCAAAGCCACTCGCGGGAAGTACGCATATCTACAAATATAGTCTGGCGCTTGTGCACCTGAATGTCTGCGTGATGCGTTACGACAATGAAGCCGGAAAGGGCGATCACAAGCATCTGGGTGCGACCGAAACGGATTATGCGTTTAAAGGGCTGGAGCAATTGCAACGCGATTTTTTAAGTGATGTACAGATATGGAGGCAGCGATGAGCAATATCGTAACAGTCGGCGTTTCGTCGCTCGATGAGGTCAAGTCCCGTCTGGCCGCGGCGTTTCGGGGAGAACCTCAGGGCAACCGCATCTCTTTTCTGTCGGTTGAACAGATGTGGAAAACACTCAGCCCCAAACGCACCGAAATTTTGGAAGCCATGACCGGCCAAGGCGAACTTTCCATCCGCGAAGTTGCCCGCCGCGTGGGCCGCGATGTGAAAGCGGTGCATGGTGATGTTCATGCGCTATTGGCCGCAGGCGTGATCGACCGCTCTGGGAAAGGCGTGATCTTTCCCTATGACGCAGTGCACGTCGATTTTATGTTGGGGATGGCCGCTTAAGAGTAGGTCAAGGTCAAAGACCCCAATCGTGCCCAAACGGAAAAAGGGCGGCCCATTGCTGGACCGCCCTTCCCTTTTCCCCCGTCAGGGAAAACTTGTTCGCTTGACGCGAAGTGAATTACTTCACTTCTACGGTGCCGCCAGCAGCAAGGATTTTCGCCTTGATTTCTTCGGCTTCGGCTTTGTTAACGCCTTCCTTGATGGCTTTAGGAGCCGATTCAACCAGCGACTTGGCTTCCGTGAGGCCAAGCTGTGTGATTGCGCGGACTTCCTTGATGACAGCAATCTTGTTGCCGCCGTCGCCGGTCAGGATCACGTCGAATTCGGTCTGCTCTTCAGCAGCCGGACCAGCTTCAGCAGCCGGGCCAGCAACAGCCACAGCAGCGGCAGCCGAAACGCCCCATGCTTCTTCCAAAGCCTTGGAAAGGTCAGCCGCTTCGAGAACGGTCAATTTGCTCAGTTCTTCAACGAGCTTTGCAATGTCAGCCATATTAAAAACACTCCAATTTCTTGCTATTTCTACCCGCGAGATCGCTCGCCCCGCGGGGGATGTTAAAAGGATTTAAGCAGCTTCTTTCGCTGCGTAGGCACCAAAAACGCGGGCCAGCTGTCCTGCTGGCGCAACGATAACCTGTGCAACCTTGGTAGCCGGGGCCTGGATAAGGCCGATCAGCTTGGCGCGCAGTGCATCGAGCGACGGCAACGAAGCCAGAGCCTTGACACCATCGACGTCCAGAACAGTATCGCCCATCGCGCCGCCGACAATTTCTAACTTGTCGTTGGTTTTGGCAAATTCGACAGCAACCTTAGCGGCGGCAACCGGATCACCCGATGTGGCAAGCGCAGTAGGACCGGTCAGCAAATCGATGAGCGGTTGATACTGCGTGTCTGCAAGTGCGATTTTGGCAAGGCGGTTCTTGGAAACCCGGTAATGGGCACCGGCATCGCGCATCTTGTTACGAAGATCGGTTGATTGCGCCACCGTCAAACCCAGATTGCGGGTGACGACGACAACAGCCAACTCGTTAAAAGTTGCGTTCAGCACGGCAACCGCATCGGTCTTTTCAGAACGGTTCATGCATTACTCCATCACAAGGGATAGCTTTTTAAGGGCCAACCCGACACGAATTGACGAAACGCCCGGGGGGCGATCCGCTTATTAGTCCGTGGGGAAGGTTCTTGGCCTGTGCACAAAGGCAAAGGCCGGGCGCAAAAAGCGCCGGTGAATGTCTATCCCCGCCTAGGCTGGAAATTAAGAGAGGCAAATCCCCCTCACCAACTGTCTCGGACGGTGACATGAGAGGCAAGCCCCTCGGTCCAGGGGGCGGATAGCAGGATGTGGGGGGAAGTCAAGCAGGGAGCGGGGCGTTCAACACCACATCCTTCACCGCCCGATACCGTGCATCAACCACTGCCCAATCCACATTCAGCATGAAGGCATCGACATATTTGGTCGCCGCGCTGCCATAATCGACGTGAAAACTATGCTCGTACATATCGAGGGTGAGCAAAGGGATACCGGTTGCAGGTTGGTGCATATGATCCGACGCCCAATAATTATGCAACGAGCGGCTATGCAGGTCAAAAGCCAAAACGCACCAACCCGATCCTCCGGCGAGTGCCATTGCTGTGCGGCGAAATTCAGCTTCCCACGCCGCAAACGAACCGTGCGATGCGGCAAGCGCAGCTTTGATGTCCCCGCCCGCCGCTCCATTTCCGCCAAGCGCTCCGAAATAGAGTTCGTGCAAAACGACCGAGCCTGTCCGGTGCAGTTGCTCGCGCTTCAATCCGCCATAGACCACGGCTGGAAAATCCTTGTCCGCCATCGCGGCCGCCAGCCGGCCCTCAATCATATTGAGCGCCCTGACCGAGCCTTGGTAGTTATTTTCCCAATGCGAACGGATCAGCTTTTCCGAGAGGCCAACCAGTTTTGCCGGATCGAAATGCAAAGGCACAGGCTTGTGCTGTCCAGCGAAGGCCGTGGCGGGAGTTGCCATGATGGTTGTTTCCGCTGCCGAAACCGCAGTGCTAATCGCGGCAGTCGCCATCGCTCCCATTGCCGTGCGCCGTGTCAATTCTGCCATATCCGTGTCCTCGCTTAAAATTGTTGAACCAACATCCCCGCAACCGCCGCAACCGCCAACATCTTGATGATATTCAGCTTAAACCTGAACAGCAGCACTGCCGCCCCTGCGCCGATCACTAATGTCCGCCAATCAAAGCTGGACCATTCGGGCCAATAGATGCGTACGGGGCCGAGATGCTGTTCACCGACTTGCGCGAAAAGCACATGCAGCGCGAACCATAGCGAGAGATTGGCAATTACACCAACAACGGCGGCGGTGATGGCGGAGAGACTTCCCTGCAACCATGTCAGCCTGCGCAGGCGCTCCATGGCGGGGGCAAGGGCGAATATCCAAAGGAAACATGGCGCAAAGGTGACCCATGTGGTGAGTGCTGCGGCCATGATCCCGGTCGTCCAAGCGTCGAACGGCGCGGGCGAACGAAAGCCAGCGAGGAAGCCGGTGAATTGCGTCACCAAAATCAGAGGCCCCGGCGTGGTTTCCGCAAGGCCCAGCCCGTCGGCCATCTCGCCCGCGTTCAGCCATGCAAAGCCCGTCACCGCCTCCTGCGCCATATAGGCGAGCACCGCATAAGCCCCGCCAAAGGTGACGACGGCGAGTTGCGAGAAAAAGGCGCCGACATCCCACAGCACATGGTCCGGGCCCAATGTGGCGTAAATCAACACCATGGGGGCGGCCCAGATGCTGCCCCAGATGGCGATGGTTTTCAGGATGTGTGGCAAGATCGGTTCGCGCGGCATGTCGGGTGCGGCACTGGCCAGTTTCAATTTCAAACTATCAGGGTTTGTTTTCGCCAACCACGCGCCGATAATCCCCGCCCCCAAAATACCAGCGGAAACGGCGCGTTGAACAAGAACAACAACACAAAAGCCACCGCCGCTAATACCTGTTTTGCCCTTGAATTAAGCGCCCGCCCTGCAATACGGATCAACGCTTGGGCGACAATCGCCAGCACAGCAGCCTTGATCCCCAAGAACATCCCCGCCAGCCAGCTGACCTCCCACGCCAGCACATAGAGTGCGGAAAGCGCAAGCATCACCAGCGCGCCAGGCAGCACGAACAGCAACCCTGCGATCAATCCGCCCAGCGTGCCGTGCAGTCGCCAGCCGATCCACGCGGCCAGCTGCTGCGCCTCTGGCCCGGGTAATAAATGGCACAGGTTCAGCGCCTGAAGATATTCCTCTTCGGGCACCCATTGGTGTTTTTCGACAATCTCGTCGTGCATCAGGGCGATCTGGCCCGCAGGCCCGCCAAAACTGATCAGCCCGATCTTGCCAAACAATCGGGTGAGATCGCCCAATGAAGGGATTACATTTTAAGTCACGGCCAAGCTCCTGCACCGCCAAAAAGCGGTATGGTCTGCAACGCTTGGGCCTTAAAGGCTTGATCGGGAGGTTGCGTCGCCCCGATCCGTATAGAATTACCGGTTGTTCAAACCGCCTGCAACAAAGAATTCTCGATATTGGCGGCGGCTTTTTCGGCTTCATTCTTTTCACGCGTCAGGATCACGCCCTCGGCTTTGTCGGCCATATCGATCCAAGTGTCGCGCGCGACCAAGTGGCGTTCGCGAACATTATCGAGCGTCGCCTGATCGGCGTCGCGCTGTGCCTGTTCCGCGCGTTCGCGGTAAAATGACACGGTAGCCATGGCTTCCTTTTCTAGCGCCGCTTCACGCCGCGCGCAGTTGGCCCCACGCCTGGTGTCCGTTCGCGGAAAACAATCCGGCCTTTGGACAGGTCATAGGGCGTCATTTCAACATGGACCCGATCGCCCACGACGGAGCGGATGCGGAATTTCCGCATCTTCCCCGCCGTGTAAGCGATGATTCGGTGATCATTTTCCAGCATGACGCCAAAGCGCCCGTCCGGATAAATTTCGTCGATCACCCCTTCGAGCGTTAGCAGCTCTTCTTTTGCCAAGGCTTAGTCGGCAGCCGAGAGGTTTACAGCCGAAGCTTTGCCGTTCTTGCCGTTTTCGACTTCGTAGTTCAGACGCTGATCCTTATCGAGCGTCATCATGCCGGCCGCTTGAACAGCAGAAATGTGCACAAAGCTGTCATTGCCGCCGTCATCGGGTGCAATAAAGCCATAGCCTTTGTCGGTATTGAAAAATTTTACAGTGCCTGTTGGCATGGGATGTTCCTTTCACGAAACAGGTTACCGCGCAGCAACAGCGCCGCACGGGGAAGCCAGGGTCGTGTCAGAAAAACCGTTGTGCGCAGCGGGCCCATCCATTTTAGGATTTGGGCCCGATCAACACCTCAAATTTCCGTCGCGGTCGACGATAGCAGAAGTGCCCATAGACCGAAACAATGGGCTTTAGCAAATTGGCACGATAAAGCTGCGGTTTCGTAGGGCAAAGCAACATATACATTGCGCGCATCTCCGTCGCCGCATAGCCAACGCACAGGAGAGGACGAGGTGCGAAGGATTCGCCGATGTTGGATTTTATTGCCCAGATAGACTGGCACGCGATGGCCCCTTATATTTTTATCGGCTTCGCTGCACAGATTATCGACGGAGCATTGGGCATGGCCTTTGGCGTGATTTCCTCGACCTTGCTGGTTAGCGTGATGGGTGTGCCGCCCGCTCGCGCCTCTGCGGGTGTGCATCTGGTGGAAATGTTTACCACCGGCGCTTCGGGAATGAGCCATATTCTTCACCGCAATGTCGATTGGCGGCTGTTTGCGCGCATTGCTTTGCCCGGAATCGTGGGCGGTGTTGCCGGAGCCTATATTTTGTCCAATATCGACGGATCGGTGGCGCGGCCTTTTGTGATGGCTTATCTCACGGGTATCGGCTTTTACCTGCTGTATAAGGCGCTGACTTATCCGACCATGCCCAAGGCGAAGGACGCCAAAGTCACCATTCCTTTGGGATTGGTAGGCGGCTTTCTGGATGCATCGGGTGGCGGGGGCTGGGGGCCGGTGGTGACATCAAACCTGCTCATCCAGGGCACCGATCCGCGCAAGACTGTGGGCACGGTGAACACGGCCGAATTTCTGCTCACCTTTTCAGTTTCGATAACTTTCATCCTCACCATCGGGTTGGAGGCTTTCACGCTGGTAACGGGCGGGCTGCTTTTGGGCGGATTAATTGCAGCGCCCTTTGGCGGCTACATCGCCAAACGCGTGCCGCCCAAGGCATTGATGACGATGGTGGGCGTGGTGTTGACCGCGACGAGTTTGTTCAGCCTGTATAAGGCGATTGGTTGATGGCTTGGGCGGTGCTGCGGGCACTCTATTGCTTTGTTAATCTGCGAAGAACTCTGCAACCGGTACTCCAAATTCCAGCGCCGCTTTGGCCATGCGCTTGTCGAGCGTGACCAAAGTCAATCCCGCCCCATAGGCGATAGCAATGTGTAGCGCATCGCTGGCACGCAGGGACAATTCGTGCCGATCCGAATAGCGTGTGGCAGTCAAAAAATCTTCTGGCGAGACCGCGACGTTGCCCAAACTCGCGGCTTCAAACACACGCCAGTCGGAAAGCACTTTTGCTCTGGTTTCCAGCGTCAGAGCGCCGGTCCGGATTTTCATCGACAACGCGCTGGAAAATTCGGCTTTGGTCCAATCGCTGATATAAAACTCTTGATCGATATGCTCCGCTATCCAAGCCTGAGCCAAAGGAGTGCGTTCCTCGGCAGTGAATATGGTAACGGCAAAGCTGGTATCGAAATAAAAGCTCAATAACCCGAATCCCGCATTTCGCGAATCAACTCAACCGCGCTTTTACTGGCCATCGGCAAACTATCTGTCAGTGCTTTAAGTTGGGCGAGGTCAATCGGTTTCAACTTGCGCTGCGGTGGTGTGATCCGCGCAACCAGCTTACCGCGCCGCGTAATTTCCACTTCCTCACCGGCTTCGACCCGATCAATAAGCTCAGAAAGGCGCGCTTTTGCGTCGGCAAGGCTGTAACTCTCCATGGACCGGCTCCCGATGACCAACTAGATAGTCATAACGGCTAATCGCGCAAAACGCAATAAAAAAGGCCGGAGCGTTTCCGCCCCGGCCCTTTTCAAACTCGTAATGTGTCAGGCTTAAGCGCCGGCAACATCCGCCACGTCAACCTTCAGGCCCGGGCCCATCGACGAGCTGACGGCGATCTTGCGGACATATTTGCCCTTCGATCCCGATGGCTTGGCCTTTGATCACCGCATCGACGAGCGCGTCGAAATTGCTGCGGAGATCGGCGTCGGAAAAGCTCTTCTTGCCAATGCCGCTGTGGATGATCCCCTGTTTTTCAACGCGGAATTCAACCTGCCCTGCTTTCGCTGCGGTTACCGCAGCGGCAACGTCCATGGTAACCGTGCCCAGCTTCGGGTTTGGCATCAGGCCCTTTGGACCCAGTGTTTTACCCAAACGACCAACGATGCCCATCATGTCGGGCGTTGCGATCACGCGGTCATAGTTCAGATTGCCCGCGAGCATATCTTCCATCAGATCTTCGGCACCAACCTTGTCAGCCCCGGCAGCGGTTGCCGCTTCGGCTTTGTCACCGCGTGCAAACACGGCGACTTTCATGTCTTTGCCGGTACCTGCGGGCAGCGAGACCATGCCGCGAACCATCTGGTCCGCATGGCGGGGATCGACGCCCAAGTTCAGCGCAACTTCGATCGTTTCGTCAAACTTGGCGGTCGCCAGTTCCTTGATCGTCTTGATCGCGTTATTGACGGTGTAGAGAAGCTTCGCGGTCAAGCGTGCTCAGCGATTTTGCTTTTTTGGTCAGCTTAGCCATGGGTTCAGCCCTCCACCACTTCGAGGCCCATGGCCGTAGCCGAACCTGCGATAATTTTCACTGCCGCGTCCATATCGTTCGCGTTCAAATCGGCCATTTTCAGCGTGGCAACTTCTTCAAGCTGCTTGCGCGTGATCTTGCCTGCGGTGATTTTTCCGGGCTCTTTCGAACCCGATTTCAGGCCGAGGACCTTCTTGATCAGATAGGTCGCGGGAGGCGCCTTCATGATGAAGGTAAAGCTCTTATCCGAAAACACGGTGATCTTGGTGGGGATCGGCGTGCCTTTTTCCATGTCAGCGGTCGCAGCATTGAACTGCTTGCAGAATTCCATGATGTTCACACCGCGTTGACCCAATGCAGGGCCGATTGGCGGCGACGGGGTGGCTGAGCCTGCGGGTACTTGCAGGCCGATATAGCCGTCAATTTTCTTGGCCATGATTGGCCTCCTTTCATTCTTTCCCCGCCATAGCCGAAGCGAAGGCGGGTCAAATTAAGCGGTCGAACAGCGATCTTACGAAAGCCTCCCGCACGGTTTTCCCAACTCAACAAAGCTTCGGGAAGGCGCGCGCCTAGGGCAAATACGCGCCGAAATCAAGCAGGCCGTGGCCCGCTGGATTATTTCATCAATTCGACCTGCTCGAAATCGAGCTCGACCGGCGTCGCGCGACCAAAGATTGAAACCGAAACCTTGACGCGGTTCTTGTCGAAATCCAGCTCCTCGACCACGCCGTTAAAGCTGGCGAAGGGCCCGTCCAAAACTTTAACCTGATCGCCGATTTCATATTCCACGGTGACGCGTTTCTTGGGCGCGGCGGCGAGCTCTTCCTTGGTATTCAGGATGCGCGCGGCTTCGGCTTCGGTGATCGGCTGCGGTTTGTTGTTCGCGCCGAGAAAGCCTGTCACCTTGGGTGTGTTTTTCACCAAGTGATAAACATCGTCGTTCATGTTCAGCTTGGCGAGCACATAGCCGGGGAAGAATTTGCGTTCGGCCTTCACCTTCTTGCCACGGCGGACCTCGGTGACCTGTTCGGTCGGCACTTCGACGGCCTCGACCAGCGCGGACAGGCCCTTGCGCTCCGCTTCGGACAGGATCTGATCCCGCACCTTGTTTTCAAAGCCCGAATAAGCGTGAATGATATACCAGCGTGCCATGTTTAGTCTCTCAAATCCCTGATGTTTTGCTCTGCCCTGCCCCAGCGCTTATTGCGCGATGGCGAGCAATTCTTTAACGATGGTTGCGAACACCGCATCGACGCCCAAAAAGAAAATGGCGAGGATGATCGTGAAGATCAGCACCATGATCGCGGTTTGCGTGGTTTCCTTGCGCGTCGGCCACACGACCTTGCCCACTTCGGTGCGGACCTGCCGGATGAATTCGCCGGGGCTTGATTTCGCCATTTATACTATCCTCGTTTCGCGTCTTTCGGGTAGCCGCCATCGCTCTCGGAAGGTTGCCGGGAGCGATATAGGGTTCCGATTTCGGAAAGACTAGGGCCTTAGAGCCGGATTCGGATCAAGGCAAGGGAAGATTAGGCGCTTTGCCCCGCTTTTGGTTCACGATTGCGTGGCGTTGCAGAAACAGCAAGACCACGATCATGACGCTCCATCCTGCTGCGGGTAAAGCAATGTACAATGTTCGGATCACGTCCGCACTTTCACCCGGCCTTGTCGCATCAAAGCCAAATGCCCCCAAACAGGCATAGGCAATGGCAACCGCGCTGGCATTTCCCATTTTCTGCAGCAGATTGAGCATCGCATAGAGAAATGCCGTGCGATCCCGTCCGCATTGTATCCTGTCATGCGGAACGAAATCGCTCGCCATGCCATGAACAAAAATCAGTCCCATGAACCCTGACCCAAGAAAGATGGCGAAAACCATCGACACCCAAAATTGCCCGGGCGGCACGGCCAACCCTGTCAGCATGATCGAGACCAGCCAGACGCAGTTGAAGATCATCGTCTGCGGCTTGCCCAAGCGGCGCGCGGCATATGTCCACAGCGGCGTGAACAGCGCGCCGCCCACAAAGACGCCAAACAGCAACAACGCCCCCTTTGAATCAAGCTTCAGATAGCCATCGGCAAAAAAGATGAAAAGCGCACTCATCGCCCCAAAGGAAAAGGCACCGAGAAACTGGACCGACAACAGCTGGAGCAAAATGGGTGAGCCAAGGCTTGCCGCAATCTCTTTGCGCCAGCCGATCCCCGGTTCGGGCATAATGGGGCGCGTGGGAAGCCGCGCGATCATGAGCAACGACAGCGGCATCAACACGATAAACAGGCTGGCATAGGCCAATATCCGCCCTTGCAGATCAATCCCGGGGATAAACGCCTGCGCCAAGGCGGGTAAAGCAAAGCCGGCCACCAAGATGATCTTTTCCGCAAACTGCCGGTTGCCAAAAAGCCGCACGCCATCATCCGGACTTTTCGCCAGCGCCGCCCCCCAGGAAAGATGCGCGACATCGTACAGGCTCGTGCTCGAATAAAATATCAACAGCAACGGCAACAGCATCCAGAATTGCAAATCATCGCCCCAGATCACCAGCAGCGGCAATAAAATCGAAAGCGGAAACGCCGCAATCCGCATCCAGCGCCGGTGCGGGGCATCACCCTTTGACTTGCGATCGATCATGTTGCCGATCAGCGGATCGACAATGCCATCCCACAAGGTGCTCAATGAAAAGATCAGGCCGACCAGCGCAATCGGAATAACGCCGCCCGCCGCGATAAAAGGCGGCAGATAGACCGAAAAGGGCAGGCTCAACAACGCGACCGGCCCCAAGGCGGTGGCATAGCGGGCAACGGTGGATTTCGGCAGGCTCTCGGTCATCGAAAGCGAATGGCAGGAGTTGGGGGACTCGAACCCACGACCCTCGGTTTTGGAGACCGATGCTCTACCAACTGAGCTAAACTCCTGCAGGCTCCGCCGAAGCGAAGTGCAGCGCCTTTAGCGCCGAATTGGAGATTCGGGGCAAGGGATTCGATAGGCCACCTGAGTGTAGGAAAGGAATTTTTCTGCGGGACAATGGAGTTGAGGCGCTAGAAACCGCCGTCGAACACAACAACGGATATGCCATTTGGGTCTGTAAGGTAGAGATAGTTGCTCCCCCACGGCCTCACGACGGGTCCGCTATATTCGAAAGTCTCCGGCAAACTCGCCCTGAACGCCGAGAGATTCTCGGTTCTAAACTGCAAACTCAGCCCAGAAAAATTGTGGGCTTGCTTTCCTTCGTATATTTCCAAAAACGCCTCGCGACCATCGCTTTCTAGGGCGAGGATACAGCCGACGTCATCCGCTTCCTGCCACTCCTCGACAATCCTCATACCGAGACATGTGACGTAGAACGTACACGTCTCCGCGAGTTTCGGAGTTATGATTTTTGTCTTGAGCGCTGAAGGAAACATTTAAACCTCCGCAAATTTAGGCACCTCGGTCTAAAAACTCATCTCGTCATAAATGCGGTTCAGATCACCATTCCACTCGCCATGATATTTGTCCAAAAGCACCTCTGCCGGCGTCTTTCCACTTGCCACCACTTCGCGCAGCGGATCGAGGTAGCCGGTTTCGTTATCACCACTGGCGTTCAGCCGGTTGCGCGCGGCAAGGCCGGCTGAGGAAATGTCGAGGATGCGCCCGGCAATATCGAGCAAGGTCTTTCCGCCCGGGATTGGCGCTTTCAGCCCCATTTTCGGCACGGCATTACGCAGTGTTTCGCGCTCTTCCATACTCCAATGCTTCACTTCATCCCACGCCGCATCAAGCGCGGCTTGATCGTAAAGCAATCCGACCCAGAATGCCGGAAGCGCGCAAATGCGGTTCCACGGGCCACCATCGGCACCGCGCATTTCGAGGAAACTTTTCAACCGCACTTCGGGGAAGGCGGTGGACATATGGTCTTCCCAATCGGACGCGCGGGGGCGTTCGCCGGGCAAAACAGAAAGCTCGCCTTTCAGGAAATCCTGAAACGAAAGCCCGGCGGCATCGATATATTTGCCGTCGCGATAGACGAAATACATCGGCACATTCAGCATATAATCGGCATAGCGTTCATAGCCGAAACCGTCTTCAAATACGAAGGGCAACATCCCCGTCCGCGCCGGATCGGTATCGGACCAGATATGGCTGCGATACGATAGAAAGCCGTTGGGCTTTCCTTCCAGAAATGGTGAATTGGCAAACAACGCGGTGGCCAAAGGTTGCAACGCCAGCCCCACACGGAATTTTTTCACCATGTCGGCTTCGCTTGAATAATCCAGATTGACCTGGATCGTGCAGGTGCGGAGCATCATATCCAGCCCCATGCTGCCCACGCGCGGCATGTGATCGAGCATGATCGCATAGCGCCCTTTGGGCATGATCGGCAGTTCTGCACGGGTCTTGTCCGGCCACAGACCCATCCCGAGGAAACCTTTGCCCGTCTTCGCTCCGATGGACTTCACCTGCTTCAAATGCCGCCCGGTTTCGGCGCAGGTCTGGTGCAGATTCTCAAGCGGCGCGCCGGAGAGTTCGAGTTGACCTGCCGGCTCCAGGCTGACCGCGCCATCGCTGCCTTTGAGCGCGATAACCTTGCCGCCTTCCTCAATCGGTTCCCAGCCAAATTCCGTCATCGCCATCAACAGATCGTTGATGCCGCCCGGTTCTTCATAGGAAGGGGCGTGGTGATCGCCGGTGCAATAGACGAATTTTTCATGCTCGGTGCCGATCCGCCACGCGTCTTTCGGTTTTTCGCCCTTCGCCATCGCTGCGATCAATTGCACGCGGCTTTCGATCACAGGATCGTTGCGATTCGAAACTGTTTTTGTGCTCATGGATGCGCTTTAGGGTCACCGCTTCACGGCGGCAAGTCAGTTTACAATGACATCGAAAACCATGGCGAAGGAGGCCCCGGCGGCCAGAGTTGCAGCCGCGCCTGTAACAGTGGAGCCGGCAATGGACGCGCCAAAAGGATTGCTTTCATCCGCACCGCTATTGTTATCATCCTCTACCGTTGACGCCCCAGCGCAACTCGTACCGGATCTGATGCTTCCCGGCACAAAAACGGTATCGGGCGGCATCGTATCGCTTGGAGTTACATTGATCATGGCAATGCTATCTGTATTCGTCATCAACACGCAATAGCGAACGACAGCCCCCGGGATCGCCTTTGGATTTGATCCGCTGATGGTGTCGCTGACAACGCTGGATGATTTGGCGACGGTAAGCGCGGGCTGGGTAATAAAAAGATCGGCGCGCTGGAAATTGCCCGTATCGGTCCCAACCGCATCACAAATCCGTAAAGTCCATGTGCCGTTTGCGTTTTGCCCGTCAAAGACGGTAAACGGGTTTGCCGGACGAAAGCTGTGCAAATAGTCTGGCAGTATCGGCGTGAGCGTGTCTTCGTCACCGCCGACATGTGCAGTGATAGCGGCAGCAGCCTCATCGTTAAACCGATCATTCAAATTGTCGCCGCTTTGCGCGTTGGTGGTCCAGGGCAATATACTGACGGTGCTCCCGCCGGGCGATGACAGGAATATCCGCAAATCGCTTCGGTAGGTGTGATTGAGTAGAATGCCAATGTCGACGTCGCGGACCGCATAATTGGTTGGCACGGCAAATGTGCGGACAATTTGCGATGCCGCTGACAGGTTGCAACTCAAATCGGTTATCGCGCCTCCTGGAGCATTATCGACGGCCGAATATTGGTTGACCGTTTGGGCGTGCGCCATTGGAGCGATGACCATGGACGCCGTAAAAAAGGCGGAAAGCCATAACTTCGCCCAAATCCCGTTGAGCGGATGCACCAGCTTGGGTTCGCAACGGACAGTGATCACATAAAGTATCCTATCATAATTCGATAACCGAAGGTTAAAGATTTAACATAGTAAGGCCAGAAAATTTACAATGGAAAAGATATGCAGCCGCGCGTTTAATTGACGATGGCATGAAAAACCATCGCAAAGGAAGTACTGGGTGCAAGTGTTGCCGCCGTTCCGGTAACCGTAGCCGCGCTGATATTCATCCCGAATGGATCGTTTTCGTTCGGGCCAATTGCATCATCGTCTTCGGCCACAAGCCCGGTTGAACAATTGGTACCCGAAGCCATGCTGCCCGGTACGAAAGTCACATCTGGCGGAATATTGTCTATTGAAACCACCGATGTCGCGGTTGTTTGCCCGACATTTTGCACGAGGATGCAATAGCGGATCATCGCTCCCGGAATGGCCTTTGGATTATCCGCGCTAATAAAATCAGTCACAACACTGCTGGTTTTGGAAACGTTCAAATCGACAATCGGCCTGCAAAAAGTAAAGTCGTGGATCGAAATTGCCTGACCATCGGGGTCGGCCGGGGCCGTGCTGTGGTTGCCATAGACGATATTGATTGTATCGACCGGGGAAGAAAATGTGACAGCGACATTGCCATCCGCCGTCGTGCTGCCCGCGCCTAAATCACCAATCGCGGCATTGCCCGAAATATAGTTGCTAGCTCCGCTGGTCAGTGTGGCGTTAAAGGGCGCGCCACCGCCCAGTGATCCGGTTACGGTCAGCTTGTCGGCGAAATCGCTTACAGCATAGTCAACGTCGAAAACCAAGAATTGCACGCCAGACACCGGATTGGGCAAGGTGACGGTTGTGGTCGTTACCTGATTGATATTGGTATATTCGATATTCTGAAACAATGATCGCCCGGCGCTACCAAAGCCGCCATTATTATCAACTGAAAGCTCCAGTGGAGAGAGAAAGCTGCCCTGCGTCGCTACCGAAAAATTGACGATGCCCAGACCGGCGACATTTGCACTGCCAGTCGTGCTTCCCGACGTCCAACTGTTGTTGTTCCAATCGAGTACGGTCGTCGTTGTACCCGCAGCCGAGCAGATGCCGCCGATGCTGGGGGGAACCCCGGGTATCCGGCCACCGACGGTGAAGCTCCGCGATGCATAATCATCTTCGGTAGTAACGCCATTGCCTGGCGTGGAATCGGGATCGGTCTGAGACGACGTCATAATCTGTGCGGTGTTGTCGATGGTGGTGCCAGACGACGCAGTGATATTGACGGCGATGTCTATCGACACAGTAGCACCCGGGGCAACGTTGGTCCCAAGCGTCCATATTCCGGTACTATTGTTATAGGTGCCTGTCCCCGACGAGCTGACATAGCTAACGCCCCCGGGCAGGATATCGCGCACCGTTACACCCGATGCCGTCTGTACCGAGCCAGTCGAATTGGTCACAGACAGGGTGTAAACCGCCGAAGTGGGTGAACTGGAAGCAACCGTTTTTGACAGGGAAAGGTCGGCGCTGGCAGGCGGCGCGGTGAGGTACAGATCCGCTTGAAAAAACGTACCATTCACGCCGTTATTCGCGAAATCACAGATAAACAGAGACCACGCACCGTAGGAACTTTGACCGAAAAAGGTTGTATTCATACTGTTGGATGGCCTGAATCTGCGTTGATAAACCGGCACGATAGTGCCTGCCGTTGCGGTATCATTTGTGGTATGCGTGCTCACATTGGCTGCGGCCTGATCGTCGAGAAGCACATTGAAATGGTCTGCATTGCCGCCAATTGTGTTGTTTTTGACCGTGACAAAATTTCCGGCGGGAGATCGCAGATATATTCCGTAATCACTGCGATTGGTATGCGCCATCAAAACGCCCAAATTTACATCCTGAACGCTATAATCTTCGGTGACGATGAAATTGCGCTGGAATGTGATGCCCGCCGTGCAAGGCACCGCACTCGATATCTCTCCGGTCGAGCTGTCCGCGGTATTTGTGTACCGGGTGACTGTTTGAGCCTGTAGATGCGTCGGCAGCAGGCACAGCATTATTAACGCCAAAATGGCACTTACAAAAACATGGCCCATGCGCGATACCGCGCCCGATGATCGATAGCTCAAATCCAACACAAATTTGACGTAGCCCAAAAAGGGTTGATTAATGATAAATTGTGCCGTGTTTCTGGGGTTGGAATTGTAAAATCAACGCAGACTTCGGCTTTTCATTAACCCCAGTCTCCGCACGCCGCCATCCACACTGAAATGGCTGCAATCGCCGCCGTATCTGCCCGCAATATGCGGGGGCCGAGCGATACTCGCAATGGCCGCAGGATGGGCGCGGATTGCCGCATTTTCTTCCGGCGTAAAGCCGCCCTCGGGGCCGATCAGGATTGCGGCAGGGCCGGGTTTGGGGACAAACCTCTCTCCGCCGCGCTCGTCGCAGAAATATAAAGTCCGCCCCTCGGGCCAATTCGCCAGCAACGCACCAAGCTTTTCGAGCGGCGCGATTTCGGGGAGTGCGGTGCGTTCACATTGTTCGGCGGCCTCAATCATTTGCGCGCGCAGCCGCTCTTCCTTTGCCTTGTCCACTACGCAACGCGCGGTGAGCACTGGCTGGAACCGCGCCACACCCAATTCGCAAGCCTTTTCGGCAATCCAATCGAGCCGGTCTTTCTTGACCAGTGCCTGACACAGCCACAAATCGGGCACGGGTTCACGCGGTCGCAGCCGGGATTCGACCGTCAAAGTCAGATCGCGCTTCCCCGCGTTTGCAACCGTCGCCAGATATTCGCCCGTGCGGTCATCAAACAGCTTGATCGGCGCACCTGCTTTCAACCGCATGACATTGAGCAGATAATGCGCTTGCGGCCCGGTGACATGCACGTCTTGCCCCTCTGCCAACGTTTCGATCCACGAACAAGCGCGGTGTGCTGTGCGGCGGATAGGAGGGGGTAGCGGGCATAGGATGGCAACTAACGCCTTAGAACGGTGGCGTCATCCTGAACTTGTTTCAGGATAACAACAGGGCGTTATTATCCTGAAACAAGTTCAGGATGACGAATGGGGGATTTTTGTGCAGAGAAAGTTCATGGACACCAACCCCCTCCCCGACAGCGAATATCGCGGACTGGTCGGCTTACTGCCCGCGCAGCTTCGACCCTTTGCCCTGCTCGCCCGTTTTGACCGGCCGATTGGCTGGTGGCTGTTATACTGGCCCTGTGTGTGGGGGGTGGCACTGGCGGGCGGGGCGGCGGAGCAATGGCCGCTGATCCTGTGGCTTCTCGCGGGGGCCATCGCCATGCGCGGCGCGGGCTGTGTCTATAATGATATCGTTGACCGCGATCTCGACAAACAAGTCGCACGCACTGCCAGCCGCCCCTTGGCAAGTGGAGCGGTCAGCCTGAAGGCGGCTTGGGGCTGGCTGGTCTCGCTGTGCCTGATCGGGCTGATTGTCCTGTTGCAATTGCGATGGGAAGCGCAACTCACCGCGCTCGCCAGCCTCGCCTTGGTCGCCGCCTATCCGTTTATGAAGCGCATCACCTGGTGGCCGCAGGCGTGGCTGGGGCTGGTCTTCAGCTGGGGCGCGCCGGTGGGCTGGATGGCGGTGTGGAGCGAGATCGCGCCAGCAATGCTGTGGCTTTATGCGGGAACGATCTGCTGGGTGATCGGCTATGACACCATCTATGCGATGCAAGACCGCGAAGATGATGCGCTGGTCGGCATCCGTTCCAGCGCCTTGCGATTGGGCAAGAATATACGCGGCGGTGTGGCGCTGTTTTATACACTGGCGGTGATCGGGTGGGGGCTGGCCGTGTGGAGTGTCAGGCCGGAATGGCTCGCGCTGATTGCCTTGCTGCCTGCGGCGTTGCATTTGTGCTGGCAAGTCGGGTCGCTCAAGGCTGATGGCGCAGACGCCCTCGACAAATTCCGCTCCAACCGCTTTGCCGGTTTGCTGGTCGCACTGGCCTGTTTGGTGGTGGGAAGTGCGGGCTAAAGCCCCAGCGCCTTCCGCAGTTCCGCATTAATCCGGCTCTGCCAACGCGGCCCCATGGCGCGGAATTTTTCCAGCACGATGCTATCGAGACGCAGCGTTACCTGCTTCTTGGGATCAGCGGATTTCGGACGCCCGGGTTTGGTGTAAGTGCCAGATGCTTCACGGATTATTTTTCCGCCAACCGACAGTTGAGCACTGCGAAAATCTGCTTCCGTCCATTCGGGCGCATCGTCCGGATCAATCCAGGATTTCTTCTAAACGCAACTTTCGTTCTCTGTCATTGCATTTTCTCATCGATATTATCCTGCGGGACCCACCACGTATCGTCCATGTTAATCGCAACAAGCCGACCATCAAGAAAGCCAAAGGTGTTAAATCTAGTTTCGCCATAATCGACCCTGTCATCTTGCAGGGTGTATTCGGTTCCATCAAAAATCTCATTTGCACGTCGCGAAATCTAACCCTCTTTCGATCAAGCGTTGTTTGGCGCTTGGCCTCGTCACGAATTCCAATTTCATTGCCAGCCTCTCAAGTTAATAGCCAATTTCATAATCATAATACTCGCTTATGGCCTGAGCTTAATTTGCGAGTTTGGCCAGATCTCACGCTATATTTTTGTAACCACAATAATTCCCAATAGTCAACCCAAATCTCAAACCTCATTCGGAGCTGACGAGCATTACAAAAACGAATAAGGATCCACATCAACCCCCACCCGCACCCCGCGCGGGAATTGTAATCCGCCCAGCCATTCGCGCATGATCGCCTGCAACTCCACCGATCGTTGCGCGTGCACCAGCAACCGTTGCCGATAGCGCCCGCGCAGCATCGATAGCGGCGCGGGTGCGGGGCCGTATACTGCCATGCCATCGGCTTTAGGCGCAGAGGCCCCCACAGCGCGCGCCGCCTCTATCGCCTCGCGCTCGTCTTCGGACGAGATGATGATCGCGGCATAGCGGCCAAAGGGCGGAGCCCCTGCCCGTTGCCGTTGTGCGGTTTCGGCGTCGTAAAATTCATCGCGTTGTCCGGCCACCAGCGCGGCGATCACGGGATGGGAGGGATTGCGCGTCTGGATGAACACCTCGCCCGGCTTTTCTGCCCGCCCTGCCCGTCCGGCTGCTTGGGCGATTTGCTGGAAAGTGCGCTCTGCAGCGCGCAAATCGCCGCCTTCCAGCCCCAGATCGGCATCGATCACGCCCACCAAAGTCAGTTCGGGAAAATGATAGCCTTTGGTCACCAACTGCGTACCGATGATGATATCGACCGCCTTATTCTCCACCAGCGCCACAAATTCCGCCGCTTTATCGGGGGACCACAATGTGTCCGACGTCGCCACGACAGTGCGCGCACCCGGAAGCAAGCGGTTTACCTCGTCGCTGATCCTTTCCACCCCCGGACCACAAGGGACCAGCGCATCCTCGGCGCTACATTCGGGGCATGCCCCCGGCGGCGGCATCACATGGCCGCAATGGTGGCAGGCAAGTCGGCGCACTAGCCGGTGCTCGACCATCCAAGCGGTGCAATTCGGACATTCAAAGCGGTGCCCGCAATTGCGGCATAGCGTGAGCGGGGCATAGCCGCGGCGGTTGAGAAACAACAGGCTTTGCTCGCCGCGTGCCAGCCGTTCTTCCAGCGCCTTCAACAATTTGGGGGCAATCCAGTGCCCGCTTTCCGGCGCATCCTGCGTCAAATCAATCGCCTCAATCTGCGGCATCTTGGCCGCCCCAAAACGCGAGGGGATTTCAAGGCCTTTATAGCGGCCCAGCGCCACCATATGGCGGCTTTCCAGCGCAGGCGTGGCGCTCGCCAGTACCACCGGAAAGCCTTCAAACTTGCCGCGCATCACCGCCACGTCGCGCGCGTGATAACGCACGCCATCCTCTTGTTTGAAGCTGATCTCATGCGCTTCATCGACGACGATCAGCCCCGGATTAGCAAAGGGCAGGAACAACGCAGAGCGCGCGCCCGCGACCACCGGCACACGCCCCTCTGCCACGCCGCGCCACACCCGGCGGCGTTGCGATTGGCGCATTCCCGAATGCCAAGTTGCCGGCTCCACGCCAAATCGCGCCTCAAAGCGTTGCAGGAACGGCTGGGTCAGCGCAATTTCGGGGAGCAAAACCAGCACCTGTTTGCCCAGCCGCAAAGCTTCGGCCACCGCTTCAAAATAGGTTTCGGTCTTGCCCGATCCGGTAACGCCATCGAGGACTATCGGATCAAAACTTTCGGCCCGCACCGACGCCCGCATAACAGACGCGGCGGCCTCTTGCGCGGCAGACAATATGCGGTTGGAAAAACGCGGGGTCGGGGCGCGCAAAGGCGGCATCGATGCTGACAGTGACAGGCTCCAGCGCGCCTGCCTTTACCAGCCCCCGGATCACCGCCTCACTCACCCCGGCTTCGGCAGCCAATTCGCGCACGATCCCCTGGGCATCGGCCAAAGCATCCATTGCCGCCGCGCGTTGCGGAGTGAGGCGCGCCGGTTCAAACCCTGAAAGCCGGTATTCGGTGATCGTCCCGCCCGATGAAAGCGCCGCAGACGATGACAGCACCATCCGCAACACCGCCGCATGGCTGCTCAGATAATAATCCGCCACCCAATCGACCAAGCGGCGCAGACCGTCTGCAATCGGCGGTACATCGGCGACCTCAATTACGGGGCGAAGCCGCGCATCGTCCACCGCCTCATCCCCAAAAACACCTTCGTCCCAGATCACGCCCAGCAATTTGCGCGGGCCTAGTGGCACAACAACGACAGAACCCGGCCCCGCCTCCATCCATTCGGGCAGGCGATAGTCCAGCGGGCCGATAACCTGCGTCATCAACACCACACGCACACGTTGGCCTTTGGAAGGGAGAGGGCGATTCATCGGAGGGATATAGGGGGGACAATGCCGCACGTCATCCGTTGCTGCACGTTCAGGAAAAAACTGTTATGCCGCAGTACTAAAGAGTGAAGGGGAAAGCCATGAACAGCCAAATTGACCGCCGCCAGCTTTTAATTGCCAGCGCCGCCGGAGCCACATTATTACTTCCCGGTTGTGCCGGGATGCCGGGCTTTGATCTCGCCGAAGTGATCCGCCGCCTGCTTGACCGGTCATCCAAAAGCGCATTTGCCATGCTGCTGACGCCGGGCGGATTTTACGACAATTCGGTCTCTCGCATTGCCCTGCCCGATCAATTCGGCGGATCGCGCGGGTCGGGCTTGCTCTCCGCTTTACTGCAAAGCGGATCGTTCCGTGAAAAATTGCAGCGGCAGCTCAATCGTGCCGCAGAAAAAGGCGCAGAACGCGCCGCACCTTTGGTTGCCGATGCCATCCGCAATGTCAGCATCGAAGCCGCCAACGATATTGTACGTGGTGGCCCGCAGGCGGCATCCGGATTCCTGCGCGGCAAAATGGGAACCGCCCTGCTCGATGCGATGGTGCCGGGGATCGGCGAAGGTTTGCGGCTGTTTGACGATCAGGTAATCAACAAGGCAGTACAATCGGTAACGGGTTTTGATATCGCCGCACTTGCTCAAGACGTGACGCGCAAGGCAGACGACGCGATCTGGGCCGCAATCGGGGCCGAAGAAGCATCGATCCGCGCCAATCCGGGCAAAACCAACGATCCATTGTTGATGGGTGTCTTCGGCGTCGCCAGTAAAATTTGATATTCGGCCTAGCTGTTTAACAAACAACACTATCGCCCCAACCGATAGCATCTGCTAGGCGGCAAATATGGAAAATGCCGCCCTTGCCGCCCGTTCGATTTTAACCGGTCTTCACGATGTGATGGCCGCCAATCAGCAATGCCCAGGCGAAGCTTAATCAGGTCGTCAACATCATCGGCGAAGCGCTGACCAGCGAGGTGTGCTCGATCTATCTACTGCGCGACGGCGTGCTGGAATTATTCGCCACGCGCGGCCTGAATCAGGATGCGGTGCACGTCACCAAATTGGGTTTTGGCGAAGGGTCTGGTCGGGACGATTGCCGAACAGGTCGAAACGCTGAACCTTGATGAGGCCGCCGCGCATCCTGCATTCCGCTATATGCCCGAAACCGGCGAAGAACGCTTTCACAGCTTTGCGGGCGTCCCCATTGTCCGCGCCGAAGCGCGCCGTCGGCGTACTCGCCGTGCAACATGCAGAACCACGCCGCTATGAAGAGGTGGAGATCGAGGCACTGCAAACCGTGGCGATGGTGATGTCCGAATTGATTGCCAATGCCGGACTGATCGACGAACATGCAACGGTGGGCAGCGCGAAGACTGGCACCGTCGTGCTCAACGGACTGCCGCTGGTCACGGGCATGGCCGCAGGCATTGCCATTTTCCACCAACCCAATATCCGCATCGAACATACCGTCGCCGAAGATACCGAGGCAGAACGCGCCCGCGTCTATTCCGCCTTTGACAAGATGCGCGAACAGATTGACCGCATGACCAGCCATGGCCGAATTTGGCGGCGGCGGCGAGCATGACGAGGTCATCGCAAACCTATAAAATGTTCGCCTATGACGAAGGCTGGTCGCGCCGGATCAACGAAGCCATCGACAGCGGCCTGACCGCAGAGGCCGCCATCGAACGCGTGCAGCAACGCACACGGATGCGGATGCGGCAGATCGACGATCCTTTGCTGGCCGACCGGATGCACGATCTGGAGGATCTGGCCAACCGGCTGTTGCGGATTGTTTCGGGGCAGATGGGCACGGCGGCGCAGATGGGGCTGAAAAAGGATTCGATCCTGGTCGCCCGCAATCTGGGGCCTGCCGAGCTGCTGGAATATGACAAGCGCCGGTTGCGCGGGGTGATCCTTGAGGAAGGATCGCTGACCGCGCATGTCATCATCGTCGCGCGCGCTATGGGCATTCCGGTACTCGGCCGGGTGACGGCCATCCGGCAGGACGATAGTCGAAGGCGATATGCTGCTGCTCAATGTCGATGAAAACAGCGTCATCGTCCGCCCCGCACCGGCAGTCGAAGAGGCTTTTTCTGCCGAATTGGCCGACCGGCAGAAACAAAAGGCGCGCTTATGCCGCGCTGCGCGATGTCGAACCGCCCGTCACCAAAGGACGGCAAGCGGATTGACGCTGATGATCAATGCGGGGCTTGCGTGATGATGCTGGGCGCGATTGCGCTGACGGGAGCCGACGGCATTGGCCTGTTTCGCACCGAATTCCAGTTCCTGATTTCGGCAACCCTGCCCCAGCGCGAACGGCAACAGCGTTTCTATCGCGAAGTGCTTGATGCAGCGGGCGACAAACCGGTTATTTTCCGGACGACTGGATGTCGGCGGTGACAAGGCCTTGCCCTATCTGAAGGACGGCGGTGTCGAGGAGGAAAATCCCGGCTTTGGGCTGGCGCGCGCTGCGGCTGGCGCTTGATCATGACGGGCTGATGAAGGCACAGGCACGGGCCTTGCTCGAAGCGGCAGCCGGGCGGCACTTTGAATGTCATGTTCCCGATGGTTTCCGAACCATGGGAGTTTGATGAGGCCAAAGACATTGTTTGAAGCACAACTGGAATTTCTTTCGGGTCGCAAAAAACAGCTGCCGGCGCGCATCCGCTATGGCGCGATGCTCGAAGTTCCGGCTTTGGCCGAAACGCTCGATATCCTGCTGCCCAAGATCGATTTCCTGTCCATCGGCACCAATGATCTGACGCAGTTCCTGTTTGCCGCAGACCGCGCCGATCCCCGGCTGGCCGACCGTTATGACTGGTTAAGCCCGGCTATATTGCGCTTCATTCGCCGCGTCGTCCATGGCCTGCAACGAACATGAAGTGGATGTTGCCGTCTGTGGCGAAATGGGCGGGCGAACGCTGGAGGCGCATGGCTTTATCGGAATTGGAGTCGAACGACTGTCGATTACTCCTGCGGCCGTGGGCGCGATAAAGGCCATGGTCCGCTCGCTTGATTGGCAAAATCACCGAAAAAATGTCAGAATTGCTCGCAAAGCCGCCAGAAAGCATTCGCCTGCACCTCACCGAATGGGCAAAAGCAGAAGGTGTGGAAGTTTGAGTTTAGCAATAGATTTCCGGCTTGTCGCAAATCCGTAAAAACTCCCCGTTAGACCGGCCATACAACTTGACATTCTCCATAGGCCCGTCATTGTCGCGCCGATGCCCGGTAGAGGCAATAAAGATAGGGTCGTTAGGTGGAAAATATAGTGAGCGACAATGACGCGCAAACCCCGGAATTTCAGTTCCAGACGGTTGGAGAAAAGCTGAAATCATCGCGGGAAAGCAAGGGTTATAGTCTGAGCGATATCGCCCAGCGTACCCGTATACCTTTGCGTCACCTTGAGGCGATTGAGCGCAGCGAATATACATCCCTTCCGGGATCGACCTATACCATCGGCTTTGCCAAAGCGTATGCCCGTACAACCGGTTTGAACGATGGCGAAATCGCCAATGAATTGCGCGCCGAACTGGCGCAGGGCAATTACGGCTCGCACCAATCGCCTTCGCAAAGTTACGAACCTGCTGATGCCTCGCGCGTACCATCGCTGCGGATGGCCTGGGTCGCAGCTGGCGTTGCCGCTTTGCTCGTCACACTTTACTTTGTCTGGCGCAGCTTTGCATTGTCACCTTCGGTGCCCGAGCCAGCCCAAGTCGCAGAAGAAACTGCGGTTGGTGCGGAAGGCGTGCAAAACAAGGCCGGTGAAACCGCTCAGGCGGCCATCGATCCCAAAGGACAGGTCACGCTGACTGCCACCGATGTCGTTTGGGTGCGGGTTTATGATGCCGATAAAAAGCGCCTGTTTGAAAAGGAAATGCAAGCAGGCGAGAAGTTCGACGTTCCCGCAGATGCCAAAAATCCAATGATCAACACCGGGCGCCCGCAGGCGATCAACGTCACCATAGGTGGAAAAGCAGTGCCAACGCTTGGCGCTCCTGATCTGGCCATTTCGGATGTTGGCATCAGTGCCGCAGCCTTGCTGGCGCGCGAAGCAACGCCAGTTGCGGGAGCCGAAAACACGCCAGCAACCTCTGCCGCCGCACAGCCGGCAAAGACCGGCCAATAAGCCGGTTTTCCACAACAGAATTGCGCTTGTGCATTGGGTTTGGCCGCGCAGCGACCTAAACTCTTTCGTGCAACCATTTTTTGCGCTATGCAGCGCGTCGTTGGTATATTTTAAGCCGATGAAAACATATGTTTTTCTGGGGAGTTTCGGGATGAAATTGCATCAATGGCTTTGCGGTGTGGCGCTTGCCGTCATGGTTGTTCCTGTCCAGGCGCAGGATGCCAATGTTGAGGGCCGCGTGGTCAAGCTAGAAAAGGAAATGAAGGCCGTCCAGCGCAAGGTTTTTCCAGATGCTGCGGGCAAATTTTTCGAACCCGAAATCACCCCGGACGCGCAAGCCGCAAAAGCGGCCAACACCCCTTCGACAACCGCTGTCACCGATCTGATCGCCCGCGTCGATGCGCTGGAAACGCAACTCGCAACCCTGACCGGGCAGGTCGAACAACAGGGCGCAAAAATGCGTACGGTTGAAGCGCAATTGAAATCGATGGATGCCCAGATCGCGGCGCTGAAGGCCGCCGATCCGGTTGAACCCGAACCTGCAGGGACCAACGGTACGGCGGCGGCGAAGCCCGCAACGCCCGTTGCCATTGCAGCCAAGCCAGCGGTCAAGCCCGCAGTGGTTCCCGCTAAACCCAGCGCATCCCGACACCGCCGCAATTTCAGCCATTGCAAAGCCCGCAACCGGCGATGGTTTTGCTGATGGCTATGATTATGGCTACCGGCTGTGGGAGGCGAAATATTATCCCGAAGCGCAGACGCAGCTTGAAGAAACGGTGAAGAAATTTCCCAAGCACAAGCGGATCAGTTTTGCGAAAAATCTGCTTGGCCGGGCTTGGCTCGATGAAGGCAAACCGGCGACGGCGGTCAAAATTCTGTATGACAATTACACCACCCAACCTGAAGGCGAACGCGCGCCAGAAAGCCTGTATTTCGTGGGAGTTGCGCTCAATCAACTCGGCAAATCAGCAGAAGCGTGCAAGGCCTTTGACAGCGTGGAAAAGGAATATCCCGACACTGCAAAAAGCCGTTTGGCGGCACGGCTGGTTGATGGACGCAAGAAGGCGAAGTGCAAAACATAATCCAGCTTTCCGGCGCGAACAATGCCCGATAAATTAGACATTACCGCAGCCACCACCCGCATTGCCGCCGCGCTCGCAACGCTTACGAACGGTGGCGGAAACGCAGGCAATATCGGCTTTGCGGTTTCTGGTGGCCCAGATAGCATGGCGATGTTGCACTTGGCGCGGCTGCATTTTGGCGCTGGAGTAAAAGCGGCGACGGTAGATCACCGGCTGCGTGTCGAAGCAGCGGATGAAGCCGCTTTTGTGCGCGATTATTGCGCCGCAAACGGCATTGCCCACGATATTTTGAATGTCGAAACAGCGATCACCGGCAATATCCAGTCGGGTGCCCGCGCGGCGCGCTATGCTTTGCTCGAAAAATGGGCCGACACCAACGGCATCCAATGGATCGCGACCGCCCATCATGCCGATGATCAGCTGGAAACCCTGTTGATGCGTATCGCACGCGGCGCAGGGATTTCGGGGCTGTCCGGCGTTCGGGCGCGAAACCAGCGGATCATTCGTCCGCTGCTGGTCTTTACCAAAGCCGAACTGGAGGCAATTTGCGCGCAAGCGAAAATCACGCCTTGCCGCGATCCGAGCAATGCCAATGCGGATTTTGATCGGGTGCGGATGCGGCAATGGCTTGACCGGGCGGACTCGCCTTTTGAACCTTTGGCCGCCGTCCGCAGCGCATCGGCATTGGCCGAAGCAAGCGAAGCGCTCGAATGGGCCGCGCAAAAGCTTTTTGCCGAGCGTGCCAAGATCGATGGTGAAAACCAGATCGAAATCAATCCCGATGGCATTCCCGCCGAGTTGCAACGCCGCCTTTTACTGCTGGCCATCGCGCAGCATGACGCCACCCTGCGCCCCGCGCGGCGAACTGGTTGATCGGGCGCTTTTCACCCTGCGCGAGGGCGGCAAAATCATGGTCGGAAACATCATTTGCGGCGGTGGCCGCACTTGGACATTGTCCCCTGCCCCGGCCAGAAAGACATAATCGGCAAAATTCGCGGTAAAATGCGATCCCTTATATTGTCATTCATGCTTTCCGGCTTACATTCACCCCATCTCTCAACAAAGGCCGCAGACGCATCATGAATGACGAACAGGAACCCAAAAGCAATCCGTTGATCCGGAACCTGATGATCTGGGCGGGGGTGATGACGGCATTGCTGTTGCTGGCATCGATCTTTAGCAGCGGCGGAGCCGATCCGGCAAAGGGCATATCCTATTCCAGCTTCCGCGAAAAAGTGGTGGCTGGCGAGGTTAAAGCCGTGGCGATTTCGCCCGACCGGATCACCGGCGAACTGACCGGCGGCGGCACGATTTGCGACGATTCCGATCAACAGCGACCGTGACCTTTACCAATTGCTCGAAGAAAAGGGCGTCGAGGTTCAGGGCAAGGCCGAAGAGACACCCAGCATCTGGATGCTGTTGCTGTATCAAGCCCTCCCCTTCCTGCTGATCATCGGTGTCGCCTTTTTCGTGCTGCGCCAGATGCAAAAGGGCGGAGGAGCCGGTGGTGCGATGGGCTTTGGCAAATCTAAGGCCAAGTTGCTGACCGAAAAACATGGCCGGGTGACCTTTGAAGACGTCGCCGGGATCGACGAAGCGCGCGAAGAGTTGCAGGAAATCGTCGAATTCCTGAAAGACCCGCATAAATTTTCAAGGCTTGGCGGCAAAATCCCCAAGGGTGCGTTGCTGGTCGGCTCGCCCGGTACCGGCAAAACCTTGCTCGCCCGTGCAATCGCGGGCGAAGCGGGCGTACCTTTCTTTTCGATTTCGGGTTCCGATTTTGTCGAAATGTTCGTCGGCGTCGGCGCCAGCCGTGTGCGCGACATGTTTGAACAGGCAAAGCGCAACGCCCCTTGCATCGTCTTCATCGACGAAATCGACGCCGTGGGCCGCAGCCGTGGCGCTGGCCTTGGCAACCAGAATGACGAGCGCGAACAAACGCTCAACCAGTTGCTCGTCGAAATGGATGGCTTTGAAGCCAATGAAGGCATCATCATCGTTGCCGCCACCAACCGCCCCGACGTGCTCGATCCCGCGCTTCTGCGCCCGGGCCGTTTTGACCGGCAAGTTGTGGTCCCGCGCCCCGATATCGAAGGCCGCGTCAAAATTCTCGACGTGCATATGCGGAGCGTTCCGCTGGCTCCCGATGTGGACGTCCGCACCATTGCGCGCGGCACGCCCGGTTTTTCGGGTGCTGACCTTGCCAATCTGGTGAACGAAGCCGCTTTGCTTGCGGCGCGGCGCGGCAAGCGGCTGGTCGCGATGAAGGAATTTGAAGACGCCAAAGACAAGGTGATGATGGGCACGGAACGCCGCTCAATGGTGATGACCGACGATGAAAAGAAAATGACCGCCTATCACGAGGCAGGCCATGCCATTGTCTCGATCCACGAGCCTGCGTCCGATCCGATCCACAAAGCGACCATCATTCCGCGTGGCCGCGCGCTGGGCATGGTGATGCGCCTGCCCGAACGCGATAATTACAGCTATCACCGTGATAAAATGCACGCCAATATCGCCGTTTCCATGGGCGGGCGGGTCGCCGAAGAGCTGGTCTTTGGCTATGACAAAGTATCGTCAGGCGCATCGAGCGACATCCAATATGCGACCGGTTTGGCGCGTGACATGGTGACGCAATGGGGCATGTCCGATGAGATGGGCCCGCTGCAATATGAAGAAAAGCATGACGGCTATTTAGGCTATGGCATGTCGCAACGTTCGGCCATGTCGGATGAAACCGCCAAAAAGATCGATGCCGAAATCCGAAAGCTGGTTGAAAACGGGCATAAAAAGGCAACGACGCTTTTGAAAAAGCATCGCAAGCAATTGAACCTGCTCGCCGAAGCCTTGCTCGAATTTGAAACGCTGTCGGGTGACGAGATCACGCAATTGCTAAAAACCGGCAAGTTCGAGCGCGACGAGAGCAAATCCTTGCAGCCCGTGAATGTGCCCGTCACCGGGACCGCCATTCCCAAGGCCGGGCGCGGGAAGCGGGCGGGCATTGGGGACGCAAAGCCACAAGGCACGTGAACCGCACAACATATTGATTAACCGGGCGTTCAATCTGGGCTAACTACTCCTCTGCTGTATTGGACACGAAGGAGTACGGGATGCGGTTTTTCGGTTTATTGGTTTTGACAGCCGCTATGGCGCTCCCCGCTGTTGCCGCAAAGGGCGATATGAGCGTCGCCACATTTCTGGCCAAGGCCGATGCGCTGAAAGCCAAAGGATTTGGCGCTCTGGGTTCACCCGATATCAAAATTTTGCGCGACGAAGGCATGGCGGCGGGCGCTGCCTATCGCGCGCGAATTGAGGGCGACAAAAAGGCCGGACGCGCACCGCATAGCTGCCCGCCGGCGAAAGCCGCGATGAAATCAGACCAGTTTATTGCCCATTTGCGAAGCTACCCCGTTGCTGTCCGGCCCACGACATCGATCAAAACAGCCACTTTCGATCTGATGAAGAAGCGCTATCCCTGTCAGTGAACTGCGGTTAGTACGGCGCTATGCCAATCTATTGCGATGAATCCGGAGGCGTCGGACGCGGCGTTATGACGCTGGCGGGGGTCGATATCGAATCTGCCGAAGCCGACGCGTTATTGGCGCGGTTCCGCGAGGTGACCGGCTATCTGGGCGAACTCAAAGGCAGCCGGATCGATTTTGCCGAACGGGCTTTGCTGTTTGAACTTCTGGCCGATACCCATGCAAAAATCTGCGTCGGCATTGCAATCTCGGCATTGCGCCCCGAACCGAAAAGTGATCGCGGCAAGCATGATCTTCACATCTATGCGGCGTTGCTCGAAGATGTGGTCGCGCGCGATGCTGCCCGAAATCCCGACATGCGATAGCGTGATTATCGACGATGGCCGCTATGGCGTGGAAATGCTGGGTAAAATCCGCAGTGACATTGGAAAGCTTGTCGGGCCTTGCGGCACAGCACAGCTGGAATTGAGCCACCGGCTTGGCGGGGCTACAAATCGCCGATGTCGTCGCCAACAGCTTTTTCAACCGATCGCTGGTGAATGACCGGCAAGGCCGCATGGCGGCGATTGTCGCGCCCATGCTTGAGAATGGCCGGATTGTGATGCGTGTGCTGCCGGACGATGAGCGTCCGGCAGAGCTTTGATTACCGGTCGTAATCGCGCTGCATTCCTGCGCTGCGTGCCGGAGCCGCCGCTGTCAAACGAAGGGCCTCTGCCGAACGGGCGAGCGAGCCGATTTCATCGGCTTCTTCATCCTCGTCAACCTGCACCTTCTGCAGTGACTGGGTGAGACCTTCTTTCAGATGATCCGGACGCACGGTTTCTTCGGCGATTTCGCGCAAGGCAACCACAGGATTTTTATCGCGGTCCCGATCAACCGTCAGCTCTGCACCGCCCGAAATTTCGCGCGCGCGTTCGGCGGCGAGCAATACAAGATCAAAACGGTTTGGAATCTTGTCGATGCAATCTTCAACGGTAACGCGTGCCATGTCGGCTCCTGAATCACTAAAATGTCTTGGAAGTCGTGGGTCACTAGGGATTGCCCCTGTGAAAGTCAATTGAACATTGCGCCGTCGCGAACCTATCCCTGTACCATGGAGAGCGACGTCCAACTTACCCGATGACATCGATAGGACGTTTGAAATTGAAGGCCATGCCCTTCGCCTTGTTGCACAGCCCCGAAAGCCGGATGGATGCGCTGATCGATCTGATTGCGTCGGCAAAATCCGCGATCCTGTTCAGCATCTATATGTTTCACCCCGATGCCAGCGGACAAAGGGTTCGTGATGCCCTGATCGCCGCCGCCAAACGGGGGGTGAAGGTGCATATGTTGATCGACAGCTTTGGCTCGTCGGTCACGCCGGACAGTTTTTTTCAGCCGATTGCTGCTGCGGGAGGGCACTATCATTATTTCAGTTCGCGCTGGCGGCTATCCTATTTCGTCCGCAACCACCAGAAGCTGCTGATTGTCGATGATGTTCACGCGCTGGTTTGCGGCTATAATATCTCGGACCAGTATTTCGGAAAAAAGGGAACCGAAAGCTGGGAGGATATGGGCTTGGTCATAAGCGGGCCGAGCATTGCGCCGATGGCAGGCTATCTCCAGCAGTTAATGGCGCTTTCCGCAGATGGCGGTGTCCGATTACTGGTATTGCGAAAGCTGATCCAAAGCTGGCAACCGGGAACAGGCCCCGTCCAATGGCTTGTCGGCGGGCCGACCAACAGGGTCTCGCCGTGGGCGTTGGCGCTGAAACGCGATTTGCAGAAAGCCAGCAGGGCCGATCTGGTCGCTGCTTATTTTTCACCGTCGCAAACGGTGCTCCGCCGTATTGCCGGTGTTGCCCGCAGGGGAGGTGTTGTCCGCATGATATTGGCGGGGCGCAGCGACAATGGAGCCACCATTGGAGCCGCACGCATCCTGTATGGATACCTACTGAAACGCGAGGTCAAAATTGCTGAATATCAACCCCTGTTGCTGCACACAAAATTGCTGGTGATCGATGACGCGGTCTATATCGGCTCCGCCAATCTCGATATCCGCAGTCTGTTCATTAACAAAGAGGTGATGCTGCGGATCGAAAATGCAGCATTTGCGGCGCACCTGCGAGGATTTGTCGACAGGCTGGAAGCGCAATCCGAAACGCAAAATCCCGAAGGGCATCGCGAACGCATGGGGTTGTGGACACGGCTCAGCTGGTCAATCGCCTATTTGCTGGTGAACAGTCTGGACTATAATATCGGCCGCCGCATCCGTTTCAGGATGCGGCATTTGCTGACCGACAGAAATTAGCCTTTCCAGCCCCAGAACAAATGGCAGGGCAGGATATTCCAAGGTTCGAAACCGCTATCGATCCGCTGAAAATGCGGCTCCATGAAATCGCGGGCGCGGGCGCGGAATTGATAGACCAGAAATGCGCCGCCGGTGCGGATCGCCTTTGCCGTTTCCGCCGCAATTTTGGGGCCAAGATCGCCGGGCAGTGTGGAAAAGGGCAGGCCGGACAGCACATAATCGGCATGGTCAAAGCCGAATTCGCGGATGATTGCGTTCACATCGGCGGCGGAACCATTGACCGCGATAAAGCGGCTGTCGCGGAAATGTTTACGCAGGAAATCGATAAAATCGGGATTGGTGTCGATCACCAACAAGGTCGCGTCAGGGCGAAGTCGGTCCAGCACGGGCTGGCAAAATGTGCCGACGCCCGGGCCATATTCAACAAACAGCTTACACTCGTTCCAATTGACCGGGGCCAACATTTTCTGCACCGTCCGGTCCGAGGACGGAATGATCGAACCGACCATCACCGGATGTTTCAGAAATCCTTTGAAAAACACGCCCCATGGCCCGAAAAATCGTTGTAGCCGGGTTTTCACGCGGCCAAACAACGGTGTCAGGGCGATGCTATTCTCGTTCATAAATGCGGACCGTTTTTGTGGGACAGGCGGGTATCAGTCGCAAAAGCTTCGCCAAGATGCAACCGCATAAACCAGATTTTTGCGACATTTTCCAGAGCGCGGAAACTTGCATCCTGCCGTGGCGCGCTCCAAGGGTGCTTTTATGACCACCTATCCCCCTGGCACGATTGCCGTCATTTTTGTCGCCCAACGGACCGGCGACGATGACGCCGGCTATTATGCCGCAGCGGCGCAGATGGATGCACTGGCTGCACAGCAATCGGGATATGCCGGAATCGATTCGGTCCGCCGCGAAGATGGGCTGGGCATTACCGTCAGCTATTGGGCCGATGAAGCCGCTGCCAAGGCGTGGCGCGATCATCCCGAACATGCCGCAATCCGCGATTCTGGTCGCGCGCGGTGGTACAGCCATTACAGCCTGCACGTCGCCCAAATCGGGCGCAGCTATGATTGGGCAAAGCCCGTATGACCATCACCACGGCGCGAATTCCGCCAGACCGGATCGCCATATTATTTCTGGTGATGCTGGTTTCGGCAGCGGGCAACACCGCGATGCAATCCGCCCTGCCCGCCATTGCCAGTGAGCTGGACATGCCTGACGTGTGGGTCAGTCTGGGCTTTAGCTGGTCGGCGCTATTGTGGGTATTGATGGCTCCGAAATGGGCACGCATGTCTGACAAGCGCGGGCGGCGGGCGTTGATGAGTTTGGGGGTCGCGGGCTTTATCGGATCGATGGGCCTTTGCGGCGCGATCCTTTGGCTCGGGCTGCATGGCTATATCGGGGCGGCTATGACTTTCATCGGCTTTGCCCTGTTTCGCAGCCTTTATGGCGGTTTCGGCTCTGCTGCGCCGCCCGCAGTGCAAGCCTATATCGCGGCGCGAACCGAGCGGGCGGAGCGGACAAAAGCCCTGTCATTGCTCGCATCATCCTTTGGCCTGGGCACCGTATTTGGCCCGGCGCTCGCCCATTATCTGGTTTTCGAACCTTTGGGTCTGGCGGGGCCATTGTTGCTCTTTGCGCTGTTCGGATTGCTGGTCATGATCGCCTTGCGCCTGCGGCTGCCCAATGATACGCCCCAGTTTTGAAGCGCGCGGGATCGTGACATCCTATCCCAATGCCGGATCGGCGAGCCAGCCTGCAATCGACGAAGACCCCGCCCTGCCCCGCGAAACTATACGCCTACCCTGGCGCGAGGAACGGTTGCGGGGCTGGATGATCGCGGGATTGGTTGGCGGCCATGCCCAGGCGATTTTATTGGGGGTTGTTGGCTTCATGATCCGCGATCGGCTGGGCCTGCAAGAGCTTCCCCGAGAAGCGGTGGAGGCCACAGGCTCGGTGATGTTTGTCGGCGCGATGGCGACGCTGCTCGCGCAATGGGGGCTGATCCCGATCCTGTCGCTTTCACCGCGCAATTCGGTGCTGTGGGGATCGGTCTTGGCATTGCTCGGCGTCGCGCTGACGGGGGTGAGCCATGATTATAGCGGGATCACTTTGGGCTTTGCGCTGGCGTCGCTGGGCTTTGGCCTGTTCCGGCCCGGCTTTACGGCAGGTGCCTCATTGGCCGTCAAACGTTCGGAACAAGGCGATGTTGCGGGGAAGATCGCCTCGGTAAACGGCGCGGCCTATATCTTTGCTCCCGCCGTGGGCGTGGCGCTGTTCAATTTTTGGGAACCCGCCACATTTATTTTGACCGGTTTGGCGCTGGCTTTCCTGATCGCGTGGGGGCGAAAGGGGCTTTCGGCTTAATGCGGCGGTGATAATAGTTTTAGAATTTACCGTAGCCCTCAGCCTGTCGAAAGGCTCTTTTCCGACGGACGCCCTTGGACAGGCTCAGGGCTACGGTGGTAATTCTTTGTACGGAACTCAGGCTACGCCGCCCTTGTGATCGCCGGTGAGGCTCGGCTCACCGGCGACAGTTCGCAATCACGCCTTTGCCTTCAACGATTCGGCAACTGATATTCCGTGCCGCTCCAGTGCTTCGACAATCTTTTTCGGCCCTTCCAGATTGCCCCAGAACATCGGGCCGCCGCGATAGATTGGCCAGCCATAGCCATAGATCCAGACGACATCGATATCGGACGCGCGCTGTGCCTTGCCCTCTTCCAGAATTTTATAGCCTTCATTGACCATCGGATAGAGCGTGCGTTCGATGATTTCCTGTTCGCTTATGTCGCGTTTCGGCAGGTTTGATTTTGAGCGGAAATCTTCGATGATGGCGAGCACTTCGGGCGACGGCGAGCCGTACGCGCTTGGCATCATAATCGTAAAAGCCCTTGCCGTTTTTCTGGCCAAAGCGCCCCGCCGCGCACAAGCGCATCGCGGATCGTTTCGATTCTCGACAGGATCGCGGTGCCAGCCGATATCGAGGCCAGCCAGATCGCACATCTGGAACGGCCCCATCGGCATCCCGAATTCGGTGTGGACGTTGTCGATCTGTTCGGGCGTCGCGCCTTCCAACAGCAATTGCATCGCAGGCATTTGCCGGGTGCTGAGCATCCGGTTGCCGATAAAGCCGTGGCACACGCCCGCAACCACGGCGACTTTGCCGATCTTTTTGCCCATCGCCATCGCGGTTGCCAGCACATCATCGGCGGTCTTGTCGCCGCGCACGACCTCCAGCAATTTCATCACATTGGCGGGCGAGAAAAAGTGCATGCCCAGCACATCTTGCGGCCGGCTGGTCGAGGCAGCGATTTCATTGACATCGAGATAGCTGGTGTTCGAGGCCAAGGATCGCGCCGGGCTTGCAGATTTTGTCGAGCTTGCCGAACACCTCTTTCTTCACGTCCATCGTTTCGTAAACCGCCTCGATGACCAGATCGCAATCGGCCAGATCGTCGAGCGAAAGCGAGGGCGTGAGCGCGCCCATCATCGCCTCGACCTGTTCAGGCGTGAACCGGCCCTTGGCAGCCGAGGCTTCATAATTTTTGCGGATCACGCCAACGCCGCGATCCAGATTTTCCTGCACCATCTCGACGATGGTCACCGGGATGCCCTTAGCCAAGGAAGTTCATCGAAATCCCGCCGCCCATCGTGCCAGCGCCGATCACGCCGACCTTTTTGATATCGCGCAGGGCAATGTCCTTGGGCAGGCCATCGATCTTTGCCGCCTGGCGTTCGGCAAAGAACATATGGCGCTGTGCGGCAGACTGGCTGCCCAACATCAGCTTGCACAAATTCTTCGCGCTCGATCTTCAGGCCATCGTCGATATTGGCGTTGGCCGCCGCCGCCGCGATGCAGCGCAGATTGGCGATAGGGCGCGTCAAAGCCTTTCCATTTGCGCGCATTTTCCGCCTTCAGCTTTTCGATAATGGCAAGGTCACCGGTCACCGGCCGGTCGCGCGTCGGGCGCGGGCCTTTGGCGATGCATTCGCGGGCAAAGGCGATCGCATCGGCCTCAAGATTGCCTTCGCTCGCCAGCGCATCGACCAGCCCCGTTTCCAGCGCTTTTTGCGCCGAAATCGGTTCGCCGAGCGACACCATCACCGCCGCCTGCTCGATACCCACCACACGCGGCAGGCGCTGCGTGCCGCCGCCGCCGGGCAGCAGGCCGAGCTTTACCTCGGGCACGCCCAGTTTGGCCGATGGCACGGCAATCCGGTAATGACAGACCAGCGCCGTTTCCAATCCACCGCCCAGAGCCGTGCCGTGGATCGCCGCGACAATCGGCTTCGATGCTTTCTCGTAGCTATCGAGAACTTCGAGGAAGTTGACGCCCTTTGCCGTCGCATCGGTGCCAAATTCGGTGATGTCCGCGCCGGCAATGAAAGTGTCTGCCATCGCAGATCAGCAGCACGGCCTTCACGCTATCGTCGGCCAGCGCTTCGGCCAATCCGTCGGCCAGCCCTTGGCGCACATGCCAGCTCAAGGCGTTCACCGGCGGATTGTTGACGGTGATGATCAGGATGTCGCCGTCCTTGCGCGTGGTTACCGATTGCATTTCTAATCTCCAGTGATTCAGGCGGCCAGCGCCGCATACATCATCGTGCGGATTTCGCGGCGGATGGGATAGGTTGAGGATGGCATTAATTGCGTCATGAAAATCATGATCAGATCCTCGACCGGATCGACCATGAACGCGGTGGAATACATCCCGCCCCAGTAAAATTCGCCCTTCGATCCCGGCCAGCATCGTTGCCGCCGGATCGATATTGCAGGCAAAGCCAAGGCCGAATCCGATCCCGGCATTTTCGGCTTCGCTGAACAGCGATTTTGAGTGCTGCGTCAAATCGCCGCCGCCGGGCAGATGGTTGGCGGTCATCAGTTCCAGTGTTTTCGGGCTGATAATCTGGACGCCATCCAATGCCCCGCCGTTCAAAAGCATCCGGCAGAAACGATGATAATCGGCCATCGTCGAGGCCAAGCCGCCGCCGCCCGATTCAAATTTCCAGCCCTGCGCCCAATGGCTGTCTGCCCCCGGATGATCGACGAGCTTCAGCTTTTCTGTGGGGTGCCATGCATAAGCCTCTGGCAAACGGTGGCTTTTATCCGCGGGCACTGTGAAGAATGTGTCCTCCATCCCGAGCGGACCAAAAATATGTTCGCGGAAATAATCGCCCAATTTCTGCCCGCTCACCCGCTCGACAATCACGCCCAACACATCGGTTGAAACCGAATAATTCCACGCGGTTCCGGGATCAAATTCCAGCGGAATCTTCGCCAGATGATCGATGAAGCTTTGGCTATCATTGCCCATCCAGCTTTCCAGATCGGTCTTGCGATAGGCGGCATCAACGGGCGTGCGTTCCTGAAAGCTATAGGTAAAGCCCGATGTGTGCCGCAGCAGATCGACCAGATTGAGCCGCGTCGCAGGGGGCCGCGAGACAAAGGGCTGATTGCCGCCGCCGCTCACGAACACGCCGAGATTGGCAAATTCGGGGATATATTTGGCGACCGGCTCCGAAAGCGCGACCTTGCCCTGCTCCACCAGTTGCATAAAGGCGATGCTGGTGACGGGCTTGGTCATGCTGGCAATGCGGAATATCGCGTCGGTCTCGACACCCGAACTCCACAGATGCGCGACCTCGTCACCGCGCCCGATCAGCAACGCGGCAAAGGGCAGCTTGCCGCTATCCAGATATTTCGCCTGCACATGCGCGCCGATCCGGTCCAGCCGGTCGGGAAGGAAGCCGAGGGAAAGGGCGTCACGCATAAATTCCTCCCCGGAACGGGGAGGGGGACCACGAAGTGGTGGAGGGGTCGGCTGGGGGCGTGCACAAAACTCTAAATATCAGCATGCCGCTAGCGGCCCCTCCGTCAGTCCTGCGGACTGCCACCTCCCCGTTCCGGGGAGGATTTTGAACAGTATTCATACCGCCGTCTGCCCCGTCAATTGCCGCGTTACCGGATGCGAGCTGGAAAGCCCGCCGTCGACAGCAATCGCCTGTCCATTGATATAGCTCGCCTGATCGCTCGCCAGAAACAGCGCGACATTGGCGAGTTCTTCGGGTTGCGCCCCGCGCCGCAGCGGATTGAGCCGCCCGACTTTCTCCATCACATCCTTTTCGCGCGCATAATCAAAGGTCGGCTTGGTCATGCCGGTTTCGGTCAGCCCGGGGCAGATCGCGTTCACGCGCACGCCGGTTGCCGAAAGCTGCTGCGCGGAGATTTTCGCCAGATTGATCACGCCCGCTTTCGACGCCGAATAGGCCGGGCCGCCCGCACCCGAACGGATACCCGCGACGCTCGCCGTCAGGATGATCGAGCCGCCCTCGCCCTGATCCCACATTGCCTTGCCCGCATGTTTCACCATCAGCCACGGACCGATCAGGTTGACGCGAAGCACCTCGGCGAAATCCTCTGGCGTGTAATCGAATACCCCCGCCATCCCGCCGGAAATTCCCGCATTGGCAAAGGCGATGTCGAGACGGCCGTGCCTTTCGAGCGCGGTTGCAACCAGCGCGGCAACATCGGCCTCGACCCCTGCATCCATTTCGACCGAGACCGCCGCGTCGCCAATCATCTTTGCGGTTTCATGCACCGCGTCGCTTTTATCACCCAACACCAGCCGCGCGCCTTCAGCGGCAAAGCGCAGCGCCGAAGCCCGGCCAATGCCCGAGCCCGCGCCAGTGATGATCGCAACTTTTCCGTCCAGTGCACCCATATTTACGCTCCCGCCTTCACCGCAAAACCCCATGCTGCTTCGGCCAGCGGCTTCACCCGTTCTGACATCGCCTTGGCATGGGCCGACGACGCCGTGCCGTCGATCACGCGTTTCTTGATCCCCTGCATAATCCCTGCCAGCCGGAAGAAATTATAGGCGAAATACCAGTTCATATCGGGGATGCCGTCGCGACCGGTGGCGGCGCAATAATGCGCGACCACTTCGTCCAGCTCAGGAATGCCGAGCGCCTTGCGGTCCACATCCATCACGCCCGAACGCCCGCCATTTTCGGTGACCCACGCCATCGCGACATAGGTGAAATCGGCAAGCGGATCGCCCAGCGTCGATAGCTCCCAATCAAGCACCGCCAAAATTTTGGTGCCGCCCTTTTCAAAAATAGCATTGTCGATCCGGTAATCACCATGGACCACGCTGGTGCGTGTCTGTTCGGGGAGGGTCGCGGGCAACCATTCGATCAGCCGCTCCATTTCGGGCATCACTTCGGTTTCGGAAAGCCGGTATTGCTTGGTCCAGCGATCAACTTGCCGTCCGAAATAATTTCCAGGCCTGCCATAATCAGACAAGCCCGCCGCCTCGACATCGGTGTTGTGCAGTTTTGCCAGCACGTCGATCATCTCGAAATAGACCGCGCGGCGCTCCGCCGGATTGCTATCGGGCATTGCGCCGTTCCAGATCGTGCGGCCATCGACCATGCCCATCACATAGAACCAACTGCCAAGCACGCTATCGTCGGTGCACAGGCCATATTGGCGCGCGACCGGAAAGCCCGATCCGTGCAATCCCGCCTGCACCTTATATTCGCGGTCCACGGCATGGGCGCTGGGGAGCAGCGGGCCAAAGGGTTTGCGCCGCAACACATAATTGCCCGACGCCGCCTCGATTTTATAGGTCGGGTTCGATTGCCCGCCCTTGAACTTGTCACTGAACGGGCCTCAAACCCCCACATTGGCCGCCAGCCAATCGGCCAGCTGCCTCGTCCAGCCGGTCCGCCCCTTCGGGCTCACCGTGCCGACAAAGTCGACGCGTTGAGTTCCTCATAAGCCTCCTCCCGGACGGGGGGTGGACTGCCCGCATTGGAGGGGTCCGAGAGTGCCGACTTCCGGTCGGCCAGGCAACAAGCCTGCCAAGCCTTCGGGCGCCCCTCCCCTTCCGGGAGGTTTTGCTAAACATGCCTCGCTCATTGATCGAACACAATCACGCTACGGGCGCTGTCGCCTTTTTTCATTTTCTCGAATCCTTCGTTGACCGCGCCAAGCGGAATACGCTCGGCGATGATGGTATCGAGATCGAGCATACCGCGTATGTAGAAATCCACCAACCTAGGCAAATCGACGGGGAAACGGTTCATCCCCATCAGCGCGCCTTGCAGCTTTTTGCCCGAAAGCAGATCATATGCGCCAAGGCTGATCGATTCATTGAGCGGATGCATCCCAAGGATCGTCGCCGTGCCGCCGCGTCGCAATGATGCGAGGTTGCAAGCTTCGCAGAGGCTGCGCGCCCCACGGCCTCAATCGCATGATCGACGCCGCCCTTGGTCATCTCGATGATTTGCCCGGCCACGCCCTCCGCCAGTGCATCGAACACGTCGGTTGCGCCCAGCTTTAGCGCCAGTTCGCGCTTTTCGGGGATCGGATCGCAGGCAATGATCCGGCCCGCACCCGCAATCTTCGCCGCATTGATCGCGGCCAAGCCCAACCCCGCCGCAGCCGATTACCGCCACGCTTTCGCCCGGAGTTACCTTGCAGGCATTGAACACCGTGCCCGCACCCGTCGTCACCGCACAGCCCAATATCGCCGCCCGGTCGAGCGGCATTTCGGGGTTGATCGCAACGCAAGCATGTTCGTGGATCAGCATCTGTTCGGCAAAGGCCGACAGGTTGAGCATCTGGTTTACCGCACTGACCATCGGCGCGCGTGATCCGCGGAGCCTCACCCGCCAACCGCCGCGTATCGCCGCCCATGCACAAAGCCATCCGTCCGGTGACGCAAAATTCGCAATGCCCGCAAAACGCCGAAAGGCAGGTGACCACCGCGTCGCCCACTTTCACCGTGCGAACTTCGCTGCCCACTGCCTCGACAATCCCGGCTGCTTCATGCCCCGGTATACAGGGCATCGGGTGCGGATAGGCTGCCTTCCATGAAATGCAGGTCGCTATGGCAAAGGCCGCAAGCGGCGGTGCGGATCAACACTTCATGCGGACCGGGCTTTGAAATGCTCAAGCTCTCGATTTCGAGCGGCTGGCCAGGGGCGATAAGGACAGCTGCTTTCACCGTGTTGCCCCATGCTTGCCCAATTCCAGTCTGGCAATCGCACGGTTGTGCACTTCATCGGGGCCATCCGCCAATCGCAAAGTGCGTTGGTGGGCATAGGACTTGGCTAGACCGAAATCATCTGAAACCCCGCCGCCGCCATGCGCCTGAATGGCATCGTCGATGATTTTGAGTGCCATATTGGGAGCCTGCACCTTGATCATCGCGATCTCGCCCGCTGCGGCCTTATTACCCACCGTGTCCATGATCGCCGCCGCCTTCAGGCACAAAAGCCGCGTCATTTCGATGTCGATTCGCGCGCGGGCAATACGTTCGTGCCACACCGTCTGTTCGGCGATGGTCTTACCAAAGGCCACACGCGTGGTCAGCCGTTTGCACATCTTTTCCAGCGCTTCTTCGGCGGTGCCAATTGTCCGCATACAGTGATGGATGCGGCCCGGCCCAAGCCGCCCCTGCGCGATTTCAAAGCCGCGCCCTTCGCCCAGCAACAGATTTTCCGCAGGAACGCGAACGTCCTTCATCTCGATTTCCATATGGCCGTGCGGGGCATCGTCATAACCAAAGACCGGCAAGTGGCGCAGAATGTTCACGCCGGGCGCGTCCAGCGGCATCAGGATCATCGATTGCTGCTGATGCTTGTTCGCGCCAAAGTCGGTCTTGCCCATCAGGATCGCAATCTTGCAACGCGGATCGCCAGCGCCCGAAGACCACCATTTGGTCCCGTTGATCACATAATCATCGCCGTCCCGCGCAATCGAACATTCGATATTGGTGGCATCGGACGAAGCCACCGCAGGTTCGGTCATCAAAAAGGCGGATCGGATTTCGCCGTTCATCAACGGCACCATCCAGCGCTGTTTTTGTTCCGCCGTGCCATAGCGCATGAACACTTCCATATTGCCGGTGTCTGGCGCGGAGCAATTGAACACTTCTGAAGCCCAGCCGATGCGGCCCATTTCCTCGGCACACAAGGCATATTCAAGGTTGGTAAGGCCCGGGCCTTCAAAGGCCACGCTGTCATCGACATGCTTGTGCCCGGACGATGGCGGCATGAACAGGTTCCAGATTCCCGCGGCCTTCGCCTTCGCCTTCATTTCTTCGACAATCGGCGATCACCTTCCACCGCTCACCCGTATGTTCCTGCCGCAAAAACTCGGCATTGTTTGGGCGGACATTGGCCTCGATAAAATCGCGAACCCGATCCCGCCAATAGCTTTGCCGTTCGGTGAGGGTGAAATCCATGTTCTGCCTTTCCTATGCGAATCTGGCGGTATATTTCACCGCTGTGTGGCCGCTACCCTGTCCTTTCCAGACGGGCGGGTCAACTTGGGGCTTAATGCCGTTACGGAATCAGCCGCTGAAAAACTGACGCTTGCGAAAGCTGTGCGAAACGACTTAGTGATTCGGGGCTAGTGAGGAGATTTGCGATGAGCGAGCTCGAGAGTTTCAGGACCGAAATCCGGAGCTGGATCGAAGCCAATTGCCCACCCGAAATGCGAACGCCGGCCAACGGCGACGGCGAAATCTGTTGGGGCGGGCGCAACTTTGTTTTCAAAAACGAAGCGCAAAAATTGTGGATGCAGCGGTGCGCCGAAGCCGGGCTGACCGTACCCGATTGGCCCAAGGATTGCGGCGGCGCGGGGCTTGTCCCCTGCCGAAACCAAGATTTTCCGGCAGGAAATGGCAAAAGCCGGGGCGCGCTCACCGCTCAACAGCTTTGGCATCTGGATGTTGGGTCCGGCGTTGCTCCAATTCGGCACCGACGAACAAAAGCGCCATTATCTGCCGCAAATCGCGCGCGGCGAAATCCGCTGGTGTCAGGGCTATTCAGAGCCCGGTTCGGGGAGCGATCTGGTATCTTGCAAACCTTTGGCGAAGATATGGGCGACCACTGGATCGTCAACGGCCAGAAAGTATGGACCAGCTATGCCGACAAGGCCGACTGGATTTTCTGCCTCGTCCGCACCGACAAAGCGAATAAATATCAAGGGATCAGCTTCCTGTTGTTCGACATGGAAACGCCGCGGCGTCTCCACCAAGCCGATCAAGCTAATCAGCGGCAATTCACCCTTTTGCGAGACATTTTTCGACAATGTGAAAGTGCCCAAGCACCAGATTGTCGGCGAGCTTAATCGCGGTTGGGACGTGGCCAAATATCTGCTCGGCCATGAACGCGAGATGATTTCGGGCATGGGCGGCGATGGCGGGATCGCTTCGCTCGGCAAAGGCTTTAAGGACGTGCTGGCGGACGAGCCCGTGTTGCGCGCGCAAATGGCCTTGTTCGATGTCGAAAGCCTTTCATTCCGCGCCCACGGCGAACGCTTCATGGACGAATGGAAGACGGGTAAAGCACACCCCGCCTATTCCAATCTGATGAAATATATCGGCACCGAACTGAACAAGAAACGCCACGAACTGGTGATGGCGGCAGGTGGCAGCGATTCACTCGAATGGGAAAGCGAGCGTAGCAAAGGCGGCAAACATGCGCGCGACTGGCTGCGTACCAAAGCGAACAGCATCGAAGGCGGCACCAGCGAAGTGATGCTCAATGTGGTTGCCAAACGGATATTGGATATGCCCGGCTAAATTCGCTAAAATAGGGACAGTATATAATTAATCTGTGAACGTCCTCCCAATTGGACAAGACGTGCAATGGATTAATTATATACTGTCCCTATTTTAGCGAATTTAGCCATGAAGGAATGAAACAATGGCGATGATATTAAACGAAGACCAATCGATGCTGCGCGATAGCGCGCGCGACTTCATGGGGGATGAAGCGCCGATTTCGCATTTTCGCAAATATCGCGATATGGAATGTAAGGATGGCTTTGCCCATGGCCTGTGGAAACAGTTCGCCGACATGGGCTTTACCGGAATCCTGATCCCGCAAGACCATGGCGGCATGGGAATGGGGCATGTCGAAGCGGGTATCGTGCTTGAGGAAATCGGCAGGAATCTGACGCCGTCTCCCTTCCTTTCGACATCGGTGATAGCCGTCGAAGCTTTGAAAGCCGCTGACAAAGCCATGCGGGATCGCTGGTTCCCCGGCATATTGGCGGGCGAAACCGTGATCGGCATCGCCATTGACGAAACCGCGAAGCACCGCCCGGAAAAAATCGCCTGCAAAGCCGAACGCAGCGGCAATGGCTTTAAGCTATCGGGAGCCAAGCAATTTGTCGTGCAAGGAGCCTCTGCCGACATGCTGATCGTGGCGGCCCGCACGGCAGGGGCCGTGGGCGACACCGACGGACTGACACTGTTTGCCGTCGAAAAGGGCGCGGCGGGGCTTTCAATAGAAGCGGCGCGCACGGTAGATTCTGCCATGGCCGCGCACGTGGTGCTGGATGGCGTCGAGGTGACCGCAGACGCCGTGATCGGTGACGTCGATGGCGGCTGGGCAGTGCTTTCCAAAATGCTCAACGCAGGCCGCGCCGGTTCGGCCGCCGAAATGGTTGGTGTGGGCAGCGGGGCGATGGGGATCACCTTTGATTACCTCAAAACCCGCAAGCAGTTCGGCAAGCTGATCGGCGAGTTTCAGGCGCTGCAACACCGCGCGGCGCATCTTTATGGCGAGATCGAAATGGCGCGTTCAGCGGTGCTGAAGGCGCAGAATTTCCTTGACGAAGGCGATCCACGCTCCGAACTTTATGCCTCGGTCGCCAAGGCCAAGGCAGGTCTTGCCAGCAATCTGGCGGTGCGCGAAGGTGTGCAGATGCATGGCGGCGTGGGCATGACCGACGAATATGACATTGGCCTGTATATGAAGCGTGATCGCGCTTTGGGCGAATTTTTCGGCGACATTTATTTCCACGCAGACCGCGTGGCGCAACTGAACGGATATTAGCGCCGATAGCAAAATACCGTTAGTGCTGAGCCTGTCGAAGCACGCCTTTCAGGTATACGCTGTACCTTGAAAACCCCCTTCGACAGGCTCAGGGCTACTCGCTGCCCCTAACTTAAAAGGAGCGTTCGAGGCGAAATATCATGGACCTCAATTCACTTTTCACCCTGGAAAACAAAGTCGCCGCTCGTCACCGGCGGTTCGCGCGGGATCGGCCATATGATCGTCGAAGGCTATCTCGCGGCCGGGCCAAGCGCGGATTTATATCAGCGCGCGCAAAATCGACCAGATCGAGGCGACCGTTGCCGAATTTGGCGCGGACAAGGTGATCGGCCTTCCCGCTGATCTTTCCAAGTTTCCGAATGCGAACGCCTTGCCGCCGAAATCGCCGAGCGTGAGGAGAAAGTCGATATCCTCGTCAACAATGCTGGCGCCGCATGGGGTGCGGATTTCGGCACCGTTACCGACGCACAATGGGACCGGGTGATGGACCTGAACTCAAAGGCCTGTTCTTCCTAACGCAAGCGCTGCATCCGCAATTGAAGGCCGCCGCCAGCTTTGATCGCCCCGCCAAAGTGATCAACATCGCCTCGATCGACGGCCTGCGCATCAACCCGTGGCAGACCTATGCCTATCAGGCGTCCAAAGCAGGGGTGATCCAATTGACCCGGCGGTTTGCCGCCGAATTGGCGCGCGACAATATCCTGGTGACCGGCATTGCGCCCGGCGCTTTCCAATCCGAAATGAACAAGGCCGCGCGCGACCATGCCGAAGCGGTTGGCAAAGAACATCCCCTTTCCGCGCGTTGGGACAGCAGAAGATATGGCAGGCCTCGCCATCTTCCTCGCGTCACGGGCTGGCGACTATATCGTCGGCGACACCATTGCCTGCGACGGCGGCATTGTGAATGCATCCTTGCCCGGGAACAGCATCCAACCCTGAGCCAAACATTGACAAACAACGCCGGAGTTGCACATCTCTGCCGCTCGGAGAAACGCCATGGACCTTGATGAATTATTCGCTCGCCGCCCCGACGATCCGCTGGTTGCGATGCTTAAACAGGATATCGACCCGCTCTCGGTTGCGGAGTTGGAAGAACGGGTCGAGGCGCTGAAAGGCGAAATCGCGCGCTGCGAAGGCAAGATCGATTTTGCGCGCAACCATCGCAGTGCTGCGGATTCCCTGTTCAAAAAATAAGCCATCGCCAGAAACATGGTTAACCAAACGCTAAGACATATCGTGCTTACTCTGCATCTGTGGACAAATCCGGGTTGAAAGCCTTCACCAAGAGGCCGATATAGGAGCCAAGTGAACAGCGACCCCCAAGTCGGACCCATGGTCAGGAGTGCTCGAAATGCCATCATTTGCGGAATCGCTGGAGGCGACCCTTCATAATGCGCTGCGGCACGCATCGGAACGCGCGCATGAATATGCAACGCTCGAACATCTGTTGCTGGCATTGGTCGATGATGAAGATGCCGCCCGCGTCATGCAGGCTTGCGGTGTTGATCTGGGCGAATTGTCAGACACGGTAATCCAGTATCTCGATAATGAATTGGAAAGCCTGAAAGTCGGCGGTAGCAATGATCCCTCGCCCACCAGCGGTTTTCAGCGCGTTGTGCAGCGCGCAATCCTGCATGTGCAAAGCTCGGGCAAGGATGTCGTCACCGGGGCCAATGTGCTCGTCGCGCTGTTTTCTGAACGCGAAAGCTATGCCGTCTATTTCCTGCAACAACAGGATATGAGCCGCCTCGATGCCGTCAGCTATATCAGCCACGGCATTGGCAAAGACGGCAAGCTGGTCGAACAGAAGCAGGTGAAGGGCAGCGAAGAGCGCCCCGCCGCCGAAGAACCCGCCGAGGCCAAGGACAAAAAAACCAAGGAAAGCGCGCTCGACCAGTTCACCGTCAATCTGAACGAAAAAGCCAAGCAGGGCCGGATCGATCCGCTCATTGGCCGCAGCGAAGAAGTCGACCGCACGGTGCAAATCCTGTGCCGCCGTTCCAAAAACAACCCGCTGTATGTCGGCGAACCCGGCGTGGGCAAAACCGCAATCGCCGAGGGGCTTGCGCGGCGGATCGTCGAAAATCAGGTGCCCGAGGTGCTGTTACCCGCCGTGATCTATTCACTCGACATGGGATCGTTGCTCGCGGGCACGCGGTATCGCGGCGATTTTGAAGAACGGTTGAAGGCCGTTGTCACCGAGTTGGAAAAATTGCCCGACGCGATTTTGTTCATCGATGAAATCCACACGGTGATTGGAGCAGGCGCGACCAGCGGCGGCGCGATGGATGCTTCGAACCTGTTGAAACCGGCTTTGTCTGGCGGAACCATCCGCTGCATTGGTTCAACGACGTACAAAGAATTCCGCAACCATTTTGAAAAAGACCGCGCCTTGCTGCGACGCTTTCAAAAGATCGATGTCAACGAACCCAGTATCGAAGATACGATCAAAATCCTTGCCGGACTGCGCTCCGCATTCGAAGAACATCACAAGGTTAAATACACCCCCGATGCGCTCAAGGCCGCAGTCGAGCTTTCCTCGCGCTATATCAATGATCGCAAACAGCCCGATAAGGCCATCGACGTGATCGACGAGGTGGGTGCGATGCAAATGTTGGTCGCTCCATCCAAACGCCGCAAGCTGATCACGCCCAAGGAAATTGAAGCGGTCATCGCCACCATTGCGCGTATCCCGCCCAAAAATGTTTCCACCGATGATCGCACCGCGCTTGGCAGCTTAGAGGCTGATCTGAAACGCGTCGTCTTCGGGCAGGACAAAGCCATCGAGATATTGTCCTCTGCCATCAAGCTATCTCGCGCTGGTCTGCGCGATCCGGACAAGCCCATTGGCAATTATCTGTTTTCGGGCCCCACCGGCGTGGGCAAAACCGAAGTGGCGCGCCAACTGGCGTCGATCATGGGCATCCCATTGAAACGCTTTGACATGAGCGAATATATGGAGCGCCATTCGGTTTCGCGCCTGATCGGTGCCCCTCCGGGCTATGTTGGCTTCGATCAGGGCGGCTTGCTCACCGATGCCGTCGATCAAAATCCGCATTGCGTGCTGTTGCTCGACGAAATCGAAAAGGCCCATCCCGATCTGTTCAACATATTGTTGCAGGTGATGGACAATGGCCGCTTGACCGATCACCACGGCAAAACCGTGGATTTCCGTAACGTCATCCTGATTATGACGACCAATGCCGGGGCCAGCGACATGGCCAAGGAAGGCATTGGTTTCGGCAATAATATCAGCAAGGAAGACGCAGGCGACGAAGCGGTGAAAAAGATGTTCGCCCCCGAATTCCGCAACCGTCTGGATGCACAGGTGCCCTTTGCCTATCTGCCCAGCGCAGTGGTGGCGATGGTGGTGGACAAGTTCATCCTGCAACTAGAATTGCAACTCGCCGACCAAAATGTGCACATCAAATTGGACGACGATGCCCGCGCTTGGCTCACCGAGCGCGGCTATGACAAGCTATATGGCGCAAGGCCGATGGGCCGCTTGATCCAGGAAAAGATCAAGCAACCGCTGGCCGAAGAATTGCTGTTCGGCAAATTGGTCCATGGTGGCGAGGTTTCGGTACGGATCAAGGATGACCAGCCCGCCTTTGAGGTTAGCCCTGCGCCGCCCAAGATAGGCAAGCCGAAGAAGGACAAGGGCGGCGCTAAAAAGGCGAAGGCGGGGTAGATTTATGAAAGAAATACCCGCTAAAGTGGTTGCCTCAGTAAGCACAAAAAGGCTGGCAATGGCTGAGAGTATCATGAGTGAAGACAGGGCATTATTGCGATCCTTGGCAACTGCTGAAAATTTCGACGAACAAATCGAAGCGGCCCGTGCGGTTATGGAACGACGTAAAAATGCCCTAGGCGCGCTTAGCAAAATATAAGCAGACGAAAACGAAAGCAGTAGCCGCCTAAAGCCACCCTTTCCCCGCACCAAAATATCCTGATTTGGACCGTGCGGCCCATTTTGCCATTTAACAGCTATGAAAAAAGCCACAGTCTATCTGGTCGGTGCAGGCCCGGGTGATCCCGAATTGCTGACGGTGAAAGCCGCGCGGGTGATTGCGGCGGCGGATGTGATTGTGCATGACGGGCTGGTCGACGATGCCATTCTTGCGCTAGCTTCCCCCAAAACCCGGCTGATTTCGGTCGCAAAACAGCGCAGCCGCCATTCGGTTCCGCAAGACGGGATCAACGCGATATTGGTGCGTGAAGCGCGGGCGGGGTTGGCCGTTGTCCGGCTAAAAGGCGGCGATCCGTTTATCTTCGGGCGTGGTGGCGAAGAGGTTGAAGCTTGCCGTGCGGCGGGCGTACCCGTTGAAATCATCCCCGGTATTTCGGCTGCCATCGGTGGTGCGGCAGAGGCGATGTTGCCACTCACCCACCGCGATGCATCGAGCGCGGTCACCTTTGTCGCTGGCCAGTGCAAAGGCTTGACCGACCAGAATTGGGCGGGGCTGGCGGGAAAAGACCGGACGCTCGTCATCTATATGGGCGTCGCCACCGCACCCGAAATAGCCGAGAAATTGATTGCCGACGGAATTTCGCCAGAGACACCTGTTGCGGTGCTCGAACGTGTGACGCGCGGCGATTCGCGCGCGCTTCGCACTTTGCTCACTGATTTGGGGGCGATGATTGCGCGGGAAAATGTGCGGTCGCCAGCGATTATTGTGGTCGGTGATGTGGTTTTGAAATCGGATGCACTTGACTGCCTTGGCGCCTATGCGGCCCAAGTTCATGAAATTGTGTCGTCATCCTGAACTTGTTTCAGGATAACAGACGGCGGTGCGTTATCCTGAAACAAGTTCAGGATGACGAAATTAAAGAGACGGAGTTAGAATGAAATTACTAACCGGAAATGATCTGGCGTCGGGCGCAGTCACATGGTGGACCGGCAGTGGCTGGTCCGAACAGGTCAGCGATGCCGTCGATGTGGGCGACGCAGGCGACGCGATATTGGCGGCGGAAGAAGCCGCGCAGCGCGTGAACGCTGCCTATATAGTCGATGCCGTGGATGGACTTCCGGTCCATATCAAAGATCGCATCCGCGCCGCTGGCCCATCCGTCCGCAAGGATCTGGGCGTTAATCCGGCCATCCAGCTTGAGAAAGCCTAAACATGTATAAATATGATAATTACGATCAGGCTATGGTCGATGCCCGCGTCGCCGAATTCCGCGATCAGGTAAAGCGCCGACTTGGCAGGTGAAATCACCGAAGACCAGTTCAAGCCGCTGCGGCTGATGAACGGGCTCTATTTGCAACTCCACGCCTATATGCTGCGCGTCGCCATTCCCTATGGTACAATGGACAGTCGGCAGATGCGGATGCTAGCGCATATCGCGCGCAAATATGACCGCGACTATGGCCATTTCACCACGCGGCAGAATATCCAGTATAACTGGATCAAGCTGGAAGAATGTGGCGATCTACTTGAGGAACTCGCGAGCGTCGAAATGCACGCGATCCAGACCAGCGGCAATTGCATCCGCAATATCTCGTCCGATCAATATGCGGGGGCTGCGGCGGACGAAGTTGCCGATCCGCGCCCTTGGGCGGAATTGCTGCGCCAATGGAGCACCTTCCATCCCGAATTCAGCTATCTGCCGCGCAAGTTCAAAATCGCGGTGATCGCCTCTCCCGAAGACCGCGCCGCGATGCGGCTGCACGATATCGGGCTGGAGCTGGTGAAGCGGGACGGCGTTTTGGGCGCGCGCGTGTTCGTAGGCGGCGGCATGGGCCGCACGCCGATGATCGCACCAGAGATCAACCCGTTTGTGAAGGCCGACGATCTGCTGAGCTACATCGAGGCCTGCCTGCGCGTTTACAACCGCTATGGCCGCCGCGATAATATCTACAAGGCGCGGATCAAAATCCTTGTCCATGAAATCGGTGCTGACAGCTATCGCACCCAAGTCGAGGAAGAATTTGCCCATGTGAAGACATTGGGCATCGATCCGCCGCTCGCTGAACTGGATCGGATTTCGGCGTATTTTGCTCCGCCTAATTTTGAAAAATTTGACGTCGCCCCCGCGCAGGCGGGGGCCGCAGGAGGCAGTGCACCAACGCCCGAGGTTCCCGCCTACGCGGGAACGACGGATGACCCCGACTTCGCCGTCTGGCTCGATCAAAATGTGAAGCCGCACAAGCAACCAGGCTATGCCATCGTCAACATCAGCCTGAAGCCCGTCGGCGGCATTCCCGGCGACGCTAGCAGCGCGCAGATCGATGTGATGGCGGACCTTGCGGAAAAATACAGCTTTGACGAACTGCGCGTTACCCACGCCCAGAACATCGTGCTGCCACATGTCGCCAAGCGCGATTTGTATGCGATGTGGCAGGCGCTGAACGCGGCGGACCTTGCAAATGCCAATCTGGACCTGATCGGTGACATCATCGCCTGCCCGGGCCTTGATTATTGCAGCCTTGCCAATGCCCGTTCAATTCCGGTCGCGCAGAAGATTTCGCAGCGCTTTGCCGATACCGCGCGGCAAAAGGATGTGGGCGAATTAAAGCTGAAAATCAGCGGCTGTATCAACGCCTGTGGCCACCACCATGCCGGCCATATCGGCATATTGGGTGTCGATAAAAAGGGCGTCGAAAATTACCAGCTAACGCTCGGCGGATCGGGCGCGGAAGATGTTTCCATCGGCAAAATCCTTGGCCCCGGCTTTGACGAGGACGGCATTGTCGATGCGGTTGAAAAGGCCGTTGAGACCTATCGCACCATCCGCACCGAAGGCGAACGTTTCGTCGATACCTATCGCCGCGTTGGCGCAGACCCATTTAAGGAAGCGATTTATGGCTGATCCAATTGTATCTATGGTAGAATTTGAAGGATCAAACGCCACGGCTGTGCGGATCGAACCGGGCGAGGATGCCCGTTCGCTGATCCCCCATCTTGGCCGATTGACGCTGGTCGAAGTCGCCTTTCCAGCGTTTCGCGACGGTCGTGGCTATTCGTCGGCGCGGATATTGCGCGAGGCGGGCTATACCGGAGAGCTTCGTGCGGAGGGCGATGTGCTGGTCGATCAAATTGCTTATATGAAGCGCTGCGGCTTTGACAGTTTCGCACCCAAGACCCCGCTCAATCAAGCCGATGTGGACGCCGCGTTATCGCGTTACGACCATGCCTATCAAGGCGCTGCCGATGGCGCGGTTCCCATCTGGAAATTGCGCCATGGCTGAGCAAAAAACCCGCACGCCCGACCGCATCAACACCGCACCGCGCTATACCGAGGGCGATGCGATCCGGCTGAATAACATGTTCCGCGGTCGTGATACCGTAGAGATGCTGGAGATATTGCTGCGCGAAAACATGCTTGGCGATGCCGCGATTGTTTCCAGTTTCGGCGCGGAAAGTTCTGTTTTGCTGCACTTGATCTCGCAGATTGATCCCACCGTACCCGTGCTTTTCCTTGAAACCGGAAAGCATTTTCCGGAAACGATCACCTATAAAGAGGAATTGCGCGAGCGGCTCGGCCTCAAAGATTTGCGCGATCTGACGCCCGATACGGAGTTGCTCAAGGCCAAGGATGAAAGCGGCCTGCGCTGGTCCTATGATCCTGATGGCTGCTGCGAAATCCGCAAGGTTTTGCCGCTAAAACATGCCCTCGCGGGTTTTGACGCGCAATTCACCGGACGCAAGGCATTCCAATCGACCACGCGCAATGCCCTGCCCCGCTTCGAGATTGAGGAAGGCCGGTCTGAAGGTCAACCCGCTCGCCGATTGGGACAAGGGCCGGCTCGATGCCTATATGGCAGAGCATGATCTGCCCGCACATCCGTTGGTCGAATTGGGCTATCCCTCTATCGGTTGTTCACCCTGCACCAGCAAGGTTGCACCCGGCGAAGACCCGCGGTCAGGGCGTTGGAAGGGCTGGGAAAAGATTGAATGTGGCATCCACACCGCCGTCACGCCGATTGGTGGCGAAGCGGATGATGATGGCGCCAACGATCCAGTGTTTTAACGATTACAGAACGGCCATTGAGCGCGGGGCATTGCTTCGCTAAGCAGCACTGATGACTGTTTCGTCCAGCTACCCGAACCTGCGCCTGCGCCGCACCCGTGCCCATGCTTGGAGCCGTGCGATGGTGCGTGAAACCATGCTCTCTGCCGCCGATCTGATCTGGCCGTTGTTCGTGACCGAGGGCGTAGGTGTGGAAGAACCGGTGGCCTCGCTCCCCGGTGTTTCGCGTTGGTCGGTGGACAAGATCGTCGAGCGCGCCGGAGAGGCGATTGCATTGGGCATCCCCTGCCTTGCCCTTTTCCCGAACACCCCCGCCGACAAGCGCAGCGACGATGGCGATGAAGCGCTTAATCCCGATAATCTGATGTGCCGCGCCATCCGCGCAATCAAGGCCGCTCACGGCAATGCGATCGGCATCCTCACCGATGTCGCGCTCGATCCCTACACCGCCCACGGGCAAGACGGTTTGCTCGATGCATCGGGCTATGTGCTGAACGATGAGACTGTCGCCGTGCTGGTCGATCAGGCGGTTAATCAAGCCGCAGCCGGAGCCGACATCATTGCACCGAGCGACATGATGGACGGCCGCGTCGGCGCGATCCGCCGCGCGCTGGAAATGAACGGCCACGCGAACGTCCAGATCATGGCTTATGCCGCCAAATATGCGAGCGCCTTTTACGGGCCCTTCCGCGATGCTGTCGGCTCAAGCGGCCTGCTGAAAGGCGACAAGAAAAGCTACCAGATGGACCCGGCCAATAGCGACGAAGCGTTGCGCGAAGTAGCGTTAGACATTGCAGAAGGGGCCGACGGCGTGATGGTGAAGCCTGGCCTTCCCTATCTCGATATTGTCGCCCGGGTGCGCGCGGAGTTTAACATTCCCGTCTTTGCCTATCAGGTTTCGGGCGAATATGCGATGATCGAGGCGGCGGTTGCGGCGGGTGCTGGCGAACGCGATGCATTGGTGTTGGAAACTTTGACCGCGTTTAAGCGCGCTGGCTGTTCCGGCATCCTCACCTATCACGCGGCACACGCAGCAAGGCTCCTTAATGTCTGAATCACGACCGGGCCACACACCCATCTCCACCCCCAGCCGAACTCTTTTCATCGCCACCATCCTAACGGGCAGCTTCCTGCTTTTCCTGGTGCAGCCGATGGTGGCGCGGATGGCGCTTCCGAAATTGGGCGGAGCGCCTGCGGTTTGGAACAGTGCGATGCTGGTGTACCAAGCGCTGTTGCTGGCAGGCTATGCCTATGCCCATTGGCTTTCGGGGCAAAAGGCAAAGCGGCAGGCGTTTGTGCATATCCCGCTGTTCGTGATTGCGGCGGTGTGGCTGCCCATTGGCCTCGCAAATTTTGATGTGCCAGCGGACGGTTCGCCCATCTTCTGGGTTCCGGCATTGCTCGCAGCTTCGATTGGGCCATTATTCTTTGCCGTCGCCGCGCAAGCGCCGCTTATGCAGCGCTGGTATGGCCTTTCGGGTAATAAAGGCGAGCCCTATGCGCTCTATGCCGCCTCCAATATCGGCAGTTTTGCAGGGCTAATCGCCTATCCTTTGCTGGTCGAGCCGCTGCTGCCCCTCGCGCAGCAAACGGCACTTTGGTCTGGACTATATGTGCTGCTCCTGCTGCTGATCTGCGCCTGTGCATGGAAATTATGGACCGCCACACCGGCCACCGAACCGGAAACACCGCTCGCCACCGCCGTTTCTCCACCGGTCAGCTGGCGCACCCGTGGCTATTGGACGGCGCTTGCCGCCGTGCCTTCGGGGCTGATGCTGTCCACCACATCGCATCTGACCACGGACTTGATGGCCATGCCGTTGATCTGGGTGATCCCGCTGGGGCTTTACCTTTTGAGCTTTTCAGTCGCCTTTGCCGACAGCCGCAAGCTGGCGGACCGGATAACGCAGATCGCCCCTGTCATCCTGCTGCTGACAGCCGCTTTTGCCCTTATGGTCGGCGGAAAGGCTGTGGTTTATGGCCTTGTCGCCAGTGCCACCATGTTGTTTGTGGTGGCCGTTGCGCTGCACAGCGAAATGTACCGCACCCGCCCCGCGCCAGACCGGCTTACCGAATTCTACCTCATCATGTCCTTTGGCGGGATGCTCGGCGGGTTGTTCTGCGCGATTGCTGCACCTTTACTGTTTGATTGGCCGTGGGAGCATCCGGTGCTGATTCTCGGCGCGGCCTTGCTGCTTCCGCAAACCCGGCTGGTGAATGTCCATGACGATGGCATGTTCAAAGGGCGTGGTTTCCTGATAATTGCCCTGCTGCTTTTGGCGATGATCCTGTTCATGGGCTATATGGACAATATCGCACTGGATCGTGAACTGAACACGCCCAAGATCGTCCTCACCATCGCTGCGCTTGTCTTGTCGCTCATCCTGATCGGCGCGCGTCTGCCCTTTGCCATCGCCGTACTCGCGCTGATTATCGCCAATGGTGGCTGGTATAATATGCTGTTGAGCGTATCGGACACCCGCTGGCGCAGCTATTTCGGCACCTATACGATCAACGGTTCACGCGACGGGAGTGTCCGCTGGCTGAGCCATGGGACCACGCTGCATGGCATCCAGTTGCGTGACACGCCCACCACGCCGATCAGCTATTACGGGCCCAATTCAGGCGTGGGACTTGCCTTTGCCCGCGCCGAAGAATTTTACGGCAAAGGCGCGACAATGGGCGTTGTTGGCCTCGGCACAGGGACGCTCGCATGCTATGCAAAGCCCGCCCAGCCTTGGCATTTCTACGAGATTGATCCGCTGATCGTCACCATTGCCCGTGACAAAGGGCTGTTCACCTATTTGCAGAATTGTACGCCATCGGCCAAAATGCATGTTGGTGACGCACGGCTTACATTGGCGGAGCAGCCGAAGGGCACATTTAACATGCTCGCAATCGACGCTTTCTCCTCGGATTCGGTGCCAATGCATTTGCTCACCAAAGAGGCATTTGATGTTTATCGCCATGTGTTGAAGCCCGATGGTTTGCTGCTCGTCCATATTTCGAACCGGCATATTGATTTGAACACCGTGGTCGCAGCCGAGGCACGTTCAGGCAAATGGGCATCGGCCCTGCGCCATGATAATCCCCCCCAAATTAATGTGGATCGCGGTATGCGCGGATCCTATTGGGTTGCCTTGAGTGCCGATAAGGCAAAGCTCGCGCAATTGACCGGTATTGTTGCAGAGAAAGAGACCAAAGGCGTCTATCGGCCGCAACAATGGATCAAAATGTATGATCCCGGCGAAACGACCCGCTGGACCGACGATTATGCGTCTGTCTTGCCGCACCTGTCGCTTTGGGAGAACCGCAAATGAATGATTTGAAAAACGTTTTGCGGCCTGATGTTTCGATCATCACCATCCACGGCAAAACGCCCCAAATCGACGATAGCGCTTTTATCGCGCCGGGATGCCGGATCATCGGCGATGTCACCATCGGGCCGATGGCCAGCATCTGGTATAATTGCGTGCTGCGCGCCGATGTGAGCAGCATCACCATTGGCGCGCGCACCAATATCCAGGATGGCAGCGTGGTTCACTGCGATGGCCCGATCCCCGGAGTAAAGCCCGATTATCCCACGATCATCGGCGACGATGTGCTGATCGGGCATATGGCCATGATCCACGGCTGCACGATCCGGGATCGCGGCTTTGTCGGCCTGGGTGCAATCGTTATGAACGGGTGCGAGATTGGCAGCGACGCAATGCTGGGCGCGGGCGCCCTCCTTCCCGAAGGAAAGATCATGGGGCCGCGCGAATTATGGGTGGGGCGGCCCGCAAAGCTGATCCGCGAATTGCCCGATGCGGCGCTGGCGGATATGCGGCTGGGCGTGGCGCATTATGTCGAGAATGGGCAAGCGCATAAGGATGCGGTGGCGCGATAAGCTCACTCGCCAAAGCGTCCTTTTAGTTCCAACAGCTTCATTGCGGCAATGGCCGCTTCGCCGCCCTTGTCCTTTTGTTTCGGATCGGCGCGCACCAGCGCCTGCGCTTCGTTCTCCACCGTCAAAATGCCATTGCCGATGGCGATGCCGTCCATCGTCAACGCCATGATCCCGCGCGCGCTTTCGCCTGCGACGATCTCGAAATGATAGGTTTCACCGCGAATAACTACGCCGATTCCCACATAGCCATCAAACTGGTCGCTCTCCGCCGCCAGCGCAATTGCGCCGGGGATTTCCAGCGCGCCGGGGACGGTGATCACCTCCACCTTATGCCCCGCTGCCTTCAACGCTGCAGAAGCACCCGCCACCAGCATATCGTTCAAATGATCATAGAAGCGCGCTTCAACGATAAGGAATTTGGCCATGTATCTTCTCCTAACCCAAAATGATGGCGACTGCGCCTGCCACGATCAGCAGCCCGGCAAAAATGCGCGAGCGGTCCATCGCCTCGTTCAGCATCATCGCCGCCAATACAAGCGCAATCAGCACGCTCGATTCTCTTATCGCCGAAACAATGCCCACCGGAGCAAAGCGCATCGCAAAGGCGAGCGCAGCGTATGACATCAGCGTAAGCAACCCGGCCTGCCACCCGATCGTGAACCCGGCTTTCAGACGTGGACGAAATTCCGGCCTGAACTTTGTCGCCATCCAGAGGGGCAGCAACACCCCGTCACTGACGAATAGCCAGGCGATGAAATTAACCGGGTCTACCGTGTCGCGCATCCCGTTGGCTGCCAGGATATTATAGCCAATTGTGGTAACCCCGGTGAAGATTGCAGCGCCCCAGCCGTGGCGGCTCATCCCCCTGCCCATGGCCAGCGCCAATATGCCTGCCGTAATCAGCACAATTCCAGCGATGCCAAAGCCGGTCAACCGATCCCCCAACCAGATGACACCCAACACCGCCATTGCCAAAGGCGCAATGCCACGCGCCACCGGATAAGCATGGGAGAAATCGCTCAAGCTATAGGATTTGATCAAGGTGAGCTGGTTGATGAAGCTCAGCAACGCAAATCCCGCCATTAACGGCCAGGTTTGCAACGGTAATGGTCCACTCCACAGCGCCACGGGCAATGCTATTACCGCACAAACCAGTGCCGACCAGACGCGTTGCGCCAGTCTGTCGTCACCCGCCTTCAAAAAGGCATGAGACACCGCCGATGTCAGCGCCGAAAATCCGGCAAGTAACAGGCCTATCGCGGTGAAGGACAATGCTTCAAACTTCCGGAACCGCGCGTTCTTCTACTACCCGCAATTCATAGCCTTCCAGGCCCACGACATTGCGGTGGGCGTTGGTCAGCAGGATCATGTCGTGGATGCCAAGGTCTGCCAAAATCTGCGCGCCGATACCATAGTTTCGAAGGTCCGCACCCGGAGGCGCGCCCGCCCCCGCAATCTCGCGCGCAAAGGCATCGGGGCCATGTCCGAATAGCACAACGATCACGCCCGCACCCGCCTCGCCGATCAGGTTCATAGAGCGTTGCAACATACGTTTGCGATCGCCCGGCTGACCCAGAAGATCGGAATAGATCGAAATGCCATGCATCCGGACCAGCGTAGGCGTTTCAGGGCGCACATGGCCTTTCATCAGGACCAGAGCTGGTGCTGCCATCGATCTTGTTGCGATAGGTCAGCGCGCGCCAGTCTCCGCCATAATCGGAAGTAAACGGCGCTTCGTTGACGCGCTCGACCAGATGATCGTTGCGCCTGCGATATTCGATCAAATCGCGGATCGTGCCCATCTTCAAATTGTGCAAGCCGGGCAAAGGCGACCAGATCGTCCATCCGCGCCATCGTGCCATCATCCTTCATGATCTCGCAGATCACGCCAGATGGATTGAGGCCCGCCAACCGGCTGATATCCACCGCCGCCTCGGTATGGCCTGCGCGGACGAGCACCCCGCCATCGCGCGCGGTGAGCGGGAAGACATGCCCCGGTGAGACGATGTCGGCCGGGCCTTTGGAGGCATCCACCGCAACCGACACGGTGCGCGCGCGATCTGCGGCGCTGATCCCGGTGGTGACGCCTTCTTTGGCCTCTATAGAGACAGTAAACGCGGTCTCCATGCTTTCGCGATTTTCGCTGGCCATGGGCGCTAGCCCAAGCTGTTCGCAGCGCTTTTTGGTGATCGCGAGACAGATCAAGCCGCGGCCATGGGTCGCCATGAAGTTGATCGCATCGGGCGTCGCCATTTGCGCGGGGATGATCAAGTCGCCTTCATTCTCGCGATCTTCATCGTCAACAAGGATGTACATCCGGCCGTTACGTGCTTCCTCGATAATCTCTTCGATGGGAACGAGCGAGGGCGTATCGTCGTTGGAAAACAAATAGCTTTCCAGCTTGCGAAGCGTATCTGTAGTGGGGTTCCAATCGGGCTGGTCCAGATCACGCAAGGTGTTGGCATGGAGCCCCGCCGCGCGGGCAAGGCCAGAGCGCGACAAGCCACCATCAGTGACCAAAGAGCGCAGTTTTTCGATGAGTTGTTGAGACATGACATCTGGATTTCACATTATAATGTGAACGTCAAGAGCAATGTCACATTTACCTGTGAAGTAGGAGCCGGATGACCCGCCGAAATATCGTTACGGCTGCTTCCGTCAGGATCTGACCGGGTTGGCGACGACAGCGCCCATCCGACTCCCGCGCGGGGCTATGGCAGTGGAGCCCCACTATTGCAAGCGCAGGTCGCAGCCAATGTTTATCGGAATTTTTCGCCGCAAAGCCCATCGACTTAGATGGTTAAAATTCGCTAGCCCTGTTCATCCATATTCCATTGAGGTCGATCAGATAGAGCATATTTATCAAGTGGGACCCTCAGGCTGGAGCAATTGGAAATGACATTTGCGTTAGTGCAGCTACCCTTTGTCGATTACGAAATCGCTGCACAGGAGAACCGCAGTGCACCGCGCTTTCGCTTTGCGATCAAGGCCAGCCTGCGTCCGACAGGCGTCACCGGTTTTACCGTCGTTGTAACCAATCTGTCTTTAAGTGGATTTGCCTGTGAAGCGATTACCGGCATTCCACTGGGTTCGCGATGCTGGCTGTCGTTGCCCGGCCTTGCGCCACTCCAAGCCGATGTAGTGCGGAACGACGGGTTTGTCGTGGGCTGTGCATTCACGAACCTGATCAGCCAAGTGATTCTGGATTCGATCATCCGCATACACGGGATCGAAGAAACGCAATATTAGGGTGTTATCTCCCGTTCAGCGCGACACTCTCTCCCCATCAATCGCTTGCTGAACCTTGATGTAAAACGCCTGTCGCGCATTCGATGATGCTTCGTCCGTTGCGCTCGGCCAGTTGCTGTTGGAAGCAATCACCAGTTTTCGGGCGGGATCGATAAATATCCCCTGCCCGAATATCCCCTGCGCGGCATAGCTGCCATTGTCATAAGTCCACCATTGATAGCCATAGCCACGGCCTTCAGCACCGATATCGGCCTTTCTAGTGGTTGCTGCTGCGATCCAGCCTTGGGGCAAAATCGATTGGCCATCGATCATCGCGCCGCCCAGCATGAACACACCAAAGCGCGCAAAATCCCGGGTCGATGCCTGAATGCAACATCCGCTAATTTCGTGCCCCGTGCCGCCCAATAGCCAGCTTGCGTCCTGTTCCATGCCAAAAGGAGCCCAGATTTTTTCTGACAAATATTGCGAAACGCTTTTCTTGGTCGCCTTGCTTACGAGGACACCGATCAAATTGGTTTCGCCGGTTTTATAATTCCATTTGGTGCCAGCAGGTGCCTCGCGCGGCAAAGTTCGCAAATAGCTGACGGTGGTATCGATGCCTGGCTCTGGCTTGTGTTCGTTGAAGCGGGCAACATCCGAATTGCGATCACCATAATCTTCGTTCCAGCGCACCCCGGAAGTCATGGTCAGCAATTGTGCGATACTGACATCGTCGTACGCCGATCCCTTCATTTCGGGGATATAGGCAGTCACCTTGTCATCGAGGCTTTTAATATAGCCATCCTTGATCGCTGCGCCCACCAAAGTGGAAGTCAGCGATTTTGCCACCGAAAAGCTGGTCCATTTGCCGACACCGGAAAAGCCCAGTCCATATTTTTCCAACCGGATTTTTCCGTCCTGAACGATCACCAATCCGGCTGTGCGTTGCGCCTTCATATAGGCATCGACATCAAGCACGAGCGGCTCGCCTTTGGGCAGCGGATAGACCGTGTCGCCCGCATCTATCACGTTCGATTTCGCCAGAAATGGCATCGCATCCATGGCGCGAAAGGCGGCGTTGCGCTGGTCATCAGACCAGAAAAGCACATCGCGGTTGGTTGGCAAATTGGCCGCAAGATTGCGGGTGTCTTTGTCGAGACTGAACCAGCCGAGGGTGATCGCCACGATCGCGAATAGCAAAACCCCGATTATCCATTTCCGCATACTCATTCCCCCTTCACCAAAGTCACCTGCGCCACGTTGATCCCGCCCCCGCGAAAGCCGCCTTCGCAATACATCAGATAATAGCGCCACAAATTCACGAACGCGGCATCAAACCCCGATGGGAGCCGCCCTTCTTCGACCGCAGCATCAAACCGCTGCCGCCAGATCAACAGCGTTTCGGCATAATGCGGCCCATAATCCACCTGATCCTGCCAGTTCAGCCCGCGCGCCTCGGCAAGTGCGCGAAAGCGACTTTCCGAAAGTAACATGCCGCCGGGGAAAATATAGCGCTGGATGAAATCCACCCCGCGCGCATATTGTTCAAAAATATCATCCTCTATGCGGATATATTGGATGGCAGCGCGCCCGCCGGGTTTCAGATTGCGCGCAACGCAATCCAGATAGGCGGGCCAATATTCCTGTCCCACCGCTTCCACCATTTCGGCGCTGACGATGGCATCATATTGCCCGTGCACATCGCGGTAATCGGTAAGGGAAATATGCGCCTGCCGTTTTCCGGTGAGCCGCGCATCGGCGAAGGATTTCTGCTGCGGGGATAATGTAATGCCGTGATAGTCAATGGCACCGCGTCCCAAAGCAGCCTCTGCCAGACTGCCCCATCCGCAGCCGATTTCCAACAGTTGGCTGCCATCCTGCAAATTCAGCCTGTCCAGCAAAAGCCCGATCTTTCTATCCTGCGCCGCTTCCAGCGTATCTCCGGATTCGAAAACCGCACTCGAATAGGTCATCCCGCTATCGAGCCAGGCAGCATAGAAATCATTACCCAGATCATAATGCGCCTCGATATTCGCCCGCGCTTTGCTTTGCGTATTTCTGCGCCACCAATGCGCCAAGCGGCCAACCAGTTTCGCAATTCCCGACGCACGACCCACTTGCCCCAACGACAGCCGATTTCGCATGAACAGATCAAACACCGTAACCGGATCGGGGCTACTCCAATCGCCCGCAGCCCAGCCTTCATACCATCCAATCGAGCCTGCTCGCACCAAGCCGGTACAACGCGCGCCAATGGTGGGCTTGGGCCTCTGCCACTGGCCCGGGACCGCGCCCGCCCAGCAATCGCGTGGTTCCGTCGGGCAAACGACCTTCGATGGCGCCAAACTCCAAACCGGCATCGATCCGGTCCAGCACACGATGGAAAAAGCGCGCCATAGCGCGTTCGCCAAAGGCCGCAAAAAGGCCGCCACTTGATCCCGGCAAGGCTGGCTTGCGGGTCAGGTGACGGCCTCTATTGTGTTCCGGTGCGTTCATACGGCAATTATGCGACGGCACGAAGGCCAAGGCAATCACCGTTAACGCGGTGTTCGCTTACTTTTTAAGCGCATCCCGGATTTCGGTGAGCAGATCGACCTCGGTGGGGCCGCCCTCTGCAACTTTGGTCTTCATCACCTTGTTCACCCAGCGCACAAGCATGAAAATCACAAAGGCGAAGATCACGAAGTTGATGATCGCTGTGATGAAGGCACCATAGCCCAGCATCGGCACGCCCGCCGCCTTCAAAGCGGCATAATCCGTCAAAGACACACCATCAGGCGCAGCACCCAGCAGCATGAACTTGTTCGAAAAATCAACTCCGCCGAAAATCGCCGAGACTACCGGCATCAGCAAATCCTCGGTCAATGATTTGGTGATCGTGGCAAAGGCACCACCGATCATCACACCAACCGCCAAATCGAGCACGTTGCCGCCTGCTATAAACGCTTTAAAATCACTCCACACTGGCTCTCTCCCCATTAGTTTCTTGAAAGCAAAGTGAATTTGCCCGAATTTTCCTGCCAAGTCGATAGCCATGTATTGAAAGTTACATCTGGGCGTCCTATGTGCATAACACACAATTTAAGGGGAAGGAGTTACCCGATGCGTTCCGATCTTTCAAAATTCTTGCTGGTTCCCGTCGCAGCCATTTCGGTTTCGGCCTGCGGTATCAACAGTGTGCCGACGGCAGAGGAAAATGCAAAGGCGAAATGGGCCGATGTGCAAGCCGCCTTTCAAGAGCGCTCCAATCTGATCCCCAATCTCGCGAATGTCGTCAAAGGGGCGGCGGCGCAGGAAAACAAGACGCTGACCGAAGTGATCGAGGCGCGTGCGAAGGCAACCTCCGTCACACTCGCTCCCGGTGATTTGAACGATCCAGCCAAAATGGCCGCGTTTCAATCGGCGCAATCCGGTCTGTCAGGCAGCTTGTCGCGCTTGCTCGTCTCGGTTGAGCAATATCCGCAGCTGAAAAGCCAAGAGGGCTTCCTGAAATTGCAAGATCAACTCGAAGGCAGTGAAAACCGCGTTCGCATCACGATCCGCGATTATAACGAAGCGGTGCGCCAATATAACACCACGATCCGCACCTTCCCCGATATCATCGGCGCAAAGGTGATCCACGGAGCCAAGGAAATGGTACCTTATAAGGCGACCACCGAAGGCGCCGAGGAAGCCCCTAAGCTTGATATGGCACCTGCGAAATAAGGCTGTCGCGAACGGGAGACCAGATTTTTGCGTCACGCCCTAGCTTTGATTTTGGCCCTTGTTCTGGTCAGTGCCTGTTCGCGCGGCAAGTCCGCTCCCGAATCCAAACCCGCGCTGGAATTGACCGGGCGGGTGGTGGATGCAGCGAATATGCTCTCGCCGGAAATCGAAAAGCGCCTGACCGAGAAACTGGAGATGGCAGAAATGGCCTATGGCCCGCAAATGGTGATCGCAACCACGCCGTCTCTGAATGGGCAGGAAATTGCGACCTATAGCCTCGATCTCGCGCGGGCTTGGGGTGTTGGCGATAAGCAACGCAATGACGGACTGATATTGCTGATCGCCCCCAATGAACGACAGGCTCGGATCGAAGTTGGCTACGGACTTGAAGGTTCATTCAGTGACGAATTTTCCGGAGCCGTTTTGCGCGAAAATATCTTACCACATTTTGGCAAAGGTGAATTTGAGGCAGGTGTCGAAGCAGGCGTTGACCGGATGATTGCAAAGATGAAAGCCGTTCCGACCAAAGCGGCCAATGACAATGGCATTCCTGCCGCAAAGGATAAGGCGGCATGAACCGGTTTTTGCTGATCCTGTTGGCGCTGTTCGTTTCGCTTGGAACTGCCAACGCACAAACCTTCCCTGCGCTCTCCGGCCGTGTGGTCGATCAGGCCGATTTGCTGAGCCCTGCCGAAGAAGCCGCGCTCACCGCCAAATTGCAGGCTTTGGAAACACAGAGCGACCGGCAGTTGGTGGTGGCGACGCTTAGCAGCCTCGAAGGCTATGAGATTTCCGATTATGGCTATCAGCTTGGGCCGCAAATGGGGAATTGGCACAGGATGGCAAGGGCGAAGCGGAGAAGGATAATGGCGCGATCCTGATCGTTGCCCCCAATGAACGCAAGATGCGGATCGAGGTGGGTTATGGGCTTGAGCCGGTGCTCACTGACGGGCTTTCCTCGTCGATCATCCGCAATGATATTACCCCGCGTTTCAAGGCGGGGGATTTCCCGGGCGGGATTAACGCGGGCGTGGACCGGATCATCACCCAGCTACAACTGCCCCCCGATGAAGCCGCCAAAATCGCAGCCGCGGCCAACCGGGCCGAGCGTGATGGCGGCGGGCGTATCGACATGGCGACGATCATCTTTCTGCTGTTCATCTTTTTCTTTTTCATCCTGCCGATCCTGCGCGCGATGTCTGGCCGTGGGCGGCGGCATAGCCGGGGCAGCGGCGTTGGCCCGGTGATCATCTGGGGCGGTGGCTCCGACTGGGGCGGTGGCGGAGGCGGTTCGTCATGGGGCGGAGGCGGCTTTGGCGGCGGCGGTGGATTTTCGGGCGGCGGCGGCAGCTTCGGCGGCGGCGGGGCCTCTGGCGGCTGGTGAAGGATCGAACTATGTCACTCCGCAAAATCAGCCATGTCAGCGAGGCCGACCATATATTGGTAACGGCAGCGGTGGCCGAAGCCGAAGCCCATACCAGCGGCGAGATTGTGACCATCGTTACCGATCTGTCCGATGATTATAGCGATGTGGCGCTTGCATGGGCATCCGCCATCGGCTTGCTGGCGCTCGTCGTTTATACGCTTTTTCCAGATTTCTACATGTCGGCTTGGCTTTGGCTTTCGGGCAGCTGGGCACATGAAATGACCCCGCAGGACTATGCAAAGCTGGTGGTCGTTACTGGTGACGCTCAAATGGCTGGGTAGTTGGCTATTTCTCAAATGGATGCCGCTGCGGCTGTTTTTCACGCCGCGCGCGATCAAACTGCGCCGCGTCCGCGCGCGCGCCATTGATCTGTTTAAGGTGGGGACGGAGAGCAAGACAGCGGGGCGCACAGGCGTGCTCCTCTATCTCTCGATGCGCGAACACCGGGCAGAGATCGTCGCTGACGAGGCAATAGCCGGTAAGGTTGCGCCCGAAGTGTGGGGTGATGCGATGATCGCCCTGATCGAACGGGTGCGCGCTGGAAAGCCCGGCGAAGGCATGGCCGAAGCGGTGCGCAAATGGGCATAGTGCTGGCCGAGCATTTCCCCAAGGGCAGCGAAAATCCCAATGAATTGCCGGATAGGTTGATCGAACTTTGAGCCGCACCGAGCCTGTCGAGGCCGAGGCGGTGCGGAGCACCAACCACGCCTGAAGCATTGCGCTGACCTTTAGAAGCGCGTGCCTCCGGCCGCCTTCGGCTCGACAGGCTCAGGGCTACGGTCAAAAGGAATTGCCGTTTGTGATCGAAGACGAACCCGAAGAAATCATGTGGGAAGGCCGTTTTGTCACGGCCAAGCGGCGCGGCAAATGGGAATATGTGGGGCGTGCGCGCGGGATCAAGGCCGCTGTGATCTTGGCAGTTGAGGACGGCCACGTGCTGCTGGTCGAGCAATTTCGCGTACCACTGGGCAAAAATTGCATCGAATTGCCGGCCGGTTTGATCGGCGATGACACCGAGGGTGAGGACCCGTTGATGGCGGCAGGGCGGGAGTTGGAAGAGGAAACCGGCTACCGCGCGGACACGCTGACCTCGCTCGGCGAATTTTATTCCTCGCCCGGCATGGTGAGCGAAAGCTTCACGCTGGTACGCGCATCGGGCTTAACCAAAGTAAGTGATGGCGGCGGCGTCGAGGGCGAAGGGATCACGCCGCACCGGGTGGCGCTGGTGGATTTACCCGAATTCATCGACGACAAAGCGCGCTGATGGCTGCGGCATTGATGTGCGGTTGCTGCTATTGCTGGGCAGTGACTATCTGAAATTATCCGCATAGGCTTGTAATTTCAACACCTTGGGTGCGGCGGCAATTACGGTGTAGCTGATGTCATTTTTATCGGCATAAGCCTTGGCCGCTTCGAGCGTGGCAAATTTCAGGTTCAATTGCCGCCGTGTATCGGCCGAACCGGCCCAGCCCATCAACGGATCGGCGCGCTGCGCGTCCATAGCTGCATATTCCAGCACCCACTGCCCAGTGCCAGCACTGCCCGATTGCAGGGCGTTTTTCGATTTTTCGATGATACGAGCTTGGGTCATGTCCGGCCTTTCGTGGATTTCATGCAACGGATCAAGTCCCTAAATCCCCTGCCGCTTCTTCGTTTTCAAACTCGCAACCGCCGCCGCAGGATCATCGGGCCAATTATGTTTGGGATAGGCTCCGCGCATCTCCTTGGCGACATCGGCCCAGCTGCCCTTCCAGAATCCAGGCAGATCACGCGTCGTCTGGATCGGGCGACCGGCAGGGGAAGTGAGCGAGAGGATAAGCGGTACGCGCTCCATTCCGATCACAGGATGCTCTGCCAGACCGAACAGCGCCTGCACCCGCAATTCCACCGTCGGGCCACCCTCTGCTGCATAATCGATGGCGTGGCTGGTTCCGGCGGGCGAGGTAAATTCGGGCGGGGCGAGCTGCCCTATTTTTTCCTTCGCGTCCCAGCCGATCAGCCCGGTCAACGCATTATGGAGCGCTCCACCATCAATCTCTCCAAGCCGCCGCTTGCCCGCAAGTAGCGGCGCTAGCCATAGGTCAGGCGTACCTACCAGTTCCGTATCGGACAGCCCGCCAACCCCCGCCCAGGCAGCGCGCGAGCGGAACGACAGCGTTGCTTCACTCCACGGCAATTTGCCAAGCCCATATTCCCGCACGCCATCGAGCAAGGCCGCAACCATCGCCTCGGGATCAGGTTTCGCATCCTGCCCGTTTGACAAGGTGATCGCCCCCAGCCGCCGACCGCTCGTTGCCCGCACGCCGCCCGTGGTCGGATCGAAATCGAACCGCACTCCACTTTCAATTTGTGCGCCATAAAGCGCCTCGACATCGGCCAAGTTGATCGCCGCCGCAGAAAGGATGCGCGCGCCAGAGGCCGCTCCTTGAATGTCTGCGACCGCCAACCATAACTGCCGCGCCAGCGGATGCGCGGAATCGAGCCGGAAGCCCCGCCCCCCGACACTCAGCCATTGTTCGCCCGAAGCATCGCGGCGGCGAGCAATGCGGTCTGGAAAGGCAAGCGCAACGCAATGTGCGACCGTTCCCGTTCCGCTTTCATCACCACCAGAAAGCTTGAACCAACGCCGCGAAAGCCCCCTTGCCGCCTCGGCACGCGGCCCTTTTTCGCGCCGCCATCGCTCCAGCCGCAGATCGAGATCGGCATCGCTACCACCCAGCCCGCGCTCAGCCAGCAACACCGCCACTTCCGCCGCCAGCGCACCAAAGCCGCGCTCGCCTGCGGCAATCAGCATGTGCGCGATCCGTGGCGGCAACGGCAAGCGGGCCATTGCGCGTCCATGCTCGCTGGGCCTGCCATCTTCGTCGAGAGCGCCCAGATCGCGCAGTCTTTTGCCCGCTTCGGCAAGGCTCGCCGCTGTTGGAGGATCAAGCCATTTGAGCGTTGCCGGATCGCCGACGCCCCAGATCGCGCAATCGAGCAGCAAAGGTGATAGATCCGCTTCCAAAATCTCTGGCGGATCAAAGGGCGGCAGCCCCGCCGTCGCCGCCTCTTCCCACAACCGGTAAGCGATCCCCGGCCCCTGCCGCGCCGCCCGCCCTGCGCGCTGCGTTGCGGCGGCCTGGCTCGCCCGTTCGGTAACCAGCCGGGTTGAACCCGCCGCCCGATCATAACGCGCACGGCGCGCAAGCCCGCTATCGACCACGATCCGTACACCGTCGATGGTCAAGCTTGTCTCGGCAATCGAAGTGGCGAGGATCACCTTGCGCCCCTGCCCGCGCCGGATGGCAGCCCGCTGTTCCGCAGGCTCAAGGCGACCATGCAACCGGTGCAGCTCCGCGCCAATCCCCGCCAACCGCTCTGCCGTCCGTTCGATTTCGCCAACGCCGGGCAGGAAGGCGAGTACATCGCCCTCTTCCACTTCGGCCAAAGCGTGGCGGATCGCCACCGCCATCTCGTCCTCAATCCGCGCCTCCATTTTACGCCCGATGTGGCGGAGCGTGAGCGGATAGGAGCGCCCCTCGCTTTCAATTACGGCTGCGTCCATTAACGCGGCAAAGCGCGAACCATCCAAAGTTGCCGACATCGCCACCAGCCGCAAATCAGGGCGCAATCCGCCCTGCACATCGAGCGCCAGCGCCAGCCCGAAATCGCTATCCAAACTGCGTTCATGCACTTCATCGAACAGAACGGCGGAGACCCCCGCAAGTTCGGGATCATCCTGAATCCGGTTGCGGAATATCCCCTCCGTCAGCACCAAAACCCGCGTCTTCGCCGATTGCTTGCTGTCCATCCGCGTTGCATAGCCTATGCTCTGCCCCACCGGCTCGCCCGCCAATTCTGCCATCCGCTCCGCCGCCGCCCGCGCCGCAAGACGGCGCGGAGAAAGCAGCAAAATCTGGCCACTGCACCACGGTTCTCGCCAACAAAGCAGGTGCAACCATCGTCGTCTTGCCCGCTCCCGGAGGCGCGATGAGCACGACGTTGGGAGTATTTCGCAGCGCGGCTTTTATGCTGCCGAGCACCGCCTCAATTGGCAGGCTCAACTTAGTGCACTCAAGTCCCGGCGACCGCTCACAACACGGTCAATCAATACCAAGTTCGTTTCAACACGATAAAAGATCAAAAAATTGCGTTCAAACGACAATGTGCGTGTTCCGGGTCGCAATGCGTCGCGCGGTGTTCCGCGATTAGGAAAATTGGCCAATGTCGCGATCTGGCTTTCTATGCGCCCGATGAAATTATGCGCGGTCAGATGGTCCGCCTCCCCAGCAATCCAGTTTCTTATATCCAAAAGGTCTGCGATGGCCCTTTCGGATGTTTTGACGACATAATTCATGCGTCCGAAATCGGCGTTGCTCTGATCCGGGCAAATGCCTCATCCAGCGGAACATATGGTCGCGGATCGGAAATGGCCTCCTCAACCATTGCGCGCAGCCGTGCGTTCGACAATTCCTCTTCCCGCTCCAGAGCACGCAGGCCGTCGCGCACCACTTCGCTCATTGAGGAATAGCGCCCCTCGGCAATCCATTGACGGGCGCGCTCTCCCATTCCGCCCAGAGTTACGCTTACTGCATCAGCCATGTCAGCCTCCTATATGATTTAATCATAAAGTGTGCCGCATCGGCGATCAATAGGCGCGAGCGATAGCGAACTCCACTGCTTCAACCAGCGCATCTTTGGCCGCGCCCGCTGGAAACGGGCCGAGCGCATCAATCGCCCTCTGTCCATAATGGCGCGCGCGTTCAAGCGTATCGTCTATCGCCGCATGTTTCTTCAAAAGCCCGGTCGCCAGCGCGAGATCATCGGCACTTGCCCGGTGCCCCAACATCGCATCGCGCCAGAATTGCTTTTCTTCCAGGTCGCCCCGGCTGTGTGCCAGGATGACGGGCAAGGTCACCTTGCCATCGCGGAAATCATCGCCTGCATCTTTGCCCATTGTGGCCCCATCAGAGACATAATCAATGGCATCATCGACCAATTGAAAGGCAATCCCCAGATTGCGGCCATAGGCATCCAGAGCCATTTCAACATCTTCTGCCCGTTCGGCAACAACCGCAGAAATGCGGCACGCGGCAGCAAACAGCGCGGCGGTTTTCGCGCCGATGATGTCGAGATATTTTTCCTGCGTCGTCGTGATCTGCCGCTGCGCCGTCAGCTGGTTTACTTCGCCTTCCGCAATCACGGCAGAGGCATGGCTCAGGATTTTGAGGACTTTCAATGACCCGTCCTCAACCATCAGTTCAAACGAGCGGCTGAACAGGAAATCGCCGACAAGCACGGCGGCGGGATTGCCGAAGATCAGATTGGCGGCGGTCTTTCCGCGCCGCATGTCGCTGCCATCGACGACATCGTCGTGGAGCAAAGTGGCGGTGTGGATGAACTCGACCGCAGCGGCCAGCTTATGATGCCGGTCTCCGGGATAATCGAGCAGACCGCGCACAGGCAAGCGTCAGCATCGGCCGCATCCGTTTGCCGCCGCCGGCAATCAGATGCCCGGCGAGTTCGGGGATCAACGGAATTTCGGACTGCATCCGATCCAAAATCACCGCGTTCACCCGGTTCATTTCGGGGGCCACGAGATTGAGCATGGGTTGCAATGAAGGCGCGCGGTTGGCGCCGATCGGATGGATAGTCGCGGTCATAAAGCCAGCCTCTGGCAAGCGCTCCGTTGCAAAGCAAGTGCAAATGGGTGAATTGGGCTTGTCCGCAACGAAATCCGGCGGCAAGGGGATGCGATGACCGACGATAAACTCGCCCGCTACCGCGACAGCATCGACAATATCGATGCAGCCCTTGTTTTCATGCTCGCCGAGCGTTTCAAGGTAACACAGGCCGTGGGTGAATATAAGGCAACATCAGACCTGCCTCCCGCCGATCCGGGGCGCGAGGAACGCCAGATCGAACGGCTTCGGCAATTGGCCAAAGACGCCAAGCTCGACCCCGATTTCACCGAAAAATTCCTGCGCTTCATCATCGATGAAGTGATCCGCCACCATGAACGGATCCGTGACGGGCAAAGTGAACAATCAGAACGTCGACGGAACTAGACGCGGATTGCAGCCTGACGGGAGCGTAAATCGCGCGTCATTCCCGTTCGAAGAGCACTTCCACAGCCTTGTGACGCGTCATAGTGTTTGTTGCGGGCAACTGAAATCGTCACTAGCGGATTTGGAAAATGAATCGAGTGAAGCCTGAAATGCAATATAACGGTGTTTGGGTATCGGAGGACATATATAGACCGCCTTGGTCATCCGAATACCATTTCCGCATATTAATCATAAGCGTCGCCGAAGCGCTGGCATCAAATTTCAGGTTTCTGCGATATTTTGAAAGCGCCTTCGTCATGATCCATATACTTCTGCATAAAGTGATCTGCGCTGTTCCATAAGACTTTGATCAAGCTGATTTCGCCGGTCAAACCAACCCTGCCACAATGCGGCGATAAATCCAGAGATTGCTCCAATGAATACTGTCAGTAATTGCTCCATAACCATATCCTTTCCCAAATTTCATGAAATGTATATCGGCATAAAAGTCAGTGGTTAATTTTCACAAATTCAGACTGAGTAAGCCTTTGGCAACCTCAGCCGAACAACAGCCCGCCCATATCCTCGCTTTCGTCCAGCTCGATTGTGCCGTTGTAGATTTCTGCCACATCGCGGACGATGGCCATGCCAAGGCCCGTCCCCGGCTTTCCGCTATCGAGCCGAACGCCGCGATCAAAAATACGCTGGCGGTCCGCTTCGGGGATGCCGTTGCCGTCATCCTCAATCTGGATTTCGACCATGTCGTCGGCATCCTCGACGGTCACAAAGACGCTGCCGCCGCCATATTTCGCGGCATTCTCGATCAAATTGCCGAGCATTTCGTCCAGATCCTGCCGCTCTACGCGCACGGCCATTTCCTTGTTCCCCGCCATATCGAGCCGGACATGGCGATAAAGCCGTCCGACAGCGCGCTCGACCGATTCGAGACTTAGCCACACTTCGGCTCGGCTGTGGCTATGGCCCCTGCGCCCCACGGCGCGGGCGCGGGCCAGATGGTGATCCACCTGCCGCCGCATTGTCGTTGCTTCGCGGATCACCGTTTCGTCGAGATCGTCGGCTTTGGCGGTTGCGCTGTTCATGATTACGGTGAGCGGGGTTTTCAGCGCATGGGCCAGATTGCCGGCATGGCGGCGCGCTTCTTCCGCCTGCTTCTCGTTATGATCGAGCAGAGCATTGAGTTCGTTCACCATCGGCATCACTTCGTCGGGCAAGGCCTCCTGAATCCGCCGTTGCTGCCCGCTTCGCATCGCCGCCAGTTCGCGGCGCACATCGCGCAGCGGCCACAGGCCATAAAAGGTTTGAAGCGCCGCCAATATGATCAGCCCCAAGGCCAGAAGTGCAAAGCTGGTGGTCAACACCGTCCGCAATTCCTTGATCTGCGCTTCCAGCTCTTCGGTCGATTGTGCGACCAGAAAAATCCAGCGTGTTTCACTATCGGGCAGCACAATCGCGCGCTCGACAATCCGCAACACGCCATATTCGCTCTCCGCCGAACTGCGAAATTGCGCCTTGTTGCCCGATAGCGCAAAGCGCGGCTTTAACGGCTCCTGCCATAAAGACCGTGAGGGGAAATCCTCCTGCCCTTTACCGCTGATCTGGTAATATAGGCCGCTATTGGGTTCCATAAAGCGTTGATCACCCAAAGGCCGGTTCAGCCGCACTTCGCCATCGGGGCCGATTTCCGCCGAAGCGATCATCGCGCGGAGCACATATTCCATCTGGCTGTCGAAATGTGTCCGAAACCGAATTGATCAGCACCCGATCCAGCGCCAACCCGCCGCCGATCAACAGCAACGTGATCCACCCCGCCGCAATCACGATCATCCGGCGGCTGAGCGAGCCAGAGCTTCGCGCCAGTTTTTCGGGAAGCTCGGGCGCACTAATGGCGGGATCAACCGCCTTTATTTGCGCTTCGGCGTTCAGCCTCGCGGCTCCTCTAGGCTATAGCCAAGGCCGCGGATCGTGGAGATCACGTCCTGGCCCAGCTTCTTGCGGATGCGGGTGACGAACACTTCGATGGTGTTCGAATCGCGATCAAAATCCTGATCGTAAATATGCTCGATCAATTCGGTGCGCGAAACGACCTTGCCCTTGTGATGCATCAGATAGGACAGCAGTTTATATTCCTGCGCGGTCAGCTTTACCGGTTCGCCGTCGAGCGTTACGCGTCCCGAACGGGTATCAAGCCGCACATCGCCCGCCGTCAATTCGGATGAGGCATTGCCCGCTGCACGGCGGATCAAGGCGCGCAACCGCGCGATCAGCTCTTCGGTTTGGAAGGGTTTGGCCAGATAATCATCGGCCCCAGCGTCCAAGCCCCGCCACCTTATCGGACCAGCTATCACGCGCCGTCAGCACCAGCACCGGAAATTTCCGCCCCTCGCGCCGCCAGCGATCCAGCACCGTCAGCCCGTCAATCTCGGGCAGTCCCAGATCGAGGATCACCGCATCGTAATTTTCGGTGGAGCCCATGAAATGGCCGTCTTCGCCATCGACCGAAAGATCGACGGCATAGCCCGCGCCTTCCAATGTGGATTTCAGCTGTTTGCCCAGCGTCGGTTCGTCTTCAACGATCAAGATACGCATACGAAACCGTCACTCCCAAATAATTCGCATTTCGAGGGGCGATAACAGAGAATGTCGCGCCCCGCAAAATATGTTCGCATGTTTAGAGTGAATTCAACGCTGGCGCAAAATCGAGCCGCTGCGCGCGTCAACATCAACGAATATCACCCTGCCGCCATTGATGAATTTCAGCCGGTAGACCCGCGCCTCGGCATCATATTCGGGGCCGAGATATTCCATACCGCGCATCCGGGGAACGATAATCCCCTCGATCTCGCGCAGCGACAGCACGTTGCCGTCGCGCATTTCTTTACGCGCCTTGCCCTGTTCGTCGCGCATCACAACGGCACAGGCCGGAACCGATGACAGGCCGACGCTGGCGGCAAGGGCGAACATGAGCGGTTTTTTCAACATGATGGCTGGCTAAGCTCCAAGCATTGAACCCAGTCTGAATGACGTGTCAATATTTTGGCAAGGATGGCAACACGATGTCACTAAATTCTAAATAGCCGAGTTGCGGGCATATTCGATATAAATCTGCCGCAAGCGGCGGGTGACAGGACCGGGCCGACCATCACCGATCACCACGCCGTCAATCCGCGTCACCGGCAAGGCAAAGCCCGAAGCCGATGTAACCAGTGCCTCCGCCGCCGATTGGGCTTCGGCGATGGTGAAATAGCGTTCCTCAATCCGCACACCTTCGTGAGCGGCGAGCTGTTTCAATGATGCCTGCGTAATCCCGTGCAGGATCGAGGCGTCAAGCGGATGGGTGATCAACGCGCCCTCCGCCGTCACGATATGCGCGTTTTGCGAGGTCCCTTCGCTGATAAAGCCATCGCGCACCAGCCATGCATCGTCCGCCCCAGCCGCCTGCGCCGCTTCTTTCATCAGCGAGGCGTAGAGCAATTGCGTGGTTTTCACCTCGGCCATGCCCCAGCGGCGGTCTGGCAGGGTAATGATCGACAGTCCGGTTTCTGCCTGTGGGCGATCCACAAGAGCCATGCTTTGCGTGAAAGCCACTTGCGTCAGGGGCGTTCCGGCGGGTGGAAACAGGAAATTGCGATCCCCGGCATTACCGCGTGTCACTTGAAAATAGATAATGCCTTCGTCCAACGCATTGCGCGTCACCAGTTCGCGGCACAGCGCGAGTAACTCTTCGCGTTCCGGCGCGGGCGAAAACTGCAATGCGGACATAGACCGCGCAAGCCGCGCGACATGTCCGTCAAAATCGACGAGCTTTCCTCCCAACACCGAAATCACCTCATAAACCGCATCGGAAAACAGGAAACCGCGATCGAAGATGGATATTTTGGCTTCGCTTTCGGGAAGATATTTGCCGTTGAGGTAGATGGTTCGCATATCGTCTTCGCTCCAGCCGTCACCCTGAACTTGTTTCAGGGTCCATTTACCAGCCACAAACCGCGCTATGCTGCACGATGGATGCTGAAACAAGTTCGGCATGACGTGGGTTAGAAAATCAGGGCAATTGTCTTGCCCTCGCATCCCTCGCCCCCTATCGCCCCGCCACCATGTCACAGCCTCCCATCCTCGCCTATGAAGACCTTGCCCTGCAACAGGGGCCGGGCTGGTTGTTTCAGGGTATCAACCTGTTCATCGGCCCGCGAGACCGGCTGGCGCTGATCGGGCGCAATGGCGCAGGCAAGACGACTATGCTGCGGCTGATCGCGGGCGAGATCGAGGCCGACAAGGGCAAGCGCGTGGTCATTCCCGGCACCAATGTGGTGATGCTTGAACAAGACCCCGATTTTTCGGCGTTTGACCGGTTGATTGATTTCACCTTGAAAGGCGATGCCGCCCCACCCGAACATGAAGTGCGCGCGATTGCCGATCAGTTGGGCATCGATCTGGACCGCGAGGCCAAGACCGCGAGTGGGGGTGAACGCCGCCGTGCCGCGATCTGCAGGGCGCTCGCCAGTGATCCCGATCTGCTGTTGCTCGACGAGCCAACCAACCATCTGGATCTCGCCGCCATCGAATGGCTGGAGGATTGGCTGACGCGCTATAAGGGCGCGTTTCTGGCGATCAGCCATGACCGGACGTTCCTGACGCGGCTGACCAAACAGACATTCTGGCTGGACAGGGGCAGTTTGCGCCGCAACGAAATCGGCTTTGGCGGTTATGAAGCGTGGATGGAAGCCATCTATGCCGAAGAGGCGCGCGCCGCCGAAAAAATGGATGCGAAGCTCAAAATCGAGGCGCACTGGCTTGAACGCGGGGTAACCGCACGGCGCAAGCGCAACCAGGGCAGGCTCGCCAAGCTTTGGGAGATGCGCGCCCAGCGGGCGGCAATGATCGGCCCGCAAGGTACAGCCAAATTGGGCGCGGCGACCGATGATAGCAAAACCAAAACGGTGATTGCGGCAGAAGGCGTCTCGAAAAGTTTTGGAGACCGCAAGATCATTCGCGATTTTACGCTTCGAATCCAACGTGGAGACCGGATCGGTATTGTCGGGGCCAATGGTACGGGCAAGACCACGCTGATCCGGATGTTGACCGGCGAACTGGCCCCTGACGAAGGCAAGATTACTTTGTCGCCAACTTTGACCGGGATCATCATCGATCAGCAACGCAAATTGCTCTCGCCCGAAAAGCGGGTGCGCGATGTGCTGGCAGAGGGCAGCGACTGGATCGATGTGCGCGGGGTGCGGAAGCATATTCAGGGTTATTTGAAGGAATTCCTGTTTGATCCCGGCCTTGTCGAAGCGCGGATCGGCACGCTTTCGGGGGGCGAGCGTTCGCGGCTGTTGCTGGCCCGCGAATTTGCGCGGGAGGCCAATTTGCTGGTGCTCGATGAACCGACCAACGATCTCGATCTGGAAACGCTCGATCTGCTGCAAGAGGTGATCTGCGATTATGAAGGAACGGTGCTGATCGTCAGCCATGACCGCGATTTTCTGGATCGCACCGTCACGCTGACACTGGGCCTCGATGGATCGGGCACGGTCGATATTATCGCCGGCGGCTATGCCGATTGGGAGGCGAAGCGGGACCGGCGGGCGACGCCTGAAACCCGCAGAAAAGCAAGCAAGTTCACACTGGAATCGCCTTCTGTCGCGCCCCCCAAAGCGGTCAAATTGACGTATAAAGACCAACGCGATTATGATCTGTTGCCTGCGCGGATTGCCGAGATCGAGAAGGCGATTGCCAAGGCCGAAGCGGCGCTGTCTGATGCGACGCTTTACACCCGCGACCCTGCCCGATTTGCCGCATTGACGGCGGAAATCGACGAAGCGCGGGCGGAAAAAGACGCCGCCGAAGAACGCTGGCTGGACCTCGCGATGCTGGTCGAGGAAATGGCAGGCTGAACGCGTTGGCACTTCTGGCCACTCCGAAATTGCGAAGTTAAAAAACCCGCTTATCCCGAGCGAAGTCGAGGGACCCATTCGAGCGAAGACGAGAATTTTGACGCTGCTGCCTCGGCTACGCTCGGCATAGTTCCTCGACTTCGCTCGGAAATACGGTATCATTTTTGGTGAAGGCTGTTTTGCCTCGTTCTCTAACCCGGTATCCGGTAATAATCCGCCAGCCGGTCAAGCGCGATCCGCAGCACCAGCTTTCCCGAACGCAATGGCCAGCCCATTGCTTTTTCCGCTATCGGCACGCTTTCGCCCGCACAAATCACCCGCCAGGCAATGTCGGACAGATCACGCCCCAGCGCCTCTACCCCGCCATCGAAACGCTGTTTGGCGCGCAGCATATATTCGGTGGGTGATAGCGCCACGCCGCCGCCACGCCTGCCCCTTGCTACGGGCGTATTTTCCCAGCGCATGGTGACGCGCGGGCCGAGATTGGCGGCTTCATAATCGCCGCGCAATTTCTCCCCCGCCAATAATTGCCGGTCGCTCAAATGGCCGTGGGTGTGGAGCCATGATAAAGGCGATTCCGACAGGTTTACGGTTACGGTGCGACGCGGGCGTTTCCCTGTGATGCTGGTCGCTTCCGGATCGGGAAGCGCCCGTTCCACCAATAGGCGCGGATCGTGGTGGAGCGGTTGCTGCGGGCGGCGGGCTGTGCGGGGCATGTTGATCTCCTGAATGAACGAATCGGCAAATCAACTCTTGCCATCATGGATATAATGTAGGAAAGAGAAAACCGATTTGGTTCATTATTGAAAGGGCAGACCATGCTAAGCCGGGTACGTGAAGTCCGTAAAGCAAAGCGTTTGACGTTGCAGGATGTGGCTGATCGCTGCACCCCGCCCACTACCGCACAAACTATCGGACGGCTGGAAACGGGAACGCGGACGATGTCCTCTGGGTTGGCTCAATCGCATCGCCAAAGCATTGGGCGTCGATTCAAGCGAACTGGTGCAACTGCCCGATCAGCAATTGCTTCCCGTCGCCGCGCATCTGGGCGCCGATGGTGCAAATGCCCCGGCAAAGCCCGATACGCTGCTTGCCCCGCGGCTGATCGGCGAAATGGTGGGTCTTCGCGTTACCGACAGCATCGGCGATTACCGGCGCGGCGATGAAGTCTGGCTCGAACAATTATCGCCCGAACATTTTACCGAAGCGCTCAATTGTGACGTTCTGGTGCCCCGTCCGGGAGGGCGTTTTCTGTTCGGACGATTGCTAGGGCGCGAAGATAACAAGCTCCATTTGCTTCCCTTGGCCGCTGGTGCACGGCAACAGGTGGTCGCCGACCCGGTATGGATTGGTAAAGCGGCGAAGCTGGTGCGGGAGTTGTGATGCGGTGTTCACAAAAACACCGTAGCCCTGAGCCTGTCGAAGGGCGCTTCACAATCGTACACGACAGTTGAAACCGAGAAGCGTGCTTCGACAGGCTCAGCACCACGGTTTGAATGAGACCAAATATCAATGAACATTCTTTCCATCGCTACCCTGCACCCCAGCGCCGCGGCGCCGAATTTCGGGCGTTTTGTGCAATTGTCGCTCGATGCCGCCGATGCAACCGGTGAGGCAGAGATCATCCGCATCTGCCCCAACGGCCTGCCGCCATGGCCTTTGCCGCAACTGATCGGCAAGTATCGCGCCCAAGCCGCGCTCCCCCAAGAAGACGGTGCAATCCACCGCCCGCGCTGGACATTGCTTCCCGGCATGATGCCTGCGCGCAATGCCCGCGCGATTGCCAAGGCCATCCTTCCCCTCGCCCGCAGCCTGCACCGGAAAAAGCCATTCGATGCCGTGGACGCGCAATTTTTCTGGCCCGATGGACCGGCGGCGATGATCGTGGCGCAAGCATTGGGCCTGCCTTTTTCAATCAAGGCACGCGGCGCGGATATCCACCACTGGACCGACGTGCCGGGATGCCGCGAACAAATTATCGAGGCCGCTCAAAATGCCACTGGACTGCTTGCGGTATCCGAAGCAATCAAGGCCGATATCGTGGCGCTGGGCGTGGAGCCGCACAAAATCCGCGTCCACCACACCGGAATAGATCGCAGCTTGTTTCACGTTCCCGCCGAACCCAAAGACCAATTGCGCCGTGCCTTGCCGATCCCGCCCGAGGGCCCTTTACTCGTCAGCGTCGGTGCACTCATCGCGCGCAAGGGACAAAGGTTTGCGATCGAAGCCCTGCCTGCGTTGCCAGAAGCCCGATTGGCATTGATCGGAGCGGGCGAGGATATGGCGCAACTGGAGATTTTGTCGCGGGATTTGGGCGTTGCAGAGCGCCTACATTTTTTTGGTTCACTCCCCCATACAGAAATCGCCCGCATTTTGCAGGCCGCCGATATCGCCGTGCTTCCGTCCGAGAATGAAGGCCTCGCCAATGCCTGGATTGAGGCGCTGGCCTGCGGAACGCCGCTGGTGATCACCGATGTCGGCGGCGCGCGCGAAGTGGTTCGCGGCCATGATGGAGGGCGGATCGTCGCGCGTGATGCAATTGCAATTGCTGCGGCTGTTGATGCGCTGTTGGCGAATCCGCCCGCGCGGCAAAGTGTTGCGGCAACCGTCGCCGATTACAGTTGGACCCGCAACGGCGCAGCCCTGATCGAACATTGGCGCAATATGGGAAAATCAACGGCTTGACCCAGCCCTGTTGACTAATTCATTTTTTGAACTAGTTTTCTGTTTGGAGTGGACAGGAGAAAGCATTTGCGGAAACGCACTATTGGCATATTTGCCGCAATCATGGTGCCAAGTCTGGCGGCTATGGCCGCGCCAGCCGATGTCGTGAAGACGCGGATTGCAGGCTACCGCGAACTGGGGGCGGCCTTCAAAGCGGTCAACGATTCGCTTCGCGGCAATGAAGTGCAAAAGGTTTTGCTCACCCAATCAGCGCGGGAAATCCGCAATGCCACGCGCCAGCAATATGGCTGGTTTCCGGCGGGCAGCGGACCGCAGGCGGGCGTAAAACCGGTGCCAAGCCCGCAATCTGGGCAAGTCCGGTAAAATTCAAGGCGGCGCAAGACGGCTTCGCCAAGCAGGCAGAGGCATTTCAACGCGCCGTAACCGGCGGCAAGATTGCTACGATCCGGGCCGAGGCACGCAAACTGGGCGAGAGTTGTAAGGCCTGTCACACCGTTTACCGGGCCAAAGACGATTAGGAAGGATGGCGCAATGATCCGGAGAACGCTCGTACCGCTTGCCATTGCGTTGCTTGCCCTTCCAACGATTGCCATCGCCCAACCGGCCGACTTGCCGATACCGGCGGCGACCACCGATAAATACCCCGATGGTGTTCGCGTGGTCGCTGCAAAATCCGGCACAGTTTATGCCAACAAAAAGGGCCAGCTTCTGTATGGCATGGACATGCGGACGTTGCTGCGCTGGGGACCGGACCCGGCAAAATATTGTAGCGCGGCCTGTGCGGAAAACTGGATACCACTGCTTGCCCCGAAGGAAGCTGTTCCCAATATCGAGTATCCGCGCGGCTTTGGTGGTCCGCAATCCCCCGTTCGCCCCGGCTTCGTCCGCCCGCAAGGTGCACCCGATTGGACGATCATCGAAGGCGCACAGGGGCCGCAATATGTGTATAAGGGCTGGCATCTGGTTTTTGTCCGCAAAGCGGCAAAGGCTGGCGCGGCTGACTTTGACGGTGCCGAAGCCCGGACGTGGAACACGCTGAAATTTGTGCCGCCTGTGCCGGTGATCAACGCGCCCGTAGGGGTTAAGCCGGTTTTTGCTGATGGAGCCTATGCGCTTGCCGATAAAGACGGCCGGATGCTGTATTCGGGCAAATGCGCCAAGGACTGCGCGGGCTGGGTTCCGCTGGGCGGCGGGGCTGCCAGCGCCGGGATCGGCGAATGGACGATCAGCAACAACGGCGATGCCCCGCAATGGCATTTTCGGGGAAGTCCCGTTTTTGTGAGCAGTGGTGATACGCCCGATTCTGTCCCCGCCGAAGGAAAGGTCTTGCGGCCATGAATATCAAACGTGCAGCTTCGATAGCGCTCAGCGCAGGCGCAATCCTGTTGCTCTCACCGGTCAACGGCCAGAACGGCGAAGCCCCGCTACCCAAACCACCTGCCAATGGCGAAATGGGCTTTGTCGTCTCCGCCTTTCTGCCTGCCATCGTCCACGGCCCCGATGCTTGTCCCGAAGGCACGGCCAAGAAGATGCGCGAGGCCTATCTCGAATCGCTGGCCCCCGGAAGATCGTGCACGATTGCTGGTGAAGGCGAACGAGCCGGAATTGGTGAAGAAGTGGCAGGCGACCGCATTTGGCCCCAATGGCACCAATCTTTGCTCACAGCCCGATATGTTCGACAGGCCGCTATTGCCCACGGTGCAGAGCAAGCGATCTTATGGTCTCGATCTGGATGGTGGCGGCGGTGGCAGCTGTTCGCATGATGAATTCACCTCGCTGGATAATTCGCCGGGTATCGACAACCAGGAATATCGCGTGATGGGCTGCACCCTCGAATGGCGCGGTAAAGACGGGACTAGCAGCGATCAAGAACAAGGGATGCGCCAATTCCACGCTTCGGGTGAATGGACGCAGGTGATATTGCTACGCGGCGTGGACAGTCTGGAGAATGATCCACAGGTCGAGGTTATCTATGGCAACACGCCGGATCGCCCGGTTTCGGACAGCAAGGGGAATTTCTTGCCGGGGGCAAGCTTTACCGTCAGCAACACGCTGCCGCGTCATCGCAATGTGCTGAACGGCAGGATCGTGAAGGGCGTACTGACCACCGATCCGTCGGATATATTGCTCACGCAGACATGGGGGCAAGGCGGGGCGCGCGACATTCGTGGCAACCGCACCAAATTTGATTTCCGCAAAGCCCGGTTGCAATTGACCTTCAAGCCCGACGGAAAACTGGAAGGTGTGTTTGGCGGCTATCGCCCGGTTTTCGACGTGATCCAGAGTCCGGCCTTGGGCGGAGCGGGGTCGGCGTTGGTCGCGGGCATTGATTGCGCCGCCTATCTCGCCACCTTGCGGAAATATGCCGATGGAGAGCGTGATCCAAAAACCGGGCAATGTACGGCGGTTTCGGCAGCAATACGGGTTACCGCGATCCCCGCCTTCGTCAACGATGTCGCAAAGACAGGATCATGATGATGGGACGGGCAACAATTCTGGGCATGGCCGCTTTGGCCTTGGTCGCGGGCAGTTGGGCGGTTCGTCCGCTGACGTCACAGGCCGCAGCGGCAAACGAAGTTACCCCGCGTGTCGTTGCGCTACGCCGCCTTACCGAGGCGCAATATCGCAGTAGCATCGCCGACATATTCGGCCCCGACATTCGCGTCGCGGGGCGCTTTGAACCCATCGTTCGCCCCGTACACGAGCTGATCGCCAGCGGCGCACGTGAGGCGTCTATTTCGCCATCAGGGCTGGAGCAATTTGATGCCATGGCGCGGGTGATTGCCGCGCAGGTTTTCGACGAAAGCCATCGCGGCCAATTTGTCCGCTGTACGCCCAAGGATGAAAAGGCCGCCGACGCCGCATGTGCAAATGCTGTGCTCGCGCCGCTCGGTCGCCACCTGTTTCGCCGCCCGCTGACGCTCGCCGAGAAGGATTTCCACGTCCGCGTTGCGGGCAACGCCGCCAACGCTACCGGTTCGTTCAACAAGGGGCTGGAACTGGCGCTGGCGACGATGCTGGTCTCCCCAAAATTCCTTTATGTCGTCGAAACCGCCGCACCGGCAGCAGACGGATCGCTGGTGCTCGACAATTATAGCCGCGCCCAACGTTTGAGTTTTCTGCTTTGGAATTCGACACCGAACGAACGTCTGTTGAAGGCCGCCGAATTGGGCCAATTGAGTGACCCCGTATTCCTCAAAGCAACCGCCGATCAGATGGTCCAGTCACCGCGCTTTGAACAAGGCGTTCGTGCCTTTTTCTCGGACATGTTGCTGTTTGAAAAATTTGATGAACTGGCCAAAGACGCGATAATCTATCCGCAGTTTAATCAGGATGTGGCGCAGGCTTTGCCCGAACAGACACTGCGGACGATCACCGGACATTTGCTCACCCGCGAAGGCGATTATCGCGGGCTTTTTTCAACGCCTTACACCTATATGACGCGGTCTTTGGGCGTGTTGTATCAAGTGCCGGTGGCGAAGTCACAAGGCTGGGTTCCTTATCAATTTGCAGCCAATGATGATCGTGCAGGGCTTTTGGGCCAAGCGGGCTTTCTTTCGATCTATTCCCATTCGGGGCGCAGTTCGCCCACGCTGCGCGGCCGCGCGATCCGCGAAGTACTGATGTGCCAGCCGGTTCCCAATCCACCGGGCAATGTGAATTTCACCGCCGTGCAGGACACCACCAACAAGGCAATGCCGACCGCGCGTATCCGGCTGAACGCGCATAATACCGATCCGGTTTGCGCTGGCTGTCACAAGATCACCGATCCGGCCGGGCTTTCGCTCGAACGATTTGACGGCATTGGCGCGGCAAGACTGCGCGAAAATGGCGCGGAAATTGATGTTGCGGGCGTGGTCGATGGCGTGTCGTTCTTTGGCGCATCAGGACTTGGCAAAACGCTTGCGGAAAGCCCCGACACCACGATGTGCCTTGCGAACCGTGCGCTGGAATATGCCACGGGTAAACCGAGCGAAGATGCCGCGCTGGTCGAGAGCCTGACCGGCGATTTTGCCAAAGCCAATTACGGCATTCGGGCGCTGTTCGCGCGCGTTGCCACCATGCCCGAAGCATGGCGGGTGTCCGAACCCGCAAAGCTTGCGAGCCGATAGAAAGCGGAGAACCATCATGGGATATGATCTGTCCAGACGCAAAGCGATGAAGGGCCTGATCGGCGGGGCTGCGGTCACCGTTGGACTGCCATTGCTCGATGTCTTCCTCGATACCAATGGCGAGGCGATGGCGGCAACGGGCGCGCCCGTGCCGGTGCGTTTCGGCACCTGGTTTTGGGGTCTTGGGGTAAACCCATCGCGCTGGTTTCCCGATAAGGCCGGGCCGGATTATGATCTGAAAGACGAGCTTGCCCCGATCAAGGCGCTGAAACACAAGATCAATATCTATGGCAATTTCAACGTTCCCTTGGATGGCGCGCCCAATTTGCCACATTCGAGCGGCGGCCCTGCGATCCGCACCGGTCGTGCGCTAACCGCCGAACGCGGGCTTCCCGGCGAAAGCTTTGACGTAACGATTGGCGACCGGATTGGCACACGTTCGCGCTTCCGCAGTCTGGAGGCATCGGCATCGGGCGATCCGCGCAATTCATTGTCAGGACGCGGCGGCGGCAATCTCAATCCCTCCGAAATCTCCGCTGCGTCGCTCTATCAGCGGCTATTCGGTCCCGGTTTCAAAGACCCGAACAGTGCTGAATTCACCCCCGATCCGATAGTGATGGCACGGCGCAGCGTGTTGAGTGCGGTCGGTGAACAGCGGCAGTCGCTCGAAGCATCGTTGGGGGCCGCAGACAGGCACAAGCTCGACCAATATTTCACTTCCGTCCGCCAGTTGGAAAACCAGCTGGAGGTGGAGCTGACCAAACCCGAGCCGCTGCAAAGCTGCGTCGTGCCCAAATCGATCAAAGACCGTGTGGTCAACGCCGAGATCGAAAATGTGATCACCAATCACGAATTGATGGCCGATCTGATGGTGATGGCGCTGGCGTGTGATCAGACGCGGGTGTTCAACATGATGTTCAACAATGGCGCATCGTCGCTGACCCGCGTCGGCAGTTCGATCACCCATCACCAACTGACGCACGAGGAAGTGCTCGACAACCGGCTGGGCTATCAACCCGAGGCAACCTATTTCCTGACCAAAATCATGGACGCCTGGGTCTATATGGTGGCGGCGCTCGACAAGGTACAGGAAGGGCCGCGTACCTTGCTCGATAACACCTTGCTGTTTGCCCATTCGGAAACCGAATTCGCCAAATTCCACACCATCGACAATATCCCGATGATGTCGGCGGGTAGTGCGGGCGGCAAAATGAAAACCGGCATCTATGTCGATGGTGAGGGGACACCGGTGAGCCGTGTTGGACTGACGCTGCAACAGATTATGGGCGTACCGCTTGATCGCTGGGGAACGAAGAGCATGGAAACGGCGAAATCCATCGGCGAGATCATGGTGTGACGATGGGCTATGGAGGACCGTGCAATGGCAACTGACCGGCGCGAATTTCTGGGGTTGGCAGCAGCGACGCCACTGCTCGTGCTTGGCACACACAGTGCCTTGGCGGAAAGCCCTGCCTGCTACGATCCGGCCAAACTGGCGCTTAGCCAGAAAAGCCGCAGGCGCAGTCTGGGCTATGTCGAGGTGTCCCCCGACGTAAAGAAACGCTGCGGCCACTGTGCATTTTACGCCGCTGGAGCAGCCGGGTGCGGGACGTGCCAGTTGCTGGCGGGCGGCCCGGTCAATATCGGCGCGGTATGCAGCAATTTCGCTGCCAAAGCCTGAATATGCCGGAAAGCAATGCATGACCGGCGTATCGCGTGAAGCGGTGCTCGCAAGAGTGGCCAGCCCGATGCGTCCAAGCCCGAAAGGCCCGCGGACAAACGCACACACTGGCACGGCGCTGACCGAAGACGAAATCGGATATGTCATCGAAGGGCTGGCCTTTTCCCAACGCCCGATCCGCGCGGCCACCAAAGAGGTGACCGAGCATCATGATTTGGGGCCGCGCGGGACCTTCATTCTCGCCCTTGTCGCACAGGGCGTCACCTCTCCGATGGAACTGGCATCGGTGCTGCGCGTCGGGCGCAGCCTGATCACGGCCGAACTCGTCCGATTGACCAATGCCGGTTTGGTCACCTCGACCGAGGGCGTAAAAGACCGGCGGCGATTGCAATTATCGCTAACCGAAGCGGGCCAAACGGCGCGCGAAAAAGTCCGTTCTGCGATGGGGCAAATCGTTACCGAAAATCTGGCCGCATATACGCCTGACGAAATCCGTCTGTTTGCACAAATGCTGCACGACACGCGGCAGGGCCTGACCGAATAAGGCTTTAAATTAGGGAATTCAGCGCCACGACGGCGTCCAATATATTCCTCAGCCGTTCAGAAAATCCAGCATCATCGGCGCGAGCAAGGGCCATCGCTCGAAACGCCCACGGCCAGGCTCGTTCGGGATTTTGGAGCAATTATTCCATTCCTGATCGCCCCAGGGCGGTTCGCACAATTGGACGTTGGGAAGGAGAGCGGCGACCTGTTCGCTGGTTTCGCGCGGATGGCTGACGTCGCTTTTACCGCTTCTAAGCACCATCGCGGGCATGGTAAGCGCGGCGAATTCCTGAGGGGAAATGCCGGGAACGGGCGAATCCGGAATATAGGCATAGGCCGCCGCCCAGCTTTGCATCCGCGCGATAAATGCGTCAGGCTCCCAGCGCAGGATGATCTCGCGGTTGCGCGGATTGCGGGCAATCTGTGGCGCAAAGCTGGGCAGATTGGCCACCGCCTCCATCCCGCCTGCCGAGGCCGCAATGGCCTGTTCGCCGGTATAATAAGCTGCCAATTGGGCAAGGCAGATCGGCCCGCCGCTGATCCACCAGAGGAACATTTTTTCCACGCGCCGTGGATGGCGGGCCGCAGTGAGCAGCGATATCCGCGATCCCGCCGATCCGCCGAGCAGGACATAACGATCCAGTCCCAACGCCTCGGTCAGCCCGATCAACGTATCGGCATGAAGCGCGGATTCGCTTGGGCCGTCAAAGCTGATATCGGATGCGCCGCAATTGGGCCGGTCCCACGAAAGCACACGGTAGCCGCCCTTGGCCAGTTCGCGCGCCAATTCCAGCACACCCGGATAATCGCGCGGATAGCGCCCGCCGGGGGTGAGGATCGCGGTCGGCGCTCCCGCATCGCCGACGAAATCATAATCAATCTCGATGCCATTGATGGCATATCCGCGCCATCAGACTGTCATTTCCAAAACCTTGCCGCCCGCTGCCCCGCCCTCAAAGCGGCCAAGGCCATAATCGCCCTTGATCGTGGTCCGCTGCATCGTTCGCCCCATCGACGGATCATGGCCCGATACACAATGCAGCATCCGCCAATTATCCCAGATCAGCATCTCGTCAGACTTCCATGCATGGTGATAGCTTTGTGTTTTCGCTAGATCGGAAATGGCGGTGCAGACATCGCGCAACAGCGCATCGCCACTTTCATTTTCTTGATCTTCTATCCCCTCGGACATCCAAGGCGAGACGTGGAGCACTTTTTCTCCGGTCGCCCGCGTCCAGACGGCAGGATGGATCGCGCGCGGCATGGCGGCTGCCTTTGCCAGAAACTCCCGGACTTTGGGCTTTTCCTGCACCTCAACAAAGCCTTCGGGCATTCCGAAGCGGCACATGCTGTAGATCAGGTTCAGTGTGTAAAGGATGTTGCGCCCCTCGATCCGTGAGAGCAGGTCTTTCGGGAAAGCCTTATAGAGCGCAATGCCATCGGCAAAGCCGGTGATCCCGCCTTCGGGCGCAATCTCTGTTGCGCGTAGAACCCCGGCACGGTTGAGTTCGTCATTATAACAATGGTCAAAATGCCAAGGCAGCCAATGCGACAGGCGGCGACCGCCGAACTCGACAATGCCGCCGGTGTTGGGCGGGCTTTTGATCTCGATCACGCCGGGATCGTCGCCGATGGGAGTAACAACCGGATGCGGCTTCAATTCGCCGAAAACCCTGCTGAGCGCGACCTGCATTTCGTCGCTCGCCTCGATCCCTTCAAAAACGATCATGCCATATGTTTCAAATAACGCGTTGATTTCTGCGCGGGTGGCGGGGTCGGTCGTCAATGTGCGGGTAAGGCCACGGATGCGGACGCCGAAGGGCAACCCTTCCTGAAGCGGAGAGACATTGATTTCAGACACCATCTTCTCTCCCGCCCAATATCCGTATGGCACTGGCTATGTTGGCCTTGAGCCGCTCGTTCTCGCGCGCCAAGCTATCATCCTGTTGCCGGTTCAGCGTGCCATTTAAAAACAGGCGGACGCAATATCGTGTGTGCGCTTCAATCGCTTCGCTGCCCGATTGCACACCCCATCCGGCCATGCTGGCGGGGCCGCCCACCACCAGATGGAGGAATGCGAGCGCCGCCTCGTCTGCCTCTTTCGCTGGCGCAGAAACGGCCAACAGGCGGCGACGGAACAAATCGGCCAGATAGGCCAGCGTCGGCTCGGTGCCGATCTTGGTGTTATGGGCAGCGATTTCGGGCATGCTCACCGACACGGTGTTGCTGAGTTGCAGTAGCCGGAGCCCCGCCGGACTCAAGATATTGGCGAGCAGCATCTGCCCGACTTTTTGCAGCGTGTCCTCCAGCCCCTCACACTCCGCCGCGCGCAAACGCTCGACCGGTACGATCCAGCTTTCGATAGCACGGGTAAGTGCCGCCTTGAACAGCGTCACCTTGTCATCATGGCGCGCATAGAGCGTCCGTTTGGCCATCCCGGCGGCGGCGGCAATGGCGTCAATGCTGGTGCGTTCAAAGCCATTTTCGAGGAACAGATCGAGGGCTATGTCCAGCAACTTGTCGTCGCTCAACGTCGGACGGCCCGGGCGCCGCGCCTCTTGTGGCTCGACCGGTTCAGCAAATTTTGCCTGAATGTTCATGTCCGGCATATTGAAACGCAATAGGCAATAAATCAACCGCATATTTCGCTCGACACATGCTTTTTCGCTTTATATTGAAACGATCAAGGTAACAAATGTTGCGAGTCGGGAGAGGAAACCTGTCATGCATCCGCACTATCCCCATGTGTTCAGTCCGATCCAGCTTGGCCCGATCGAACTGAAGAACCGTTTTTACAGCTCGCCGCACGCGGTGCCGCTCAACATTTTGGGCAAGCCCAGCGTCGATTTCGTCCATTATAATGTCGCGCGGGCAAAGGGCGGATGCGGCCTTGTGATCCTGTCGATGGCGGCGCATGACCGGCTTCGTACCTTCTGGCCCAATATCGCGCCAACCGACCATATCCCGGCGTTTCAGGTGTTGACCGATGCCGTCCATACGGCGGGGGCCAAGATATTTGGCGAGCCATGGCATTTCTGGAGCCAGCCGGGTTACTGGAACCCGTTCAGCCCGCCCGCCCCGGCCCTGGGCCCGTCGCCCGCGCAATTCGCCTTTCATGGGCGCGGCTGGGCAACCCGCGAGATGACGCGCGACGATATCAAAGCGATGCAGGCGACCTACCGCACCAATGCGGCGCATCTGCGCGAGGCGGGGTTTGATGGAATCATGGTGCACCTGTCGCACGCATCAATCATGGAGCAGTTCAACTCGCCCTATTTCAACCGGCGCACCGATGATTATGGCGGCACGTTCGAAAAGCGGATGCGCTTCGTGCTCGAAACGCTGGAGGCGGTGCAAGAGGGTGCAGACGGAAAGATCGCGGTCGGCATCAGGATGAACTGCGACGAGTTGGTCAAGGGCGGTTACGACACCGAAGGCGCGCACGCGATATTGAAGCGGATTGCCGATTCGGGCCTGATTGACTTTGCCGATCTTGACGTGGCGCGCGAGCCAGACCAGTTCTGGATCGGGATGCCCGGCGTGTTCGTCGAGGAACATGTCTATAGGCCCTATGCCGAGGCGGTGCGCGATGCGGCGGGCAAGGTTCCCGTGATGTGCGTGATGGGGCGTGTTAGCCAAATGGCCGACGCCGAGGCGGCGATTGCCAGCGGCGCGTTTGATATGGTGGGGGCCGCCCGCGCGCTGATCGCTGAGCCGGAGTTCGTCAATCTCGCCCGCGATGGCCGCGAGGTTGAAGGACGCACCTGCATCGCGTGCAACTGGTGTCTGCAATCCTTGCTCGACGAAGGCTCTCAAACTTGCACGGTAAACCCGACGGCGTGGCGAGAGCGTTTCTGGGATCCGTTTGAAACGCCATTGGCACCGCAAGCCAAAAAAGTCGTCATTATCGGCGGTGGCCCCGGCGGTTTGGAAGCGGCAGTGACCGCCAAACGGCGCGGGCATGATGTGATCCTGATCGAGGCGCGGCAGCGGTTGGGCGGGGCGCTGGCTCTGTGGGCAGAGCTTCCGGGGCGCGCGTTTTTTGGCAAGGCCATCGACTGGTGGGCGGAGGAACTGGCGCGGCTGGGCGTCGAAGTGCGGCTGGGCACCGAAGCGACGGCAGAGGCGGTACTTGCCGAAGCGCCCGATGCGGTGATGATCGCCACCGGCGCGCAATTTAGCCGCGAAGGCCGCAGCAACCATCTCGATCAACCGATAAAGGGCCATGATCTGCCGCATGTATGCACGGTCGATGATGTGCTGCTGGGCCGAAGCGTTCCCAAGGGCAAGGTCATCATCATCGACGGCGAAGGATCAAACGCGGGCGTCGGCGTGGCCGAAATACTGGGCAAGGCTGGCTGCGAAGTCCACTTCCTCGCCCCGCGTTTCTCGCCCGTCTCCCCGCGCGTCAACAATGCGGAGGAAACGCGGTTTATTGTTCCGCGACTAAAGGAAGCGGGTGTCACCTTCGCGCCATCAACATGGGTATCGGAAATCCGCGACGGCGAAGTGGCTGGCCTATGACATCTGGACCGACGAGGCAGCGCATCGTCTCAGGCGTTGACGCCGTTGTCCTCGCCACCAGCCGAGCCGCCGGAAACGAACTCGAACTGGCTTTGAACGGCAAAGTCGCGCAGCTGTTCGTCATCGGCGATGCTGCGGCGGCACGGATGTGGGCCGCGGCGACTTATGAAGGCCATATGTTCGCCCGCGCCATCGGCGAACCGGGCGCGCCCGCCAACATCGGCGAGGCCTATTTTGCCGAGTTCGACATGGCGACCCTGCCCTATCCCGCAGATATGAAATTCGGTTGAGGAGGAGCGCGATGATGAGCGAAACCAATAAAGCAGTTGCCCTTGAATTCATCGCTGCAATGGGAACAAGTGATCCCGCGCGCGCCGCCCCCTGCCTCAATGCCGACGCCTATACCGAGGTGCGGAACTGGAGTAAATTTGCCGGACGGCGCGAGACCGAGGTGATTGTCGGAACGATTGGAGCATTCAACGTCTTGCTCCCCACCGGGCTTTGCCCCGAAATCGTCTCGGTCACCGCCGAGGAGGAGCGGGTGGTGGTGGAATTTGAGGGGAAGGCCGTCGCGTCCGACGGCACGCCCTATGCCAATAATTATTGCATGGTGTTCAGTATGCGGGGCGGAAAAATTGCGCGGGTGCACGAATATTTCTGCTCGAAACTCGCCGATGATGTGCTGTGGCCGCTGGTCGAGGCCATGGGCGGGGCAGCGGCGGGCGAAGAAGGAGCGGACGCTTGACGTTGGAAACAACCCATCTCTCTCGCGCGCATGGGATCGCAGATCAAGATCAGCAAAGCCGACCTGCTCGGCGGCGCGCACGCCAACGAAATCCGGGAGTGTCTCGACCGGCGCGGCGTGCTGCTGTTTCGCGGAATCGCACCCAGCGACGAAGAACTCCGCACTATCGCCCGCACCTTGGGCGAACTCCGCATCGGCGCCGTCAAGCGCGGTTCGGATGGCAAGGTGCTGAACGAAGGCGAGGAAGGCGTGATGAAAATCTCGCTCGATGCAAAGGTGAACCCGGAATATGCGCGGTTTTTGCCGGGCAACCATCTGTGGCATATGGACGGAACTTACGAGGAAATCCCACCGCTCGCGACTTTGTTCACACCCTTCAAGCTTTCGCCGACCGGCGGCGATACGATGTTTGCCAATACCTATGCGGCGTTCGAGGATTTGCCCGTTGCCGAACAAGCGGAACTGGAGAAACTTCACGTCCGCCATACAATGCAGTCCGCGCTATTCCCGATGATGCGCGATGTTACGGCGGAGGAGTTTGCTGTCTGGGCCAGCTATCCGCAACGCGTGCACCCGCTTGTTTGGCATCACAAATCGGGGCGCAAATCGCTGGTGCTCAGCACCTCGTGCGCGTGCGTTGAAGGGATGCACCCGTCCGAAAGCCATGATCTTATCGAGCGGCTGATGCGCCACGCGACGCAGGATCACTATGTCTATCGCCATGTATGGCAACCGGGCGATCTCGTTATCTGGGACAATACCGGCGCGATGCACCGCGTAACCGCGTTCGACAAAGACAGCGGCCGCGAATTCCACCGCGCCACCCTGAACGGCGAAGAGCCGATTAGGGCGGCTGTGTGATGAGCTTGCCCAAAAAATCAATGCCTAAAAAATCCGCTTATCCCGAGCGAAGTCGAGGGACTGTTTCGAGCAAAGCCGAGAATTTCAACGGTGAAGCCTCGACTACGCTCGGCATGGTCTCTCGACTTCGCTCGAGATGAACGGATTTGGGGGAAATTTAGGTGAACTTCAGGTTCACACAACTTAAAGGCGACACGGAGAAATAAACATGCAAATCGGCGTTCATATGGGATATCAAAATCTGCGCGGCGAAAGCGATTTTGAATTCTTTCGCAAAGAAACGCAGTTGATGGTTGAGGCCGAAGCCATGGGTTTCGATTTCGCCGCCGCTGTCGAGCATCATTTCACCGATTATGCTGCCTGCCCCGATCCGGTACAGGCGCTGACCTGGGTTGCGGCAAAAACCAAGACAATCAAGCTGATGCCCGCCGCCGTGATCCTGCCGTGGAATGATCCATTGCGCGTGGTGGAAAAGGTCTCGATGCTCGATTCGCTTTCCGAAGGCCGCGTGATCCTTGGCATGGGGCGCGGGGCGGCTCGGCGCGAATTTAAGGGTTTCCGCAAAGACATTGCCGACAGCCGCGAATTGTTTGACGAAGCCGCGCTCATCATCATGGACGGCCTTGAAACCGGCACGGTGAAGGCGAACACCAAACATTTTCAGCAACCCGAGGTTGAAATCCGCCCGCGCCCGCAAGGCTGGACGCGAGACCGGTTTGCGATGGTCAGCATGTCGCCGTCCTCTGCCGAAGTCGCGGCCGATTATGGCCTGAAAGCGATCCGTTTCAGCCAAGGCGACTGGTCTTACTCAATGGCCGAGATCAACGCATATCGCGCCACCTATGAAGCCAAGCACAAAAAGAAAGTGCCGCCCTTCATCATCTCCGATTTCGTCGTCTGTGTCGAAACCGAGGCCGAAGTCGCCGAATATACCGACAATTATTTTGCCAAACAATTTGGCCAAGTCGCCACCCATTATGAGTGGGGCGGAGACCATTTCAAAAATATGCCAAGCTACGCAACATATGTGGCGCTGGGCGATGCTATGACGGCGGCGGGCGGCCCGGAGAAAGCCTATAAGGACTATATCGGCGGAAACCTGATCGGCACGGTCGAGGCGATCATCGAAAAGGATGCGATGCGGAAAGCCACCGTCGGTGATTATGACATCATCGCCAATTTCAGCTATGGCGGCATGCCCTATGAGCGCGCCTACGAACAGATGAAGCGCTTTGCCGACAAGGTGATGCCCGCACTGAAAGCGCAAACCGCGCCATGACCGAGGTTAGAGGCAAAGCGGCCGTCGTTACCGGAGGCGGCAGCGGTATTGGCATGGGACTGGCAAAGGAACTGGCGCGGCAGGGCGCTTCGGTTGCGGTGGCAGATATATCGCTCGAAAACGCCGAACGCGTGGTCGATGAAATCCACAGCGAAGGCGGCAAAGCGGTCGCCATCCATTGCGACGTCTGCGAGCGACCTTCAATCGCCGCAATGCGCGAACAGGCTATTGCCGCGCTCGGCCCCATCCAGCTCGTTTTCGCCAATGCAGGGGCGACCTCGTTCACGCCGCTGGCGGAGATGTCAGACGCCGATGTCGATTGGATCATCCAGGTCAATTTGATGGGCGTGATGAATACGACGCGGGCCTTTCTGAATGACATGATCGACCTTGGCGAAGGCCATATCTGCGCCACCGCATCGATGGCCGGATTGCTTCCCGGCTGGATCCCCGTTCATGTCCCTTATTCCGCCGCGAAAATGGGGATCATCGGGATGATGATGAATTTGGGCATGGAGCTTAAAGCCCGCAACATCTTCACCACCACCTATTGCCCCGGCGGCGTTGCCTCTGGCATGAAGGCCAATAACGGCCGATACCGTCCCGAAAAATTTGGCGGACCCGAACCGGTTTCCGAAGTACAATTCAGCGGAACCGATACGACGCACAGCTCTATGGCCTTTTATCGCCCCGAGGCCGTTGCGCCGATGGTGCTGGATGCGGTCCGCCATAACCGGGCATTTGCGTTTGACCATCCGGACCAGCGGCAATTTTTCCGTTCCACCTATGCCGAAATTGTTGAGGCCTGTTATGATGCGACGGACGACTGGCACGAGGCGCACGGTGCACCCCCGGCCAACCCGACCGGAGCCATGCTGCTTTAGGCTCAATATATCTTTTGGAAATTGGTGCCCCAGGCCGGACTCGAACCGGCACTCCTTTCAGAACAGGATTTTGAATCCAGCGCGTCTACCAATTCCACCACTGGGGCATTGCGAAGGAGCCTCTAGCGAAGAGTTATGCGCGATGCAACGGCTTAGCGGCGCGGCATTGTCTTTGTTGTAACGTGGCATTAACGTCATTCGCGATTCTCCCATTTTCGCCTGAAGGAAAAACCATGAACAGTTCCGATCCCGTCGTCATCCTGTCCTATGCCCGTACACCGATGGGCAGTATGCAGGGCGCACTATCCGACGTTGCGGCAACCGATCTGGGCGCAACGGCGGTGAAGGCGGCGGTTGAACGGTCTGGCGTTTCGGGAGACGATATCGAGCGCATCTATATGGGCTGCGTCCTGCCCGCTGGCCTCGGCCAAGCCCCTGCCCGCCAAGCTGCGATCAAGGCAGGCCTGCCCAAATCGGTGCAAGCGACCACGGTGAACAAAGTGTGCGGATCGGGGATGCAGACCGTAATCATGGGGGCCGAGGCGATTGCATCCGGCTCGGTCGATTATGTGATCGCCGGCGGGATGGAGAGCATGACCAATGCCCCCTATATCCTGAAAAAGCACCGTGGCGGTGCACGCATCGGCCATGATACCGCATATGACCATATGTTCCTCGATGGTCTCGAAGACGCCTATGAGGCGGGCCGTGCGATGGGGACATTCGCCCAAGACAGCGCCGATGCCTATCAGCTGACCCGCGAAAATCAGGATGACTACGCCATCGAATCGCTCCGCCGCGCACAGGCCGCGATTGCCTCTGGCGCGTTCAAAGGCGAGATTGTTCCCGTTACCGTCGTCAGCCGCGCAGGCGAAACACTGGTCGATACCGACGAAGCCCCCGGCAAGGGCCGCCCGGATAAAATCCCCTCGCTAAAACCCGCGTTCGCCAAAGATGGCACGATCACAGCAGCCACATCCTCGTCGATTTCGGACGGTGCTGCGGCGATGGTGCTGTCGCGCGCTTCGACGGCTGCGGCAAAGGGCCAAACGCCCGTCGCCCGCATCGTCGCCCACGCCGCGCACGCGCAAGAGCCAAAGGATTTCACCACCGCCCCTGTCGGCGCGATCACCAAATGTCTGGCAAAGGCCGGCTGGAGCATCGACGAGGTCGATCTGTTCGAGATCAACGAAGCCTTTGCCTGTGTCGCCATGTTCGCGATGCGCGATTTGGGCATTCCGCATGAAAAGATAAACGTCCATGGCGGCGCGACCGCGCTTGGCCACCCCATCGGCGCATCGGGCGCACGGATCATCACCACATTGATTGGTGCGTTAAAGCATAAGGGGCTGAAGCGCGGCGTCGCATCATTGTGCATCGGCGGCGGTGAAGCGACTGCGCTCGCCGTGGAAATCATTGATTAGCCTGCCCGATTCGCTTGCACCTGCCTAAAAATTAGGCAGCGTTTTTGGGCAAATTTGCACGTTTCCGACGCGGATCAACGCATAACGGCGGGCGGCCCATCTGGCACGGTCCTTGAATAGGTTCGCGTAGCAACCCGCGCGCGCGGATCGTTCGTGCTGCGCCAAAAAATGGGACGAAACATGAAAAAGATCGAAGCGATCATCAAGCCGTTCAAGCTCGACGAAGTGAAAGAGGCACTGCACGAAGTGGGAGTGTCTGGCATCACCGTAACCGAGGCCAAAGGCTTTGGCCGCCAGAAAGGCCACACCGAGCTGTATCGCGGTGCCGAATATGTCGTCGATTTCCTGCCCAAGGTGAAACTGGAAGTCGTCGTTGACGATAGCCTCGCCGAACGCACGGTGGAGGCGATTGCCGCAGCGGCCCAAACCGGCCGGATCGGCGACGGCAAGATTTTTGTCATCCCCGTTGAAACCGCACTCCGCATCCGCACCGGCGAGCGCGATAGCGACGCCGTCTAAACTCAAATCCGACACATAAACAAAACTGAAAAGCCACAGAAGGAACGCAAAATGGGCAATACAGCCAAGGACATTATCAAGCGCATTAAAGACGAGGAAATCGAATGGGTCGATGTCCGCTTTACCGATCCACGCGGGGCATGGCATCACTTGACGATGTGCTCCAGTGTCATTGGTGAAGATGAGCTGGAAGACGGCTTGATGTTTGACGGATCGTCGATCGAAGGCTGGAAAGCCATCAACGAATCCGACATGATCCTGAAGCCCGATCTGGACGCGGTCTATGTCGATCCGTTCTCTGCCACGCCGATGCTGATCCTGATCTGCGACATTGTCGAGCCTTCGGACGGTGCACTTTATGCCCGCGATCCCCGCTCTACCGCAAAGCGCGCTGAAGCCTTTTTGAAGACCACCGGCCTTGGCGACACCGTTTATATCGGCCCTGAACCTGAATTTTTCATGTTCGACGATGTGACGTTCGAAAACACCTATAACAGCAGCTCGTACAAGCTCGACGACACCGAATTGCCGACCAATTCGAACACGAAATATGAAGCCGGCAATATGGGCCACCGCCCACGCGCCAAGGGCGGCTATTTCCCTGTCGGCCCGGTCGATGTCACCACCGACATCCGCGCGGAAATGGTCTCGACGCTGATCGAAATGGGCCTGCCCATGGACAAGCATCACCATGAAGTTGCTGCCAGCCAGCACGAATTGGGCCTGACCTTTGGCAAGCTGGTTGAAACCTGCGACCGCATTCAGATCTACAAATATGTCGTGAAGATGGTCGCCCATGCTTATGGCAAGACCGCAACGTTCATGCCGAAACCGATCAAGGCCGACAATGGATCGGGCATGCACACGCATATCTCGATCTGGAACGAAGGCAAAAACACCTTTGCCGGTAACGGCTATGCGGGCCTGTCGGATGCCTGCCTGTATTTCATCGGCGGCGTTATCAAACATGCCAAAGCGATCAACGCCTTCACCAACCCGACGACCAACAGCTATAAGCGTTTGGTTCCCGGTTTTGAAGCACCTGTGTTGCTCGCTTATTCGGCACGCAACCGCTCGGCATCGTGCCGCATCCCTTATGGTGCGGGCGACAAGGCAAAGCGCGTCGAATTCCGCTTCCCTGATCCACTTGCAAACTCATACCTTGCAACATCGGCATTGCTGATGGCGGGCATCGACGGCATCCGCAACAAGATCCACCCCGGCGAAGCGATGGACAAGAACCTGTATGACTTGCCGCCCAAGGAACTGAAGAAGGTTCCCACGGTGTGCGGTTCGCTGCGCGAGGCATTGGAAGCCCTGACCAAAGACCACGCCTTCCTGCTCGAAGGCGACGTGTTCACCAAAGACCAGATCGAAGCCTATATGGAATTGAAATGGGAAGAAGTGTCGCGTTGGGAAACCGCACCGGCCCGGTTGAATTCGACATGTATTACAGCGGCTGATTTTTCGGCACTGCGTTACAAGGAAGGCGTCCGGAGCGATCCGGGCGCCTTTTTTTTGGGTATAGCCTTCAGCGCGGCATTAACAGGCCGGCGCGGGCGGTGGCGACAAAGATGGCGAGCAGGAAACCACCTGCAACCAGTGACACCAGCCCAAGCGGCGTTGGCGTGGTGGCAAAGCCAGTCGCAGCGGCGGAACCCCAAACGAGCAATATTGTCCCGATGCCACAAAAAGCCAGATTGCCCGCATCCCGGCTGAGTTGCAGCAGCATTTCGTCATAATATTTCCAGTCACGAACCGATATGACGACGAACAGCAGCAGCGCCGCAAATATACCGCCCAGTCCGACCGTCGGCGTCACCGCACCTCCCGTTTTCGCAAAGGACAACGCCATCAGTGCGGCCCCCAAAGCAATCATCGCAATCGTCGAACCGGTTAATATGCGGCGCTGTTCGATGATTTCTTCAGCATCCTGCAAATTCAGCACTTTCGAGCCCAGCTTTGGGCTGGCAATTCCGATGCCGACTAGCAGGCCCATCAATAGGTAGATCAACCCCACGCCGGCCAGGATGATTTGATCACTGGCCATTTCGCTGGGGTCGATTAGGCTTATTCCGGCAAGGCTGGCGACCCCGCCAAACACGCCTCCCGTCAAAAGCTGAATGACCAGCTTGCGGGTTTTTCTAGCATCACCTGCTGCAGACATTTTTGTCATCTCAATTTTCCTCGGCTTCCCAATGGTCGATAAACAAGTCCCGCACATTGCACGAAAACAGCTTTGCCATGCGAAGTGCCAGCGGCAGACTTGGATCATATTTGTCGGTTTCAACGGCATTGATTGTTTGCCGCGAAACGCCAAGCCGCCGGGCGAGTTCGCCCTGACTTCAGCCGGCATTTTCGCGATAGTCCTTCAAATGGTTTTCCAACTAGACTCACTCCTGCCTGTCAAGAATTCTTTACAGCGCGCCGCGCAAGCATGTCAAGAGTTCTTTACACATCCCATTATTTGGCTTGACGATGATCGGCATTGTTGATGGCGGGCATCGACGGCATCCGCAACAAGATCCACTCCCGGCCGGAAGCAATGGACAAAAACACCTGTATCGTACTCTGCCAGCGCCAAATAGGAACTGAAGAAAGGTTACCCACGGTGTGCGTCGGTTCGCTGCGCGAGGCATTGGAAGCCCTCACCAAAGATCCCACGCCTTCCTGCTCGAAGGCGACGTATTCACCAACAGACACTTCAGATCGAAGCCTATATTTCTGCGACATTGCCTCAAAATTGGGAAGAAGTGTCGCGTTGGGAAACCGCACCGAGCCCGGTCTGAATCATGATATGTATTACAGCTCATAATTAAGGGGACAGTCCCCCATAATTAGCAAAGAGTCCCGGCGGGGAAATCACCTGCCGGGTTTTTTGTGTGGTGAACAGCGCAAATAGAATTGGGCATGCTAAATGCCCCTTCCCCTTACAATCCCCCTTGCCTATCCCCACATAGGCAATACGCCATGGCATCGCGAACGCGATGCCGGATTTCGGGCGGTGCCTCTTTTCGATCAAAATCCTTTTGGTTGGCTGTCCTGAGGCAGGAGTTGCATCTGGTGGGGTATTGTTTTCACCGCCCACCGTCGCCGATCAGAAAGGAAAACCTATGGCCAAATCGCAAAAGAAATCCAATCGCGAAGTCCGCAAACCCAAAGCGGAAAAGTCGAAGACCAACGCATCCAACCCCACGCAGAAATCGGGCGTTGTGCCGGGGCTGGAGAATATGAAGCGCTAAGGTGCATCTGACCGCTGCCCATTGCCGCGCGCAACAGGCCATTCAATTGGCCAAGGCAGAAAGCGAGCCGTTGGAAAGCCGCAAGAAAATCGCCTTAGTCGCCGCCGCTGCTTGGGGTGTAGAGGCCGCAGACGCGGAAAAACGCGAAGCGGGGAAGTTTATCTCAACCGACGAAAAGCTGGATGCCGCCATCGCCCAAGAATTTGCCAGCGAAGCCGCCGCCGATGCGCGCGCCAACAAAATGCCGCCTTCGCATAAACTATGATCGGTTGCGGTTGACGCCGCGCGAAAAAGTCCCAAATCAAAACCAGACAGCGCGCCCCGGCGCGACTCGCATTCCACAGGAGAGCATCATGGACAGCTATTTGAAAAATTATATCAACGGCAAATGGGTCGATTTCATTGGCGGAAAGCGGCATGAGGTGATCAATCCGGCAACAGAAGAAGCCTGTACCGAAATCACCCTTGGCACCGCAGCCGATGTTGATGCCGCTGTGGCTGCGGCGAAAGAGGCGTTCAAAACATACAGCCAGACGACGCGCGAAGAACGGCTCGCGCTGATGGGACGCATCGTCGAGGAATATAAAAAGCGGATGCCCGATATGGCGCAATCGATGGCAAAGGAAATGGGCGCCCCCGTCAGCTTTGCCTCCACCGCGCAAGTCGGCGCCGGCATTGGCGGCTTCATGGGAACGATGGCGGCGCTGAAAGATTTCGCCTTCACCGAAAACAATGGCAATCATACCGTCGCCTATGAGCCCATCGGCGTTGTTGGCATGATCACGCCGTGGAACTGGCCGATCAACCAGATCGCGCTGAAAGTCGCACCCTCGCTGGCAGCGGGCAATACGATGGTGTTGAAACCTTCCGAAGAATGCCCCGGCAACGCGGCGATCTTGGCCGAGGTGATGGATGCGGCAGGCGTTCCTCCTGGCGTTTTCAATCTGGTGCAGGGCGATGGCCCCGGTGTTGGTGCGGCGATTTCCGCGCATCCCGACATCGAAATGGTGAGCTTTACCGGATCGACCCGCGCAGGCATTGCCGTCGCCATTGCGGCAGCACCCACTGTCAAGCGCGTGCATCAGGAACTGGGCGGAAAATCGCCCAATCTCGTGCTGCCCGATGCCGATTTCGCCACCCAGCTTGGGGCTGTTGCGATGGGGCCGATTGTCAATTCCGGACAAAGCTGCATTTCGCCCACCAAGGTTCTCGTTGCCAAAGACCGCGAAACCGAGGCGGTCGCATTCTACAAAAACATGTATGCCGCCACCAAATGCGGCGATCCGATGACCGAGGGCGGCCACATCGGCCCGCTGGTAAACAAGGCGCAATATGACAAGGTCCGCGCCCTGATCCAATCCGCCATCGACGAAGGCGCGACGTTGGAAACCGGCGGTGTCGATCAACCTGCCGAGGTCAATCGCGGCTATTATGTGCAACCGACGGTGTTTTCAGGCGTGACCCCCGATATGCGGATCGCACAAGAGGAAATCTTTGGCCCCGTCGCCACGATCCTGACTTACGACAATTTGGAACAAGGGATCGAGATGGCCAATGACACCGCTTATGGGCTTTCGGCGGCCATCACCGGCGATCCGGCGAAGGCAGCGGCTGTGGCTCCAAAGCTTCGCGCAGGCATGGTTGCGATCAACAATTGGGGGCCGGCACCGGGCGCGCCTTTTGGTGGTTACAAGCAATCGGGCAATGGTCGTGAGGCCGGTCTGTTTGGTCTCAAAGACTTCATGGAAGTGAAAGCAATCAGCGGGCTTCCCGCTTAGGCCCTGCCCCGAATACTCGAAGCAATCAACCGCGCGAGCAGCCCCCGCAAATTGGGGTAGTTCGCGCGGGTGTAGCTTCCCTCGCTGACCAAATTTGGCAACCAGCATCCGGTGTGCGGCGGGCAGATTGTGATAGGGCACGCTGGGGATCAAATGGTGGAGCGCATGATAGCGCAAACCCACCGGTGCCCAAAGCTCGGCAAGCGGCCCGGGCGGCGGCACATTCACGCTATCGAGATATTGGGCGGTGACACTTAAGACTTCGCCGTCATTCTCCCACAAATGGGCAACCAGCGTGCGGATCTGGTTGAGCACCAACGCCGCCGAAACGACGCCCAAATAGGTAAGGAAGGCGGCGGACGGAATCGTTCCAACCGCCACGAGTGTAATCAGGCCAATCGCCCAAAGGCTCGCTCCCGTTTCCATGATGATCCAATCTCGCCGGAATTCGCCCGTCGGCATTGCGCGGCGATAGGCAGGGTTGATCGCCAATGTGGAGACCCGCGCCACCACTTCGCGCCGCACCCACGGAATGAGCAGCGACAGCGGCGCAAGCACCGCAAAGCGCAGCAGAAAGCCAATCGAGCCGAGCGCCGCAACGCCCAGAAAATAAATCAACATATGCGGCTTCATCAGCGCGAGCGGCAGATATTCGGGATCTTTGTCCGTGCCATAACGCATTTTCGAATGATGCTGGTTATGCGTATCTTCATAGAGAAAGGACGGAATTTGCAGGGGCATTCCCAGCAGCAAATTCCACACCCAACGGAACCCCGGCACATGATCGCGCTTCATATGGGTGATTTCGTGGATGAAACTGGTAGCGCGGTATAAAAGTATAATGGCAATCACCGCACCCGCCAGCTGAATCCAAACAGCGGAGCCCGCAATCGCCAGCGCCAATCCGGCATAGCCAAATAGGACCGATCCTAGAAAATCGCTCCAAAAAATGACGGGACTGGCCCGGCTCAGGTCGCGGGTCAACGCTGCCGCTTCGCGGATCAGCTGTTGATCCTCGCCCAGTTTTGATTTTGGCGATGCGATGGCCATGTCCATGGCGGGGCATATAGGGCGTCGGGTGGCGTTCGTCACGCCCCCAGCGACAATTTATGACAATGTCGGTGATTGGCCCCGTAATTGAAGTCGATCAAAATGCCTGGCGCAACCGTTCAATCATCGCCAGCGGTTCGGGGGCATCATTGGCCGGACGCGCTATATCTTCTGCCACGCGTTGCACCCGATAATAGAGATCCTCGCTTGCGATGATCAACAACTGGGATTCTTCGGGCAAACGTTTAATCCACTGGTCATCGGTGGCCGGGGCATAGCCCAATTCGTCAAAACCGCTCAAGGCATCCCGCGCCGCAAGTTCACCGGCGATGATCGCTTTCTGGTTCAACAGCCAAGCAATGACATGCATCAGGCGGGTGGTAACCTTTAAGGATTTCACAGGAAAACGCGACCGAAACTTCGACAGGGGAAACTTGCCTGGCCCGCTCGCTGTCAAAATAAGAACGCGCCTCATCCGCCAACACCATTGCTTCGGTGTAAAGACCCTCGATTACCTTCGGGGTCAGATGGAAATGGCGAATCTGCATACAGGGCCTATGCCCGAAACTGCCGCTATGTGGCAGCAATTAATCGCGGTTTTCCACAGCATTGGGTTAATGTGCCAACATGGAACGCATGGTAAATGACCGGTTAAAGCGCGCCCACGGCGGACGATCAGGCAATGATATCAGGCACCAGTTGATCTTCCAGTTGCCGCATCCGATCCTTCAGCCCAAGTTTCTTTCTTTTCAGGCGGGCGACCTGAAGCTGATCGAGAACCGTCTTTTCCTGAAGCGCAGCGATGGCTGCGTCCAAATCCCGGTGTTCGATACGTAGATTTTCAAGCTGCTGCCGGATACCATCGTCGTTCATACCGATGCCCATAGCGCGTCGCTCACCCGCTTGCCAGACACCATGCACGGATCGCCCCAAAGCCGATTATTTTTCGCAAGACAGTGGCCGCAATTCATGATTTATTTCTACCCGTCACATATGAGTTCGTTTCGACATCTAAAAAGGGTCCCCACAAGCGAAGAAAAGGAGAATGCGGTGAATCAAGGTCATATTTCATCTTTGGAATCCAGACATGCCGAACTCGAAGCAAAGCTTGAACAAGAAAACAGCCGACCGCACCCCGATGATGACGTCATCCACCGTATCAAAAAGCAGAAATTGCACCTGAAAGATATACTTACGCAGGAAATGGCTACGGCCTGATCCCAAGCGGAGTGCGTTCGGTTCTGGCCCGCAGGCCAGAACCCGGGTGATTTGAAAAGGCCGCGCTGCGAAAATTCGCAGCCCGGTCTTTTTCGCATTCAGCTATCGCTCGCAATGCAAGTTGAGGTTGACGTTTACGTAAACTGGAAGTAGTCCAGCTACCATCATTTGAGCGTGAGTTGGCTTACCCGCTCGCGCCTTGGAGCGGAGCACAGGAGAGACCCCATGAACATGGAATTCACCGCCGAAGAACTGGCCTTCCAGCAGGAAGCACGCGCCTTCATCGCCGAAAATTATCCCGCCAGCCTGCGCGGAAAGCAAGATGAAGGCGACGATCTGGAAAAGGAAGATTATCTCAGCTGGCATCGCGCTCTCGCCAAAAAAGGCTGGGTCGCCCCCGCTTGGCCGGTGGAATATGGCGGCCCGGGCTGGACCCCGACACAGCGCTTTATCTGGTCCGAAGAAATCGCGCGCGCCGATTGCATCCGCATCCTGCCCTTTGGCGTCACAATGGTCGCGCCCGTCATCTACACATTCGGCACGCCCGAACAGAAAGCAAAGTTTCTGCCGCGCATCCTTTCTGGTGAAGATTGGTGGTGCCAGGGTTATTCGGAGCCGGGCTCCGGTTCCGACCTTGCTTCGCTTCGCACCAAAGCCGTGCGTGATGGCGACCATTATATCGTCAACGGCCAGAAGACCTGGACCACGCTGGCACAACATGCCGATTGGGGTTTCTTCCTCGTCCGCACCGATCCCGATGCCAAAGCGCAGGAAGGGATCAGCTTCCTTCTGATCGACATGAAGTCGCCGGGCATTACGGTGCGCCCGATCATCACTTTGGGCGGTGAGCACGAGGTGAACGAAGTCTGGCTTGAGGACGTCCGCGTTCCCGTTGAAAACCGGGTTTATGAAGAAAATAAAGGCTGGACCTGTGCCAAATTCCTGCTCGCGCACGAACGCACGGGGATTGCCGCGATTGCCGGATCGAAACGCGGCATTGAAAAGATCAAGGCGATTGCCAAAACCGAGCTCGACGGTGATCGTCCGCTGCTCGCCAACCCCTTTTTCCGGCGGAAGGTCACCGAGCTTGAAACCGATCTGACCGCGCTTGAATATACCGAGCTGCGGACGCTGGCCGGTGAAGCCGCCGGCAAAGGACCGGGAGCAGAGGCAAGTATGCTCAAGATCAAGGGATCGGAAATTCAACAGCGGATCACCGAACTCGCGCTGGAAGCGGTCGGCCATTATGGCGCGCCCTATTTCCGGGGTTTTGGCGAAGGCGATAACGAGCATCCGATTGGGCCAGACTATGCCCATCGCGCAGCGCCAACCTATTTCAACGCCCGCAAGACGACGATCTATGGCGGCTCAAACGAAATCCAGCGCAACATCATCGCGAAGATGGTGTTGGGGCTTTAACGGGAAACAAACATGGACTTCACCTACACCGAAACGCAATCGATGGTGCGCGACACGTTGGCGCGCTTCCTGGCCGACACCCACGGCTTCGAGGCGCGGCAAAAGCGTATCAATAGCGAGAGCGGGCGTGACCCCGGTATCTGGCGTTCGCTTGCGACCGAGCTTGGCATCTTGGGTGCGCCCTTTGCGGAAAGCCATGGCGGGCTTGATGGCGGCGCACTCGAAAACGCGATCATGATGGAAGAATTCGGCAAGGTGATCGCAACCGAGCCCTATTTGCAAACCGTGGTGATCGGCGGCGGCGCGCTAAAAGCCGTTGGCGGCGCACAGGCAGACGCACATATCCCCGCCATTATTTCGGGCGAGATGATCATCGCCTTTGCCTATGCCGAACCGCAGGGCCGCTTTGATCTGGCCAATATCCGCACCACAGCAAAGCCCGATGGCGCAGGCTATGTGCTAAACGGGCATAAAGGCGTGGTCTATGCCGCCCCTTTTGCAACGCACTTGCTCGTCAGCGCGCGCACGGGCGGCGGCACCCGCGAACGCGAAGGCGTGGAACTGTTCCTGATCGACGCGAAATCGCCAGGCATCGTCCGCCGCAATTATCCGGCGGTCGATGGTTTTCAGGCATCGGAGGTCTATTTTGAAAATGTTGCCATGCCCGGTGACGCTCTGCTTGCAGGCGGGATCGACCTGATCGAGCGCATCGTTGACGAGGCGACCGTCGCGGTTTGTGCCGAAGCCACCGGCGTTATGGCAAAGCTGCACGAAGGCACGCTCGATTATGCGAAACAGCGCCAGCAATTCGGCCAGCCTATCGCGCGCTTTCAGGTGCTGCAACACCGGATGGTCGATATGTTCATGGAAGTGGAACAGGCCAAATCGATGGTGCTGATGGCCACGCTCAAACTCGATGAACCCGCCAAGGCCCGCATGGCCGCTGTCTCGCAATGCAAGGCAAAGGTTTCGTTGGGCGCAAAATTTGTCGGGCAAAATGCAGTCCAGACGCATGGTGGAATCGGGATCACACAAGAGCTCGCAATCGGCCATTATTTCAAGCGCGCGACGATGATCGAAAGCCAATTTGGCAGCGCCGATCATCACTTTGATCGCTATGAACGTTTGAGCTACGACACATAGCCCTGAAATCCCATCGTTTTAATTTTTGTGCGCTGCACAATTTTTTCTTGACTATGTTGCAGTGCAGCAATATATTGCAGTGCAACAAAGGAAGTGATGTGAACCATGGCAAGTAAGTCTGAAGCACCAACAACCAAGGCCCCCGCGAAGGCGGAAACCAAGGCTGTAAAGGCAAAGCCGCTTGTCACCCGCATCATCTCCGTCGACGATCAACCTGAAGTCAAGGAACCCTCAAAAATGACCGAAGCTACCACAAAAGCGACTGAAATTTTCGCAGACATCAAAGAAAAGGCCGGTGAAGCTGCCGAAAAGGGCAAAAAATTCGCTGCGACCGCAACCGAGTTCAGCAAAGCCAATATCGAAGCGCTGGTCGCATCGGGCAAAATTGCCGCTGCTGGCGCACAGGAACTGGGCCAAGCCAATATCGAATATGCCAAGTCGAACTTTGCTGAAGTTCAGGCTGCGGTGAAGGAAATCACCAGCGTCAAATCGCCCACCGATTTCGTCAAGCTGCAAAGCGAATTCGCGAAAAAGAGCTTTGATGTCGCCATTGCACAGACATCGAAGAACACCGAAGCTTTCGTGAAGCTCGCCAACGACATGTTCCAGCCGATTTCGAACCGTTTCGCGGTTGCGGCTGATCTTTTCAAGAAAGCTGCATAAGCTTTCACGTTATTGCGCCGGTGCGTCAGCGCGCCTGCCCCCTCTCTCCTCCTCTCCTCCCTGGGGTCAGGAAGGCCAGACGAGCCGGTGCAACACATGAAAAAGCCGTCCTTCGTTTAGCGAAGGGCGGCTTTTTCTTGGGCTATGGTTTAACTTTAACGAACCAAAGCCGCCTCCACCAACGGCAATTGGTCATTGCCAAAATACATGTCGTGGCCATCGACAAAGATCGTCGGCGAGCCATAGCCGCCGCGTGCGATCAACTCGTCGGTGTTGGCGCGGAGCATGGCTTTCACATCGTCGGTTTGCGATGCCGCGAGCAACGCCTCTGCGGGCAGCCCTGCTGATTTGGCAACCGCAACCAACACTTGCGGGTCATCCAGATTCTCTTGGGCACCGAAATAGCTTTCAAACGCCGCGCGGGTAAATGCAGCGAGAGCAGGGCCATCATCCGCCAGCGCACAGCAAAAGCGCATCGCATTCACGCTTTTCGCCGGATGCCATTGCGACGGGAAGTTCATGTCCACCCCCGCAAGCGCCGCCCAATCCTTCAACACTTTCCAGCTGTGATCCATTTTGCGGTTATCCGCCTGTTCACGCAGGGCATAGACCGACGGATTTACCGCATTAAACACGCCGCCGACAAGGATAGGTCGCAACCGCGCCAACGCGCCAGTCCGCGCCAGCACGCCCGACAGATTTGCAAACGCCAGATAGGTCCACGGACTGGACAGATCGTAAAAAAATTCGATGCGCTCGTCTGTCATCAGGCGACTTTCCGGGCACGCGCATCGAACGCGGCGAACAGCCCGGGCACCCATTGAGGCAACACCATCGGCCGGTGCGTATCCAGATCAACATACACGCTGACCAACTCAACCTCGGCGCGCAAATCGTTATCACCTGCGGCATCGGCCCCATGGATTTCCACCATTTGCGTCATGCTCGTGCGACCGGTTTTCACGGTGCGCGCCATTACCTCGATCATTTCATCGGGCATGATTGGCGCGAACCAGATGACGGTCGCCTTCTTCACATGAAACTCCAGCGGTTCCGCGCGATCAACAAGGCGGATGCCCGCCGCGCGCCAATATTCGGTGATCGCGATATCGGCATAGTCGAGATAGCGAGCATTAAAGACCACGCCCTGTGCATCAGTTTCAGACCAGCGGACGCGGAATTGATGGTGAAAGGCGAAATCGGATTTGGCCATGTCTATTTCCGCTCCAGCAATTCCAACGGCACATGGATAGTGCCAATCGCCATGCGTACTTCCATCAAGAACAGGATCAGCGCGGACAATAGCAACAGCATTGCCAGAATAAAGCTGCGCCGAAACCGGAATTGCAAAATCATTCTGCCCAGAACCCATCAGAAAAAGCATAGCCACCATGATGCACACGACAATTCCGCAGGCGACACACAGCGCGGTTGACCAGTTTGATCACCCCCATACGCCGGTCCAGTATCTGCAATTCCGCGACAAGCCGCGCATGCTCTTCGCCCTGTGTCTGCGCGTGCCTGTCGATCAGGTAGCCGGGATCGATCAACGACCCGTGCCAATCGTCCAGTAATAACGTTTAGCAGGCCGCCCACGGCAACCAGCAAAAACACCGGGCCAAGCGCGATCTGGATTGTCTGCGTGAGCGCCTCGTTCATTTCAGGCCGCTAAATCGCCTTGGACTGGCCGGGCGTATTCACACCCATCGATTGCAGATAGCGTTTGATGTTGCGCGCGGCCTGCCGCAGCCGGTGTTCATTTTCCACCATGGCGATGCGGACAAAGCCTTCGCCGTCCTCGCCATAACCAACGCCGGGGGCGACCGCGACCTTGGCATGGGTCAGCAATTGCTTGGAAAATTCCAGACTGCCGAGATGCGCCAATGCGGGCGGCAAGGGTGCCCATGCGAACATGCTTGCGCGCGGCGGCGGGATTTCCCAACCGGCGCGGCCAAAGCTTTCGACCAGCACATCGCGGCGTTTGTGATAAAGCTCACGGTTCCGCTCGACAATATCCTGAGGGCCATTGAGCGCGGCACAGGCCGCCGCTTGAATCGGCGTGAACGCACCATAATCGAGATAGCTTTTCACCCGCGTCATCGCCGCAATCAGATGCGCGTTGCCCACCGCAAAGCCGATCCGCCAGCCCGCCATCGAATAGGTTTTGGACAGCGAGGTGAACTCCACCGCCACATCCTTTGCCCCCTTCACTTGCAGGATCGAAGGTGTCGGGTTGCCGTCAAAATACAGCTCGGAATAGGCAAGATCGGACAGGATCCAGACCTTATTTTCTTTCGCCCAAGCGACCAACCGTTCGTAAAAGGCGAGATCGACGGTTTCGGCTGTCGGGTTCGACGGATAATTCACCACCAAAATCGACGGACGCGGCACGGTGAAAGCCATGGCGCGATCGAGAGCACGGAAATAATTGTCATCGGGCGTGGTCGGCACGCTGCGGATCGTGGCCCCGGCAATGATGAAGCCGAAAGTGTGGATCGGATAGCTTGGGTTTGGGCGCAAGCACGACATCACCGGGCGCGGTGATCGCGGTCGCAAGGCTCGCCAGCCCTTCTTTCGAACCCATCGTCACCACAACTTCGGTTTCGGGATCAACCTCCACGCCAAAGCGGCGCGCATAATAATTGGCCTGCGCCTTACGAAGGCCCGGAATCCCTTTGGACGCCGAATAGCCATGGGCGTCGGGCTTTTGCGCCACTTCGACCAGTTTCGCGATCACATGATGCGGCGGCGGCAAATCGGGATTGCCCATGCCCAGATCGATAATGTCCTCTCCGCCCGCTCGCGCGGCAGCACGCATCGCATTGACTTCAGCAATGACATACGGCGGCAGGCGCTTCATGCGGTAGAATTCTTCGGACATTGGACTTTATGGCTCCTTGTTGGACTGATTACATGTTTGTGCCGCACTCATGCGCGAAGTTTGGGTGTATTTCCAGTGAAAGGTGGCGGGTGTAAGATTCCTGCAATAAAAACCGTAGCCCTGAGCCTGTCGAGCCGAAGGCCACCGAAGGTGAACGGCGCTTATCCGTAAAGCGCCGTTGGCCTCTGCCCGCCTTCGGCTCGACAGGCTCAGGGCTACGGTTTGTTCAATCGAATGACCGCAATCTAACGCGGGCGATTGCCCTTTGCCTTGTGCTTCACACCATGTTTGGACGGCGGAGGGCCATTTTTGCGGAACGGGCGCTTGCCGTCGCCACCGGCTCCTGGACCATCCCCGCGCGGTGCGCCAAAGGGCTTTGGACTCAGCCGCGGCTTTCGCCGAGTTGGGCGCACCTTTGCCCCGTGGGCGCTTTTCGCGGCCAGCATCGCTTGCCGGTGCTTCACACGCAATGATTTCAACATCATTGTCTTCATCATGTCCGGGCTTTGAAACCTCTTTGGCAAAGCGCGCAGCAGCAGCGGCAGAAATGCCAACATAGGTTTCTTCATTGGCAATGCGGATTGCGCCAATATCATTTTTGGTCACGCCGCCCCGGCGACATAGCAACGGCAACAGCCATTTCGGATCGGCATTGTTGCGCCTGCCGACGTTCAATCGGAACCACACCGAATCGTCAAAGCCGGCGCGGTGATTGTCTTTCAGCCGCTCGCGGTTGCCATCGTCAAGCATGTCGGCGGCAACCGGCATTTTGGCGCGGTGCATACGGACCAGCGCTGCGGCAATTTCTTCCGGGCTGCGCTCGGCTAGCAATTTCGCACCCAGCGCCAGATCGTCTTCATCCACTTCGACCGGCTCAAGCAAGGCTGCAATCAAGCGGTCCTGATCCTTCGCCTGAATATCGGCTGCCGTTGGCGGTTTGATCCATTCGGCCTCAATCCGCGCGCCGCGCAACATGCCTTCAACGCGTTTGCGCCGCTGATAGGGAACGATCAGCACAGCCGTACCCTTCCTGCCCGCACGGCCGGTGCGGCCGGAACGATGCTGCAAGCCTTCGGCATCGCGCGGCAGCTCGACATGGACGACAAGCGAAAGGTTGGGCAAGTCGATCCCGCGTGCGGCAACATCGGTTGCCACACAAACCCGGGCACGACGATCACGCAGCGCTTGCAACGCATGGTTGCGCTCGCTCTGGCTATGCTCGCCCGATAGCGCCACGACGCTAAAGCCCCGCTCTGTCAGGTTCGCGTGCAAGTGCCGCACATTTTCGCGCGTGGCGCAAAAAAGGATCGCGGTTTCGGCTTCGTGAAGGCGGAGCAAATTGACCACCGCATTTTCGATGTCAGGCGGCGCGACCGTTACACATTGATAACTGATATCGCCGTGCCCGCGATCTTCGCCAACGGTCGAGATGCGGAGTGCATCGCGCTGATAGCGCTTTGCAAGGTTGATAATCGGTTTGGGAATGGTCGCCGAAAACAGCAACGTCCGCCGGCCTTCGGGCGTCGCATTCAATATCTCTTCAAGCTCTTCACGAAAGCCCATATCAAGCATTTCGTCGGCTTCATCGAGCACTGCGACCTTCAACGCCGACAGGTCAAGCGCGCCGCGTTCCAGATGATCGCGCAGCCGCCCCGGCGTGCCGACCACAATCTGCGCGCCTTGGCTCAGATTGCGCCGTTCCTTCGATGCATCCATGCCGCCGACGCAGGTGGCGATCCGCACCCCTGCTTTGCCATAGAGCCACATCAGTTCCCGGCTGACCTGCAAGGCCAGTTCGCGTGTTGGCGCGACAATCAGCGCGGCTGGTTCGCGGGCCAGACTGATCAGACCTCCGTCCAGAATTTGCGGCGCAATCGAAAGCCCAAAGGCAACCGTCTTGCCAGAGCCAGTTTGCGCCGAAACGATCAGGTCGCGGCCGATGGCCTCTTCGGCAATAACCGCAGTTTGCACAGGGGTAAGCGCGGTATAGCCACGCGCCGTAAGCGCCTCGTCGAGAAGCGGAGGAAGATTTTCAAATGTCATGATGTGAGGCCCCATGCGCCCCTTTTGCACAAATGTCTATGCTGCGCTGCACAACAAATCCTTGCTTCGCGAAAATGCTTGTCTGGGCTATGCATAATCTATGACCGATTCATCCAAGCTGCCACCCTTCATGGACCCTGAAGCCTTTGCCAAAATGATGGAGGGAAGCAGCGTGTCGAGTGATCCGCTTGCGGCCTATCAACATGCGCTGGATGCATGGGGTGAAGCGCTCAAGCCATTGGCCGCCGCCGGACGCGACAAGGTCAATCCCAAAGACCGGCGATTTTCGGGCGAGCAATGGGAGCATCCGGTTTTCGATCTGATGCGCCAAGGCTATCAGGTGATGTCCGATTATATGCTGGGCGCTGCCGACCAGCTCGAAAGTGCAGACCCCGCGAACAAGGCGAAAATCGGCTTTGCGATCCGCACTGTAGTGGAGGCGATGAGCCCTGCCAATTCGCCCTTCACCAATCCGGTTGCTTTGAAAAAGGCGGTCGAAACCAAAGGGGAAAGCCTGCATGAAGGGCATGAGCCATTTGATGCGCGATTTGCAGCAAGGGCAGATGACGCATACTGACCCGCAAGCATTCGAGCTGGGCCGCAACATCGCCTGCACCCCCGGAAAAGTGGTGCATCAAGGACCGTTATACCAGCTGATCCAATATACCCCGGCAACCGAAAAAGTGATGACGACGCCGCTCATCATCTTTCCGCCATGGATCAACCGTTTCTATATTCTCGATCTGACCGCAGAAAAAAGCTTCATCAAATGGGCCGTGGACCAAGGGATTACCGTTTTCGTCGTTTCGTGGAAATCGGCCGATAGCGAGATGCGCGATACTGTGTGGGACGATTATATCGCCGCGCAGATCGATGCGATTGATACCGTGCGCGAGGGCCTCAATGTACCATCGGTCAACGCCATCGGCTATTGCGTGGCGGGCACGACATTAGCCGCGACACTGGCGATCCTTACCGCGAAAGGCGAGGCCGACAAGGTAAACAGTGCGACCTTCTTCACGGCCCAAGTTGATTTCAAAAAAGCGGGCGAGCTGCTTAATTTTGTCGACGATAGCCAAATGAAAATGGTTGAGGCGCTTGCGTCGGCGCAAGGATTTCTCGATGGTCGTATTCTAGCGCTCACCTTCAATTTACTACGCGGCAATGACTTGATCTGGTCAACGGTGGTCAAAAATTATCTGCTCGGTGAAGATTATCCGGCATTTGATCTGCTCCACTGGAATGGCGACGTTACCAATCTGCCCGCACGCTGGCACCGCGAATATCTTGCCGACTTGTACCGCGACAACAAGTTGGTGGTGCCAAACGCCATGAGTGCGCTCGGCACGCCCATCGATCTGACCAAAGTCAAAACCCCATGCTATATTCAAGCTGGCCGCGAAGACCATATCGCCCCTGCCGAAAGTGTATGGAATATTCGTGATCACTTTGGCGGACCGTTGAAATTTGTGCTTGCCGGAAGCGGACATATTGCAGGCGTCGTCAACCCGCCGTCGCAGGTGAAATATCAATATTGGCTGAACGACGATCCCAAGGCATCGACACTTGCCGAGTTTATCGAAGGCGCGACCGAAACCAAAGGCAGCTGGTGGCCCGATTGGGCCGAGTGGCTGCGCGCGGGCGACTCTACGGCAGTTGACGCCAAGGGTGCGCGCATGCCCGGTGGAGGCAAGCTCAAGGCGCTGGAGGATGCACCGGGAACCTATGTGAAAACGCGGTAAATCCTACCCCATTTTCGCGATCACCTCGGCCCCGAAATGCTCGGCATTGTCACACCATTCGGAAAGGCCACGGCCTTTGATGTTCATGCCCGTGGCGACAATGCCCATTTCCGCCATTTCGCCCGCGCGGTCTATCATGCCCTGTGGGGACAGGGTTTCGCCGGGCAAAGTAAGGCTGCCGGTGGCAACGCTGGGCGGGGTTTCGCGGCCAAAGACCTCGCATTGGGCGTTCATATAAGCGATGCCCGCGCGCAGATCGTCAAGCGTCGCCATTTCGGCGGTACGGGTGGTGGCATTGTTCACCCCGCCGACGGTGAAAAACGGATACCAGCCATCGCCCAGCTCAACCGCACGGCGGATCGCGCGTTTGGCATTGCCGCCGATCAAAAACGGCGGGTGCGGCTTTTGCACTGGCGATGGTTCAATGCGGTTGCCAAAGGCCTGATAGCCACTGCCTTCAAAGGTAAACTCGTCACCCGACAATGCCAGTTTCAGCACCTTCAGATATTCATCCATGATATCGTTGCGTGCGTCGAAATCGACGCCCAGCGCTTTATATTCGCCCTTTAAATAACCGACTGCCATGCCAAGAACTACGCGGCCGTTTGAGAAGCGGTCCAAAGTCGCTATCGCACGCGCCGTGATGAAAGGGTTGCGATAGGGGAGCACGAGGATGCCCGTCTGCAATTTGATCCGTTTGGTGACCGCCGCGAGCAGCGACAGCATCACAAAGGGGTCTTGCGCCTGATGACCGCCGGTTTCGAGCCAGCGTACCGTGGGGGCGGGATGATCGGTAACGAGCGCACCTTCAAACCCTGCCCGTTCGATGGCCGCGCCAACCTGTGCAACCGCATCTACCGTATGGAATTCACCCGCATGTTCGTCTGTGCGGTCAAAGGGCAGAGGTATGTTGAATTTCATCTGTTCAGTTCCTCGTTCAATTCGGCGAGCACCCATGCCCCCTTTCGATCCCGCACCCAGCCGGACGAGGCCCAACTGCCACCATCGACGGGCAACACCACGCCGTTGATATAGCTCGCCATGGGAGAGACCAGAAACAGGGCCGCCTGCCCACATTCATTTGCCAATCCGGCGCGCCGTTGCGGGATGCGGCGTTCGGTGGCGTCGGCTTGGGCAGGGCTCGGCTGGATCCATTGGCTTTCATCCACCGGCCCGCTGTGGTTGCCCTGTGTTCCGGGCGTCATCGTATAATCGGGGGCTATGGCGTTGACGCGAATGTCATGATCGGCAAGTTCCAGCGCCATGGTGCGGGTGAAATTGTTGATCCCCGCCTTACACGCGGCATAGACGGCAAAATTGGGCGCGGCCCGCGCGCCTTCGATGCTGGTGATGTTCAGGATATTGCCCCCCTGCCCGCCCCGGATCATGGGTTCGATCACGGCATGGGTTGCGGCCATCATGCTGATCAGATTGAGATCGATATGTTTGCGCCAGCTGCGTTCCGATTGCTCGGCAAAGGGTCGTTTGCCAACGCCGCCTGCATTGTTGACCAGTATGTCGATACGGCCAAAACGCTCATCGGCGGCCAATATCATCGCGCGGATCGCATCCGTATCGGTCACGTCGAGCGGATAGGCCAGGGCTTCGCGACCCATTTCGCGCACCCGATCCGCCACTTCTTCGCAGCGTTCGGCAATGATGTCTGCAACCACAAGGTTCGCCCCGCCACCCGCTAGCGCCAGCGCGATGGCTCTTCCGATACCCCCGCCGCCGCCTGTAACGATTGCAGTTTGTCCGGTGACAAGAGGGGTAAGGATCGCGTTCATTTGCGGTGACGCTCGCGGCTTGCCTTTCCCTGTCAACCATGCACACCGCTTATCGTTGCGGCGTTGCAGGAGGTGATGGCCATGACAGCATCCGAAGGCAAAGCGAAAATCGACGCCTATATCGCCAAGGCCCAGCCCTTTGCCGTGCCTGTCATGGAAACGCTGCGCGAACAGGTGCTCGCTCACTGCCCCGACGCCGAACAAACGCTAAAATGGGGAATGCCGCATTTCCTGTATCGCGGCAAAATCCTTTGCAACATGGCATCATTCAAGGCGCACGCCACCTTTGGCTTTCACCACGGTGCAATGGTAACCGGCGGAACAGACGGGCGAATGGAGGCGATGGGCGACCTTGGCAAGATCGGTTCGGTCGGTGATTTGCCGGACGCAAAAACCATTGCAGGCTGGATCGCCAAAGCGCGGCAGTTGATCGACAACGATGTTAAACCGCCGCATCTCGAAGGACGAGGCAAACACACTAAACCCGAAATCACCATGGTTCCGGCCTTTCAGGCGGCGCTTGACGCCAATGCTAAAGCGAAAGCGGCCTATGGCAATTTCGCTCCATCGGCTGCGCGCGAATATCTGGAATGGATCGCCGATGCAAAGCGAGAGGAAACGCGTGACAAACGGATTACACAGGCCATAATATGGATATCAGAAGGCAAAAAGCGCAACTGGAAATATGAAAGTTGCTAAGGGGCAGAGATGACCGCAATCAAGATCATCGTCGCGGTGTTGCTGACACTGGCAATCGGGCATTGGCTGCTGTGGCGCGTTATGCGTCGCTGGATTGCCGGACTGAAGCAAGCGCAGGAGATCGAGCCATGATCCGCACAGTGGCCATGTTCGTGATGACGGCACTGCTGGCGACACCGGCTTTGCCTGCTGCAAAGATTAAACGTGCCAATGCTTTCACCGACATTTCCGGCAAAAATTGCGTGCACGATCAGGACGGGGCCTTGCTGTGCAAAGGGTTGAATGACTGGCAGCTAGAAATTGCCGACGAAGGCAATATCATCCAGCTTCGTATCTGGCGTAAATCTGCGCCGAACACGATATTGGAGTTCACCGGTCGGGGTTTAGGAGACAAAGCCGAATGGCGCGGAATTCAATCGCGCGCAGGTTTTACGCCCGATGCCTTGATCGTCCGTATGCGTCCGGTGGAGGATGATCTGATGAATTCGAGCCTGCTCTATGTCATCCGCCTCAACCCGCAAGAAGCCTGTTTCAGCGGCATCGTCGATGCAAGAGCCAATGCAGACGCCAATAAGCTGGCACGGGGCGCTGCAGACGCGTTGACCGGCGTGTGCGATCCCCATCCGCAGGTCCACGGCAAGCGCAGCAAGGCGACTGATTTGTTCAACAGCTAGGATCGGGACCTAATTATATGCAGGACAATCCGGTCACGACGGTCACAGGCATAGACGGCCTATATGCCCAGCAAGCAGCCGCGCGCGCGCATATCTGGCAAGCGGGCGAGCCGGTCGATCTCGGCGGCATAGACAATGGCCCGACACCTTATGAATTGCTGCTGTCCGCTCTCGGTGCATGTACGGCGATCACATTGGAAATGTATGCCGCACGCAAAGGCTGGCCTTTGGAAAAGGTACACGTCACTCTCGAACATTCCAAAGAAGCGCGCGGAGCCGAAAATGGCGGAAAGCCGGTGGATATGATCGACCGCATTGTTCACCTTGAAGGTCCCCTCGACGATGAACAGCGCGCCCGCCTGATCGAGATTGCCAACAAATGCCCGGTGCACAATACGCTGGTCAACCGGATCGATATTTCGACGATGCTGGGATAAGCGGCGGCCGCTTAAAGCGGTTCGGCAATCAGCGGAACCGAAATCACAAGCCAAAATCACTGGCATTGATTTGCCGATTTTGCCTCGATATAAAGCCGTTCCAGCAAGGGCGGCCCGGTTTGGGGCCGCTTTTTGCCTTTTGATGATTGAAAATTGTTGCGGCACCAGCCCACTCCCCCACCCGGCCTCCCATCGGCAGGATATGTTCTGGGAGGCCGGGTGGGGGAGTGGGCTGGTGCGGGACCCAAAATAGTAAAGGAAGAAATCATGTCCATCACTCCGCTCATGCCCGTTTACCCGCGGTGTGGGTTTCGCCCGGTCCGAGGCGAAGGGGCTTGGTTGATTTCCGAAGACGGCACACGGGCGCTCGATTTTGCCGCAGGCATTGCCGTGAACGCGCTCGGCCATGGCCACCCGCATCTGACCAAAGCGATCCAGGAACAGGCCGCCACGCTGATGCATGTGTCGAACCTTTATGGCAGTCCGCAAGGTGAGGCCTTTGCCCAACGGCTGGTCGATACCACATTTGCCGACACGGTGTTTTTCACCAATTCGGGTGCAGAGGCGGTGGAGTGCGCTATCAAAACTGCGCGCGCCTATCACCAGTCAGTTGGCAACGAACACAAATATGAACTGATCACGTTCAAAAATGCCTTTCACGGGCGCACGATGGCGACGATTTCGGCGAGCAATCAGGAGAAGATGCACAAGGGCTTTTTGCCTCTGTTGCCCGGTTTCAAATATTGCGATTTTGACGATCTCAACATGGCGCTTGATATGGTGACCGAGAATACCGCCGGTTTTCTGGTCGAACCCGTGCAGGGCGAAGGTGGCGTGCGGCCGGCATCGCAGCCTTTCATGCAAGGGCTTCGCGATATCTGTAACGAACGCGACATGATGCTGGTTTTGGACGAAGTGCAGTGCGGCGTAGGGCGGACGGGCACGCTTTATGCCCATGAACAATATGACATCGTGCCCGACATCATGGCGACCGCCAAGGGCATTGGCGGCGGCTTTCCGTTCGGGGCTTGCCTTGCGACCGAAAAAGCGGCGCGCGGGATGGTGATCGGCACGCACGGCTCTACTTATGGCGGCAATCCGCTGGCGATGGCTGCGGGGCAAGCCGTGTGGGATGTGATTGCGAATGATGAATTTCTCGGGGCTGTCCGCAGCACGGGCGACAAGCTTCGCGCTGCTGTTGAGCAGTTCATTGGCAACTACCCTAATTTGTTCACCGGCGTTCGCGGCATGGGACTGATGCTCGGCATCATGATGACACATGAGACACGCAATTTCGTGGCGCATTTGCGCGATAATCATGGACTGCTTACCGTAGCCGCGGGGGATAACACGCTGCGGATTGTGCCGCCGCTCAACATTGGCGACGCAGAGATTGCGACATTTATGGAAAAATTGTCAGCAGGAGCAGCGAGTTATTCGATGCCGGAAGCGGTATGACCAGGCATTTCCTCAACCTGTCCGATGCGGGCGGCGATGCCATTGCCGCGATGATAAACGACGCGATAGACCGCAAAGCTGCGCGCACCGGCTGGCCAAAGGGGCGGGTCGATACCGATGCGCCGCTCGCGGGCCATACGCTGGGCATGATCTTTGAAAAAAACTCCACCCGCACCCGCGCCTCGTTTGAAATGGGGATCAAGCAACTGGGCGGAGACAGCATGTTCATGCCTGCAGGGCAAATGCAGTTGGGGCGCGGCGAAAGCATTGCCGATACCGCACGGGTGCTCTCGCGCTATGTCGATGCGATCATGATCCGTACTGACGATCATGCCAAGATCGAAGAGCTGGCCCATTATGCGACCGTGCCCGTTATCAACGGGCTGACCGATTTGTCGCACCCGTGCCAGATTGTGGCCGACCTGTTGACCATCATCGAAAGCGGCAAGGCGCTGCCCGGACTGGAAGTGGCGTGGCTTGGCGATGGCAATAATGTGCTCAATTCGGTGATTGAGGCGGCGGGGCTACTCAAATTCAACGTCCGTTTTGGTGTGCCGCAAGGTTATGAGCCGGACGCGGGCTTTATCGATGCCGCACAAGCGGCTGGCGCGCAGATCACGCTGACCCGCGATGCCGCGGAAGCCGTTGCGGGTGCCGACATCGTCATCACCGACACATGGGTGTCGATGGGGCAGGAACATGCCCATAACAAAATTGCCGCGATGATGCCCTATCAGGTCAACGAACGGCTGATGGCCGGGGCCAAGGCCGATGCGAAATTCCTCCATTGCCTGCCCGCGCACCGCGGCGAGGAAGCAACCGATGCGGTCCTCGATGGCGCGCAATCGATGATCTGGGACGAAGCGGAAAACCGGCTGCACGCGCAGAAATCGATTTTGCTGTGGTGCTTCGGGCTACTCTAGTATTTGTCCTGATTAGGGTCCGGACCCATTAAGAATGCTTTCGAGGTTTGAGGCCATTTTGTTCAGTGCAAGGCGGAAAGCGACGGGAATATATGCATATTTACTAGCTTGCCAACGTAGCAATGGACAAAATGGGTCAAATCCGAAGGACGTCAAAATGGCTTCGATCTCGACGCAAAATGACCTTGCGGATAGAATGACTATCGGCGGCGGCCATTTTACGTCGATATCTTTTGCCATTTTGACGCCTCGAAAGCATTCTTAATCAGTTCCGGACCCTAGATAAAACCGTAGTGCTGAGCCTGTCGAAGCACGCCTCACCGAGAAGCGCCGTTCACCTTCGGTGTCCTGCGGCTCGACAGGCTCAGGGCTACGGTAATTTTCAACATACGTGGACAAATACCAATGGCAGAGCAATCCGAAACCTTTAACGACCGCCCCTTACGCTTCTCCATTCCCGAAAAGCACGCGCGGGGGCGGTTGGTGCGGCTGGATGCGGTGCTGAACGACATTCTCTCCGCGCACGCTTATCCACCAATTGTCGAGAAAACGCTGGCTGAGGCTTTGGTGCTGACCGCGTTGTTTGGCACGACATTGAAGCAGGCAGGGGGGCAGCTGACCCTACAAGCGCAGACCGAAAATGGCGCGATTTCCATGCTTGTTTGCGACTATAAGGATGGTGCGCTTCGCGGCTATGCCCAGTTCGATCCGGTCAAGCTGGCCGAACTGCCGCCCAATGCGACTTTATTCGGGCTGTTTGGCAAAGGCTATCTGGCGATCACCTTTGATCGCGATCTGCCGGTTGGCGAAGGCGGCGGGCGCTATCAAGGGATAGTCCCGCTGGAAGGTGAAAGCCTGTGCGAAGCGGCGACCGCCTATTTCGCGCAATCCGAACAAATTCCGACGTTCATCAAAGTGGCGGTCGATCATGTTGGAAAAGAAGATGGGGGCCGCTGCATCGCGGGTGGTTTCCTGATCCAGCATCTTCCCGAAGGCGAGGTTGGGCGCGAGCGGCTGCATGTACGGCACGACCATCCCGAATGGGAGCATGTTAGCGTTATGGCCGGATCTTTGACCGATGCCGAACTGTGCGATCCTGCCTTGTCGCTCGAAACCATTGTCTGGCGGCTGTTCCATGAAGAGGAACAAGTGCGAGTCGAGGGCGGAAGCGCGCTTACCAAGGGTTGCCGCTGCGATCCTGATCATATTCGGGGTGTCATCGCCCGCTTTCCGCCGGACGAACGTGCTGAAATGGTAGATGAAACAGGCGATATCGTCGTAAATTGCGAATTCTGTTCGCGCCGGTTTCCGATCAGTCTGGTTAGTCTCAACAACTGAACGACCGAAAAAATTATGTTTATATTAACCGCGCTATGGTCATTCATCGTTCATCAGGCACATTCTATCGTGCAGTTCGATACAAAAACTGATATACAGCGAAAAATAGAAAAGTCGGGTCGCGTCGCTGCAACAGCTCAACGACGGTAAACGGACATATGAAAACGAAGATTAGATTAGTTGTGCTCACTGGGTTGCTGGCGTTGGGTTCCGGCAGCGCGGCGTTTGCGGACGGCCAAAGTAGCGCTAATGATTTGCTGCAATCAATCGAGCGCGGCCTTTGGCAGCTGCGTGCTATTGGCGGCGGAGCATCGGGTGCAGCCGCAAACCAGATGTGTGTCGCTGATCCCAAGCAACTCGTGCAAATCCAGCATGGTGCCTCTCAATGCAGCCAATATATCGTGCGCTCCACGCCCAACACGGTAACGATCAGCTATTCATGCAAAGGGGCAGGACAAGGACTTGACGACGATCCGCCGCGAAAGCGGCAAATTGATCCACATCCAGTCGCAAGGCATCCGCAACAGCGCGCCATTTTCCTTCTCGGTTGAAGGTCGCAAGGCGGGCTCTTGCTGAATATGGCTTCACTGGCAAAGCGCGTTTAAGCACTTTTTAACGTTCTCCGGTTAGAAAGAATTCTGTACCTTCTTTGGGGTACTTTCCTCCCTAACTGGCTTTATGCCAACCTGGGCCGTTCTGTTCGCAGGGCGGCCTTTTTCTTTGGCTCACTCTGCCGCCTCGGCCATCGCTTTTTTATAAATGCTGTTCTGCGGAAACTCGAAAAGCCGCATCACCATGGGCTCGAAAAATTCGAGTGGCAGCGTGTCATATTCAGGGTCGAATGCCGGGCAATCATATTTGTCGATGAATTCCTGCGTGGCCGCAAAATGCTCGTGCCCGCGAAACTGTTCGCGCATATTGGGATCAAGCCCGATGTGGTGGAAGAAATTCACGCCCTGAAAAATGCCATGATGCTTCACGATCCAGTGGAGTTCTTCGGAAACAAAGGGTTGCAGGATCGCCGCCGCAATGTCGGGATGGTTATAGGCGCCCAAAGTATCGCCGATATCGTGGATCAACGCCATGACGACATAGTCTTCGCCGCGCCCATCGCGGTGCGCGCGTGTTGCGGTTTGCAAACAATGGGTCAGCCGGTCCACCGGAAAACCGGCATAATCATCGGCCAAAAGCTTTAGATGCTCGATCACCCGCGCGCCGCCGCCGCGTGCATAAGGGACTTGTTCGGCCATGATGATCGCCCAGTCTTCAGCCACACTTTCGGACATGTCGGTGAAATTTGCCCGAAGGCCGTTGTTGTCCATTTTCGATCACTCCTCGAATAGAGAACCAAGCTAACATGCGTTGCTGCACAATCAAGGGCTTCATGTCCGGTCGATATGCCGCTAGACTACTTCCATGGCCGTTCTCGATCTAGGCGATCAACCCTTCTTCTCGAATAAGAACCGTGCGTTCTGGAACCTCCATTCCGCCGGATGGGGCGGCGCGACCGCACTATATTCGGTTACGGTTATCGCCAATAACCAGCCGTTGAGCTTTTTAATCACCGTATTGATCTCTGCCATCACCGGCTATTCGATCAGTTTGTTGCTATCGGTGATTTTCCGCAATGTGATAGATCGCCAGCCGCTCCTCACCTGGAGTGTGACGGCGGTTTCGATCATGCTGGCATCCCTGCTTTATGCCTATATCGATGCATGGGTATTGCAAACCGTGCGCCCAAACACAGAGAGCACGCCATTTGCCCAACTCTTGCTTGGCGCGTTGTACAAGGACGGCCTGTTGCTTGGCGGCTGGAGCGCGCTTTATTACGCGATCAACTATTTCGTCCGTGCCGAGGAACAAGCCGATCAACTGATCCGATTGGAAGCCGCAACCACAAGCGCGCAGCTGAACATGCTGCGATATCAGCTCAATCCCCATTTCCTGTTCAACACGCTGAACAGCATTTCCACGCTGGTACTGCTAAAACAGACCGAACAGGCCAATGCCATGCTTTCACGGCTGTCATCCTTTTTGCGCTTTACGCTTGATCAACGAAGCCGAGGCGAATGTTACACTGACGCAAGAGGTGGAGACGTTGAAACTCTATCTCGATATCGAGAAGATGCGTTTCGAGGAGAGGTTGCGGACAGATTTCGAGATCGATCCGGCGGCGGCCAATGCGATGATACCTTCGCTATTGCTCCAGCCGCTTGTCGAAAACGCCATTAAATATGCGGTTACCCCGCAAGAGGAAGGCGCTGATATCACCATCCGCGCACAACTGGCCGGAGACAGAGTGCGGATCATCGTATCAGACACCGGCCCCGGATTGCAGCAAGGTGCGGTTAATCCGAAAACCTCAACCGGCGTCGGAATGGTCAACATTCGTGAACGATTGACGCAAGCCTATGGCGAAGAACACCGCTTTGATACCTACACCCGCGAGGGGCAGGGTTTTGAGGCCGTGATTGAATTCCCATTTCAAGTTAAACCCAGCGGGGCAGCAGCAGGGATAACCGGTGCAAGTGCAGTTTCACTGCCCGTCACCAATGCAGGAGCGATAGCCGCATGAGTATCCGCACAATCTTGGTCGATGACGAACGACTGGCACTTCAGGGCCTCGAATTGCGGTTGGAGCCGTTTGACGATGTCGAAATCATCGCCACCTGCTCAAATGGGCGTGAGGCCATCCGCAAGATCAAAACATTGAAACCCGATCTGGTTTTCCTCGATATCCAGATGCCCGGGTTTGATGGCTTTTCGGTGGTGCAAGGCGTGATGGATATCGATCCGCCGCTGTTTGTTTTCGCAACCGCCTATAGCGAACATGCGATCCGTGCATTTGAAGCGCAGGCCATCGACTATCTTTTGAAACCCGTGGAGCCAGACAGGCTGGCCGATACCATGGATCGTGTACGCCAAAGGCTGGCCGACAAACGGACGTCGGAGGAGCTGGAACGGCTGCGGGTCGTAATCAACGAAGTTGCGCCTCAAGCGGCGGATAATTTCCCTGCCGCCGACGAGGAAATGGCAGCAAGCCGTTTTGAAAAGCTGATTAACGTGAAAGATCGCGGGCAGATTTTCCGGGTGGATGTGGAATCCATCGAACGGATCGATGCAGCGGGCGACTATATGTGCATCTACACCGCCGAAACTTCCCTGATCCTGCGCGAGACCATGAAGGATTTGGAAAAGCGCCTCGATCCGCGCACCTTTCAACGGGTGCACCGTTCGACCATCGTCAATCTCGATCAGGTGCGGCAGGTGAAGCCACATACCAATGGCGAATGTTTCCTGGTTTTGGAATCGGGGGCGCAAGTAAAGGTGAGCCGCAGCTATAGGGATGTGGTGGCGCGCTTTGTGCACTAGCGTGTGCGCTGGCGAATGGCATTGACGCTTTGGGTTGCCCTTTTTCGCGGGATCAATGTCGGTGGCAATAACAAGCTGCCGATGGCCGACTTGAAAGCGCTGGCAACGGAACTGGGTTTAGACAATCCGCGCACCTATATCCAGAGCGGCAATCTGGTTTTTGGTTCAGACAAAGACGCGGCGACGATTGAGGCGATGTTGGCGGCTGCCATAGAGCGGCGTTTCGGCTTCACTCCGCCGATCATCATGCGAACATCAGGAGACCTCAAGGACGCATTGGCGATCAATCCTTTTGCATCACGCGTCACCGAGGGGAAGCAGTTGCATCTGTTTTTTCTGGATGCGGCAGCGGAAAAATATGACGAGGCAAAATTGCGCGCCTTGGCCATAGAAAGCGAGGATTTCGCATTGATTGGCAATGTTTTCTATCTGTTTGCGCCCGAAGGCATCGGGCGATCAAAACTGGCCGAGAAAATGGGGCCGTTGTTTCCCAAACGGATGACTGCGCGCAACCTCAACAGTGTCAACGCGATCATGGCGCTGATGGCGGGATAGAGGACGGTACTACCGCCTCGATGCGAAAAACTGCCGAAGTAACTCGCCCGCTTCTGCTTCAGCAATCCCGCCATAAACCTCTGGCCGGTGGTGCACCGTCGGTTGGTCAAACAGCCTTGGCCCATGTTCGACAGCACCGCCCTTTGGATCGCTCGCGCCATAATAAAGCCGCGATATTCGGGCATGGGCAATGGCACCGGCGCACATCGCGCAAGGCTCCAGCGTCACCCATAAATCGCATCCGGTTAGCCTGTCATTGCCCAGAAATGCTGCGGCCTCGCGGATCGCGATGATCTCGGCATGGGCAGTGGGGTCGTGCCCCGCCAACGGCCGGTTTGCACCGCGTCCGATGATCGCTCTATCTTTGACGACGAGAGCACCGACGGGAACTTCGCCCGCTTCTCCCGCCGCTTTGGCCAGCGCCAGCGCCTCATCCATAAACCTGCGCGCGTGGCTAAGCGGCATAGTTATTTGGCAGGCAAGAAAGACCGCGGAGCGGGATCGACCGTTACGAACTTTCCCTTTTGCACTTCCTGCACCTCAAGCATCCGTTCGGACATGCCATTGGGCAGAAAACGGAAGGGACCGTCAATGCCGATAAAGCCCTCAGGATCGGTCAGTTTGGCGGTCGGAAAGGCTGAACCTACCTTCCAGTTTTGCGCCACGCGGGCGACGAGCAAAACCGAATCATAGCCAAGGCTGGAAAGGCGCGAAGGTGACGCACCAAAACGGGCACGGTATTTTTCCGCATATTGACGGTACATCGTATCGGAAACACTCGCAAACCATGCGCCGGAAAGCGACGGGTTGCTGCTTAAAGTACCATCGATATTCCACAAATCGGTACCGAGGAATTTTTGCGCGGACACACCTTGACGGCGCAGCGCAGGAATCGCGTTGATCGCCGTGCGTCCGGTATCGGCAATCAGCACGGCATCGACAGCGCCAGCCGCTTTGATTTTGCGCGCGGCGGCATCCATCGAGGCAAGCGAGGCATCGACTTCCTGTATGGAGACCAAAACACCCCCTGAATCGCGCACAGAACGCGTCAGATTTGAAAGCGCGCGCTGGCCATAGACATTTTTGGGCACAATCCCGGCAAAACGGGTAAATCCCTTGCCCTTGGCATAGCGCACCACCCGGTCAATCGACTGGTTGGGTAAATGACCGAGCAAAAACACATTGCTGCCCGCCGCACCCACATCGTTGGAAAAGCTGATGATCGGAACGCGCGCCGGCCCTGCAATATTGGCAACGCCGATCACGTCATCGCTCCGCAAGGGACCAAGGATCAGCCGGTTGCCATCGGCCACAGCCTTGCGCGCCGCAGCATCCACGCCAAGCGCAGTGTCATAGCTGGTCATACGGATCGTGGTGTTGCGCGTATCGAGCAGCGCCAGCGTGGTTGCGTTGGCGATGGAAACGCCGACACCCGCATCTGGCCCCGTCATCGGTAGCAACAAGGCAACGCGGTGTCGGGTGCCGTCCGTGGAAACGATATTGGCGGTATCAACCGGCCCGGTGCCCGTGACTTGTCCACCTTTGGGGACCACTGACTGACATGCTGCAAGCAACAACAATGCCGACATTGACCAGCAAGCGTTTGAACGCACCTGTTTTCGTGCCGCGCGTGGGTTGCGGCAGCGCCGCCGTTGCTGCAAAAGCCATACTCATGTCATCGACCTCAGATAGCGCGAATCCTCTGTCCCAAAATAGGACAGCCCATCGCTTCGATTCGGGTCTGTACATCGTTGCCACCCCCATCGGCAACCTTGGTGACATTTCGACGCGCGCCGTGGCATTGTTGGAAGCTGCTGATTTAATTGCGGTTGAAGACAGCCGGGTGACCGGAAAATTGTTGCACCACTTGGGTTTGAAAAAACGGATGCGCCCCTATCACGACCATAGCAGTGAGGCGGATCGCGACTCCCTGATCGCTGCCGCCCGCGTGGGCGTGGTGGTTTTGGTGTCTGACGCAGGCACACCGCTGATCTCCGATCCGGGGTATAAGCTGGTGCGCGCCGCGCGTGAGGCGGGTGTGCCGGTGACGACGGCTCCGGGGCCGAGTGCTGTGGTTGCGGCGTTATCGATCAGTGGACTTCCGACCGACCGGTTTTTGTTTGTCGGCTTTCTGCCTTCCAAGGCAAAGGCGCGAAGTGATGCGATTGCAGAGATAGCAGGCATAAAGGCGACGTTGGTATTTTACGAAAGCGGATCAAGACTGGGGGCAACATTGGCGGCGCTTGCCGATGGTCTTGGCGAGCGCGAGGCAGTGGTCGTGCGCGAGTTGACCAAGAAATTTGAGGAAACGGTGCGGGGGTCGCTTGCCGAACTATCGGCGCATTATGCCGATGTTGAGCCAAAAGGCGAAATTGTGCTGATGGTAGGCCCGCCGGGCGAAGCAGCGGTGGAGGCCGGGGATTCAGAGGCGGCGCTGGCAGAGGCCTTGCTGACCATGCCAGCGTCAAAGGCGGCAGGCAGTGTTGCCAAACGCTTCGGGCTGGACCGGGCCGAGCTTTATGCGCGGGCTATGGAGTTGAAGGGCAAATGAATTGAAACAGCAACGCTCTATTTAATCACCGTAGCCCTGAGCCTGTCGGGCCGCAGGCGGCCACAGGCCAACGGCGCTTATCGGCGCAGCGCCATCCTTTGAGGCGTGCTTCGACAAGCTCAGCACTACGGTTATTTTCGGATTACAATGTTTTGAGCAACAATCGCGAAAAGGCCGAAGCGCGTGGGCGGCGGGGCGAAGTAATCGCCGCTTGGTGGCTTCGCTTGCAAGGTTGGCGAATTATTGCGACCCGCGTGAAAACCCTGCGCGGCGAGGTCGATCTGGTGGCAAAGCGCGGCAACACATTGGCCTTTGTCGAGGTGAAGGCGCGCAAAAATGCAGCCGAACTGGCGCTTGCCATCGACGATTATCGCTTGCGCCGGGTCGCAGCGGCGGCCGATTTGCTCTATCCCAAATTTGCGACGGGGACAGAAAATGGCCGGATCGATGTGATATTGGTTGCGCCGTGGCGCTGGCCGCAGCATCTGGTGAATGTGTGGCACGGTTGAGGAATGTCGAATGAATATGCGCGTTGCAGTGCAAATGGACCCGATGGACGGGATCAACATCGCCGGAGATTCGAGCTTTGCCCTGATGCTGTCGGCGCAGGCGCGCGGCGCGGCGATCTGGCACTATGATGTCGGCACGTTAAGCCTTGATGCGAACGACCGGCTGACCGCCTTTGCCCATCCGGTGCACGATGTACAACGCGTTGCGGGCGCGTCATTATCGCTTTGGCGAAGGCAAGCGTATCGATCTGGGGCGCGACATTGACGTCGTGCTGATGCGGCAAGACCCGCCCTTTCATGTCGGCTATATCACCGCGACACACCTGCTCGAACGGATCGAGGGCGAGACGTTGGTGGTCAACAATCCGGCCAGCGTCCGCAATGCGCCTGAAAAAGTGATGGTGCTCGATTATCGCCGCTTCATGCCGCCCACCCTGATCACGCGATCCCAAGATGAAATCCGGGCATTTCAACGCGAACACGGCGCAGTGGTTATCAAGCCGCTCCATGGCAATGGCGGCAAGGCGATCTTCCGTGTACCCGCCGAGGGCGATAATCTGGGCGCGCTGCTGGAGGTGTTTAACACCACCTGGCCCGAACCACATATGGTGCAGCCTTTCCTTCCCGATGTGGCGAAGGGCGATAAACGGATTGTGCTGATCGACGGCGAAGTAACCGGCGCGATCAACCGCCGCCCCGGCGAAGGCGAGTTTCGCTCCAATCTGGCCGTCGGCGGCAGCGCAGAGGCGACCGAATTGACGACACGGGAAAAAGAAATCTGCGCCGCAATGGGCCCGCGTCTGAAAGAACTTGGCCTGATATTTGTCGGCATCGACGTGATCGGCGGGCAATGGCTCACCGAAATCAACGTAACCTCGCCCACTGGAATTGTGGCGATTGACCGGTTTAACGGCACGGATACGCCGGGGTTGATCTGGGATGCGATTGAGCGGCGGTTGGGGTAAATTTCTGACCTGCCGTCCACCAGCCACGTCACCCCAGCGCAGGCTGGGGTCCATGACGTCTCACAACCCAGCACGGCGCAGATTGGAAAGGCGTGCTAGGCCCCAGCCTTCGCTGGGGCGACGGAGGTTTCTAATTGAGGGACCGCCCCTCAATTATGCCCGCGGATGGGCATTCTCATATTCATCGAGCAGCATCGCGGTATCGACCGCCGTATAAATCTGCGTCGAACTCAAGCTCGCATGGCCGAGTAATTCCTGCAAAGACCGCAAGTCTGCGCCGCCCGGCAAGCAGATGCGTGGCAAAACTGTGGCGGAGGGCATGGGGTGTGGTTTTTTCAGGCAAGCCCAGCCGCTTTCGCGCCCCTTGCACCGCACGGCGGATGAGTGCGGGCGATAACGCCCCTCCACGGCTCCCGCGAAACAGCGGCTCGGCTTTGCTGGCTGGATAGGGGCAGAGTTCAAGATAGCTCTCAACCGCCTTTTTCACACCACCCAGCAGCGGCACGATCCGCGTCTTGTTGCGCTTACCCGTCACCCGTAGGGTAGTGCTGAGCGGCAGCACATCGCCCATAAGCCCGGTCGCCTCGCTCACCCGTATTCCGCATCCGTAAAGCAGCAACAGCACCGCCCAATCGCGTGCGCCGATCCAGTCTGCGCGCGCATTGTCCGATGCATCGCCGGCCAGCGCCAGCACTTCCTCTGGCGCAATCGGGCGCGGCAAGCTGCGCTGCACGCGCGGCCCTTTCAATTGCGGGATCGGCGCATCGGGGCCAAGGGCAAAGCGCAAGAAATTGCGGACGGCGGAAAGCTCTCGTGCCGTCGAACGATTGGTGATGCCATCCCCGCGACGGTATGCAAGGAAGGCCCGCAAATCGGCCACGCCCAGTTCTGCCAATTGGGCGCGAGTGGTCGCCTCGCCGAAATGCTCGGTCAGGAAAGCCGTAAGCCGCTCCGCAGTCGCCACATAGGCGCGCACGCTGTGCACCGATATCCGCCGGTTCTCGGCGAGATAGGCGCGGTATTCGGCGATGAGTGGTGGTGGGGCTGAACATGGCACCTGTTACTCCAAATCGACATTTCAGCAAAACCGTAGTGCTGAGCCTGTCGAAGCACGGGTCACAGTATTGCGCGAGCTTTAGAAGCGTCCTTCGACAAGCTCAGGACTACGGTTTATAGAAACTCCTAATCCCCCTCAACCGCTACAATCTGCGGCAAGATCGCATCGAGCAAGGGCATCCCCTTTGGCGACACAATCACCCGCTCCCCCGTCCTGTGGACAAAGCCCAGACTGCACAATTTATCCACAGCCACCCAATCAAGCAAATCTGCAGAGTCGATTGAAAACCGGTGGGCCATCGCGGAGATATCCACACCCTCCCCCAGCCGCAGCCCCATCAGCAGTGCCTCCATCGCCTGCGTTCCGGGGTCGAGTATGTCTTCGGCCGAAAGCCCATGGCCATTGCGATCCACCGCGCTCAGAAAATTTTCGGGCTTCTTGTGCCGCTGCGTCGCCAGTCCGCCGCGCCGCCCATGCGCGCCGGGGCCGACACCCAGATAATCGCCATAACGCCAATAGGTGAGATTATGGCGGCTCTCTTCACCCGTCCGCGCATGGTTGCTGATTTCATAGGCGGGCAGGCCTGCCGCTCGCGTCATCTCTTGCGTCAATGCATAAAGATCGGCGGCCTCGTCGTCATCGAGCGGTACGAAATCTTGCTTTTGCACCATAGACTGAAACTTCGTGCCCGGTTCAATCGTCAGTTGGTAAAGCGACATATGTCCCGTGCCAAAGCCAATGGCGCGAGCCAGTTCCGCCTGCCAATCCTTCTCGCTTTGCCCCGGTCGGGCATAGATCAGGTCGACATTCACCCGCCCAAAATGCTTTTGCGCCACATCGAGCGCCGACAGGCTTTCCACAACGCTATGTGCGCGCCCCAGAAAGGCGAGCGCTACGTCATCGAGTGCCTGTAGGCCCAGCGACACCCGGTTCACCCCCGCCGCAGCCAAATCGGCAAAGCGCGCTGCCTCTACCGATGACGGATTGGCTTCTAAGGTGATTTCGATATCGCGTGCAAAGCCCCAATGTGTTTGCGCTGCCTCGATCAGAGCCGCCACCGTCGCTGGCGGCATCAGCGAGGGCGTGCCGCCGCCAAAGAAGATGGAACCCAAGGGGCCGTGTGATGCCACTTGCGCTTCATGCGCCATGTCGGCAATCAACGCCTCAGCCCATATTCTCTGGTTAATGTCTGTGCGGACATGGCTGTTAAAGTCACAGTAAGGGCATTTCGATATACAAAAGGGCCAGTGAATGTAGAGGGCCAGTGCCATGGCAATGCCAAACAGCCGTTTTCGTGTGCTTGTCAACCATGTGACGTTGATTGTCGCAACCCTAGCGCTCGCAAACACCGCCCAAGCGGCAAAACGCAAACGCAACGTCCCGGTGGCCCCTGCACCTGTCATCGTGGATCATTTTCAAACGGAAATGCTGCGGACCCATAATGCCGAACGGAGATTTCAGGGCCGCGCGCCGCTGCTCTGGGATGCCGCATTGGCCGCCGACGCCGCCAAATGGGCGGGCACGCTTGCTGCAAAAAACCGGTTTGAACATGCTTTTGCCGAACTGACGAAGAAAAAGCAGGGCGAAAATCTGTGGATGGGAACGCGCGGATCCTATCGCTTTGACGAAATGGTGGCGTTTTGGATTGATGAGGTCGAAGCAAACCCGATCTGGCCGTTTTCCCGATGTTTCCAAGACCGGAAATTGGGCCGATGTGGGTCATTTTACCCAGTTGGTGTGGCCTTCGACGACAAAAGTTGGCTGTGCGATCAAATCATCTGTGCATGACGATTATCTCGTCTGCCGCTATTGGCCGGCGGGCAATATGATCGGAGAAAATTTTACAATTCGCCCGCGTAAATAATTGACACAATTGTCAATTCTTCTTCGCTTACTTGCTATTATAGTAAATTTACCGTTAACTCTCTTTGCACGATCCGTGTACCGATTCGCAATAGAGGGGAATTTCGATGTTTTTTTCCACCTGGTCCAAAACCGCTAAGGTTATTGGTTCCACGGTTGCGCTTGCGGTGGTTGCAGTACCTGTTGCTGTTCTCGCCGACGCGTCCAACCCGGTTTATACACCCAAAAAGAAGATGAAGGCGAAAGCCAAGCCTGCGCCAAAGCGGCGTGCGGTTGCCAAGCCTGTCGCACAAGCGCCTGCGCCTATGCAAGAAGCGCCGGTTTACACGCCTCCGCCAGAGCCGGTCTATACGCCGCCTCCGCCACCCCCGCCTCCTCCGCCCCCACCACCTCCGCCTCCGCCGCCACCTGTGGCAGCGGCTCCGGTTGCTACATCGGGCGGTGGCAATGGCTGGTTGCTCGGCCTGCTTGGCGCAGCAGCAGTCGTCGGCGGCATCGTGCTCGCTTCGGGTGATGACAGCCCGTCCAGTCCGTAAGGCTAGACCAGCGCAACAAATTCAGGCCGGTGCTTCCCATGGTTGCACCGGCCTTTTTCATTTTAGTTGCATGATGACATTAAAGTTAAACCGCAGCCCTGAGCCTGTCGGGCCGCAGGGCTAAGGTTGTCATTTTCACCGGCTCGGGCCTAAAACAGTGCCGCCACCAATTTGGCAAAGGCATCGGCGCGGTGGCTGATGCGGTGTTTTTCCGCCGGATCGAGTTCGGCAAAGCTTTGTGAATGGCCAGCGGGCACAAACACCGGATCATAGCCAAATCCCAATGTTCCGCGTGGCGGCCAAGCGAGCGTACCGTGGACACGGCCTTCAAAAATTTCCGCATGGCCGTCGGGCCAAGCGAGCGCCAAAGTACAAGTGAAATAGCCGCTGCGATCCACATCGGGGCCAAGCTCGGCAAGCTTGCCCTCAACCTTGCCCATCGCCAGATACCAGTCCCGTCCGGGGCCTCCCAGAGCATCCGCCTCAAAGGACTGCCGCTCCGCCCAATCGGCGGTGTACACCCCCGGCGCTCCGCCCAAAGCCGTAACGCAAAGCCCGCTATCGTCGGCAAGCGCAGGCAGGCCCGAACCTTGTGCAGCCGCGTGTGCTTTTAAAAGAGCGTTTTCGGCAAAGGTCGTGCCCGTCTCTTCGGGTTCAGGCAAACCAAGATCGCCCGCCGAAATCGGCTCTATCCCGAACGGCATCAACAACGCCCGGATTTCCCGCACCTTGCCCGCATTATGGCTGGCGATGACAAGCTTTCCGGGCGCGAGTTTGCGATGGGTCATGCTATCCTACCTTAACCGTAGCCCTGAGCCTGTCGAAGGTCGCTTGGCGGCCAAGCGCCCTTCGACAGGATCAGGGCTAAGGTCTGAAATCTACTTCACCGCGTCGGCCTGTGCCGCGAATATCCGGTCGCATCCCATACGTGCGAGGCGAAGGAGGCGGAGCAGGGCTTCCTCGTCATAAGGAGCACCCTCTGCCGTCGCTTGCGCTTCGGCGATCTTGCCGCCTTCGATCAGGACGAAATTGGCATCGGCATCGGCGTTTGAATCTTCGATATAATCGAGATCGAGCACCGGCGTTCCCTTGTAAACGCCGCAGCTGACGGCGGCCACGCGGCCCGTGATCGGGTCTTCCTTGATCTTGCCCGCAGCCATCAGCTTGTTCACCGCCAGCCGCAGCGCAATCCATGCGCCCGAAATCGCCGCGGTGCGCGTGCCGCCATCGGCCTGCAACACATCGCAATCGAATGTGATCTGCATCTCGCCCAGTTTCTTCATATCGACCACGGCGCGCAAAGAACGCCCGATCAGTCGCTGGATTTCCTGCGTCCGTCCCGATTGCTTGCCCTTCGCCGCCTCACGGTTACCGCGCGTATGGGTGGCGCGGGGCAGCATCGAATATTCCGCCGTCACCCAGCCTTCGCCCTTGCCGCGCAGAAAAGGCGGCACGCGTTCCTCCACACTCGCCGTGCACAGCACCCGCGTGTCGCCAAAGCTGATCAGCACGCTGCCCTCGGCATGTTTGGTGAAACCGGTTTCGATTTGAATGGCGCGCATTTCGTCTGCTGTCCGGCCTGATGGTCGCATTTACGTTTCCTTTTTGTCGATTTGGCGCGCATCTAACGCGGGTGAGAGGCTGAAGCCAGCGCGAAGGGGCGAGAAATCATGAAATATGTCAAAATGATCATCGGGCTGTTGGGCCTGTTGATGGTGTTGATGGGTTGCCTGTGGATCGGACAAGGGTTGAATCTGATCCGGTGGCCCGCAGAAAGCTTTATGATCGGCGTGCCCAGATGGAGCTGGAACGGCCTTTTTCTGGCACTTGCAGGAGCCGCTCTTGTTTGGTGGTCTCGCAGGTCATAACGTCAATCCATGACTACCCCCATCACCGAACTGAATGATCGCACCCGCACAATCTTTCGTGTGGTGGTGGAAAGCTATCTGGAATCGGGTGCGCCGGTCGGATCGCGTACGCTCTCCAAAATCGGCGGGCTAAACCTGTCGCCCGCCTCGATCCGCAATGTGATGCAGGATCTGGAGGAGGCAGGCCTGCTCGCCGCCCCTCACACCAGCGCCGGACGGATGCCAACCGAAAGCGGCCTGCGGCTGTTTGTGGATGGCATGATGCAGGCGGCAGAGCCGACGGCGGACGAACGGCGCGCGATTGAATCGCAGCTGATCGGAGACGGCCCCATCGAAACCGCCCTCGCCGCAGCAACGGCGGCGCTTTCGGGCTTGTCGGCCTGTGCAGGCGTGGTGATGGTGCCGAAGCGGGAGGCTGTGCTCAAACAGTTCAGTTTCGCGCGATTGTCGGCCGCCCAAGCGTTGGCGATTATGGTGGGCGCTGATGGTTCGGTTGAGAACCGGCTGGTCGAAATTTCCCCATCAGTAGTGGACAGCGCGCTTGTTGAAGCGGGCAATTATATCAGCGCGCGGCTATCGGGGCTGACACTGTCGGAAGCACTTGTCCGGCTCGATGCGGAAATCCGTGCGGAAAAGGCTGCGCTTGACGCGGCGAGCGCCAAACTGGTGCGGACGGGGCTGGCGCTATGGTCGCTCGATGCCAACGAACGCCCGGTGCTGATCGTTCGCGGCCAATCGCATCTGCTCGATGAAGGCACCAGCGCCGATCTGGACCGGGTACGGCAATTGCTCGACGAACTGGAAAGCAAAGAGGAAATCGCCCGCCTGATCGACAGCGCGCGTGAGGCACAATCAACGCGGATTTTCATCGGATCGGAGAATAACCTCTTCTCGCTATCCGGCTCCTCGGTAATCGCTGCGCCCTATCGTGAGGCGGGAGGGAAAGTGGTGGGCGTCGTTGGCGTGATCGGACCAACCCGGCTCAACTATGCCCGCATCGTTCCCATGGTAGATTTCACCGCACAGGCACTCAGCCGGTTGATGAAATGATTTTTTCACACGAAGAACGCGAAGATTTTTAAGAGGTCGGTGTTTATCGGCGATCGTAATTGGCCGCGCAGATGATTTTGCAGTTACTTCGGTCCGGTAGGTAGCGGTTTTTCAATATGGCGCTCATCTCGGGCTCAATAGCTGTATACCAAGCGCTTCGATGGCATCTATCAACCGACCTCTTAAAAATCTTCGCGTTCTTCGTGTGAAACGAAAATTCCATGGCTTGATGAAAGCCCAACAGCCCCTATATGCCCGCTCGAACACAAAATTTGGGGCGAATATGGGCGACAAGGCTAAACCGGACACTGCAATTGAAACCGAGCTGGAAGGCGTTCCCGAGCATTTGACCGATGCCGGAGATGAAGCCGACAGCATGGCGGCTGACCTGAACAAGCTGGCAGCGGAACTGGAAACCGCGCGGCAGGATATCCTCTATGCCCAGGCCGAGGTGCAGAATGTGCGCCGCCGCATGGAGAAAGAAGCCATTGATGCGCGCGCCTATGCCGCGACCAATTTTGCCCGCGACATCCTGTCCGTGTCGGACAATCTGACCCGCGCCTTGGAAGCCATCCCCGCTGAAATGCGCGAGGATGAAAAAATGAAGCCGCTGGTCACAGGGCTTGAGGCCACGGGCCGCGAACTGGATAGCGTATTTGGCAAGCATGGCATTACCCGCATCGCCGCAATGGGCCTGCCGCTCGATCCGAACCAGCATCAGGCGATGGTCGAAATCCCCAGCGCCGATGCCGAACCCGGAACGGTCATTGCCGAAATGCAGGCAGGCTATATGATAAAGGACCGGCTGTTGCGCCCTGCGATGGTCGGAGTGGCGAAGAAGCCGGATTGATAGCCAAAACGAAAGAGGTTCGATGATGCGATTGTTGGCACTGCTGATTTCGTTTTCCGTTTGGGCAACACCGACATTCGCCGCCGATGACCTTTCGAAATGGAGCGAATATGCTCCGAAAGGCTGGCGGGTCATCGAAGCGGTTGAAGGCAAATTGGGAAAGCCTTTGATCGACAGTGCCGTGTTAATTGCCGAAAAAGACGATGCCACGCAGCGGATAAAAAATGATGGGTTGGGAACGGAAGTCCTGAACCTCAACCCACGCCACTTGCTCATCCTGGAAAAGGGCAAAGCGGGTTATGTCCGGAAAGGGCATAATGCCGATTTTCTGCCATCCGAGGGCAGTGCGGATTCCCCCTGCCTTGCCGACCCGCTGGATGAAGGCGGGATCGAAATTGCCAAGGGCGTGCTGACGATCCGGCTGCAATATTGGTTAAGCTGTGGCGGCTGGGGCGTCTCCAATACCGCTTTTCACTTCCGCGCCGAAAAGGGCCGATACCGCCTGATCGGCTATGACCGCACCTCGCACGCGCGCAATGGCGGCACGGGCGAAGAGATCAGCATCAATTACCTGAACGGGCGCAAAAAGCTGACGACGGGAATTGAAATTTTTGAGTCCGAGGCGGGGAACCTGAACCGAAAGCAACAGGTCGTTTGGAAACGCGTTGGCGTACAACGCTATTATCTGGATGCCATGGACCGGAGTGACTGCGACGAATTCTGAACGAGCACCGAGTTGGTGTGGGGTTTGAATGTGTGCCTGATTTAAGATTCGTTAGGTTTAACTACTATCAGGCTACTAATCAATTTATTTGGATGGCGAAAGTGAATTTAGACAAATGGCAATTAAGTTCGTCAACTTCCAACCGAACTCTTCGATTAATATCGCTTCTAATCGATGCTGACAACATTTCCCACACCAACATGCATTGATCATCGCTTCGACTTTCGAAGCACGGAACTTCACAACATTCGCCGCCTATGGCGATTGGTCTAGCGGAACCTGAAAGGTTGGCGTGAAAACTGCACGAATTGCGTCGGCCAATCACAATTCAATTATTCGTCGGGCAAAAATGCGACTGTATCCTTGTAATCGATGCTTTGGAATTACTCTATACTCAGAAACTTGACGCATTTTGCATAGTTCAGCGACGGCGATTTCGGCATGCAGAAGGCCAATGGACAATTTTAGCGATTCGGACATTTCGCAAGCGCCGAGGCTTTGTCCTTGCGCTGCACCGAGATTTCTGTATCTTGTTCGAGATGAAGCCAATCAATCGACGAATGCGCAATTGTGGAGGCTCCAATAGGCCTGCACAAAAGCGGCTGTGTCGCAAAAGCTAACGTGTCGTCAGACACCACTCGTACAATTCTTCGGTGGACGAGTTGACGTGGATCAGCAGTACGGAAATCGCGATTGATCCCGAAATTATGGCGTGAAAAACTTCACCGACTTTTGAAAAGACAAGTATTTGAATACAAATGGAAAACGGGCAGCATTTGTTAGCTGATATACGCAACAAGGATAGGCAGCAAGTTCGTCGACTATTCCCTCACCCCCCCTTGCGAAACAAATCAGCCCCCGTCCGCACTGTGTGAAACACAAAGATGCTGGTCAGCAAAATGCCCATGCCGCCTGCAAACATATCAAAAGGTGAAAGCATCACGCCTGCAACCGGCCATGCGAAATTTGCGGCGGGGCCAAACACATACATGCAGATCGTGAGGACGATCAGCATGATCCGTACCTCGGTCGGTCCGCCACCAAAATAGGTGAGGTTCATCACGCCAAACAGCTTTGCCGAAATGAAGGTGTGGATCGATAGCAGCAAATAACCGCTGAGCCCCAATAGGGCCGTGTCCATGCGGAGATAAGGGCTGAGTCCCATGCCGATAATCAAAATCATGTTGGATAGAGCATCCAGACTATGATCGATGAAATAACCATAATTGGGTCGCTCGATCTTGCGGTATCGCGCGATGCTGCCGTCGAGCGAGTCCCCGAACCAGTTGAAGCAATATCCGGCCACCGACAGCCAAAGCCACAGAGGCGAAAAATTGCTCAACACATAGCCGATGGCGACCAGCATCGCGCCAAAAAAGCCCACAGCCGTCAAACGGTCCGGCGTCCACCAGACGGGCAGGTTTTCGCAAAGCCAATTGAGGACTCTACGCTCTGCCGCTGCTGTCAAATTTTCCTGAATACGCTTGGGAGCGGTCAAAATTCAAACCCCTTGTTATAATCGGAGCGTCCTGACATTCGGTCTATATATACCGTTAGTGCTGAGCTTGTCGAAGCACGCCTCTCAGTACTGAGAAACGCCCTTCGACAGGCTCAGGGCTTACGGTTTAAACGAACGGCATCACACTCTTAATTGCAACATAGCCGCAAAATGCGCGCGTTAAAAGATGATGTTGCGTCTAAAGTCAGGATCGCGCAAGCGTTTGAGGGTGATCGATAAAGCAGACCATATTGCCTGGCGCGAAGAATTTGGCGCGACCTTGTCGCTCGCCTGGCCCCTGATCCTGACCAACATCACCATGGTGTTGATCAATGCAACCGACGTTTTCCTGTTGGCGCGACTGGGGCCGGATGCGCTGGCGGCGTCGGCGCTGGGCTCCAGCATCTTGATTGCATCCTTGCTGATCGGCATCGGCATTGTCGTGGCTGCTTCACCGTTGATGGCTGAAGAATTGGGCCGCAAAGCCCATGCGGTGCGCGAAGTACGGCGCAGTTTTCGCCAGTCGATGTGGGCGGCAACCGCGATCTGTTTTCCGTTATGGGCATTGCTGTGGCACAGTGGTGCGTTGCTGGAATGGGCAGGACAGCCACCACGATTGGCCGCCGATGCCGGCTTGTTCATACGCGCGTTGATGTGGCAGCTTTGGCCCGCATTGGGCGTGGTCGCCATCCGCAATTTCATGGCGGCGCTCGAACTTCCCAAATGGACGATGGTTGCGGGGTTTGCCGCCGTTATCGTCAATGCCGTGGTCAATTACGGCCTGATTTTCGGGAATTTCGGCTTGCCCAAACTGGGTTTGCTGGGTGCCGGGATCGGAAGTACGCTTACCAGTCTGTTCCAGTTCCTGTTTCTGGTCGCCGTCTGCCTTCGCCACCCGCGCTTTCGACGATATCATCTGTTCGGGCGCTGGTGGCGTGCAGATTGGCCGCGCTTTTTCACAATCTGGCGGTTGGGCTTGCCCATTGGATTGCACATGGGTTTTGAGGCCATGGTATTTGCCGCCGCCGTTTTCCTGATGGGCTATATCAGTACCGCCTCGGTCGCCGCCCATGCCGTCGCTATCCAGATTGCGGCTATGACCTTCATGGTGCCGATGGGGATCGGACAGGCGGCAACGGTGCGGGTCGGGCTGGGCTTTGGCCGCCGCGATGCAGAGGCGATCCGCAAGGCAGGCTGGGCCGCCTATATTTTAGGCGTAGGCTTTATGACAGCCATGGCGTTGGTGATTTGGCTCATACCGGAAACACTTGCCGGTCTGTTCGTGGAGCCAAGTGATGCCGACAATATTGAGGTTATCAGGCTTGCTGTCCAATTTCTTTTGGTCGCGGCGATTTTTCAGATTGTCGATGGCGCGCAAGTTGTGGGAACCGGGATGCTCCGCGGATTGCAGGATACCACCTGGCCCATGCTCTTTGCAGGCTTTGGCTATTGGGTGATCGGCATCGGCGTCGGCGCATGGCTCGCCTTTTCGCGGGGCTGGGATGGCGTAGGCATCTGGACCGGATTGGCAACCGGCCTCGGCATCGTGGCCATGTTGGTATTATGGCGCTGGATGCGGCGTGAGGCTGTAGGATTGCTGCCCTGAAAGGCAAAGTGAACGGCGCGGTTTCGGTACCGATCCGGAAGAAATTTTGATCGGGTCTGGGTGGCTGGGGATGCGGCAACAGCCGCCTGTCGCTTGGTACGGCCAGCGATAACAATCTCGATTTTGACACAATGATTTGCTAATAGACCGGGGATGAAATTAGCTATCGCCAATAACGATCCCGGAACAACAGCCCTCGACGATCCGCTCGCCCGTTTGCCCGGCTATGCCTTGCGACGGGCAGCCAATGCGATGATCGCGGATCTGTCCGAACGGCTATCGCAAATCGAATTGCGCCTTTCCGATGCGTCGGTGTTGATGCTGGTGCGTGATCGGGCCGATGTTACCGCAAGCGAGATTGGCCGCACGTTGGATATCCAGCGCGCCAATATGGTGCCGTTGCTTAACCGGCTGGAAGCGGCAGGGCTGGTTGAGCGCATCGCGTTGGACCGGAAATCCTCTGCTGTGGTGCTCACCAAAGTGGGTCAAGGGACACTGGCCAAGGCTGACACCATCATCGCCGCGTTCGAGGCCGATCTGATCGCCCGCATTCCTGCTGAACATCGCGACCACTTGCTACCCGCATTGAACGCGCTCTGGCGTTAGACCAGCTCTCTTGCAATCCGCGCCTCTGCTGCCTCTTTGGAAAAACCCGCAATAGGGGTGTAGAGCCGCATAAAATCGCCTTCATTCCCGCTGCGGAACGATCCGCCGCGCAAACATATTATTAACCCTATCTTTTTATCCTCGTCCCTGTAGCATGATCGGGAGCCTGGGATATGGATATAGCGATGAAGAGGCTGAGCGGTCATCTCTATCGAAAGAGCGTAAGCGCGATTGCCGCGCTTGAACTGCGCTTTGGCCGGGTCTTGCTGTTCTGGACGGTGATTGCCGCGTTCATCGGCGGGCTTCGTATTGGCTTTTCGGTTTCTCCGATCACCAACACCGCTACCTTTCTGCAAACCGCCCTTCCCTATGCGCTCGTCATCGCCGCGCCTGTTGCCGCCTATTTCCTGTGTGACAGTATTTTCCGCCGGGGGGCTTTGTACGAACAGCCGCAGATCCGGCTCTCGCGCTATGGCCGGTGGAAACCGGTGAACTTCATGGACGCGCGCGATCATCCATCTTTCGGCCCGACAGGGATGATGGCATCGCTGGTGATCGGCATGTTGCTGAATGTGCCGGTACGCAGTCTGGAATTTCTCGCGGCAGTTCCGGCGATGAATGGCAACGCGCCCGTTTGGGGACAAACTATCTTCTTTGCGATGACGGTGGATGTGGTGGTAATGAATTTCCTCTATATCGCGGCCTTCATGATGGCACTACGCAATGTGCCCTTTTTCCCGCGTATGTTGCTCGCCGTCTGGGGCATCGATATTTGCTCGCAACTGGCTATCGCCCAATGGGTGGGGAATGCCGAAGGACTGCCGCCCAAAGTCGGCCATGCCGTTGCCGCGTTGCTCGATGGCAATATGACCAAGGTGATGATCAGTATGGTGGTCTGGCTGCCCTATCTGATCCTGTCTGAACGGGTGAATTTGACCTATCGTTCGAGGATCGCAGGATAGAGCGCTGCTCTCCGCCTCCCCCTGCTTATCACCCCGAATTGTCCAAATGTAAAATATAGCGGCAGATGGGGGGCGTCCGTAGTTGCCGACCGGACGAACTATAACTTCATGGTTAACAGCTTTACATGCGTTAATCCCTCAATGGATTGTTTTACATCGTAATGCACCACCTATCTATGCCCGATCATCTATGGTTATATATCTTTAGTAAGGCATTGTGATTCGAGCCTTTTTTGGTGCTTCCATGGCAAATCAGCCACATGGTTAACAAAACGCTAATATAACACACTGTTAAAATTGCGTAAATTTTACCTGTTGACGATGACAGGCTGTTAGCAGGATGTTGACAGCGTCCAAGGGGGACCAGAGCGAAAGAGCCGACGCGAGTTGGCTATAAAAAATAACTGGGTCGCGACGGTTCTAAACTCAACCCCTCCCTTGACCGGGCTTTCGCGCAGTTGCGAAATCACCGTTTGAAACAGCACTCTCGTAGTGGACTAAAGGGGTATTATTATGTTGAAGTTTGTAAAATCATTCGTGCGTGACGACAGCGGCGCATCGGCTGCTGAATATGCATTGATCCTTGCTGTTGTTGGTGCCGCCATCGGTACTGCTGCACTTTTGCTCGCTGGCGAAATCCGCGACGCCGTTGTTGGCGCTGAAGCCAATGTTTCGGCTTCGCAGGGCGCGCTGCCAGCTGCTGACTAAATGATGTTCCCGCCGCGCCGACCACCGGCGCGGCGGACATTTTTTGGCAGTTGCGAAATCGGTTTGATTTTCGCTTCAACTTAGAAGCCCAATATTCAGCCGAACAACCTCACTCCGAACCCAGACAGGAGAATTATCATGTTGAAATTTGCTAAATCATTCGTTCGTGACGACAGCGGCGCTTCGGCCGCAGAATATGCGCTGATCCTAGCTGTTGTTGGTGCCGCCATCGGTACGGCTGCATTGCTGCTCGCTGGTGAAATCCGCGATGCTGTTGTTGGCGCTGAAGCCAATGTTTCTGCGGCACAAGGCGCATTGCCTGCTGCTGACTAAGTCATGTTATAGCCGCGCCGATATATTTGGCGCGGCAGACATTTTTGAGTGGTTATCGCGGGGCAACACCGACAATGTTTGGAAATCGAAATATCGTAGTTCTCGCAATCGCGGCAATCCTGGGGATTGCAGCGGTTATCATTGCGAACAGCTATCTCTCCGGAGTGGAGGATAAGCAAACGCGCGCAGCCGAAGAGGGCCGTCTGGTCCAGATCGCTGTCGCGCGCGTCCCGCTCGATTATGGCGCGGCGCTGACATCGGAAAATATCCGGATGGTCAGCTGGCCCGCAACCTCGGTGCCCGAAGGTGCCTTCCAATCCACCAAAGGCCTGTTTGGCGGCGAAACACGCGTTGTTTTGCGCCCGATAGAGGCCGGTGAACCCATTCTCCCCGGCAAAGTCACAGGCTTTGGCGGGCGTGCCAGCCTTGCCGAACTGATCGAACCGGATATGCGCGCCTATGCCGTTCGTATTGGTGATACAGCCGGTGTTGCCGGCCATGTCTTCCCCGGCGATCATGTCGATGTCATTGTGACACGCCAACCTCTGTTGGACGGTGAAAACGGCCAAGCCGAACAAATTTCCGATGTTGTGCTGCAAAATGTGCGCGTTGCCGCCATCGACCAAGACCCGAGTGAAAAGGGCGGAAAGCCCAAAGTTGGCAAAACCGCAACCTTGGTGGTCGATCAGGAAGGATCACAAAAGCTGGCGCTGGCTGGACAAGTCGGCGTGCTTTCGCTGTCGCTTCGCAATCCGATCAATCAGGATCAATTCGCTGCCAACACTGTGGGCACGCGCGATCTGGGCCGGGGGGATCGTTCGCCCAGCCTTTATGCCGGTGCGGGTAAGGACAACAGCGGCGCAATGGGATCGATGCTCGCCGGGTATCTGCCGCCTGTCCGTCAGGCTGCTCGCGTGGCAACACAGGTTGCCTCCGCCATTCCTATCAAGCCGCGTATTCCAGGTGGCGTGTCGGTGCAGATCGTTCGCGGCACCGAAATCGACAGAATACGATGTTAAGCGCCACAGGGGGTATTAAGCGCATGTTCCGGAAATCCATCTTGCTCGCGACCGCCTTTGCCGTCGCCAGCGTCGCGACCCCTGCCCTCGCCCAAGGCGTGTACACCGCCAATGATCGCGGGCTTCATGCGGGGCAACTCGATGTGCCGCTGAACAAAAGCCAGGTCGTCACCGTTGATCGCCCGATTGCTCAAGCCATGGTTGGCAATAAAGAAATCGCCGATATCCTGCCGATGACCAACCAGTCGCTCTATGTGCTGGGCAAGAAATTGGGCACGACCAGCCTGACGATTTATGACAGCAACAATAAAGTGATTTCGGTACTCGATATCGCCGTCGGGCCAGACGTAGTTTCGCTGCGTCGGCAAATTTCCGAATTGATGCCCGATGAAAAAATCGGTGCGCGGATTTCCAATGAGGCCATCGTGTTAACCGGCATAGCCTCCAGCGGCCCCGCCATCGACCAAGCGGTGCAATTGGCCAAAACCTATGCCGGGGACAAGGTGGTCAACATGCTGTCGGTAGGCGCAAGCCAGCAGGTGATGCTGGAAGTGCGCTTTTCCGAAATTAACCGGCATGCCAGCCAAACAAATCGGCGTCAGCGCCTTTCTGGGCAGCAATGGCGGCAGCTTTGGCGGCGCGCTCGGCAACGGCGCACAGTTGGTCCGCCGACCCAGACACCGGCGAAGGCGTTTTGAAGCTTTCGGAAATCCTGAACAGCTTTGGTATCTTCCGCAAAAACATCTCGGTCGGCGGCATGAATGTCCAAGGCGTGTTGGATGCGCTGGAACGCAAGGGTCTCGTCAAAACGCTTGCCGAACCGACGCTTGTCGCACTGTCGGGTGAAACCGCCTCCTTCCTTGCCGGTGGTGAATTTCCGGTTCCCGTCGTCCAGAATCAACGGCGGCGGTGTGGCGGTGGACGGCGGCAGCATCTCCATAGAGTTCAAACCCTTTGGCGTCAGCCTGGGCTTTACGCCCACGGTTTTGGCCGATGGTGTAATCAACCTGCATGTCGAACCAGAGGTAAGCTCGATCGATCCCAGCGCCTCGATCACGCTGAACGGTCTGGTCATCCCGGGCCTGCAAACGCGCCGTGCCAGCACCGTATTGGAGTTGCGTGACGGCGAAAGCTTTGCGCTGGCCGGGCTGATCCGCAAAGATTTCCAGACGACGGTGCGGCAGGTTCCGCTGCTCGGCTCGATCCCGGTCATCGGCGCGCTGTTCCGTTCTTCGGGTTTCCAAAAGGGTGAAACCGAACTCGTGATCGTCGTGACGCCGCGCCTTGTGAAACCCGTGCGGCCAGACCAGATCAGTCTGCCGACCGACCGGGTGCAAAACCCCAATGAAGGTGAATTGTTCCTGTTGGGGCGGACGGACAAAGCCGTTGGCATCAATCCGCTCGATCCCAATGCAGAGCCGCCTGAAGGGCAGCCCGCGCCGACTGGCAAGAAAGGTGGCGACTATGACTATTAAGAGCAAATTGGCGCTGTGCTGCCTTGCCGGATGTGGGCTGGCTTTGGTAAGCTGCTCCCCCAACGACACCACCCTAGGCGCGACGGTGCGACACAATATCGCGGCACAAATCGTCGATCCCGATCCCAAATATGAAGGGGATCAAACGACCAATGGCGATGTGATGAAAGGCGCGCAGGAACGGTATCGGACGGACCGGGTGAAAAAGCCCAAAACGATCCGCACCACCGAAGGCGGTGGTGGCAGTGGTCGCGGTTCGGGCAATTAGATTTTTGGCAAGGCAAAGGAGGTTGAATCATCATGGCGCGATTGGGAAGAAATTTCCTTAAAAACGAAGTCGGCGCGATTGCTCCGCTTTATGCGCTTTCGTTGACAGCCTTGATTGCCGTTGGCGGGATCGCCTTTGATTACAGCCGCATGGCTTCGATGGATACCGAGCTGCAAAATGCGGCGGATCAGGCGGCCCTTGCCGCCGCCAGCCAGCTCGATGGAACCGAAGACGCCACGATGCGCGCCGAAAATGCCGCCCGACAAATGGTGCTTAACCAGACCCGCTTTTCCAACGATGGCAATGCCGATGGACGGGGCGTTACCGTAGCCGAAGTCACTTTCTACAGCTGCGAAACCGCTACCTGCCGCGACGACCGGACTGGCGCTAACATGACCGATTAGTGATCCGTGATGACGATGCCGTCGATGACGACGATTCGGCCCGCTATGTCGGCGTCCGCGTTGCCAACCGTCGGTCTTTCTATGCTTTAACGCCGATTGTAAACGCGATCAGCTCGGGCGACATGGCTGCGGGCGCTTTGGCCGGTATGGGTTCGGCTATATGCCGTGTGCCGCCGGTGATGATGTGCAATCCCAATGAATCGGGTGATCCCGATTTTACCACGGCCAATTATATTGGCGCTGGCATACGCTTGGTCTCCAATGACGGCGGCGGTGCCTATGGACCGGGTAATTTCGGCTTTCTCGCCAATGACGCAGGTAATGGAGCGTCGGTTTTGCGCCAGGTGCTGGGCAGACTGAACCCTCCGGGCAATTGCACCCGCTATGACGGCGTAACCACCGAACCCGGTGCAATGGTTTCGGTGCTTGATGCGATGAACACACGGTTCAATATCTATTCGGGTAACACCAATGCGCCTTGCAACAATGATGGCAGCCTTTGCCCTGGCTCCGCCAATACGCGCAAGGATGTGCGACTGGGTGGCGCGGGCAATTCACTGGCATTCGCCCCTGGCAACGGCAATTCGGGTTGGAAACTGCCCGATGGCGGGACCATCGGCACGCAGCTCTATCCACCCGCCGCATTGACGACCCAAAGAACATTGACCAACGGTGAGATCAACCAACTCTGGCCGATGGGGCATCCGCGCGACATCTGCCATGCCGTCAGCACCACGGGCAACTGTGCGGGTGGGCGGATCGGCAATGGCGTGTGGGATCGCAATGCCTATTTCCGTTCCAACAGCCCGACCAATTATCCTGCTGCTGGCGTGACCAACTCCGATATGACGAACTGGTTTGGCACGACCACGCCTACCCGGTATCAGGTCTATCGCTGGGAAATCAATAATGCCGCCAGCCGCCTGCAACCACAGGCCACCGGCAATGGAGCCAATGGACGCACTTCTTACGGCCAGCCTGTTGGCGGAGGAGGTATCGTCCCTGGCGACAACGTTGTTGATCGCCGTCGACTTTCCGTAGCCGTGATCAATTGCGAGGCCGAAGGGATTAGCGGGCGGACTACCAACGTAAACGTCACCAAATGGGTCGAGGTATTTCTTGTCGAGCCGACCATTCCACGGCCCCGTACCGAGAATAGCGACCTTTATGTGGAGGTTATCGAAGAAACCAATGCCGGGGGCGGGCAAACGGCAGGGCAGGTTGTCCGCCGTGATGTGCCCAGTCTGATTGAATGATGGTGGCGTTTCTGTCCTCATTCTTGCGCGATCAGCGTGGAGCGGCGGCCGCTGAAATGGCATTGATGACGCCGTTATTGCTGATCATGATGTTTGCGCCATTCGAGCTTGGCAATTTCTATTGGACTCAGCACAAGATTACCAAAGGTGTGCGTGACGCCGCCCGCTTTGCTGCACGTCAGCCTTTCACGCTGTATGAATGTGGTGAGGATTTAGGCGACTCCGCCGTTGAAACCCAGATCAAGAATCTAGCGCGGACCGGCGTGTTGACTGGTGGCACCACAAAAGTGCAAGGCTGGGTAGATGGCGAAATCACGGTAACCGTTGTCTGCCGCGACGAATCCCTGATCGATGGATCGGCCGACACCGCTGTTACCACCGGAATCTATCGCGGCTTAGATAATGCTCCAATTGTCCGCGTAGAAACCAATCTGGATTATCCTTCATTATTCCGCACTTTGGGTTTCGACACCACAGGCGCGCGGATGACGGCCTATTCGGAATCGGCGGTGATGGGATTATGACTTTTCTACGCGCCTTTTTTGCTGACGAAAATGGCGGGCCTGCTGCCGAATTCGGCATGGTGCTGCCGCTCGCACTGATTTTCCTGTTCGGCATCATCGATATTGGCCGCTATATGTGGGACATCAACCAATCCGAAAAAGCCACGCAAACCGGCGCGCGCTGGGCAGCGGCCACGGGTATACTCGCTGGCGACCTTGCGACCTATAGCTTTGCTGTCGATCCGGCCTCACCCATATTGCAAGGCGAACCCATCGATGAATCGGCTTTTCCGGGCGTTGTCTGCACGGCAGCAGGCTGCGGTTGTGTTTCAGGCGGCACCTGCGATTTTGATGCCGACACCATAGACGACGAATCGTTTGACGCGCTCGTCGAACGCATGTCCCAAATAAAGCCGGATATCGGTGCCAACAATGTCATGGTCGATTATGCTTGGTCGGGCCTTGGTTATGCCGGTGATCCCAATGGCCCAGACGTCGCCCCCGTTGTCACTGTCCGTTTGGTGGGCATGCAATTCAGACCGATGCTGCTGCAATTATTTGGCGGCACGGTCACTCTCCCAGACTATGCCTATGCCCTCACAATGGAAGATGGCTACGGTTTAGTGTCGAATTAAGTGGAAACAGCAAACATGGGCATTTCAGAAAATATCAATTTTACTTCAGAGGAGTGGGTTTTGGACCTGAAATCGCGTTCGGTGTTAATGGTCCTGTCTGAAGCCGAAATGACCAACGCGCGTCTCGATGCTGTCGATATGCCTCAACAGATGCAGCTTTTGATGTTGCAGCCCGATGCTGAAATTCCTCCTGCACAGCTGGAACAAGCGTCTTTGCTGGTGCTGGAAATTCGGCCCGATTTGCCGGGTTCGTTGCAACGATTTGAAGCGGTGCGCCAGATTTATCCCGAACTGCCTGTGATCGCTGCGATCCGGAATGCCGATTTGCCCATGGTCCGCACTCTCCTGAAAAAAGGCGTGCGTGATGTGGCGGGGCTTCCGCTGTCACACAGCGAACTGGCCGCTGTTGTTAAAGAAATTTGCGAAGAACTTGACCGGCGCGGGACCAAGGATGTCCAGCAAGGGCAGCTCGTTTCGGTTTTGAAGAGCATTGGCGGCGTAGGCGCAACCACGGTTGCGACCCATCTCGCCAGTGAATTGGCATCAAAGAATTTGGGTCGGGGTGTGTGCCTCATCGATCTGGATCTGCAATTTGGCAACGCAGCGGCCTATCTCGGCCTGTCTGCACATCTTTCGATTGCCGATCTGATTGCGGCTGGCTCGCGGATCGACGGGGCGCTTCTGAAATCGGTCGCTTCCAAAACCGACAATGGTTTGAATGTGGTAGCAGCCCCTCTCGACATTGTTCCGATTGAATCGGTCAATGCCGATCAGATCATGCGGATCATCGATCTGGCGCGGGCCGAATATGATCATGTCGTGCTTGATTTGCCCACCAATTGGACCAACTGGACCCTTTCGCTTGTTGCCGCTTCCGATGCGATTTTCTTAGTTGCGGAATTGTCGGTGGCAAGCCTGCGTCAGGCCAAACGGCAATTGCACTTACTTGAAAGCCAGAATATCTCCGGTCAGCATATCAATGTGATTGCTAACCGTGTGGAAAAACGACTTTTCCGGACAATTGACCTAAACTCCGCCGCGCAAGCGCTTGGCCATCCGATCAAATTGAGCATCCATAATGATTATCCGCTCGTCCGCGCCGCCCATGATCAAGGTGTGCTGATCCGCGAAATTCGGGCTAAGAGCAAAATTGCGGGCGATATCGAAAATCTGCTCCCATGCCTTGGTGTGGATGCGGGGAACTGACCATGTGGCAAATCCGCAAAAATGAGCGAGTTGAACTAGGCAAAAGTGGTGCAGACGTTGTCGCGATTGCCAATGATGCGGCACCGAAGGGATCTGATTATCTTGATCTCAAGGTCGAGTTGCACCGCCGTCTGATCGATCTCATCAATCTTTCCGCACTTGAAAAAATGTCGCGGCAGCAGATTGAGGTCGAAATTGGCGAACTGGTCCACGAACAGCTGGCACTGCAAAAACATGCGCTGAATCACGACGAGCGCAAACAGCTCGTCTCTGACATTTTGGACGAATTGCTGGGCCTTGGCCCGTTGGAACCATTATTGCAGGATGGAGCCATCACCGACATTTTGGTCAATGGCCATGACGTTGTGTTCGTCGAACGCAAGGGCGTTTTGGAGAAGGTGGAAACGCGATTCAAAGACGAACGGCATCTGCTTCGTATCATCCAGAAAATTGTCAGCGCTGTTGGACGCCGCGTTGATAAATCATCGCCTTATGTCGATGCGCGTTTGCCCGATGGCTCGCGCGTTAATGCGATTGTTCCGCCGCTGGCGGTTGATGGTTCGCTGCTCTCCATCCGTAAATTCGCCAAAATCCCGATCAGCATGGCCAAGCTTGCCGAATATGGAAGCGTACCGCAATCCATCGCTGATTTTCTAGAAGGCGTGGTTGCCGCGCGCCGCAATGTGCTGATTTCTGGCGGTACCGGTGCGGGTAAAACAACCCTGTTGAACGCGATGTCTTCCTATATCGACGAGCGCGAACGCATTGTCACCATTGAGGATTCGGCCGAACTGCAACTGCAACAGGCGCATGTCGCCCGGTTGGAAACCCGCCCGCCCAATATCGAAGGACGCGGAGAAGTCACCCAGCGCGATCTCGTTAAAAATGCGCTGCGTATGCGGCCCGACCGGATTATCGTCGGCGAAGTTCGTGCCGGTGAAGCATTTGACATGTTGCAAGCGATGAACACCGGCCATGATGGATCGATGACAACGGTTCACGCCAACACCGCCCGCGACGCCCTGTCTCGTATCGAGCAGATGATCGGCATGAGCGGGATCGAAATCTCTCCACGCTCCGCCCGGGCGCAAATTGCTTCGGCGCTGCATGTCGTTATCCAGATCGGGCGTTTGTCCGACGGTCGCAGGCGATTGATCAGCGTTTCGGAAATTGCCGGCATGGAAGGCGAAGTGATTACCATGCAGGACATTTTCAAATTCAAAATGGAAGGGCGCGACGAACATAATATGGTGATCGGCCATTTTGAAGCGACCGGCATCCGTCCCAAGTTGATGGACGATCTATCGAGCCACGGCATTTCGTTGAGCCCGGATTTGTTCAGACCTGATCGGAGGATTGAACAATGAGCCCGCTGGTAATCCGACTGTTGGTTCTGATCGTCATTTTTGCGGCGGTTTTCCTTGTTGTTGAGCAATTGATTTCACTCATTCGGCAACGCCAAAAGGGTGCGAATGCGATCAACAAGCGGTTGCAGATGATCGAAGGCGGCACTGATCGGGAAATTATCACCTCAAGGCTGCGTAAATCGCAAAAGGGGACATTTGACAAAGTTCCCGGTTTCATCGGCAAAATTGGTCGCGGCGTCGAACAGACCGTTATCGCGAGCGGCGTTTCGATGCCGGCTAACCAGATATTCATTGCCATGGCAGCCGCTTCGGCGGTGGTGTCGATCATTGTCATGATCGGGTCTGCCGTTGGCGGTTATGCGCTGAATATTGGCATTATTCAACTTTCGTTGATTCTTGGCATCGCGGTTGGAACCGGTATTCCACTGATGGTGTTATCCAGAATGGCAAATGGGCGCCGTAAGAAAATGCAGGAGCAATTCCCTGTCGCGCTTGATATTTTTGTCCGCGGACTTCGCTCGGGCCACCCCATTTCTTCCGCCCTTGATCTGCTGACCAAGGAAATGGAAGATCCCATCGGTTCCGAATTTGGCATGGTGGTGGACGAGGTTTCCTATGGCCGTGATTTGCGTGACGCCTTGCAGACAATGGCGGACCGCTGGGCTATTGAAGATATCCAGATGTTCGTGGTCTCGCTTTCGGTACAGAATGAAACCGGCGGCAATCTTGCCGAAATTCTGTCCAATCTCTCTTCGGTGATCCGGGACCGGGCAAGCATGTTTATGAAGGTAAGGGCGCTGAGTTCCGAAGGCCGGATGACGGCACTTATGTTGACGGCTTTGCCTGTAATGACCTTTGTCGGTCTTTTCATAGTCAGCCCGACTTTTTATCTCGACGTATCGGAAGATCCAGCGTTCCTGCCGGGAGTTATTGGCATGATCGCGCTATATTTTATCGGATTTTTCAGCATCCGGCGCATGGTGGATTTAAAGGTTTAACATGTTTGAAAACCTCGCCCTTTCCGGACCGATGCGTATCGCACTGTTGATTCTGATTTTCATGCTGGTTGTCCTCGGCGTGATGATCGTTTCCAATTTTCTGAACAATCGTGCCGCAGTTCGCGGTCGTTTGGACGAGGTAAAGGGGGCAAGCTTCCAATCGGTCGCCGGAGAAAGTTTGCGTCGCGACAATATTGCTCTTGGTTGGCAAAAGCTGGCTGACCGAGTCGAAAAAGCAGGGATATCGTTGGTCGATTCGCGAGGCGAAGGCTTGCGGATAAAAATGATCGGTGCCGGCTACACGGCCCCGATTGCGCCGAAAATATTCACACTGATGCGATTGGTTTTGTTGTTCGCCTTACCGGCAATCTACGCAATGCTTGCCTATACGAGCGATAAGCCGCCCGAGCCGCTGAAGCTTTACCTGATTGGGATTGGGCTTGCCATTTTGGGTCTATATATGCCCAATCTCTGGATATCGGCAAAGGCTGATCGCAGACAAACAGAAATCAGAAACGGTTTTCCCGATTGCCTCGATCTGATGCTGGTCTGTGTCGAAGCCGGTCTTGGAATGGAGGCCGCGTTTGATCGCGTCGGTCGTGAAATGCTGCTTTCTCACACCAAGGTTGCCGAGTTGCTTTCGATGGTTACGCTGGAACTGCGGGCCGGCTCGACGCGAGAAGAAGCGCTGAGGGCAATGGCCGACAGAGCCCAAGTTGATGAGATTCGGTCCTTTACCACCTTGCTCATTCAATCGGACAAATTGGGATCAAGCGTTGGCGAAACCTTGCGGGTCTACGCAACTGAGATGCGCGAACGCCGTCGGATGCGGGCCGAAGAAAAGGCGCACCGCCTTCCGGTGTTGCTCTCCATTCCACTCGTTACCTGTATGTTGCCAGTGATGATCGGCGTCTTAATGCTTCCCGCGATCATTCGTGTGATGCGTGAAGTTGTGCCTGCACTGAACGGAGGATGATAATATGAACGGGAATTTCTCTCTCCAACTAACTCTATCGGCGGGGATAATCTGTCTGACCGGCGCTTGTGCCGGCACCCCCAAAGCGGTGCTTGAAATCCGTACCGTGGATAATCCGCAATTCGCGTCTGCCGACGATAAGGCCATAGATCAGGGAAAAGCACTGTTGGCACGCGGCCAGAATGCAGATGCCATTTCGGCGTTTCGTGCGGCATTGCGGCAAGAGGAAAATAGCGCGGAGGCTCATAACGGTCTTGCCATCGCTTATGACCGGATTGGCCGCAAAGATTTGGCGCGCCGATATTTTGAATTGGCCGTTGCCGACAAGCCCCAAGACCAACGGTATCGTACCAATCTGGCGCGCTTTTTTGAAGGTGAAGGGCAAGCCGAACTGGCCATGGGATTGAGGCAAATAGCGCCGTCCCAGGATCGCCCAGTCATCGTTGCATCCACACTTCCCTTACCGGAACCGGATGCACCATCATCATTGGGCCTGGCAGTTACCGACCACAATTTTATCGGCGAAGTAAAGCTGATGTCCGAAGCTGATTATTCCGTCCCGGAAGTGCTGACGATCGAAAGCGATGAGACGATTGCGGCGATCATTGCAGACTTATCGTCGAAGCAATTCGTTCATAACGATAGGGTGATCGTTGAAAATGAAACGCGGGGGGCGACCATTTCTGCTGCATTCGATATGCACAAGTTGAAATCCGAGCCAGCCGTTTACCGGCAAGGACCGGCCATCGCAATCGAAGCTGCATCGTTGAGCTTGCCCTTGCTGCCAGGGCCTAAGCGAAATCCGTCAGATGACACTTTGGAATTGGTCGCCGATTTCCCGCGCAACGACCGCCGGACGATGGTTGCACGAGGGCCGCATATCGAACGCGTCTCATTGGGCGAGGTCAAGCTGGTGACCACGCCGGAAACCAAACTGGTCTCCGTTGAGCCAGAGTTTCGGCTGTCTGAACAATCGATTGCTCTTTGGGTTGAAGAAGAACAACGCACCGCCGCCTATCAGCAGCGTGCAGGGCTGAAAGGTCGACCGGCTATCCTGAATGTTGTAAACAGAATTGCCATTGAAGACGCCGTAGAATCGGCGGAAAAACTGGCGCTGACTGTCGAGCAAATGGGCCGCGAATTCACCTATATTGCGATCAATGACGAGGCGGAGCTTGGTGCGGCGTGAGCCAATTTCGCGGCATTTTATTAGCAGTTTTCCTTTGGCTGCTGCCGCTTCATGTAACGATAGCGGCGGATTTTTCAGACAATGGGTCGGAACTCGAATGGCATGAGGTGTTGGCACAAGCCGACAACGCCCTAGGTGCCGGTCGTTTGGTTCAGGCCGATGCGATGCTTTCTTCTCTGGAGCTGGCGGAACTCCCCGATGCTGCCAAGTCTATCGCACTTTCTCGAGCCGAGTTTCACATGGCAAAGGGCGATGTTGAAAAGGCCGAAAACGCTCTTGCAAAGACGGGTGAAAATCCGGGCAAGGAATGTCGGTCCGAACGGGTATCGGGCTGGATTGCCGGAAAATCCGGCCAATGGAACAAAGCCATTTTGAAGCTCGCCGACGCCATTGATTTATGTGGCGAGGGCGCTGATCTATGGAATCTCTTTGGATTGGCGCTAATCGGAAAGAAGGAGTTTCCGGCGGCGCTGGAGGCTTTTGACAGTGCACTCGTGCTTGATCCGAAAAATCCGGTGTTGTTGAGCAACCGGTCTTTGGCATTGGTTGCCACTGGAAATCTGGAAGCGGCATTGCAGGATTTGGAGGAAGCGCGCAAACTTCAGCCGGAAAATCTGGTGATCATGGGCAACGCTGACTATCTTACCGGCCTGATGGGTATCGCTCCCGTGCGCCAAACCGGTGACAGTGACAATATCTGGGCCCAGCGTTTGGCCCGGGCAGGTGACGGAGCAAATGACAGTTCTCGCAAAGCCGATGCCCTATCCCATTTCGCCAATGCGACACTTTTACTGGATCGTTTCGATTTTCAGCTATGGTCGCGCGGTTCCCAGTCTTTGGATGTGAAAACAGAATGATCTTTGCAAATTTATGTGTTTATGCAGCCGCCGCCAGTTTGATATTGGCGGCGATTTCCGATGTGCGCGCGTTTCGCATTCCCAATATTTTTCCGTTGATACTGATATTGGCTTTTGTCGGAACACGGCTGGTTACCGGATTTTCGTCTGATGATTGGGGGCATTTGCTCCATTTTACGATTGCCCTGGCCGCTGGCATGTTTCTATTCAGGATCGGCTGGATCGGCGGGGGCGATGCCAAGCTTTATGCCGGAGCGGCGATATGGTTTGCCGGAATCAATGCCGCGTTATTGATCTTTGCGACGGGCATGGCCGGCCTAGCCTTGGCGATTGCCTATTTCACCACGCGAAAAATGCGTCATAAAAATAATCCTGACCGGAAAAAGGAAAGCCGGATACCATACGGCCTAGCAATCGCCGTCGGTGCGTTGGCGATGGGCGCGCAAATTGGCGTCAATGCGCTAATTTGATGCGGTTTAAATGCGCGGCGTTCGGCTGAACACCCTCAATGCCGGTTGCCGATCTTGGCCTTCTTCAACATACCGCCCCTATGAACAATAAGTTCGGAACGAGAAGCCACGCCCAATTTGCGGAAAATGCTGTTGAGGTGAATTTTCACCGTTCCTTCGGCGAGGCTACAGCGTTCGGCGATATCACGGTTGCGTAAACCCAGACACACCAGATCGACAATTTCCAGCTCTCGCTTGGTCAACAGATCATCCGAACGCACCATGTGCGTCGGCTGATCAATCGAGTGGCGCAGCGCGATTTCGGTAACGCCGCTCTCAAACCATTTTCCGCCCTTCAAGACGATTTCCATTGCCTCGATGATCGTATCGGGATCGCTGTCTTTCAGGGCAATTCCGCGAACGCCCAACCGCATGGCTTCAATGGTCTGCTCGGGATCGATATGCACCGTCAAAAACATGGCCGGTATCGTTGGATAATGCAGGCGCATATGACGCAAGACTTTTAAACCTCCGCCGTTGTGCATCGTGACGTCGAGCATCGCCAGATCCGGGCGATCCCCTTCAATGCTGGTTATCGCCTCATCGACCGACAAGGCGGTTTTGATTGCAAAATTTCCGGCAGTTTCGAGATATTTCCCAAAGCCGTGCAAAAAGAACGGATGGTCATCGACGATCAGAACATTATGCATCGTCCACCTGCTGCATTGGGATGCTGATCGCAAGAAGTGCGCCCTTCCCCAGTCCTTCGGAATATGCGGTACCATTCACCAGCCGTAGCCGATGTTGTAACGATGCGGATTGCAATGGCATTGATAGCCCCCCCTGTTCGAATTGCCCCGTATTTCCGCGATCATTGATCGCGATCAGAAGCACATCATGCTTGAGTGATAACATAACTGTCAATGCCGAGATTTTGGCATGGCGTACCGCATTGGCCACTGCTTCGCGCACCAGATGCTCAATATTGAGAGCCGATTCATGATCGACGGGCACAGCAGGTTCATCTGATTGCATTTTTGCGTCAATTTCCCATTGAAGCGATATCGCCCGAAGGCAAATATCCAATTGGGCGACAAGATTGACTGTATCATTTTCGGATTTACTATTTTCCAAAAGCCCGCGCAATCGCACTTGTTCCAGCGTCAATATGTCGGCGGCTTTCCGCAATTCAAGCTCGACCGGATGCTTTTTCATGTCAGATCGCTTGCCAATTGTTAACAGCCGCATTCGCAACGCCGCCATCGATTGCAGGACACCGTCGTGCAAATCGCGCCTCGCTACGTCATGGGCTTCGGCAATGAACTGCCGTTCCGCCTCTGCCATGCGGCTCAAAAAATTCATCAACCCGGCAATGTTTTTTTCGATTTTTAATGCGTCAACGACCAAGCAAGCCGAGATGGGTTTGGGTGCGGCGCACACCAGCAATCCACGCGAACGACCAATCCTGATGGGCATGACTATGGCAACGACGAAATGCTCCCTATTCAGAAAAGCCGCAAATTTCTGTTCGACCTCGGTAAAGTTGCGAGGCGTTTCGCTATCGAGCGGCAGGCAAATATTGTCCTCGATATCATAAATTACCGCCCGCTTTGAAAGCAGGTGCGCGATGTTCAATATTTGCGGAATTTCGCCAATCACGTTGGAAAGTCCGCAATTGAAATTGAACTGCCTATATCCTGAATTCCGGATTCCCCGGGTCAGCAAGCAAAAGGCCCGTTCATTCGCAAAAACCCCGGCAAGGTTGCTGACCAGATCCTGCAAATCAAATTCAAACGAGCGTTCTGGGTGTAGCATGTCGATGGAATTGCACTCGCGGACGAAAGTGTCGACGCTCGCATTTCGCAGGATCAGGGCCGCTGCCGCAGCCAGCGCCCCGAATTGCAGCAACAGCACAACCCAAAGTACCTTTGATCCTTCCAATGAGATGATTTGGCTCTGTACCGCCGGACCAAATTCAAACAGATATTGAACGCCCCAAGCCGTTAAGGGAACCAGAACCAATGTCGCCAACGATGTTAATCCGATTCCGCATCCCAAGACCATCACGGCCGAACAGACAAGGAAAGCGATGGTGGGCGTTTCCGAACCCGGCATGAGAAATATCGTGAGTGCCCCGATGACAGCATCGACCCCCGCGATTATCCGCAAATCGCGTACCTGAAAATAATATCCGATCAATGTCGCGGAGACGGTCACCACAGACCAGACGATCCAGGTAAGGATGAGTACATGCATGATAGGGCGGCCATGCTCAATAAGAGCAAATAGGATCGTTGCACATACCAACAGGCGGGCCAGAGGGGCTGCCCAAATGATCGCTGGCCGGGTTAGGAGTTTGAACATCAATGTCAGTTTAGACTTGGCTGGCGCAATCGTCCAAGGGAAAGCTGCGGTCTGTTGCCACGGCACAAGATGGATCACCAAACCGACGACACCGGTTGAAACGCAGCGTGGTCCATCTGGTTGCGGGCCAGATATCTGAAATTACATTTCGGATGATGTATATCTTTTATTATATCTTTTATATACTTAAATGCATATGCCATTGAAATATCTAGCGAATCGATTCGGCGATGTCCCGTGAAGCGATGCGACATTTCTGCATCGAAAGCCCAAAAATCCCCCCATCTGTTAACCAGTTTTGGTAAAATTCAGGGAATCAAATCCGCATCACACCCATAAAATATCTTAATTTTTTTAACATTAAGGCAACGCTATTGCTTATAGTTTAGTAAATATTAAATATATAATATATTTTCGACCAATTAGAATATATAATTAACATTTAATATTTTGCGATATTTGTACATTTCATAAAATTATAATTTATTTTATATTTTATCTATTTTGATCTGTATTTATATTTACTAACTTATACCACAATAATCAGAATTTGTTGATTATCCAATCGGGGTGTCCCGGACATCGTTAAAAAAGGGTAAAAAATAAGTTGAAGTCAAACCCCGTTTCGCTGCAAAATCAGCAGCAGAGCAACGTAGGGCGTTAAAGGTCGCAAACGTGCAAGGGGGCAAAAATACCCTTCCTGACGAAGCTTTTGGAAACTCGTAGGTAAAAGGGGGCAATCGCATGTCGCGTTTGTCGATAGGATTTTTATTGTCTTTGGCAGGGCTGGCCTGTGCTGCACCGGTGCAGGCACAGACTGCCAATACCGCCTATGCGGTTGGTTATCCGGCCCCTTATAACGCACCCAATAACGTTCCTCTCTCCATCCCGGTTCGGGCGTCGGTCGGCGGACGCTGTGGTTTTGCCGCAGGCAATGCGCCCAGTGGTTCGGTAATCGCCACGAACTTTGATACGCTGGGTTTTGACGAGAGCTTCGATTTCGTTCTTGATTGCACGGGATCATTCCGCGTGGGCGTGGTTTCGCAGAACGGTGGTCTGTTGACCGGCGGCGCGGTTCCACCGGGATACAGCGTCAAAGCGCCCTATGATGTAGAGCTTGAACTTAGCAACGACGCAAATGCGACGGAATCGTCCTTGTGCCAAGCTGCTCAATTGATCGCTTCTAACAATGCTGCAAATTGCACTGCATATTACGATACGGGCGGCGCGAATTTCTCTGGACCAGCCAGCGCGACGCGCGGCCTATACCTCAGCGGCCCCGCCACCAGCGCGACAACCATTCAGGAAATCCGTGTGACGGCAGATCCTTACAACGGACCCGATATTCTCACTGCTGGCACGTACAATGATACGCTGACGGTGACGGTAAGCGTGGCGCTTTAACCGGGCCACACGCCGGAGCGCTTCCTCAGGCGCTTACGGGCAGAGTTTGAAGAGGGGGCAAGGTGACCCGGTCACCAGAAATTACAGCGGGGCCGGTGGTTCCGAAAAATAGTTGAATGAAGGAGTAAGTCATGAAGAAATTGGTACTTTTAGCAATGGCGACATCGACCATTGCAATCGCATCGCCCGCTGCGGCGCAGGTTACAGGGACTGTTGAAGTCACTGGCGTGGTAGTCGGACGTTGCTCGGTTGTCGCCCCTGGTGGCGGTGCCGCTGTTGGCACATTCACCGGCGCGATTCCTTTGGGCAATCTTGACGAAGCTGATGGCACATTGGCCGCTGGCCTCGAAGGCACGACCTCCGCTGCTCCGGCTGGCGTACCTGTCGAAGCCCGCATCGTTTGCAACAGCGCCAATACCAACATCTCCGTGAGCGCGGGCAAGCTTTCGAACGTCGCTGCAGCTGACGCAGGTTATTCGAATGACATCGACTATACCGCCGAACTCGAAGTGAACACCGCGTCCACTGGTCTGCAATATGCCAAATATAACACCCTGACACCGGTTCCAGCCGATCACACGAAAACCGTTGGTCGCATTGCTGCTGGCGCTGCCAACAATGTGAAAGTTCGCGCTTACGCGCTTGCTTCTGAAGGTAGCCCGACGAACCTTCTGGTTGCGGGCAACTATGCAAGCACGATCACGGTAACGATCAACCCGGCGCCCTGAGCTTAGGCTCAGGGTTCCCCTGCCTCAAATTTGAGGGGAGTTTGAAATGCGTAAATTGATGATGATAGCCGCTCCGTTGGTACTGTTCGCAGTACCCGCAGCGGCGCAGACGACCGGAACCGTCAATGTTGACGGCAGTGTCGCCGGACGCTGCCTGTTCACCACCCCATCCGCCACCATCTCGGTCGGCGAAATGGCGGTGCAGGGAACAGGCTCTACAGCCGGTAAACTGAACGCCGCAGTGATCGAGGGCCAAGCCCGCACATTGGTTGGCTGGTGCAACGGTTCGGCATCGACGATGTCAGTCGAAACACTGCCGCTGATGAACACCGGCTTTGCTCCTGTGGCTCCTGCCGGTTTTGACAAGCGCGTGGATTATACCGCCACCGCCGTTGCCAATGCCGCAAGCGCCAATGACAACTCGATTGCAGGCGGTGCAGGTGCTGCCTCCACCGTTGGCTTGTTCACCGGCGATGTCGTGGTTACGCTTTCGGGCGCCACCAGCCCGACAAGCGGCTTGCTGATCGCCGGGACCTATCAGGGTCAGGTGATTGTCACGCTTTCACCCGCCATCGATTTGCCGCCGACATAAGCGGCACTGAAAAAGGAACCGAATGATGTTTCGTCACACTAGCAAAGCTTTAGCCCTAGCCGGTCTCGCGCTCGCCAGCCCTGCTTTCGCGCAGGACAGCGATAGCGAAACCGTGAATGTGGGTGGCCAGGTTGCACCTTTGTGCATCCTGGGAACCCCTTCACAAACGGCGATTGATCTGGGCCAGCTGGTCGATGTTTCGGGCACACGGGTGGGACGGTTGACGACCATTGCCAACCGCACCGTTTCGATGCCTGCATCCTTCTGTAACTACGCCAACAGTGCCATCCGCGTGGATGCAACGGCGTTGATCGGCTCCGACACCTCTACCCCGCCAACCGGCTTTGCCCGGGCGGTGAATTACGGGGCGACGGTTTCGGGCTGGGCAACAACCGATGCAGCCGCAACGACAGCGGCGACCGCTGCCGGAACCAATCCGACAACGACAGCCACCGGCGGCACTCAGCCTGCTCCCAAAATTGCAGACGTCACATTGACACTGAGCTCCTTCACAGTGCCAGCGGACGTGCTTTTGGTTGCGGGCAATTATAGCGGCCAAGTGGTTATCACGCTCGGTCCGGCACCCGGCAGCGGGCTTTAAGAAAAGGGGTTTGGAAATGGCTTTGCGACCACTCGCACAAATTTCCATGGGGGCTTTGGCAACCATCGGGCTGGCTTTGGCCAGTCCGGTCGCTGCTCAAAATGCAGGGCCAAGCTCTACCCAAGGCCCAATCACAATTAATGGCACCGTTCCGTTGCTGTGCGCGGGCGGCACTTTGTCGGTCGCCGACGGCTCCTTTGACGTGGGGACCCTGATTGACACATCCACCGGATTTTTGCTGCCCACATTGTCCGCGCCATCGCGCACTTTGTCTGGATCATTCTGTTCACCGCGCAGCACCATACAGGTGGCCGCGACGCCGATGATTGCACAGAATTTCGCCGCAAACCCGCCCAGCGGATTTTCGAAGACGGTTCATTATACGGCGACCGCATCGGGCTGGACCGATACGCCTGCTTCGTTTTCAACGGCGGCTGCCACCAATCCGGCAGCTCTGCAATCGCGCAACAGCGCCTATACCGGGAACATCACGGTCAGCGTTTCGAACTTCACCACCGGCGGCGGCAATGCCCTGCGGATGGTGGGGGATACCAGCTATCTGGGCCTCGTGACGGTCACCGTCGCGGCGGCAAATTGAGGAACGGTCGATGAAATCCTATGCCCTTCCCTTATTGATCCTGATCGGCTCTACCGCCGCGCAGGCTCAATACTGAGCAGCCGGTGCAAACGCGCAGTTTCCCGGTGACGGGCAATTCGCCCAATATCTGTGTGTTGCAGGCTCCAAGCGTTGCAGCGGGCGGACAGGTTAATTTCAGCGGGTTGAACGGCACGTTGCTACAAATCGATTCGTTGGTCGATCCAACCACTTTGGCCACCAATGCCGCGTCGGTCGAACTGAACTTTGATGCGGTTTGCAATTTTCCGCACCAATTGCGGGTAGAGGCATCGAACAATGGCCTGTTTCGCAACAGCTCGGCCACCGCTGCGCCGCAGGGCTTTGCCTCGGCCATACCCTATCAGGCACGTTTTAACTGGGGGCAGCAGACATTGCTGCTCAATGCAGACGCGCAAATCCGCCGGTTCAACGAACAATCGATCCGGGTCACCGATCCGACCGCAGGCAACCTCTCGATGCGTTTTGAAATTCAACCTGGCGCGTCGAACGTCCAATCCAATGCGCCGGTGATCGCGGGCAATTATGCCGAGACCCTTCGTATCACGCTGGAGCCGCAACGATGAAAAAGCTGATCCTTCCGCTGTTGCTGGTTTCAACCCCGGCATTTGCCCAAAGCATCGACACCGGCCTTCGTCCGGTCGAAATAGTCGGCACGGCGGCCCCCGCCTGTCTGATGCGCGCGCCACAGGATGCCAGCGGCGTTAACGCCAATTTCCGCAATATCGATGGTTCGACCGGCGAAATTCGCATTGTCGAAATGGTCAATCCGCAAACCGCGTTGCCGCGCAGTACGACCTTAAATCTGGCATTTCCGATCGTTTGCAACAGCGCGCATTTGCTGCGTATCCAAAGCAACTTTGGCGGCCTTCGCCGTCTTGGCAGCAACGAACGCAATCAAGGCCGGGGCGGTTTTGCCGAATTCATGCCTTATTCGATCAGCGCCGCTTGGGCCGGACAGAACCGCAGCCAATCGAGCGAAGTCGCGGGCGGATTGCAGATCAATTCGGCCAATGGCGGCGCAGGAACGGTAGATATGGGCTTTGCTATGGCTGCCGGAAATGTGCCGCTCGTCGCCGGAACCTATACCGATACGATTACAGTAGAATTCAGAGCCGCCAACTAGGCAGCCGTATTACGCTTCAGGGGATTTTTTGTGAGAAACGTGTTCAGATATATCGGATTGGTCTTCGCCGCTGCGGCGTTAACCATATTTCCGGTTGCACAAACCATCGCGATGACGGTGCAACCCGTTGTTATCAATTTGAAAACATCAGGTCGCGGCATGACGCAGATCGTCACGGTGGAAAATACCTTCGCCACACCGCTGCCCGTCGAATTGCGTGTCGAAGAATTGGTTCCCGATGGCGACAATCTGAAACCATCGGGCAAAGACCCGGGCGATTTGTTGATCTTTCCGCCACAGGCAATGATCCAGCCCGGCCAAACCCAATCATTTCGCATCCAGTTTGTGGGCGATCCTGCCCTTGCCCGCAGCAAGCATTATTATGTAACCGTCGCCCAGTTGCCGGTGAAGCTGCCCGAGGGGCAATCGGCCATTCAGATCCTATATAATTTTCAGGTTTTGGTCAGCGTTGCTCCACAAGGCGCAAAGCCCAATCTGCAAATTAAAACAGCCACCGTCGGGAACAACGCAGCCGGAAAACCGGTGCCAATCCTGACACTCGATAATGACTCCCCATCGCACGCTTATCTGTCCGATGGCCGCCTGCGTATCATTGGTCGCGACGCGAGCGGAAAGGAAACTATCCGTCAAACCCTGTCTGGGCCTGAAATCCAGCAGACAATCGGCTTTGGTCTGGTTGGATCGGGGCAAACCCGGCGGATGCAACTTCCTTTAGAACTTCCAGCCGGAACGGCGACGGTCGATGCACAATATACTCCCGAATGATCGCCGCCATCGGCTGATGCTGCGGCTGTGCCTCGGCACAGGGCTATCGGCTGTCCTCGCTGCAAATGCGGCGATGGCGGCGCAGCCGGGCGCCACCACGCAGGTGCAGGATCGCCGCATCCGCATCGAGCCTTCGGCGACGGCTGGCAATACGCTCAACCCTACCGGTCGTGCTATTGATCTGACCATTCCGGCGAAGGACGGAAATGTCTATCTGGGCGACGTGCTGCTCCGCATCAACGCCGATAACAGCATCGAATTTTCAGCACAGCGCATATTGGATTTGCTGACCAATGTTCTCGATCCAACCGCACTGAAGGCTTTGCAAGGCTCCTTTGCCGGGCGTGGAACGCTGTCTGCTTCGGATTTCGAGGCATCGGGCGTTGGTGTTTCCTATGATCCGCAAACGCTTGAGCTGAAACTGGCCATCTCGCCCGAACGCCGGGCATCCCGGCCTGTACAAGTTTCGCCGATGGACCGTGACAAGATCGGGACATTTGCGAAGCCTGCGGGGTTCAGCGCCTATGTGAATGTGCGCGGCTCGGCGGATTATCTCCATTCAGGCCCGAATGACGGTTTTGGTGATCCGGTTTTCTTCCTTGATGGTGCCACCCGCATTGGCGGTATCGTTCTGGAATCAGAGGCATTTTATCAACCCGGTTCGGCCAATCCGGATTTTCAGCGGCAGGGCAGCCGTCTGGTGGTCGACGACCAGAAAAATCTGGTCCGCTGGTCCGCCGGTGATTTGCAAACGCTGTCTCGCGGTTTTCAATCCGCACCTGATATAGCCGGCATCTCAGTTTTTCGTTCGTACAGCGCGCTAAATCCGCAACAGATTGTCCGTCCGCGTGGTGATCGCAGCTTCCGGCTTGAACGCCCTTCAACGGTCGAGGTTCAGGTTAACGGCCAGATCGTCCGCCGACTGCAACTTAATCCCGGCGTGTATAATTTGCGCGATTTCCCGTTCACCCAAGGGTCGAACGATATCAAGCTGAACATCCTGGATGACAGCGGTCGCACCGAATTATTGCGCTTCAACGTCTTCCTCGATCAATCGCAACTGGCCAAAGGCCTAAGCGAATTCGGGCTTTATGCCGGTGTTGATGCGCCACTTGGCCGTCGCGGACCCAATTATTCTGATGATTTCACCATGTCGGGCTTTTTCCGCCACGGATTGAGCGATGCGGCGACGGTGGGCTTCAATATCCAGGCCGACAAGAATGTCGAAATGGCGGGAGTCGAAGGTGTCTTCGGGACATCGCTCGGCACGATTTCGCTCAATTTCTCGCTGTCGGAAATCAAAAATGCGGGGACGGGCTATGCCTCGGTCACCACATTTCAGCGGCTGATCCAGCGCGGCGACGGGCGGACGGATTCGCTCAATCTCGCCTTTGAAACGCGCAGCAAGAATTTTGGCCCCGCAGGCACCATCTTGCCGAACAATCCCTATAAATGGGAAGCAAGCGGCGGATATTCGCACGCCTTTAACGATCAACTTTATGGCGGCGTCGATGCGCGCTATTCCCGGGCACGCGGCGGACCGCGTGATGCACAAACCTATCGCGCCACAATGGGCTATCGCATCTCGTCCACCGCATCGCTCACCGCCGATGCCCGCTATGAGCGCGACAATTTCGGCAGCCGGGTTTCGGGACTTGTTGTCGCTTAACGTCCGGCTTGGCCGTTTCTCCAGCGCCCGTGCCGATTATGACACGCGGAACAATCGTTCGCGGCTTTCGCTGCAAACCTTGCAAGGCCAGGGCGTGGGTTCGTTCAACTTGTCTGCTGATGTCGAACGCAGCGACACCAGCGCCGGAACCAGCGTCAACGCCAATTACTTCGCCAATCGCGCCGAACTCGGCTTTAGCCACTTTGGCACTTATACCGACGGCTTTGGCAGCTCGATTGCCCAGCGGTCGGCAGTGCGGGCGGCAACGTCCTTTGCCTTTGCCGATGGTGCATTCTCGATGGGCAGGCCGATTTACGATAGCTTTGCCATCGTCAAAGGCCATCGCAGCCTGAAAGGCGCCAATGTCGTCGTCGAACCCACGCCTTATGGCCGGACGGCGGATACCGGCATATTGAACGCCGCGACCCAACCCAATATGAGCTCTTATTCGGAACGCACCATTTCAGTCGATGCCCCGCAAGCGCCGGGAGGATTTGATCTGGGGCAAGGTTCATTCCGGGCATATCCGCCTTATAAGAGCGGCTATGTTTATACTGTCGGTTCGGAATATTCAGTAACAGCCATGGGCCGTTTGCTGAATGAAGACGGCGAGGCAATCTCGCTGCTCACGGGCCGTGCCACCGAAGTGGCCAATCCAGAGCGTGAGGCGCTCACCGTCTTTACCAACCGCGAAGGCAAGTTCGGGATTACCGGCCTTCGTCCGGGCAAATGGCGGATCGAAATGCTGGATGATCGTAAATCGGTATTTGAAATCACTATCGCAAATGAAGCAGAGGGTGCAGTCAAGGTCGGTGACCTGACCGCGCGCAAGGGGCAGTAATATGACTACAATATCCTTCAAACGTCTGATTACCGGCATTTTTGCGCTGGTATTTCTATCGTCCACTCCTGCGGCAGCGCAGCAGATTTGCGGCCTGCAAACGGTAAGCGGCGGCTCGGTTTCAGCGGTCTATGATCCCTTTTCGCCCAGCGGAACGACTATCGCCAATACCACCATCATTTTGCAGCGGCTCAACCTTGAGGGTTCTCCGCGCACAAATACGATCAATTTCTATTTTGACAGCAATTCAACTGCCTTGAACGGTATGCAGGTTCTCGGTGTTTCAATCGGCCCCAATGGCGGTACCGGCAGCGGCACGCTTGGCGGAGGCGCAGGCCAGAATCTCTATTTCCAACCGGGTGAAGCCGCCCCAATTCTATCGCCGACGGGCAGCCCGGTCCCCAGCCGCACGGCATTTTACGATTTCAATGGCAATGCACCTAGCAACGATTCGTTCCGGCTAACAGCAACGGTGATCTTGCCGCCCCAGCTAAATACTGCGGCGGGTGCGACCATTCCTTTGAATTTGAATTACAGTTGCCGCCACGGGCAAGGAAACAATGCAGTTACCGAAACAGGATCACGCAGCAATGCCCTTATCATCGACGTTACGGTGCTTAGCGCGCTGCAAGCGAGCTATGTCGGCCCGGTCCTCGATTTTGGCGAAGTGGGCGACAAGACGACAACCGAGGTTCAGGCTGCATCGGGCACTTATACCCGCGCCGGCGACATCCGCGTCGCCAGCTCTGGGGCCTATATTATCAGCATGAACTCGACCAATAACTACCGGCTGACATTTCCGGGCGGCAATCCAGCTACACCGGCGCAGTCGCTCACCTATAATGCGACTTTGGCTGGCCAAACCCGCACCGGAGTCAGCGGTGCGGCAGTTTCCCCGCAGACGGACATTACCAAAACCTGTGCCCGTGCTGGCATAAGCGGAATCTTACGACCGGTATCAGTCGTTCTCACCGAAGGCGGGAGCACAAAAACACCGGCTCCCATCTATTCCGACACATTGAACGTCACGGTAACACCGCAAATCGCGAGTGTGGTCGGCGATCCCTGCTGATATCAACAAGGCGGCATCATGCCGCCTTGTTGCTTAAGACATCGGCACAATACGGAACGAAATCGCGCCGTTTGCATTCTGTACCTTTGACAGGTCCAGTTCCAGCGTACGGTTTGCAATCGCTGCCGTGTTCGATTTGCTGATACGCGTCGATCCGTCGTTGGACAGATTGACTTTCTGGCCATCAACCAAAAGCGTCGCCTTGGCGAGGCCCGGAGCGTAATCGGCATAGACTTCATAGCCATTGGGGGCGTTGCAGAACTCATTTAACCCACCAAGGTTAACCTGATCGCCGACTGAAGGGACAACCGAGGCACCAACGCTGGCCCGGCAAACCACGGGAACAAAGCCCGAGATAGAAATGCTATATTGGCCTGAGCCAACATCGACGCCCGGGGCAACAGCAACGGCATTTCCTGCCACTGCCAACGCCAAGACCGACGGGATAATATGTTTCAACGACATGCTATGATCTCCGAATTAGGTGATACTCATCACCACACCGGTCTAGGGCGTTAACCTCAAACTAACGTAACCTGTTGCGGTTAACGGGCCGGTAAGGATATCGAAGCGAAATCGGCAGCAAAGGGGTGCGCCCTTCGGCCTGCGGATCGAGCGCAACTTGCGGCCTTCCAAAGATTTCGCTGCGACGATGGGGACGGCACTTGCAAAGAACCGCCAGACATCGTCTAGAATCTGATGACATCGAGCTAAACCGTAGCCCTGAGCCTGTCGAAGGGCGCCCCGCAGTACCGAGAGGCGTGCTTCGACAGGCTCAGGGCTACGGTTTAATTCGACCGAACGTCATCAAACTCTATGGGGTAGGAGCACAATCGCACCATGTCTGAACCCTCCACTCCCGCATCCGCGAAAACATTGCCCCGGTTTATCCGGGCGACAGCGCTCGCCTATGGTGACGCACCTGCGATTGTTCTGAAAAGCGAAAACCAGCCCGACGCTTCAATCACATTCCGCGAACTGGACACACTCTCGGCCCAATTGGCGCGTGGCCTTTTGGCGCGTGGAATTGGTAAGGGATCGCGCGTCGGCTTCATCCATGGCAATGGTCCGGACTTTGCCGTGGCCTTGGCCGCAATCGGCCGCATCGGCGCGATTGCCATCCCGATCAGCACGATGATCAAGGCCAATGAACTGATCCGCGTCCTGCGCCAGTCGGATATTGGCGGCCTGATCGTCCAGCGCAGCATGATGGGGCATGATCTGGTTAAACGGCTTTGCGACGCCCTGCCCGCGTTGCGCGATCACGGCCCCGAATTGCGGCTTACCGATGCCCCCTATTTGCGCTGGATCGTTTCGACCGGCCCTGATTTGCCACCCGGTATCGAAGACCGGTCTGTGCTGGCCGAGGAGGCAGCAACGGTTTCGGAAAACATATTGCTGGCCGTGGAAGCAGAAGTTCATCCGACAGACCAGTTGATCGAAATATACACGTCCGGTTCCATGGCACTGCCCAAAGGCGTCAAACATCTGCACGGCCCCGTGATGTTCCGCGCCGAATATCTCCGCGCGATGCTGGGTATCGAACGCGATACAGAAGTCGCCGCTTTCCTTCCGATGTTTTGGGTCGGCGGCCTGATGGTTAGCCTGATGCCCAATTGGATGGCGGGGGCGACCACGATTTGCGGAGAAGCAACGCTGCTCAACAGCCAGATGGCGATGGGCAGCGTATTGAGCGACGATGACCTTGCGAAAATGCGCCAGAAAAAGCCCTATTGGGGACTGGGGATGACGGAGACGCTTGGCCCCTATAGCTATGGCGATGAACTGCGCGTGCCGGGAAGGCCGCTCTGTGCGCCGCTCGACCATTTCGCCGATCGTTATGAAGTCCGCGTCGTTGACGAGGCGGGAACGCCTGTGGGCGAAGGCGAAAGCGGCGAGATCCAGGTGCGCGGTTATGCGCTTTCACCCGGACTGCACAAGGTGGAGCGCGATCCCTATTACACCGCAGACGGATTTTACCGCACCGGCGACATGGGATTGATCGACGGCAAGCGGGTGCATTTCATCGGGCGCGACGGAGATTTCATCAAAACAGCAGGCTCCAATGTCTCGCCGGCAGAGGTCGAGCTGGAAATGCAGCAATTGGAAGGCGTGCATTCCGCCTATGTCGTGGGCATCCCCGATGCGGAGCGGGGGCAGCTGGTGGTCGCGGCGGTGGTGCCGCGCGATGGAGCTATGCTTGATTTCGAGGCAATCCAGGCAGAATTACGCAAGCGTCTGTCTGGATTCAAAGTGCCGCGCGCCTATATTGCGATTACCCGCAATGAAGTGCCAATGCTGCCCAGCAACAAGGTTGCGCGTCGGCAGATTGAAGCGATGATGCGGGAGCGGCTTCGGCGGCCCTAGAGCATGATGGCATTAAGCTTAAACCGCAGCCCTGAGCCTGTCGAAGGGCGTTTCGCAGTACCGAGAGACGTGCTTCGACAAGCTCAGCACTAACGGTGTGATTCTACTGAATGTCATCTTGCCCTAATCGGCAACCTCCGCATCGTAGCGGATTTCCAGATAACGACCGCGTGTCGCCAGTTTATCCAGTTCGCCCCGCGCAATCTGGCCGGTCATCGTCTCTATCTCGCGGTCAATGGTTTTCAGCCCATCAATCAATTGCTGTTCCGGGGTTTTGCCCGCATTATCCTTGCGCCGCAGCGGTTCGGGGATGCGTTTATAGCCGTTGATCAGTTCGGGCAGATGTTCACCCACCAATTTCCGCACTTCGCGCGCAGCCGGGTTTGTTTCATCGAGCATCTGCAATTGCGGCGCCAGCGCATCAAGCCTGAGGCCGATATCCTGCACAATCGTTATGGCCGGTGCAGGCAATGCCGGGCGCTGTGATTCCAGCCAGATTTCGGTTTTTCCGGCGAGCGTGCCCAGATCGGTTTGCCGCAGACTGTCCATCGTTGGCATGGGCATTTGCGGATAGCGAAGCAGCACATAAGCCGCCGCCACGCCAATAATGCCCGTTGCCATCACGCCCCAGAAACCGATCCCGTCCAGAATCGCGCCGATAATTCCGGCCCCAACCATGATCACGCCCACCGCAATCGCGGCGCGCGCCACCTTGCCAAAGAAATGCGCCTTTCGCAGCGCGCGCGATTTGCTGCCGATGGGCGGCCCCATGCGGACACGCCTCAACGAACGGCCCGCACCATCAAGAATTTCATCGGAGTTTGAGGCTGCACTCATAATTTCACTACCTGCCAAAAACAAACCGTAGCCCTGAGCTTGTCGAAGGGCGCTTCACAGGGTAGCGCCATGCTGAAAAGCGTGCTTCGACAAGCTCAGCACTAACGGTTTTACTGTAGCCTGTTAATTCTCCAACGCGCTCAAAAGCCCGGTATCGGACGCATCCTTCACGGCCTGCGCCTGCCCCTCGGCCCGCGCGATATAGCCTTTGGATTTCTCGACTTCCTTCTCCAGTGCGTCGCGACGTTTGCTTCATGCTGTCCAATGCCTTGAGTTTGAAGGTATCGATGGCATCCATGGTGTCATAGATATTCTGAAAGGCACGACTCAGTGTTTCCAGCGGAATCGTTGCCCCGGCGGCTTGTTCGTGGATCATCGCAGTATTTTCGCGCAACATCCGCCCAGTGCCGTCGATAATTCCGGCTGTGGTAGTATTCAACGCGGTGATTTGATCCAGCACCAGTTTCTGGTTGGTCATCGCCTGCGCCACGGTAACGGCGGTGCGGAGCGCGCCGACGGTGGTGGTCGAGGCGCGGTCCACGCCTTTTACCAGCTCGACATTATTCTTCTTCACCAGATCGAGCGCGAGATAGCCCTGCACGGTGACGGCCATTTGCGTCAACAAATCCTGATGCCGTTGCCGCACATAAAATAGCGCGGTTTCGCGCAATGCCTTTGCCTTGGCAGGATCGCTATGATCGAGCTCGTCGGCCTTTTCCACAATCCGCTCGTCGAGCCGCTTGGAAATGTGGATCATCTGTTCGAGCTTGCCCATTGCCTTCCACAGATTCTGCCGCTCCACATCAATCGCGGCATTATCCATCAGCAACTCGTCTTTGCCATTGCCAAGGCGACCCAGAATCGCACTGATATGCCCCTGTGCGCTTTGATAGCTGTCGAAATAGTTCCGCAGCTTGTTGCCAAAGGGGATGATGCCGAACAGTTTTTTCTTTGTCGTCAGGCTGCCGCGTTTGGACGGATCAAGATCTTCCACTGTGCGGCGCAACTGCGCGAGATCGGCTCCTACACCTTGGTTATCGTCCATTTGCCGGATCGGGCGATCAAGGAAACGGTTCGATTGCCCCGCCGCCTCCATGATTTCTTTCCGCCCCATATTGGTCAGCTGATCGACACGCTTGCCAAATTCGGGGCTGTTCACATCCTGCGCGACCAGATCGGCGATATAGCCGTCGACCTTTTCTTCGAGCTTGGTCTTCACCTCTTCGCCTACGGGAACAAGACCCATCGCGCGTTCGGGCGCGACCGGCGGTACGGGATCGGGGGGCGTGAGTTTTAGCTCGGTTTCGGTCGCGGTCAGTGTTTCAGTGGACATGGCGAAGGGCCCCTCCTTGGGAGAATTGACTATACTATTGCGATAAATGGAACTGCCTTAGGGGGATTTCAAGCGAATCCGGCAACAGGTGTGTTATTTTTTTAATACACCTTGTTTTCCCTCTCCAGTGGGAGAGGGTTGCGAAAGCTTGGCTACTTGTTGCCTAGCGGAAGCTGGGTGAGGGGTTGTGCCCGGTCGATCGCGCACAACCCCTCACCAACTTCGCCTAATCGCCAAAGGCGATAAGGCTTCATATCCTCTCCCAATGGAGAGGAAAATATGGAGTTACCCTCCCAATTCCTCCGCCACCAAAGGCTCCAGAGACGTCACCACCTTCGCCACTCCCTTGGCATTGGGGTGGATGCCATCGTCCAGCATCAGCGTCTTGTCGGTTACCACGCCGCCAAGAAAAAACGGCAGCAACGGTGCGCCATTGGCTTTGGCCAGATCGGGAAAGATTGCATTGAACGCGCGGCCATAATCCGGCCCTAAATTCGGTGGAGCCAACATTCCCGTTAGCACCACATCGATGTCGCGCTTTTTCAATTCGGCCATCATCGCCGTCATATTCGCGCGCGTTTCTTCTGGCTTGATCCCGCGCAACATATCATTGCCGCCAAGGCCAAGGACGACGAGATCGGGCTTACGATCCAGATTGTCGAGCACAAAGGCCAACCGCGCTTTGCCCGCCGCCGTGGTATCGCCCGTCACCCCGCCATTATGGACGCGGGCGTTTATGCCCTTGGCCTTGCAACGCCGCCTGCAATTGCGGGGCAAGTCCTTCGTTCGGGCCGAGGCGATATCCGGCATAGAGACTGTCTCCAAAGGCCACGACCAGCTTGTCATATTGCGCTTGCTCGGCGGCCTTTTCCACTTTGGGAGGCACTTTTGACGGAGGTGTCGGCCCACATGCGCTTAGCACTTGGATTATCGCGCAGGCAGCCCCATATCGGGCGAGAAATTTCAACATAAAGGTTCCTTCCTTGCACGCCCCCACAGCTAGCCACGCGGATATGGCAATCCGCGCGTCGAATGTCACGCTCACCCTTGGCTCTGCCGATGCCGCGGTCGAAATTTTGCGCGGTGTGGACTCTGGAGGTGCCGTTTGGGACGAGCGTTGCGCTGCTCGGCCCATCAGGATCGGGCAAAAGCTCGCTGATGGCGGTGCTTGCCGGATTGGAACGCGCGAGCGGCGGCCAAGTCAGCGTCGATGGCCTTGACTTCACCGCTTTAGACGAAGACGCACTGGCACGGGCGCGGCGGGGGCGGATCGGGATTGTTTTGCAGGCCTTTCACCTGCTGCCGACGATGACCGCGCTGGAAAATGTTGCGGTGCCGATGGAACTTGCGGGGATCGATGATCCTTTTGGCAAAGCCGCAGCCGAACTGGAAGCCGTCGGCCTTGGCCACCGCTTAACGCATTATCCCTCGCAATTATCGGGCGGCGAGCAGCAACGCGTGGCAATTGCCCGCGCAATGGCGGCAGCGCCCAAGATCATTTTTGCCGATGAACCGACGGGCAATCTGGATGGCGCGACGGGGGCGGCAATCATCGACCTGTTGTTTGCCCGGCGCGCGGCCATGGGGGCGACCTTGCTGATTATCACGCATGATCCGGCCTTGGCGGCACGGTGTGACCGGGTGATTGCGATGCAGGATGGTTTGGTCGTGGAGGCATGAGTTTATTTGACAACTCAAAATCCTCTCCGGAACGGGGAGGGGGACCACGAAGTGGTGGAGGGGTCGGCTGGGGGTGTGCACTAGGTCTCAAAATTGAGCAAACCGACAGCGGCCCCTCCGTCAGTCCTGCGGACTGCCACCTCCCCGTTCCGGGGAGGATTTAATGAACCTCTCCACCCTATGGCGCATTGCCCGGCGTGATCTCTCCGCGCGCATCCGGGGCCTGCGCCTGCTCGCGGTCTGCCTGTTCCTGGGAGTGGCGACGTTCGCCGCGATTGGCAGCCTGACGTCCGGGATTGCCAGCGAACTCGAAAGACGCGGACAGACGATCCTTGGCGGTGACATTTCGGTGGAAATCAACCAGCGCGAAGCCACCGAAGCTGAAAAGGCTGCGCTTCGCAAATATGGCAGCCTGTCCGAAACTATTCGCCTGCGCGCGATGGCGATTGGTAACGATAGCGTCCTTGCCGAGTTAAAGGCGGTAGACGGAGCCTATCCACTCTATGGCACCTTCACCCTAAAAGACGGAAAGCGCGCCGGTTTGCCTGCCTTGGGCGAAGTTTACATCGGCCCGTCGATGGCCGAACGGCTCGATCTGGGCATTGGCAGCAGTGTGCGTTTCGGCGAACAGGCGTTTCGCGTCACCGGAATCATCGGCGAAGAGCCAGACAGGCTCGGCGAAGGTTTCACTTTGGGGCCAGTCGCCATTATCGGCATGGCTTCGCTCAAATCAACCGGATTGATCCAGCCGGGAAGCATGTATTCGGCCAAATACCGCGTCAAACTGCCCGCCGACGCCGACAGCGCGCGCCTCGCAGAAACGCTTAAGAAAAGCTATGCCACGGCCGGTTGGGAAGTCACCGACCGCTCCAACGGCGCACCCGGCACGCGGCGCTTTATCGAACGCATGGGGCAGTTTCTGACGCTGGTAGGACTCGCTTCGTTGGTGATCGCCGGGATCGGTGTGGGCAATGGTGTCGGCAGCTATCTGGAAAGTAAACGCGCCAGCATCGCCACATTGAAGGTGACGGGTGCTGACTCTGCCACGATTTTCCGCATCTATATGCTACAGATATTTGCGGTGGCGGCGGTGGCAATTGTTCTCGGGCTGGCCATTGGCAGTCTGTTACCACAAGCCATCGGCTGGATTGCGGGCGATATCCTGCCGGTTGCTCCGGGCTTTGCGCTTTATCCGCTGCCCTTGGCGGTGAGTGCGGTTTACGGCCTGTTGATCGCGCTCGCCTTTGCCCTGCCCCCGCTCGCCCGCGCGCGCACCGTGCCCGCCGCAGGGCTGTTTCGTGCGATTGTGGAAAAGAACGGCACGACCGACCGGCGCACTGCAATCTGGGTCACCGCCGCGATCCTCGCCATTGTCGCTCTTGCCGTGGGCACTGCGCGCGAGCCGCTGTTTTCGCTCGCCTTCATCGGCGCGGCTTTCGGACTTTTACTGTTGCTTGCCGGTCTAGCATGGAGCCTGCGCCGGATCGCGCTGCGCCTACCGAGACCCAAGGCTCCCCTGCCCCGCCTCGCCCTTGCCAACCTCCACCGGCCCGGCGCGCAGACGCAGGCGTTGGTCGTGGCTTTGGGATTGGGGCTGACGCTGTTCGTCACGCTTGCGGCGATCCAGACCAGCATCAATGCCGAAATCCGCAAAAGCGTGCCCGAACGCGCGCCCAGCTTTTTCGTGCTCGATATCCCGCGCGAACGGGCCGACGAATTTACGCGGCGGGTTCGTTCCGCTGATGCCAAGGCGACGATCAACATGATCCCGGCATTGCGCGGCATGATCACCGAATTTGGCGGACAACGTGTCGATCAACTTGCCGAGTTGCCTGAAGGCGCGTGGGTGCTGCGCGGAGACAGGGGGCTGACCTATAGCGCGCAGGTTCCCGCCGGTAGCGAGGTTATCGAGGGCGCTTGGTGGCCCGCCGATTACACCGGCCCGCCGCTGGTTTCGCTCGATCTACCCGTGGCGGAATCGCTAGGCGTCGGTGTTGGCGATACCATGACGGTCAGCGTGCTGGGAGTTGAGGTGCAGGCCAAAATCGCGGCGCTTGCGCGAAGTTAAATGGGAGAATTTCGGGCTGAACTATGCGCTGGTATTTTCCCCCGGCAGTTTCGATGCCGCACCGCATAATATGGTGGCGACGCTGACGGTCGATAAAGCGGCGGAGCGCGCGCTGGCCAAATCAATTCCGCCCGCATTCCCTTCGACGTCGTTGATCGAGGTCGGGGAGGTCGTGGGGCAGGTCTCAACCTTGCTCACGCAAATGGCACAAGCGATTGCGGCGGCGGCCTCGATTGCCATCCTTGCCGGGATAGCGGTGCTGGTCGGGGCGATTGCGGCAGCGCGCCAATCGCGGATTTACGATAGCGTCATCTTGAAGCTGCTCGGTTCCACCCGGCGGCAGATATTGGCCGCACAGGCGATGGAATATGGGATATTGGCGTGTGTGCTGGGGCTACTTTCGCTGGCTTTGGGGCTGGGCGCGGCCTGGTATGTCGTGGTGCAGATATTCAACTTCGCCTTCGCCCCCGATCCAGCTGTGCTGGCGATAACGCTGGTAGGTGGAGCGGGGCTGACCTTCCTGCTCGGCATCATCGGTTCGCTGCCGATCTTGGCGGCAAGGCCTGCGGAAGCGCTCAGGAGCCTTGACGCTTTAATTAGGGACAGTATATAATTAAATCCACGAATCAATATTCCCATCATTGCTATGCTGGTTTTGGATTTAATTATATACTGTCCCTAATTAATACTGTCCTAATTAATACTGCCCCGTTTGCGCGTAGCCGCGCCGCCAACGGAGCGGAGAGCAGCAATTGTGCGATATGATAGAGGATCGCGGGCAACAGGATTAACCCCGCCGCGCTGCCAAACAGGATCGCGGCCATAGGCGCTCCGGTCGCAATGCTCTTTTGTGCGCCTGCAAAAATCAGGCTGATCCGGTCCGCTTTGGGCAATCCCAAAACCTTGCCCGTCGCCCATGCGCCGCCAAAAGCAAAGATGAGAAGGAGCGCAAGCAACGCAACCAGCGTCGCCAAAGTAGCCAGATCAAGTTGCGACAGGCTGCCCGATGCAACGGCTCCCGCAAACGCCAAATAGACCGCAATGGCGATCACCAGCCGGTCAAAAATGGACAGTATCGCTTTTTGCCGGCTGGCCCATTCGCCAAGCCAATGCTGTACCATCTGCCCCATAGCAAAAGGCAACAGCAGCATCGTAGCAATGCGGATAACGGTATCGCTATGCAGCGAAACGCCCGAGGCCGCGCCCAGCAACAGCGCAACCAACGCGGGCGTCAGCACGATCCCCGCCAAATTGGAAACCGCAGCCCCCACCACCGACGCCGCGACATTGCCTCCCGCTATCGACGCATAGCTGATCGCCGACTGCACCGTCGAAGGCAGCATCGCACAATAGAGCAGGCCGCTGACCAGCGCGGCAGGCAACATCCAGCCGAATGATTTCGCCAGCAGCAATCCAGCCAGCGGCATTGCCACAAAACTGAACCGCCAGCATCGCCCCCTGTAATTTCCAGCCCTTTGCCGCCTGCGCAACATCGCGGCGCGGCAGGCGCAATCCGTGGAGGAAAAACAGCGCGAAAATGCTGACGGTGCTGATCAGGCGCGCGATTTCCAACAGGCCCCCACGCGCGGGCAACAGCCAGCCGAGCAGGATCGCGGCCAATAACATCAAAGCGAAACGATCGGGGATCAGGCGGGTTAGCATTTACCCCGCATAGCAATCCTTGCCGCACCGCACAAACTAAGCTAAGGGCGCGCGCAACATGAGGCGCTTTTGCGCCCCACTCCCATAAGGTTTGTATAGAATGTCCCTGCGTAATATCGCCATCATCGCGCACGTCGATCATGGCAAAACCACCCTTGTTGACCAGCTTTTCCGCCAATCCGGCACGTTCCGCGAAAATCAGCGGATCGAAGAACGGGCGATGGATTCGAACGATCTGGAAAAGGAACGCGGGATCACGATTTTGGCGAAATGCACCAGCGTCGAGTGGGCCGGAGAAAACGAAACCACGCGGATCAACATCGTTGATACGCCCGGACACGCCGACTTTGGTGGCGAAGTGGAGCGCATCCTGAGCATGGTCGACGGCGTTATCCTGCTGGTCGATTCGTCCGAAGGCGCGATGCCGCAGACGAAATTCGTGACCGGCAAGGCGCTGGCGCTGGGCCTGCGCCCGATCGTTGTTGTCAACAAGGTGGACCGCCCTGACGAGCGCATCCAGGAAGTGCTCGATGAAGTGTTCGACCTGTTTGTGTCCTTGGACGCGACCGATGAACAGCTCGATTTCCCCGTGCTCTATGCCTCGGGCCGCAATGGCTATGCGTCGGAAGACCCTGCTTTGCGCGAAGGCACGTTGACGCCGATGTTTGAAACCATTGTACGCCATGTCCCCGAGCCAAAGGCCGATGTGGACGGCGAGTTCAAGATGCTCGTTACGCTGCTTGACCGTGACAATTTCCTTGGCCGTATTCTTACCGGTCTGGTGCTTTCGGGCACCGTGAAGGTGAACCAGCAAATCCACGCGCTTTCGCCCGATGGCAAGGTGGTGGAAACGGGCCGCGCGTCCAAAATCATGTCGTTTCGCGGGCTGGAGCGTGTTCCTGTGGACGAAGCGAAGGCGGGCGACATCATCTCCATCGCGGGCATGACCACCGCGACGGTGGCCGATACCATTGCCGAGCCGAGTGTTTCCGAACCTCTGCATGCACAACCTATCGATCCGCCGACATTGTCGATGCGCTTCTCGGTGAATGACAGTCCGATGGCGGGCCGCGAAGGCAGCAAAGTCACCAGCCGGATGATCCGCGACCGATTGCTGCGCGAAGCCGAAAGCAATGTCGCGATCCGAGTCACCGAAAGCGATGACCGTGACAGTTTTGAAGTTGCCGGTCGCGGCGAATTCCAGCTCGGCGTGCTGATCGAAACGATGCGCCGTGAAGGTTTTGAACTCGGCATTTCGCGCCCGCGCGTGCTGTATCGCCAAGACGACAATGGCAACCGCACCGAGCCTTATGAACAGGTTGTGATCGACGTTGATGACGAACATTCGGGCACCGTCGTTGAAAAAATGGCGATCCGCAAAGGCGAAATGACCGACATGCGCCCTTCGGGTGGTAACAAGACGCGCATCACCTTTAGTGCGCCGTCACGCGGGCTGATCGGTTATCACGGCGAATTCCTGTCCGACACGCGCGGCACCGGGATCATGAACCGCCTGTTCGAAAAATACGGCCCTTACCGTGGCCCCATCGAAGGCCGCAAATGCGGCGTGCTGATCTCCAACGGCAATGGCGATGCGGTTGCCTATGCACTCGGCCCCTTGGAAGAGCGCGGCATATTATTCGTCTCGCCCGGAGAGGCTCTATATGAGGGCATGATTATCGGCGAAAATGCAAAGCCCGATGATCTTGAAGTCAATCCGATGAAATCGAAGCAGCTCACGAACTTCCGCTCGACCGGCAAAGACGACGCCATCCGCCTCACCCCGCCCAAGGTGATGACGCTGGAACAGGCCATCGCCTATATCGACGATGATGAAATGGTCGAGGTAACGCCAAAGAATATCCGGATCCGGAAGGCATTGCTTGATCCGAATGAGCGCAAAAAGGCATCGCGCAAGAAAGAGGCGGCTTGAGTTGATCGGGTTGTCGGATGAACAATCTCCGATAACCTGTTTGACGATCCCGGACAAAATGGTGTCGGTGCAACTGCGTCAACAGGGTGCTAAAAGACCGGCCGTTGGCCATTGACAAGTGAGACTCTTCGCGCGCAACTGTCTGTCATCACAGATGAATGACGGGGGGTCCATATGAGCGAGACGTCAGAAAAGGCCCCGTCGGCCTTTTCCTTTCATGGCAGTTGGACCGATTTCGCCAAAATCGCACTGCCCAATGTATTGCTGACGCTGGTAACGCTGGGCATTTACCGTTTCTGGGCGACCACCAGAGAACGGCAATATCTGTGGTCCAAGACGCACTTTATCGATGAGCCGCTGGAATGGACGGGGCGCGGGATCGAGTTGTTCTGGGGCTTTGTCATGGTCTTTTTTCTGGTGGGCCTGCCACTGGTCGTCCTGCAATTGGCGGCACAGGGGATGATTTTTCAGGGGCAAACCGTGATCGTTGCCGTGATCGTGGTCGCCATGATTTTCCTCACCCTCTACCTCACCGGCGTCGCCTATTTCAGGACGCTGCGTTACCGGTTGAGCCGCACCTATTGGCGCGGGATACGCGGGGGAAGCAACGAACCGGGTTTCCAATATGGCCTGTCCTATATCTGGAAAAATATCGCAGGCGCCATCCCGCTCTATCTGCTTTACCCATGGGGAAGCATGTCACTGTGGAACGAACGGTGGAGCCATATGAGCTTTGGCCCATACCGTTTTGAATCCAATGCGGACTGGAAGGATTTGATGAAACGCTATCTGTTGTTTTATCTTGTCCCTTTCCTGCTGTTTGTCGGCTTTGCTCTCGCCGGATTTTCCATCGGATCGTCGGCAGCGGGCGGGAACAATCCCTTTGCCACCGCTGGAGGAATTTTTGCGATCGTGCTGATCTTCGCATCGGTGATCGGCCTTTATGTCGTGATGCCGATTGCAGCGTTGATGTATTATTCCAAATTCTATCGCGTTGCCGTTTCGGGCCTGAAGCTTGGCAATCTGGAATTTGAATTCAAGGCGCGTTCACCCGACTGGATCCTCTATTGGCTCGCCAATATCGCGATCATGGGCATCGCGTACACCGCCGCCTTCCTGCCCTTTTCGATGTTTGTTGCCTCTGATCCGGCGGCTTTTGGAGCACAGATCGAAGCCGGAAAATCAATCATCACGGCGGGCTTCATCCTCTCCGCGTTGCTCGCCATCATTCCCATCGCCTTTGCCTCGGCAATCATCCAATATCGTAGCTGGAAATTCTTTGTCGTGCATATGGAGGCTTTTGGCGAGGTGAATCTGGACCGGCTCACCCAATCGGAAACGCAAGTATCGGCGCACGGCGAAGGTTTGCTCGATGCCTTTGACATGGGAGCGATTTAGCACCGTGACCCAGTTTTTCTCTGCCTGGCATTTTGATGGCATCACTGCGGTGCGCCGCGCGGTGGAGGTGGAGGCGATTGGTAGCAAATTCTATCTCGTCGAACGCGAATTGCGCCACGGGCCATTTGATTTCGCCGATTTGGTTTTCGCAGGCAACGGCGGCGACACCAAAGTATATGGCTTGGAAAGCAGGGACGGATGGCGACTGGGTCTCGAAGGACCAATTCCCGCAGACCTTACCGCGCATTTGCCGCACAGCGAAAAATATGGCCGCTGGGTGGATCGTCTGGGGCTGGGCCGGGCCAGTATCGCCTTTGCCGCCGTGAGTGCAGCGGTGGTTGCGGTGGTGTTGCTTTCCCCGCAATGGCTCGCCCCGTTGGTTCCGGCGGGCATAGAAAAACAGCTAGGGGAAAGCCTAGTCGGAGATTTTGGCGGGCGTTTTTGCGATACGAAAGCAGGCAAAGCCGCACTTACCAAGTTAACCGCGTCGCTCGATGCTGACCCCGGGGATTTGCAAGTCGAGGTCGCCAATATCGACATGATCAACGCGGTGGCACTTCCCGGACACAAGGTGATCCTGTTCAACGGCTTGGTGACGAAAGCCAAGACGCCTGACGAAGTGGCGGGTGTGCTGGCGCATGAAATAGGCCATGTCCGCGAACATCATGTGATGCAGGGCTTGCTGCGGCAAATGGGGCTTGCGGTGGTGCTGGGCGGATTTGACGGCAGCGGCGGCAGCGCGCTGAACGGCCTGTTGTCCACCACTTACACCCGCGATTCCGAACGCGAGGCGGATGATCATTCACTGGCTGCGATGAAGAACGCCAATGTCTCGCCCGTCGGTGCCGCCGATTTCTTTCGCCGCCTGTCCGCAATGGATGGTAGCGACATGATGAACGAAAAGGGCGAACGCGCGATGGCAGGCTATCTGTCCAGTCACCCTTTGTCCGACGAACGGCGGCGGTTGTTTGAAAAAAGCGTAGTTAAGGGTCAAGCCTATAAGCCAGCATTATCCGACGCTGAATGGCAAGAGCTGAAAACCATGTGCGCCAAGGACAAGGATGTGAAATCGGGCTGGGGCTTTGACATTGAATAGGGAACAAGACTAATTGCGGAGACCTTTTTTTTTCCTTTCCGGAGTTTCCATGTTCAAGCGCCTGTTCGTCGATCATCCGCGCAGTGTTGACGAGAGCTACACACAACATTTCGGCGTCGCATTCCGCTTTGGTTGTGCGATGGCCAAAGGCGCGGCGGGGGCGTTTATCCATGCGGTCATCCCCGGCTGTTGCACCACCACCGGCAGCGATACAGTGAAGCGCCTGAACGCGATCATGGTTGAACAACGCCGTGCGAAAGGCGAAGATGTGGGCCAGATGCTAACGGTGGATTGGGTGATTTGAGCGACACCCGGTTTTTCCGCCGCGAGGGCGAACCCACGCTCGCCTATCGCCATAACCCCGGCCCCGGCCCAAACCAAGCCCCGCTGATCGTATTCCTGCCCGGCTATATGTCTGACATGGCGGGCGGCAAGGCGACGGCGGTTTTTGATTGGGCGGTGGCGCAAGGCCATGCCTGCCTGTTGCTCGATTATTCGGGTTGCGGGCAAAGCGGGGGCGAATTCAAAGACGGAACTTTGAGCCGCTGGCGAAGCGAAGTGCTGGCGTTGATTGACTATGTCGGCGGCGAAGAAGTGCTGTTGATCGGATCATCGATGGGCGGATGGCTGATGCTATTGGTGGGCCTTGCATTGGGCGACCGATTAAAGGGCATGATCGGCATCGCCCCCGCCCCCGATTTCACCGACTGGGGCTTTAGCAACGGGCAAAAAGCCACCATCGCCAGCGACGGTGTGTGGTATGAAGACAATCCCTATGGCCCCGAGCCGACGCCCACATGGCGCGGATTGTTTGACGATGGGGTGGCGAATGAAATGCTGGGTGGCAGCATCGACATCGCCTGTCCGATCCGCCTGCTGCACGGCCAGAATGACGCCGATGTGCCGTGGAAAATCTCGCTAAAAATGGCCGCAGCGCTGCGTTCGGAAGATGTGCGGGTGATGTTGATCAAAGATGGCGACCACCGGCTTTCGCGCGAACAGGATGTGGAATTGTTGCTGGCAACGGTTGGAGAATTGACGCTGATTTAGAGCACTATCGCGCTACATTGAATCGTCGCCCCGTGCTTGACACGGGGCAGGGGACAAGGTATTTGGACCTCAAATACACCAAGCGAAACTCACCGCCCCAGCAAACTCCGTGCCTGCCCGGCGATCTGCGCGAGCATCGCGGGCGTGGCCACGCCGCCTTGACGCGCCCGATCGACTGTCGCCCTGAAAGCCGCAACATGCGTGCCGTTTGCCGCCAGCCATTTTGCAACGGCTTCACCCGGCGCACCCTTTTGCCGCCGCAGGAAATCGAGCCGCATCGCCTGAAAATCGCGCGCCAGCCCCGCAACCAACAACCGTTCCCACGGATCATGCGGGTCCATCTGCATCGCCGCATTTTGCGCCCAGCCCAGCCCCAAGCGCATCGCCGACCGCAACAAAGGCTCGGGTCAGTTCCTTCGCATCGACTCTGCGCTCGGTCGACAAGCGCGGCCAAGACCAATGGCACCGTCCATCTGCGCCATGCGGACCAGCTTTTGCGACCAGTTTTGCCGGCGCGCCGCCGACCGCCAGCTTCTCGCCATAGGCCTCTGTTTGCGCGGCAGCATCGGGCGGTGAGCAATTCCTTTGCGCGCCGTCCGACAAAGTCTCGATCACCGGCGCATAATCGGCAACCGCATCGCCGACGCTGCGCCCTTCGCGGCCGTTGCGGATCATGTCCGCCATATGCGCGCGGGTTTCAACCGCGACCTGATTATAGAGCATGATCCGCGCGGCCTCAGGGATTTTCGCCGCGTCAATCTCCGCCCATAATGCGGGCAGATCAAACAACCGCTCGGCAATGGCAAAGGCCTCGGCAACCACCGCCATCGAACAGCCTTCTTCCTCGGCCAGTTCGAACGGGTGGAGCATCCCCATGCGGTTGATCATCCGGTTGGCAAGCTTGGTCGCGATGATTTGCGGGCGCAGCCGGTGGGTCAGGATCGCGTGCCTATGGCCCTTTGCCATCGGGGCCGGGAAGGCCGCGAGCAGTTCGCCGTCCATCGCCGGATCAGTGCCAAGCGGCCCTTCCTCCGCCGCATCTTGCGCCGCAAGTTTTGCCGTGGAGAGCAACACCGCCAGTTCGGGCCGGGTCAGGCCTTTGCCTTCGCCTTCGCGGCGCAGATATTCGTCATTCGCCTCCAGCCCCTCAACCGCGCGGTCGAGCTTGCCCTGGCCCTCAAAAGTTTCCATCAACCGGACATAGGCGGGCAAGTCGCCAACACCGCCGCTTTCGGCAATCGACAGCGCCAACGTCTGCATCCGGTTATCATCCAAAACCAGCTCGGCGACATCGTCGGTCATGCTGGCGAGCAGCATGTTGCGCGCGTCGATCTTCAGCCTGCCCGCCGCCATTTCGGCATTCAGCGCGATCTTGATATTCACCTCATTATCCGAACAATCGACGCCGGCGCTATTGTCGATAAAGTCGGTGTTGATCCGCCCGCCGTGCAAGCCAAAAGCGATGCGCGCCGCTTGCGTCAGGCCCAGATTGGCCCCTTCGCCGATCACCTTGGCGCGCAATTCTTGCGCGTTGACCCGGATCGCGTCATTGGCGGGATCGCCGACTTCGCTATGCGCTTCGCTTGCATCTTTCAAATAGGTGCCGATGCCGCCGAACCACATCAGGCCGACGTCGGCTTTCAGGATCGCCTTCATCAGCGCTGCGGGTTCAATCGTCGCCGCATCGATGCCCGAGCAGCGCGCGGATTTCGGGCGACAGCTTGATCTCTTTCTCGCTGCGCGCAAACACGCCGCCGCCTTTGGAGATCAGCTTTGCGTCATAATCCGCCCAGCTGGAACGCGGCAATTTGAACAGCCGCGCGCGTTCTTTCCAGCTTGCCGCCGCATCGGGATTGGGATCGAGAAAGATATGGCGATGGTCGAACGCCGCGACCAGCTTGATCGATTTCGACAGCAACATGCCATTGCCGAACACATCGCCCGACATATCGCCGACGCCCGCGACCGTGACCGGTTCTTTCTGCACATCGACGCCCATTTCGGCGAAATGGCGCTGGACCGAAACCCAGCCGCCCTTGGCCGTAATCCCCATCGCCTTATGATCATAACCGACCGAACCGCCGCTGGCGAAGGCATCGCCCAGCCAGAAACCGCGTTCCAGCGCGATGGCATTGGCGGTGTCGGAAAATGTCGCCGTGCCCTTATCTGCGGCGACGACGAAATAGGGATCGTCGCCGTCATGGATGACGACATCGGCGGGATGGACGACCTTGTTGTTCGACCAGATTGTCGGTGACCGACAACAAAGTGCGGATGAAGATGCGGTAGCTTTCGGTGCCCTCGGCAAGCCATGCGTCGCGGTCCGCGCGCGCATCGGGCAGGCGTTTGGGGTAAAAACCGCCCTTTGGCGCCGGTGGGCACGATCACTGCGTTTTTCACGCGCTGCGCCTTCATCAGGCCCAGTATTTCGGTGCGGAAATCGTCGCGCCGGTCGGACCAGCGCAGGCCGCCGCGCGCAACGGGGCCAGCGCGCAAATGGATGCCCTCAACGCGCGGGTGAATAAACGAAAATCTCGCGCCAAGGCAGCGGCGCGGGCAGGCCGGGCACCTTTGCGCTATCAAGCTTGAAGGCCAGCGCTTCGTTGGCGGCAGGCGCAAAGGCATTGGTGCGAAGCATCGCCTTCACCACCGCGCGGAACAGGCGCAAAATCCGGTCTTCGTCAATCGCGGCAACTTTGCCAAGGCCTTCATCGATTTGCGCATCGAGCTTTGCCGCCGTCCTTAGCCCGGTCGCCTTTAAAGGCCGGATCATGCATGCGCCACGAACAACGCGATAATCGCCGCGCGCCATTGCGGCATGATTGCCCAAGCGCCGCGACCACGGTCGGGATGCCATAAGCCAGGCCGGTTTGCCGCAAATAGCGGAACCATGCGCGGAACCAGACGACATCGCGCGGCTCCAATCCGGCCAATCGTAATCAGCTGGTTGAACGCGATCATTTTCGGCCTTGCCGTCCAGCACCTGCGACAAGCGCCGCCTCGATCACGCCAGCGCGCGCTAGCAAGCGCGGCGCTATCCGCTCTGCCCGCGCAAGCCCAAATGGAAATCGTGGATATAGGCCAATGCCGCCCGTCGCCCAGCGGCGTCGGCACTTGCTCAATCACGGTGAAACCAAAATTTTCGAGCACCGGCACAACGTCGGACAACGGCATTGCGCCGCCGCATTATACACCTTCAGGCTCAGTGTTGAGGCGATCGCTATCCTTGTCGGCAACCAGCCGCGCGATGCGGCTATGGTCGCGCTCCATCGCCAGCAAGCCCAGCATATCCTGCGCCGCCTCTCCGGCTGCATAGGCCGAGCGGTGCGATTGCGGAAAGGCAGCGGCATAGCGCACCATCATCGCCGCCGCGCGTTTTTCATCGGTCAGCCGGCCAAGCTCCGCCTCGACCGCCGGCTCCCAGCCGCGCACCATCAATTGCAAACGGCGGTCGAGCGCCGCTTCGTCGATCTCGACATTGCGGTCCTCAAAATCGAGCAAGATAGCGCAGCAGCCCCATGCCGCCGTCTTCCAGATCCGATCGACCAGCCGAGCACCGTTGCGCCTTTGATCTCGGTCAGCATCGCCTCGATCGAGCGGCGCAGCGCCGTAGAAATTTCATCGCGCGGCAGCCAGACGAACACAAACAAATGCCGCCCCAATGCCGAGCGCACTGCGAGCAACTTTGGCCGCGGCCGGTCGGTCAGCGACATCGCGGTCAACGTCACCCGCTCCAGATCGGCCGGCTTGAACGATACCAGCAAATCGTGCGGCAACGCCGTCAAGGCATGCGCCATCGCTTTGCCCGCATGGCCCGATGGATCAAAGCCAAAGCGGTCCATCAGGTTGGCCAGATGCGTGCGCAGCAACGGGATGCGCTCTGGCGGGGTGGCGAGCGCCGCACTGGTCCACAGGCCGCCGGTTACCGAAAGGCCCTTCACTTCCTCGCCGTCGCGCAATGGCACGACGATGATATCCAGCTGCACCGCGCGGTGCACCGTCGAATTGCGGCTGGATTTCAACATCAACGGCGCACTGCCCGCCGCTCTGCAAAATATTTCGCGCGCGCGTTCGATGCTTTCATCGGAGAGCAAGGCCGTTTCGCTAGAGCGCGATAGGCCCAGCCGTTCTGACCGTGTGCCGTCAAGCGCAATCTGTTCATGCCCCAACACCGTCATGCTGCCTTCCATGAACCAGCGCACCAAGTGCCGCGCCCTTCGCCGTCGGGCAGGCTATCGGCATCGGCGGCCATCGCGTCCTGCATTTTGCGCCAGTCGGTAACCGCGCAGCGAACATCGTGCAACACCGAAACCAGCCGTTCGGCCAGCGCATTGCGTTCCTTCGCATCAACGCGCGCGGTTTCCAGATAGATAAAGCTCTCGCGCTTGCCCGTCGACCCACGAAAGTGCCTTGCAACGCACCCTTTGCATCGCGGGCCACGTCCAGCACCGGATGGATCAGGCGGACAATCGGCGATATTCGCCGCCGCCAAGGCAGCCGCCACCGAATCCACCAGGAACGGCATATCGTCGTTGGACAATCGCGATCCGCATCGCCAGCCTGCCACCGCCATCAGCGAAGGATCCAATGGCGATATTGGCTTTACCTGGCGTGCGCTTGATCGCGGTCTCCAGCATAGAATTGCGCGGCAGCCTCAGGCGGCTGGCGTCAAAGCCTTCATTTTCGCCGGGCAACGCCCCCGCTGTCATGCGCCTTGGAAAGCGCATTCCAACAATTTCGGATCGTGGGTTGACCGAGTTTCGGGCTGGCTTGCGCCATGGTCGTCTCGCGTCCATCGGATATTTTTCTCTGTCTATGCCTCTGTTGATACGGCCAAACAACCGGATAGTTGCGTCAATGAAACCGAATTTACCCTGCGCCCGCTTGCCCGCTGCCGAGTGCTGCGTTACCACCGGCTTCAAAGGCAAATATGAGCGGAGGGGATTTATGGACCGGCGGCTGACATCTGGTATATTCTGGCGGGATGGTTTTGGGTGTGCTGGTCGGCGGGGCGTATTTGTCCATATCGGCTTGCTCGCAGCGATAATGCCTGGTTCGAATCTCGACCAAGAGTTCAAGCTGTTGTCGGACATTTTCCTCATCTGATCAAGATGCTGGTCGCACCACTGATCCTGTCCACCATCGTCGTGGGCATTGCCCATATGGGCGATAGCAGCGCGCTGGGCCGGATCGGTTTTCGCGCGATCAGCTGGTTCATCATCGCCAGTCTCATCTCCATCGGCCTTGGGCTGTTGATGGTCAATCTGTTCCAGCCCGGCATCGGTGTGCGACATCTCTGCCGCCGCCGATGCGGCAACCAAAATTGGTGAAGTGAAGAAACTGGAGGCCACCGAGTTCATCCTCTCGATTTTCCCCAAAAACGCATTCGAGGCGATGGCGACAAACAATATTTTGCAGATATTGGTTTTCTCCCTCTTTGCAGGAGTTGCGCTGTCGGCAATGGGCGAAAAAGGCGCGCCGCTGGTGCGCGGGGCCGATGCGCTGGCAGAAATGATGTTGCAAATCACCGGCTATGTGATGCGCTTTGCGCCCTTTGCCGTATTTGGCGCGCTGGCCAATGTGGTGGCGAATAGCGGGCTTGGCATATCCTGGCAGACTATGCCAAGCTGCTGGTCGATTTTCTATGCTCGCTGGTCTTGCTTTGGGCCATCTTGCTGTCAATCGGCGCGATCTTCCTGAGAGAGCGCATTTGGACGTTGATCCGTTATATCCGCGAGCCATTGCTGATCGCATTTTCGACCGCATCATCCGAAGCGGCGTTCCCAAATTGTTTGAACAGCTGGACCGCTTCGGCGTGCCGCGCCGGATCTCGGGCTTCATGCTGCCCTTGGGCTATAGCTTCAATCTTGATGGCTCGATGATGTATATGAGCTTTGCGACGATCTTCATCGCGCAAGCTTATGGCATCGATCTGCCCATCGGCACGCAGATCTTGATCCTGCTGACGCTGATGATTTCGTCAAAAGGCATTGCCGCCGTTCCGCGCGCGTCGCTGGTCGTGATTACCGGAACGCTCGCCATGTTTGGATCTGCCGGTAGAGGGCGTTGCGATCATCCTTGCCATCGACCAGTTCCTCGACATGGGCCGCACCGCGACCAATGTTGTCGGCAATGCTGTTGCCACCTCGGTCATCACCAAATGGGAAGGCATGTTGGAGGTTGAAGAACCCGAATTTATCGAACATCCCCATGCCCCGGCGCATACGGCGGCGAGTGGCAAGGCCGGGTTGGAACTCGCCGAAGATATGGTGGAGGATAAACGGGGCGGCGAACGGCGGAGCGAAGACCGCCGCCAAACGCCCCGCGATGACGATGATCGCCGCGAAGGTGACCGGCGGAAATAAAACCTATGCCCGCAAAACCGCACATCATATCCGATCACGATCCGCTCGAAGGCTGGAGCCTTCCGGCGTGGACCTATGACGATCCCGAATTCGCAGCAAGTCGAGATTGCGCGCGTTTTCCGTCCGTCTTGGCAAGTCGTCTGCCATCTAAGCGATATTGCGGGCGCAGGTGATTGGCACAGTCTGGACTATATCGGTGAAAGCGTCATTGTGGTGCGCGGGGTGGATGATGCCGTCCGCGCTTTTACCAATGTTTGCCGCCACCGCGGATCGCGCTTGCTCGATGGCAACAGCGGCTGTGCGAAGAAACTGGTCTGCCCCTATCATGCCTGGACCTATGATCTGGATGGAAAACTGACCGGTGTGCCCGACAGCGCATCCTATCCCACGCTCGATCGCGACAAGGCCGGGCTCGTTCCGGTGGAGCATGAAATCTGGCGTGGATTCATCTTTGTGCGGCTGGAAAGCGGTGGGCCGACGGTGGCCGAAATGATGGCTCCCTATGAGGATCAGGTCGCCCCCTACCGATTTGAGGAATTGCAGGCATTGGGCCGGGTCACGCTGCGTCCGCGCGATGTGAACTGGAAAAATGTGGGGGACAATTATTCAGACGGGCTGCACATCCCCGTCGCCCACCCCGGGCTGACGCGGCTGTTTGGCAAAAGCTATGGCGTGGAGGCCGAACCCCATGTTGACCGGATGTGGGGCGATTTAATCGACAGACCCTCGGCCAATTGGTCTGAACGCGCCTACCAGAATTTGCTGCCGCCTGTCCGCACCTGCCGAAGCCAACCAGAAACGCTGGCTCTATTTCAAACTTTGGCCCTCGGTTGCGTTTGATATTTATCCCGACCAAGTGGATTTCATGCAATGGCTGCCCACCGGCCCATCAAGCTGCATCATCCGCGAGATCAGCTATGCTCTGTCAGATGACCGCCGTGAAATGCGCGCCGCGCGTTATCTCAACTGGCGGATCAACCGGCAGGTCAATGCCGAAGACACCATCCTGATCACCCGTGTACAACAGGGCATGGCGAGCCAAAGCTTCACCATGGGACCGCTGTCCGACAAGGAAGTGTGCCTGAAGAGTTTTTGCCGGCGGATGCGCGCATTGATCCCCGAAGCCCGAAATGAACATCGCCCCGCGCCGGGCTGGAGTGTTGGATGAACTCGAAATTTCACCGTAGCCCTGAGCCTGTCGAAGGGCGCTTGGCCGATAAGCGCCCTTCGACAAGCTCAGGGCTACGGTATTTTAGAAACCAAATTTCAAAGTGACAAAAGAATGAAATATGATGCCGTGATTATAGGAGCGGGCCATAACGGCCTTGTTTGCGCCTTCTACCTAGCCCGTGCGGGCCTGAAAGTCCGCATCGTCGAGGCCCGCGATGTGGTGGGCGGAGCCGCCGTCACCGAGGAATTCCACCCCGGCTTCCGCAACTCGGTGGCGAGCTATACCGTCAGTCTGCTCCAACCCAAGGTGATCGCCGACATGCGGCTCGCGGACCATGGCTACCGCGTGGTCGAACGCCCGATCAGCAATTTTCTTCCACAGGAAAATGGTGGATATCTTAAACTCGGCGGCGGGCTAGAGCGAACACAGGCGGAATTTTCCCGCTTTTCTGAACATGATGCGCGCATTTTGCCCGAATATTATGAAAGTCTGGAAGTCGTGGCCGACGTGTTGCGCGAACTTGCAATGAAATCGCCACCCAATATAGGGGATGGTATAAAGAGCTTAATCGACGGAGCCCTTCAGGGTCGCAAACTGGCAGGCTTGTCGATAGAGCGGCAGCGTGACGTGCTTGACTTGTTCACCAAGTCGGCACGCACGCTGCTTGATAGCTGGTTTGAAAGTGAGGCCGTAAAGGCCGCATTTGGCTTTGACGCGGTCGTTGGCAACTATGCCTCCCCCGACACCCCCGGTAGCGCCTATGTGTTGCTCCACCACGTTTTTGGCGAGGTGAATGGCAAGAAGGGCGCGTGGGGCCATAGCATCGGCGGCATGGGTGCGATCACGCAGATCATGGCGAAGGTTTGCCGCGATCTGGGCGTAGAGATCAGCCTTGAAAGCCCCGTTTCACGCGTGTTGGTCGATGGTGACAAGGCCGTCGGCGTGCGGCTGAAAGGCGGCGAGGAGATTGCCGCCGCGCGCGTCATCGCCAATGTCGGGCCGAAACTACTTTATGAACGGATGTTCGATGAAGGCGATTTGAGCGCCGAGTTCAAGCGCCGGATCAAAGGCTTTAAGGCGGGCAGCGGCACGTTCCGGATGAATGTTGCGCTATCCGAATTGCCAAAATTCACCAGCCTGCCAGAGCCGGGGGAGCATCACCAATCGGGCATCATTATCGCGCCAACGCTTGATTATATGGACCGGGCTTTCTTGGACGCAAAGGCAGACGGCTGGTCGAAAAAACCGATTGTCGAAATGCTGATCCCCTCCACCGTCGATGATAGTCTTGCCCCCCCGGGCCAGCATGTTGCCTCGCTTTTCTGCCAGCAATTCGCCCCTGTTTTGCCAGACGGGCGCGATTGGGATGCCGAGGAAGGCAAGGCTGCCGACACGATCATCGACACCGTCGAAGCCCACGCCCCCGGCTTTCGTGCCTCTATCCTCGGTCGCCAAATTCTGTCGCCCAAGGGGCTTGAGCGCAAATTTGGCCTTGCAGGCGGCGATATCATGCACGGCAATATGAGCCTGGATCAGCTATGGTCGGCAAGGCCGGTGTTGGGCCATGGATCCTATCGCGGGCCGTTGAAAGGCCTTTATATGTGCGGCGCAGGAACCCATCCCGGCGGCGGCGTGACGGGCGCTCCCGGGCATAATTGCGCGGGCGAGGTGATCGCCGACAGCCGCTTCATGGGCCATTGGCGGCGGTAGACGCATTATTACTGCGACCCAGTTGAAATGCTCATATGACATTGCTATAACGCATAACATTAATGGGAGAGAGTCGGATGAAATTTGAGCGCATAAACCCGATTACCGGCGAAGTGGCCTCCTCTGCACCCGCGATGAAAGCGGCGGACATACCGGCGATTGCTGCAAAGGCGCAGGCAGCCTTTCCAGCATGGGCCGCAATGGGCCCCAATGCACGGCGCGCTGTGCTGATGAAGGCTGCCGATGCGCTGGAGGCACGCAAGGATGATTTTGTCGCCGCGATGATGGGCGAGATTGGCTCGACCGCAGGCTGGGCGATGTTCAATCTGGGCCTTGCCGCTGGCATTGTTCGTGAGGCCGCCGCCCTCACCACACAGATCTCGGGCGAGATCATCCCGTCGGACAAACCCGGCTGTGTGGCCATGGCGCTGAAGGAACCGGTTGGTGTATTGCTCGGTATCGCGCCTTGGAACGCGCCGATCATTTTGGGCGTGCGCGCAATCGCGGTTCCGCTTGCCTGCGGCAATGCGGTGATCCTGAAAGCCAGCGAAACCTGCCCGCGCACCCATGCGTTGATCATCGAAGCTTTTGCCGAAGCGGGGTTTCCCGACGGTGTGGTCAATGTCGTTACCAACGCACCTGAAGATGCCGCCGAAGTGGTCGGCGCGCTAATCGATGCGCCGCAGGTGAAGCGGATCAACTTCACTGGCTCGACCAATGTAGGCCGGATCATCGCCAAGCGCGCAGCAGAACATCTGAAGCCCTGTCTGCTCGAATTGGGCGGAAAGGCTCCGTTGATTATTTTGGACGACGCCGATCTCGACGAAGCCGTAAAGGCCGCCGCCTTTGGCGCGTTCATGAATCAGGGGCAGATTTGCATGTCCACAGAGCGGATCATTGTGGTCGATAGCGTCGCCGATGCCTTCGCTGCAAAATTCGCCGCCAAGGCGCAGTCGATGCCCGCGGGTGATCCGCGCGAGGGCAATACGCCGTTGGGCGCAGTGGTCGATCAGAAGACCGTTACCCATGTCAATGCGCTAATTGACGATGCCACTGCCAAGGGGGCAAAGTTGATCGCGGGCGGCAAGAGCGAAAGCGTCGTGATGCCCGCCACTATCGTCGATGGCGTTACCGATGCGATGGCCATTTACTCCGAAGAAAGCTTTGGCCCCGTCGTTGGCATCATCCGCGCCAAGGACGAGGCGGACGCGATCCGCATCGCCAATGACAGCCAATATGGCCTCTCCGCATCGGTATTCACCCGCGATACCGCGCGCGGGCTGGCCGTTGCGCGCCAAATCCATTCGGGCATGTGCCACATCAATGGCCCCACCGTGCATGACGAAGCGCAAATGCCCTTTGGCGGCGTCGGCGCGTCTGGCTATGGCCGTTTTGGCGGCAAGGCCGGGATCGACAGTTTCACCGAGCTGCGCTGGATTTCCATCGAAACCCAGCCCGGCCATTATCCGATTTAAGGAGTATATAATCATGACCGATCGCGCAGAAGCAGACACCGTAGCCTATGAAGTGGTCGACGGTATTGCATGGGTGAAATTCAACCGCCCCGAAAAACGCAACTGCATGTCGCCCAAACTCAACCGGCAAATGGGCCGTGTGATCGAGGAACTGGAATTCCGCGACGATGTCGGCGTGCTCGTCCTCACCGGCGAAGGCGATGCTTGGTCGGCAGGCATGGATCTGAAAGAATATTTCCGCGAAAATGAAGCCAAGGGGCTGGGCGCGACGCGCAAGGCACAGCGCGAAGCCTATAGCTGGTGGGAGCGGCTGCGCTGGTACGAAAAGCCGACCATAGCGATGGTCAACGGCTGGTGCTTTGGCGGCGGCTATGGCCCGCTGTTCGCCTGTGACCTCGCCTTTGCCGCTGAGGACGCGCAATTTGGCCTGTCCGAAATCAACTGGGGCATCCTGCCCGGCGGCGGCGCATCAAAGGTGGCGTCGGAACTGCTATCGTTCCGCAACGCCATGTACCACGCGATGATGGGCGAAAATCTGACGGGTAAGCAAGCCGCCGAACAGGGTTTGGTGAACGAGGCCCTGCCCGCAGACCAATTGCAAGCGCGGGTCACCGAGGTTGCCAAGGTACTGCTCGCCAAAAACGCAACGGCTCTGCGCGCCACCAAATGGGCGGTGCGCCGGGTCCGCGAAATGACCTATGATAATGCCGAGGATTTCCTGATACGCGCACAGGAATCCGCCAACTCCTTTGACAGCGAAGGGCGTAAAGAAGCGACCCGGCAGTTCATTGACCAGAAGACTTTCAAGCCAGGGCTTGGTGCCTATGACAAGGGCAAGCAAGGTTGATTGGCTTTTTTGTTCTGGTTGAAAGCCTTCGGAGCTAAATCTTCAGGATTTCAAACTGACCAAAACTGAACCGAACACCCAAAAGCTCGACGGGTATTCGCTGTTGGATTCTTGTGCGGCATGAACCGTGTCGCACTGCCGCCAACCGGGCTATCCAGAAATCGCTCTGCATGTGCGGTTTTGCAGCGCGCGATTGGCAGTGTGTCCCAGCGCTCACTGCTGAAGGTTATCCTCGTTCGTGCTGCGTCCCCAAGCGGCCACGCAATTTTGCCTGCGGCGCGGCGTCGGCGACGACGTGCCATGAATTCCATATAGGCTGCCCCAAATCTGACTTTGAAATCCGAAATTGGCCGCGGAAGCTGAACTACTGCGGGTCAACCTGCCCGAAGGCATATAAAAATCGGAAAACTGGAGCGGGCGAAGGGATTCGAACCCTCGACCCCGACCTTGGCAAGGTCGTGCTCTACCACTGAGCTACGCCCGCTCGGGCGGCTGAAATCAGGTGATTCCAGCGGTTGAGGCGCGCCATTAGCAACGGGTTTCGGGGTTGGCAAGGGGAAGTTTGCTTTGTGAACATGTTTGCCGTCATACTATCGCGTCGATATTTGTAATTTAACAAAAGCGGATGGTCGTGCGAACTTCGCCCTTGGCAATTGCCCGCCCCGCCCCCAAATGGGTTTGACAACAACAGGAGTATATTGTGGCGAGTTTGGGTTTAACCACCGAAGAGCAAAAGCTGGTCGAGGCTTTCCGGCACGATGTTGTCGAACCGTCGATGTCAAAACTCGTCATCCTCGATTTCTGGGCCGAATGGTGCGGGCCGTGTAAGCAATTAACGCCGGTGCTCGAAAAGGTGGCGGCAGACTATGCCGACAAGGGCGTGGTGCTCGCCAAAGTGAATGTGGACGAAAATAAATTCATCGCCGCCCAATTTCAGGTGCGTTCGATCCCCACGGTCTATGCGATTTTTCAAGGGCAGCCGGTTGCCGACCTGACGAGCGCGCGCACCGAACCGCAATTGGCGGCGATGCTCGATCAGCTGCTCGTCAAATTGCCGATAGGGGCAGGTGAAGCGGTCGACGCAGGGCCGGATATTGCAGGGGCGGTCTCGGCAGGCGAAGCTGCTCTTGCCGAGGGGCATCATGAAGAGGCCTATGCGATCTTCACCGAAGTGTTGGCGCTTGATCCCGATCAGAAGGGCGCATTGGCAGGGATGCTTGAAGCTTTGCTGGCGCTGGGCCGGAAAGATGAGGCGCAGGCGATCCATGCCAGCCTGCCCGACGATGTGCGTGCCGATGCCGCGTTCGAACGGATCGGGACGATGCTGTCGATTGCCGCTGAAGCCCGCGAGCCGGAAGAAATGGCGGCCTTGCGCGCGGCTTCGGAGGCCAATCCAGACGATCATGCCGCACGTTTTGAACTTGCCAATGCCTTGATGGCCGGAGGAGACCGCGATGCGGCGGCCGACGCCTTGCTGGCGATTATCGCGGCGGACCGCGATTGGAACGAAGGGGCTGCCCGCACGCGGCTGTTAGAGATATTCGGGATGATCGGTCTTGAAGACCCGTGGGTTTCGGCCACGCGGCGCAAATTATCGGCGATTCTCTTTGGCTGAGGCGGTGATCACGCAGCGTGTATCGCTTTTCCCGCTGGCAGGCGCGATCTTGTTTCCCGGGATGCAATTGCCGTTGCATGTGTTCGAGCCGCGATACCGCGCGCTCGTCAGCGATGCGTTGGCGCGCGACCGGATGATTGGAATGATCCAGCCGAGCGGACGCGGCGACAAGAAGCTGTTTTCGGTCGGTTGTTTGGGCCGGATCGGTGATGTCGAGGCATTGGAAGACGGTCGCTACAATATCGTGCTTGAAGGATTGCAGCGCTTTACTTTGCTCCGTGAATTGGATGTTTCTACCACATTCCGCCAGGTCGAAGCTGAATTGTGGGACGAAGATGAAGATAGCGAAGCGCTATCCATCGCCGAACGCGCCGCGTTGGAACAAGAATCGCGCCGCTTTGCCGATGCCCAGGGCTATGCCGTTGATTGGGCGGCGGTTGAAAAGCTGGATGATTATGCGCTGGTCAATATCATCGCCCAGATCGCGCCTTTTGATGCAGCGGCCAAGCAAGCGCTACTCGAATCCCGCGGCCTAGGTGCACGGTCCGAACTGGTGATCCAGCTGATGCAATTTTTCGGGCGGCACGATGGATCGGATGATCGGGTGACGTTGCAATAGGATTTAGGCGTTACTTCCTTCTATTTTTCACCGTAGCCCTGAGCCTGTCGATGGGCGCCTGTCGGATAAGCGCCCTCCGACAGGCTCAGGGCTACGGTCTTTCTTGACCCTGCTAGAACCTAACCGCCAAAGCTGGCCCGCAATCCGTCGATCACAAATTGCGCGGCGAGGGCACCCAGCAACACCCCCAACAGCCGCGTAATCACCGCTTCGGCCTTTGACCCCAACACCCGCATGATCGGCCCGGCTGCCAACAGCGCCAGCAACGTGAGTACAAGCACCGCCCCCAACGCGGCCAGTACCACGAGTGAACGGTCCGGCCCTTCATTCTGGCTCATCAACAGCATCACCGAGGCAATCGATCCCGGCCCGGCGATCATCGGCATCGCCATGGGGAAGACCGATACATCCTCGACTTCGGGCGTTTCGATGATTTTGGCCGCGCGTTCCTCGCGCCGTTCGGTGCGCTTTTCAAAGACCATGTCGATGGCGATCAGAAACAGCATGATGCCGCCGGCAATGCGGAAACTGTTCAGCTCGATATGGAGCGCGGCGAGCAGTTTTTCGCCGAATAGCGCAAAGACAAACAGAATTGCCGCAGAGATCAAACTCGCGCGGATCGCCATGCTGCGCCGCTGCGCTGCGTTCGCGTCCTTCGTCAAGCTGGCATAAATCGGCGCGCAGCCCGGCGGATCGATCACCACGAAAAATGTGGCAAAGGCAGAGATGAAAAGATCGAGCATAAGTTCCCCTGCGGCACCTTAATTAGGGACAGTATATAATTAATTCTTTGGGGGAGAATTGGGGACAGTATATAATTAATTCCGAATGGCGGTTGCATCAAAGACCGCAACGATTCAATTAATTATATACTGTCCCCAATTCTCCCTCTACTGTCCCTAATTAAGGCCTCGCGCTTTGCGAAATTACCTGTTCGAGCGCGGTTCCATTCCACACGCTCGCGCTGAAATTACGCGCACCATCGGCGGTAACCACCCAATTCCATTGCAGCGATTGATCGAAGGAATAACCCGCCTTCATCTTTGCGCCTACGGGCGGCGCAGACAGCGGAGCGCTGGCCCTGCCCTTGCAGCTGGCGGATTTGGTTTCGATCATCTCGGCGCGCGGCATGGGTTTGTTCAGGGTGTCGCCGTGGCGCAACGTCCATTTCCATTCGCCTTCCCCGCTTACACCTTGCGTCTGGGCGGCGGCATCGGTGCGGCTTTTGGGGAACCATTGCCAGACGGTGGTGAAATAGCCGTTGGCGTCGCTCGTCTGCCATGCGCCGGTGGCAATGGCGGTGCGCCCGTCGCACGACATATAGACTTTATGCGGCTGCCATTTGGTGGCGGAACCGCTGTCTTTCACGCCTTTGCTATATTCGGAAAACAACACCGGCTGCGGTCGGAACACCAGCGCATCTTTGGCCGCATAGCGGCGGAAGGCGGTGTTTTCGCCCTTTTCACCTGCTTCGCGGGAAAAGGCCATTTCGGTGGCGACAATCGAACTGGGGTTGGCGCTTTGCGGAATGGCGCGCGGTCGCTCTGCCTGCGGAGCGCAAGAGGCGGCGAAAACGGCGGTGACTGGAAGGGCGAAGCGCAGGGACGAACGGATCATCCGCCCGTCATAGCCCCACGGGCGCGCCAAGGCCAGCGCGACGATGCGCGGCTACCAAGGTGTTGTGGAGCAGACAGGCAATCGTCATCGGACCAACGCCGCCGGGAACAGGCGTAATCGATCCGGCAACCTGCGCCGCCTCGGCAAAAGCAACATCGCCGACAAGTTTCGTTTTGCCTTCTTCGGCTGCCGGTACGCGGTTGATCCCCACATCGATCACGCAAGAACCGGGCTTTATCCAGTCTGCCTTCACCATTTCCGGCCTGCCAACTGCGGCAACAACAATGTCGGCGCGGCGAACCACCTCTGCCAGATTCTGTGTGCGGCTATGCGCCATGGTGACCGTGCAATTCGCCGCGAGCAGCAATTGTGCGACCGGCTTTCCGACCAAAATCGAACGGCCAATAACCACGGCTTCTTTGCCCGAAATATCTGGCCCCAGAGCATCATGGATCAGCATCATCGAGCCCAGCGGAGTGCAGCTGACATGCCCTGGCAGACCCGCCACCAGCCGCCCCGCGCTCACCACATGCAGGCCATCGACATCCTTGTCCGGATGGATGGCATCGATGATCGACAATTCATCGAGATGTTTGGGCAAGGGCAATTGCACCAAAATGCCGTCAACACGTTCGTCCGCATTGAGTGCCTGCACCAGGCCCAGCAATTCGGCTTGATCGGTATCGGCGGGCAAGCGGTGCGCCACGCTTTCCATGCCAACCTCTACCGTCAGCTTTTCTTTAGACCGCACATAGACCGCGCTCGCCGGATCTTCGCCTACCAGTACCACCGCGAGGCAGGGCTTGCGCCCCGCCGCCGCCTCAAATGCCGGAACCGCTGCGGCTATGCGCGCGCGCAATCCGGCGGCATAGGCTTTACCGTCGATGATCTGGGCAGTCATGGGGTTCTCCGTCCGTCAATTTGTATGTGTTGCATACAATATACGCACGATTTTGCGAACGAAAAAATGGCTACATCACGCCGCTGGCGTAGAAATCCCGATAGACACCACCGAGCAGCATCTGAATGATCTGCAAACCCAAGATCAGGATGATCGGCGAGAAATCAAGCATCCCGGTATCGGGCATGAACCGGCGGATCGGCTTTAGAAACGGATCGAGTATGGCGCTCAGCGATTGCCAGATGGCAGATACAAAAGTGTTTTGCAGGCTGACCACATTGAAGGCCAGCAGCAAGCTGAGGATGAACTGGACGATCACGATGGTGACAATCAGATTGATGATCAGGCCAATGATCTGGATAAGGGCGAGGAGCATGGATTTCTCCGGTTGGTGATGTTCGTGCGGGAATTAGCGAATGTGCGGCGCTGTATCAACCATATAAAACACCTGACTAATTAGGATTAATTAGGGACAGTATATAATTAAATGCATCGCTTACCGGTGGAAATTTCCACGCGGTTCTGCATTTAATTATATACTGTCCCTAATTTATTCTATTTGTGGATCAATGTCCCCGCACCCTTATCGGTGAACATTTCGATCAGCATCGCGTGCGGCACGCGGCCGTCAAGGATCACGGCGGCATCGACACCGGCCTCTACCGCATCGACACAGGTCTGGATTTTGGGGATCATCCCGCCCGAAATCGTGCCGTCCGCCTGCAATTCGCGTACCGCCGCCGGATCGAGATCGGTGAGCAATTTGCCTGCTTTGTCGAGTACGCCTGAAACGTCGGTGAGCAAAAACAGCCGCGAGGCGCCCAGCGCTCCGGCAATCGCGCCCGCCATGGTATCGGCATTGATGTTGTAAGTATGGCCATCATCACCCACGCCGATGGGGGCAACCACCGGGATCATCCCTGCGCTGTTGATCGTGTCGATCACGGTGCGATCAACCCGGTCTGGTTCACCCACAAAGCCCAGATCAATCGCCTTTTCGATATGGCTTTCGGGGTCTTTCTGCGTGCGCGCCACTTTCACCGCGTGAACAAAGCCGCCGTCTTTCCCCGATATGCCCACCGCACTGCCGCCCGCCGCGCTGATCCATCCGACCAGTTCCTTGTTGATCGAACCGCAAAGCACCATCTCGGCAACCTTGGCAGTTTCGGCATCGGTTACGCGCAGGCCATCGATGAACTGGCTTTCGACGCCCAGTTTCTTGAGCATCGCGCCAATCTGTGGCCCGCCACCATGGACGACCACCGGATTGATCCCGACGGCCTTTAACAGCACGATATCCTCGGCAAAATCATGCGCCAGATCGGCGTCGCCCATCGCATGGCCACCATATTTGACGACAAAGGTTTTACCCGCATAGCGCTGTAAATAGGGCAGCGCCTCGGTAAGCGTTTCGGCTTTTGCCAGCATGGCGGGGTTTAGTTTGTGATCGGTCATGGTGCAGGCCGGTTAAACGGCATGGGCGGTGGGTGCAATTTTTTTGTTTCACACGAAGAATACGAAGATTTTGAAGAGGGCAGTGCAAACCGATCCCGAAGGGATCATCAAAACCGAATGTCTTTGATGGGCGCTGCGCGCCGATTTAGCCCGACCTCTTCAAAATCTTCGTATTCTTCGTGTGAAATATCTATTCTGCATCCAGTTTCCGTCCCAGATTGACGACAATGGCAATCACCACCGGGATCAGGATAAAGGACAGCACCACTTTGGTCAGCATCTGTCCCGCCATCAATTCGCCAATCGGGCGGACTCCGTAGAAAGAGATGCTGATGAACAGCAATGTGTCGATGATTTGCGACAATGCCGCTGCAATTATCCCGCGCACTGCCGCAAATTTGCCTGTAGCTTTGCGCAACTTGTCAAACAGCCAGACGTTCAGTGTCTGCGACGTGCCATAGGCGATAATCCCGGCCAGCATCATCCGCCAGCTTTGACCCAATATCACGGGGAACGCCTCTATAGCAGGCGGATACATATCCTTGTCGTGCGGCAATTGAATGATGAAAAGCGACAACAAAATCGCACCGATCAGCGGCAGGAAACCAAGACGCACCAGCCGGTTGGCAGTGGCGGTGCCGTGCAGTTCGGCAATGCCGCTCGATATGCCGACGAGCAAAAGGAACGGGAAAATTCCGGCCTCCACAGCCAAAGGACCAAGTGCCACTTGCTTGGCCCCTAACACACCCGCAATCGTCACCATACCGCCATAGAATATGGCGAAAAGGAACAAGGATTGCGGGATCAATGATCCGGTTTTCAGATTGCTGGTCATGGCGGCGGTTCCCCTGTTGGCGCGGAGTCATGGGTAACGGCATATTCGGGCTACGCAAGACATGCACTTTCAATTCACAGCAAATCGTCACCCTGAACTTGTTTCAGGGTCCATTTCTCCGCATAAGCGGCGGTCTCGGTTGCGCGATGGATGCTGAAACACGTTCAGCATGACGGTGTCGAGGGGGTTGGGGAGAACCAAAATGCAAATCCTGTTGAGCCTATGCGGAATGGCGTTGATCGTCCTGATCGCGATCCTGCTATCATCAAACCGCAAGGCGATCCGCCCCCGCGTGGTGGGTGCAGCCTTTGCACTGCAAGCTGCGATTGCCGCGCTGGTGCTTTATACGCCGTGGGGGAAGTATATTCTAAAGGGCGCATCGGACGGCGTATCAAAGCTGTTGGGCTATGCCAGTGAGGGCACGAAATTCCTGTTCGGAGCTCTCGCCACCGATCCGCTGGGGCAGAATTTTGCTATTGGCGCGCTTCCTGTGATCATCTTTTTTGCAGCGCTCATTTCGATCCTCTATTATCTCGGCATCATGCAATATGTGATCCGCTGGATCGGCGGCGGTTTGCAAAAAGTGACCGGGATTTCCAAGGTCGAAAGCCTGTGTGCGGCCTCCAATATCTTCGTCGGCCAATCCGAATCTCCGTTGGTGATCCGGCCCTATCTGGCGGGGCTGAACCCTTCGCAGCTGTTTTGCGTGATGACCGTAGGGATGGCGGGTGTCGCGGGCACGATCCTTGCCGCCTATGCCTCGATGGGCATCCGCATCGATTATCTGCTGGCGGCATCGTTCATGTCGGCACCCGGCGGGATATTGATGGCAAAGCTGATGATGCCCGATGATCCGGCCGTTTCCGTCAACGACGATCCCGATGTCGCGCTTGATATGCATGGTGACGAGGAGAAGCCTGCAAACATCATCATGGCCGCCTCGCAAGGCGCGCAGACGGGGGTAAAGCTCGCGGTCGCGGTCGGCGCGATGGTGCTGGCTTTTGTCGCGCTGGTGGCCTTGGCCAATGGGATATTGGGCGGGATTGGCGGGCTGTTCGGCTTCCCCGATGTGAGCTTTCAAGGGCTGTTGGGGCAGGTTTTTGCACCTGTCATGTATCTGCTCGGCGTGCCTTGGAATGAAGCGGTGACGGCGGGTGGCTTGTTCGGCACCAAGGTTGTGTTGAACGAATTTGTCGCCTTCATTGATCTGGGGGCATTGAAAACCTTGTCGCCCGCGACCGTCGGCATCGTCACCTTTGCGCTATGCGGATTTGCCAATTTTAGCTCGATTGCGATCCAGATGGCGGTAACGGGCGGCCTCGCCCCCAATCAACGCCCGATGATTGCCAAACTGGGGCTGAAGGCATTGGCGGCAGGGTCTTTGTCCAATTTGATGAGCGCGGCGCTGGCGGGGTTGTTTTTGACTTTGGCGTAAACTTGGAGTAATAACCGTAGCCCTGAGCCTGTCGAAGGGCGCTTGACAGAAAAGCGCCCTTCGACAAGCTCAGGGCTACGGTTTACAACAATCTGTAACGGGTCTCATATAGGCTCCTCCCCCGCCAAACCCTTCAATTCATACAGCAAATCGAGCGCGGCCCTTGGGCTTAGTGCATCGAGATCGGTTCCCGCCAATCGATCTCGCACCGCATCCACCTTTGCCTCTGCCGCATCAAGGGCGGCACTGAACAGGGGCATATCGCCAAGGCCCGCCGCAATTCCGCCGGTTTCAGCGCGGCCTTTTTCAAGGCGTTCCAACACCTGCGATGCGCGCGCCAACACTGCCGGGGGCAGGCCTGCAAGCTTCGCCACCGCAATGCCATAGCTGCGGTCTGCGGGTCCATCGGACACCTCGTGGAGCAAAACCAGATCGCCCTTATATTCCTTCGCCCGCACATGATGGAGCGAGAGGGCGTCGAGGCTATCAGCGAGACGGGTCAGTTCGTGATAATGCGTAGCGAAAAGACAGCGGCAGCGGTTGGCTTCGTGGATGCCCTCAACCACGGCCCAGGCAATAGCCAGCCCGTCATAGGTCGAGGTTCCCCTGCCAACCTCGTCGAGGATCACAAAGCTGCGCTCGGTCGCTTGTGCCAAAATGGCGGCGGTCTCGACCATTTCGACCATGAAGGTGGAACGCCCGCGCGCCAGATTGTCCGATGCGCCAACGCGGCTGAACAGCCTGTCCACCAGACCCAGTCGCGCCGAGGCGGCAGGCACATAGCTGCCCGCCTGTGCCAATACCACGATCAGCGCATTCTGCCGCAGGAAGGTCGATTTACCGCCCATATTGGGGCCGCTAACCAGCCACAGGCGTTTGTCGGGCGCAAGGCCGCAATCGTTGGAGATGAAGCGCTCGCCCGATTTTGCCAGTGCGCTTTCCACCACCGGATGCCGCCCGCCTTCGATATGCAGTTCAGCGCCGTCGACAAATTCGGGCAAGCACCAGCCGCCCTCTGCGGCGCGTTCGGCGAGCGCCGCCGACACGTCAATCCGCGCCAAGGCATCGGCGCTGGCGGCAATAGCATCGCGCCGCTCCAAGACGGTGGCGATCAATTCCTCCAGATGCGCGGCCTCGGCCGCAAGCGCATGGCCGGATGCTTGACCGATCCGCAGTGCTTCTTCATGCAATTCGGGCGAATTAAACCGCACCGCGCCCGCCATTGTCTGCCGGTGGGTAAAGCCGCTCCCCTGCGCCATCAAGGCATCGCCGTTTTTGGCGGGCACTTCGACAAAATAGCCGAGCACACCATTGTGCCGGATCTTGAGCGCAGCGATGCCGGTTCTTGCGCGGTAGCGCGCCTCCATCGCTGCAATAGCCGCACGCCCGTCACGTCCGGCCACGCGCAGCGCATCGAGCGCTGCATCATAGCCCTCGGCGATATAGCCGCCCTGGCTCGCCTCGGTCGGCGGTGTCGGCACAAGAGCACGCGTGAAATTTTCAACCATGGCCCCGTGACCATCGAGGCATGGAAGCAGCGCCTCTAACAACGCAGGCCGTTCCGCCATCGCTCCCAGCCGTTCGCGCAAAGCCCGTGCGCCATCCAGACCATCGCGGATTTGGCCCAAGTCACGCGGGCTTCCTCGCCCCGCCACCACACGGCCCAAAGCGCGGGCAATATCGGGCAGTTGGCGCAGCGCCACACGCATGCTGTCACGCAATAACGGCGCATCGTGGAACCATTGCACCAGCGCGAGCCGACCTTCGATCTTCGACCGGTCCATCAATGGCGCGCCCAGATCGGCGGCCAGCAGCCGTGCGCCCGCGCCGGTGATCGTCCGGTCCACCTCGGCGAGCAACGATCCGGCACGGCCACCGCTGTTGGTTGATCGCGTGATCTCCAAACTGTCGCGGGTCGCCTGATCGATCAACAGATGTTCTGCCACCCGCCGCCGTTCGGGGCTTTTGAGAAACGGCATATTGCCCTGTCCCGCATGGCGCAGATAGGCGAGCAAGCCACCCGCCGCGGCCAGCTCGGCACGGGCCAGATTGCCGAAGGCATCGGTGGCAAAATGGCTGGTGAGAGCGGCCGCCCCGGCCATGCTATCAAAATCGTCCTTGGGCCGGATGATCGCGCCGATGGGCATGCCCGCAAATCCATCGGCCACCACAATCTCGCTTGCGTTGAGCCGCGCCAGTTCGGCCTCCAGCGCACCCGCGTTTACGGTCACCAATTCAAAATGTCCGGTCGAGATATCCGCTGCGGCAATTCCGATTTCGCCGCCCGCCTCGGCCAGCGCCACCAGCATGTTCGATGCCCAGCTATCGAGCAGGCTGTCTTCGGTCAGCGTCCCCGCCGTCACAAAACGGATGATGTCGCGCGAAACCAATGTTTTCGATCCGCCCCGCGCCTTGGCCGCTTCGGGGCTTTCGGTTTGTTCGGCGATGGCGACGCGCTTTCCGGCCTTTATCAGCCGTGCCAGATAGCCTTCGGCAGCATGGACCGGAACGCCGCACATCGGGATCGGCGCGCCGCCATGTTCGCCGCGCGAGGTGAGCGCGATATCAAGCACTTGTGATGCAACCTTCGCATCATCAAAGAACAGCTCGAAAAAATCTCCCATCCGGTAAAACAGCAGGCAATCCGCCGCCTTGGCTTTCAACGCCAGATATTGCACCATCATCGGCGTCGGCGTTGACAGGCCGGGGAGCGAGGGCGATTTGGCTTTGCCGGTTGGTTGCGAACGCGATTCCATGGATGATCGGCATAACCGCTTTGGCATGGGGCGCAACCGCCTCCGCCCGCACTATCGATGTCGTGAATATAAAATCTGCGGATAAATCCGTTGCGCCTTTGATCGACCTGCCGCTAGAGCCAGCATGACGAGGAGGCTTCGGCACCGTGCACCATCGCGATGCCGAAGGCCTGTAAAATTAAACCGGCAACAGCAGCAAAGATCGATCTTCCCTATGAGTGACAGCGACGTCAAATTTACCGCACAAGAAGCCCTGCTCTTCCATTCACAAGGTCGCCCCGGAAAAATCGAGATTGTCGCGACCAAACCGATGGCAACGCAGCGCGATTTGAGCCTTGCTTACTCCCCCGGCGTTGCCATTCCTGTCCAAGCCATCGCCGACGATCCATCTACCGCCTATGATTATACCGCCAAGGGCAATCTGGTTGCGGTGATATCCAACGGCACCGCGATCCTTGGCATGGGCAATTTGGGGGCGCTGGCATCGAAGCCGGTGATGGAGGGCAAGGCCGTCCTGTTCAAACGCTTTGCCGATGTCGATTCCATCGACATCGAGGTAAAGACCGAAGACGTTACCCGCTTCATCGACGCGGTGGAATTGCTTGAACCCACTTTTGGCGGGATTAATCTGGAAGATATCAAGGCTCCCGAATGTTTCATTATCGAGCAAGCCCTGCGGGAGAAAATGAACATTCCGGTGTTCCACGATGATCAACACGGAACGGCGATCATCTCCGCTGCGGGCCTGATCAATGCCTGCCTGCTTACGGACAGGAAATTATCCGAGGTAAAGATTGTCGTAAACGGCGCGGGTGCTGCGGCCATTGCCTGCACCGAATTGATGAAAGCCATGGGTGTGCGCCACGATAATGTGATCATGTGCGATTCAAAGGGTGTGATCTGGCAAGGCCGCCCGAATAATATGGACCAGTGGAAATCGGCCCATGCCGTGCCCACCGAATGCCGCACTCTGGCCGAGGCCATGAAGGGTGCGGATGTGTTTCTGGGGCTGTCGGTCGCGGGGGCGGTGACCCCTGACATGGTGAAATCGATGGCGGACAAGCCGATCATCTTTGCGATGGCCAATCCCGATCCGGAAATCACCCCGCCCGACGCAAAGGCGGCCCGTCCCGATGCGATCGTTGCCACCGGGCGTTCGGATTATCCAAACCAGGTCAATAATGTTTTGGGCTTTCCATTCATTTTCCGGGGTGCGCTCGATGTGCGGGCGACGACGATCAACGAAGAAATGAAGATTGCCGCCGCCAATGCGCTCGCCGAGCTGGCACGCGAAACGGTGCACGAAGATGTGGCAGCGGCCTATGGCGGCATCACCTACAGCTTTGGCCCCGATTATATCATCCCCGCCCCGTTCGATCCGCGCTTGCTGGTGGTCGTGTCCTCTGCCGTTGCCAAAGCAGCGATGGAAACCGGCGTGGCACAAAAGCCGATTGCCGATATGGAAGCCTATCGTGCCCAATTGAACGCGCGGCAAAATCCGACAACATCGGTGATGGCGCATGTCTATGCCTCGGCACGCGCCAATCCGAAGCGCGTGATCTTTGCCGAAGCCGAAGAGGATGTCGTGCTGCGCGCCGCGGTGCAATTCCGGCAGGATGGCTATGGTACGCCGGTGCTGGTTGGCCGGGATTTGGCGGTTCTGGCCAAGTTAAACGCGATGGGCGTTGAAAATCCCGAAAGCTATGAAATCCACAACAGCGTTTCCAGTCCGCTCGTCCCAGCCATGGTGGACCGCCTTTACGAACGCCTGCAACGGCGCGGCTATTTGCGCCGCGATGTGCAACGCATGGTCAACCGGGATCGCAATATCTTTGGTGCACTGATGCTGCAGCTGGAACAGGGCGATGCCATGATCACCGGCGTCACCCGCACCTTTGCCCAAACGGCGCGCGATTTGCGCTATGTGCTCGATTCGAAAAAGGACGAAGTGTCGTTCGGTATCCACGTACTCGTCGGCAAATCGCACACGATTTTCATGGGCGATACCACAGTGAACGAACGGCCGAGCGCCGAAGAACTGGCGCATATCGCCGAAAAGACCGCCGCTGTGGCCCGCCGCATGGGGCACACGCCGCGTGTCGCTTTCCTCTCTTATTCCACCTTTGGCAATCCGGCGGGGCATTGGCTCGATAATATCCGCGACGCCGTTGCCATCCTCGATGCACGCAAGCCGTCCTTTGAATATGAAGGCGAAATGGCACCCGACGTGGCCCTCAATCCGAAACTGATGGCAAACTATCCGTTCTGCCGCCTGTCAGCGCCGGCCAATGTTCTGGTCATGCCCGGGCTGCAATCGGCCAATCTTTCGGCAAAGCTATTGCGCGAACTGGGCGGAGACCAGATTATCGGGCCGATGCTGCTGGGATTGGAAAAGCCGGTGCAGATTGCAACGATGGCATCGAGCGCTTCGGAACTGGTGGCGCTCGCGGTGCTCGCTTCTACAGGTGTAGCCGGTTAGGGACCGGCCCCTAATCAGTTCGGGCTGTTGGGCGTTGCGCCCCCTGCGCCCGCGCCGCCTACAGCGCCGATATTACCGAACAGGTCTTCAAAGAAGCTCTTGTCTCGGCCCAATGTCGGCGTCTTGTCCGATTCGGGCGAGATGCGTGCGATGCCCTCCATCGCACCCTGTTTCACCGTCGTCACGTTGCCTGCGGCGTCAAATTGCACATGCAGAATATACTGTCCCGTTGGGCGCGGCTGGGCAAAGGCAAGCTGGCGGGTATCGCGCGCATAATAATACCAGTCATTACTGCCGAACTGTCCGGTAAAGGTGGGGCGACCCAAGGATGCCTCCACCGATTGCTTATTATCCACGCCGGGCTGCACAGACGCGAGCAGCGTTGCATCGCCGACATAGCCCTGATGCCCGCGCAACTGGGTGCAGCCTTGGGAAAGCAAGGTTGCGCTGCCAAGGGCGAGGATTGCGGCATAGTGTGTTACGCGATTGCGTGGCATGATGGAGCCTTCAAATTTCGTTCGAATGTCGCCATTGCATCCTTATATGGCAAATTCAATATGCTTTGAAGAGATGAACCGGTGATGAGTGAGAGTGATGTACCCGAATTTAGTCGACCCGTGCCACTTTCCGAAATCGGTGAGGGAGCAGTTTCGCGCACAATTGAAGCAAATACCGATGAAATGAATGCGCTTGCCAAGCGGTTTGATCTGCTTTCGATCGATCAGCTATCGGCGACCCTCAGCCTGAACCGTGATGACGATGCCTTTGTCACGCACGGACAATTTAGTGCATCAGTAACGCAAGCGTGCGTCGCCAGCGGCGTTCCGCTGCACACGCATGTCGCCGAACCCGTGCACATCCGCTTCGTTCCTGAAGACGACCAAGCCACCGATGGCGAAGTTGAACTCGATGCCGATGATTGCGACACCATGTTCCACAATGGCCGCGTGATCGATTTGGGCGAGGCCGTCGCGCAAAGCTTGGCGCTGGCTCTCGATCCCTTCCCGCGCAGCCCCGATGCAGCGGCATTGTTGAAAGCAGCGGGCGTAAAGGGTGAGGATGAAGCCGGGCCGTTCGGGGCATTGGCAGGATTGCGGGATAGATTGGGCAAAGCCTGAGCGATGTTCGATGTCCGGCTCCGCAAATGGATCGACCCAGCGCTCAACCGCGCAGCCGAAATAATTGCGCGCAGCGGGATTGGTGCCAATGCTATCACCCTGTTTGGGGCCGCATTGACAGCCCCGCTTTTGTTCGCGCTGATCGATCAGAACTGGACCGCCGCCCTGCTCTTGATCGCCGCAAACCGCGCACTCGACGGTCTCGACGGAGCCGTCGCCCGGTTGCGCGGGCCAACGGCTTGGGGCGGCTATCTCGATAGCCTGTGTGATTATTGTTTCTATCTCGCCGTGCCATTGGGCTTTGCGCTGGCGGACCCTGAAAACCTGCTCCCGGCCTTATGGCTGGTCGCCAGCTTCACCCTCACCGCCGTCAGCTTTCTGGCGCTCGCCGCGATATTGGCCAAGCAGGATGTCAGGGCAGAGCGACAAAGCCTTTCGTTACTCCAGCGGCCTGATGGAAGGCGGAGAAACCATCGCCTTCTTCATCGCCTTCTGTTTTTTCCCAACATGGTTCGGAGTGTTGGCGATGGTTTTTGCGGCTTTATGCGCGCTGACGGTGGTGCAACGGCTTTGGATGGCGCGCGCATTAATTAGGGACAGTATATAATTAATTGGGCAATGCCGAGGCAGCTAGCGTGCCCCAGCCGAATTAATTATATACTGTCCCTAATTAATGTCCCTCAATAAACGGGGCAGCGACCTCCGCTGGAACCCGCATCAAACGCCCCGAAGCCCTTTCAAGCATCGCCCAACTGGTGTTCGCGCTGACAATCACTTTGCCAGCCGCGTTCACAAACTCCACCCGCCGATCAAAGCGCGCACCCTTGGGCGGCTTTTCGATCCATGTCCGGCCAGTAACGCTTTCGCCCAGCGCCACATTCCCGCGATAATCAATCTCATGCCGCGTCACGACCCAGATATAGGCTGGCAACATGTTCGGGCGCGGCAGTGGCCGCCCAATGCGCCGTCGCCATATCCTGTATCCACCGCACCCACACCGCATTGTTGACATGGCCAAGCTCGTCGATGTCGGTGGGGGTTGGGGTGAAGTTTTGGGTGAAGGGTTTAATGCCGCCCCTCAATCTCGTTGTGCGGCCTCGCAAGAAAAGCGCTGCGAGTCAGCTTGCGTTGCGCTAGCGTAATCAATGGCAGTCTAGCTTACCTTGATCAATCCGAAATATTCATCCGCTCCGACGCCTATAGGATGATAGATACGGACAGCGGGCAGGAACGCTCCGTCGCCAACATCTTCAGCACGGAATCGTTTCTCGATCAAGCTTGGGATCGGACTTCTTCTCGCGCTTCATAGTCGCGTTTGAACAGACTGACGGTTTCGATTTTACGCATTAGAGCGATTTCCTCGATCACTTAGTTAGTGGCGCTGTCGGCGCAGCAGCCTGATCAATCAATGGAGTTAGGACTCCAGCTCATATCCTCTTCCCTGTTATCAATCGCCCATTCTAAACGAATTGATTGCTCGCTTCTGTTCGACAAACCCGGCGTTTTATGGGTATGATGCCAACGGTTGATAACGGCAGATGTGGTTTGTAAATGATGGCATTGCTACATTCGATCCGGACTTACCGGGCTTAATGTCGATAAAGTGAAGTTCCTTAAGCTTCAACATACGCGTTGACCACGTGTATTCGGCCTCGCTGGCCTCTAAAACCTGATGCTTCGCCATGTCACGTTCTTATTTAAGACGAAAAGGAATTATCCCATGTGCAACACCACAGGGTAAGACAAAGTTTGAGTGAATTTACTTGCGCACCTCTTTGTCATTTCATCCATCAATTTTCAGGATCAATCGGCATAGTTTTGGGGATTGCAAAGCCTTTGTTTGCCTTTCTGTCCAAAGTCTGTTCGACATTTGGCGATGCAGGTCCCGCAACGCTAGTTGCTTGCTTCGCAATCGCGCCAGCCTGCGTTCGTATACTAACTTCGTTCTTTTCGTCCATTCGGCTAATGACGCTTCAGGAGCTTATGTCGGACTTAACTATTTTCAATGATTCAGGTATTATCTCAATCGATCCGAAATACTATCATATTGGATTTAAACTACCAAGATACAACATAATTGCTATCTTAAATGACTTAGCGTAACATATATTACTCTATTTGAAATATTGCGTAGTTATTTCAGTGATTTATTCGGATTTCAGCAGTTCTCAATTGTTCTGATGGTCCTGCAATGTGCTGCACGTGCTAACCGTGCTCTGGGATGGTGCAGAAGGGGAGTGTCATTGACGACGAGAGAGAAAATCTTCATAAATCACTTGTAGCTACAAAGTAGCGCGAAAAATGAAAGCCTTATGGCTGCTATTGATGTCGTCCGTGCTTCCGGATTGATACGGGATTGAAGAAGGAAGCTACGGCCTTTGCAATGGGACTGTCTGTTTCCGACGCAATCCGGCTGATGCTAGTGCGAGTCGTGCTCCGACAAAGCTCTGCCCTTTGATGTGCGCATTCCCAATGCCGAAACGCAAACAGCCATGCGTCGCATTCATAAAGGGCAAGGATAAAGCGTTTCGACAGCGTCGGAAGTTGTTAATGGCCAGATCTTAACGACGACTGATGGACTATTTAGTCAACTCACTCCCCCAACCCCATCTGCCACAAAATAAACGCAGCCTCCTCCGCATTTTCCCGCAACCTGTCCCAACGCCCGGACTTCCCTCCGTGCCCCGCACCCATGTTGGTTTTCAGCAGCAGCACATTATCATCGGTCTTCATCGCCCGCAATTTGGCGACCATCTTGGCCGGTTCCCAATAAGTGACGCGCGGATCATTCAGCCCTGCCGTCCACAGCATCGGCGGATAGGCTTTGGCCGACACATTGTCATAGGGGCTATAGGCGCGGATCGTTTCGAACGCCGCCTTATCCGTAATCGGATTGCCCCATTCGGGCCATTCGCCCGGCGTCAGCGGCAGGCTGTCGTCGAGCATCGTGTTGAGCACATCGACAAAGGCCACATGCGCGACCACGGGGCCGAAGATTTCCGGCGCTTGGTTGACCACCGCGCCCATTAGTTCGCCGCCGCGCCGAGCCGCCGCTCGCGGTCAGCTTTCCGTTCGAGGTATATCCCATTCTCGATCAGCCCGCGCCCGACATCGACGAAATCGTTGAAGGTGTTGGTGCGCTTTTCCAGCTTGCCGTCGAGATACCATTGATAGCCCAGATCGTCTCCGCCCCGGATATGCGCGATGGCATAGGCAAACCCGCGATCAACCATCGACAGCCGGTTGGCCGAAAATCCCGGCGGCATGGCATAGCCGTAAGCGCCATAGGCATAAAGATGGAGCGGCTGGCTGCCGTCTTTCTTAAATCCCTTTTTGGACAGGATCGACACCGGCACTTTCGCGCCATCGCGCGCGGTGATCATTACCCGTTCGGTCTGATATTGGCTGGCATCATAGCCTGACGGAATTTCCTGTACCTTCAACGTTTCAAACGCCTTGGTCGCCACCGTATAATCAAATACGGTGGCGGGGGTGACCATCGATTCGTAATCCAGCCGCAGCTTTTCAACATCATATTCGGGATTATCACCCAGCCCCGCGACATAGCTTGCCTCCGCAAAGGCGATGGGTTCGGCCTTGGTCGGGCTATCATATCGCCGCACCTCGACCTGATCGAGGCCGTCTATCGCGGCCTTCGGTGACGAAGAAATCTTTGAACAAAGCAAGCCCGGTCAGATAATGGCTGTCCGACCCCGCGATCATCGTGGTCCATGTGTCCGGCGTCTTCAGACTGGCGGTGGCGATGCGGAAATTGACGTGATCGTCGTTGGTGTGGATATAGAGCACCCCATCGCGCACATCGACGCTATATTGGCGGCCTTCCTTGCGCGGCGCGATCAGGATTGGTTCGGCGGTGGGATTGCTCGCGGGCACAAGCCGCACTTCGCTGGTCACATTGTCGCCGGTGGCGATCACGATCCAATCCTCTTGCGCGGTGATGCCGACGCCCACGCCAAAGCCGATATCGGCCTCTTTATACAGCAGCTTCGCCTTTTTGGGATCGTCGCCCAGCCGGTGATAATAGGCATTGTCGGTGCGCCAATTTTCGTTGGCGAGGCCGTAGATCAGGCCGCCGCTGTCGCTGCTCCACACTATGCTGGAAAGCGTGCCGGGGATGATGTCTTTCAATTCCGCGCCCGTTTCCAGATTGCGGATGTGCAGATCGAAACGTTCCGATCCATTGTCGTCATAGGCATAGGCAAGCAATTTGCCGTCAGGGCTGACTTCGGCAGCACCCAGGCGGAAATATTCCTTGTCCTTGGCAAGCTGGTTTTCGTCGAGGATCAGGTGATCGGCACCACCGGAAACGGCTTTCCGAAAATGCTTCCGATACTGCGCCCCTTCGTCAAATTTCGACCAATAAATCCAGTCGCCATCCTTTTGCGGAACGGAAGAATCATCCTCCTTCACCCGCCCCTTCATCTCCTGAAATATCGTCTCGGTCAGCGCCGCCTGCGGACCCATCTGCGCTTCGAAATAGGCATTTTCCGCTTTCACATAATCGAGCACTTCCTTGTCGTCGATCTTGGGATAATCGGCGTCGCGCAGCCAGTGATAGTCGTCGCTGATTGTCACGCCATGATGGGTCGTGCTGTGTGGGCGCTTTTCGGCGACGGGGGGTTGGACGCTGTCTTTATTGGTCATATCGGCTTTCTGGGCTGTGTCATTAGGGGCGGCAAAGGCGGGCGCTATGCTCAACACCAGCGCCAGGCTCGTGCCAAATTTCAGGAGCGGTTTCACGGGAAGCATTTTCTCTCTATATGACTGGCGTCTTTAGAAACGGAATAGATTCATGTCCACCTATGAAGCCCGCCTCGCCGCCCTGCGTGTGCAGTTGAAAACCGACCAGCTCGACGGCTTTGTCATCCCCATTTGCGATGAGCATATGAGCGAATATGTGGGCGAATATGCCCAGCGTTTGGGCTGGCTAACGGGCTTTGGTGGGTCGGCGGGATCGGCGGTTGTATTGAGCGAGGAAGCCGCGATTTTCACCGACGGGCGCTACACGTTGCAAGTGCGCGAGCAAGTGGATGGGCAGCATTGGCAATATGTCGGCGTGCCGGAAACGAGCATATCCGATTGGCTGAAGGCACATACTCGGCGAAGGTGCGCGGATTGGTTTTGACCCATGGGTGCACACCAAGGGCTGGGTAGAAGCTGCTACCAAGGCGCTGAAAGCCAAAGGGGCAGAACTGGTTCCGGTGACGCGCAATCCGATTGATGCCGTTTGGGCGGATCAGCCGGGTAAAAGCGACGCGCAACTGATGGTCCATGCCGACGCGCACGCCGGACAGAATAGCGCTGAAAAGCGTGCGGCGGTGGCGGAGTGGCTGGGCGCAAACCAGCTCGACAGCACGGTGGTTTCGGCGCTCGATTCGGTGGCTTGGTTGCTCAATGTGCGCGGGGCCGATGTATCGCACACGCCGGTGGCGTTAAGCTTTGTGCTGGCCCATGCCGATGGCACGGCGGATCTGTTTGTGGCCCCCGAAAAAGTAAGCGATGCAGTGCGCGCCCATCTGGGCAATGCGGTGCGGTTGCGGACTCCGGGCGAGTTCGTTCCCGAATTAAAAGCGATGGCGGGCAAGCGCATTGCGGTTGATCCAGACCGCTCGGTCTCCGCCATTTTCTCCGCGCTGAAAGCGGCAGGCGCAACCATCATCGAGGCGCGCGATCCGACGATATTGCCAAAAGCGATCAAAAACCCTGTCGAACAAGCCGGGCACCGCGCCGCGCAAGCCCGCGACGGGGCAGCGCTCACCCGTTTCCTCCATTGGATGAACGAAACCGCGCATAAGGGAGGCCTTACCGAACTTGATGCCGCTGCAAAGCTGCATGGCTTTCGGCAAGCCACAGGGATGCTCAAAGACCTAAGCTTCGACACCATCTCCGCCGCCGGCCCCAATGGCGCCAGCCCGCATTACAAGGTCGATGAAAAATCAAACCGGCGGATTGATCCGGGCAGCGTCTATCTGGTCGATAGCGGCGGGCAATATCTGGATGGAACAACCGATGTGACGCGCACGATCTGGGTCGGACCGGGGCAACCCACAGCAGAGATGAAAGACCGCTTCACGCGCGTGCTGAAAGGCCATATCGCGCTCGCTCTGGCAACCTTCCCCGAAGGCACGCGCGGCGCACAGCTCGACACATTGGCGCGGGCATCGCTTTGGGCCGCAGGGACTCGATTACGCGCACGGCACCGGTCACGGCGTTGGCAGCTTCCTCGCCGTCCACGAAGGCCCGCAACGCATCGCCAAATTTTCAGGCGGGCAAGCAGGCGCAGATGAACCCTTGTGCGCGGGCATGATCCTGTCGAACGAGCCAGGCTATTACAAACAGGGCGAATACGGCATCCGCATCGAAAATCTTGGTGCTGGTCGAAGAACGGGCGATTGCAGGGGCGGAGGGGCGCTATTTCGGCTTCGAAACTTTGACCTTTGCGCCGATTGACCGGGCCTTGGTCGATACCTCCCTGTTGACCCGCGACGAACTGCGCTGGTGGGATGATTATCACGCGCGGGTGCTGGAAGTGGTCGGGCCGCAGTTGGATGGGGATGTGCTGGAGTGGGTGACGGGGGCTTGTGCGGGGTTGGAGCGGGGGTGAGGATGCAATTGGTCTTATGTCACCTGAATTTCCCAGATTTGTGCCAATTCAGCGCAATAGATTGCCTTATTGGAGAATAGCCTTTCCAATATCGTTGAAGACAGCCTCGAGCCTTTGCAAGCTGTGCGAATTGCTTGGCTTGTTCGCAGTTGTCCGCGCCTTATCTCGCAACAATGCAAGGTCGGCAAGACATAAATTCCGGGGCAGTTTTTCCAATTTCTTCCGGAGAGGATATATTTCGGCAAACAGCATGGCAGTTCATGGAAATAAAGCATTGCCCTTTCTCGGAACAGCTGTGCTGCTGAAATGGCTAATTCCTGCTTGGATTTTGGATCGTCGCCGTAGCTCCACCAATGTCGAAACTTTCGTAGGTTAGTCGACTACGAAAAACGCAATTGATCTCCTTTATCGACTTAGGGTCAATTTGCCTGTCCAACCTCATCCGGAATGTTGACTGGTTGGAGATCCCAGATTCTACCGCAAATTTCCCTCCATATTGCGAACCTTGCAGATTTACGGCTTGCACAAACTCACCGTCTTTTCGACGAAAATGTCGACCCGAACCCTTGAAACCCATTTCACGCGCGACGAGTGCGAAATGGGCGCGCCAAGCGTTCTCATTGTATAGTCGGAAAGCTTGATGGGTTCCGGAACTTTGCAGTAGCCGAATTTCCTGTGGCTTGCCCGCGATGATTTGAACTTATGGCGGAGCATCAGGGTCAATCACTCCACCGTCACACTCTTCGCCAAATTCCGCGGCTGATCCACATCGGTCCCCTTCGCGCAGGCCACGTGATACGCCAGCAACTGCACCGGCACGGCGTACACCAATGGCGCGATCAGGGGATGGACCGACGGCATTTCGATCGTGGCGAGGCAGCCTTCTCCGGCCTCCGCGATCCCCTTCTGCATCCGAAATCAGCACCACTTTGCCGCCGCGGGCGCGGACTTCTTGCATGTTGCTGACGGTTTTTTCGAACAACGGGCCTGATGGCGCAAGGACAATGACGGGGACGGCTTCGTCGATCAATGCAATCGGGCCGTGCTTCATTTCGCCCGACGCATAGCCCTCGGCATGGATATAGCTGATTTCTTTCAGCTTTAGCGCGCCTTCCATCGCCAGCGGATAATCAGGGCCGCGACCGAGATACAGCACGTCACGCGCAGGCGCGATCAGATGGGCCATGGCGGCAATGTCTTCGTCATGCGCCAATGCGGCGTTGAGCGCGGCGGGAGCTTCGATCAAGTGGCGGACGATTTCGCGTTCTTCTTCCTCGGTCAACTTGCCCTTGACCAGCGCCAGATGGGCGGCGAGTGCGGCCAGCACGGCGAGTTGGCAAGTGAACGCCTTTGTCGAGGCAACGCCGATTTCGGGGCCAGCATGGGTGGGTAGCAACAGGTCCGCCTCTCGCGCCATGCTCGATGTAGGCACGTTGACGACCACGGCGATGGTCTGGCCATTTTCCTTGCAATGGCGAAGGGCCGCCAGCGTATCCGCCGTCTCGCCTGATTGTGATATGAACAGCGCCAAACCGCCTTCCTCCAACACCGGATCGCGGTAGCGGAATTCGGATGCGACATCGATGTCGACCGGCACACGGGCAAAGGTTTCGAACCAATATTTGGCGACCATCCCCGCGTAAAAGCTTGTCCCGCAGGCAACGATGGTGATCCGCTTTACGCCAGCCAAATCAAAATCCATCTGCGGCAGCGCGACGGTTTGTTCGAGGGGGCGGATATAGCTGGAAAGCGTTTGGGCGACCACGGTGGGCTGCTCGAAAATCTCTTTCTGCATATAATGGCGGTAATTGCCTTTTTCGATCGAGGCCGCCGACACGCCCGAAGTGGTGACTTCACGCTCTACCGGATTGTTGTCCTTATCAAAAATCTGCGCGCCTTCGCGGGCGATGACGACCCAGTCGCCTTCCTCCAGATAGGCAATCTGTTGCGTCAGCGGCGCGAGCGCCAGCGCGTCTGACCCCAGATAGGTTTCGCCGTCACCGTAACCCACGACCAAGGGCGACGCCGAGCCGCGCACCGATCAGGAAATCGGGAAATTCGCGAAACGCAATCGCCAGCGCAAAGGCTCCGCGCAAGCGGGGGAGCACAGCCTTGACCGCCTCGGCAGGAGAATGCCCAGCCTCGACCTGTTCGCGACACCAGATGCGCGACAACCTCGGTATCGGTCTCGCTTTCAAACGTACGCCCACGCGCAGTCAGTTCGTCACGCAGCTGTTTGAAATTTTCGATAATGCCATTGTGCACGAGCGCGACCTCTCCCGTCGCATGGGGATGCGCGTTGCTTGTGGTCGGCGCGCCGTGCGTGGCCCAGCGGGTATGCGCGATGCCGATATTGCCCGCCGCGTCGTCAGACTTCAACACGTTGACAAGATTCGCCAGCTTGCCCTCTGCCCGGCGACGGATCAGTTGGCCGTCCCGCACCGTGCAAACGCCCGAGCTGTCATAACCGCGATATTCCATCCGCTTCAGGCCATCGACCAGACGGTCAGAGACAGAGGATTTGCCAACAATACCAATAATTCCGCACATGGTTTTTCGGTCTTTCTTCTTAAAGCGTATAGGGAACACGGATACCCGGCATCTCTGCCGGAAAATCCTTTGTATTTCGTGTAATAAGTACGCGACCGCGAATTAGCGCGGTTGCAAGGATGATGGCGTCCATCGATTTCAGCCGGGGCCGTTCACGACGCAGAGCCGCAGCCCGGCTGAGCAATTTCATCATCAATTTCGTCTACGCCAAAGCGCGACAAAAAATTATTTTGCTTCCCGAACCACTCGCCTTCATTACCTTTGGAATCACTTCAATCCAAACCATCCGGCTGACCCAATCGCTGCGCCCGCGTCAAAGTTCCGCATAATCTCTGTGCCGGATCATGTTCCAGTTAAGCGAATCGATGATGATATTGGTGTCAAGGCTATAGCCACTCATGCAGCCTTCTTTTTGTGGCTTCGCTGCGGCTTTTTGCGTCAACGCAAGATAATTGCGCTCGCTCCATGTCATCATATTCATCGAACATGTCAGGCAATTCCTGCGCGCACTTCCTCATAGTCATCGATCCCACAGGCCGCGTCCATTGCGGTCACGGCGCTTGCGATCATACTCGTTGGCTCGATCAACGCCATGCCGCGCCTTCACAGCGCCAAACTATATTTCGATCAAATCCTCGTTTTTGCGCGCAATATTCTGAAGATAAGTCGGAAACCGCTTCGCGCAAGACAGCCGCGCGCGACTTGCCCTTCGCGGCGATCTGATCCAGCCATTGACATCGTCCTCAGGGACATCGACAAGGATTCGAGTCATGATGATATACTGATATCATATCATGATATCATGTCAAGACTTTCAGCTCGATTCGACCAAAAATTGAGCATACCCGTTTTCAAGACTGGAACGTATTGCTTCGACGATAATGTCTCAAGTAGCTCGCCTGTCGTCGCTATAGATCATCGATTCAGAAATCGTCTGTCCAAAAATCCGGCAGTGCGACTCTAAGACTTGCTGGCTTCACATTCCTCACCAACTGGAAAGCTTCTTATGCCAAATGGTCGTTCTTGCTGGCGTAATCCAACGATGCTACATGCGAAGTCGCTTATGCCTCTTCGCGAAATGCATCAGTGTTGAAGAAATGTCGTGCCGGTAATTCCAGCGTATGGGCGATTATCAGGAAGCTGTCATCAATGCCGCCAAGCACATGAAGATAGTCAACCATCCTTTTGAATCTCAAGGATTTAGCAACATTACTTCCGTATCTTTCGGTGACGACTCGACGGCGAGCGTTAAATGTATCGCCTTGTCAATCAGAACGCGTCAAACCTTCGCAACTGAGCAACCCGCACGTCAACAACCGATCATTCCGTCTTCAAAATCATAGTCATCTGGAATATCCAGATCGATAATCCGTTTCCATGCACTTCTCGAAACCTCCTTTAATTCTGTTGCGATGCGTCGATCATAGATAATTATTCGGCCCATGCGATTTTTCGCTGGTCCAATGCATTTTCAGCCTCATAATTGCTCCCACCGTGCTTACCTCATCCGCTTCGCGTCATGGAATCGCTCGGCTGTCGGGCTTTACTGTTTGCTGCACACGAATCATGCGTTCAAATCCATCACCCACAAATCCAATCAATCTCACCCGTAACGCCCCAAGCCGCCCGTGGAAACTCTCCACCATCGCGGCGAGCATTGCCTCTGGCCTGATCCGCGCCATGTCCAGGCTATGCCCTGCCCGTTCGCCGAGCAGAAACAAAAAGGTCAATTGCGTCCGGCCATTGCCTTCGCGGAACGGGTGGATGGCGTTTAGGTCGGCGAGGAAATTTGCGGCGGCGGCGATGAAATCCTCACGCGATCCGCCGCCCGCCAATGGGCCGTCGCCAATGAAGCGAACAGCAATTCCATCTGCTCTGCGATATGCTCTGGAAAGCAAAACATCGACCCACCCTTGGCAATGCGGATCGCTCGGTATTCTCCTGCCCACTCATAAACATCTTGAAATAGGTGGTGGTGAACGGAACGGTAATGAGCAGGATCGAAATTGCCAGTGGGTAGCGGCTGCGTTGATCGCAATGTGAACATTGCAACTTCAAACGCTTCAAGTTCGCCCGCAGATGTTATGCCGTGCTTGTTGAGCAGGACAGAACTGCCCTTAAAGCAATAGGGATCATCGAAATTGCCGTAGCCAGTCAAATATCAAGCGGCTTTGCGTGTGTGTAGATCGGCGATCAATGCTTCGCGAATTTGATCGGTGGTCAATCCTTTGTCGCGCAACGCATCGATACGGCTGCGATAGGCTGGCGTTAGGTGTAGTCCTTCAACTGCCAAAAGCTTAGCAGCGGCTTCATCGCCCAAGATTATCGGCTTCGATTTCATCGATAATTATTACCATATTCATGGGCTAATCGAAAGCAAAATTACTTCTTCTCCGCCTTCTGGCTTGCTTTCTTATGGCGCATCGCATCGTGAAACCTATCCGCCCAGCCGGGCTTTACCAGTTGCTCTGCGCGCACCAGCCGCAGCTCGCCATCGGCCACATCGCGCGACACCGCGCTGCCCGCCGCGACAATCGCGTCGCGGCCGATCTTGACCGGCGCGATCAAGGCGCTGATTGCTGCCAATAAACGCCCCCTCGCCAATCACCGTCTGATATTTGAAATAGCCGTCATAGTTGCAGGTGATTGTGCCTGCGCCGATGTTCGCCTTTGCACCGACATCGGCGTCGCCGATATAGCTCAAATGATTGGCCTTTGCGCCTTTGCCAAAGCGCGCTTTTTTAACTTCGACGAAATTGCCGATCTTGGCTTTTTCCTCCAGCACGGTGCCGGGGCGGAGCCGTGCGAAGGGGCCGACTTCGCAGCCCTCGCCGATCACCGCGCCCTCGATATGGCAGTTGGCGCGGATTTTGGCGTGGTCCGCTACGGTCACACCGGGGCCGAAAAAGACGTTTGGCTCGATCAACACGTCGCGGCCAATCACTGTGTCATAGGCAAACCAGACGGTTTCTGGCGCGATCAAAGTCGCGCCGTCGTCCATCGCCTGCACGCGGCGGCGGGCCTGCCATTCGCCCTCCATCTCCGCCAATTGCGCGCGGCTGTTGATGCCTGCGACGTCGAACGGATCAGTCGTCACGGCCACACACGCCCGCCCATCGGCATTGGCGATGTTGACGATGTCGGTCAGGTAATATTCCTTCTGCGCGTTATCATCGGTCACGCGGGCGAGGAGGCCAAATAGGTCCGCCGCCTTCACCGCCATCAGGCCGGAGTTGGAGAGCTTCACCGCTTTCTCCGCCTCGGTCGCGTCCTTTTGCTCGACCATCTTCACGATGCGGCCATCCTGCACAATCACGCGGCCATAGCCGGTGGGGTCTTCGGGTTCGAAGGCCAGCACCACCACCGCAGGCGCATCCGCCGCGTTCAGCCGGTCCACCATCGCCTGCATCGTCGCGGTCGGCACAAAGGGCACATCGCCATAAAGGATCAGCACGTCGCCGTTAAAGCCCGCCAGCGCCCCCTCCGCCATTTGCACCGCATGGCCGGTGCCAAGCTGCGGTTCCTGCACCGCCAAGTCAGCCGAGCCCGCCAGTGCCGCCTCCAGCTGCTCCTTGCCGACCCGACCACGACCACCTTTTTCGCAGGCGACAGCGCATCAACGCTCGCCATCAGGTGCATCAGCATCGGGCGACCCGCAATCGGGTGCAGCACCTTGTGCATGTCGGATTTCATGCGGGTGCCTTTGCCCGCGGCGAGGATGATGGCGGCTATTTGTGTCATGACGGCTCCTATGCCAGCAAAATGTTGCAGATTCCAGAATATGCAGTCAATCCCAGTTAGCATGACCAGCAAAATTTCCCCTTTGACATCATCGGTTTCGATCTCGACGGCACTTTGCTCGATACCTCGGGTGATCTTACCCACGCGACCAACCACGCGCTGTGCTTGGCGGGGCGGGCCAAGCCTGACCGCCGGAACAGGTAAAGCCGATGATCGGCCTTGGTGCCAAACATATGCTCGAACGCGGGCTGGAGGCGACCGGTGGAATTCCCGCAAACGAATTCAAACCGCTCTACCGCGCGCTTGCTCAAATATTATGAGGCAAATATCGCGGTCGAAACGCGGCCCTATCCGGGGTTGCTCGCCGTGCTTGAGCAATTTGATGCTACCGGGCGTGAAATACGGCGTGGTGACCAATAAATTTGAAAGCCTCGCGGTGCGCCTTTTATGCGAACTCGATTTATTGGATCGCATGGCGTTTGTGATCGGCGGCGATACGCTGGGTAAGGAAAACAGCAAGCCTTCCGCCCGCGCCGATTCATGAAATGATTCGCGCGCGCAGGTGGAGGCAGTGCCGCCTATATTGGCGATACCATCCACGACGTGATGGCGGCGAAAAACGCTGGCATCCCCAGCATCGCCGTCAGCTTTGGCTTTCAGCTTAACACCGGCGTTGAGGAGCTAGACGCAGATGCTATGATCGATCATTATGATCAATTCATCCGACACGCTACACGCGCTTTCACTCAGGACAGTCTGATCCCTTGACTATATGACGGGATCCATGCCAACCCCATCGTTCACATGGTCACCTGCAACCGAAGTTGGCGCATAGCGTCCTGTGCTGTATGACAGATATGCAGCCACAGAACCGGAGCCCTTGGTAAGTACCGCGTTTGGCATAATCCTTTCCAGGATGTGGCGTATTTCTGTAAATGTCTTCAAACTTTATCGGACAAAAATCCAGCGAGCGACTAGCGCGCATTTTCGATACCCTGTAGATTTCAATATCCGCCGCTTCGCCAACCCGTGTTGTGATCGGTTGCCCGAACCCACTGCCCGGTTTGTAGCGCGTCGAGCGTATGGAGCCCGAATTGATCCTCACCGAGTTAGGCAAAATGATCCAGTCTCCCCGAGTACGAGGCTCCAAAAGCTTTTGCACATAGGACCTTGACGATCTTCGTCAGCTGGCGCTTTCGTCTCGGGCTGGTTTAGCGATCACCCGATCGACTGTGCGTTTTGCTCGACGCGCTAAATGACATTTCGGCGAGCTAAAAATTTGCGATGAATAGCTGCATCGTATCCTCCTGTTTGATATGACAGTCTTTGCTGCCCTATATCTGTGGAAACTACCCGATGCATTTGAACATGTCTCTTATAACACCGAGTTGTTCAAGGCATTACTAAGTGAATGCAGCTTAAGCGCGCTAGTCCCGCCTTGCGCCATTTCGTCAACAAATGCCGCGCCAGCATCAATGGAGGCATGCGAAGCAGATGGGAGCGGATGTAGAAGGCAAGGCGCGTAAATTTGCGCGTGGAGCGGCCCCAGCCATCGCGCGCGGTCATGCAGCGGATGAAGAGCCGGTCGGTCATTGCCGAACTCCGCCAACCGTCTGGAATATCGGTCCGGTAAAGGCGGTTTGCAAGACGGGCAGCGCGCAGGACATCGGGCCATAGGCCGTGATGCCCGGCCCGTTCGCGCAGGATCGCCAGAAAGCGGGTTCGGCAAATTCACTCAACAAGCAATGCATATCCCACAGATTTCTGAGGCCGCCGGCCAAGTCCCCATCGGCGATCAAGTGCGCGGCGCAGTGGATGACCATGTCGGGTGGGGAGAAGATGTAAAGCCCATTCCCCTTTAGGGGGAGGTTGTCGGGGGCGGGTTAGTCGCAATCACTGCGCCGGACTGACAGGCCCAGCACTAACCCTTCCTACAGGGGACGGGCTTAGCTCCGCCAACATCCCCACTGCATCGGGCGTCGGCCCGCTGTCAGCGGCAATATGGTGTGGTGCACATCGATCATCCGGTCGCGCTCTTTGTGGATCATCGGCGGCAGTTCGTGCATGTGATCGCGGTAATAGGCGTCGTCATAGGCGTCTTCCTTCACCCATTCCCAACCGCCCTTTTGCCAGCAACAGCGCCTCGACCGCGCCAAATCTCGCGCGCAACCATGATGTCGAGATCGCCGATATGCCGCCCCTGCCCCGCCTTCAGCCCGGCCGCGACATAGGCGGTGCCCTTCATCAGAACGACCTTGCCCGGATAATCGGCCAATGCCCGCGCCGCGCATTCCGCCTCCCACAAGGCGGAGCGGCGCTGATGTTCGGCATTGATCCGGGCGTCGGCCAAGATCGCGGCGACGGCCCCGGGCACCGTCTGCCCTTCTAGCCGAACCGCCAGTGTTCCGATCAACTGTTCGGCCCGCGCCATCGCGATCAGCGCAGTCCAGCCCTCCGCATCGAGCGACGCCGTTCCCGCCGGATCGCGCAACGCCCGAACCAGCAACATGGCATCGCGCTTCACGTCAGTTGCTCCCAAAGCTGATCGACCAATGCCATCGCTTCTTCGCCCGAGCGGTAATCAATCGCCCGCGCGGGAACCGTTTTGATAAAACGCGTCATCGCGGCGAAAGCCGGTTTCGCCCAGCGCCACATAATTGGTCGAGGCTTGCGTCATCCGCATGAACATCTCACCCGAGCCCAATTCGCGGACGGCGCCGGATAGCCAAAACGCGGAAACAGAGCAACAGCGGGCGGCGCGCCTTGTCCATGCTCGCGATGGCATCGGCGGGGGGCACCAGATGGCGGATATCGCCCTTTGGCGTTCCCGCCATCAAAGGGCCGAAAGCGGCATCGGGTGCGGCCGTTCCATCGCCGCAATGGCTTCGTTCTTCAGGCTGATCAGGCGTGGAAAGGGCGCGGCCTCTCCGCTGTCCGGATCGATCAGGACAAATTCGTCACCCATGAAGCGCCAGCCATTGTCGCCCGAGCATCGCCGACAGCGTCGATTTTCCCGACCCCGAAAGCCCGGTCATCACCAGCACCTTGCCGTCTTTTTCGACTGCGCTGGCATGCAGCAACAAATGCCGCCGCCAGCCGAGCGCCATTTGCAGGTTCATCCCCATTTCGGCGGCAAGCAACGCCTGATCGAACGGCAAAGGCACGGCATCGGGCAGCATATAATCGCCATTGATCGCCACTTGTTCCGGAAAAAACGGCGAAACACAGCTGGTCGCCTCCAGCCGGACGCTGAAATCGGGGATGTCGGGCGTCGGGATAGTCCTGTATAAAGTGCCGCCAATTGCTCAATCGGCTGCCGCCCAAGTCGATCCGATGCGAAACGCAACAGGGCCAACGCGGACGCGAAATTCATGCATCGGCGATGCGCTCCACCAGGCCTAAGTCGGCCAATTCCTCCAGCCGCGCGGCGATGCCGCCATCGCGTCTGCCCCGCCTCAAAATCATAATTCTCGGCCAGGCGCTTCAGGACTTCGGCACGTCAGCACTGCGCCCGCCATGGCCGCCAACATCTGCGGAACCGGTTCGGTCACCATATGGGTAATCCCGGAGCGGCGCTGATAGATCAGCGTCATTTGATCGAGCGCCTCGATCAATCGCTGATCGGCGGGTTCTGCCTGATAACGGATAACGGGCTGGACCATGACGCCGGCCTAGCGCAAGGGCATTAAATTTCAATGTTTGATGCGGCGTCTGGATTTAGCGCGGCATTTGCAGCGAAGCATAGCAGGTAAACCCGCTTTGCCCGGCCTGCAGCCTGCGGACATAATTCACATAGGCTTGGTTCTGGTCATAGGTCGTACCGGGACCTTCGCCCGGCGAGCGTCGGCGGCACCCTTCTTGTGCTTGATCGTTGCCCATTTGGAATGGCCGGACATGAGACTACTCCGATTGATGTGGCTCAGGCAGCGTGTGCCCGAGCAGTATGGACCATGTCGACGAACATCGCATGCACGTGCTGGTCGTCGGTGAGCTCGGGGTGGAACGCCGCCACCGGCACGTGCCCCTGCCGAGCCAGCACGGGCACGTCGTCGAGACTCGCCAGCACCTGCACCCGGGAGGCCGGCGGCTCGACCTTCGGCGCGCGGATGAACACGGCGTGGAACGGCGAATCGAGTCCGGCGACGTCGACGTCGTGCTCGAAGCTGTCGATCTGCCGGCCGTAGCCGTTGCGGCGAACGGCGATGTCGATGACTCGAAGCTGCGTTGATCGGGTCGACCGTCGAGCACCTCGTCGGCCAACAGGATCATGCCCGCACACGTGCCGAACGTGGGCATGCCGTCGGCGAGTCGGGCAGCGATCGGGTCGAACAACCCAGCAGTGTGCAGCAGCCGCGACATCGTGGTGCTCTCGCCGCCGGGCATGACGAGCGAGTCGACGGCAGCCAGGTCGATGGGTGTGCGGACCTGTCGGGTGTCAGCGCCGAGGTGTTGCAGGACGCGCTCGTGTGCGCCGAACGCTCCCTGCAGAGCGAGCACCCCGATGCCCGGCGTTCACCTGGCGGCCCTCCCCCGCCGATCGGCTGCGTTCACCAGCCTCGCTCGGCGTAGCGCTGGTTGATCTCGTCCATCCCGATGCCGGTCATCGGGGCACCGAGGCCAGCGACACCTTGGCCAGGATGTCGGCGTCGCGGAAGTGGGTGGTCGCCTCGACGATGGCCTTGGCACGCGGCGACGGATCGTCGCTCTTGAAGATGCCCGAACCGACGAACACGGCCTCGGCACCGAGCTGCATCGCCAGCGCGGCATCGGCCGGGGTGGCGATGCCACCGGCGCAGAACAGCGGCACGGGCAGCTTGCCCGTCTCGGCGATCTCCTGCACGAGCGGCAACGGAGCCTGCAGCTGCTTGGCCCACTGGAACAGCTCGGCCGCGTCGGCCTGGGTGATCTTGCGGATGTCGCCGATGATGTTGCGCAGGTGGCGAACGGCCTCGACGATGTTGCCGGTGCCGGCCTCGCCCTTGCTGCGGATCATGCAGGCACCCTCGCTGATGCGACGGAGCGCCTCGCCGAGGTTGGTGGCGCCGCACACGAACGGCACGGTGAACGCGAACTTGTCGATGTGGTGCGTCTCGTCGGCCGGGGTGAGCACTTCGCTCTCGTCGATGTAGTCGACGCCGAGCGCCTCGAGGATCTGCGCCTCGACGAAGTGACCGATGCGGCCTTGGCCATGACCGGAATGGTGACGGCGGCCTTGATGCCCTCGATCATCTCCGGGTCGCTCATGCGGGCGACGCCACCGTCGCGGCGGATGTCGGCCGGCACGCGCTCGAGTGCCATGACCGCGCACGCACCTGCGTCCTCGGCGATCTTGGCCTGCTCGGCGGTGACGACGTCCATGATGACGCCGCCCTTCATCATCTCGGCCAGACCGCGCTTGACCGCGGTAGGTGCCGGTGGACGCGGCGGTGTTCGAGCTCATGGCACCAGCGTACCCGTCCGCCCGCGGCGGCCCACTGCGTTGTCGGGTGGCGCGACCACCAGGCCTAGAAGAGAGGGGTGACCGAATCGGTGCGGGCGAGCTCGATCCAGGTGCGGCCCGGGGTGAGGGCGATGGTACCGCACCCTTCGAGTCGAGCAGCTGGAACGGCTCGAGCCGGTCGTCGCGGGTCCAGGTGCCTTCGATCATGACGCCGCCGGTGAACACCCAGCCCGGCCGGTCCCGACGGTCTGCGCCTCGGGGCTGCGGGCGTCGGCGGGGCTCGGCTGGTACTCGACCTCGAGGACGACGACGTTGGCGGTGGTCACCTGGCCGAGCTGTGCGTCGTTGTGCGGCTTGCCGCCCTGGAACCGCAGGTAGCCGGCCGTGTCGGCGTCCCACGTCCAGTTCACGTCGACGCCGTCCATGTCGAGGTCGACGCCGTGGTGGCCTCGCCGTTGAACGCTTCGTCCGGCCGCGGTAGGTGAACTGCTGCGGCGGGGGGCCGTGGCCCTCGGGCGTGAGCGTGTAGAGCACCGCGGTCCGCGGGTACAGGGTGTGCTCCCGGTCCTCGCCGTTGCGGTTGTTGCGGAAGAAGCCACCGTCGTTGCCGGTGGACGACGGGCTGAGGTCGACCAGGTCGCTGCTCACGGATGGCCTTGGTGACGTTGCGTTGCCGCCGCTCCAGGCGAACAGCGGCTGGTTGAGCGAGCCGAGCAGCGCGATGTCCTGCGTGCGGCCCGACCGGATCGGGCCGACGGGATCGGAGTCGAGGCTCTGGAACACGACGGCGAAGCGGGTGAGCTTCTCGACGTTCTCCTCGTACACCATGTCGGCGCTGTTCAGGCCGAACTGCGGGCGGGCCTGCGGGTGGTTGTCGATCTTCACGACGAGCGCCGGCCGTTCGGCCTTCGCCGGGTCGGTGATCGGCTGGCCGGTGAGCGGCATCACCGGCTCTGCCGGGGCCTCGGTGGTGGTGGAGGCGGCCTCGGTGGTGGTGGGTGCCGGGCTCGTGCTGCTCGTGGTGGTGGCAGCCTCGGTGGTGGTGGGTGCGGCCGTGGTGGTGCTCTCGGCCGTGTCGCCGCCGCCACCACAGGCGGCGATCAGGGTGGCCATCAGGGCGACCGCGGTCAGGCGACTGCGTGTGTGCTGCATCAGAGTTCCCTCAACAAGGCAATGCGCTCTTCGAGCGGGGGGTGGGTGTCGAACATGCGGTGGATCGAGCCCAAGCGGCCTTCGTCGCCCACGCCGGCCATGGGTTGTTCGATCCAGAGATGTGCGGTGGCCGTCGAGGCCGAATGCGTGACGGTGGTGTCGTCGCGCAGCTTCTCGAGTGCGGAGATGAGCCCCGGGGGGTAGCGGGTCATCTGGCACGCGGTGACGTCGGCGAGGGTCTCTCGCTGGCGACTGATGGTGGCCTGCATCGCCTTGGCGATGATCGGGGCCAGGATGAGCAGGGCGAAACCCACGAAGGCCAGCGGATTTCGCCGTCCGTCGTGGTCGCCCTCGCGGCGAACGCCGACCGCCGTTCCACCACATCATGCGGATGGCCATGTCGGTGAGGATGGCGACGCTGCCCACCAGGGTGACCGCCAGGGTGGACACCAGGATGTCGTAGTTGCGGATGTGCGACAGCTCGTGGGCGAGCACACCCTCGAGCTCGACGCGGTTCATCTTCTCGAGCAGGCCGGTGGTGACCGCGATGGCTGCATGCTGGGGGTTGCGCCCGGTGGCGAAGGCGTTGGGGGCCGGGTCGTCGACGATGTACACGCGCGGCTTGGGCAGGCCACTGGCGATGCACAGTCCCTCGACCAGGTTGTGCAGGCGCTGGTACTCCTGCGGGTCGGCGGGCTTGGCCCGGCTGACGGCCGAGCGCGATGGCGTCGGCCTTCCAGTACGAGGCGAACGCGACCGCGCCGGAGAAGACGAGGGCGACGAGGGTGCCGGCGAGGCCGTACCCGATCAGGCAGCCGACGGCCGCCCCGACGAGGGCCAGGAAGAGGACGAACCCGGCGACGAGCGCGACGCTTCGACGACGATTCGCACGGATGAGATCGAACATGACGACCGACAGGGTAACGGTGGACCCCGTCGACCACTGGCACCCTCGTCGAGGCAGGCCGTCAGAACCCGATCTTGGGCACCTCGCGGGCCGCCTCGTCGGCCTCGAAGTACTCACGCTTCTCGAACTTCAACATGTTGGCGAAGATGACCGTCGGGAAGGCCTGGAGCTTGTTGTTGTAGTTCAGGACCGAGTCGTTGTAGAACTGCCGGGCGTAGGCCACGCGGCCCTCGGTGGCGCTCAGCTCCTCCTGCAGGGCCAGGAAGTTCTGGTTGGCCTTCAGGTCGGGGTACGCCTCGCTCAGTGCGAAGAGCTGGCGCAGCGCGCCGGTCATCTGGTTGTCGGCGGCCGCCTGCGCGTGGCGGGTCGGTCGGCGCGGCCATGGCGGCGTTGCGGGCCTTGATGACGGCGTCGAGCGTCTCCTTCTCGTGCGCCGCGTAGCCCTTCACGGTCTCGACCAGGTTGGGGATGAGGTCGATGCGGCGCTTCAGCTGCACGTCGATCTGTGACCAGGCGTTCTCGACCTGGTTGCGGCTGCGGATCAGCCCGTTGTAGGTGACGATGGCGATGATCACCAGCAGGACGACGACCGCCAACACGATCCAGATCATGAGCTCTCCGTTTCGAGCGGTCGGTGCGACGACCACTGCGAGTGCGGGCCTTCGAGTGTGGGCTGCTCGACAGGGGTCGGAGCCGGGCGACCACCCGACCGAGCATACGAGACGGTCGGCGCCGCTCGTGCGCCTCGTCGAGCAGCCGGCGGCGCTCGTCGCGGTCGGCGGCGATGCGCCGGTAGTGCCGGCGTAGTGCTCGGCGAGCGTGCGCATCGAGAAGTCGTCGGCCCTGCGTCTGGCCGGCGGTCGTCAGCCGCACACGCAGCTCGTCGTCGTAGAGCGCCCGTTTCAGCGCCGTGGCCAGCTGCTCCGCGTCGCCCGGCTCGACCAGCACGGCGTCGACGTCATCGGTGGCGACGTTGCGGTAGCCGTCGAGGCCGCTGGCCACGATGGCAGTGCCCGCAGCCATCGCCTCGATGAGCACCACCCCGAACGACTCACCGTGGAGCGACGGCGCACAGAACACCGTGGCCGCCTTCAGCCGAGCGATCTTGTCGGCGTCGGTAGTCGACCGAGCCACTCGACGCGGCGATCACCGGCCACCGACTGCTGCAGTCGCTCGGTGTCGGGCCCGGTACCTGCCACCCACAGCGTCACCTCGTCGGGGAGGTGCGCATCGCCTGCGAGCAGCACGTCGAGCCCCTTGCGCTCCTCGTGGCGGCCGAGGAAGAAGATCGTGGGCGTGGTGGCGGGCTTGACGGCGGCATCGCGGTAGGCGTCGAGCTCGACGCCGTTGAACAAGATCTCGTACTCGCCGCCGATGTAGCGGTGCACCAGCTCGAGCGCATCCTTCGACACCGCCACGCGGTGCGCCAGCCGATGGCTGGCGGCCAGCACGGGCGGCGCAGGTACTTGTAGCGCGGCGCTCTCGCCGCCGAGTGGAACGTGGCGATGATCGGCGCCGTGTGCAGCAGCGTGGCGGTCTGGGTGGGCCCGGGGACGAACGGTTCGTGCAGGTGCAGCACGTCGAACTCCTCGTCGGTGAGCGCGCGGATGGTGCGCAGCTGACACGACGGATCGGGGGCCAGCGGAGCGACCGAGCCGTTCGCCGACGTGGGCAGGCTGTTGCCCAGCGGGGTGACGAACGTGGCAGGCGGCGGGCCGTCGCAGGGCGCCAGCACACGCACCTCGATGCCCATCCGGCGCAGCTCGCGGCTGAGGCCCATCACCTGGGCCTGCACGCCGCCGGGCACCGACAGGCTGTACGGGCACACCATCCCGACGCGAAGAGGCCCCATCGGCCGCACCCTACCCGTCGTGACCCGGTCGGCTGGTTGGGCCGGCGTCGGCTGTGGGTACCGACGGGCCGGCAGCGGGCGGTCAATGTACCCCGACCGAAAGGAAGGTCGTCCACATGACGGCAACCACAGCACAGTCCAGCTCCAGATCGGCCAGCCCAGTCGTCGGCACACGTGCCGCGTTCGGGATCGGCGTGCTCGGATTCGGCGCCGCTCTGCGTTCGGCCCGGGTCGGTGAGCGGAAGCGCGCGGAACACTGCTGGGTCCGGCGCTGCCGCACAGGCCGTCGCCCGCCCGTTCACCGCCGAGCTGAAGGGCTCGACCGAAGTACCCGGCCCCGGCGACACCGACGGCACCGGCGCCGCCGCCATCACCATCGACCCGGTGACCGGCGAGGTCTGCGCCGACCTGCGGGTCGCCGGCATCGCCACCGCCACGATGGCCCACATCCATCGCGGCGTCGCCGGGGCATCGGGCGCCGTCGAGGTCACCCTCACCGCTCCCACGCCCACATCGTCGGCGTGCGCCCCGCCACCCGGTGCTCGCCGCCGAGATCGTCGCCGAGCCGGCCGGATTCTACGTGAACGTGCACAACGCCGACTTCCCCGACGGCGCAGTCCGTGGCCAGCTGGCCGCGGGCACGACGCTGTCGGGCAACATCCAGTTGCTCGCCGAGCCCGTGCGCGCCTACGACTCTCGGATCGGCACCGCCGGCCCGATGCTGCAGGGTGAGACCCGCGTCGATCAGTCTGGCGACCGGCGCCGAACGGCGCCGGCGCCACAGTCTCGCCGTGCCGCCCGGCGCCACCGCTGCGATGGTGCGCCTCACCGTCACCGACGCCGTGGGCGCCGGCTTCTTGAAGCTGTACTCGAACGCACTCACGGTGCAGCCCGCCACGTCGGCGGCGAACTGGTTCCAGACCGGCGCCATCGTCGGTGCCGATGCCACCGTCGCCATCGATGCCGAGGGCAAGGTGAAGGTGACCGCTGGGGTCAACCAGACCCACTTCGTCATCGACGTCGTCGGCTACGTGTTCTGACCGACGCCAGCGTCGCTGATCAGGGCCGCCCGCATCTGAACGATGCGGCCGGCCCTGTTGTCCGCGGCCTGTTGTGGCGTCGATGCGCACCGGCTCGCTATCGGCCGACGGGCGTCGGTACCGTGCCGCGATGGATCGTCTTCCAGCGCTCTCCGTCATCGGCACGCCCACCAAGCGCACTGCGCTGCTCGAGGTGGCCGCCGAAGCCGATCGGACGGGGTTCGCCGGTCTCGCCAGCCCGGCATCCACGGCAACCTCGCACTGTGCGGCTCGCTGGCCCACGTCACCTCGACGATCCCGTTCTGGACCAGCATCCAGCCGATCTACCACAGCCACCCCGCCGAAGTGGCGGTCACCGCAGGTCACCTCGCCGAGGTCAGCGGCGGTCGGTTCCGCTCGGGTCTGGGCGTCAGCCACGAGCCCGGCGATGGATCGCCTCGGCATCACCACCGGCCGACCGCTGGCCGACATGCGCGCCTACGTCGAGGGCATCCGAGGCGCCGAACGGCCGGCGGGCCCGTTGCCGCCGATCATCCTGGCCACGC
>CAVSZW010000007.1:0-140463 GCA_963732535.1 uncultured Alphaproteobacteria bacterium | reverse complement strand
CAATTACCTTATCGCAAGCAACCGCTCAATCCCGTTGAAACTCGGGAAACATTAGGTTATTCTTACCGTACAGGCTCGCCTGTGCCCGCCGCTATGCGCCTGCAATCGGAGCGTAATGTGGGGGAAGTGTGGGGGGAATATTGGGTTTTCCCCACACTCTGATCCCCGAATGTGGGGGAAGAAAGTGTGGGGGAAGAACATGGGCAAGCTGACGGCGGTTGCGGTGAAGGCAGCTTGGCGAATCCCGGCACCTATCAGGATGGTGACGGATTATTTCTGAAAGTGGATAAACGCGGAGGTGCGTCCTGGACGTTGCGACTCCAGCGGGATGGCAAACGGCAGGATATCGGGCTTGGTTCCGCCAGCTGCAAACGTTGGCCGATGCCCGTGACAAGGCCAGCGGACTTCGCAAAGCGGTCAAGATTGAGCGGCGCGACATTCTGGCGGAAAAGAAAGACGAGACTGGGTCCAAGGTGACGTTCCGTGAAGCTGCGCGCCAATATCACACGGAGAATGAGGCAGGCTGGAAAAGCGCTGTCTATACCCGGCAATGGCTCGCCAGCTTGGAGAACTCCGCTTTTCCCAAGCTGGGCAACGTGCCGACTGGCGGCATCATGGCGGCGGACATCATCACAGTGCTGACGCCGATCTGGCAAGAAATCCCCGAGACCGCACGCCAAGTGCGCAATCGGATTTGTACGGTGCTGGACTATGCCCACGCGAAAGGTTGGCGCTCCACCGAAGCCCCCTCGGGCAATGGCAGTCTGAAAGCCGGCGTGGCCTGCCTCGGCAAGTGAAGCAGCAGGAAAACCGCAAGGCCATGCCCTATGTGGCTGTTCCGAGCTTTCTCACCGTACTGCGCCGGAAGCCTTCATATGGACGGCTGGCACTAGAATTGCTGATACTCACGGGTGTGCGAAGTCAAGAAGTGCGGCTGGCGGAATGGAGCGAGTTCGACCTTGAAGCGCGCCTGTGGACGATCCCCGCCGATCACATGAAGCGGAACAAGGCGCATTGGTTCCCTTGTCTGACGCCGCGCTGGCGGTGCTGGCGAAAGCGGCAGCCTTGAAGCAGGAAGGGACCGATCAGGTTTTCCCCGGTGTCAACGGCGGCCCGATGTCCGATATGACGCTGTTGAAGGTGCTGCGCGATATGAGCGAGCCTTACCACGTCCACGGTTTCCGCTCCGCGCTGACCGACTGGGCGGCTAATGAGGGTTATCCCGATGCTGTGGTTGAAGCCGCCCTTGCACACAAAACACCCGATGCGGTGCAGGCTGCCTATCGACGGACAACCTATCTCGGCACGCCTAGCCAACCGGGCCAGCGTGTGAAGTTTATGGCGGACTGGGGGCGATATTGCGCCAGCGGTGCGGCTGGCAGTGGGCGGTCGTGCCGATCAGAAAGGCGAGGAGGCGGCAAATGAGTAATCAGTCACTCTTACGCTCTCGAGAAGCACTGACCTCGCTGGCATTCGAGGAGAAAGCATCTGCGTCATCGACACAAATCGCCCTCGAACAGCAGCGCTGGGGCCGCCCAAGGGATGGTGGAGGCGAATGCCGCCCTCATACTTTTGACGCTGCGTACGAAGCGACGTCGCACTTGGGAAGGAATGGAACAAGTTCAACTAATGGCACAATTACCGACGAGTGCTGGGGTGGGTAACCACAGGCGATGATTCCGAATTGGGAGAGCGGACTGAATTCGTGCGCAGTGTCCAGCAGAATTTTGTGGGAGGGCCAAGAATGGAGACTACGATTATAGTGTACGCATTCGAACCGCGCTCGGAATTGACGATGTGAGGACTGGATGATGTTCAGGTCGATGCCGCCGACTTATCAAGGAAGAAAACGACGCAAGGTGCAAAAGGTGCCCACGTTTCAGGGAAGGCTGAAATTGATGCTTGGATCCGTTACAAATGCGCCGGACGGCATGAAAACGGCGCGAAATGCGTTCAGGCGAGAATTGAACGGAAAAGGCCTCTCCGCAACCTTCGAGTCTCGAATGGAATAGCATAAAGGAGGAACCCCGTTGGGTCGCCCGTCGATTTGAATGAGGTACAGAATATGCAAAACAATGCCGTCGCCCCATTTAGGTTCGCCGGTGACCGGCAACCAGCCGAAATCCACCCACGAAGTTCCGTGCGTCCCATTTCGTGCCGGGCAGCGGAGATATCAAGCGTGGAAGCAATCCTATGTAGCCAAGCCGAAGCAGGTAAGATGCTTGCGATTGGCAAAACTAAGTTGGGCGAACTTATCGCACATGGCGAGCTTGAGACCATCCGCATCGGGACTCGACGATTGGTAAAGATTGCCAGCGTTCGGCGGTTGGCTGGCATCGAGCCCGATAGCCCTGAAGTGATGGCATGAGTTTCGTGATTTATTCCGAGGCCGACCACTGCGCGGCCGCAGCAAGGCTTGTCAGCTTTGCTCAGAGCGAAAGAGCCCTACCTGTTTTGCGGACGTTGGCACCTGCTGAAAACTGCCACCGGCAGGGAAACGTGGTTCCAGCTCATTGCGTTGGCAGATGACTTCCTAAGCGCGGTTATCTCGATGCCACAATACGAACATGCCTTGCTCGAACTCGCGGCACCTATGGGAATGCCAGAGGAAGACTGCGAAATCGTCGCGAGATACGCGCTCGAATTTTGCAGGTGCTGCTTTCTCGGTGCCGGACATTCTCCGATCAAAGATATTAGACCTTATGACGACGGAGGTGGTAAATGATCAATTCCGCTCGACCGGTGAAGCCAGTCATCCCGCCATTCGATCCCGCCAATATTCCCGCTCAGCTAAAAGCTGAAAAATGCTGGTTCCCGTGGCGTGCAGGTTCAATCAATGAGCACGGCAAATTTCCTGAGATTCCGGTAAATCCGTCGACCGGACGCAATGTGAACCCTATCGATCCGGCGAACTGGCTAACCTTTCAAGAAGCATTGAATGCCTACCACAACGGCATCGGGCATGGACTCGGAGTTGCCCTGAGTGAAGAACATCCAATTACCGTTGCGGGAGAGGTGTTCTACCTAACCGCAATCGATCTCGACAACTGCGGCGACCGGATGTCTGAGTATTCCGTGCTGTGGCGGCAACTCGGTCGGCCTTATGTGAGGCTTCCCCAAGCGGGAAAGGTCTGCGGATGCTCGGGCTGTCACGCACGCTAGTTTATAGCGGCAATGCGGGAGACGGGAGGGAACTGTATGCGAATAAGCACTTTGTTACGATCACCGGGCATGGTGGGCGCGGCGCGCTTTTGGACTTTACTGACGAGATTGTTGCTCTGGAGCAGCAGTGGTTCGGCAACACAGTCCGCTCAGAAAACAGTCATAAGGCAGAAGCAATTCGGGCAACCCATGCAACCGGAGCATCCCATTTTTGTCGAACCGGTGCTGGATATGTTGGACGCCGTATCGTCCGATACCGACTACGAGACATGGCGGGGAATTATTTACTCGTTGGCGTCGACAGAATGGAATTGCGCGTTGCAAATCGCCCATACTTTGGATTGAGTAAAACCTTACACCGATATGATGCCAATGCGGTCGACAAGCTGTTCGCGAGCTTTGATCAATCACGCGGGATCACCCTCGGAACGCTTGCACATTATGCCCGCCAGACTGGTTGGCGCGAAAAACCGTCGCGACTTCTTCAAATGCAGGCCCCGCCGCCATCCGCGCCTCACAGCTCAATGCCGCTGCTAATGACAGCAGATCAACTTCGTCAGCTTCCTGTAACGCCGTATGTCGTACGCAACGTGTTTCCTGCTCAGGGGCTGGCAGCTGTCTATGGCGCTGCCCGGGTTCCGGGAAGTCGTTTTTGGCCCTCGACCTAGCATATGCTATCTCCGCAGGCTCTGCCGATTGGTTTGGCTTTCGCGTCCGGCAGACGCCAGTTGTCTACGTCGCGCTTGAAGGCATGGGTGGGATCGGCAAGCGCGCAACCGCAATGGAATTGCACAGCAAGCGGCGCTGCCCCGACCAACTTCGCTTTTGGTGCCGCAACATGCACTTGTTGACCGGGGACTGGCATAGACCTTCTCGCTTCAAAAATCATCGCAGCAATGGGAAATGGAGCGGTGGTGATTGTCGATACGCTCAATCAGGCGTCACCTGGGGGTGATGAAAACTCATCTTCAGACATGGGAAAGATCATCGCAAGCTCGAAGCGTTTAGCAGCTGCGGTGGAGGGGCTTGTAATCTTGGTCCATCATGCTGGAAAGAACCGCTCACAGGGTTTGCGTGGGCATTCGTCTCTGCTTGCAGCTATGGACACTGTCATTGAGGTTTCGAAAAACCCGCGCAGTTGGTCAATTACAAAGGCAAAGGACGATAGCTCAGATTTAAGCCGAGACTTCGACCTTGTCCCATATAAAGTCGGGCAAGACGATGACGGGATGTCGATTACGAGCTGCGCTGTTCAGCAGACTGCCCACCTCTTTCCCACTAGGAAAAAAGCGCCGACCGGGAGGCAAAAGGCGGCACTGTTAGAGTTGAGCAATCAGCTCCAGCAACCCGGCAGGGGTATAGATTACAAGGCGGCTCTTGTGCTCGTTGCTGCCGTCCTCAATGCCCCCGCAAGCAAGAAGGGTGAACGCGCAAAGGAAGCGATGGATGCACTCATTCGCGACCACCACCTTATCATAAATGAATTGGGGGTCTGTCTTGCTTGACCGAAAGTCTTCCCGCCCCCGAATCCCTAAAGGGAATTCGGGGGTTTCGGGGAATGGTCTTCATCCCGAAACAATCCCGTTTCGGGTTTTCGGGGTGCGTCTAGCCACAACTTGCGCCACCACCAGCGAATTTGAGAGAGAATGACGATGCGCTCAGCCTATATTTCAGCTTTAAATCGTGAATTGGGTGCCGAGACCGTGGTGCTATCAACACCGGACCTAAAACAGCGTTTTGTTGATTGGTTTGATAATGTGCCTGAAGTCAGCAGAAACCGACGCTACAGCATGATCGAGTTTGAACGCGCTCTTTCGACGCAAGGCCGGTATATCAGCCCGGTCTTATTGAGCCTCGGCTGGAAGCGGCAGCGCGATTGGTCCAGCAAAGGTCAAAACCAACGCTATTGGGTGCCACCTGCATTATAATGTGAACTCGAAGCTCGTATTTGGAACGTGGAATCGACCAAAATCCTAGGCATCTCCGTCAGTATCAACTAACTCTACATGGCTTACCCCGAGCGCTTGGGCTAACTCATAAAGCGTGATCACGGTTGGGTTGCGATGGCCACGTTCGAGGCTACTCAGATACTGTTGGCTGAAGCCCGAACGTGCCGCTACAACCTCCTGCGTCAAGCCTTTCGCTTGACGCAGTCTGGCAACATTCGTTCCAACCAGCTTCCGCATGTCCATGCCGACGCAAATCGCAGTTTACATACTTTAAGTTTATCAACTATAGTGTGTAATATGGAAGTACGTCCCTAATCGCCGGAGGCGGTATGATTGACAAAAAGCTTGTTCTTGGTGGTTTTCTTGGAGGCATTGGTCTCGGTACAGCTATGGTATCTGGCGGGCTAAGAGACTTTGTTGAAGGTTTTCTGGGAATGCCGTCAAAATCTTCACAGCTCGCAGTTGCTGAGTTTAGGGCAGAACTTGCCCTCGCCGAAATTGGACGCACCCCTTCAAAATGAACAGCTTGAGGAGCTCTTTCAGGGGTTGGCTTATCTGCTTAATGACCAATATCCAAGTGCTGTGCCAATCCTTCGCAAATACGCATTGTTGGGCGACAAGAGGGCGCAAAGCGCGATTGGCTCGATGTACTATTTTGGTATGGGCCTTCCCCTTGATCACGAACAGGGAGTTCGGTGGTTTCGCCTTGCTGCGGCGCAAGGAGATCACTCGGACAATGCAACTCTTGCTGCTGCCGTCAATGGAAGTTTGGAATGGGAGACGTCCGAAGGAGGCAACGCGTTTGCATCGACTGGAAACGCACGGACTGTTACGCAGTATGATTCCCGCGCTTTTGCTCCGAGCAGTTCCGACACAGAATCGATTACGGACTTTGGTCGGCACCGGATTCAAAGCAGCGCAGGCCAAAGTGACATTCCGATGGGCGCGCGCAGTTCGGTGGACGAAACCTATGGATCGGCATCTGCCAGCCGCAGATATTTAGATAAACATCCTTCCCCGCTGGAAGCTAATAACGGTTCGCGACAAGTTGGAAGCGCTTCGCCCATAATCCTCAACCGAGCTGGGACAGGAACCTACTCGGATGGCAGCGGTGACATTTACACACAGGCTGGACCTCATGGCGTCGTAAATACGCGTACAGGCGAGTTTAGTCCGACAAACTGAAGTATCCTCTTACATGCGGCGTGCCATGAAAGATCTGAGGTCTGTATGAATAATGATGGAGATAATTCGCAGTCCTTTCATCAAGGCTTCAATGCAGCTGCGGTATTCGGATTGTGCGCTTTAGGATATTATGAGGTAATTTCCGGCGGTGTGTTTGTCATGCTGATGTTATTGCTTATCGGGATCTACTCATGCCGATTCCGGTAAGCGCCAAAATTGCCGTGCCTTCAACTTTCATTCGAAAAAAATGTCCGGAAATTTTTCAGATCCTATTTGAGCTATCGTTAACGCCCCACCCCCTTGCGCAAAAACAAATCCCCCTTGGGGGTTAAGCATGAAAAAAGCATTCTTTTTGCTGCCACCTGTGCCACGTTTCGCACAGTAGTCGGTTGCATAGGTCGCGTTCGACTTGGTTTATGTCGTCCCGGCGGCCTGCTAGCGGAGCTAGGGGTATTTGGGGAGATTGCCTAACTCTTGTCTTACACGGTGTAAAAAAGTGTGGGGGATAATGTGGGGGAATGACTTCATCGTGCTATATTATCAATATTTATCAGAAGTTTCGCGAGATAGTTCGATACAAGCCCTGCCACCAATTTAATTAAGCGCTCGCCCGTTCCAATAGCCTAACCGGCACAGGAGTAAACGCCACCTCCTCGCCTTTCATCGATGCGATCAAAACATCGACCAGCATCTCGCCAGCTTGGCGATAATCCTGTTCGATTGTGGTCAGCGGGGGTTGCGAATAGGCTCCGGTCGCTATTCCGTCAAAGCCAACAACGCGGACATCCTGACCCACTTTCAGGCCATGTTCGGAAAGCGCGCGCATGGCACCTAAGGCGATAAAATCATTGGCGGCAAAAAGGCCGTCGAAAACTATGCCTTGATCGAGCAGCGAGCGCGTCGCGGCATAGCCCTGATCTTCGCGCACCGCGTTTTCCGGCAACGGCGGGCAGATCACGGGAAGGCCGCGTTTTTGGGCGATCGCGTGATAGGTCGCAACCCGATCCTGAAACTGCGGCTGTTCGCTGTCGGTGGGGCCGATATAGGCAATGGCCTTGCACCCCTTGGCAAGCAAGTGGTCGATGGCGAGCGTTGCCCCTTGCACATTGTCGCTTTTGATCGAGACCAGATCTTCCTTGCTCGCCCCCCAGCACACCATCGGCACTTGCCGTGCGGCTTGTTCGGCAAAAAAGCGCCAGCCCTCAACATTTTGGCCGCTGCCGATGACGATCAGACCGTCGGCCTGGCCGCTGGCGACATAATTGGCGAAGAAATTATGCGGGCCATCCTGAAAAGATACGACCAGGCTATAGCCCCGGTCCGCCGCCGAAGCCGCGATGCAGCCAAGCAATGCCAGATAGAAGGGATTGATATTCGCGCGGTTCTCGCCCGATCGGCATAGCAGGACCAAGGCGATGGTATTGGTCTGCCGCGTGCGAAGGCGCAACGCATTGTGATCGACGGCATAATTCAGCTCGCGGGCAAGCTCGGTTATCCGCAGCCGCGTTGCCTCGTTCACCCGCACGTCACCGCGCAGTGCGCGTGATACGGTGGGCTGTGACAGGCCCAGCATGGCGGCCAATTGATGCCCGGTGACTCTGCTGTCTCTATTCATTTGGGCCGTCTAGCACCCGGCTCGTCACCCGGCTAGCGCTACCTCTGGTTCGACATGTTTCAGCCCGAGACTTTCGGCCACCGCCTTGCTCGTCACCTTGCCTTTGTGGACATTCAGTCCGGCAAGCAATCCGCGCCCGATTTCGCTGTGGGAATGGAGCGCATCCAATCCTTTGTCCGCCAGCGCCAGTCCGTAGGGCAGTGTGGCGTTGTTAAGCGCGGCGGCACTGGTTTGCGGCACGGCTCCGGGCATATTTGCCACGCAATAATGGATGATGCCATCGACGACAAAGGTCGGTTCAGCATGGGTGGTGGGGTGCGAAGTTTCAAAGCAACCGCCCTGGTCAATCGCAACGTCGACCAGCACCGATCCCGGCTTCATATGCTTAAGCATCGCCCGCGTCACCAGCTTTGGCGCGGCGGCTCCGGGGATCAGCACCGCGCCGATCACCGCATCGGCAATGCTGATTTCATGATCGATGGTGTCGAGCGTGGAATAGCGGGTGCGGACGCGGCCGTGGAACAATTCGTCTAATTGGCGCAGGCGCGGGATCGATCGGTCCACGATGGTCACTTCCGCGCCCAGACCCACCGCCATGCGCGCCGCATGGGTGCCAACCACGCCGCCGCCGATCACGCAGACGCGGCCTGCTGGCACGCCGGGGACGCCGCCCAGCAAAATCCCGGCGCCGCCTTCGGAACGCCGCATTGCCTCGCCTGCCGCCTCCACAGCCAGCCGCCCTGCAACCTCGCTCATCGGCGCAAGTAGTGGCAAAGCGCCTTTATCATCGCTCACCGTTTCATAGGCGATTGCCGTGCATTTTGACTGGATCAGCCCTTTCGCCTGCTTGGGATCGGGGGCCAAATGCAGATAGGTGAAAAGCAACTGCCCCTCGCGCAATTGCACCCACTCGCTCGGCTGTGGCTCTTTCACCTTCACCACCATATCGGACTTGGCGAAAATCTCTTCTGCGGTTTTTACAATTGACGCACCCGCCGCGCGATAGGCGGCATCGGTCGCCATGATCCCCGCTCCCGCGCCCGATTGCACCATCACCTTGTGCCCGTGCGCCGCATATTCGCGCACCGCAGAGGGCGTGAGGCCGACCCGATATTCATGAACCTTGATCTCGGTGGGGACGCCGATACGCATATGGTTTCTCCTGATACTATCGCTGGTCTTTAGCGCGGGAAGGGGAGGCAATTCAAAGGGAAATGCGGCGGAAACGGCCAGTTTACAAATTCCACATGATTACACGCTAATCCTATGTTCAGCTAAAACGTCGCGAGGGGCGAAACCGATGGAACATCATTTGCAAAAGGCCTGGGCCGACGAACAGGCCGAGGCTGATTATCAGCGCCGGATAGAGGCGATGGTGCATAGCGGCGATCTGGACGCCGCAGCGGATATATTAATGGCCGATCTGGCCAGCCTCGACACGCCCTTGGCCGAGCATTGTCGTAATTTGAGCGAAGACAATGTCGATATCGCGGGTTGGCCGGAAATCGGCGATGCCGTCGCGGAATATGAGGGTGAGCCGATTACTGCCGTTCATATCTTGATGACGAACGAAGACGATCTGGTGTTTGAAGACAAAGATCTGAAACATGATCCTGTGATGCAAGTGGCCTTTTATTCCGACGAGCATCTGGCCTTTTCGTCGCTGGGTCATGAAGAATTGCTCGCCGAATGTCAGCGTGATGATTTGCCTGAATGGTATGGGCAGGGTGAGGATATCGAGGTCTATCTGGAAATTAACGGGTTGACCCAATTGAACACCGCGTTGCTCCGCCACAAACGCCAATTTTATTTCCGCGATCAAATGCATGTGATGGACGCGCATAATGGTCTTGCCGAAAACACTGCACCGCTGCTCTATGTTGAATTTCGCTTGGCTTCGATGCTTGCGCGCATTGCGCTATCATCAGGCGGTGAAAGCGCTGGTCGATGGCTATGGCATTTACGGCAATCTGCCGGTGATCGTGGGGATGCACAATATGAAGCCCGAGATCAGCTCGGTCTATGAATCCAAAACCGCGAAGGTGGTCGAATTCAAACGCACGCCCAAGCTGACGGTGACGATCAAGCGCAATATGGAAGAACAGCCCGCCGCCGAAATTTCCGGCAGCAGCCTGCGCCAGCAATTTGTGCAAGAGGTGGAAGAGAAGCCAAGCTTTTTGCGGAGACTTTTTGGGCGGCGCTAATTCAGCCCCGCCACCAATTCCCCAATCCTCCCAAACATCTCGTCAATATGGGTCTTCTCCAGTATCAGTGGCGGGCTTAGCGCGATGATATCCCCCGTCGCGCGCACCAAAAGCCCATTGTCGAAACAGGCGTGGAACAGTTCCATGCCGCGCTTGCCCAGCGCACCCGGGCGGGGTTCGAGTTCTATTCCGGCAACGAGGCCGGTGGTGCGGATGTCGATGACATGGGGTTTGCCGCGCAGGCTGTGTGCGGCGTCGGCCCAATAGGCTGCCAGTTCATCGGCTTTCCCGAACAGCCCTTCGTCCGCGTACATATCCAGCGTCGCAATCCCTGCCGCGCTTGCCAGCGGGTGGCCCGAATAGGTGTAGCCGTGGAACAGCTCGATGCCGTCTGCGGCATTGTTCACCACATCGTCGTGGATTTGGCGGCTCACCGCAACAGCGCCCATCGGGACGGCGGCGTTGGTGAGGCCTTTGGCAAGACATATGATGTCGGGCGTTACACCCCATTGCCCGCTCGCAGTCGCCCCGCCGACGCGGCCAAAGCCGGTAATCACCTCGTCGAAAATGAGGATGATCCCGTGGCGTGTACAAATGTCGCGCAGCCGCTGAAGATAGCCTACCGGCGGCAACAGAACCCCCGTTGATCCCGCCATGGGCTCAACAATCACCGCTGCAATCGTCTCCGCCCCGTGCAGCGCCACGATCCGTTCGAGATCATCGGCTAGGTCCGCCCCATGCTGTGGAAACCCGCGTGAAAAGGCGTTGCGGGTTAAATCATGCGTGTGCGGCAAATGGTCGACACCGGGCAGCCCTTGCCAGACGCGGCGGTTGTTGGCGATGCCGCCCACGCTAATTCCGCCGAAGCCCACGCCGTGATAGCCGCGCTCGCGCCCGATCAGACGGGTTCGCGTTGCTTGGCCCTTTGCACGCTGCGCGGCGAGCGCGATTTTAAGGCGGTATCGACAGACTCGCTGCCCGAATTGGTGAAGAATATCCGGTCCAGCCCCTCTGGCATGAGGTCCGCCAAGCGGCTTGCCAGCTCAAAGGCAAGCGGATGGCCCAATTGAAAGGGCGGCGCATAGTCCATGACGGCGGCTTGTTTGCGGATCGCCTCGACAATCGGCTGGCGGCAGTGCCCGGCATTGGTGCACCAAAGCCCCGCCGTCCCGTCGAGCAGCCGGTTTCCGCCCGCGTCGGTATAATGCATATCCTTTGCCGCCACCAATTGACGCGGGTGCGCCTTGTACGCCCGGTTGGCGGTGAAAGGCATCCAAAGGGCGGAAAGCGGATCATTTTCGCGGTTCATTCAGCGCTACTGCCCTTCACATGCGAAGCGCGCAACTGTGGCCCTTTTGCCACAATCGCGAAAAACGACAGCAACACTGACACAATTTTGCTTGTGTCAAAAAGCGTTTCGGTGTTTTGTGCACCTGCACAGTGATTCACGGTGACGGGGGCAAACCCTGGGCCGGTTCGTAAAGAGCAGTGTGCGTTCGCGGGAAATGGAACAATAAATTGGTTGTTCGTGCCTCTTTGGGGTGCGGGTGATCATCCCTATTCCAATCAAGGAAGGTTGTTCGATGTTTTCTCCTAATCTCAAATCCAGTGCTGCGTTTTTCGCGCTTGCCATAGCTTCGCTGTCTGCTCCCGCGTTCGCGCAGGATGCCGAAGAAGAAACCAAGGCCATCACCATCAACGGCACAGCGACGGTTGTTTCCGATTATCGCTTTCGCGGAATTTCGCAGACCGACAAGAATATCGCGCTGCAAGGTTCGATCACGGCCACGCATGAATCGGGTGTCTACGCCAGCGTCTGGGGTTCATCGATTGACGAATATGTCGCTGCCGGCGGCGATCAGGAAATCGATCTGATCGCGGGCTTCAAAAAGACGTCGGGCGGAACGACCTTCGATATCGGCGGGATCTATTATTATTATCCCGGTTCGTCGCAGCTCCTTCCCGGCTATAATTCAGACTTTTTCGAAATCTACGGCAGCGTCGCACAAGGCGTGGGGCCGGTTACCGCAAAGCTCGCGGTCAATTATGCCCCCAGCCAGGCCGCGCTTGATTATGGCTTTGGCAAGGAAGACAGCCTTTACGCAAATCTGGGCCTTTCCACATCGATCCCCGATACTGGCATCGGATTTTCCGCAGGCGTAGGCCGCAGCTTCGCCCGCAGCTTTTTGACAGGCGGCCTGAAATATACCGACTGGAATGTGGGTGCAACCTATACGACGGGGCCAGTGACCCTTGGCATCACCTATGTCGACACCAACGCCACCGGCATCAACCCGCTTTCGGGCAAGGATATCTACAAGGGCGGCGTGTTTGGGACCTTGGGGGTCAGCTTCTAAAAGACGCTCGCACGAATTTCGTCACGACCCTAAATCGCCGTCTATCCTTGCGATAGGCGGCGATTTTCGTTTTAAGGCTAACGCGGCGTTTACCTGTATATGCCAAAGACGCTGGATTAATTTCGAAGAGGTCAACGATGTTTCACCGGATTACATATAGCCTTGCCATCTCTGTTCTGGCCGTTTCCACACCGGTTTGGGCACAGGCTGTACCGGGTGAAGCGACCGAAAAAGAAGCATCCGGACCGATTGACGTGGCCGTAACGCTAACCGCCGTTTCAGACTATCGATTTCGCGGCGTTTCGGTTTCGGATAAAAACCCAGCCATTCAGCCCAGCATCACGCTCAGCCATGAATCGGGTTTCTATGGTGGTGCATGGGCATCGAATATCGCGGAGAATGCAGGCGACGATGTCGAACTGGATTTATATGCCGGTTTTGCAGGAGGCGACGCGCTGACCTATGATCTGGGAGTGACATATTATATCTATCCCGGTATTTCGTCACTCAATTATGCCGAATTTATTGGCAAGCTTGGCACCACCATCGGTCCGGTTGAGTTGGGCGGAACCATCGTTTACGCTCCCCGCCAAGACGGGACTGGCAATCGCGAAAATGTTTCGATTGGTGGCCAGGCAACGCTTGGCGTCCCCAACACGCCGTTCAAACTGAACGCTGGGATGGGCTTTGAGGACGGAGCCATTGGCGACAATAAAATTGATTGGCATTTAGGGGTAACAGCCGATGTTTCGGGCTTCACATTGGGCGCAAGCTATGTCGATACCAACCGCTTCATTGGCGGATTGGGCAAGGCGGGAGCGATATTCTCGGTGAGTTACGGATTTTAAAGACTTACGTGGCGAACCCCCTTTCGGTGTCCCTTCCGGCCTTTGCAAAGTTCACGAAGTTCACGACCCGTCACCCACCCATGTCGCCGCACCCAAAAATTCGTGCCACGTGGTAAGGGAAAACCCCCAGACGGGATTGTGCGAAAATAACAATTTCAAAGAGCCAACCATCTGGTTCGCAAATGAAATCCTACATTGCAAGAGGGTTTTTAGGGCGATGGGTGGTAAGGCCGAAATAATCATTTTGCCTCGTTCGCCGGAGCTGCCCTGATTAGAAGTGCAACTGCCTTCATATTATTTTCACTGGCGTACCGATTTGTCTGCATCGTTATTCCGGGACTGCGCCGCCACTCCAGTTCCCCCCCAGCACTCGCTCAATTCTCCATTTTAAAAAACGCCACGATCAGAATCGATAGATCCTTTTTGGGTTCGAAATTCTTCTTCCGCACCTCAAATTGCGTGGGGCTGATCTTCTTCACGCCCTCCATGCAGAAACTGACGAGATTTTCAGGCTTGCCCTTGTCGATCACGAGCCGGAAATCCTTGATCGGCCCTTTCCAGTTCGCGCCCGATTTCAGCACATAGTCCAGCCAGTATTCGACATAGTAATTGCCGTTCCCGCCTTTGGCATAGCGGCGTTTGTCAAAACCCGCGAGGAAGCTTTTGTCGACGCAATAGCCGCGCGCATAATCCTTGAAACTGCCTTCTTTGCGATAATCGCGTTCCAGATTTCCGCCCAAACTGCTGCCTGAAAGTGGCACATAGCTATGCTCGACCGTGATCGTCTTGCCAGCCGGGAAGCGCTGTGTGCGGTTGATATAGGTCACAAGGTTCCAGTTGGGCCGCGGATATTGCTCGCCCACGCGTGTTTTTTGCCAACGCAACAGCCCTTCGGCGACATAGGCCTTTACCTCTGTCTCCGACATTTTTTCCAGCGTTTGCATGAAATCATACTCGACCGGGCCAGTCGCGTCGCTATCGCCCCAATAGTCTTCGGGCCAGCCCAATTGTTTGAGCCTTGCCGAAACGTTCTTGCCGTTGGCCTCGATCCGCGTGACCATATCGAGCTTCACGGGTTGGCCATCCACCTGCGTTTGAAATTCAAAAGTGGTCCAATCGGGATAGCTTTGATCGCCCAAATGGCCCTGTATTCCGCCGGGGATCGGGGGCAGGGGAAAGCTGACCAGCGTTTCCACATCCTTTGCCGTCGTGTTAGTAAACCGGTATTTCACGGTCACTTTTTCGCGGCTGAGATAGAGTTCTTCGCTATCCATGCTGATCGCGTCGTTGCGGGTCAACTCAAGCCCGCCCAAGACCGATGGCGGAACTGCTGTCATTGGCCCTAGCGGCCATCGGAGACATGGCGGCTAAAAATGCCAACCCGGTGGCGAACAGGTGTTTGCAAAACATGGAACGACTATACAGACACCGATAAGCCACACAAGTATCGGTTATACGGGGAATAATGCCCACGAATCGGTCAGTTGGTAACCGCCGGGATGATCCACATGGCGGACAATATCACGATGGCCAGCAACAGCGAAATGCCCAGCACATAGCGGACACCATGTTCCTTCACACCGCCACTGGCTTCACCTTCGTTCAGCTCGACATGGTCTTCAAAGCGCTCCATTTGCCATACTCCTGCACGGACGCCCCCAATGCTTGATACCAGCTTTAAACCACAAAGCCTATATTTCTTCAGACCAGAAAAAGTCGGCAAATCGAGTGGATAGTTGATTTTCAACAGGATCAATTGGCGCTAGAGCCGACCTCCACCGACCCTGAAAGGATTTCGGACATGAGCGACATCGATGGAACGGTTTCCCGGCGGCATGTGCTGGCGATGGGCAGCTTGCTTGGTGGGATCAGCTTTGCCTCGCCCGCCTTTGCCCAATTCGGCCTTGGCAAGGTGATCGACGTTGCATCGGATGTGGCAAAATCGGAATCGATTACTGATGAAGATATCAAAAATTACAGCGCTCAGATGGCAGTGGAAATGGATCGCGACAATCCGGTGGCGGGGCCAAAAGACCCATATGGCAAGCGGCTCGCCGCGCTATCCAAGGGCATTACCAATCAGGATGGCGTCAATCTGAACATCAAAGCCTATCTGGTGAAGGACGTGAATGCCTTTGCGATGGCAGACGGCACGGTGCGGATTTTTGCTGGGTTGATGGATAAATTTACCGATGACGAAATCCGCTATGTCATCGGCCATGAACGCGGCCATGTGCGCGCCGGACATACCAAGAAACGGATGCAAGCCGCGTTGCGGACCAGTGCCCTCAAAAAAGGTGTGGGTGCCGCTGGCGGCACAGCCGGGCGAATTGCGGTGAGTGAATTGGGCGGCCTTTTTGAAAAGGTGATCACCGCCCAGCATAGCCAGGGCAACGAGAAAGAAGCCGATGATCTGGCGATGGCTTTCATGAAATCGAACAAATTCGATCCCATGGCTTGTGTTACCGCGCTGGAAAAGCTGGGCGGTGGTGCTGGTGGTGGCATTGCCTGGCTGCAAACACACCCCAGCCCGAAAGAACGCGCGGCACGGATGCGTAAGCAACTCGCGGCTTGATCGAAATCGACACGAATTTTGTCCTATGATCTGATCATTTTGGGCGCGGGCGGCGCGGGGCTGATGTGCGCGCTCACCGCAGGGCAGCGCGGCCGCCGTGTGCTTGTGATCGATCATGCCTCGGGGCCGGGCAAGAAAATCCTGATTTCGGGCGGGGGTCGGTGCAATTTCACCAATGTAAACGCGACGACCGTGCACGCGCAGGAACGGTTTCTTTCGGCCAATCCGCATTTCGCCAAATCCGCTTTGGGGCGTTATTGTCCGCAAGACTTTATCGATCTGGTGTCGGCACACCGCATTGCTTTCCACGAAAAAACCTTGGGGCAGCTGTTCTGTGACGGCTCGGCTCGACAAATTGTCGAAATGCTCATGGCCGAATGTGATCGCTCGGTGGCGAATGGGGGGCGTGTCGATTTTGCCTTTGGCGCACCGGTGCAGGATGTGAGCCACGATGGCAGCGGCTTTGGTGTGCGCTACAATGGCCTTCGCGCCAATGCCCCAAAGCTGGTGATTGCAACCGGAGGCCCCAGCATCCCGCAAATGGGCGCATCCAGCTTTGCCTATGATGTCGCGCGGCAATTTGGCTTGAAAGTGGTCGAGCCAAGGCCCGCGCTCGTGCCGTTGACATTGGGCGGTGACGATGTGTTGTTTCGCGAACTATCGGGTGTGTCGGCGGAGGTATTGGCAAAACACGGAAAAACCGCATTTCGAGAGGCTGCACTGTTCACGCATCGGGGCCTTAGCGGACCCGCGATCCTGCAAATCAGCAGCTATTGGAGGCCCGGAGACCGGATCGGCATTGATTTTCTGCCCGGGGAAGATGGGCCTGCGCTGCTCCTTGCGGCCAAGAAAGCCAACCCACGCGCCACCATTCGTTCTACCCTCGACAAATATCTATCTGCACGGCTGGCGGAGGCATTGGCAGGGCGGTTGAACCTCACCGGAAATCTGGCCGATCAAAGCGACCGCAAATTGGCCGATGCCGGGGCGCAACTCAATCATTGGCCGTTCAACCCCAATGGTAGTGAGGGCTTTGCCAAGGCCGAGGTGACGCTGGGCGGTGTTTCAACCGCCGAACTATCGCAGCAGACAATGGAAGCGAAAAAGGTCTCCGGCTTGCATTTCATCGGCGAGGGGGTGGATGTCACCGGTTGGCTCGGCGGCTATAATTTTCAATGGGCTTGGGCGAGCGGGGCTGCTGCGGGTTTGGCGGTGTAGCGTGTGATAGGGGCTTGGCGGCAGCGAATTTCAGTGCACTCAATGCATTAGCGCCCAGTTTGCTTACCGTTTTTTGCCCAAAATCCCCTTTTCGATTTCCGGTTTCAGCGCAATCACCCAAAAGCCGCTGTCGTTGCAGGCAAACCAGATTTGGCCGGTTTTCGGAAGATAGCGGACATGCGACGCGCACGGATCACCGGGTTTGAAATAGGCGATTTCGGCGGGGTTGGCGGGGTCGCGCAGGTCGGCAATTCGCAGGCCTGCATACATGAACGAGAACAGACCAAGCTTTGTATTGGTCTCGCTGTCCACGTCGTTGAAATGGGTGGTCGCGGTGCCGACCCGGCCCAGCAAGCCGCCCGTTGCAACCTCAATTCCTTCGCGCTTCGGACAGTTTTCAATATGGTTCATGGCAAGCCGGAATTCGCCAACAATGCGCGGATTGCGTTCATCGGCGATGTTGGTGATCTTTGGCCAAGCGCCGGGACATGCACCCAATTCACCTGCGTTCACGACATGCGGCACGCCATTGATCCGGGCTAGTGCCGGGGAATGCCATCCAGCTCGTGGCATTTGCCCGATCAGACGCAGTTTGGGATCGGATTTGCCACTCGCCAAATCCTCATTGTCGAAAATATAGATACCACCGGCCTCGCCGCCAAAGGCCTCTGCGCTGGGGAATTTGGTAGTGATATGCTTGTTGAGCGCGGTATCTTTTGAAGAAAGGACGCCTGCGTAAATCCGCCTTTCGTCCGGACTCAGCCGCACTTCATGAACGGCAAATCCAGCGCTCGTTCCATTGGGTAGCGTCGCCAAGAACTTGCCGACAAAGCGTGGCTTAGCCATGTCTGAAATGTCCATCACCTGGATCGCGCCATCTTGAGTGAAGGGACTGATAATCGTGCCATAGACGCGTTTCCCATCGGGAGAAACGGTGATGGTATGCGCGGGTTCTGGCCATTTCACCTCGGCCATCAGCTTTGGCTTGGCACAATCGCGTATATCGTAAATGTTCAGCCAGCCCTCTTTCGGGCCATTGGTTCCGGCAACCCCGCCATAGGTGCTGGCGGCGAGCACCGCGCGAACTTTGGTGGTTACGGCGTGCATCGTTTCGCCTGCGGCCAGCGCACCTTTGTCTTGCAAATAGCGCACCACATTGGGCTTTTCGGGCCGACGAACGTCGATCACGGCGACGCCCGACGTGGGGCCGGACTCAGCTCCAATTACCGGGCCATTTGCCGTCAATTTGGCCCCGCCCGCCACATAGGCGCAGTGGCGAGACCAAGCCATGATCAAATTGCCGCCGCGTTGGGCGATATCATTATGCCCAATAATGTTAACGCCTTTGGAGAATGGAACCGGATAAATGCCGACCTTCGCTTCGGCATCGCTTGTCTGGCCTTGTAGACCGGTTTCGGGACGGTCCGGGGTTTGCGCGTGCGCTGAGCCAAGCAGCGACAGCGCGGCGATGACGATCCACCGCGTCATGGCATCACTCCTGCCAGACGACCGGCCTCACCCACGATCAACCCCCTTTTGTCATTGGCAGGGCAGGACCAATTGGCTGCATCCTGCACATCTCCCTTGCCGCTATAGCGCGCCACAGCCGGGAACGCGCAAAGCTTTTGCGTCCAGTTCGGGGAGTTTAACGCCGCCGCTTTCGGTGCGCCCGGAGTAAAATCGCGAAAGGCGACGTTGGCAGTAAGCGCGCGGGGCGCCTCCCCCTTTTCCACCCAATTTTCCAGCGCGCCGATCGCATCAAAGCTGCCCGGCGCAACGCCCGAAATGCTGCAATGCGATGTGCCCGGGATCATGAACAGCCGTGCTTTTTGCTGAAGCTTGGCAAAGCCGCCATGGCGCTTGGCGAGGGAATTATAATAATTGATCGAATTATAGGGGGTCAATTGTTCGTCGCTCCAATTGTGCCACATCAGTAATTTGGTTTTACCTTTCAGCATGCCAGTCGCCTTTTCCGGCATATGGCCATAGCCCCGGGCTAGGGCGGCCTTGATCGTGGCCACTTCTTTTGAGCCTTGACGGTGGCATGATAGCCCCATTGGGGATCGGATTTTAACTTGAAATAATCGGCAGCTGCAAATTTGGGATCGTTGCCGTGCACGAATATCTTCAAGGCTTCGGTGCTTAGTATACTCCCGGCGCTCCCGGTCGCTGATTGCAATTCGCTGACGGAATATCCGGGCTGGATCACGTTGCCTTTTTCATCGCGCACCGCATTCAGAAACATGCTTACAGTCTTGATTTGCGCGTTGGTGAAGCATTGGGGGCCGGGCTGATCGGCTTCGCACCTTGGCAAATCCCGGTCGGCGCGAAAATTGCACGCTGCCGGGTTCTGGATCAATCCATCCGCTACGCCGTCTGCGGCATCGCATTGCCGCTTCACAATCGGATCGACGATAGCGGCAAGGGAGGCGGTATAATTGCTATTGGGGACTTGCAGTTTATGGACACCAATGCCCACACCCTGCACGGTGACACCCAGCGGATTATAGGGCGAACCAGCGATGATGCCGTCAAATTTTTCGGGAAAATAGGAAGCAGCAACCATGGCATCGCGGCCACCACCGGAACAGCCGCTGAAATAAGAGCGCGAAATCGGCGCGGGCACATCGGGGCGCTTTGCGTAAAAGGACGATGTGAATTTCTTGCCCATATCGGACAGCACCAAATGGGCCCGATAAAGCCAATCATCGACGAAATCCGGATCGACGCTGCCGTCCTTTCGCAAAGCCCAGCTTGCCGCAGCCATGCCTTCATGGCCTTCATCGGTTGCAATGCTGGCATAGCCCTTGTCGATAATCTGGGTGCCATAGCCTTGCGCGGTAACCGCGATGGTCGGCATGGCCGGGTTGCTCACAAAAAACTGTCCGCAATGCCCGCTGCATCCCAGTTGAAGATATTTGCCGTTCCAATTTTCGGGGAAGGTGGCGAGGAAATTTGCGGTTTTGCCCGTTTTCGGGTTGGTGGTGAAGCTGCCCGCCGCTTGACAGAATGCGGGCGTTTTGCCCTTGGCCGCGACAAACTGTGTGGCGCCTTTAAACGCACCATTTTTGATGGGCATCACGGTGAAGCCCGCGGGCGCCCGCGCTTGCACTGCGGCCGGCGTACAGCGCGCTTCGAATTCGTTGGCATTTCCGCTGGGGTCGTCCGCCCATACCGGCGAGACAGAAAAATGAAGCCCCGCGCCAGCGATCACGATGATCGCAACTCCCACAGACAAACCGTCGATGCTGGTTTTCCACATGCCCACTCTCCTCATGGTTTTCGTCGACCTACCATCGTTACCGACTAGAAGGTAGATAAAAACCAGAGAGCGGTCAATTTCTCATTGGCAGTCCACAAAGCGCGCCGTTGCCGCGTCCCCTCACCCCAATTCAAAAATCGCGTTCACGGTCACGCTGATCGCCTGTTCGCCGGGGGCTATCTGGGTTTCCGCAGCGGCGTCCATTGCCATATTGGCACGCATCATCATGGGTTGGGGGCCGTCAAAGCCGCGTGCGCTCTCGCTGATCGCGACAATGCGTTTTACGCTCATGCCTAGCGAACGGGCATACACATCGGCGCGGGCGCGCAGCGCTGCCATCGCTTTGACGCGGGCTTCGTCCATCGCCACTTCGGGTTTGTCGATGGTGAGCGAGGGGCCGTCGATCTGGTTGATCCCTTGCTTCACCAGCGCATCGAGCACCGATCCTGCTTTTCCGATATCGCGGAAACGGATGCTGATCTGGTTTGACGCCTGATAGCCGGTGATCACAGGCGGCTTGTTAGCGACATAGCGATATTGCGGCTGCAGGCTGATCGACTGGCTCTGGATATCCTTATCCGCAACTCCCGCCGCCTTGAGCGCAGCGACGGCGGCCTTCATCTTGGTGGCATTGGCGGACATGGCGCTCGCGGCATCGGCGGCCTGCGTGACGACTCCTGCGTTGATTATCGCGATATCGGGTACGGCCTTCACTTCGCCGGTGGCGGAGATATCAAGGCGTGTGCCGCTGATCGTCTGGTTATAGGGTCCGCCGCTTTGTGCCTGTGCCTGCGAAGTCATCATCATCGTTGCTGCCGCCAATCCTGCCAAGAGTGCCAATTTACGCATAGTCTGGTCCTTCATTTCCATGGTCGGGGTTTTGCCCGTATCGCGATGAGATCGGATAACGGACTTGTATCGTTCATGAACAATGCTTTGCGATCCGCACGCGCTTTTCACGGGAGGTCGCGCCGCTGACCAATTCGATGTCTTTGGGCGGAACTCCAAGCAGCCTTGCCAGCATCGCGAGCACCGCCTTGTTCGCCTTGCCGTCCTCCGGCGCGGTACGCGTCCAAAGTTTGAGCGTGCCGTTTTCGATGGTCGCCCGCTCGATCTTCGCTCCCGGCACGACGCGGACGTGGAGTTCGCCGTTTGCATTGAGCAATGCGCGGATGGCATCGGGGCCAGGAGATGGAGAAAGGGCCATGGCGTGGGCGTTTAGCATTTTGACACGCGCCGTGCATCGGCTAAAGGCGCGGGCCAGACTTTATTCGCCTGATAACCGGAGTTTCCCCCATGCGCGCAGACGCGCAAGCCCTTGTTGATCGCATCGATGCGGCACTGAACCTTGTGAAAATGTCGCTCGATTGGGATCGCGCGTTGCGGCGGCTCGATGAGTTGAACGCGCGCGTCGAAGATCCCAAGCTTTGGGATAATCCCAAAAAGGCCGAAGAGGTGATGCGCGAACGGCGCAGGCTGGATGCGGCGATCAGCACGGTGCGAGAAATCGGCGGAGACAAGGATGGCACGGTCGAACTGATCGAGCTGGCCGAAATGGAAAGCGACGCAGCACTTGCCGACGAAGGCGTGGCCGCGCTTTCGGCGCTGGCGGCGCGCGCGGATAAGGACAAGGTCTCCGCACTCCTGTCGGGCGAGGCCGATGGCAATGATTGCTTCATCGAAATCCACGCAGGAGCGGGCGGCACAGAAAGCCAGGACTGGGCCGAAATGCTACAACGCATGTATTATCGCTGGGCCGAACAACGCGGCTACAAGGTTGAAATGGTGGATTACCAATCGGGCGATCAAGCCGGGATCAAATCGGCGACGATGCAGATCAAGGGCGAAAATGCCTATGGTTATGCCAAAACCGAAAGCGGTGTGCACCGGCTGGTGCGGATTTCACCCTATGACAGCGCAGCCAAACGCCACACCAGTTTTTCCAGCGTCTGGGTCTATCCGGTTATCGACGACAATATCGAAATCGAAATCAACGAAGGCGATCTGAAAATTGACACGTACCGCGCGTCGGGTGCAGGCGGGCAGCATGTGAACACAACCGACAGCGCGGTGCGTATCACCCATAAGCCGACGGGCATTGTCGTTGCCAGTCAGAGTGACCGCAGCCAACACAAAAACCGCGCAACCGCGATGGGCATGTTAAAAGCGCGGATGTACGAAGCCGAATTGCGAAAACGCGAGGAAGTGGCCTCGGGCGAATATGCCGCAAAAACTGAAATCGGCTGGGGCCACCAGATCCGCAGCTATGTGTTGCAACCCTATCAGATGGTGAAAGACCTTCGCACCGGCGAAACCTCCCCCACGCCATCGGACGTGCTTGACGGCGATCTTGATGCGTTCATTGCGGCGGCTTTGGCGCAGCGCGTGACGGGCGAGACCGTGGCGGTTGAGGATGTGGATTAAGGGCAATTTGCGCCCCAAAAAAATCGCTAGCAGTTTCAACGATATGATGTAACCTTCCCTTACGGAAAGCAGGGGGAGCGAGTTGATGGGTCGATTGTCTGTTTTGTTCGGGGCCAGCGTATTGGCATTGGCTTGGCCTTCATCGGCGCAGGCACAGCGCTATGACGGTAGCGATTTTTATATCGATTATTCGCAAGAGGAGCCGGTGGAGCCAGAGCCGGTGACGCGCGATCCGATGTCGCCGGTTCAATCCGCGCTCTATGTGCCTCGTCCGCCAATTTATATTTATCCGGTAGTGCAGGCGATCAAGCCGCCGCCACCGCCGCCGCCCAAATATAAGGCCCATTCGCCCTATCCCTTTGAAGACCGGTTGCTGGACCGGGTGACGGCAAAGGAGATGGAAAGCTTTACCGGCAACCGCGATTTTGCCCGCTATTTCCGTCAACTGGAAGCGATCAAAGACGATAGCGACGCCGAATGGGCTTCGGCAGACAGGCCGATCGTGATTGCGGCGGCAACGATGCAGGATGCAGAAGGCGCAGAGGATGTTTGCGCCGATCCCGAAGCCTGTCCGCCAGAAGATACCGGCGATTTGATCGTAACCGCGCAACGCCAGTCTTCATCCGCCATGGCATCGGTATCGGCGATCTCCACGATCACCAATGTGCAATCCATCGGCGTCGATGAGGGCGATATCGTCAAACAGATTGGCGATCATTTGCTGGTGCTACAGGATGGCCGCATCTTTGCGGTGAACATCAAATCGATGCAATTAACCGACCGTGCCGACGTCTATCGCCGCCTGCCGAAGGATCGCAAAAAGAAATACCAATGGGAAAGCGATTTTGAAGGCGCGGACTGGTATGATGAAATGCTGGTGCAGGGCGATCATATCCTGATCACCGCATACAGCTACCGCGACGATGCCAGCGAGATTTCGGTGTTCAAACTCGATCAGGCGACAGGCAAGATCAGCAACCGGGGTGTATTCCTGCTCAGTTCGGACGATTATTACAGCGCCAAAAACTATGCGTCGCGGATCGTGGGAGACCGGCTGGTGGTCTATACGCCCTACGAACTTGATCAGTTTGAAGATCCCGATGATCGGCCCTTTCTGCGCCGCTGGGTTCCCTCGGCAGAGCGCAAAGACCGGCAAGAAAAGGGCAAACCACTGCTCGATCCGCACAATATCTATAAACCCGTACTGCGTTCGGCAGAGCCATTTGTGCACACCGTTTCAATCTGTCCTTTGGGTGATTTTGAGAAAACCGGTGCGCTTGATTGCAAATCCACCGGCTTTGTCGGCCCGCGCCATGCGGAGATGTTTGTCTCCACCGATAATGTCTATCTGTGGAACAGCACGGTCAGCGAGCTGGAAGATGTGAACCGGGACGATTGCCTCGCCAATCGGGATTGGAACAAGCCCCATCCCGCACTCCCTCGTGCGACGCGCAAGGACGTGGTGCCAGCCGCCGTGTACCGGCTGGCAATCCGCAGCAATGCCGAACCCACGGTGATCGGCGTGAATGGCACTCCGTTTGACCAATTCTCGATGGACGAACGCGACGGAAAATTCCGCGCACTCGCCGATTGGCGCTCGATGCGCTGCGACGATGATCATGAGGCCCCGGCAGAAGTCGCCTTCCTTTCGGTGCCCGATAAAGCCTTTGCCAAGGAATTTCTGCCGGTTTCCGATGTGATGATCACCGCCGTTCCCGCGCCAGGCAAACAGCAGGTGGAAAACCGCTTTGCCGATGATTGGCTGGTCTATGGCGGGCGCGATGGCTGGGGCAGCCGCCCGCCCGATATGGACGATGACGACGATAAGGCGCGGATGGCGGCGGGTACGCGGCTGGTGGCCGTGCCGGTGAAAAAGCCGCGTAAAGCCCAAGTGCTAAACCTGCCGCACAATATCATCCGCACCGAACGGGTGGGTAATGACATGATGGTCAACGGCTATCATGACGACAGCGGCCTCAACATGACATTGGTGGGCCTCGGCAAATCGGCAGCGATAACCTCCAGCCTGTTCCTTGAACGCCGCTATGAAAGCGAAGGGCGCAGCCATGCGTTTAACGCGGTGGTTGAGGCCGATGGATCGGGTTTGATTGGTATACCAACCGTGGGGGCCGAATGGGAATCGGGACGCTATGTTTGGCGTTCGGATTCGTCCGACATCAGCTTTGTGACCAAGGCGAGTGCTGGCACACTGAACAGCGCCGGAGCCTTGGCGGCTACGCCCAAGGACAAGGTGGCAACGCACCCAGATTACCGATGCGAGGTGAGCTGTATCGACTGGTACGGCAATTCGCGCCCGATATTCACCGGCGGGCGCATTTTCGGGCTAATGGGAACGGCATTGGTCGAGGCCGAAATGGCGGAAGGCAAAGTGCGCGAGAAGGCGCGGATTGATTTGACTGTTCCTTTGGCCGCGGCCAATTTTGCACCGAAGGGGAAATGAAATAGTGTGGACGCACGTACACATGGTCAGTTTTTAGCAAGTTCAAATATTTGTTGCGGCTATTGGTTTCTTTGCTATTTCAAGTGGATCAGTATTGACTGATATTATTTAATTGGGGGTATCTATGAAAAAAATTCTTATCGGAGCGGCGGTAGTCGCTCTCGCTACTGCAGGTGTGTCTGCACAAACCGACAACGCCGTCGTCGTTCCCGCTGCCGAAATGCCAGTGCCGGTGCCAGTTGTGGCACCCACGCCACAGCTTTTGACATTGACCGCCGGAACACCGATCACGCTTGCTGTCACGGAAGAAGTAAACACCAGCACGCATAAGGAAGGTGATACCTTCAAACTCACCGTATTGAATGATGTGTCTATCGGCCAGACGGTCGTTATCCCGCGTGGCACTCCGGCAACCGCTGATATTACTTGGCGGACTGGCAAGGGCGCTTTCGGCAAATCGGGGAAAATGGAATTTGAACTCCGGAGCATCGACCTTGAAGGAAAACAAATCCCATTGAACGGCAGCTTTCGTCAGGAAGGCGAAGGCAACACGATTGCAACGGGCGTCGGCGTACTTGCCATCGGCCTTTTTGCTGGCTTCATTACTGGCAAACGCGCCCGGCTTCCTGTTGGTCGTGAACTCATGTCGCAAAATGCCCAAAATGTGCCGTTCAACGCGGACGGAAAGCTCTCCAGTTCTTTCGATTCCGATGAGGCCATGAAAGTGGCTTCGACGAACACACCCTTTGGTAAGTGCAAAGCTGCGGCCAAGGAATTGGCCAACGCAAAGAAACAAGAAAAAGCGCTCGAAGATTGTTTTGCCGAACGCATGGATTGATGCTGCACCATTGCAACTAAGCACAAAAAACCGGCCATCCCAAGGGTGGCCGGTTTTTTATTGCCTATGGGCCATCAGCCCGCTGCATTGGTTTATTTCGTTGCAGGCAAAGCTTTCAAATCGGCTTCGATCTTGGCGAGCACTTCGTCGGTGATTTGATCGGGCGCAAATTGTTGCACCGCGCGCAATGTCATGGGGCGGGCCATCTCGACTTGTGGGTTATCGGCAAAACCCGGCATATTTTTTTGCAACACAGCCTTTGTAGCCGCATTGTCGAGCAGGTCGCCAATTGACGTGGTTTCCACCGAATAGGCGAGGGCGGCCTGTTCTGTAGCAGCGGGTGCAGCCGGAGCGGCATCGGCCTTCACCGGTTCGTTGGCCAAGGCGGGAGCACTGATAGCCAGTGCCGCTGAAATTAGGATCAAACGCATTTCACTCTCCTGTGGATGTTGCTTCTCGATAACGCCCAAATCGATGAACTCAAGTTTAATTGACCGGTTCGTTTACCCACCAAACTTTGGTGCGCGCTTTTCCTTGAGCGCGGCGATGCCTTCCAGATGATCGGCGCTACGAACGCTCAGCGATTCATAGGCGATCCCTGCGTCCATCATGGAATGGGCAATGCGTTTCAGCTCCATATTGGTCAGGATCTTGGTCGCGCGGATCGCGCCGGTCGCGCCGTTCAACAGCTTTCCGCAAAATTCTTCTACGGCGTCGTCAAGGGCCTCGCGGGGCAGGCAGTGGTTGATCAGGCCGATCTCGGCGGCCTTCTGGGCCGATAACAGTTCCCCCGTGAACAGATATTCTTTCGCCTTGGTCAGGCCGATACGCTGTGCCCAGATGACAGCCCCACCGTCTCCTGCGACCAGACCGATGCCGACATGCGGATCGCCGATCTTTGCGCCTTCTGCGGCAAAAACGATATCGCACAGCAAAGCCAGCGTGGCCCCCAGCCCGACGGCATGGCCGTTCATGCGGCAGACCACAGGCTTGTCGATGTCGAGCAGCGTAAACACGATACGCTTGGCCATTTGCGCTTCGTGATCGAACAGATGCGGGTTGCGCGCGTTATTTTCGATATGCGCGATATCGCCCCCGGCGGAAAAGGCTTTGCCCGCCCCGGTGAGCAGGATGACATCCGAGCCGCTGTCATTCTGGGCAAACCACAATGCGGCGGCCAGATCATCATGCAGTTCCAGATTGACCGCATTCAGGGCGTCGGGCCGGTTCAGGGTGATCCGCAACAGCCGCCCGTCACGTTGCAAAAGGATGGTTCCCAATTGGGGCAGGGCGGGAGGGCTTTGGGACATGTATTGGCTCCTGAAGATCGCCCGTGTTTGTGATTGGAATGACGGGCCGTCAAGCGGCGATCGTCGATGCTGCGGCGATCAATTGGCGCGTGTGCCGCTCACCTTGGCCGAACCGAACATGCCCATTTTGCATTTGCCTGCGATGGTGTCGCCATCGATGGCGAGATCATATTTGAGGGTGATCTTTATGGGCTTTTCGACCTTGAGGTCAAAGCGCACGCTGTTTCCCTCCACGCTGCCGCCGGAAAAATCCTGCGATCCTTCGGGGCTGTTGAAGACGCCCGAAACGCTATCGCCGTCGGTGCGGAACGTAACGACCATCGCTTGCGGACCCATCGGGGTTTTGAGCACCATGTCCCAATCGCCATCGATGCGGACCGCACCGCTTGGGGCGGGTGCAGGGGCAATGGAGGTAGGCGGGGCTGCCGGAGGTGGAGCGGGCGGCGGAACCGAGGGGACGGATAAATCGCGCCCTTCAATCACGCTCAGGATTTTCGTGGGCGTCAGCGGAAGCGACAGCGTATCGGGCAATTCGCCAAAGGGTGCAAGCGCATCGGCGATGGCGTTTACCAAAGTCGGCGGGCCTATGATCGCGCCGCCTTCGCCGACACCGCGCATCCCGCCCAGCGCTTTAGAGGGCGTGTTGGCGTGGACGAACTCGAAAGTGGGGATGTCCGAAATTGCAGGCAGCAGATAGTCTTTATAGGTCGCGGCCAATGGATTGCCCGCGGCATCGAATGGCATTTCTTCGAGCAACACCATGCCAATGGCCTGCGCGAGACCGCCCGATATCTGGCCCTCAACCACCGCAGGGTTGATCACCGTTCCGCAATCCTCGGACGAAATCCAACGCAGAATTTTGACAAAGCCGGTCATTGCATCCACCTCAACCACGCAGGCGTGGGCGGCGCTGGTGAAGGTCATGGGCGGGGGTTGATAACGGTGTTGCACCTCCAGCCCGGTTTCCATCCCCGGCGGCATCCGGTCTGGCTCGCCATAGGCAATCGCGGCAATTTCGCCAAAGCTGCGGGCCATTTCGGGCGCGCCATCGACATGGACTTTGCCATTCTCCAGCCGGATCGTGCTTTCGCTGGCGTTGAGCAGGTGGGCGGCGACCCGTTTGATCTTGGTGGCGAGCAGGCTTGCCGCCGAAATTGCCGCGCCGCCGCCGATCACGCCTTGTCGGCTGCCCGCAGCCCCGGGGCCAAAGCCGCCGCGCGAGCTATCACCCTCAAACACCGTCACGTCTTCATAGGCGACGCCAAGCTGATCGGCGATCAACTGCGCCATCGTCGTTGCGGTGCCATGGCCTTGCGAGTGGGTGGACATCACGGCGGTGACTTTTCCGGTCGGCTCGATGCGGATCTGCGCGAGTTCGCCCGTCATCACCGGCATTGAGCCAGCAGCCCCGGTCGGCTCGATATAGGCGGCAACGCCCAGCCCCAGATAGCGGCCCGCAGCTCGCGCCTCTGCCTGTTCGCGGCGAAATGCAGCAACGTCGAAATAGGCGAGCAATTTTTCCATACATTCCGCAGGCGTGATATCCTCGCGCGGGATGCCCATGGAGGAAACATCGGGCTGGTCTGCAAGGGTCACCAGATTGCGGCGGCGCAGTTCGATTGGATCGATGCCCATCTTTCGCGCGGCCTTGTCGAGCAGCGTCTCCCGGATCAGCGATTCCATCGCCCAAGGCCCGCGATAGGCGGCAAGGCCCACGGTGTTCGAATAATAGCCACGCGAAAGGAACGCATAGGCAGGCATTTTATAGGCGCTCCAGACAAACATATGCACCGCGATATTATTATCCGGCCCTTGCGGGTTTGCACCATTGTTGCAGGCATAATTGCCATAGCTGGCGATCAAACGCCCTTCGGAATCAAAGCCCGCCTGCAAGGTCATCTCGGCTTCGCGGCATTGGTTGGATGCGATCAGCGCCTCATAGCGATCTTCGATCCATTTGAGCGGACGCCCGAATTGCAGGGCGGCGAGGATGACCGAAAGTTCCTCCTTCCAAGGATGGTTTTTGAGGCCGAAACTGCCGCCGACATCTTTGGCAATCACGCGGATTGCACCCTCGGGAAGCCCCAAGGATTGCGACACCCAGCGTGCGATCATGTGCGGGCTTTGGCAGGTGATATAGAGCGTCAGCTCTTCCGGCCCCTCACGCGTGGCCACCACACCGCGCGTCTCCATCGGCGATTGCGAGATGCGCTGGTGGATCACCTTTTGCGTAATCAAATGCGCCGCACCATTCAATGCGGCGGCAAGATCATCGTCCAATTCCTCATCACCGATTTCAGCGGCGATATTGTCCGGGCAGGCCGCGTGGACCGCAGCGCCATTTCGGGCATCGGCGATAGTGACAACCGGCGTTTCCGCATCATACTCTACTTCGATCAGCGCGGCAGCATCTTCGGCGAGCGCGCGGCTGTCGGCGATGACGAGTGCGATGGGTTCGCCGACATAGCAGACCCGGTCGCTTGCCAGCGGGGTGATTTCGACCTCGGGAGGTGTGAGGAAAAAGCTGAGCATCTGCGCGTTGAAGTGTGCGATGTCGGCCTGCGTATAGATCGCGTGCACACCGGGCATATCACGTGCGGCGTCCATATCTATCGAAAGAATGTGGCCCTTGGCTATCGGACTGCGTGCAAAGGCGACGTGCAACATTCCGGGAAGCGAAATATCATCAACAAATTGCCCGCGTCCTGTGAGTAAGCGCGGGTCTTCTTTCCGCAGCACCCGCTGCCCGGTGTAGCGCGCTGCGCCAATGCCGCTCATGCCCCACCTGCTTGGGAGAGGTCTCCGCCTGCGGCAAGACGCTTCGCTGCGCGCCGGATTCCCTGATAGCCGGTGCAGCGGCAGATATGGCCGGAGATTGCGGCTTCGAGCGCGGTTGCTTCGGGCTTGGTTTCTCCACTGGTCAGCGCCGCCAGCGTGCAGGCGATACCGGGTGTGCAGAAACCGCATTGCAGGGCGTGTTCCTCACGCAGGGCTTGCTGAACCGGATGCAACGTGCCGTCGGGCGCGGCAAGGCCCTCTACGGTGGTCACCACGGCACCATCGGCCTGTACCGCGAGCATCAGGCAGCTTCGCACCGCTTTGCCATCGACGATCACCGTACACGCACCGCAGACGCCATGTTCGCAACCCAGATGGACGCCGGTATAGCCCGCGTCATTCCGCAAATAATCGGCGAGCGAGCTTCTGCCCTCGGCCCGTCCTTTATGTGCACGACCGTTGACAGTGAGGGCAATGTCATGCTCGCTCATGCGGCGCTCCTTAGATCGAGCGCATCGCGCAACGTGCGGATGAAAAGCTTGCGCCCCACGGTGCGGCGATAATCGGCGCTGGCGTGATGGTCATCGAAGGGGGCGGTTTCGGCGAGTGCGGTTTCGGCCAAAGCGCCGACGTCGAGCGTGGCGATGTCTTTACCGACAAGGGCGGATTCCAAAGCGCGCGCAGCGACAGGTGTTGGCCCCATGCCGAACCATGCGATTCCAGCGCGGCTGATCCGTCCGGATTCCACTTCAACCGCGCCGACAAGGCCAACGAGCGCGAAATCCCCTGGGCGCTGCGCGACTTCGGCAAAGAGCGGGATATGGTTTGCAGACCATGCCGGGTAGGTGATCTCCGTTACCAGTTCGTCGGGTTCGAGCACAGTCATATAGGGGCCGATGTAGAAATCACGCGCGGCGATCTGGCGGGTTCTGTGCACCGATTGCACGGTGATGGTCGCCCCCAAGGCGACAGCACAAGCGGGCATTTCCGCCGCCGGTTCACCCAGCGCTACCGATCCGCCCACCGTCCCGCGATTGCGGGTCTGGTGATGGCCGACATGGGCGAAAGCGCTGTGATAAGGACCGGAAGTTCGCTTGCCAACAGTTCGTTGGTTAGCGCATCGACTTGGCTTGTTGCGGGGCCGATATGGATGCCTTTGGTGGTCTTTTCGATTCCCGAAAGCGCAGAAATTTTGTTGATATCGACCAAGATAAATGGCTGGCTCATCCGAAGATTGAGCAGCGGCATCAGTGTTTGCCCACCCGCGAGGATCGTTGCGCCGCCGCCTGCTTCGGACAGGATCGCGCAGGCCTCCTCGATGCTGGCGGGCGCGACATAATCAAAGGGCGCAGGCTTCACGGCTTTCGTCCCGCCGAAAATCCGGCAACCGCCGCCACAACCGTTAGCATGATCACGCCTGCAACCCAGCCATAGCTTTGCCCGCTGGTCCCCAGCAGATAACCCGCGATCAGCGCGACCGCCAAAGTGACCAGCCAGCCCCAAGGCAGCGCAGAGGGAGCGGCGCTTGGGCTGGCTGCAACGGGCGTTGCTGCAGCCTTAGCCGCCACCGGCACCCCGCCTGCCACCACCGCACCGAATTTTGCAAAAAACTGGTCCGCCAATCGCTTTGCGGTGGCATCGATGATCGGCCCGCCCAATTGCGCCATCCGCCCGCCGACATCGGCCTCGACGGTGTAGCTGAGCAAAGTTCCCGCGCCGTGATCGCTCAGTTTCACAACCGCGCGGCCCTTGGCATTGCCCGCGATCCCGCCGTTCCCCTGGCCAGACAAGACATAGCCGTTGGGCGCGTCGATTTCCGATAGCGCAACATTGCCCTTGAACCGCGCACCGATGGGGCCGATCTTGATCTCGGCAACAGCGGCAAAGCGATCCTCGCCTTCCTTGGTCAGGCTTTGACAGCCGGGGATGCTGGCGCGCAGCACCTCCGGATCGTTCAATGCCTCCCATACTTTCAAGCGGGGAGCAGCAATGCTCTGGCTTCCGGTTAATTCCACCCCATCAACTCCCGTTCGGATTTTGTTGCGGGGCAGGGGCTTGGCCTTTTAGCCCCGCCTTCAATGCGGCCGCTTCGCCCGGGGCTTGTGCCGCGCGAATTTGCAGATAATGGCGGATCGCTTCCAGATCGGCGTCGGAAATTTGTGGACTGACCGGCATTCCTTGCAATTTCAGCGCCCCTTCTTTCACGACTTTGCGGAAGGCATCACCGTCCAGCGTCATGGGGGAGTAACGCAAATCGGGCGCAGCGCCGCCGCCAATGGCGTTCATACCGTGACAGACGATGCAGGCATTCATCGCAAAGGCCATCCCGCCCTTTTGCGCCAACGCGGGATCGGGTTTGAAGCCCGGGCCAACTGCTGGTTCAGCTTCGGGCATGGTGAAGGCAGGAAGGCTCGCCTTGCCATCCAAAACAAAGGTCAACACATGGCGTGGCAGGCGATAATCGGTGCGCCATGCGGCATTGCCGCTCGCCATGATTCCGCCGCCTTGCGATCCGCTGCCGGTCAACACGGTGATATATTGCTTGCCCCCGACGCGATAAGAGATGGGCGGCGCGACAATGGGCGAGGGAGTTTTGAACTTCCATACCTCTTTGCCCGATTTGGCATCATAGGCGACCAGATTTCCGTCGATCCGCCCTTGGAAGACGAGGCCGCCCGCCGTAGCCAGCACGCCGCCGGGCCAGATGCCGGGAAGCTCGACATTCCAAGCTTCTTTCTGCGTCGCGGGGTTCCATGCTTTCAGGAAACTGCGCCTGCTGCCGGGAAGTGGTGCATCGGGGAGAAGCGTAACGCCATTGTTGCCGCCCAGCGTCAAACCACCCGGTTGCGGATCCCCGATCATCGCGCCCATTTCGATCACCGGAATATAGACCAATCCGGTCTGCGGGCTAAATGCCTGTGGTTGCCAGCTATGCGCGCCTTGCGGCCCCGGCCATAGCTCGAACAAGCCGGGCTTGCCGTTATAGCGATAGGCGGGGTTTTCGACCGGACGGCCCTTTTCGTCGATCCGCTCGGCCCATGTCACTTTGGCAATTTTTTCCGCCGAGATGAATTCGCCGGTGGCGCGGTCCACCACATAAAGGAAACCGTTCTTCGGCGCCTGCATCAAAACCTTGCGCTTCTTGCCGCCGATTTCAACATCCGCCAGCGTCATGTCCTGAACGGCGGTGCAATCCATCTGTTCGCCGGGGCACACTTGATAGTGCCAGACATATTCTCCGGTATCGGCCTTAACTGCCACAATAGAAGCAAGAAACAGGTTGTCTCCGCCGCCGGGACTCCGCATTTTCTGATTATAGGGAAAGCCGTTGCCGACGCCCAGATAGATCAGGCCAAGGTCGGCATCATAGCTGAACGCATTCCAAGCCGTGCCACCTCCCCCATTTCTTTGGCCACCTTTTCCATACCAGTCGCCCTTCCACGTCGGGCGCATCACTTCTTCGGCTTTGTTTTCGGCGGGCTTTGATGGATCGCCCGGCACGGTGTGGAAACGCCACAGCTGCTTTCCGGTTTTGGCATCATAGGCGGTCACATAGCCCCGGATCGGGCTGATATCCGCGCCGCCATGGCCGACAATCACCTTGCCACCGAACACACGCGGCGGGCCGTTGCTGTTCCGCATATCGGTCATCGGGAAATCGCGGGCTTCCCAGATGACTTTGCCATTGCTGTCATCGAGCGCAATCACGCGGCCATCGGTGGTGCTGATGAAAACGCGTCCATCTTCCCATGCAAGGCCGCGATTGCCAAAGCTCATGTGCAGTGGGGACTTGCGCCAACTCGCGCGTCTTCGCATCATATTCCCACAGCAGTTTGCCAGTTGCGGCCTCAAAAGCGCGGATGTGCGAATGGCCGGTGGTTACGAACAATTTGCCATTGGCCTCAACGGGGCCGGAGACGGTGAAACCGGATTCGACCTCTTGCGCCCAAGCCAGTTTCAGATTGGATATGTTGCCGGTGTTGATCTCGTCAAAGGCGGCGAAGTGCTGCTCGCGGCCATCATTGCCATAATTGGTCCAATTGTCGGCAGAGGGGGAGGATGCGCTGCATCCCGCCAGCAACAACACAACAGAAAGGCCGCTATAGCCGATCAAATTATTCCAAATGGCCATGCTTTGCCCTCTATATGGTGATCTGTAACCGTGCGGATAAGCAATGAATTCTGCCGCTACCAACGCACGCCTTCTTCTTTGGGCTTCCAAGTGAAGGGGCGTTCGTAGGATGGATCATTCCCGTCCCACAACGCCTTTAGAAAGCCTTTCACATTGGGCGAGTGCACCCAGCTGCCATCGGCATTGATCGATGCTTCGATGGTGCAGCGGCGAACCAAAATCCGCCATTCGCCATCGCGCTTTTCCATCCGGTCCAAATATCGGCCAAAGGCGAGCGTGGTCGTCTCGCCCTCGCTGCCGCTGCCTTTGTTGCCGTCGAGCCAGTGCAGCCCGCCCATCACATAGGATTCGCAATGCGCGCTATTGCCGTCCAGTTCGCACAGATGGTTGGTGATGTTATGCGCGGTCATGTGGAAATTCATCTTGTGGCCCATATTCGCCCGTGCCGCATAATCGGGGGCGAAGTTGACGATTGCGCCATGTTCATCGACGCCATCGTCCCACCAGCAGCTTTCTATCTGCGCCACATCCTGCCGATCCCGCGCACGGGCTTCGCGCTGGATGCAATCGAGAATGTCTTGCCGGTCTTTCAGATAGGCGACGGTGGCGATCAGTTCGGTAAGGTCGGGATTGGACGTCATGGCATCCTCAAAATTTTTGGTCGGCAATATGGCCAAGTGAAAAAAATGGGATGCCGCCGAAGTGGCATCCCGTATTTTTATGACTGTGTTCCGCTCAACGCGCCCCGATGGCGACACGGAAGGTGACGCCGAATTCGCGCGGCGGGGTTACGCTGACACCGCGATAATAGCTCGAATAACGCTGCGAGCCAAAGGGCAGGGGATTGCCCGGTGCGACGCGGAGCAATGTCGTCGATGCCGTAACGACATTGTCATTGCCCTGTGTCAGGCGCGTGGTGTCGGCGACATTTTTGACATAGCCACCCAGTTCCCACGATCCGTCGGACGCCCGCAATCCGGCGTATAGATTGACCAGAGCATAGGAACCGACATTGTCGAAAGGGTTTTGCTCGTCATTGCGGGTGCTACCGCGATAAGTGAGCAGGCCGCGCAGATAGCCTTCGGTGCTGTCCGAAAACGGCATATTATATTCAGCGCGCATCGATCCGCTCCATGCCGGTAGGAAGGTCGCCGATCCATTGCCATCACATTGGGCAAGATGTTCGGTGCCATAGGCCGTCTGCAACTGTGCAAGCGTGGGCGCGGTGGCTATCGGGAATTCCGTCGCGGTTTATATCGGCGCAGGCTATACGTGAACCCGAACCAAGCGAGCTTTTCGACCAGTTGATCGATGTTCCAAGGTTAAAGCGTTCCGATGGATTGAAGCCGATTTCGGCCTCGATTCCATCCACCTTCACCGGCACGGCGCTGATGAAGTTGAACTGGCTGAGCGTATCCTGCCCTTGCGCGTTGACGTTGATGTAATAAACGCCAGCGCCGCTTGCGCGATAGGGATAGTTTTTGAAATCCTGATGATAGTAGGTCGCGTTGAATGTCAGCTTGCGATCCATCCATTGAGATTTAATACCGATTTCATAGGATTTCGAGGTTTCCGGTCCGAATGACGTATGGATCACTTCCAACGGCGAATAGCGGGTCGAAAAATCGCCAATCGCGCGAACCGGCGGACGGAACGAGCTGCCCGTTGCGGCATAGACCATCAAATTGTCGTTAAACTGATGACGAACGGCGGCGCTATAAACTGTCTTTGATACATCATAACTGTTGGCCGTTCCCGGAGTCAGCACGCAGGTTCCTGCCGCGAACTGGGCGGGGGTGCAGCTGATATACAAACCGGCAGAAGTGCTTTTGAAGTTCACATTGCGAAGGCCCGCCGAAACTTCAGTACCGCTTCCGAAATGGACGATCACATTGCCGAAAAAGGATTCTTCGGTGGTGTTGCCCTTTGGCAGATAGATTGCGGTATTATTCACAATCGTCGCCACGTTAAACAACTGCAAATTGCCGCTTCCTGCAAAAATCGGGGCTGAACCCTCCAAGATGCTGCCCGTTGTCAGGCTGGTTTCAGGCGCGCCTTCCTGCGTGAAATAGCCGACAACATAATCGAACATCCCAGCAATACGCTCGTCATTTTGCAAACGGATTTCGTGCGTTTTGTTAGAGCTTACAGTGTTCGTTTTTTGCTGGATGGTCGAGGTGGCGAAAATGGCACCATTGTCATTGTTGGTCACCGGATTGAATTTGAAATCCAATTTCGATCCCAGATAGATCAGCCGTTGTCCCGCAACGTTCACTTCCGCATCCCAAGCGTAATATTCAAATTTTTGCTTCACCGTGCGCGGGGTGAATTGCACGGCGCGGCGATCACCCAGAGCAATGGTTCCGTAATTGAGCGCACGCTGCGCTGACACCGAAGGGTTGCCAAAGGGGAAGACCGATGCAGTAATCGACTGTTCCACCGTGGGCAGAACATAGCCCGGGATGACTTCGCTCATCGACTGAACTTGGTCAAACTGCCGCGCGTCGGTTTTCATGCTTTGAAATACCGCGCCCAGCTTTAGAAATTCGAACGGCTCCAAGCGGACCATCGCGCGGATCGATTTTGTTTCGGTATAGGGATCGAGCGTGCTGTTTACGCTGCGTACGCGGTTGCCCTGGCCTTTGTCATACAGGCCGGACACACGCACCGCCATTTTGTCGGCTATGATCGGAACGCCGATGCCAAAGCTTAAATTCTGCGTGTTATCCGATCCATAGGTTCCGGTAACACTGGCCCCCACTTCGCTCAGATCGGGTTTGCGCCAATTGATGTTGATCGCGCCTGATGGCGTTGAACGGCCGCGCAAAGTGCCCTGGGGCCCGCGCTCCACCGAAATCTGGCCGATGTCATACATTGCCTGAAGGACGAGACCCGAAGTTACCGGAACGTCGTTGACATAATATTGGATCGTACCGTTTTCGCCGCTGACGTTCACATCGTGATTAACGCCGCGCATCGAAGAGCTTGAGCCGATGCCGTTGGCATTTGCGGTCAAAGCCAGGCCGGGGACAACCGAGGTGATATCCCCTGCATTCCGCAAATTCAGTGCACCAATCTGTTCCGAGGTAACCGCGTTAATAACCTGCGGCACATCTTGCACGCTTTCCTGTCGGCGGCGGGCTTCGACGATGATGATATTGTCGTCGGCAACGGCGGCGTCTTCAGCTTCGGCAGCTTCCTGTGCGAATGCGGGCTGGCCCATTGCGATCAGGCTGACGCAGGCAAATGCAATTTTGTTTTGAATACGCATGATATTTCCTCCCATGTTTAATTTACCGGCGCTTCGGCAATCAACCATTTAGTTGATAACACAGCCAAGCGCATTTTGAAGCGAATTAATTATCCATCGGTGCGGCGTAATTGGCCAGTCCGCTTCGTTGAATCGACGCCCTTCTGCATGCGTTCTTTCTAAGGCAAAAGGTCGCGGATTGCGGCGGCCCATGCCGCGCCAATGTTAAATTGCCGATCGGCGCGGAACCATTGCAGGGGCAAGCCGTTCATCAGCGCGAGCAGTTGCTGACTCTTCAGCGCCGGATCGATACAAAGACGCGAAATCAGCCGTTCAAAAAGTTCCAATGTTTCACGGTCAATCTGTTTGAACCAAATATGCGCGGGGTGGCCGGGATCTAGTGATTCGGCTTGTAACACCGTTATGAAGCGACCGATTTCCGGCCTGTCCAAATAACAGCCAATCATGGCTCCCAATGCCGCATAAATAATCTCCTTCGGAGTATCGCTCGCCTCCAGCGCAGCAAATGCAGTAGCGAGCAAGGGCGATACCGAGTCCATTTCCCGGCGCTCGATTTCATCGAGGAGGGCGAGAAGCAGCCGGTCTTTCGATTCAAAATAGTAGAGCAACCCCGCGTTGGAAAGGCCGCAGCGTTCTGCCAAGGCCTGAACGGTAAAGCCGTTATAGCCCTTTTCCCCGATAATGCGGATGCCCTCATCCACGATCTGCGCGCGCCGGACAACCGGATCTTCACGTACGCGGGTTTTCGCTTTTGCCATGGCGGCTCCTATTACTGATTAATCGGTAGATAACGACGATCACGGCCTTCCGCAACCGGAATTAAGCGTTGCGACTATCGGGGCAATGGTTATGCTGCACCGCAATATGATTCTACTATGCGGATAGCCATTGTCGATGAAAGCGCGGCGCGTGCAGCGGTTATCCGTGAGGGGCTGGCGGCCTCCGGGCTAGACGATGTGTGCGTCTTTGCTGAGCGAACAGGGCTGGTCCTATCGCTCGAAGAATTTGGACCGGACGTTGTCCTGATTGATCTCACCAACCCGAGACGTGATGAATTGGAAGAGCTTTTTGCTGTCTCGCGTGCCCTCGCACGTCCGATTGCTATGTTTGTCGATCGCAGCGACGATGCCGCGATGGAGGCTGCCATTGATGCGGGTGTTTCGGCCTATGTTGTCGATGGATTGAAACCCGAACGGATAAAGCCCGTGATCGATGTGGCGATAAAACGCTTCAATGCCTTTGCCCGGCTTCGTGCCGAGCTGGACGAGGCCAAATCGCAATTGGCGGAACGCAATTCTGTCGATGCAGCCAAATCATTGCTGATGAAGAAACGCGGGCTTGATGAACCCGCAGCTTATGCCGCGCTGCGAAAGGCGGCGATGGATAGCGGGCGCAAGATTGCCGACGTCGCCGATGCCTTGCTGACCGCAGAAAAACTGATGGGGGGATTATGAGCCTTAATGTCGTCCGTCTGGGCTTCCTGCCGTTGGTAGATGCGGCGTTGCCAATCCTCGCGCGTGAGCTGGGTTTTGCCGAAGAAGAGGGATTGGATCTTCAGCTCATCCGCGACATGAGCTGGGCAACGGTTCAGGATCGGCTGTTATACGGCCACAGTGATGCCGCGCATATGGTGGCGCCTCTTGCCATCGCCACAACATTAGGGCTGGGACGACCCGCTGTGTCTTTGTCCGTGCCCTTTGTTTTGGGACTAAACGGCAATGCGATCACATTGCGCCCCGAATTGGCGGCGCTTATTACCCAAATCGGTGGACCGGGTGACGTCCGTGAAATTGGCGGACGGTTAAAGCAATTGGCGGATAAGGCAAAAGCTGCGGGCAAGCCTTTGCGGCTGGGCGTGGTGCACCGTTATTCAAGCCATAATTATATGCTGCGCTATTGGCTGAAGGGTTGCGGGATCGATCCCAATCACGATCTGGAAATCACAACCGTTGCCCCGCCCTTTGCCGCAGACGCGTTGGAAGCGGGCGAAGTCGATGGCATTTGCGTTGGCGCGCCGTGGAACAGCGTTGCCGTGGAGCGCGGCGCGGGCGTTGTCGTCGCGACAACCTCACAGATATGGCGTCGCGGCGTAGAAAAGGCGCTGGCCGTGAAGACCGAATGGATGGAAGCGGAAAGTAGTCCGGTGCAGCCGTTGATCCGTGCGCTCTATCGTGCAGGGATTGCCTTCATTGACCCCGAGCGTGTCGGGCAAATTGGTGACATCCTGTCGCGACCGGAATATCTGGATGGCTCGAAGGCGGCGATCAAACGGGTGGTGCAGGATCAAGTGCTATTCGCCCAAGGTCATGTCCCGGTCCATATCCCCGATTTCATGTTTCAGCATCGTGAGGCGGCGAATTTTCCTTGGGTCAGCCAAGCTGCATGGCTTTACGCGCAAATGGCTGCCGCCGGACATATTCAGGCGAGCGCTGCTGCTTATGAGATTGCTCAGAATGTTTTTCGCCCTGATATTTATCGCGCGGCATTGAAACCGCTCGGCGTCCCATTGCCGGGCGCAAGCGCAAAATTGGAGGGTGCGATTGCTGATCCGATGGCCGTGGGAACGACCCAAGGTCGCTTGATCCTTGGATCAGATCGCTTTTTTGACGATCAAAGTTTTGATCCCGAGACTTACGGGCAACTGCTCGCCTGACAGGCAATTGCCTATAATTTGTGCACCGCAACATTTTGCTTGCTAATTAGGCAAAACTATCCCAATTCATGGCTCAGCGGCTGAATACATGCCGAATTACGGTCTGGATCACAATGGCGTGCTCCAACGAAAACCGATCCGATCAAAAACTGTTGGCAGCGCCGCCACGCAGACGGGAACACCCGATTGCGCGCGGCTTTTTGCGTTGGATTTCGGGGCTGAAACAAGGTTCAACTTTTAAGGGAAAGCATGACATGAAAAAACGGTTTCTCGGATTGGCGGTCGCATTGACGTTGACGACGGCACTGGCTGGTTGCGGCGGTGGCTCTGATGCTCCTGCACCGGTTGCCAAGGGCGATCTGGAAAAGCCCGTTCTCAAATTGGGCTTTATCAAACTCACCGACATGGCCCCGCTCGCCATTGCCAAAGAAAAGGGCTTTTTCGCGGAAGAAGGCCTGACCGTCATGCTCGAACCGCAGGCCAACTGGAAGGTGCTGCTTGACGGCGTGATTGGCGGACAATTGGACGGCGCGCATATGCTCGCCGGACAACCAATTGCGGCGTCAATCGGCTTGGGCGTGAAGGGTGATCTGGTCGCGCCGATCAGCCTTGATCTGAACGGCAACGCCATCACCTTGTCGAACAAAGTTTATGCGATGATCGAGCCAAGCTTGCCAAAGGGCACTGACGGAAAGCCAACCCATCCGATTTCAGCCGCTGTGCTAAAGCCGGTTGCCGAGAAATTAAAGGGTGAAGGCAAGCCGCTGAAAATGGGCATGGTATTCCCGGTATCTCCGCACAATTATGAGTTGCGTTACTGGCTGGCTGCTGGCGGCCTGAACCCCGGCTTTTATCTGCCGGGTGATGTTGCCGGAACCACCGGTGCGGACATTCAACTGTCGGTTACCCCGCCGCCACAAATGCCCTCGACAATGGAAGCGGGCACGATTGACGGCTATTCGGTTGGTGAACCGTGGAATCAAGCTGCGGTCGCCAAGAAAATCGGCGTACCCGTCATCACCGATCACGACATCGCCAATTTCAATCCGGAGAAAGTGTTCGGGTTGAAAAAGGAATTTGTCGAAAAGAACCCGAAAACGGTCAAGGCGCTGATCCGCGCCATCATCAAGGCGCAGATGTGGCTGGATGCTGATAACGGCAAGAACCGCGCAGAAGCCGTCGAAATCCTCGCCAAGCCCAATTATGTGGGGGCCGATGCCAAGGTGATTGCTGCGTCGATGACCGGGCAGTTTACCTTTGCCCCCGGCGACACACGGCCAGCGCCCGATTTCAACATCTTCTTTGGCCATCAGGCAGGCTATCCCTTTTACTCCGATGCCATCTGGTATCTGACGCAAATGCGCCGCTGGGGCCAAATCCCTGAGGCCAAGGATGATGCTTGGTATCTGACGACCGCCAAATCGGTTTATCGCCCCGACCTCTATATGGCCGCCGCCAAATCGCTGGTCGAGGAAGGCAAGGCTCCGGCCGATGCCTTCCCCACCGACGACAGCGGCATTCGCAAGGAACAGGGCAAATTCATCGATGGCATCGCCTTTGATGCGACCAAACCCAATGCCTATCTTGCAAGCTTTCCTATCGGTTTGCGCGGCGCGCAAAAGGTTACTCCGGCAGGCGTGAAGTAAATGGCCCAAACGCCTGCCCTTAAAATTGTGGAACAAGTTATGAGCGACGAAGCCGCCTACAACCCGGCTGAAGCCGCACCGGAACCTGCAAAACTGCAGGTTCCGGCGTTGCTGGCCAAGTTGAAACTGCCGGATGGCCAAGCGCTATTCAAAGCCAGTTGGCCTCCACTTCTGGGCATTGGCGTATTTTTGGGGCTTTGGGCTTTACTCGCGCCGATGGTGCAAACCTCGCTCGGCGCGCTTCCAGGGCCGGGCGAAGTCTTTGAACAGTTTAAGGTGTTGATGGCCGAACATTCAGCAGCGCGGGCCGAGGCGGCGGCTGTTGTCGCGGCGGGCAGTGCATGGTCGGGTTCTCCGACCTTTATCGACCAGATATTCACCTCGTTGGAGACTGTCGCATTTGGATTTATTTTGGCCTCGTTAGTGGCCGTGCCTGTCGGATTGGTTGCCGGACTTTCGAAGCGCTTTAACGCCGCGATCAATCCGATTGTGCAGATCATGAAACCGGTCAGCCCGCTCGCATGGTTGCCGATTGTGACGATGGTGGTCTCTGCCAGCATCACCAGCGCCGATCCGACACTTGCGAAAAGCTTTGTCATCTCGGCGATCACCGTGATGCTGTGTTCGTTATGGCCCACATTGATCAACACCGCCGTGGGTGTAGCGAGCATCGACAAGGATCTACTCAATGTTGGACGCGTTCTTCGGCTTGGCTGGTGGGCGAAACTGACCAAGCTCGTTCTGCCCTCTGCCGTGCCCTATATCTTTACCGGTATGCGCCTGTCGCTGGGCGTGGGCTGGATGGTGTTGATCGCCGCAGAAATGCTCGCGCAGAACCCCGGACTTGGCAAATTTGTCTGGGATGAATTCCAGAATGGCAGCGAAAAATCGCTTTCCCGGATCATGGTTGCGGTGGTGGTAATTGGCTTGATCGGCTTTGCACTCGACCGGTTGATGGGCGCTATCCAATCCTACGCATCCCGCCACGCGGCCCGTTGAGAGGCGACACACATGGAACCGATCCTCACTCTGAAAAATGTCAGCAAGGGCTATCCCGGAACTCCGGTGTTGAACAACATCAACCTTGCGGTCGCGGAAGGCGAGTTCATCGCGATCCTTGGCTTTTCGGGCACTGGCAAAACCACGTTGATCTCGCTGATCGCCGGATTGCAGGATCCTGATGAAGGCGAAGTTGCGATCCGGGGCAAAGCTGTCAATGGCCCCGGCAGCGAAACCAGCCTGGTGTTTCAAAGCTACTCGCTGTTCCCTTGGCTGACAGTGGAGGGCAATGTCGCGCTCGCCGTGGATGCTGTGCACAAGGACAAGTCCAAGGCAGAGCGTGCTGCATTGGTCCGCGAAAAGGTCGATCTGGTCGGGCTATCCCATGCCATTGACCGCAAGCCTGCCGAATTATCAGGCGGAATGCGGCAACGCGTGGCGGTGGCCCGGGCGCTGGCGATGACGCCGGAAATCCTGCTGCTGGACGAGCCGTTGTCCGCGCTCGATGCCCTGACCCGCGCCAAATTACAGGCCGAGATTGATCGTATCCGCGAACAGGAAAAACGCACGATCGTTCTCATAACCAACGATGTGGATGAGGCTTTGTTACTAGCTGACCGTGTGGTTGTGCTGGAACCCACGGGGACTTTGGGCGAAATTTTCCCCGTCACCATCGCCCGCCCGCGCGAACGCACGGCGCTGAACCATGATGCGGCCTATAAGGTGCTGCGAAACCGCATCGCCAATTATCTCGGCGGGCTGAATGATGCCAAGGCCGCGCTTGCCAATGCTAGCAAGACATTGCCGGATGTGACCCCGATCACCGCGATGCAGCCGCCGCAAGCCTATCTGGATGCCGCAAAATCGGGGATCGAGCGGCGCTATCTGGAATTCTACAATGTCTCTAAAGTCTATCCGACCCCCAAAGGGCCGCTGACCGTCGTCGAAAATTTCAACCTGTTGATGAACAAGGGCGAGTTCATCTCGCTGATTGGCCATTCGGGTTGCGGCAAATCGACCGCGCTGACGATGGCGGCGGGGCTGAACAGTATTTCGGGCGGCGGCATCGTGCTCGACGGGCGCGAAATCGACGGTGCCGGGCCGGACAAGGGGGTTGTGTTTCAATCGCCCAGCCTGATGCCTTGGCTGACAGCGCGGGAGAATGTGATGGCTGGGGTTGCCCGTGTCTATCCCCATGCATCCAAAGCCGAACGACGCGAAATCGTCGATTATTATTTGGAACGCGTCGGACTTGCCGATAGCCTCGATAAATTGGCCGCCGAAATGTCGAACGGCATGCGGCAGCGGGTGGGAATTGCCCGGGCCTTTGCGCTTTCGCCCAAACTTCTCCTCCTCGACGAACCCTTTGGTATGCTCGACAGTTTGACACGTTGGGATTTGCAAGACGTTCTGATGGAGGTGTGGGACCGCACCAAAGTAACCGCGATCTGCGTCACCCATGATGTCGATGAAGCCATATTGCTCGCCGACAAAGTGGTGATGATGACCAATGGCCCCAACGCCACCATCGGCAAGGTGCTGGAGGTTGATCTGCCCCGTCCACGCGACCGCAAGGCGTTGCTCGAACACCCCAAATTCTATGCCTACCGCGAGGAAGTCCTGCAATTCCTCGCCGATTACGAACATGGATCGCATGCCGAAGCAGCATGAGACCAATTGGAGAAGATGCCCTGGGTCCACCAAATTCAGGGAGACAATAAATGCAAAAAGCTATTTTGATCACCATGTCGGCCATCGCCGCAACAACGACCCCTGCATTTGCGGGCGAAGTCGAGTTGAAGCCTTTGATCGACGCGCGCTTGCGCTATGAAAATGTCGATCAGGCCGGTGTCGCGGTGGAGGCCGATGCGCTGACCCTGCGGATGCGCGCTGGTATCGAAGCAAAAAAGGGGCCGTTTGCGATCTTGGTTGAAAGCGAAGCGACGCTGGCCATTGTCGAGGATTACAACAGCGGCGTGAATGGCAAGGCTGGACCAATCATCGCCGATCCGCAAAATATCGAGCTTAACCGCGCGCAAATCCAGTTTACCGGCATTCCCAAAACGGTGATCACGGCCGGGCGGCAACGGATCAATCTGGATGATCAGCGTTTTGTCGGCAGCGTTGGCTTTCGCCAAAATGAGCAGACTTTTGACGCGGTGCGCGCCGAATATTCGGGCATCAAAAATGTGAAGGCCGATGTGACCTATGCATGGTCACAACGCACAATCTGGGGCGTCGATGGCTTTGGTGCGCGGCAGACGGCAGTGGGCGGCGACAATATCTTTGCCAATCTGGGCTATAAGGGCAAAAATTTCGGACTGACGGGTTTCGTCTATCGCGTGGATATGGACGAGGCGTTGGTCAGCGGTTTTCGCATGTCGAGCCAGACCTTTGGTTTGCGCGGCAACGTCAGCGTGCCTTTGGGCAAAGCCAAGCTTGGCCTGATCGCCAGCTATGCACGGCAAAGCGACATGCATCGCAACCCCAATGATTATTCCGCCGATTATATCCTTGCCGAGGCAAGCGCCGAAGTGGCTGGGTTCAAAGCGGTCGGCGGCTATGAAGTGCTCGGTGCCGATAGCGGTGTTGCCCTGACCAGTTTCCAAACTCCGCTTGCCACGCTGCATAAGTTTAATGGCACGGCAGACAAATTTCTGGTGACCCCGCCACAAGGCTTGCGTGACCTTATCTGGGCCTTTCCAAAGCCTTCCCGAAGATGAAAGCTTTGCCCGGGCTGAACGCGGCGGTGACATGGCACAGCTACACTTCCGATCGCTTGTCGCTTGATTACGGCAGCGAATGGAATGCCCAAATCGGCTGGAAACTAGGCAAGAAAGTTAGCTTCCTCGCCAAATTCGCTGATTACAACCGCAAGGGTGCTGCCGATTTCGCCGGTGACGCCGACACGCGAAAATTATGGTTCCAGTTTGATTATGTCCTTTGAAAGACCTGCACATGCTTAATCCCGTCCAAAAGCCGCACTTGATCGTTATCGGCAATGGCATGGCCGGGTGTCGTGCGGTCGAGGAAATTCTCGAACGCGATGGCAGCCGGTTCCGGATCACAATTTTCGGGGCGGAACCGCGGGTGAATTACAACCGCATCATGCTCTCTCCCCTGCTCGCGGGGGAGAAAAGCTTTGAAGACATCATCATCAACGACCAAGCATGGTATGATGATAATGGAATTGAACTGGTCGCAGGCGATCCGGCTGTGGCGATTGATCGGACAGCAAAAACAGTCACCTCGCGCAGTGGCCGTGTGGAAAGCTATGACAAGCTGATCCTTGCCACCGGTTCCGATCCGTTCATCATCCCGGTTCCGGGGCATGATCTTGCAAGGGGTGATTTCGTTCCGCGATATGGACGATGTCGGCAGCATGCTGCGCGCGGCATCCGGCGGCGGCGATGCGGTGGTGATTGGCGGCGGGCTGTTGGGGCTAGAGGCTGCACACGGGCTTAGCTTACGCGGGATGAAAGTGACGGTCATCCATTTGATGAACACGTTGATGGAGCGGCAGCTCGATGAAGCCGCCGGCTGGCTCCTTAAAACCGAACTGGAAAAGCGCGGGCAGCAAATTTTGACCACCGCCGATACCGCCGAAATTTATGGCGACGGCAAAGTCGAAGGCGTACGCCTGAAAGACGGTAAGGATATACCTGCCAGCATCGTGGTGATGGCCGTCGGCATCCGCCCCAATGTGAAGCTGGCGCGCGACGCGGGGCTTGCCATAGGGCGCGGTATTCATGTCGATGATGATCTGGTGACCAGTGATCCGGATATCCTCTCGGTTGGTGAATGTGTCGAACATGCAGGTCAGATATACGGGCTGGTCGCGCCGATCTGGGATATGTGCCGCAGTCTGGCCGATGGTCTGGTCGCGGAACCGTCGGGCTATTCAGGTTCGGTCACTTCGACCAAGCTCAAAGTATCCGGCATTGACGTTTTCTCTGCCGGTGATTTTTCGGGCGGCGACGGTTGCGAAGACATCGTCATGCGCGATGCTTCGCGCGGTGTTTACAAACGCGTGATCGTTAAGGACGACAAGGTCGTCGGCGCGGTGCTTTACGGCGATACCGCCGACGGAAACTGGTATTTCGACCTGCTGAAAAAACAGGAAGACGTCTCCGAAATCCGTGATGCGCTGATCTTCGGCCAAGCCTTTGCCAGTGGCGGAGGAGCGGGAGCGAGCCCTTTTGACGCCGTTGCCGCGCTTGCGGACGACGCGGAGATTTGCGGCTGTAACGGTGTGTCGAAAGGCAAGGTTGTCGCCTGCATCGGCGGCGGCGCGCATGATCTGGATGCGGTGCGTTCTGGCTGCAAAGCGTCGGCCAGTTGCGGGCAATGCACCGGGTCTGGTCGAAAGCCTACTCGCGCTGACATTGGGCGATGAATTTGCGGGCGAACGGCAGGTGAAGCCAATGTGCAAATGCACCAGTTTCACGCATGAAGATGTGCGCCATGCGATTGTCGAGAAAGAGCTGAAATCGATCCCCGAAGTGATGCAGGCGCAGCATTGGACCACGCCCGATGGCTGCGCCTCGTGCCGTCCCGCGCTGAATTATTATCTGCTTTGCGCTTGGCCGGGCGAAGCGGTGGACGATCAGCAAAGCCGTTTCGTCAACGAACGGATGCACGCCAATATCCAAAAGGACGGCACTTATTCGGTCGTCCCGCGCATGTGGGGCGGGGTGACGACGCCCAACGAACTGCGCGCGATTGCCGATGCTGCCGATAAATATAAGGCGCGGTTGGTGAAGGTGACGGGTGGGCAACGCCTCGATCTGTTCGGGATCAAGAAGGAAGACTTGCCCGCGATCTGGGCCGATCTGAACGCGGCGGGGATGGTCTCGGGCCATGCTTATGGCAAATCGCTGCGCACCGTGAAAACCTGTGTTGGCTCCGAATGGTGCCGCTTTGGCACGCAGGATTCGACTGGCCTTGGCATCAAGACCGAGCAGATGACCTGGGGGTCATGGATGCCGCACAAGTTCAAGATCGCGGTGTCCGGCTGCCCGCGCAACTGTGCCGAGGCGACGATCAAAGACTTCGGCGTGATCTGTGTCGATAGCGGATATGAACTGTTGGTGGGCGGCAATGGCGGCATCCATTTGCGCGGCACCGATGCGCTGTGCAAAGTGGCGACCGAGGAGGAAGCGCTCGAATATTGCGCCGCCTTTATCCAGCTCTACCGCGAAGAAGCCCGCTATCTGGACCGCACCGCGCCGTGGATTGAACGGGTCGGGCTGGACTATGTGAAGAGCCGGATTGTCGAGGATGCCGAAGGGCGCGTGGCGCTGGCAAAGCGCTTCGCCTTTTCCCAAAGCATCTATCAGGTCGATCCTTGGGCCAAACGGGCGGCGGGCGAAGACGCCAAGCTGCATCAGCATTTGGCGGAAGTACGCCCAATGGTGTTGGCATGAGCCTCGATGTTAAAATGGTCTCACGCAGAGGCGCAGTGGAAGCAGTGACCGCAGAGCAATTGCGTTCGCGGCAAAGCCGCTTAGGTGACTAGGATCCGTGGCGCTTACCGATTAAAATTGGCGCCGAACGGCCTTACCGCTCGGCAGACAATTCTCTTCGGCCTATCTGCTCTCTCTGCGTCTCTGCGCGAGACAAAAAATTGGAGAAATCAACATGAACCCCGAATGGCTCGATATCGGCCCTCTCGACCAACTCCCGGCACTCGGCGCACGCACATTGCCGGTGCGTGGCGGCGACGAGATTGCGATCTTCCGCACCGCCAATGGCGGCGTCTATGCGCTGGTCAACAAATGCCCGCATAAGCAGGGGCCGCTGACCAAGGTATCGTCCATGACACCACCGTCACCTGCCCCTTGCACGCGTGGCGGATCAGTCTGGTGACCGGCAAGGCGCTGGGTGAGGATGAAGGCTGCGTGCCGACTATCCCGGTCAAGATCGACGGCGGACGCATGTTCCTGAAACGCGATGCCGTGCTGGCTTCGGTTAAAGTGTCTGCGTGACGGCGGTTAAAACCACCTGTGCCTATTGCGGTGTCGGTTGCGGCATCATCGCCACACGCAACCGGCGAACGCAGCGCCACGATCAAGGGCGACGAAAGCCACCCCGCCAATTTCGGTCGGCTCTGCTCCAAAGGCACGCATCTGGGCGAAACCATCGGGCTGGAGGGGCGCTTGCTCTATCCTGAAATCGGTGGCGCGCGGATCGATTGGGACGCGGCATTGTCGCATGTTGCCGACCGTTTCAAAGCCACCATCGCCGAACACGGGCCGGACAGCGTTGCCTTCTATGTCTCCGGCCAATTGCTGACCGAGGATTATTATGTCGCCAACAAGCTGATGAAGGGCTTCATCGGTTCGGCCAATATCGACACCAACAGCCGCCTGTGCATGGCAAGTGCGGTTGCCGCACACAACCGCGCCTTTGGCGAAGACATCGTCCCCTGTTCCTATAGCGATCTGGAAGAAGCCGACCTGATCCTGCTCGTCGGATCGAACACCGCATGGTGCCATCCGGTGATCTGGCAACGGATCGAAGCGGCGCGGGAAAAGCGCGGCACCAAGCTGGTGGTCATCGACCCACGCCGCACCGAAACCGCCGAGCGCGCCGACCTGCATCTGGCGATTGCACCCGACAGCGATGTTGCGCTGTTCGCCGGATTGCTCGCCGAGATGAAAGCGCGCTGGCAACTCGACGGTGGCTATCTGGCGGAGTCATGTTTCGGTTCCCGAAGGTTTTTGGGACGGCCCCAAAGTCGACGTCGCCAAAGCCTGCGACGTTCCGCAAACGCAATTCGATCAGCTCTGTGCGACCTGTTCGAAGCCCACCCGCGCACCGTCACCCTGTTCAGCCAAGGCGCAAACCAGTCGGTCGTCGGCACCGACAAGGGCAATGCGATCATCAACCTGCATCTGGCAACCGGCCGGATCGGCAAGCCCGGCGCGGGGCCGTTCAGCATCACTGGGCAGCCCAATGCCATGGGCGGGCGCGAAGTGGGCGGGCTGGCCTCCACCCTTGCCGTGCATATGGGATTTAGCGATGCCGAGCGCGACAAAGCGCAGCGGTTTCTGGAAATCGCCAACGATCTGCCCCGGGCCGGGACTGAAGGCCGTCGATATGTTCAACGCCGTCGCCGATGGCCGGATCAAGGCGATCTGGGTGATGGCGACCAACCCGGCGGTGTCGATGCCCGATGCCCATGCGGTGCGCGCTGCGCTTGCCGCCTGTCCGCTGGTGGTGGTGTCCGATTGCATCGCCGATACCGACACGACGGCGTTCGCGCATGTCAAGCTGCCCGCGCTTGGCTGGGGCGAGAAGGATGGTACGGTCACCAACAGCGAACGGGTGATTTCGCGGCAACGCGGGTTTCTTGCCGCGCCCGGCGATGCCAAGCCCGATTGGTGGATTGTCGCCGAAGTGGCCAAGCGCATGGGCTGGGCCGATGCTTTTGACTTCCCGTCCAATGCCGCCGTTTTCCGCGAATATGCAGGCCAAACCGGCTTTGAAAATGGCGGCGAACGCTTGCTCGATATTTCGGACAAGGCTGGCCTGAGCGATGCAGAATATGACGCTTTTGAGCCGTTTGCATGGGGCGGGACATCACCGCTTGCGTCGGGTCGCTACCCTACGCCCGATGGCAAGGCGCGACTGGTGGCCGTCAGCTATGCGCCGCGAGCAGACGACAGCAAGCAGTTTCAATTGCGCCTCAACACCGGGCGATACCGCGATCAATGGCACACGATGACGCGCACCGGCCTGTCGCCCAAACTATCGCAACACCGCCGCGAGCCGGTGGTCGAGGTGCATCCCGACATGATGGCGCGTTTCGGCCTTGACGATGGCGGGCTGGCGGTGGTTGAAACCGCACAGGGCAAAAGCATTTTCCGCGTCGCCTCCACCTTTAATCAGCGCCGGATGGATCTGTTTGTGCCGATGCACTGGACCGACCAGACCAGCGGCGGCGGGCGCACTGGCTTGTTGCCGGGGCAAGATCGTGATCCCGTCTCGGGCCAGCCGGGGTTTAAAAACACGCCCGCCACGATCCGCACATGGCAACCGCGCTGGCAGGGCTTTCTGGTGAGCAAGACGCTGCCCGCCTTGCCCGAATGTGCCTATTGGACACGGATACGGGTGGCGAGCGGCTGGCTGATCGAACTCGCGGGCGACGGTGAGCCAGATGCCTTGCTCGCGATGCTGCCCGAGGGTGATCGTGCCGAAGTGAGCGACGCCAAACGCGGAATACTCCGCGCCGCCAGCATCGAGGGCGGCAATCTGCAAGCCGCATTGTTCGTTGCGCGCGGCGGAGGCCTGCCTCCACGAGAATGGCTGATCGAACAATTGGGCGGCGAAGGGGCGTCTACCGGTCGAACTGCTTGCCGGTCGTCCTGCCACTCCGCAAGCAGATCGAGGGCCGATCATTTGCGTCTGTTTTGATGTCGGCATGACACACGATCCTGAACACCATCCGCGCCAATGCCTTGACCAGCGTCGAAGCCGTCGGTGCCGCGCTTAATGCCGGAACCAATTGCGGATCCTGCCGCCCCGCTATTGCCCGTTTGCTGGAAACCGAAAACAGCCCCGTTTATGCTTGAACATCCACTATGCCGATTCCAGCGTGGCCGCAGGCTAGGACGGCATAATGAGGACGTTTTTGTCCATTAATGCGATGTGGCGAATAAAGACGGGGGCTGTTCGGCCGAATATTGCCGAGCCAAAATCGTCAATACAGCCTGACTTCGATCAGCAGCGGTCCTTGCGCGTTGCAACTGTCTATCATCGCTTTTGAGAAATTTTCGGCGGTATCAACACACACAGAGGGCACTCCCATGGCTTTCGCCATAGACTGCCAGTCGATGCTGGGATTGCCGATGTCGATCATGGTCAACGCTCGTTCGGACGGAGTTCCCGCCCCCATATTGGCATATTCAGCCTTCAGGATATTATAGCTGTTGTTGGCAAAAATGATCGTTGTCACCGGCAATTGTTCGCGCGCTTGCGTCCATAATGCCTGGATGGTGTACATCGCACTGCCATCGCCGGTCATGCAGAATGTCCGCCGATCGGGACAGGCCAGCGCGGCTCCGGTCGCCAATGGGGGCGAATAGCCGATGGAGCCGCCAAGATTGTTGATCATGTCATGCGGTCGCGCACCCATGGTATAGCCCATCGTCTCACGCCCGGTGGTGAGCGATTCATCGACGACGACACAGCCTTCGGGCAGGGCGTGGGCAAGCGCATGGGCAATGCTGATCGGGTTCAGCGCTCCGGTGGGCATTGGTGTATCAACGCGCGCCTGCATCAAGGGCGCGATGCCGGTAGCGCCCAAAGCGTCCAGCAGCATTTCAAGGCCAAGGGCGGAGTCCTCGTCGCGCTCGACCAATATGTGCACCTGGCTTTCCGGATCTTTGAGCAGGCTCGGCTGATCGGGATAGCTGAAAAACGCCACCGGCTCGCCCGTTTCCACGGTGATCAGATGCTTGATGCCCTTCAGAAAGGCCAGTGCCGGGGCAACCGAATAGGGGATGCGCTCCAACGGCGTTCGCCCGGCGCCGCGTTCCAGCCGACTGGTGAAGAATTGCGAGCCGAGGCGGCAGCCGGTGGCCGCCCCGACTTTGCCTGCCAGTTCGAGCGCCTTTCCACGCGCCGCCTTGTTGGCGACGATCAACATCGCGGGTTCACCGCTTTTCAGAATCTGCGCGATTTTTTCGATGCGCTTGGGATCAGGAGCCTTTTTGCCCTGCATGGCGCGCGCCGGGATTTGCACCACCCCCGCGTCTTGCCACGAACAGTCCCCGGGCAGGATCAGGGTCGCAATCTGTCCTGGATGGGCCGCCGCTACCGCCACCGCATCGGCGGTATCTCGCGCGATGGAGGCCGCCGTGTCGCTTTGCCGCACCCAATGGCTTAGTGGTCTCAGCCAAACCTTGGATGTCCGATTTTAGAGGCGGATCATATTGCAAATGGCTGGTGGAATGTTCGCCGACGACATTGACCATGCCCGATGAAGCGCGGCGGGCATTGTGGATATTGGCAAGGCCATTGGCCAACCCTGGCCCCAGATGGAGCAGGGTGGATGCGGGCCGGTCTGTCATCCGGTACCAACCGTCTGCGGCGCCCGTGCACACGCCTTCAAACAGGCCGAGCACGCAGCGCATTTCGGGATTATCGCCCAACGCCGCCAGGAAATGCATTTCCGACGTGCCGGGATTGGCAAAACAGATATCGACGCCTTGATCGACCAAGGTCGCGACAAGGCTCTCCGCGCCATTCATGCCGGTCAGTACCCCGCCAATTCGCGACCTTGGCCGACCACACCGTAAGAGCGGGACGGCGCCGACATCAGGAAACGATAGCCTTCGCCCAACAGCCGCTCGACATTTTTCGCGCCGACATGCGGATTGCCCACAACCACATTGTGCTTGTGGCAAGTCTCGACGATCTTTGCCATCGCGCCCAGCACTTCGGGATGTTCATATTGGCGCGGATAGCCGAGTGCCTGAGAAAGATCGCCTTCGCCAATCAGGCAGAAACCGACACCGGGAACATTGGCGAGCATATCGTCCAGGTTTTCAATCGCCTCCGGGCTTTCGATCATCAATCCGACGAGCAGTTCGCCTTGCGGAGCCAGCGGCCAGACATCGGCCTTGGCATAATATTCGGCTTGGCTAACCCCCCAATAGCGTGCCGCCGTTGCCGGGCCATCGCCGCGCGCGCCCTTTGGTTCATACAGCGGTGCATTTTCGGGGCGAGCATAGCGGCACGATGCCACGGCATTATAGGCGTGTTCGACGGTTGCGATATGCGGCCAGATCACGCCATAAACGCCGCGATCCAGCACCTGCTTTGCCTGAAACTGGTTCATCTCCGCGCCATTGGCCGGGATGCGGGCGATGGGTGTGACCGAAGGCGCCACCGATCCCGTTTCGGCAATGGTTTTGCGGTTGAGCATATATTGCAGGCAATCGCCCAGCGCCGTCACATCATAGGGATTGTGCTCCATTTCATAAACAACGCCGTCATAGGGCGCGTCGGTCATTTCGATGGCTGCTTGCCGGTCGATTTTGGTGAAGCAAGCATAGGCTGCCTTGCCCGCTTCAAAAGCGCGGATAACGCCGTTTAATCGTGTTTCGGTCATTGATTTAAATTCCAATAAAGAGTGTTCTGATCGTTGCTGGTTCGGGCAGCGATCCCATCAACAAGCACATTATCAACCGGTGTCATTTACGGACGGGCAGATCGCATTGCCATAATCACGGGCATTAAGTTTGTCTATGATGCCGAGGCCAAACCGTCCGGCGCAATCGAAATGGGGCGGTTGCCGAATTCGCCATTCGATCATCGTCGCGATGACATGGAGATGGTGGCCTGCCTTGTCTTGCCGGGTCCTGAGTCCGGCGCTAACCAACCGACCTATCCAACGGGAGAAGTGTGATGGCAGGCCGGGCAATCGTGGCAATCGTTACCGGAGCGAGCCGGGGGGCGGGCAGGGGGATTGCCTTGGCGCTGGGTTCGCATGGTTGTATTGTTTACGTCACGGGTCGATCTGAAAATGAGGGCGACGGCGAGGTTTCCGGAACGATCCACGCCACCGCGCGCGAAGTGAGCGAAGCGGGCGGCACGGGCATCGCCGTGCGGTGTGACCATGCCGATGATGCACAGGTGAAATTGCTGATCGACCGTGTAATCGCAGAACAGGGGCGGATCGACATCCTGATTAACAACGCCGCATGGCAGGGCAATGTGCTGAACGCCCCCGGGCAGTTTTGGGAAAAGTCGCTTGACGTTTCCAAGATGATCGATGTCGGCGCGCGCAGCGGCTTTGTCGCCAGTTGGTATGCCGCCCCGCACATGGTGAAGCAGGATAAAGGATTGATCCTGTTCACGTCATCGTCGGGATCAATGCATTATTGCATGGGGCCCAGCTATGGCGCGCACAAGGCGGCGGTGGACAAGATGAATTTTGACATGGGCGTGGATTTTGCCGATGCCGCCGCGAATGTCGCATCGGTTTCGGTATGGATGGGCTCGCTTTCTACGGAACGGTTGCTGGGAATGATGGAAACCATGCCAGCGCTGCGTCAGCGGTTGGAAGGTACGCTCGAATCCCCTGGCTATACCGGCCATCTTGCCTGGGCGATCTATAATGATCCCGATATGTTTGCGAAATATAACGGAAAAACCGTGATCGGCGCAGAAATTGGCCGGGAATATGGCATCACCGATCTGGACGGCAAATTCCCGCCATCGGTGCGGGCCGGTACGGGGGCGTCTCCGCCGCATTATTTCCCCTACAAGGTGAAAATGGGGTGAAATGATCATAGTTCTGAGCGTGAAAGCTTGGACCCCCATGCCAAAGCAGGGATGGAAATGGGCGACCTATTTTAATATACTGATCAGGTGAGGAAACTCGCGCAGCCTAAAGAATTCGAACCTCTGGCCTCTGCCTTCGGCAGCTTTTACAAACCCGATACGCCAATGCCAACCGAAGCATTCTAAAAACTACTCTAATCTACTATAAATAAATGTAAAACTGGAACCGCTTTCTTCGCTGGCCTAACCTGAGGTTCGCCACGATTTCCGTTCAACTGCTTACGCAGTGCTTACGCGAAAAGTGGCGTTGAGCGGAGCCGGAGCATCCCACCGGAAAAGATTATGTGATTTGGGACGATGATTAGACGGCGTTTAGTTTTGCGCGTATGCCCATCGGGCAAACCGCCCATGTCAAGTGTGGAGTGCCGTTGAACGCTCAAGCTGTTGGGGACAGCTTTGCATCACCTAAACTGGGATAATCAATGTATCCAATCTCCTCGCCTGCATAAAGATGGTTATAATCTGGTTTGGCTAACGGCGCGGTGTCACGAAGACGGGATGGAAGATCTGGATTGGCGATGAAGGCGCGACCGAATGACACGGCATCCGCGCGTCCCTTGTCTAACAAGGCCGCGCCAGTATCGGCTTTTAAATTGTTGTTCGCAATAATCGCACCCGACCAATTGGCCTTTATCATTGCAAGGGTATCAAGCGCTTCAAGTGCCATGTCGATCACATGGATATATGCAAGGTTCATTCTGTTTGCGGATGCAACAAGGGCGGAGAACACCGGTTCCGGGTCGGCGGCATCCATTCCATTATACGGGTTGCCGGGAGATATGCGGAAACCGACGCGGTCAGCGCCGATGGCATCGGCGAGCGCTTCGAGAATCATTAGTGGAAAGGCAATGCGTTTCTCGACACTGCCGCCAAAATCGTCATTCCGTGCATTGCTCGCCCCGTTGAGGAACTGGTTGATCAAATAGCCGCTGGCACAATGCAATTCGACGCCGTCCATTCCGGCTGCGCGGGCATTGCGGGCGGCTTGGGCGAATTCTTCGGCGACGCGCGCGATATCCTCCACGCGTCATCGCGCGCGGGGCGGCGCATTCGGCAGGGAACACCGTCGGGCCCCGGCACCTTGTCAGGGCAGGCGATGGCCGAAGGCGCGATGACATCGGCGTCATAGCCGCGATTGGCGGACACGACGACACGGCCGCATGCATCAACTGCATCACGATTTTGCCACCTTCGGCATGGACGGCCTCTGCCACCTTTGCCCAACCGTCGATCTGCTGCTGCGTGTAAATGCCCGGCGTGCGCCAATAGCCCTTGCCTTCGGGCGAGGGCTGCACGCCTTCGGTGATGATCAGCCCGGCGCTGGCGCGTTGGCGGTAATATTCGACCATCAGGTCGGTCGGCACATCGCCTGGCCCCGCACGATCACGGGTCATCGGTGCCATGATGATGCGATTGGCGCATTGCAGCGCGCCGAGGGTGACCGGAGTGAATAATATGTCATGCATGGGAATGGATCGTCCTTGACCGCTGATTTGCGTAACATTCTATGCAAATATTTACGCAAATCAAGGAAGGATCGCGCGATGCATTATGGATTCGATGGAAAAGTGGCGCTGGTCACGGGCGCAGGCAGTGGCATCGGACGGGCCAGCGCGCTGGGCTTTGCATGCCTCGGGCGCGCGCGTGGTCGTTTCCGATGTAAACGAGACGGGTGGCGAGGAGACGGTCGCGATGATCGTGGCGGCAGGGGGAACGGCGGTTTTCCAGAAATGTGATGTTTCCGACGGCGCAGATGTGAAGGCGTTGGTCGCCCGTGCCGTGTCCGAATTTGGTGGCCTTGATTTTGCGCACAACAACGCCGGGATCAATTCGATGATGGCCAATGAATATGACGATGATGTCTGGGCGCAAAGTGTTGGCGTCAACCTGACCGGCGTGATGATGTGCATGCGCGAAGAAGCAGAAGTGATGTTGAAAGCGGGCAAGGGCGCTATCGTCAACACCAGCTCGATCAATGGACTGGTCGGCAATGGCGCGCAACCGGGCTATGTTGCGACCAAGCATGGCGTGGTTGGACTGACGCGCCACGGCGCGCTGCGCTGGGCGCAACAGGGCATCCGCGTCAATGCCGTCTGCCCGGGCGTTATCGAAACCGGCATGACCGCGCCGCTGGCGGCCAATCCCGACATGCGCAAGGTGCTGGACGGCATGACACCGATGGGACGCATGGGCCGCCCCGAAGAAATCGCCAGTGCGGTGCTTTGGCTCTGTTCGGATCAGGCGAGCTTTGTCACCGGCCATGCGATGGTGATCGATGGCGGGGCGACGGCGGTTTAGAGCATGATGACATTACATAAATCCGTTCGCCCTGAGGAGAGTTGAAGCCGCAGGCGGCGCGCAGCGCCAACCCGCAGGCTGAAACTCGTCTCGAAGGGCATTGGGCGGTGCTTCGAGACGTGCGTTGGGCTTCGCCCGCCTTCGGCCCCGCGTTCGCTCAGTCCCTCCTCAGCACAAACGGAGTGGATTAACGCAATGTCATCATGATCTAGGTGCTCCGCAATTCTGTCTTCAGCACTTTGCCGCTGGCATTGCGCGGCAAGTCATCGACAAAGGCAATGCTGCGCGGGACTTTGTAGTTCGCCATATTTTCGCGGCTCCATGCGATAAGTTCGGCTTCGCTTGTGCTCATGTTGGGACGCAGCACGATGTAGGCCTTGCCGATTTCGCCCATGCGTTCGTCGGGCACGCCGATGACTGCGACCATGGCAATGGCGGGATGGGCGGACAGAAGTTTTTCGACCTCGGCTGGATAAACGTTGAAACCGCCGGAAATATAGAGGTCCTTCTTGCGGTCAGTGATGCGGACATAGCCATTGTCGTCCATCGTCCCGACATCGCCGGTGTGCAGCCAGCCATCGGCGTCGATGGCCTCGGCGGTGGCTTGCCGGGTCGTCGAGATAGCCGAGCATCACGCCTTGGCCGCGCACCCATATCTCGCCGGTTTCGCCGCGCGGCACTTCGCGGCCGTCGTCATCAGCGATGATCACTTCATTGCCGGGGATTGCCGCACCGCAAGTGTTGGCGATCAGGTCGACCGGGTCGCCGGGGCGGCAGCCGGTGATGTTGACGCATTCGGTCATGCCATAAGCGGTGATGATGTCGCTGGATGCCGAGTTCTTCGCGGATTTGCTCGATCAGGATCGGCGGGACGGTCGCAGCACCGGTGGTGCCGCCGCGCAGCGAGGAAGTGTCAAATGGCTTCTCGCGTTTCCGCGCGATCAGCATCTGGAAGATGGTAGGTGCGCCGGGCAGGAAGTTGATCCGGTCGCGTTCGATACAGTCAGCTGCCGCCTCGACATCGAATTGCGGCATCGGCACCATCACTGCGCCCGCCATCAGGCATGCGACCCAGCCGACCTTCATGCCGAAACTGTGGAAGAAGGGATTGACGATCAGATATCGTTCGCCTTGCGCAAGGCCGGTATTGCCGATCCACACCTTCACCTGCGGCAGGACGCGGGCATAGCTCATCATCACGCCCTTGGGGACTGCCGGTGGTGCCGCTGGTGAACAGAATGTCGGACAGGTGATCGGCAGTCAGGCGGCGAGGGCGGTATCGACATGATCGCCATCGCTGCATGTGCCAAAAAACTCTTTCCAATCCGCGATTCTCCGCGCCTCCGCGCCTCCGCGTGAATCCAATATAAGTTCACGCGGAGGCGCGGAGCCGCGGAGGAGGATAATCTGATCTAGGGTCAGGGAGCTCTTCATCTGCGAGCAGATCAGGATAATTCGTTCCCAGAAATTCCTCGACCGTGAACAGCATTTTCGCCTTGGTTCGGCGCAAAATGTCGCCTGCCTCGCGCCCTTTCAGCCGGGTGTTGAGCGGAACAATTGCTGCGCCCGCACCCATCACGCCAATGGCCGCCAGCACCCATAGGCGGCAATTGGGTGCCCAGATCGCGACCCGGTCTCCTTCGCCGATGCCATGCGCCAGACAGGCGGCGATGGCCTTGCGGCATCGGCCCAAAGTTCGGCAAAGGTCCAACTCTCGCCATCCTCAATCAGCGCTGGCGCATCGGGCCATCGTTGCGCCGCGGCTTCGGCGAGATGCGGGATCGTGTCAGTACGCATCAGCCAGACTTTCATATTCTCCGGCCCCCAATAGGCGCGCATTTCGGTGATTTTGCCCTCATCGTTCAGCTTGAAGGTGTCGATCACTTCGATCACCGATTTCTGGCCACCCCATTCGCAGTTTGACGTTGAACGGAAAGGCGACATAATCCGCGGCACAACGTGGTTCGCCAAGCAACTCCAGCTTTGCGCCGGTTGCCATCGAGGCCGAGTAGAACTCCCGGATTTCAGCATGGCCGCGCTTGATCGGCGTGCCAACCGGGTCTTCGACCGTCGCATCCTCTGCGAACAGTGCGATGACGGCATCGGCGCTGCCGGCTTCAAATGCGGCGACATAGCCATGGACGGCGGCCAGCTTCTGTTCGGTGGTGGGCATGTCAACTCTCCTATCTAAATGGGGAAGCGGCATTTAGGGAAAATAGCGGCTGATGGTGTCGACGACGCAGGCGGGCTTTTCGCTGCCCTTCGATCTCGACGGTGACGCGCACGACCGACTGGATCGCGCCTTTGATCTCCTCGACCGTCACGATTTCGCCCACGCCGCGAATGCGGCATCCGACCTTGACCGGGGCGAGGAAGCGCAGGCGATCTGCGCCGACATTCACCGCATGGGCAAACCCGTGCACTTCGATCAATTGCGGCAGGAAATAATTGACCAAGCTCATCGTCAGATAGCCATGCGCGATGGTGCCGCCGAAGGGGCCGTCCTTGGCGCGTTCGGTATCGACATGGATCCATTGATGGTCGCCGGTGACATCGGCAAAGCCGTTGACGCGGTCCTGATCGATCAGCAGCCAGTCCGTGGGGCCAAGGGCGGTGCCTTCGCTGCCGATCAGAGCGGCGGGGGTTTGGAATATTTTGGTCATGCGCGCTGGCTCGAAACCGAAACGATCTCGCCGGTCATATAGCTCGACAGGTCAGAGGCGAGGAAGATCATGACATTGGCGACCTCCCACACCTCGGCAGGGCGGCCAAAGGCTTCTTTCGCGGACAATTCGGCGAGCAAATCGTCGGTCGTCACCTTGGCGAGGAAGGCGTGCATCGCGATGGAAGGGGCAACCGCGTTGATCCGCACGCCATGTTCCGCGGCCTCGACCGCGGAGCAGCGGGTGAAGGCCATCACGCCCGCTTTGGCCGCCGCATAATGCGCCTGCCCCTTTTGCGCGCGCCAGCCAAGCACCGAGGCATTGTTGACGATGATGCCCGACTTGCGCGCATACATCGCGGGCAGGAAAGCGCGGGTCATGCGGAAAACGCTGTTGAGCGTTACGTCGAGAACGCGGTCCATTGGTCGTCGGTCATGTCGACCACTGGATACTTCGCCGCCAAGGCCTGCATTGTTGATCAGCACATCGACATGGCCCAGTTCGCGGATCGCCGCATCGCGCAGGCCGTCGACATGCTCCTGATTGGTGACATCGCAGACAAAGGTCGCGGGTCGCGTGCAGCCGGTTTCCGCTGCGATCCGGTCCGCCGCTTCGCCGAGCCGCCGCTCGTGGAAGTCGCTGATCAGCACCGTTGCCCCTTCCTCCGCTGCGCGTTTGGCGACCGCGAAGCCGATTCCGGTCCCGGCAGCGGCGGTGACGACGACGGTCTTGCCTTTCAGCAAATCGCGGGGCGGTGGATATTCAGGCGCGTTCATATGTCCCCCGTGGTGAGTTTGTTCATAGGTCGCCTCGCGGCTCTCTGGGCATGCCGAGCCCGCGTTCGGCGATCAAATTGCGCTGGATCTGGTTGGTGCCGCCATAGATGGTATCGGCGCGGTATAGAGGAACAGATTGGGCAGCATGCCCCATTCATAGTCCGGATTGTCGGTCACTTCGCCCATCTGTCCCAGCACATCCATCGCCAGCTCGCCCAGATTGCGCCGCCATGTCGCCCATTGGATTTTATAGGTGAGCGCCGCGCCATCGACCTTGCTATGATCGCTGTTCGACAGCATCCGCAGCGCGCCATAGCGCATCAGGCGCAGCCCGATTTCGGCCTTGGCGATGCGCTGGCGGATCAGCGGGTCGCTGGCGCGCCATTGGCTTTGGCGGCGGCGATGAATGCATCCAGTTCATTGCGGAACGCCATTTGCTGGCCCAGCGTCGAAACGCCGCGTTCAAAGGCCAGCAGACCCCATCGCGATTTTCCAGCCGTCACCGACCGCGCCGATCAGGCTGTCTTCGGGGCAGGTGGCATCGGTGAAAAAGGTTTCGTTAAACTCCGCATCGCCGTTGATCTGCTTGATCGGGCGGATTTCGATGCCGGGCTGGTCGATTTCCATCATCAGGAACGTCAGGCCCTTTGGCCCTTTTGATGCTTCTTCGGTGCGGGTGACGACGAAAATCCAGTCGGAAATATGGGCAAGGCTTGTCCAGATTTTCTGGCCGTTGACCACCCATGTTTCCGTCGCCCCTGGCCCCGACCCTCGAGCCGCCCCTTGGTGCGCACGCTGGCAAGGTCAGACCCTGCGCCGGGCTCCGAAAATCCCTGACAGAAAATCGTGTTGCCCGCCGCAATGTCGGGCAGGAAGCGCTGCTTTTGCGCTTCGGTTCCGAAGGTCAGCAAATGGTCGGCCCGGCCAGTTCGATGCCGATATGATTGACCCGCCCCGGAACGCCTGCGCGCGCATATTCCTCAGCAAAAATCACCTGTTCGGCAAGGCTCGCGCCGCGTCCGCCCCACTGCTTTCGGCCAGCCGATACAGCCCCAGCCATGCGCGCCCAGATGCTGCTCCCATTCCTTGCGGCGTTCGGCCTTGGCAGTCAGTGTGGTGATGCCTTTGATGTCGGCAAATTCGCCCGCCATTTGCGCATTCAGCCAGTCGGCGCATTCGGCGCGGAAATCTTCTTCCTGCTTCGGAAAAACCCAGCTTCATGCCGCTTCTCCCAACACCATCGCCGCCACCTGTTCGCGGTGGAATTGCCATCGCCCAGCATTGTCTGGATCGAACGCGCGCGTTTGAAAAACAGATGCGCGTCATGCTCCCAAGTAAAGCCGATGCCGCCGTGCAGCTGGATCATGTTGCTATGCGCACATGAAGAATGTATCGGCGCAAAAGCTTTTGGCAGCGTGCAGCGCCAGCGCGGCTTCATCCGAACCTTCATCCACCGCGCAGGCCGCCCAATAGACCGCAGAGCGCGCCTGCTCGATTTCGATCATCATGTCGGCTAGCCGGTGTTTATAGGCCTGAAACGAGCCGATCGCGCGGCCGAATTGCACCCGTTCCTTGGCATAGGCTATCGTCCGGTCAAGACAGGCTTGCGCGCCGCCCAAGGCTTCGGCGGCAAGGCATATCCAGCCCGCCTCACGCGCGGCCTGCAATCCTGCAAGCCGCTCGGCATTGCTTCCGCTGGTGCTATTGTCTCAGCGATAACCGGCAAAGGGCCGTGTCTGGTCCATCGTCATGTGCGCTTTAACGCTGACCCCCGGCGCATCGCTGCGAACGATCCACGCGCCGTTGTCATCGACCGACCACATATAGTCCAGCGATGGCGCCATGCGGCACAAAGTCAAACTGGCCGGACAGTCTGATCGCCTTCGACCGTTAGATTCATGCGTGCCCGCGCAAGCGCCGATCACATTGCCGTTCGCCAGTTGCGGCAACCATTGCGCTTTTTGTGACATCGCTGCCGCCGGCCGCAATCGCACTGGCCGCCATTGCGATACTGCCCAGCAAGGGCAGGGCCGCCACAGGCGCACCCGCTGCCTCGGCAACCAACGCGAATTCAACCATGCCAAGCCCCGCACCGCCATGCCCCTCGGGAAGGGCGATGCCCGACAGGCCCAGTTCGGTGCAAAAGCTTTGCCAAAGCGCGCGGTCAATGCCGTCTGCTGCCATCGCTTTGCGCGTGCGTTCGGATGTGGCATTTTCCGCGAAAAAGGCCCGGGCCGTCTCGCCGATCATCGCCTGTTCGTCGGTGAAGGCAAAATCCATCAGGCGGTACCCCACACTTTGCGCGGCGGCACCCGTTCGGCGAGCAGCTTTTCCACCGCTCCGCCTACGTCCGCCGGGTTCCCATTTTGCGCCGGCATCGACCATTGGCCCTTCGCGCCAGCCATCTTCGAGCATGATCTTGCCGCCCTCAAGTTCGAATACGCAACCGGTGACATGCGCGCTTTCGCCGCTGCCCAGCCAGACCACGGTCGGGGCGATATTGGCGGGGTCCATCGCGTCAAAACTTTGCCCTTCGGTCGCCATTTTGTCGGCAAAGGCCTGTTCGGTCATCCGCGTGCGCGCCGATGGAGCGAGCGCGTTGGCGGTAATGCCATAACGCCCCAGCTCCGCCGCCTGCACCAGGGTGAGCGAGGCAATTCCGCCCTTGGCCGTCGAGTAGGCGGCTTGCGCGATGCTGCCCTGAAGGCCCTGCGCCCGACGAAGTGTTGATGATCCGCGCGTCGGGATTTGCTGCCGCCCTTTTGCTTTTCGCGCCAATAGTTGACCGCATGGCGCGCCAGACAGAAATGCCCGCGCAGGTGGACGTGCATCGTCGCATCCCATTCCTCCAGCGTTGCCGAGACGAACATCCGGTCGCGGACGATCCCGGCATTGTTGACCACAACATGCAGGTCGCCAAAGGCATCAAGCGCAGCATCGACAATCCGTTTTGCCGCGTCCCAATCGGTGATGTCTTCATAATTGGCGATGGCGTTGCCGCCCGCCGCCTTGATTTCCGCAACCACGCCGTCCGCCGCGCTGGTATCGCGTCCTTCGCCGGACAGCGAGGTGCCGATGTCGTTCACCACGACATTCGCTCCCTCGGCCCCAAAGGCGAGCGCATAGGCCCGGCCCAGTCCGCGCGCGGCACCGGTGATGATGACCGTTCTTCCTGTTGCAAATCCCCATTACAGCCTCTCGATAATCGTCACATTGGCTTGCCCGCCGCCTTCGCACATGGTTTGCAGACCATAGCGTCCGCCGGTGCGTTCAAGGGCATTGAGCAACGTCGTCATCAGTCGCGCGCCTGTCGCGCCGAGCGGATGGCCAAGCGCTATCGCGCCGCCCTGCACGTTGACTTTCTCATGCGGGATGCCGAGTTCTTTCATCCACGCCATGGGCACCGATGCGAACGCTTCGTTGCATTCGAACAGATCGATATCGGCCACCGTCATCCCGGCTTTTTTCAGCGCATATTGCGTCGCCGGAATTGGTGCAGTCAGCATCCAGACCGGATCATCGGCGCGCACCGAGATATGGTGGATACGTGCGCGGGGTTTCAGACTGTGATCCTTCACCGCCTGCTCGCCTGCGATCAACAGCGCGGCTGCACCGTCGCAATTCTGGCTGGCGACACCTGCCGTGATGACGCCGCCTTCCTGAACCGTTTTCAGACTGGCGAGGCCCTCAAGCGTGGTTTGCGCGCGGATGGTTTCGTCCTTTTCGAGACCTGAGAGCGGCGAGACTTCGGCGTCAAACCAGCCATTGTCCCACGCCGCCTGTGCGCGTTGATGCGAGGCAAGGGCGAACTCCTCCATCGCTTCGCGGCTGATGCCCCATTTTGCCGCAATCATTTCGGCAGAGTTGATCTGGTTCAGCAAGCCATCGCCATAGCGCGCGCGCCATGCGGGGGAGCCGGTGAAGGGATCGCCAAAGCCATATGGCTGTCCGGCAAACATTGCCGCCGAAATCGGGATTGCGTTCATCGCCTGACTGCCGCCTGCAACGACCAAATCCTGCGTTCCGCTCATCACCCCCATGGCGGCAAAATGCACCGCCTGTTGCGACGAACCGCATTGCCGGTCGATGGTCGTCCCCGGCACATGTTGCGGCAACCCGGCGCACAGCCATACCGTGCGTCCGATATCTCCCGCCTGCGGCCCGATGGTATCGCAGCAGCCCCAGACAACATCGTCCACTGCGCCCGCATCAATACCCGTTCTTTCGACAAGCGCCTTGATCGGGGCGGCACCCAGATCGGCAGGATGCACCTCGGCAAGGCTGCCCTTCTTGCGCCCTATCGGTGTTCGTACAGCATCTATGATATAGGCTTCAGCCATGTGTTATCCTTAAGTAAATGTATGTTCGGGGCCGATGGCAATCACGTGCCACCAAGATGGCGTCATCCACCCGGTTGATATGAAAAGCCCGGCTTCCCCATGCGCCCGCCAAGCGCCCATGTCCGCTTCATCCAGAAATGCAGGTCAACTTCATAGGTATAGCCCATCGCGCCATGAACCTGGATCGCGGTTTCGGCTGTCAGCATCGCCGCATCGGTTGCGGCAACCTTGGCATGGCTGACATGAACCGGCGCAGTGGCAACGCCATCCTGCAGTGCCGCCGCCGCGCGCCAGACCACGGGCTTGGCAAATTCGATGGCGACCGCACAGTTCGCCAGTTGATGCTTGATCGCCTGAAATGCGCCAATCGGCTGGCCGAACTGGGTGCGGATTTTGGCATATTCGGTTGCTTGAGCCAGCATGGCATCGGCCAGCCCGACCAGTTGCGCCGCGCGACATCAGGGCGCCGAGGTTCAACAGGTGCGGATCGTCTTCGCACTGATCCGCTTCGAAAAGCAGGCGCAGAGGGATCGACCTAGGGACATTCGGTCAGCGCCACCGCCATCGGCGACCCAAGGGTTGATGCTATGCGGACACGGGGCAGTCCGCTCGCCCTGCTGCAATGTCGGCCAAACGCGTCGGTCTCGCCCTTTGACACCAGCCAGGGCACGCCGACAAAGGCGGTATCGACCAGCGGTTCGGCCAGACAAGCGCGCCCGCATTCCATCGCGATCAAGCGCGCCGTCGACCAGGCCCATGCCCATGCCCGCCATGCTCCTCAGGCACACAGCAGGCCCGTCAGCCCCATGTCGACGAGCCCTTGCCAGATCGCCGGATCGCGTTTGCCTCCGGCATCCAGACGCCGCAGCACTTCGGGGCCATGCGTGCCGGCGAAATAATCGCGCACGCTTTCGGCCAAAGTCAGCTGATCTTCGGTAAAACGAAAATCCATCAGCCCGCTCCCACGCGCGGCAGGCCGAGAAGCGCTCGGCGGTGATGTTGCGCTGGACTTCGTTCGAGCCCGCATAAATCGGGCCGGAGAGCGAGAAGATATAGCCTTCGAGCCATTGGTTGACCGAACCATCGTCAAAGCGCTTCAGCTCTGCCGCCGCGCCGAGCAATTGCATCGCGGTGCGGTGCATCGACCGGTCGAGTTCGGACCAGAAAATCTTGTTGAGGCTCGCCTCGGCGCCAATTTTGCCGCCCGCCATGATTTTCGCGGCGACGGCATAGGTGTTATAGGCATAGGCTTGCGCCGCCATCCAGGCCTGCACGACCGCTTCGCGCGCGCGCAGGCGACGCTTCAGCCTCATGCTTGCGATACAGCTCGACCAGCCGTTTGGCCGTCGCCTGAAACCTGCCGGGTGAACGCAGCATCAATCCGCGTTCAAAACCGGCGGTGGCCATCGCGACATTCCAGCCTTCGCCTTCACCTGCAAGGCAGTTTTCGACCGGCACGCGCACTTCATCGAAGAACAGTTCGGCAAAGCCCGTCTCGCCGTGCAGCTGGCGGATCGGGCGGCGGGTGATGCCGGGGGTGTTGAGGTCGAACAGAATGAAGGTCAGTCCCTTGTGCCGCTTGCTTTCGGGATCGGTGCGGAAAATGCCAAAGCCCCAATCGGCAAAGGCGGCGCGGCTGCTCCAGGTTTTCTGACCGCTGATGACATAATGGTCGCCATCCCGCACCGCCTTTGACGAGATATGGCTGCCATATCGCTGCCCGCGCCCGGCTCTGACCATGCCTGCGCCCAGATGACTTCGCCCTGCGCCATGGGTGGCAAGAAACGGCGTTTCTGCTCCGTCGGTGCCAAATTCCATGATCGTCGGGCCGAGCAGGAATATGCCATTCTGGTTGGCGCGATTGGGGCCGCCGGCGCGGAAATATTCTTCCTCGAAAATCAGCCATTGGATCAGATCCAGCCCGCGCCCGCCAAATTCTTCAGGCCAGGTGACCATGCCCCAATTGCCCGACGCCAACGTGCGTTCCCACTCGACATGCTGGTCAAAGCCTTCCTTGCATTCCAGCGTGACCAGCGGCTCCTTGGGCACATGCGCCTCCATCCACGCCCGAACCTCGGCGCGAAAAGCATCCTGTTCTGGGGTGTAATGGAGATGCATCAGAATTCGGCTGCTTTGCCGGTTTCGACAAAGGCGTCGCGCGATTTCTGGCTGTCTTCGTGCATATACATTTCGAGCGTGAAACCCTGTTCCCAGCGATAGCCGCGATCGACATCGCGCGGTTCAAGGCCGTTGAGCGCTTCTTTGGCGATGACCAGCGCTTTGCGCGATTTGGAGGCGATGATGGCGCAGAAGGCGCGGGCCTCGGTTTCCAGGCTTATCGCGTGGGCACGACTTTTTCGACTGCGCCGAGCCGGTACGCTTCCTCTGCCGGAATATTGCCACCGGTGAAGAACGCGGCGCGCACCTTGTGCAGCGGCAGCATGCGCGAAAGATGGCTCGCCCCGCCCATCGCCCCGCGATCCACTTCGGGCAGGCTGAAATAGGCATCATCCGCCGCGATGATCGTATCGCTGGCACCGCAAATGCCAATGCCGCCGCCGATGACGAATTTGTGCACGGCGGAAACCACCGGCACCTCGGCATCGCGGATTGCCTTGAAGGTCAGGTAATTGCCGCGGTTGAGGATGGTGATGCGTTCGGGGTGCGCCGCCATTTCCTTGATGTCCACGCCGCCGCAAAAGCCCCGCCCTTCCGCCCGGATCAGGATGCAGTTGACGTCCGGATTGCTGCCGCTTGCGGTGATGATGTCGGGCAACGACATCCATGTCTCGCTGTCAAAGGCGTTGACCGGAGGCACGTCAAAGACGATTTCGGCGATACGGTCGGTGATGGTGCAGGTGATCGGCATAGGCTTTTCCTATTCGCTAAGGGCGGTCAGAGCGCGCGCGACGGCTTCGCGTTCGATGTCGGCCAGCAATTCGGCGCAAGCTGGGCAGGTCGGTCAGCCGCCCGGCGACCATGCCCGTCGCCATCAGGCCATTGTCCGCGTCGCCGGAAACCACGGCCCGCTGGATCATCATCGGTGCGGCAGCGGCCATCATCGCTTGCGGCAAGCGGCATTTCGCCATGGCTGGTCATGCTTTTCGCGGTGCGCAGGACATCGCCCCAGCCCATGCCGGTCTGGCGCTTCATTTCCATGCCCGCTTCGATGCGCGCGCAACCACATGGCGATCGTGCCTGATCCTTCGATGCGCTTCAGCAGGGGATTGAGGATCATCCGCTGGGGAATGCCATCGACCTTGGTGGACACCACAATGTCGCCCGTGCCTGCCTTGACATAGGCCGATTTGGGCGCCGCCGGGACGGGGCTTTCCGTGGTCATCAGGAACCGCGTGCCCATGGCAATACCGACAGCGCCATAGGCAAGCGCGGCTGCCAGCCCGCGGCCATCGGCAAAACCGCCTGCCGCTATGACGGGAATTTTCACGCTATCCAGCACCTGCGGCAACAACACGGTCGTCGGCACCGATCCGGTATGGCCGCCGCCTTCGCCGCCCTGAACGGTTACCATGTCGCAGCCGAGCTCCGCCATCTTTTGCGCATGTTTCACCGCGCCGATGGTCGGGATGCAGAGGATGCCTGCATCCTTGAAACGACCGATCATCTTTGGCATCGGGGCCGCGCGCCAAAACTGACGGCGCCGAACGCGATCCTTGTTGGCGATGATGATATCGACAATCTCGGTCGCGCCGGGCTGAAAGCTGTGGAAATTCACGCCGAAATGGGTGCGGCCGTCATGTCGCGCAGGCGCGCAATTTCCTCACGCGCCTCTTTGGGCGACATCACCGCTGCCGCCAAGAAAACCAAACGCCCCGGCATTGCTTGTCGCCGCGACTAGTTCCGGCTTGGCGATCCAGCCCATTGCGGTCTGGATCACCGGAATGCGGCAGCCAAGCGCCGTGGTGAGCGGCGTTTGCAAGCAAGGTCTAGCCCGCTGTTTTGCTTATTAGCCGCCGCTGCCGACTTGCCACTGACGCCGCCGATGGAATCGCCGGTAACCAGATCATTCTGCGCATGGGCGAAATGGTGCATGTGGAACACGCTATCCATTGCGGTCCGCTTGCCGCGCAATTCCTCGACGTGGTTCACCGCCTGTTTGGTCAACCAATTGCCAAGCCGCGTTCTGGCCGCAAGCTTGGTCGCCCAAGCCGCCGTCGCCTCGCGTCAATTGATCGCGCGGCACGACCTTGTTGACCATGCCGAATTGTTCGGCGCGGGCCGCAGGCATGCGTTCGCCCAGCAGCAGGAATTCCTTGGCCACGCGCGGCGGCAATTCATAGGCATGGGCGAAATATTCGACGCCGGGAATGCCCATCAGCGGGTTGACCGGGTCCTGGAAAAACGCGTCTTCGCGAGCGACGATCAGATCGCACACCCACGCCAGCATCAACCCGCCCGCAATGCACGCACCTTGCACCATCGCAATGGTCGGCTTGGGCACGTCGCGCCAGCGGCGGCACATGCCCAGATATTGCTCCTGCTCGCGGGTATAGAGCAGTTCGGCGGCGGGCTTGTTGGTGTGCGGCGCAAACATCAGGCGCTTGTCAAACTCATGATGCAGATCGCGGCCCGGCGTGCCGATGTCATGGCCCGCGCTGAAATGCTTGCCATTGCCGGCAAGCACGATGCACTTCACCGCATCATCATTGGTCGCGCGGATAAAAGCATCGTCCAGCGCATAGGTCATCTGCCCGTTTTGCGCATTGTTGAAGCTGGGACGGTTCATCGTTATCCAGGCAACGCCGTCCGACGACTTCATAAAGTACGGGCTCGTCGGTCTCATATGTCGATCTCGACGGATTTCGGGCGTGACCAGATCGCTCATGCTGCTGTCCTTTTTTGCGGGCGGATTATCCTTGATGCACGCTGCCGCGGAAATTGTGCGGATCAAGCCGGGCGATGATATCGCAGCTGTTCGGCGGTCGGCAAAGGCGTTTCCCCTGTCGACCGCATCGATCAAGGCAAAGCCGGTCACGGCCTGTACTTCATCAAACGTAACGCCGGGATGAAGCGATACAACGCGGATTGCGTTGTCCGGCCCGCCAAAATCCATCACACACAAGTTCGTGACAATGGCGCGCAAATCTACGCCCGAATAATTGCCGCCGCAATGCGCTTGGCCGGATTATAGCCGACGCCCGAAACCATATCGACTTCGCCTTCTACAAAGACGCGCGTGGTATGCGCGGGGAAGAAGAAGCTGTTGGGGTGATAGATGGTGTTGCCGGGAAAGCCGCGCACGCCCAGCATCTGTGTCTTTGGCTGCTGATGCGTGCCGCCAAGCTGGCTGAGGTTGATCTGGCCAAAACGGTCAATCTGCGTTGGCGTTACCATGGCGTGACGACGACCAGACCAGACCGCGCTATCGAAAAAGCGCGAAAAGGGGAGGTAGCCTGACGGCTTGCGATCATCATAGCCGCGCGGGCCAAGCGGCACCGGCTCCTCGACCAGATAGGCTTCGCCATCGGTCATCATCAGTTCGGGCGTGTGCGTCAACTTGGCAAGCCCCGCCGCCAGACGCGGGACGGGGCCGACGCCGGTGGCGACGATTTCGCCATTGCCGCGAAAAGCCTCGGAACAGGCGACGATGCAAAGTTCGGCCAGAGTGATTTCGTGAGGCCATCAGTAAATCGCCAGCGGGGTTTTCATCACCGCTTCCTTTCCGCCAACGCTCTCCAGATAGGCCGCTTCGTCGTGGCCCAACGAAACTGGTCGGCAACGGCTTGCCAATCGCCCGGATCGCGCGCGGCATCGGCATAGGCTTTGAACGCTTTCATATCGGGACCATATAGTGGCGGCATGGAGCTTGGGTGCGCGCCGCCCGGGATTTCGACGACGCCGCTGACAAAACAGCGTTCAAAGACTATTGGCCTGTGCGTCCGCCGGATAATGATCCTCCATCCGGTCGACCAGTTCCTCGCAACTGACATAGGTTTTGGCCGCGGCCTTGGCGAACCATTCGTCATAATAGACATCTGCGCCGAACAGCTGGACATTGCCGCGCCAGTCGCTGCGGTTGACATGCAGCAAAGCGGCATCAAGTTTCAACGCGGGCATGGCGATCAATGTTTCGCCATCGTCATAGGGCGACTGCACCGTTTTCAACCCGCCCAGTGCGGCAAGATCAGTGCCGAGACCGACGCGGGTGGGCAGGAAAGGCAGGCCAAAGGCGGCGGCCTTCAGTCCCCATTGGAACATGCCTTCATCCAGTTCGAGCACCTCAATCTGTCCGGCTTCGCGCGCTTTGCGAAACCATGGCTCCAGCGGAATGGCGTCGAGCGAGACAAAGGCAAAGACCAGTTTCTTCACTTTGCCCGCCGCGCACAGCATGCCGACATCGGCCCCGCCATAGGCGACGATGGTCAGGTCCTTCAGGTTTGATCGCATTATCGCACGCACCAGCGCCATCGGCTTGCGCCGCGGACCCCAGCCGCCAATGCCCAGCGTCATGCCGTCGCGCAATTGCGCGACGATATCCGCCGCTGTCATCCGTTTGTCGAGTGTCACTCGGCAGCCTCCGCTTGTTGTTCTTTCATCGCCTTTTGCCAGGCCCATTCATGGCCCCAGATGCTGATCCCCTTGTGCCGGGTCACTTGCCAACTGGCGGGATCGATCACCAGGCTGTCGCAGCCCATCTCCAGATCGAAACCGCCGGGCGTCTGCACATAAAAACCGACGGTTTCATCGTTGAAATGCTGCCCAATCGAAGCCGATTCGGCATAGCCAAATTGCTTCATCCGGTCATGCGCTTTGCCGACCTCGACCAGATTGGGATATTCCAGCATGATGTGCACCGCGCCCGATGGCGGCACCGGCCCTTCGCCAAAGGCAAGGCTGTGGTGACGGCCATTATCGGCATGCAGAAAGGCAAAATGCATCGGCGGGGCATCCGGCCCCATCAAATGAAAGGCTGGCATGTCAGTTTCATGAAAACCGACACTATCGCGGTGAAATGCCAATATTTCATCGAATTGCGGTGCGGACAAGACCACATGCCCCATCCCCATCACTCCGGTGACAAATTCCGGAACGCCGATGGGCGAGACAAAAGGCAATTCGGAAACACTGTCGCCGTGGAAAAATTCAAAGCCATTTCCGGCAGGATCGGTGGTGCGGAATGCGGCTGTCAACCCCGCGCATCGCGCATTCTCGCGTCAGAAAGCTCCTCAACCGCGCGGCCTGCGGCCATCGATCCGGCTTTTCAATGCGGCTCAGCGCGGCACCATCGGCCAATTCATAGCCCGCCGCCTTAAACCATTCGCGTCCGGATGATTCTCAATCCGGAACGAAACGGCCTTTGGTCGATGCGATAGTGCATCGCTCCGTCCGCAGCATCGGGTGCGCGCATCACGCCTGCAACCTGCGTCAGGAAATGGTCCCATTTTTCGGGCTGTGCAGTTTCAATGACCACATAGCCAAGCGCCTTGATCCCCATTGCTCAGCCTCCTTTCACCAGATCCAGAAAATAAGGTCGTTCGCCGCCGCCATCGACCTGCAAGCGGGCTCCACTCACCCAAGCCGCAAGGTCGGAACATAGCCACAGGACGGCCCCGGCAATGTCATCACCCGAACCCATCCGGCCGAGCGGCATCGACGCGCCAACTTTGGCCTGTGCCTCGGCATCGCCATAGGTCGCTTCGGCATTTTCGGTGGTCATCAGGCCGGCGATGATCGCGTTGACGCGGATTCCATCCTTGCCCCATTCCTGCGCGAGGCTTTGCGTCAGGTTCAGCAGTCCGGCTTTGGCCGCGCCGTAAATCGCGGTGCCGGGCGAAGGCCGTGCGCCAGAGACGCTGGCGATATTGACGATTGACCGCGCCCAGCCTTGGCCATATGCGGATAGGCAGCCTGCGACATATAGAGCGGCGCGAGCATGTTGAGCTTTACCAGCGCATCGACAAAGCGCGGCGAGGCAGTGGCTGCATCATGTGGTGGGGAACCGCCAGCATTGTTGACGAGTATGTCGATCCGCCCGGTTCGAGCCGCAACAGCGTCGACAAAGGCCTTTGCATTGTTCGGCATCGCGGATGTCGCAAGCCAGAAATGAAACGCCGTCGGGCAACGAATTGGGCGCATTCCGGCCACAAACCGCAACAGTCGCATCCTGCATCGGATAAATGCGCTGCAATTGCGCGCCCAAGGCCGCGCGTTCCGCCTGTCACAATGGCAGTTTGACCGCGTAAGGTCGATTTTCGATTTCGTTACATCTAGACATGTTATTTTTACTCGTATCGAAAGCGAAATCGGTTTTCAATTGACGATTTGCGTATTGAATGGCAGAAAAAATTTACGAATGTCTCGATTCAATATGGTTTGAGTCGATGATTTGCGGGAGAAACGCAAATGGCCACCGTTGTTGCCATGCAAGATCGAAATACGTCATTCCAACGGCTGAAGAGCTGGTTGCGCGAGCGAGGGCGATGATCCCGGCGTTGAAAGAACGTGCAAAGGCCTGCACGGCGGCGCGCAATGTGCCTGCAGAAACGGTTGCCGAAATGCAGGCAGCGGGCTTTTTCAAAGTGCTTCAGCCCAAACGCTGGGGTGGTTATGAAATGAACCCCAATGTCTATTTCGACATTTTGCGGACGCTTGGCCGAGGGCTGCATGTCGTCGGCCTGGATTTATGGCGTGATCGGATGCCATCCCTATGAACTGGCGCTGTTTCATGATGAGGCGCAGCAGGAGGTATGGGGCGAAGACAACTAGCACGCTGGTTTCTTCCACTTATCAGCCCGTGGGGCAGGTGGAGCGGACCGAGGGCGGCTTTTACTCTCTCCGGTCGCTGGGGTTTTTCCAGCGGTTCGATGCATTGCAAATGGGTGCTGCTCGGCGCGCTGATCTGGCCCGAAGGCGGGCCGGGTTCGGGTCCGCCCGATATGCGGACCTTCCTTTTGCCGCGTTCCGACTATCAGGTGATCGAGGGCACATGGGAGACATTTGGGCTGCAAGGCACGGGCAGTTTCGATATTGTCGTTGACCGGGCCTTTGTGCCCGAATATCGCACCCACCGGGCCGAGGATGGCTTTTTGTGCACCAATCCCGGACAGGCGGCGAATGACGGTCCGCTGTATAGCCTGCCATGGGCGCAGATCTTCATCCGCGGCGTTTCGACAGCGGCGCTTGGCGGAACGCGGGCGGCGATCAACGCGGCGATGGCGATCATGAAGGACCGGATTTCGACCAACACCGGCAAGGCTTCGAAGGCCGATCCGATGCTGCACGCGGCGATTGCCAAGGCGCATGCGCAAGTGCTTGAGATGGAATTGACGCTGAAGTCGACCTTTGACGAGCTGATGGCGATTGCGCCGAAAGCGGGCAGCCGGTGCCGATGGAAAAGCGGGCGCTGTTTGCCTATCAGTCATCCAATGTCGTGCGCCGCTGCGCCGATCTGATCGATGATATGGTGCAGCTGCTCGGCGGGCGGGCCATCTATATGTCGAGCGACATCATTCAGCCTTGGCTCGATATCATGGCGGCGCGCGCGCATGTCGCGAATGATCCGGCCAACCGCACGTCGGACGTGGTCGGCACGATGTTGGGCGAAGCGCCGACCTTTACCTTTGTCTGAGGACCGTATGACCGAACTTTCCAGGGCGACGCTATTCGCGTAGCAGGCGGCCATGACATCGAAATCGCCGAGGCGGGTCAGGGCCCGCTGTTGTGTTCATCCACGGCAGCGGGCCCGGCGCGTCTGGGGCTTCCAATTTTCGCGACAATTGGCCCGCCTTTGTCGAGGCTGGCTATCGGGTGATCCTGCCCGACCTGATCGGCTATGGCGCATCGTCAAAGCCGGAAGGCATTGATTATACGCTGCAGCTGTTCACCGATACACTGTACGAGGCGCTGCGCGCGCATGGCGTTGAGAAAGCAGTTCTGGTGGGCAATTCGCTGGGCGGGGGCGTCGCGATCCAGATGACATTGGATCATCCCGAATTTGCCGAAAGACTGATCCTGATGGCCCCGGGCTGTATCGAGGAGCAGGCGAGCTATTTCACCATGCCCGGCATTGCAAAGATGGTCAGCGGATTTGGTGGTCCTGATTTCAATCTGGATGAACAAAGGCGACTGGTTTCGAACCTTGTCCATCCCGAGTTTTGCGCGCAAAATTCCGGACGCGCTGGTGCAGGAACGGTTTGCCGTCGCCCGCACCCAGCCAAAGGATGTGCTGGCGCGGATGCGCACGCCCAATTTGGGGCCGCGTCTGGGCGAATTGAAACAGCCGATATTCGTGATGTGGGGGCTGCAGGACGAATTCTGCCCCGAAAGCGGCGCGCGCCATTTTCTTGAGGCGGGCTGCGATGTGCGCGTGATGACTTTCAACAATGTCGGGCATTGGGTACAGGTCGAGCGGTCAGAAGAGTTCAACCGCTATTGTATCGAGTTTCTGCATGCCTGAAGGCTATCCGGACATACCGGACGAAATTCCGCAGATTTTCCGCGCGGCGATGCGCCGGCTTGGCCGCATCGGTCTCCATTGTCGTTGCCAAGGGCGACGATGGCCCGGTCGGCATGGCCGCGACATCGATCACGTCCTTAACCGTTGATCCGCCCGCCATATTGGTGTGCGTCAATCGCGCCACCAGCCTGCATGCCTTGCTTGTGCCGACGGCACCCTTGTCGGTCAATCTGCTGTCGCGCGATCAACAGCGATGTTTCTGCGGCCTTTGGCGGCGGCCTGCCGCGTGCAGAACGTTTCAAGATTGGCAATTGGGAAGAATCGCGAAAACGGCCTGCCGCATTTGGCCGATGCGCAGGCCAATCTCAATTGTGTCATCGATGCGATGCTCGCCTATGGAACGCACAGCATTGTCATCGCCCGGGTATTGCAAGTCAGGTCAGCGATACGGTCGCGCCGCTCATCTATCAGGACGGGAGCTATTTATGAGTGCGGCCTATGGCTGATGTGTCGCTGCACCGGCCATTCCCGGCCAGCGAGGTCCCTGCGTGGGATTTTGAAACGCGATGTTGCCATCGTCGGCTTTGGCGCGACCGGCGCCTGTGCCGCCATCGAGGCGGCGGATGCAGGTGCGAAGGTCATGCTGTTCGAACGCAATTCGGGCAGCGGCGGGGCGTCGGGGCTTTCGGGTGGCGAAATCTATATTGGCGGAAATGGCGGCACCGATGTCCAGCGCGCCGCCGGGTTTGAGGACAGCACCGAAGACTTCGCCGCCTATCTGAAAGCCGCAGGCGGTCCGTGCGTTGATGATGCCAAATGCGAACTTTATGGGCGCGAAGCGCTCAACCATTTCGCCTGGCTGAAGGCGCAGGGCGTGCCCTATCGCGGCAATTATTTGCCCGGAAACATATCGAGCCGACCGACGACAGCACGCTGATCTGGTCAGGCAGCGAAGCCGCTGCACCCTTTTGCAACGTCGCCAAGCCCGCGCCGCGCGGCCATGTGATCCAGCATATGGGCTGGGGCGGCGGGCGGCCTTTGGTTGATATCCTGGAAGCCAAGGCGCGGGCGAATAGGCGTAGAGATCATGGTCGATGCGCGCGCGGTTGCGCTGGTGCAGGACGGCGAACGCATCGTCGGCCTTGTCGTCCGCATCGACAACCAGAACCGCTTTGTCCAGGCCAGCAAAGGGCGTTGTGCTCGCCACCGGCGGCTTTGTGATGAACGAAGAGATGCGGCGCAAATATTGCCCTGAAACCTTCAAGATCAATTCGCCCATCGGCGACAAGGATGATGGCACCGGCATCATGCTGGGGCATGGGTGCGGGCGGCGAAGCGATCCATATGGAGCAGTTTTTCACGACCTGCCCATGGACGATGCCCGAAAGCCACGCTTATGGCGTCTTCGTCAATGTCGCGGGGCAGCGCTTCATCAACGAGGATTGCTATCATGGCCGCGTCAGCCGCGCAGCGGTCGATCAGGCGGGTGGCAAAGTCTATCTGCTGCTCGACAATGCCCATTTTGTGCAGCTGATGGATTTCGCCTTCATGTCGCATTGCGGGAACGGGCGACAGTTGGGAAGAAGTCGAGCGCGAGCTGGAAATGCCCGCAGGCACGCTTTCGGCGACGATGGCTTTTTATAACACGCATGCCACGCGAAGGCCGCGACCCGTTGTTTGACAAACGCCGCCGATCCTGACGCCGCTCGACCAAGGCCCGTTCATTGCGCTCGAGCTGAATTTCGAGACCAGCTATTTCAGCTTTTTCACGCTGGGCGGATTGCAGACATCGGCGCAGGCCGAGGTGCTTGATCGTAGCGGCGCGCCGATCCCCGGCCTGTTCGCGGCGGGGCGCTGCACCAGCGGGCTTCCCGCGTGGGGGCATGGCTATAGCTCGGGAATGAGCCTGGCCGATTGCACCTTTTTCGGACGGCAAGCGGGCAAAGGGGCGGCGAAGGGATGAGCGCCGCACTGTCTGTCGAAGTGCTTTTGCAAAATGCACGCGAACAGACGGGGCTTGTCGGATTTTGGCGATGACTGGTTTATGGCCCCGCTTGAAATGCTGGTCGAGCATGTCAACCGCGATGCCGGACTGATCTCCCCCGAAAGCAGCGCTGGCGCGCGCATTCAATCGGCGCTCGCGGACCGGCTTTTGCTTGTCCAATATTTCAAGGATCATCCCGAAGCAGCCGACGAGAAAATTGAGCTCGCCTGCGCGATCATCGGCCTGCCGCGTACCGGCTCGACGATGGTCCACCGGCTGCTTGCCGCATCACCGCAATTGACGGCGCTGTGGTGGTGGGAAACGGCTTTTCCTTTTCCGTTGCCCGGTGAGGCGCCGACCGATCCCGAGCCCGCGTCAGGATGCGGCCAAGGGGATGGTCGATTGGCTGCTGACCGAATGGCCCGATTTTGAAAGCATCGATCCGATGGATGCGATGGCGATTAACGAGGAAGTGGTGCTGCTCGACCGCACCTTCCTTTCGACCACCTATGACTCGATGATGCCGATCCACGATTATGGCCATTGGCAGGCGGAGCAGGATCATGAACCTGCCATCCGCGATCTTTATCGCTTCATGCAGGTGATCCAGCATCAGCGCGTGGCGCGCGGCGAGCCGCGTCGGCCATGGGTGTTCAAGACGCCGCATTATGTGATGGGCGCGCTGGGTGGACTGCTCAAAGTCTGGCCCGACGTCAAACTGATCATGACGCACCGCGATGTGGCGCAGGTGCTGCCCAGCTATTGCAGCATGTGCGCCTCGCTTTCGGTCAATTCAGCTCGACGACCTACCGGAAGGAACTGCAAGGCGCGCATTGGTCGCGGCGGTTCAAGGAGGGGCTTGAGCGGTTGGAGGCGATCCGGGCGACGCTTGCCGGCGGGCCAGATCATCGATGTGCGCTATGAGGATACGGTCAGCGATCCGCTGGGCACGGCGGAGAGGCTGATGTCGGCGCTGGGCCATGAGCATTGACGACACCGACCGCGCCGCATTTGCAGCAACAATCGCCGCCAACGCCCGCGAAGCGCGGCCCAAACACAAATATAGCGCCGCCGATTTTGGCTTAACGCCGAAGGCATCGCATGCCGATTTCGCCGTCTATCATGGGAGGTATTTATGATCCTGAAAGACAAAGTTGTCATCGTCACCGGCGCAGGCCCCGGCATGGGGCAGGCACTGTGCAGGGGCGCGGCGGCTGAAGGCGCGAAGGTCGTCGTCTCGGCGCGGTCGGTGGATGCGATTGAGGCGATTGTCGCGGAGATCAAGGCCAAGGGCGGCGAAGCGATTGCGGTGCGCTGCGACGTGTCCAGCACGGAGGATTGCAACGCGCTTGCCAAGGCAGCGCTCGACGCAATGGGGGCGCATCGATGGCATGGTGCATTCGGCCTATTACCATCCCGACTGGGCCAATCTGGAGGCGCATAGCATCGATCAGTTGACGCAGGTGCTGGACGTGGTCGCGGTCGGCGGGCTTGCGGATGGCGCAGGCGGTGATCCCGACGATGAAGGCGCAAGGATCAGGCAGCATCGTCAACATCTCGACGCTCGCGACGCGCAAGCCGATGCCCGGCGAAGGCGGCTATGCCATGGCCAAATCGGCGCTCAACCAGCTGTCGCGGCAATTGGCGGTCGAACTGGGCGGCACGGGCATTCGCGTCAACACCGCGCTGATGGGCTGGATGGACGGCGTGCCGCTGCAACAGCTTTTTCGCGGGCATGGGCGAGGGCGGCGAGGCCTTCCGCAAGCAGCGCGAATCCGAAGTTCCCGTCGGCCATATCCCGCCCGACAAGGATTGCGCCAAGGCGGTCTATTTCCTGCTGTCCGACTATGCGAGCGAGATTACCGGCGCGATGCTCGATGTGAATGGCGGGGATTGGGTGGCGGCGTGAGCGATCCGGCGCAAGCCTGGCGGGAATTCTGCGCCAAGCTGGCCGATGCGGGCGAGATCATCCTTGCGCCTGATGTGCCCGATGATCCGCTGATCCGGGCCGAGGGTTTCCGCTATCTCTCGCGCCTCACCAAGCTCGCGCTGGAACAATATGTCGAGGCGAGCGACCCCGACTTCCCCTTCTTCTACAAACTCAGCCACGAAACCGCGAAGATTGGCGCGGACAATCCCGACAATGTCTATTGGAATGCCTCGATCCGGGGGACAAGCGACTACCGCATCACCGGCAAGCGCGGGTCGATGTTCTATTTCTCCATCGTCGCCAACGCGATGCGATACCATATTGACGGCAGCGCCCATGCGACCGGGCAGTTGCTCGATAGCGATATCGAATGGGGGCCGGATGGCGAGGTGGAGATCATCGCCAGCTGCAATCCCCAGCCGGGCAAAAACTGGCTGCGGCTGGAACCCGATGCCAGCGTGATCGTGCTCCGCCAATCGGCGCTGGACCGGGCGAACGAACGCGGCGGCGAGTTCCACATCGAACGGATCGGCGGGCCAGCGGTGCCCGAACCGCTTTACTGCCGAACGGCTCGCGACCGGCCTTGCCACTTCCGCGCAATTTGTGCGCGGCATTGCCAGCACCTTTGCCGATTGGACGCGGCTGTTCCGCGAGCATCCCAACCAGTTCCCCGCGATCGATCAATCGATGTTCCAGAAAGGCGGCGGCGCGAAGGACATCTATTATGCCCACGGCTATTGGCAGATCGCGCCCGATGAGGCCTGGGTGATCGAGGTGACGCCGCCGGATGCTATTACTGGAATTTCCAGCTCGACAATTGGTGGATGGAAAGCCTCGACTACCGCTTCCAGCAGATCACCGTGAACAAGCATTGGCGCAGCTGGAGGCGGACGGCAGCGTCCGCATCATCTGCGCCGCGCGCGATCCGGGCGTTGGGAACTGGATCGATACCTGCGGGCATAGGAAGGACCGCGCTGCTCCGTGGGCGGGGCAATGCATCCTTGCCAATAGCGCACTGTGAAACTGAGGATTTGGCAAGTGAACGTAACTCGCGTCTTGCGTCTCGCAGTCAGCGCGCGATTCGGTTCACGCAAGACGCGAGATCGAGAAGGAGATTGTAATGCTCGACTGGATGAAGGCCGCGAAATCGCATGAGGAAGACCCCGTCTTCGGCTTCAACCCCGATGCCGTCACCCGTTCCGAAACGGTCGAGATCAACGCCCCTGCCAAGATCGTGTGGGACATCCTCACCGACCTGCCGCGCTACAATGAATGGAACCCCTTCTGCATCCGCGCGGTCTCGACGCTCAAAATGGGCGATCCGATCGAGATGACGCTGATCAACTACGCCACCGCAGGCGGGCCGACGGTGCCCAATCTGGAATATATCTGCGCGTTCGAGCCGGAGAAGCTGCTCAGCTGGGAATTCCCCAATCTCGATTTCTGGCCCTACCCTGCGCGGCGTGATCAGGTGATCGAGGCGACGGGCGCGAAGCAGCTGCCGCTATTATTCCACCGACGCTTTTCTCGGCGCAAACGGCATCCATGTGTTCCGCTTTGCCGGGCCTTGGATCAAGCGGGCGTTTGATGATAGCGGCGCTGGCGCTGAAGGCGCGGGCAGAAGCGATGGCCTAACCCGCCAATTGCCCGCCATCCATGGTCAACAGCGACCCCGTGACTTTGCGCGCCGCATCGCTTGCCAGATAGGCAAAGGCCCGGCGATATCCTGCAGGCGCGCAGGTGCCATTTACCAGCTTTGGCGCGTTGCGCATCACCAGCGCCCAATCGACATCGCCCGGCGGCGGCGCGCTGTTGCCCATCGGCGTATCGACATGGCCGGGGCAGATGGCGTTCACCCGCACGCCCTTTGCCGCAAATTCGATGGCGAGGCTCTTTGGTGATCGCGGCCACCGCATGCTTCGATGCGGCATAGGCGACGGTATAGGCAATGCCCTGCAAGCGCGGCGGTCGACGCGGTGTTGACGATGTTGCCCTTGCTCTTGATCAGATGCGGCAGGGCGGCCTGGCACATGGCAAAGACGCTGGTCGTGTTGACGCGTCAGGATGCGCTCAAAATCCTCCATGCGAAAGTCCAAGCTCGGCCCCCATTTCAGCATGCCGGAAATGTTGCACAGCACATCCAGCCCATCCTGTGCCGCCGCCTCAACCAACGCGCGGCAGCTGGCAAAGTCGCTTGCGTCATAGGGGACGATCCGTGGCGCGGCGGCCATCATGCCTGCGGTTTCCGCAAGACCAGCTTCATTGATATCGCCAATGGTGACCGATGCGCCTTCGCTGCAAACAGGATCGCGGTCGCGCGACCGATGCCCGATGCCGCGCCTGTGACCAACATTTTCTTCCCCTGAAAGCGCATCAATCTCTCCAATAAACCTTGATTTGCGTAATAACGCACTTCATTCTCTACGCAAAGGAGAAATGATCATGGCGATTGAGGAAAGATTGCAGAGATTGGAGGATGATCGCGCGATACGCGACCTGAAAGCCCGCTACCTGCGCGCCTGCGACAGCAAAGACCCCGAAGGCGTGCGCGATACCCTGCTGCCCGAAGGCGCGGTGATCGCCTATGAAGGCTTTCCCGCCTTTGACAATCGCGATGATTTTGTCGCCATCTATGCGCAAATGGGCTGTGCGCCGGGGATATTCGATATCCACCATGGCGCGAACGGGATCATCCGTTTTGAGAGCGAGAGCCGCGCAACGGGGCAATGGTCGCTCTATTTCCACAACATCAATCTGGCGACGAAAAGCCTGACGCAGATGGGCGTGGAATATGATGATGTTTATGTGAAGCAGGACGGGCGCTGGTGGATCGCGGAGACGCGGACGAGGCGGCTGTCGTGCCTGATCCATTCGGTCGATGAAGCGGGGCAAGCGACGGTCGCCGTGATGGGCGATCCGCCCGCGAATTTCGGGGAGGGGTGATGGCATGCCCTACACCCTGCAACAACTCTCCGACCTTGAAGAGATCAAGCAGCTCAAGCACCGCTATTTCCGCTGCATCGACACCGCCAATGAGGCGGAGCTGGCGACGCTGTTTACCGAAGATGTCACCATCGACCTGCGCGGCGGGGCGTACCGCGCGCAGCTACAGGGGCGGCAGAATATGGTCGATTTCATCGGCAGCGCGTTCAACAGCGATGTCGTCGCGCAGCATCACGGCCACTGCCCCGAAATCGCCTTTACCGGGCCCGACAGCGCAGAAGGCAGCTGGTATCTGGAGGACCGCTTCATCGATCCCATCCGCGCGCAAGACACCATCGGCACCGCCATCTACCGCGACCGCTATGTGCGGACGAGCCGAAGGCTGGAAAATCGCGCACAGCGAATATGACCGGATTTACGAAATTGTCCGGCCCATCCCGGAGGATGAGAAGCTGACCTATCATTTGCTGGCCAAGACCGGGCGAAAGCCGGAGGCGCGGATTGATACGATGCAGTGGTTGGAGTGGTATTGAGGGGGGGATTTTCTGTTGCAAAATCGGACGACAGAGCCAATGCCACATTGGAAGTGATAGGACGCCAATGTTGACCGATTGGCAAGTAGTAATAGACAGTTCGTCGCAGTTGACCCCATCGCGGACAATTGTCATGTTCGCCTAAATTGGAAAGTGATGCAAATTATGTTCATTACGAATTTGAAACTGAAAAATTGGCGAAATTTTAGGGACGCGGACGTTCCAGTCAGCGATACGACTTTCATTCTGGGAGCAAATGCCTCTGGAAAATCCAATTTGTTGGATGTTTTTCGCTTTCTGCGAGACATTTGCAAGACCGAAGGGGGCGGGCTGCAGAAGGCGATCGCGCAGCGCAAGGGGCTTTCAAAGTTACGCTGTTTGCACGCCCGAACGATACGGAAGTAGAAATTGAAGTCTCACTTGAAGATGCTGACGGTGCGAGTTGGCGGTATGTTTTGGCGTTCAAATCTGAAGGAAAAGGCGCTCAGAGAGTGCTGATTTCACGAGAGGAAGTTTGGCGAAACACGAAACCACTACTCGAGCGTCCATCATCAGCCGACAGGAAGGATGTTGCGAGACTAACCCAGACCCATCTCGAGCAAATCCAGACTAATGAGAAGTTTCGCGAAGTTGTAGAATTTTTCTCAGCTATCAACTATCTTCACCTCGTTCCTCAACTTCTCAAATTCGGTGACGAGATTGGAGGGCGGCGTTTGGAAGACGATCCTTTTGGACAGGGTTTTTTGGAGAGGATTGCGAGGTCATCGAACAAACGTAAGGGAATCCCGTCTGAAAAAAATACGGGAGGCTCTCCAAAAAGCAGTCCCGCAGTTCGAGGAACTCGAATTTGAGAAGGATGAGGTAACTGGACGCCCTCACCTTAAGGCGCTTTACAAGCATCATAGACCACGTGGTGCGTGGCAGCGAGAGGATCAATTTTCTGACGGAACTTTGCGCCTGATTGGATTGCTTTGGTCGCTTTTGGAAGGTGACTCGCTCCTTCTCATTGAAGAGCCAGAGCTGTCACTAAATTCCGCAATAGTTGCAGAGATACCGTTGATGATTAAGCAGGTCAGGAAATCTACAAAGCGACGACGTCAGGTGCTTATTACGACCCACAGCGATTCACTTCTTAGCAATCCAGGGATTGATGCCAATGGTGTATTGATTATTGAGCCCGGGCAAAATGGATCGACAATTCGTGGCCCGAGTGTTCGAGAACGTCAGAGCGTCGAAGATGGTTTCTCGATTGCCGAGATAATCCTCCCCGTTACCAAGCCCAAGTTGGCAGAACAGCTTGCATTGGGGCTGTGACATTGCTTGTAAATATTGCCACTGAAGACGAGCTAAGCGAAGCTGTCGCCGTGCGCTTGGTAAATGGGGCTTTTGGTAACGGAAAGGTTGGCAATCGGCTTGGCCGCAAGGGGAACGGCTATCTGATCAAAAAATTGCCCAGTTTTCGGCAAATGGCAAATCGAGAGCCTGTGCTGGTATTGACCGACCTTGATGACACGATTTGTGCGCCAAATTTGATGCAGCAATGGTCGGGTGGACAAGCATTTCCGGAGAACCTTTTGCTTCGTGTTGCTGTCCGCGAAACCGAAGCGTGGCTTTTGGCAGACCGGCATGGAATGGCGAACCTGCTCGGCATAAGCCCGAACAAAATACCCATCGATCCGGAAACTCTTGACGATCCAAAACGATTTCTGTTGAATCTTGCGCGCAATGCAAAGCGTGAAGTTCGCTCCGAGCTCATTGCAGCCAAGGGCGGCTGCTTCCCAAGGGCTTGGTTATAACCGATTGCTCTCTTCTTTTGTTTTATCCGGATTGGAGATTGGAGGATGCAATAAATGGCTCGGCAAGTTTATCCAAAGCGGTGGTACGGCTCCGAGAACTTGCAGACCGGACTGCCAATTAAATCACGTTCATCGCATTTTTAGCAAAATTTTCCGCAGCTTCTTTTTCGCGACTGCAAACTTTTACGATACGATCCTAATTTGTCGTAAGTTTTCAGGCAACTTCGATCTCCCAAGTACGAGCGGAACTAGGAAAATGGAAATTATCACAACGATAACTTTCACACCTTCTCCACTCTCGCCTCCCCCCTCAAACCATATCAAACGCATCAAAATCCGGCTTCGCCATCGCATCGGCAAAGGCGTCATAATCCCAGGGCCAGGTGATCGGCACGCCGGTCTTGTCGAGATACCAGCTGGTGCAGCCGCTGCCAAAGATGCTGGCCTTGGCCTTTGCGATGCGGCGGGTCTTCATAATCGTCGAATGCGGCTTTGCTCGCGACGATGCCGCTGGCGTTGCTGGTCGATACGCGGTTCAGCAATTGTTCGACATAGCTCCACTGCCGTTCCGCCACATCGATCAGCGAGAAATTGCCGACCGGCGATGATGGCCCGTTGAACAGGAAGAAGTTGGGAAAATCGGGGATCGAGATCGCCATATAGGCGGCGCAGCGCTCGGCCCAGGCATCCTCGATATCGCGTCCGCCGATCCCCTTGACCGAAATTGGCCGGACGAAACGGTCGGTGTGAAAACCGGTGGCGAGCGCCAGCACGTCCAGCTTGTGCAGCACGCCTTCATTGTCGATCACGCCTTCGGGCACGACTTCGCTTATGCCGCAGACGATGGTTTCGACATTGGGCTGCTGCGCCACGCCATAATAGTCATAGCTATAGATCAGCCGCTTGCACGCCGCGCGGTAATTGGGGGTCAGCTTTTCACGCAGCACCGGATCGGCCACGGCCTGATTCAGCCAGTCGCGGCAGATATCCTCAATCGACTGCATTTCCGGACCGTCAATTTCGGTAATGCCGGTGGTGAAGCGGCGGATATTGGCCCAATAGGTTTCGTCATAGCGGATGGCGTCGATCGCCTCCACACTGGCGCGGAATTTGGCTTTGTCTTCCTCGCTATATTCAAAATTCGGATAGGGCATCATCCATTGCGGGCTGCGCTGGAAATGGACGATGTCATGGCCCGATTTGCCCAGCGCAACCGCCATCTGCACGCCGGTGGAGCCGTTGCCGATGATCCCGATCCGCTTGCCGTCCAGCGGATAGTCGACATCCCATTGCGCGGTGTGCATCGCGCGTCCGGCAAAGCTTTCCAGCCCTTTTATCTCGGGCATTTTGGGGTGATGCAGCACGCCGGTCGCCATGATCGCGACATGCGCCTGATCTTTATGGCCGTCTGCGGTTTCGATATCCCATTGGTCGTTCTGCCAGACCATGCTGGCAATTTCGCTGTTGAACCGGATCAGGGGGCGGACGCCATAATCATCGACGACCTTTTCGAAATAGGCCTGAATCTCGTCGCCGCCGACCAGATAGGCCGACCATTCGGGGTTGGGCGCAAATTCATAGGTATAGGCGTGCGCGGGCACGTCGCAGGTGAGGCCGGGATAGCGATTGTCGCGCCATGTGCCGCCAATGCGGTCTGCCTTTTCATAAATGGCGATATGTGTTATGCCCGGCTTCTTTCAGCTTGATGGCACAGAGAATGCCGGACATGCCGGCCCCGATGATGATAAATCTTTTGTCGTTGCTCATGCCGATATGTTACGCAATATGTTGACCAAATCCAGCATTAATGCTCATTTGCAGAAAATATGCTGTGAAAAATTACGAAGGTAGGGGATGCGCGATGTCGATTGAAGCCCGTTTGGATCGTCTGGAGTCGCTCGATGCCATCCGGCAGCTGCCGGCCAAATATGCGCTGGCGCTCGATATGCGCGATATGGACGCGATGGTGAACCTGTTTGTTGCCGATGTCCGCGTGGGCAAGGATGCCAGCGGGCGGCAGGCCTTGCGCGCCTATATGGACCGGACCTTGCGCTCGCCCTTCACCGGCACGTCGCATCATATTGGCGGGCATATCATCGAATTTGACGATCCCGATCATGCCCACGGGATTGTCTATTCCAAGAATGAGCATGAGACAGGTGAAGAATGGGTGATCATGCAGATGATGTATGCCGATGATTATGTGCGCGATGGGGGCCGTTGGTATTTCGCACGGCGGCTGCCGCTTTATTGGTATGCGACCGATCTCAACAAGCCGCCGGTGGGCGACAAGAAGATGCGCTGGCCAGGCACCGATTGGGTGGAGGGCAATTTCCACAATCTCTTCCCCAGCTTCGCCGAATATTGGGCGCGCGAGGGCGATCATGGCGGGCCGGTGGCCGAACCCGCGCCGCTTGAAAAATTCATCGAAACCATGCGGCGCGGGCAGGCGAGCGCCCAAGGTTAAAGTGCGGGCGGATTGATGAAAAAACGCTGGATCGCGCTGGTCGCAATGTGCACGCTTAGTCGGCGGCGCAACCGTCTGGTGGAGCAACGCCAACCGCGAAATTGCGGCAGCGCGACCGATCGAAGGCGCAACCGCTGCGGAAGTTGAATGGGACAGCGGCATTTGTCCCCACGCCCGTCGAAGGCAGCGATCAACGCCAACCCGTTCCTTGCCGCCGATACCAACGGCACGATGCACGGCGATGGCGGGCAATCGGACACGCATCTTGCCGCCGGGCCCTTTGGCGGGCGCTGGAGGTGCGATCCAGAGCGTCGGGCAATGGCATGCCGCGCCAATGCTCGACCTTCGTTCACCGATCGGATCGGCAAGCTTGTGATGATGTGCGGCGGACTTGCAGGGTTCCGGATGGTGTTGCTCGATCCGGATACGCTCACGGCTCTTGCAACCTATGACCTGCCGGTTCGGCCCAGCTCGTTCGAGGCTGCGGTCAAACGTGATATGGGCATCATGATGAGCGATTTATCGGGCGGCGCTTATCTGTTTCTCGACAATCAGGATCGGCTGGTCTTCGCCAATAGCGATTGGGTGGTGCAGCGCTTGGTCGCGAAGCAACAGGGGCCGGATTGGCGTTTTGAAGTGGACAAAGAGTGGGATCTGAAACCCCATGTCCCGCATGATTGCTTTAACTGGAACAACTGGTTTCCGCGCGGAGCGTGCGACAAGGTGACCACGGTGATGCCCGATCATACAGGGCGTTACTGGTGGACGACGCGCGGCGGGCGGATTGGCACGCTGGATCCGGAAAGCGGAAAGGTTCGTCAAATCCGGCTGAAAGGCGAGGAAATCCAGAATGCCCTCGCGATGGATGCGCGCGCGATCTACATCGTTTCCGATCATGCCCAATATGCGCTGAATACAGGCGAAGATGGCATGCCTGCTATTCTTTGGCGGACACCCTATGACCGCGGCACAGGACGCAAGATCGGATCGATCAATCAAGGCAGCGGGACAACGCCGACCTTGCTGGGCGAGAAATGGATCACCTTCGCCGACAATGCCGATAGCCGGATCAACATCGTCGTGCTGCGCCGCGCCGATGGCAGCCAGGTCTGTAAAGTGCCGGTGTTTGATAAGGGCGCAAGTGCCACCGACAACAGCATGATCGGCTGGGGCAACTCAATCATTCTAGAAAACAACGCAGGCTTTAAAAGCGCGCATCAGCAAAAGGACTGGAATGCCATAACGGGCGGTGTGGTCCGCGTTGATGTGCGTGCTGACGAAAGCGGCTGCGACACCGTCTGGACCTCACCGCTTAAGGTGCCGTCGGTGGTGCCAAAGCTCTCTGCCGCAAATGGCATAGCCTATTATCTACAGCTTTGATCTGGTCAAAGGAGCGGACGGAAAGCAGACGCAAGACTGGTCTATCGTCGGTTTGGATTTCAAAACCGGCAAGGAAGTGATCCGTATCCCGACAGGGCGCGGCAAGGCTTTCGACAATAATTGGGCGAGCCTGTCGATTGGCCCAGATGGCAGCCTCTATGCCGGGATGACCGGCGGTTTAGTGCAAGTGCGGCAAAGGCCCATTCTCAACCGACCTTAAGCCCCAATTCGTTCAGCAATTGTCCGGCCTGCTCCCGCGAAATCAACGCGCCGCGAAAAAGCGTCGCATCGATCAACCGCAACCCGCCCAGATCGGCCCCGCGTAAGTCCGCGCCGTCAAAACGCGACCCCTGCATATCTGCATCCCGCAGGCTGCATTTCTCGAATGTTGTGCTGCGAAAATCGCATTTGCGAAGGTCCGCATAGCTGAAATCGAGACCCGTTAGCGTTTGTTTGCGGAAGGAATGGCCGGGCAGCTTGGCATTAATCATCAGCGTTTCGACCAAAGTCATATCCAGCATATGTGCATCGGTCAGGTCTGCTCCAGTCAATTTGCAGCTTTGAAATGTAGCCGAGCTTAATGTTGCGCGACGGAAATTTGCATTGTTCAAATCGCTCGATACGAAGGTCGCGTCGGTCAAATCGCTGCCAACGAAGTTTGCAAAGCCGCCTCTGCATGACAAAAAGCGTGTGTTTTCAAGCGTGGTTCCAGCAAGGCTGGTGTGTCGAAGCGTGCAGCGTTCAAACACCCAGTGCGACAATTCGAGCTGCGTTAGATCCACTTCTTCCAGATCGCAATCAACCAGACGTACCGGCGTTGCAGGGGCCACCAAGCGTTCAATATCTGACCGGGTTAGCGCCTGATCGCGGACCATGGTTTCAAGGGGAAGAGCGTTCGTCATAAAGGGCGTTTAGGGACGACAGAGCGATTTACAATCTTTGTTGGCATCCCCATGCCGCTCAATCATTCGCCCCCGTCATATGCCGTGCCGCAACATAGCCAAAGGTCATCGCAGGGCCAATCGTTACCCCCGCCCCTGGATAGCTCTCTCCCATGGCCGAGGCGGCGTTGTTGCCGATGGCGTATAGTCCGGCAATGGGCTTGCCATTGGTGCCCATCACTTGCGCCTTGTCATTGGTTTTAAGCCCGCCATTGGTGCCGATATCGCCGGGATAGATCGGCATGGCATAAAAGGGGCCGTCGCTTAACGGGCGCAGGCAGGGGTTGGGCGAGACCGATGGGTCGCCATACATTTTGTCATAGGTTGCCTCGCCGCGATGGAAATCGGGGTCTTGGCCATTGATGGCATGCTCGTTGTAGCGGCTGAACGTTGCGACCAATGTTGCTGCGTCAACGCCCATATTGGCGGCCAGTTCCTCAATGGTCTTGCCCTTCTTCAATATCGACTGAACCTCTCCGCGCTGCATCCAATCGGGCATGAGTGGTAACAGCGGCCCGACTGGATATTTGTGCCGGTAGGTATGATCAAACACAAACCAGCTGGGCGATGCATCCTTATGTTCCGCCTCGCGCCGCGCCATTTGCTGGCCGACGATGTGATAGGAAGCGGCTTCGTTCAGATAGCGCTCGCCTTTCTGGTTGACCATCATGCAGCCGGGCAACGCACGCTCGATGGTGCAAAGCCGCCCGCCCGGTTCGCCCGGAACATAGAATACAGGTGCCGCCCATGCCGAATGCATGTTCATCGTTTCGGCGCCAATGCCAAGGCCCGCACGAATGCTGTCACCGGTATTACCGCCGGTTCCGCCCGAAAATTGTGCATTTTTGTAAAGCGGCGCGTTGTCATCGCGCATTGCCTGATTTTTGTCGAAGCCACCCGCTGCCAGTACCACACCCTTGCGCGCTGCGATACGCATCTCTGCGCCCTCATGGCGGACAACCGCGCCGGTCACCTTGCCCTTCTCGCTGATCAGTTCGACCAGTGGAGAATTGAGCCAGACCGGTATGTTGCGCGCGTTAATCGCCAGCCGCAACCCGCCCAGCAAAGCGTTGCCCAATGTCAGACGCCGGTCCTTGCGGCTTTTGAAGCGGAACGGCCAGTCGAACCAATAACGGGCGAGACTTTTGACCAAATGCCATTGCCAGCCCGGGGCGCGGAACAGCATGATATAGGTTTCATCAAAATGCCAGTTCAGATAGCCAAACAGGCTCGCCGCAGGCGAGGCGAAACGCAGCGTTTCGACATCTTTGCCAAGCTTTTTGCCGTCAATAGGAAGCGGCATATGGGTGCGGAAACCCTGCGGTGATCCGCCCGGTTCCTCGGCATGATAGTCGGGATAGGGAAAGGCCTGATAGCTGATTTCGGTATTTGCGGTTACCCAGCGCAACATCGATGCGGCATTATCCACAAAGGCGCGGATATTGGCATCGGGCACATTTTTGGCGGACAGTTTGCGGACATATTTGAACGCATTCTTGGTGTCGTCTTCAAAACCTGCGGCTGCGGCCTGATCGCTTTTGGGGATCCATATCCCCGCGCCCGATGTCGCCGAGGTGCCACCCCAAAGTGCTTCCTTTTCGATCACCAGAACATCGGCGTGATTTTGTGCCCCGACAAGAGCCGACAACAGCCCGCCTGCGCCAGAGCCTACCACCAATATGTCGACCTCTTTGTCCCACACCATCTTATTCGACGCCATTTTCAGTTTCCCTCCACCCCGTAAAATTGCGGGGCTGATCTCTTTACTATGCTGTCGTTACGCGCCGCAAAGCCTTCGTCAAAGGCTTCGGGTTGCGGGATGATCCAATATTCACCGCGCTCAATGGCATCGAAAACACGTGCGGCAAAGGCATCTGGCTCAAGGCCGTTTTGATCGAGCATCGATGTCATCACGTCATGGAATGCGCGCGAGGAATCTGCCGGGGCTTCACGGAAAATTTGCGATTTAACGGGGCCAGGTGCCAGCAGCGAAACCTCTATTTTTGTGCGCAGCATTTTTAGCTCGCCTGCCAGCGCCTCGGTCAACGCCACCACCGCAAATTTGGTTGCCGAATAGGGAGCCATCAAAGGCGAGGGCATGAATCCGCCGACCGATGCAGTGTTGATGATGCGGGCAGGGTGGTCCGTCGCTATCATGCGCGGAACAAAGGCGCGCAGGCCGTTTAATATCCCCGTGACATTGACTTGCCAGCTTGCTTCCCATTTTTCGGGCGGGATTTCCCAGCAAAGTCCTGTCGTCATCACGCCGGCATTGTTGAACAGCAGGTCGATGGTGCCGTGACGCTGAAAAGCGGCTTCGGCCAACGCCTCAACTGCGATAGCGTCGGTGACATCGGTTGGGACGGCCATAGCCGCGTCGCCCAGTTCGCTCGCGACCAAGGCCAAAGCATCCGCATCCCGATCCGCCAGCACAACCTGCATGCCCCGCCTGACCGCTTCACGGGCGAGCCCTGCGCCAATCCCTGAAGCGGCTCCGGTGATGACGGCGACGGGCATAGGGTCAGGACGGCAGGTAAAGCTGCGCCGCTTTGCCGCCATCGACGGGCAGGGCAACGCCGGTGATATAGCTTGACGCGTCAGACAGCAGGAAGACGATGGCCGCTGCCAGTTCCTCCGGCTGCCCGCCGCGCTGCATGGGAATGGCTCCGGCTGTCTTGGCGGCCGTCTCCGGCGTTTTGCTCGCCCAGTCCTCGGTCGCTGCCGTCATCACTTGACCCGGCACAACCGCGTTAACGCGGACATTGGCGGGGCCGCCCTCCATCGCCGCACATGCGGTGAAATGGGTCATCGCCGCTTTGGACGCCGAATAGCTTGCCATATAGGGTGCGGCGCGGATTCCGGTGGTCGAGGAGATATTGACGATACTGCCTTTGCCCGCCTTCATCATGATCTTCATCGCCGTGCGCGTGCCGACAAAGGCCGCCTCGGCATTGACGGCAAAATCCTTGCGCCAATGCTCGGTGGTCAGCTTGGTGATCGGCGCATAATGGACCGACATCGCGTTGTTGACCATCATGTCGAGGCCGCCATGGCGGTTGGCGACATCCTCGATCAACGCAGTAAAGCCCGCTTCGTCGGTGACGTCCATCACATGCGCTTCGACAGTTCCAAGCTGCTGCGATTTCGGCCCGCGCTTGCTCCAGTTTTTCTGGCCGCCGCGCGCAAATCGCAACGATGGCCCCCCGGCTCGCCAGCAGCTTTGCCGTCGCAAGGCCGATACCGTCGCTCCCTCCGGTAACGAAGGCGACCTTTCCGGCCATATCCTTGGTCATACCGGTGCTCCCGCTCTGATGGTGTTCAATTTGGCGTCACCCGGCTTGCCCTCGACGCAGAAAGTGCCGGCGGGTGAATACATCATGGTGACACAGCGATTGCATGCGGTGCAGCCCGATTTGGCAACCGCACCCGATTGCAGTTTGTTGACAAAGCCCGGATCAAAAACCAGCGCACGGCCGAGCGCGATACAGTCAAATCCGTCCGCCATGGCTTGTTGAGCGCCATCCAGCGATTGCACTCCGCCCAGATAGGCGAGCGGCATGTTCACCGAAGCACGCACCTGTTGCGACAGTTCGCGCAAATAATTTTCGCGGAACACCACATTTTTGGGTTCCGAAAGCGACTGGATCCACATGCCCAGCGCGATGATCGGGTTGCCGACAGTGCCGCGCGTTGCCTGCGGAAAGGATGAACCGAACATCGCGGTGATCGATTCAACGTTCAGCCCGTTTGACAGCACTGCCAGATGCGCGCCGTCCGCTTCAATCGCTTTGGCTATGGCCACGCCGTCCTCGATGCTGTTGCCCTTATGCCCGTCGGTCATCGAATATTTGACGATGACGGCCATATCCTTGCCCACCGCGTCGAGCACCCGGCCCAGCACTTCGCGCGGGATATTTCAGGCGCTTTTCGATATTGCCACCATAGCTATCCCAGCGCTTGTTATAGATTTTGGAGAGAAACTGGCTGAGCAGATAGCCATGCCCCATGTGCAGCTCGACCGCATCGAACCCGGCCTCGCGGGCTTTTTTGGCGGCGGCGACAAACTCAGCTGTCATCGCATCCATATCCGCGCGGTTCATCTTTTTCTTCAGCCAGCGGTGTGACATCACGCCAACCTTGTTGAACCCGCCGCTGGAGGATAGCGGACGTGCGGTTTTCAATGTTGCATGGTCCAGAAAGGTAAAGCTGCCCGCATGGGTGATCTGCGCGGAAGCCGCTGCGCCATGTTTGTGAACGGCATCGGTCAGCACCCGGAAATCGGGCAATGAATCGTCGTCCAGCACCGCCTGATCAACAAAGGTGCGGCCATCCAGCGAGGTGGCGCAATAGGCGACGGTCGAGAGCGCCGCGCCGCCTTCGGCGATCTTTTCGTGAAAACGCGCAAGGCCCTTGGACACGATGCCGCCCTTGGCCATGCCCTCATTGGTCGCAGACTTGATGAAGCGGTTCCGCAATCGTAACGGCCCGACAGTCACCTCGTCGAATGGCGAAGTCGACAGTTGCAAAACAATTCTCCTCATGAATTAACGCATTTGACGTTTTTGGTGGCAATTTGTCAACGGCATGCGTAAAAAAAGCCCAAGAAAATTACGAAAATGGAGGTTTTGGCCGATATGGGGCAGCTTTCGGGCAAAGTCGCACTGATTACCGGTGCGGGTCAAGGTGTCGGGCAGGGGATCGCCCTTGCTATGGCCACGGCGGGCGCTTTTGTCGTGGTTTCAGGCAGGACATTGGAAAAGCTGCAAAAAACGGTGGCGGACATCGAAGGGCGCGGTGGCAAAGCAATAGCTGTTGCGGGCGATGTGAAGTCGGCATCCGATCTGGCACATTGTGTCGATAGTAGCGGTGACGCAGGGCGGTGGCCTCGATATCCTTGTCAACAATGCGCAGGAAGTGCCGCTGGGCAAGCTGGCCGATGTCAGCGACGAGGCATTTCATGGCCGGGTTTGAATCCGGCCCGCTCGCCACGCACCGTCTGATGAAGCTCGCGCATCCGCACATGGTGGCGCGCGGTGGCGGGATGATCTTCAACTTTGTCTCCTCCGCGATGATCCGCTGGGACATGGCGACCTATGGCGCCTATGGCGCGGTCAAGGCGGCCACCCAGGCGCTGACCCGCGCGGCGGCGGCGGAATGGGGCCGCGAGGGTATCCGCGTGCTCAACATCGCACCGCATGCGGAATCGCCGGGGCTGAAATGGTGGATCGAAAATAACGCGGACGAGGCCGAGGCCTTTTTCAAAACCATACCGCTTGGCCGGATCGGGACGGCTGGAGGAAGATATCGGCCGCGCCGTGGTTGCGCTGTGCGCGCCGGAGATGGGCTATCTGACCGGCGCGACCATCCCGCTCGACGGCGGGCAGGCCTATTTCTACATGAGGGTTTAGATGGAAAAAATCGTTGCCGCATTGTGGGGTGTGGACAATGCAAAGCTGCTTGCCGGTCTTCCTGCGGCTTTGCAGGCTGCCGGTGCCAGCAAGGTCCGCATCAATATCCGCGATGCGGCGGTGGCCCCCGGCGCGGCCTGATCCAGCAAGTGGCAGGACCCGCAGCAAGAGGCCGTGGTGCAATATTGGCTGCCCAGCGCCAATGCGCTTTTCCGCGCCGAAGCTGACGGGCCATCGCCGCCCATTGCGAGCAGTTTCGCCGCGTGGCTGGTGGCGGAATCGACGATCATCGCCAACACCGAGCATTCACCGCAGCCCGGCGAGCGAACATCGGGGCTGGAGCCAGGCGAGCTTCATCAACTTCCGCGATGATCTCGACCGGATGGAGGCGATCAAGGTCTGGCACAGCCACCACACCGCGTGTCGCCATCGATACCCAGTCCAACTTCGAATATGTGCAAAATCTGATCGTCCGCCCGCTGACCGACGACGCGCCCGATTATGCCGCCTTTGTCGAGGAATGTTTCCCGTTGGAGGCGCTGACCGATCCACACGCCTTTTTCGATGCGGTGGGCGATCAGGCGAAGTTTGAGGCCAATCTTGCGACGATGATGGACAGCTGCAATCGCTTCATCCAGTTCGGCCGGATCGATATCATGCCGACGAGCCAATATGACTTCGGATAAGCGCATCCGCATCGGCGGCGGCTCCGCCTTCTTCATCGACAGCGCGCTGGCCGTGCCGCAATTGCTGGGCGCGGGGGTGGATTATATCATCCTCGATTATCTGGCCGAAGGGGCGATGGGGCTGCTGGGGCGGATGCGGTTGGCCGATCCGGACAGCGGCTTTCCGTCCGACTTCATGGATGTGCATATCGGGCCGTTCCTCGCGCCAGATTGCCGCAGACGGGGACAAAGATCGTCGCCAATGCGGGCGGGGTGAACCCGGCTGGCCTCGCGAAATTGCTGCGCGGCAAAATTGCCGAACTGGGGCTGGACCTGAAGGTCGCCTGCATCGCGGGCGATTGCCTGATGCACCGACTGGCCGACTTTGCCGACAAGACCGACATGTTCACCGGAGCGCCCTTTCCGCAAGCAGGCGTGACCAGCGCCAATGCCTATCTGGGGGCATTCCCGATTGCCGCAGCGCTGGGGCAGGGCGCGGATATCGTGATCACCGGGCGCGTGGTCGATAGCGCGCTGGCGCTCGGTCCGCTGATCCATGAATTTGGCTGGGGGCCGGACGATCTCGACAAGCTGGCGCGCAGGCACGCTCGCCGGGCATCTGATCGAATGCGGCGCGCAGGTGACGGGCGGGACCTTCACCGATTGGCGCGAGGTTGAAGGCTGGGCCAACATCGGCTCGCCCATCGCCGAATGTCATCGCCGACGGCAGCTGCATCATCACCAAGCCCGAAGGCACCGGCGGGCTTGTCAGTTTCGGCACGGTGGCCGAGCAGATGCTCTATGAAGTCAGCGATCCGGCGGCCTATCTGGTGCCCGATGTGTCGTGCGATTTCACGCACCGTGACGATGGAGGAAGTCGGCAAGGACCGGGTGCTGGTGACCGGCGCGACCGGCCACGCGCCGCCCGAAAAGCTCAAGGCCTGCGCCACATGGGACGATGGCTGGCGCGCGATTGCCTATCAGCCGGTGATCGGCCCAGCTGCGGCGGAGAAGGCCGCGAAACAGGCCGAGGCGCTGTTTGAACGCGGGTCGCATGATGCTGCGCGCGCGCGGGCTTGCCGGACTGGCGGCGGACCGAATGCGTGATGATCGGCGGCGGCGAGGAGGTGGTCGCCAAGCTGGTCGTCGAGCATGACGAGGCGCTGGCCGTCCAGATGTTCGCCCGCGAACAATTCGCCGCGATCAGCGCCATGGCCCCGGGGACGAGCGTCGCCTTCGGCGTGCAGGTGCAGCCGTGCATGGGGCTGGTGTGGTTTCTGGTGGCGAGGGATGAGGTGGTGGCGACGGTGGATGGGGAAGGCCGTTCAGCCAACCCGCTTCCAGAGCGAGGCGGTCATGCTGAAGCTTGGTTCAGGCATCCATGCGTGAACCGAGACGCGACAGAGCCTAGACGATGGCGCATGGACCCTGCAACAAGCTTCGGGTGACCCCGGTGTCCAGTGGGGAAGGACTTATCGTAATCGACCTCGCCTACACCCGCAGCGGCGAAAAGGGCGAAACCATCAACATCGGCGTCATCGCCCGCAAGCCCGACTATCTGCCCGCCTTGCGCGCCGCGTTGACCCCAGAGGCCCTGCGCACCCACCTCGCCGATCTCGGCGAGTTCAAGGTGACCATCCACGAAGTCCCCGGCATCCACGCGCTCAACATCGTCCTGGAAGGCGCGCTGCCGGGCGGGCTGAATGCCAGCCAGCGGCTTGACCCGGCGGCGAAGTCTATTGGGCAGCGGGTTTTGGGGATTGGCGATGCCTGGCAGTTGATCTTTGGACTATTTGATGAGGAATTATGTCTCCGACAATAAATTCAAAGTCTCAACACACTATCATACAGATTCAGCCCGCGATTTTCGCTGGTAACTCCGTTCGCGATGGCGAAATTTTCGCACCATATGTTTTCAATGTCCACAGCATATGGTGAAGAGGGTGACGGAAGCCTAATTCGCAGCGACTTTATCTGCTGATGTGTGTCAACAGAGCTGTGGACTTCAAAGCTGTCAATTTTGGCGCATAACACGTGCAATTGTCGAGAAGAAGATCAATTAATGGACAAAGAAATTTCGGAGCATGGACGCGATTGATGCAATTCTTGTAACCATGTCCAGGACGAATACGGTGATTGATATCTTCAGCGCAGAGGAAATTGACGGCGTATGCGCGAAAGATCAACCGATTTCTACACGCCATAAAGCCTTAGCAATATCTTCACTTCTCCGATGCTAGGCGCGATGATGCGCGGATCATAAGGAATTGCCAACGTGCTCGGCATTATTCAATCCGCAACTTGCCATAAGTTGAGAGCTTTCATTTTCGAACAATCAATACTTTCTGGATGCAGCCGACTGCCGAACTTAAGCGATTGTCGAAGATAGTTGCTGCTCACAGCCCCGCACCAACCGCCCCGGCCTAGCCCCTGTCCCCTCGTCCATCCGCCGGATCACCTCTCCCGCTCACAATCGTCGCGTCATAGCCGGTCGCCTTTGGTCCAGCCGCCGTCCGCCTGCGGGCAGGTCGTGCACGATATCGGGCAGATGCAGTGTCAGCCGGTCCATATCGATCACGTTGATGTCGGCCTTCATGCCCCGACCCCAGCACGCCGCGATCATTCAGGCCCACGGCGCGGGCGGCCTTTGGCGTGAGCATATGGACGGCCTCTGACAGGCCAAACCCGCCGTCGCGGCCATCGCGGACGAAGTGTTTGAGCAGGAAGGTCGAATAGCTCGCGTCGCAGATCGCGCCATAATGCGCGCCGCCGTCGCCCAGGGCGGGGATGCAGTCGGGATGGCTGACAGCATTTCGTGCGCGCTGGCGAGGCTGCCGTTTTCGTAATTGCCGAGCGCTGCGAGGAACAGGCCCTTGCCGTCCGGTCGCCAGCAACCGGTCATAGGCGATCTCCTGCGGGGTGCAGCCGCGCGCGGCGGCCAGAGCGGCCATGCTCAGGCCCGTTCGGGCGGCGGCATAATCGGGCGGGTCGTCGAGCGGGAACATCCATGCCCAGTTGCGCGCCGAGCGCATCGAGCGGATGGCCTTCGCCGAATTCTTCGCTGAGCAAGGCCGCGCGCACGGCCGGATCGCGCATCGCGGCGACCCGTTCGGCCAGCGGCAGGTCCGCGATCTTTGCCCAGCTGGGGCACAGGACAAAGGGATGGACGGTCAGTTCCAGCCCGCGATCAGCCCGATGGGGCGCGGCATGACCTGCGCGGTCACCTGCGCCCCGCGCGCTTTGGTCTGTGCCATCATGTCGAGCACGGTGCGCCAGCGCGGCGGGCCTTCATTGCCGCTGGCCAGCGTGAAGGTGGCCGGGCGGCCGGTGGCGGTGCACCACCGCATCGATCACTTCGGATATTCCTTGTCCCACCCGCAAAGGCATCGAGCACGATCTGGAACGTGCCCGCGCCCGCATCCTTCATGCCCGCCGCAATCGCCTTCAGCTCCTCGCGTCGCGACCTCAAATGTCGGGATCGCACCGCCATCGGCGGTCTTGTGGATCGAGAGCCGCGAGGTGGCAAAGCCGATCGCGCCTGCCTCCATCGCCTCCTTGGTCAGCGCGCGCATCCTGGCGAGGTCGTCCTCGGTCGCCGCCTCGCGCCGCGCGCCGCGCTCGCCCATGGCATAGACGCGCAAAGGGCGAGTGCGGCAGGTAGGCGGCGACATCGATGTCACGCTTGCCGCATCCAGACGGTCGAGATATTCGGGAAACGTCTCCCAATCCCACGGCAGGCCCTCGGTCATCACCACGCCGGGGATGTCCTCCACCCCCTCCATCACATTGATCAGCATGGCGTGATCCTCGCGCGCGGCACGGCGCAAAGCCGACGCCGCAATTGCCCATGACGACGGTGGTGACGCCGTGGCTGGAGGAGGGCGACATCTCCTCGCCCCAGATCGCCTGGCCATCATAATGGGTGTGGACATCGACAAAGCCGGGCGTGACGATCGCGGCCCTTGCGCGTCGATTTCCTCCGCGCCAGCGGCCAGCGCTTTGCCAATCGCAGCGATCCGGCCATCCTTCACGCCGATATCGGCCTCGATCAGGTCGCCGCCCGTGCCATCGGCAATCGTGCCGCCGCGAATGACCAGATCAAAATCGCTCATGCGCTCACTCCTGCCCAGATATCGCCCTCGGCCGCGTATCGAGATCGACCGCGCCGCGCACGCCCAGCTTCGCGCGCGCCTCTTCCAGCGGAGTGTGCCAGACATCCTCCATCTTCGCCATCCAGAACGGATCGGACGTCGCGGCCCACGCGGATGCCCTGCTGGATGCATTCCAGCGCGGTCTCCCAGACCTGCGGATAATGCAGCATCGTGCGGATCACGTAGCGCATCGTGCCGAGGATCGAGAGCACGGACATTTCGCCCGCCAGTTCCTTGTTCTGGATATGGGTGTGGATCGTCGCAAGGCGGAACCAATAGGGGATCAGCTCACCCATATAGTTGAAGCCGCCGCCGGTCAGGATATGCTCATAATCATGCGTCTGGCCGGAACGGAGCGAGTAGAATTCCCATTGCGATTTGGGTTTGTAATTGGGGACGATCTGGATCTCGTAATTGCCCTTCGTTGGCGGTCTCATAATAGATGCCGCCGACCGTGCCGGGCGCGCAGTCCTTCAGGTCGTCGATCTTGTAGTCGGAGACAAAGCCTTCGGCGAACCAGGCATCGAAGCGCGGATTCACCTTGCGCTCTGCGCGTGATCATCGCCTCGATATGATCGATAATCGCGCAGTTCATCTGAGGATGCGCGAGCAGCTGGTGCATCTCGGCGGCGGGCGGGAAATCGGGGCCGTTTTGCTTGAGCGCGATGAAGCGCGATCCACTCACGCAGCTTGGGGCTGTTGAGATATTTGGAATTGGAAACCAGCAGGCTGGAGTCAGTGCCGAGCAGGTTGACCCCGCGCGCCAGATAGGGAATGTCGTCCACGGCCTGCACTCCTTGCCAATTTGCGTAGAGAATGCGATAATCCCTTCGATTTCGCAGAATCCAGGTATATTGTGTAATTGATGCGCAGCTTGCGTCGAATCGGGAGAGAGTTTGATATGGCAGAGTCGCAAAGTCGCGCTGGTCACCGGAGCAAGCCGGGGCGCAGGCGCCGGGATCGCGCGCGGCTTCGGCGAGCTGGGCTATACCGTCTATGTCACGGGCCGCACCGTGACGCCGGGCGATGCCAAGGGCTGGGACGGAACAGTCCTGCCCGGCACAGTGGCGGAAACGGCAGCAGCGAGTGACAGCGGCGGGCGGCAAGGGCATTGCGGTGCTGTGCGATCATGGCGACGACGCAGCGGTCGCCGCGCTGTTTGCGCAGATCGCAGCAGAGCAAGGGTCGGCTCGACATGCTCGTCAACAATGCCGCCTATATCCATCCACCAGCTGATCGAGCAGAAGAAATTCTGGGAGAAAGAACTGGACGCTGATGAGATTCTCGATGTCGGGCTTGCGCTCGGCCTATGTCGCAAGCTGGCATGCGGCCAAAATGATGGTGGCGCAGGGCAGCGGACTGATCGCGTTCGGATCCTCCTTTGGCGGCAGCTGCTATATGCACGGCCCGGCTTATGGCGCGCAGAAGGCGGGGATCGACAAGTTCGCGCATGATATGGGCCATGATTTGCGCGGCACCGGCGTGCGTCGCGGTCTCGATCTGGATGGGGCCGCTGATCACCGAACGCTCGCTGATCGCGCGGAAGCAGCACCCGGAACAATATGAGGGCTTTCTGGAAAGCGCCGAAAACCCGGAATTCACCGCGCACATCCTGGATGCGCTCGACCAGGCCCCGAACCGCGACGGAACTTTCGGGTCAGACCCTGATCGGCGCGGAGATTGCCAAAGCATCTGGGCGTGACCGATCGGGGCAAGGAACGCCTTCCTATCGCGAGATGCTTGGCAGTCCGCCGACGAAGAACCCGGCTGGCGGTCTGATTCGACCGCCAGAGCCGACCCGATCTTTCGACGGCAGTCGTCGACTGGCACGCCATCGGCGACGCCCTTCGAAATTGGCGAACGCGATGGATTGCGCGCAGTTCGTCAATGCGCCAGCCGATCTCAATCATGCTGATCGAGGCATCGCGCGCGGCATGGCGACAAGACTTTCATCGTCGAAGGCGAGCGGCGGCTGAGCTTTGAAGAGGTGTTTGCCTCCGCGATGCGCTGGTGCCGCAGCTTGGCATAAAGCGCGGCGACCGGGTGGCGATCTGCATGCGCAACCGGGCGGAATGGATGATCGCCTTTCTGGCCGTGATCACGGGCGGGCGGCGTTGCCGCATTGCTCAACAGCCGGGGGTCGCCTGCGGAACTGGTGGGCATGATTGATCGAGGTCGCGCCAGCTCTGGTGATTGCCGATGAAGAGCGCGCCGCGCTGATCCGCGCTGGCGGATATCAGGGCCGCGTCATCAGGGCTGAAGAATTTCCCACAGAGGGTAGCGGATATCTCCGCCTCGTGACACCGGCATCGGCGCTTGATCCCGCCGCGATCCTTTTCACCTCCGGCACCAGCGGCCGGGCCAAGGGCGCGGTTCTCAGCCACCGGGCGCTGATCACCGGGCTGATGAGCATCCAGCTGACCGGCGTGATGGTGCTCCACAATATGGCGCGGACCTATAACATGCCGGTGGACGACCTGCTCGCCCATGTCGCCGCAAGGGGCGACGTTGCTGGTCTATCCGCTGTTTCACATTTCCGGGCTTGGCGCTTCGTTCCTGTCGCAGCTGTTCGCCGGATCGAAGATCGTCATCATGCGGCGCTGGGATGCAAGCGAAGCGATGCGGCTGATCGAGGCGGAGAAAATCACCCAGTTCAGCGCGGTGCCGACCATGCTGTGGGACGTGATCAACTGCGCGGATGTCGCCAAGGCCGACCTCGTCTCGCTGCGCAATATTGGATCGGGCGGGCAGGCGTTGCCGCTCAACCTGCTCGAGGCGATCCATGCGGCCTGCCCGCAAGCGGTGCTGGGCACAGGCTATGGCATGACCGAAACCGCAGGTTCGGTCGCGCAGGCGCTGGGCGAAGATTTCATGCGCCGGCGCGCCGCTGCCGGGCGGGTATTGCCGCTGGTTGATATGAAGATCGACGCGCCCGATGGGCGAGGCGGGCGAGATCTTGGTGCGCGGAGCGATGGTGATGAACGGCTATTTCGGCCAGCCTGATGAGACAGCAGCAGTGCTCTCAGACGGCTGGCTGCGCACCGGCGATGTCGGCTATGTCGATGAAGAGGGCTATGTCTTCATCGTCGACCGCAAGAAGGACATGGTCATTTCCGGCGGCGAAAACATCTATTGCGCCGAAGTGGAACGCGCGATGAGCGGGTTGGCACGAGGTTCGCGAATGCGCCGCGTTCGGGCTGCCCGATGATCGGCTGGGCGAGAAACTGGTCGCGGTTGTTGTCGGCGAAGATGTCGATCCGCGAGGCGTGTCAAAGCCCATGTCGGCGAGGCGCTGGCGCGCTACAAGGCGCCGGTCGAAATTCGCGTTTCGCAAAACCGGCTGCCGCGCAATCATATGGACAAGGTCGACAAGATCAAACTCCGGGCGATGTGGCCCGAGCTGACGGGAGAAACGGCGCATGCGCGATGCCAACTGACATCAAAATCATCGACTGCATGCTCGGCATTCCCGAGGCGGAGGATCGCTCGGGCTGGTTCGACAGCTTCAAGCCGTTGCTGCGCGACCAGCAGAGCCGCGAACAATTTTCAGCATGCCCGCGCAATATATGTTCAAGGATGTGCCGCAAACCGGCAATCCGGGCGATTTCGTCAAATGGACGGTTGAGCAGATGGACCGCTTCAACATCGACAAGGCCATGTGCGGCTGGAACGAGAATGACACCTCGCGCCGCGCGAAAGAGCTCTATCCCGACCGCTTCTTCTTCGAACTGCCCTGCAATCCCAACAACGGCATGGAAGAAGTCGCGCGCATCCGCCGCGTGCATGCCGAGGTTGGGTTGAAGGCGATCACCGTTTTCCCGGCAGGAACCAATCCACAAATTGCGATCAATCACAAATATATGTGGCCGCTTTATGCTGTCGCGTCTGAACTGGGGATCGCGGTCACGCTCAATGTCGGCATTCCCGGCCCGCGCATTCCGATGGAAACGCAAAAGGTCGAGCATCTCGACGAGGTCTGCTGGTTCTTCCCCGACCTGAAGGTCGTGATGCGCCACGGGGCCGAGCCTTGGGAAGCGCTGGCGGTGAAGCTGATGCTCAAATGGCCGAACCTTTATTATTCGACCAGTGCCTTCGCGCCCAAGCATTACCCCAAGGCGATCATCGATTATGCCAATACGCGCGGGGCGGACAAGATCATCTATGCCGGATATTTCCCGATGGGGCTGAGCCTTGATCGCATTTTTGGCGATATGCCGAACGTGCCGTTCAAGGATGAAGTATGGCCGAAATTTTTGCGGGAAAACGCCGTGAAAGTTTTCGGACTGGAGGACTGACCATGGCTGATGCAGACCCAAGAGACGCGCGCACGGCGCCCGTTGCCGTCTGGCAGGTGCTGGAACGCATGTCGAAAGAAGAACTGGCTGAATGGCGCGTTGCCGAGCCGCAGAACCGCGCTTCGGTTGCGGACCGCAATCTCGATATCGGTTTCCCCTTTGGCTGGTATGTCGCGATGCTTTCCAGCGAGCTTGCGGTGGGCGAAGTCAAGCCGCTGCGCTATTTCTCCACCGATCTCGCGATCTGGCGCGGAGAGGACGGCAAGGTCCGCATGGTCGATGCCTATTGCAAGCATCTGGGCGCGCATATGGGGCATGGCGGCAAGGTCGCTGGCAATCTGCTGGAATGCCCGTTCCACGCCTGGCGCTATGATGGCGAAGAAGGCGTGGTGAAGGAGATCCCCTATTCGCCCAGCATCCCGCCGCAGGTGAAGCGCAAATGTACGCGGACTTGGGCGGTGCACGAGGCGAACCAGTTTATCTGGTTCTGGTATCACCCCGACCCCGAAGTCGCGCCATTGTTCGATGTCGTCGATATCCCCGAATGTAGCGATCCCGACTGGACGCCCTATGATGAATGCCGCTGGAACATCTGGGGATCGTTGCAGAATATGGCCGAAAACGGCGTCGATTTTGCCCATTTCAAATATATCCACGGCACCGCAACCATGCCCGAGTCAGAACTGACCTGGGGCGAGTGGGATCGCACCGGCATCGTCCGCGCCAAAATGGGCACGCCCAAAGGCGAGGTAGACGGTACGATCACATCGAACACCATGGGGGCGGGGCAGGCTTGGGTGCGTTTCACCGGGATTTGCGAGACGTTGCTGCTCGCCTGCATCACGCCTGTGGAGCCTGATCAGATCGTGGCGCGCTATTTCTATACGCAGACAAAGGAACAGGCCGAAGGGCCAATGGCTGGGCTGGCGCGGGCGATCATCAAAGATGTGAACAAGCAGCTCGATCAGGATAAGGTGGTGTGGGACCGGCAGCAATATCAGCCCAATCCGATCATCTGCCAAGGCGACGGGCCGATTGCGAAATTCCGCGACTATTATAAGCGTTTTTATGCGTAGGTTGGCAAAATGAAAACAACACGGCGTACTATTTTGGCAGGGAGCGCGGCGTTTTTGGCAGGGCCTGTATTGGGGAGAAAACAGCCGATGAAACCATCACCACTCGACACCCATGATATGATTGGCCTTGCCGATCTGGTGGCCAAGCGAAAAGCCTCGCCAGCCGAACTTCTGGATTTGGCAATTGCGCGCGCCGAAGCGCTCAATCCGCGCTTTAACTTCATGGCGCAGAAACACTATGACTATGCCAAGGCGGCGATTGCAAAGGGATTGCCGCAAGGGGCGTTTACGGGTGTTCCTTGGCTGCTGAAGGATTTGAACACCTATATAGCGGGCGAGCTGACCGAAGGCGGCAGCCGTTTCTATAAAGGCTATCGCGCGACGGTGACGTCTGAATTGGTAAAGCGGATAGAGCGCGCCGGTTTAGTCATTTTCGGCAAAACGACCACACCGGAATTTGGCTTGACGGCAACGACCGAGAACAAACTGACCGGGGATACGCGCAATCCGTGGAACCCGGAATATATAGCAGGCGGCTCGTCAGGTGGCGCTGCAGCCGCAGTGGCGGCGGGTGTCCTTCCGGCTGCACATGCAACCGATGGCGGTGGATCAATCCGCATTCCCGCTGCCTGTTGCGGTCTGTTTGGATTGAAACCAAGCCGGGGCCGCGTGCCGATGGGGCCGCTTCGCACCGAAGGTTGGGGAGGCATGTCCACGCACCATGCGGTGACATGGTCTGTGCGCGATAGTGCGGCGATCCTTGATGCAACGCACGGGCCAGAGCTTGGCTCTCGCTATTCTGCTCCAACGCCCGAAGGCAGTTTCCTCTCGCAAGTCGGCAAAGCACCCGGCAAATTGCGTATCGCTTTGATGCTCAAACCCTTCTCTGGCGCTCCTGTTGATCCGGAGGTGCTGGAGGCGACCAAGGCAGCAGCGAAGCTATGCGAAAGTCTTGGCCATATTGTCGAGGAAGCCGCACCCAAAATTGATTACGGCCCCATTGCCGAGGGCGGCTATGCGTTGGTGGGCTCCTCCATTGCGGCGGACATTGAAGACCGCGCCAAAGCCACCGGTCTTGTTCCCGGCCCCGATATGCTCGAAAACATCACGCTTGCGACCATCGGCTATGGCAAAACCCGCACCGGCATGGATTTCGCGCGTGCCAACAACGCCTATCAATCAGCAGCGATCGCGATCGCCCAATTCATGACGAATTACGACGTCATCCTTTCACCCACGCTTACCGCGCCACCGCAAGAAACTCGGCCAGATCGGCCTCTCTCCGGGAGTAGATTTTGCAACCTGGGGGCAGCGTGTGGGTGGCTACACCAGCTTCACTGGCATTTTTAACGGCACGGGCCAACCCAGCATGTCGGTTCCGCTCGCCATGTCCGCATCGGGCCTGCCCATCGGTATTATGTTCACCGGGCGCTTTGGTGAGGAAGCGTTGCTGTTCCGCTTGGCCGGACAGTTGGAAAAAGCCGCACCGTGGGCAGGTCGACGACCAAAATTAGGATAGGAGGACGAAATGACTGCAAAGGCACTTCCCGCACTTGAAGGTGGCGCGCCGCTGATCGGACATCTCGCACAATTCTTCCGCGACCCGGTCGCGGTATTAAAACGCGGATATACGGAAAAGGGTAGGCTTTTCTCCTTCAATCTGATGGGCAGGCGGATGAACGTCATGCTGGGGCCTGAGAATAACCGCTTCTTCTTTGAAGAAACCGACAAGCTGCTCTCGATCCGCGAGTCCATGCCCTTCTTCCTCAAAATGTTTTCGCCGGATTTTTACAGCTTTGCCGAGATGGATGAATATCTGCGGCAGCGCGCTGTCATCATGCCACGCTTCAAGGCGGTGGCGATGAAGCAATATGTCGGTATCATGGCCGAGGAGACGCTCAATCTTGTAGAGAGGTTGGGGGAAGAGGGCGAATTCGACCTGATCCCTACATTGGGGCCGGTGGTGATGGACATCGCAGCGCATAGCTTCATGGGGCGGGAATTCCATGAAAAGCTAGGCCATGAATTCTTTGATCTCTTCCGCGATTTTTCTGGCGGTATGGAATTTGTTCTGCCGCTGTGGTGGCCCACTCCCAAAATGTTGCGTAGTCAACGTGCCAAGAAAAAACTCCACGCCATATTGCAAAGCTGGATTGATAAACGTCGCGCCGCGCCGCTTGATCCGCCAGATTTCTTTCAAGGCATGGTCGAAAGCAAATATCCGGACGGCAAACCGATTCCCGATGAGCTGATCCGCCACATGATCATGCTGCTCGTCTGGGCGGGGCATGAAACGACGGCGGGTCAAGTGAGCTGGGCGCTCGCGGATATTCTCCAAAATCGGGACTATGAGACTGTTCTGCGTGCTGAATTGGCTGCCACCATCGGCGATAGCGACGGCCATGACATGGGATGGGAACAAGCGGTTGCTATGTCAAAGATGGACCTCGCGCTGCGCGAAACCGAACGGCTCCATCCGGTCGCTTTCATCCTGTCGCGCAAGGCGAATGCGGATATCGAGCGCGATGGTTACACAATTTCCAAGGGGGATTTCGTACTGCTGGCCCCGGCGATCACGCACCGCATGACAGAAACCTGGATCGAACCAGATAGCTATAATCCAGAGCGATTTAATGCCGAAAATCCTGATGCCCAGATCGAGAGTAACAGTCTTGTCGGTTTTGGTGGCGGCATGCATCGCTGCGCTGGGGTTAATTTTGCGCGGATGGAAATGAAAGTCATCCTCGCTATCCTGCTGCAGCAATATGACATGGAATTGATCGACGAGGTGAAACCGATGGCGGGCGCCGGCACCTATTGGCCGGCCCAGCCGTGTCGTGTGCGCTACAAAAAACGCGTACGTGGTGATGCCGTTGGTGCCGATGCCGTATCATTGGCAAAGGCTGCGGGCTGCCCGGTTCATGCATAGGGCACGCAGCTGATGGCAAAGATCACCTATATCCAGCCTGATGGAAGCGCGCGTACGTGCGTGAATTTCGAAGGCATGACGTTGATGCATCTCGCGGTTGGCAATCTGGTCGACGGGATCGACGCGCTTTGCGGCGGCATGATGCAATGTGGCACATGTCATTGCTATATTGATGACGCGTGGACAGAGCGCGTCGGGCCTCCATCCGATGATGAAGCTGCTATGCTTGAAGCGCTTGCAGACGGCGTGGACGTGCGCCCGACCAGCCGCCTGTCTTGCCAGATTCAACTGGGGGAGGAACTGGATGGATTGGTTGTCCATATTCCGAGCGATCAGCCGGGCGTTTAGCGCCCTCTTGCTTGCTGGCTCTGTGCCGATTGGGGCAGAACCGATGGCCGCCGAGGCCGAACTGGCGCTGGGTAAGCGTTTGCTCGTGCAAGAGCACCCCGACATACTTCGAGCAATGGCGCGTCAAGACGGTTTTGGTGGACCGCGATCATCGCTCATTGCCAACCGGATGCAGGATCGCGCGCCTGAACTCGTTGCAGAGGCGCAGAGCAAGATGACGGTTGAACCCCACGGCAAGGGGTTGTGGTTGATCCGCTTTCCCTATGTCAATGTCGTGCTGGTTGAGACACGGGATAGTCTGGTGCTGCTCGATACAGGTTATGCCGCAATCGGCCCGGTGCTCCGCGACCTGATCCCGACATTGTCGCCGAAACCACTCAAGACCATCGTCATCACGCACACCCATGTCGATCATGCCTATGGTGCGTTCGCGCTATTAAAGGATAAACCGCAGATTATCGCCAGCGAGCTATTCCCGGACATGGCCGATACCGACATTCGCCTGCGCGGCTCGATCGCGAAATATAATAATCAGCCGCTCGCCAATCAGCCGACAAGCCGCGCTGATTTTGTGATGCCAACGCGTATGTTCCGAGACAGGATGGAGCTGACCATTGGTGGAGAAAAATTCGTCTTCATCCATGCACCGGCTGAGACCGAGGAACAGATTTATATCTGGATGCCGGGACGCAAGGTTGTGATCACGGCGGACTATTTTCAGGGCTTCCTGCCCAACGCAGGCAACGGCAAGCGCATGCAGCGCCATGTGGAAGAATGGACGGCTGCGCTGCGGCATATGGTGTCGCTAAAGCCTGCCTTGTTATTGCCTATGCACGGTACGGCGATTGCCGGTGAGGCTCCTATTGCTGATGCGCTGAAAACCACAGCGGATGCGATGGAGCATATTACCAAGCAGGTCGTTGACCGGCTTAACCGGGGCGAACGCAAGGATGCCATCTTGTCGTCGCTCGATTGGCCTGAGCGCTTTGCAAAATCCCCCTTGCTTGCCACCTCTTATGTGCGCCCCGAAGACATTGGAAAGATGGTTGCACATCGCTGGACAGGATGGTGGGACGATATTCCTTCGCATTACAACGCGCTTAATTTCGAGGAGGAGGCGCGTGAGGCGGTGGCGCTGGCAGGCGGCGTAGAGGCTGTCGAAAAGCGTGCACGGGCTTTGCTCCCGACCGATCCTCGACTGGCTACGCGGCTGGCCGACTGGGCCTATTTCGGAGCGCCCGATAGTCCCGTTGCAATGCAGCTGGCGGTGGACGTTTATCTGGCCCGGATTGCTGCACCGGATACGCCCATTCAGGAGGCGACCATCTATCTTGAAATGGCAGCCAAAGCACGGTCGAGGCTGGAAACGTTCAAAACATTTCCGCAATAAGCTGTTTTTTTGCAATTCGAATTGATTTTTGCGTAAATTGAGAAGACAAATGCTACGCAAAGGAGAAGGCGCATGTCTGATATTTTGATTCGCGGCGGCACTGTCGTTGACGGCACCGGTGCCCCGCAGTTTGCAGCGGATGTCCGGGTAAGGGGTGGAATGATCGCAGAGGTTGGTGCGGATCTTACCCCCAATGGCGAACGCATCATTGATGCCACTGGCTGCTTTGTCACCCCCGGCTTTATCGAAAGCCATACCCACTATGACGCCAGTATGTGGTGGCAACCCGATCTCGATCCGCTTCCCGGCTATGGGGCAACGACCATGGTGCTGGGCAATTGCGGCTTCTCAATGGCTCCGCTGCATCCGTCCAAACAGGCGCGTGACGAAGTGATGGGCATCTTTTCCTTCTTTGAAGATATCCCGATCGGACCATTTCAACAGAATGTGCCCTGGGATTGGACGACATGGTCCGAATATCGCAGCTCATTTGAGAAGAGCATCAAGGTGCCTCTCAACTACGCAAGCTATGTGGGGCATATCCCGCTGCGGCTTGCCGCCATGGGTATGGACGCGTGGGATCGCGCAGCAACACCCGAAGAGATCGCAAAGATGGCTGAATTGCTTGACGATGCGCTGGCCGCTGGTGCGCTTGGCCTGTCAGACAATATGCATGACCATGATGGCGACAACCGTCCGGTGCCGTCGTTGCTCGCTGACGATGCAGAGTTTACGGCGCTGTTTGACGTGATGGATCGCTATCCGGCAACTTGCTATCAGATCATTGTCGATACCTTTATGCGGATGAATGGTCCGGCCAACCTGAAACGGCTTGAGAAGCTGCTGACCGGTCGCAAAATTCGCGTGCAGATCGCGGGCGGCATCCCCACGCTTTATTTTCAGGCAGGTATCCTCCCTGAGATGCAAAAGACTATTGATGAAATGCGCGCGGCGGGCATCGATGTCTGGCCAGGCTTTGCCCATGTCTCGCCCACAAGCGTGCTTAGCATCACCAAATCTTTGATCTTTGCCCAGTCAAACGACTATGTCTGGCATGAGGTTGTGCTGGCTGAGACCCATGAGGAAAAGGCGCGTTTGTTAGCCGATCCGGAGTGGCGCGCACGTGCACGCGAAAGCTGGGATACGCAAGCCTGGGATCATTCGCCGCTCAAAAACCCTCAAGAGCTGCTGATGCTTGATTCTGAAAATGGGAAGGGGCCAATTGGGGGTACGCTCAAGGAACTGGCTGACGAACGGGGTGTGCATCGCAGTGATGCCATGGCCGACTGGATCCTAGAAAACGGCCTGATGTCGACGGTCCATATGGCGCCATTCCCCAAGAATGAAGAGCTCACCATGGAATTGATGCGCGACCCAAAAACGGTCGGCAATATTTCGGATGCGGGCGCGCATTTGCAAATGCTGTGCGGCGGTGGAGAAAACGCATTGCTTCTCACCCGCTATGTTCGCGATGACAAGATGATGACGATTGAAGAAGCCGTGCATGTGATGACCGGCAAGCTAGCCCAGCATTTCTTCCTGAATGATCGCGGCGTGATCGCCGCAGGAAAGCGCGCTGACATCACCGTGTTTGACCTTGATGAAGTCACCTATCAGCCGTTTGAGAAAGCTTGGGATGTGCCCGACGGCAAAGGTGGCACAACCTGGCGCTTTACACGCAAGGCCGCGCCTATGCGGCTTACGCTGGTGAATGGCGAGCCAACATTTGAAAATGGCGCTTATACCGGGGCCACACCGGGCCAGTTTCTGTCGCCAGCAAATGACGATGCGGCATTTGCCGTAGCAGCGGAGTAATTGCCATGACTGACATAAAGGTGGGTGCCGGCGAGCGCGAATATTTCAATGGGGCGATTAAGAAAGTCAGCACGGAAAGTTCGGTGCTGGTCAGTTCATCCAAATATCTCAACAACGCTGAACTCAGGAACCTGATCGCGCAAGAGATGCTGCGCCGTAATGGACCGGATATGCCCAACACCGCATTTATCCCAGAGGTCGCTCAAATATTAGTGACATCAGAGGATTTTGGGCGTGTCATGGAATTGTTCGAGGCAGAAAAAGCCCGCTTGCCCAAATTCAAGCAATGGTGTGACAATCGCGCACTTTGCGATTTCAAAAAGGATGACGTGAAAGACTGCAAGCCGGGAACGCTTGGCGCAGCGCTTTATGATTTCATGGTCAACAGTGGTTATGAACTCGACATTTTTTACCGCGAAATTCAGGTTGTTAACGACCTAACCTTCTATTTACGACAAGCTGCGCTAACGCATGATATCGACCATATAATTTCCGGATTTCTTCCCAATCATGGCGGCGAAGTGGCGCTGCTGACCGCGAATATGATTTCGAAAACACGCTATTTCCATCCCGAACTCGCCAATTTCTTCAACCGTGTTGCAACCTATCTAAAGGCGAAAACGATTATGAAGGATGGGCTCCATTATCCCGAAGCGATGGCGATCAATCTGGAGGCCGAGTTTAGGGGGGCCGAGCAGGGCCGCAATTGGAAATACCCGATCATGCTCGCCGATTGGCGCGCCATGGTTGACTGGCAAATCGCCGACATTCGCGAGGAACTGAATATTACCCCCGTGCCGGAAAATGGCCTGTGGGATGGCACCAACCGTTTGTGCAATGAAGATGATCCGCATTATGGCGAGCCAATGCTTGAAGCGGCCGAATAGGGGGAATATAGGTGCGTGGATTGGAGAGCAAGGTCGCCATCGTGGCAGGCGGTGGGCGCGGTATCGGTGCTGAAACGGCACGCCGACTGGCATCGGAGGGCGCGCGCGTCGTCATTGGCGATATCATGGAGGATTGGGCAAAACAGACTGCCACATCAATTACCGAGGCCGGCGGGAAAGCTTTTGGCGTCCATCTCGATGGAACATCCGAAGCCTCACAAGCGATGATTGTCGCCAGCGCATTGTCTGAATTTGGTGGTCTTGACGTCTTTCATTCAAACCTTGCGGGCGGAACCGAGGGCGATGTCGATGCATTGAACTGCTCCATTGAGGTTCTTGAAAAGAGTTTTGCGATCAACGCCAAAAGCCATTTCATCGCAACGCAGGCGGCGCTTCCCGCTATGCTCGAACGCGGTGGAGGGGCGATGATCTACACCTCATCAGGGGCCGCATCGGGCGGCAGTCCGTGGCAAGTTGCCTATCCAATGACCAAGAATGCCATACACGCGCTTGCCCGTCACGTTGCCAGCAAATGGGGCAAAAAGGGCATCCGCGCCAATGTTATTTGTCCAGGGCTGGTTATGACGGAAGCGGTGAAGATCCACATGACAGACGAGCAGGTTGAGCGCGGGCTGAAACAAGTGCCCCATACCCGCCTTGGATTGCCCCGTGATATTGCAGCCGCAGTAGCCTTTCTTGCCTCAGACGACGGCGCTTGGGTGAATGGACAAGTTTGGCATGTTAATGGCGGGACACAAATGCGTGATTGAAACGACACCAGCACCACGTTTGTCGAATCCCTGGGTGGTTTTGCTGTCGTTGCTGCTCATTTACATATTCAATTTCGCAGATCGCTATTTGATCACCGGTCTGGTTGGTCCGATAAAGGCTGAATTCGGCGTTGGTGACGGTTTCATGGGACTGTTGATGGGCCCCGCTTTTGTTGCGCTTTACGTGCTGCTTGGTGTGCCAATTGCGCGCCTTGCCGATCGCGGTTCGCGCGTTCGCATTATTGTTGCGGGTTGCGTATTCTGGAGCATTTCGACGATGCTGACCGGTCTTGCAACCGGCCCGGTGACGCTGGCTTTAGCGCGCGTTGGCGTTGGTATCGGAGAAGCAGCCTTTGTCGCGCCAGCGTATTCGCTGCTGTCAGATTATTTCAAGCCGGATCGACGCGGACTTGCCTTTGCCATCCTTGGTCTTGCCACTTATTTCGGCCAGATTGCCGGGCAGGGCGGCGGCCCGGCACTTGCCGAAGCTACAAGCTGGCGTGAGACCTTTTTCATCATGGGCGCGCCAGGGATCATACTCGGCGGGCTTGCGCTTCTGCTGATCCGGGAGCCTGTTCGCACCGCACCCGTTACCGCGCAAACACAGGTGGCTTTTCCTGTTTTGCTCAAATTGTTGGTCGCGACACCGGCTTACGTTTTGCTTACACTTACACTGGGGTTCGGTACACTCTCTGGCGTAGCCTTTGGCTATTGGGGCCCCGAATTGTTCGCGCGCAGCTATGGGCTTGATCCGGTTGCAGCAAAATCGGCCTTTGCCCTTAATTTTGGATTGGCAGGGCTGATTGGTGTCCTGGCTTTTGGTCCCTTAGCGGACCGCCTGTCCAAACGCAGGATGGACGCGCCACTCCGGTTGACCGCGGGTGCGCTCTTTGCGGCAACATGCCTGATTCTCTTGGTTAGCTGGATGCCTGATTTCAGGGTGGCGAAGCTTCTCGCCATTCCCTCGGGATTGCTTGGTGGCGGCTGGTCCGTCGGGGTGATGGTCTCGCTTCAATATCTTTTGCCCGAACGATACCGCGCAACCGCAACTGCCTTTTTCATAGCCATTGCGACTCTGCTTGGCTATCTCGTGGGGCCTTCTCTAACCGGAGGGATCAGCCAAGCTTTGGGAGATGATGCCCAATCACTCAAGATAGGGCTATCGGTTGCAATTCCGGTCGGCTTTATTGGTGCAATATGTGCATGGGCAGCAGCATCACGACTAGAGCGTGACCGGGCGAAATTGCAACGTTAGGCGAGCACTGTGGTCAGGCGCCGATCTAGGGGCAGGACCTATTAAATAAATCTCGAAGGTGAGATTTATGAGTTCACGGCCTAGCATGACCCTCTTCATTTCTGCATCGATGGCGGCGCGCCGGGCATCATGGCGTAATAATGGCCCGCGACCAGACCTCCGTCGACCAGCAATTCGGTCCCCATGCAATAGGCGGCATCGTCAGACGCAAGATAAGCCGCCGCTGCGCCGATGTCATGGGGGTCTCCAGCCCGCTGTGCCGGGTAGATTTTATAGCCCTGGTCGACAACATCACGCGGCAGGTTTGTAGGGTTGGAAATTGCCGTTACAATTCCGCCCGGATGGATCGAATTCACCCTTATGCCGCGGTGGCCAAGCTCAAGCGCGAGCGCTTTTGTGAAACCGCGAACGCCGAATTTCGAGGCGCAATAGGCAGTTAGCGAATTGGCACCGACAATGCCGTCCGCCGAGCTCATATTGATAATCGATCCGCCACCAGCGCGTTCAAGAGCGGGGATCGCGGCCTGTGCGCCAAACATCGTACCGATCAGGTTGATATCGATGATCTTGCGGATATCCGCTTCGGTTAGATCATCGAGACGTTTGAAGACCAGCACACCGGCATTGTTGATCAGACAATCCAGTCGTCCAAAACGAGCCTCGGTCGCGGCGATGGCAGCATCCCATTCCGATCGGGAGGCGACATCAAGATGGACATAGTCCTGTCCCAATTCGTCTGCTAGCGCCTGCCCTTCGGGATCCAGAACGTCGCTGATCATCACTTGTGCACCTTCTGTGACAAAGCGCCGAACGATACCCTCTCCAATGCCGCGTGCACCGCCGGTCACCAGCGCAACTTTCCCAATCAGTCTTTGCATTTTCATGCTCCTCTCAAACACCGATTTAACACTGGATTTGCTTACAACAATACGCAATTATCAATTTGAAATGGAATTTATCCATCATATGCGAAAGAAACTGCATGTCCGATAACGCATATTTTCCTGCAGGGGCCGCGCTTGTGGTCGGTGCGAGCGGTGGCATAGGCGGAAAGGTCGCCGAAGTGCTGGCAGGTGACGGCAGCAATCTGGCGCTGGTTTATAACCGCAAACCAGAAGCGGCGCAGGCGGTGATGGATCGGGTTTCGGTCAACGCCACAATGCACAAATGCGATGTAACTGATGCGGCGGCTATCGCTGCATTGGTGGATGCCGTTATCGAAAAGCATAGCCACATCCACACATTGGTCTGGGCGGCAGGGCCGTTGGTCGAGCAACTTTATCTGAGCGAAACTCCAATCGAAAACTGGCGCAAAGCGTTTGAGGTGGAAGTTCACGGCTTTTTTGCGCTTACAATGGCTTTGCTGCCCCACATGCGCGAACAGGGTGGCGGTTCAATTGTACACCTGGGTTCAGCGGGTCATTTGCGCTGGCCCGACCGGGATGGATTGTCCGTAGCGCCAAAGGCATCGAACGAAAGTTGGCTCAAAGGGCTTGCGCGCGAAGAGGGTCGCCATGGCATTCGGGCCAATTCGGTGTTGGTTGGCGTGATTGATGCGGGTATGTTCCACGAATTGATGGCGCAAGGCGCGTTTCCGCCCGAATGGGTCCATGAGACGCAAAAGATGCTTGCGCTGAAGCGGTGGGGTCGTCCGGAGGAGATCGGCTATGCCGTAAGCTGGCTAGCTTCGTCGCGCGCCGCCTATGTAACCGGGCAGCAAATCAATGTGTCCGGCGGTTTCGGAATTTAGGAGAGCAAAATGACGCTAAACCCTCAGGTCGAAGCTTTGCTTCAATTTATGGCGCAGATGCCGGCGATCGACTATAGCACCGTAAAGCCTGCCGAGGTTCGCGCTGTTTTTGATCAGCCAATGATGATGGGCCCGCCACCGGAAGTAGCGCGGATCGAAGACGTTACCATCACACTTCAAGGGCGCACTCTCGATGCGCGGCTTTATGTGCCGGAAGGCGCAGGTGATCGGCCTGCTTTGACGCTATATTATCATGGCGGCGGTTGGGTGATCGGTACAATTGAGACGCATGACGCAACCTGCCGAGTGCTTGCACAGAAAAGCGGAAGCGCTGTCTTGTCGGTGGCCTATCGCCTTGCACCCGAACATCGGTATCCAACAGCCGCCGAGGACAGCTATGATGCGCTTGTTTGGGCATCGCACAATGCGGCGTCATTGGGTGTGGACGCAACGCGCCTCGCGGTTGCCGGGGATAGCGCGGGGGGCAATTTGGCGGCTGCGGTTGCTATCATGGCGCGTGATCGGGCGGGGCCGGTACTCAGGCACCAGCTGCTTTTATATCCTGTGACCGACCAAGATTATTCCCGTGCATCTTATGCCGAAAATGGCAGTGGGAACTATTATCTCAGCACCGACGGAATGCGCTGGTTCTGGCAACATTATTTGGGAGAGGTTGAAACCGATAACGCGCCCTTGGCGGCCGTGCTGCGAACAAGTGATCTATCTAATCTTCCGTCCGCGACAGTGATCACAGCCGAATATGATCCGCTGCGCGACGAAGGTATCGCTTTTGCCGAAAAGCTAATGTCGGCTGGTGTTGAAGTGGATGCGGCAACAGCACCGGGAATGATCCACGGCTTTTTCAGCATGTTCGAAGCCGTCCCGGATGCAATGCAATGGATCGAACGTGGTTCGGCAAATCTCAGAACAGCCTTGGCATGAGCGCCTATACCGCGCCGCAGGAATTGCATGATCTTGCATTTCGCTACGCGCTGGCGGTCGATACGCTTGATCCGGAAATGCTTGCGTCGGTGTTTGCAAGTGACGGCGCAGTGCGGGGATATGGAGAAAACCCCATCGAATTTGCTGGCGCGGAAGGGCTTGCCCGGATGATCGCGCAGGTCGGCACCGCTTTCCAGAAAACGATGCACAATGTCTTTAACCAGACTTTTGAACGAGCATCGGATGGAACCGTGACCGGCCATACCACCTGCATTGCCAGCCATATTTTGCCGGGTGAGGATTGGTTGTTGCTCGACATGGCTATCCGCTATCACAACCGATATTCAGCCGGGAGCGGTACATGGAAATTTGTTGAGCGTCGGCTTGAGGTCCTTTGGGTTGAAATCGCGACCGGTTCAGAAATTCACGGCCACCATGATGGACGCTGATCTCAAGGAGTTTCAATAATGACCGGTCTTGAGGGAAAACTGATTTTCGTAACGGGCGCGGCGTCCGGGATCGGGCAGGCCACAGTTTCGGCTATGCGATCAGCAGGCGCTGTTGTTGCCGCCGCCGATCTGGCGCAAATTGAAGGGCTGGAAAACGGTGATGCGGGCTATCATCTGGACGTCAGCAATCCTGAGCAGACGGAAGCGGTGGTGGCGCAGATCATAAAGCGCTTTGGCCGAATTGATGGTGTGGCAACATGTGCAGGAATTTCGATTGAAGGTTCTGTCACCCAATTTTCTTTGGAGAATTGGCAGAAAGCCCTTGCGGTAAATCTGACTGGAACAATGCTGACCTGCCGTGCTGTTGTTCCGCATATGCTGGCGGCAGGGCAGGGTGCAATAGTGACCGTTGCCAGCATTTACGGAATGGTCGGTGGCCCCGGAAACACGCCCTATAACGTCACCAAAGGCGGGGTGTTGCAGCTGACACGCAGCCTTGCAGCCGACTATGGCGCGGCGGGCATACGCGTCAATGCCGTCAGCCCGGGCTATATTGCGACCCCCATGACCGGGATGTTCGAGCATGCCCCCGCGATGCGCGATGCTTTTGTTGAGATGCATTTGCTGAAAAGGGCCGGCCAACCGGAAGAAGTCGCAAAGGTTATTCGATTTCTGCTTTCAAACGAGGCCAGCTTTGTTACGGGCGCCAACATTCCAGTTGACGGCGGCTTTTCTGCCGCGCAGGTGATCCGGGTTTGAAGGGGTTCTAATGGCAGACGATTTTATCGCCGACGATATTGATAGGGCTATCGTTGAGCAGTTAAGGCTAAATGGTCGTGCGACCAATCAACAGATTGCCGACCGTCTGGAACTGACCGCTGCAACCGTTTCGGCGCGCATCCGCCGGATGGAGGACGAGAACAAGCTGCGCGTTGTGGCCGTTTCCGATTTTTCGGCTCATGGCTATAATGTCCTGATGGAGGTCGCGATCGAAGTTGATGGCCGTCCTGCATCGGAAGTAGCCAGCGAGCTCGCAGAGTTTCCAGAAGTCTTTGCGGCGCATTTGGTCACAGGTCGCTACGACATAGATATGTTGGTTGTGCTGCATGATTTTGACGAATTGACAAATTTGATGCTCAACAAATTTTCCAAAGTGCGGGGCATCCGTTCGATGACGCCTGCGATTGCTGTCGATATCGTCAAATATAAATTTGACGTTGCACCGATTGAGGGGAGGGCCGACGCATGAGCGCGCCAGTGATCGACGACCTGGATCGGCAATTGATCGACATATTATCGAGCGATGCCCGTGTATCGAACCGCAAGATTGCAGCCGACCTTGGCGTCACCGAGGGAACTGTGCGCGGCAGAATAAAGCGGCTGCAACAAGACCGGTTGATCGCCTTTACTGCCATCACCAGCTTTGGCCTGGAACGGTCCACCAAAATGGCATTTATCGGCGTCCTTGCCGAAGTGGAGAAGGTTCGCGAGATAGCGCAGATCATCGCCAAATTGTCGTCTGTAAATGCCGTCATGATTACCATGGGGCGGTTCAACATATTGGCCATCTGTCTCTTTAATGAACTCGATGCGCTGCACACCGTCGCATCTGACCAGATTCTGGCCTTGCCCGGCGTTCATCATGTTGAAACGTCGATTGCGGTCAAAACGGTCAAATACAATGCCAGGGTTGTCCGCATCACCGAGGCAGACCATGTCATAGAAGGCGATGACTGAATTTACGCTGCGTAAAAAAATTTACGATAGATTACGCATAGTCCTACATTCCGGTTAAGGCTTGCCAAGCATACGCAGTTTGCGTTATCTATCCTTGCGCGATTCAAGGAGAGACGGCGGCCATGGCGACTTCTGCAGATTACGGGCTGGGTGAATTCACCTTTCCACGCGGGTGGTTCATGGTGGCGAAGTCCGACGACGTCACAACGACCCCTTGTTCGGTTCGTTATTTCGGCGAAGAGCTTGTCCTTTATCGCGGCCAATCGGGGCGCGTTTTTCTGATTGAGGCCTATTGCCCGCACATGGGCACCCATCTGGCAAAGAATACGACAAGCTATGTGATCGTCGATAGCCAGCATGTCGAGGGTGACAACATCCGATGCCCTTATCATGGCTGGCGCTTTGGTCCTGACGGCCGCTGCAATGATATTCCCTATTCCCCGGCGCCGATTCCGAAGGCCGCATGCTTAAAGAGTATGAAGGTCGTCGAGCGCGCTGGTTGTATCTGGACTTGGTATGATGCTGAAGGCGGGGATTCAGATTTTGAATTGCCCCCGTTCGAACATCATGACGAAGCAAATTGGGTTAACTGGAATATCACCGATTTAGGCACGCTCGCCTGCCACCCACAAGAAATTCTCGATAATATGACAGACAAAGGGCATTTGGAGCCAGTGCACGGTTCGATCGAAATGGAAACATTTTACAACGAATTCGACGGACATATCGTCCGGCAATATCTGACGGCAGGCCATAAAACTTTGGCGGGCTCCGGTGCTGAACCGATGACCAATGACACGTGGTACACTGGCCCGGGCATTCTTCAGTCGATCATGCTAGGGGAATTTCCGTCTCATATGATCATTGCACATACGCCGGTTGATGATGGCGTCGTCAAGGTTTGGTACGGGCTGCAGGTCAAGGTTGCGAACGCCGTGCCGACCGAAGAGGATCGGGCTTTGGCCAGGGGTTATGAAGAGGGCGGCGTTGCTGCTTTCGCCCAGGATTTCGAAATCTGGACGCATAAGCGCGCGTGTCTTAACCCGATGATGGTGAAGGGCGATGGTCCCTTCGATAAATTGCGTGTCTGGTACAAGCAATTTTACAACCCACGCGCTCGTGCGGATGAGTTTCAGAAGCGTGTGAACGGACGCTATGTCACGCGCGGTACCAGCAGCGCGCCTTGGGATGCTGTTGCTTGAAAGCGTTAAAGAATACGAGATAGATTTCGCAAAAGCGATATTATATGCTCAAAAATAGCTAAATTGCGTAAATTTGATTGACATTGGCTACGCTTTTTGGAATTCAAGTTGACGAGAAATCCGCAGATGCCACGCAAATGAGAAAGCGCGGAGCTGCGATATTAGGGGAGGAAGCCATTATGGCGAAGAATCATTCTATAACATTGGTGTTGATGACGGGTGTAAGCTTAGCAGGTCTTTCAGTTCCGGCCTTTGCACAGGATGCCGAAGCGGACGATTCCGGTCTTACGGAAATCGTTGTAACCGCGAATAAGCGTGAAGAAAATCTGCAACGAGCGCCACTTGCTATTTCGGCAGTTGGCTCTGAACAGCTCGAATTGCGCGGGTTAAGCGAAGTCAAGGATTTGAGTGCGATTGCACCAAATGTTTCTATCATTGGTGGAACGACCAATGCGACTGCGGCCGTGGTGTCCATTCGCGGGATCCCGACCCCCGCAGATGAAACGCAAGGATTTGATTCGCCAATCGGTCTTTATCAGGACGGTGTCTATCTCGCGCGCTCTTCAGCAGCATCTTTCGAAGTCGCCGATATTGAGCGGGTCGAAGTTTTGCGCGGGCCCCAGGGCACATTATTTGGCCGCAATACAACTGGCGGCGCGATCAACTTCATCACGAAAAAGCCAGATGATGAGGCAAGTCTGAAACTCAAATTCGGCTTTGGTAATTATGGCCAGAAAATGGGACGTTTTGTTCTGAACTCGGGCGACATTGGCGGGGCTCGGATGTCTCTTGGCTATCTCCGCCGCCAACGTGATGGGATCGTTGACAATCTGCTTGAACCCAAAGACAGCCGGGATCCCGGCAGCAGCAAGGTGGATTCCGCACGTTGGGCTGTCGAAATAGACGTGACCGATTCGATCTCCATTTACAATGTTTTCGATTGGACACAGATCAAGGGGCAGCCGCATGTCCAGCAGTTGGCCGAGGTCGGCAATGGCGTTTTTCGGCCCAATATAGTCTTTGAAGGCAACACGTTTGCGCAGGTCAATCCTGCGAATGTTGGTGGTTTCCTTGCACAATCTTCGGTACTTGAACCGGGCTGCGACAGGACAGTGACGCGCGTCCGGCGCGCAACGATTTGCAATGAGTCGGACGGTCCTTCGACCGACAAAATCTGGGGCAACATGTTCCGGATCGAAGTTGAAGCCGACTTTGCAACACTTCGGACGACCACGGCATATCGCAGTTGGAAGAACAAAATTGAAGGGAGTGACCTCGATGGATTGGGAACCCTTCGTGGTGCGTTGTTCAACATTGGAGCAACCAATACCTTTAATGGTTTCCCCGCCGCAGTACTCTCTGGTAATCCGTTAACCGGCGCTGGATTGGGTTTTCCTGCCGGAACTTCAGCGTTCCTTGCCAGCCGGACAATTCCGCAAATCACGCAGTCACTGTTTACCGCAAAAAATGATCGCAGTCAGAATCAGTGGAGCCAGGAAATAGAGCTGGTGTCTAATAGCGACGGGCCATTTCAATGGGTCCTTGGCGGGTTCTTCTTTAAGGAGAAGGGGAGCGAACGTAACGATCAGAGCTTTGGCTTTGTTCTCGACACCAATCAGGCAGTTTACAATGTAAACACATTTGCAGCGACGTTGCGGTCTTTTGGGTTCGATCCGGCCACTGCTTCGGCGTTGGCCCCGGCGATCACGGCGACATTCCAAGCCAATAATCCGGCCCGTTTCCGCGTAATTCCGCAAGCCTCGACACTGGCATATACTGCAGAAGGAACGTCCAAAGCCGTTTATGCTCAGGCCAGCTATCGCCCCGGTGGCGAGGATGGCGCATTTGGAGCGACATTGGGGCTTCGCTATTCATGGGATTTCAAAGGAAGTCTTGCGTACGCAGAATGGTGCAGTGCCATATTCACTCGGCGGCGACCGTTTATTCAATTATGGTTACAAGAAGTTCAGTGCACCCACAGGTCATTTGACGCTCGATTATCGCGCCAGTGAAGATATCAATCTGTATGCACGAGCGGCACGCGGATATCGGTCTGGAGGTTTCAACCTTCGTCAGGCGACCCACAATGGCAACACAGCCGCGCCTCCATTTGGAAACCTGACTTTACCGCTAACACCATTTAACGAGGAAACCATAAACTCGTTTGAAGTGGGTGCCAAAACGCAGTTCATGGATCGGGTGCGCCTAAATGTCGCGGTGTTCCATAACATTTACAACGATCAGCTGGCGACCATTCCGGTTCCGATTGTCGGGAGTGGAAGCTTCGGCACCATCACGGTCAATGCCGGCAAGACAACTTATACCGGAGCGGAACTGGAAGGGCAGTTCAAGGTTTCGGACAATTTCTCGATCGATGGCAACATGGGCTATCTCAAAGTTGACGTGAAAAACTTCCCCGGAGCAGATATTACTAGCACGACCCGAAATATCGCCGGGTTGCTTAATGGAGCAGGCGCTTACGCACCGAAATGGACCGCTTCGATTGCGGCCAATGTGACGGTTCCATTGTCCGGTGACGCCAAGATGACCGGAAGGTTGGGGTATAACTATACATCCAGTTATCAGATGTTCCCCAATCCACTAACGGCGCCTTTTTCGAAGACGACCGAAGGGGATGCGCGCGGATTGGTTGACGGCCAGTTGCGGATAGAGGGTATCAATTTCGGTGGGGCCGGAGAAGGCTTTGGCGTTACCTTCTGGGGCAAAAATCTGACCAACAAAAAATATGTCACACGTTCGGTTGATTTTGGGCAGCTGGGCTTTGCGGGTGTAATCTACGGTGATCCGCGCACTTATGGCATGACGCTAGAATTTGGCTTCTAAAGTCCACCCCGCAAGCGGTATGAAAAAGAAACGGGCTTGGAGGCTATTGGCTCCGAGCCCGTTTTCTTAAAGAGTTATAGCGGGCGAGTTTTATGTCGACGGTCTAAAGTGACAGCGGCGGGCCGTGCTTTTCAGCGGCGTCGAGAGACAGAATTGGATCTTTCGGCCGATAGTGTGCGAGTTGCTTGGGACACAAACCGTCATCAGACTGCGCTGCTTCAAAAAGGGTTTGGCGTTGTAATCCCTTGCTTTTTTCAAAATGGATAATGCTGAGAGGGGATCGAGCCTTTGACTCGCTTCTTGGAGAATAACCGGAAATCGACACGTTTAAAGCGGAGCAACTATATTGCCAAACCAATCGAAAATGGTTCGGTATTTATCGAGCAAGTCCTCCGGATTGTGGCAGTCGCGCGTGTGGCTAGCGAGATTACCATGAAAAGAAGCGGGGATATGCTATTGGTTGTGCAGGCGGAAAGTCGCGACCGGTCAGCTTTCAGAGCCTGTGCATGAACCCATGACTGCCGGCTCAGTGTGCACGCCGGGCCATTATCTTCAAATCGCCGAACCCCCAAGGCGTGGAGCAGAAGAAACTGCGGTAATGAGCGCAGTGTGAGCCCCGCTTTGATTCTCGGGGCGTTGCGGGAAATTTCATTTTAAGGGGGTAGCTGGAGACAGCGCAGCGGCACTGGTTCACGGGATTGCTTTCCCCTTCACAGAATCGTTCATCGTGCCGGAAATAATTCGGAAGGATTGTTAAATACTTTCAATGAGAAACAAGAGGCCGGAACCAAACCGCGACAAATCCAACCTTCCATTGGCACAACCGTGATGATATAGTGTACCGGATGTTGCGCCCAACAGGGAGGGCTAGTTAAAAGCGCAACATCCGATACCTGTTGTGCGGTCAGTGGCGCTGGTCTTCTTGACGCACCCAGACGCGCAATTGGTTGCTCAGTCGATCAAGGCGAAGGGTGATCGCCGCCTCATCGCGAATGGAGAGGTTTCCACGCCGGTCATGACGCATCATACGCTCGCTCCGCCGGATGGCGTTTAAATCCCGTGTTGCGCGATTGCCGGACGGACGACTAATTCCACCGTTACTGATGGTAGTGCGAATATCGCGCTCCATCCAGTTAATGCGCGCTTGTATTTCCATCGGCATAACGTTTGCATTGTTATTGGTGCTCGACGACCTTGCGATCCAGCGGCCCTGACCATCATAATAACCCGAAGTGGCTCCGGCGTTCCAGCGCCCGCGATCATCATAATAGCCGGGTTGATCTGCCGACATCCAGACACCCGCGCTGTCGCGGTGTCCGCTTGCCGCCCCTACCATCCATTTGCCACGGGAGTCATAATGGCCCATCGTAAGGCCAGCGACCCAGCGGCCACGGCTGTCATAATATCCGCCTGCGGTTCCCGCAATCCACTGTCCATCGCGGTTGTAATAGCCGTCGGCAGAAGCCGGTATCCAATAGCCTTGGGCATCATAATAACCCGCAGCGGACGCCGCACTGTTAGAGGCTATCCAGCGGCCTTGGCTATCATAATGTCCGTTTGGCGTTCCATCGACCCATTGGCCGTTGCGGTCATAATAGCCTCTGGCATTGTTGCGTTCGGCGGTGCCGACGTGCCAGCGGCCCGTATCGTCATAATAGCCATAGGCGTCGTTGCGGCGTTCGCGGCGCCTGGTTTGGCCCGGGTGGCGATCCAGCGCCCGCGTGTGTCATAATAGCCCGCCGTTTGCCCTGCTATCCATCGTCTGTTGCTGTCATAATAGCCGCTTTGTGGATCGCTGACCCAATTGCCGTTCTGAATCGGTGCCGGCCATTGGACATTCCCGGCATCCAACGTCCGCTGTCATTATATTGGCCTGTTGTATTGCCCGACGTTCCATCGCCCGCGATCATCATAATAGCCGGCGCTTGCTCCTGAGATCCATTTGTCGTCGCGGTCGTAATAGCCATTGGCCGATGCCGGAACCCAATGGCCTTGCGCGCCGTAATAGCCATTGTCTTCCTGCGTGCCTGCATTTTGCACCCAGCGGTTATTATCATCATAATAGCCATTGGGCGCACCGCTCACCCATTCGCCGTCGCGATCATAATAGCCGGTGGTTTCGATGCCGATCGATCCCGGTCGCATGCCAGCGGTTATTCTGGTCATAATAGCCAAAGGCGCGGCTGCAATCGGCATCGGGCTTGGTAACCTGATTGCCGACGACGGCACCGACCACGGCACCGATAACGGTGCCAATCGTCTTGTCACCGCGTCCCGCAATCACATTGCCGGCGACGCCGCCTACGGCGGCGCCCCCGACTGTTGCGACCACCCGGTTGAACGCTGGCGCTCGCAGCTTTGCTGGGCAGAGGCGCTCATCGGAATCAAAGCGGTTGCTGCCATGCAGGCCGACGAGAAATATATTTGCCCATGTCGGGTGCTCCTGGAAGGGGCGGATGCCCTGTATGGAGATAACTCGAGCAAGGCTCCGTCATATGGCGGCGGGCATTGTTCCCGCATCGTGCCGGTTGGCGAATGGTTTGAGCAGTTCGAGCAGAACCGAGCAACACCCCGCCTATTGCGACTGATGCGACAACATGCTTCCAATCGGGAGTGCCAAATTTCAGGAGGTTGCGAAACGCTGGGATGAGCAGTGTCAGCGTCAACACGCAACAACAGCACCAAGCACATAGCGCAGCGTCATGTTCTTTCGGGTAAAAGCTTCGACCAGCGACGTGCCAAATGAGCGGTTCGCCAGAATCAGACGCGATAATCGAAACAATCAGCGACAGGAAAATAAACTCGCGAACATCCCCTTCTGGCATGCCCGAGATAGGTCGCCGACAGGAATGACATTGCCAATATTCCAAACGCACTCAAGCCCTGAAACACGCTCCAGGAAATCATTGGAAGCGAGAATAACGGCTGCCCGGGATCGCGCGGTTTGCGGTTCATGATATTCGCCTCTTCGCGCTCGGATTCGAATACCAGCGCGCAGACGGGATCGATGATCATCTGGATCAGAGCGATATGGATCGGACCGAACAAGATCGGCAGCCCAAACAACAAAGGGAGCAGCGCAAATCCAGCGAGCGGAACGTGCACTGCGAAGATAAAGGCCATCGCCTTGCGGATATTGTCATAAATGCGGCGCCCCAGCCGGATGGCATGTACGATGGAGCCGAAATCATCGTCTAGCAAAACGATGGCCGATGCCTCGCGCGCAACATCGGTGCCGCGTTTACCCATGGCAATGCCGATATGCGCGGATTTGAGCGAGGGGGCATCGTTGACGCCGTCGCCCGTCATCGCGACCACTTCGCCTGCGGCCTTATAGGCGTTGACGATCCGCAGTTTCTGTTCGGGCATGATCCGCGCAAACACCGTGACGCGGTCGAGGTGACTGGTGAGTGTTTGATCATCCATCGCCTCCAAGTCTGGGCCTGTCAGCACGTCGCCTTTTGCAATGCCTGCCTGCAGCGCAATGGCTTGGGCCGTGGCGGCGTAATCGCCGGTAATCATCACCACCTTGATCCCGGCGCTGCGGCATTCGGCAACGGCGGCTGGAACGCTTTCGCGGATCGGGTCGGCAAGACCCACCAGCCCGATCAGTTTGAAATCATAATCGCGCTGCGACTTGGCCCATTTTTTGTCGGTCGGTATGTGCCGATGCGACGCCCAGACACACGGATGCCCTGTGCGGCCATGGCATCAACCGCAGACGTCATGCGCTTCATCGCCGCAGGGGTCAGACGGCACAGCGCTGCAATCGCCTCGGGCGCACCTTTGGCGGCAATGACATATCCCTCTTTCGGGGTCGCCGCTTTCCAGATGTTTGACATCGCCAGCAGATCAGGCCGCAGGCCATAGCTGTGCACGTGCCGGTAAGCAGCGGGCATGGGCGGGGCGGTCGCGTGTATGGCCACTTCCATCGGGTCAACCGGCGACGCGGCGCTCGCCAAAATGCTGGTTTCAAAAGGGCATGAAACTGCTCCGGCATTTCGACACCAGCCCGAATTTCTGCTGTTTTGCCCGAGGCCAGCCATGCCAGCGAAACCACCATTCGGTTTTCGGTCAATGTCCCGGTCTTGTCGGTGCACAGCACCGTTGCCGAGCCCAGAGTCTCAATGGCGGCAGAACGGCGCGTGAGCACACGCGCCTTGCCAATCCGCCACGCCCCCATGGCCATGAAGATGGTCAGCACAACGGTAAACTCGGCGGGCAAAATCGACATGCCCGTCGCAATGCCGGCAAGAGCCGCCTGCATCCAATCCCCGCGCAACAGCCCGTAGAGCAGCACGACGAGCAAGGCGACCACACTGCCGCCTATCGCGCTCCATTTGACGATCCTGGCCGTTTCCGTCCGCAAACGCGGCGGCTCTGGCTCAAGCGTTGCCAGCGACTGGCCGATTTTGCCAATCTCGCTTCGGGCCCCTGTGGCAACTGTCAGGGCAATGCCGCTGCCGCGTGTCACCAATGATCCGGAATAGATATAGGGCTGCCCGTCGCCCCCGGGGCGGTGGGCCGTCTCGGCGGGGCCAACCTTTTTGTGAACCGGATGCGCCTCACCCGTCAGCAGCGATTCGTCGGCCTGAAAGTCTTGCGCCTCCAAAAGCAATGCGTCTGCGGCCACCCGGTCGCCTTGTTCCAGCACCAGCAGGTCGCCCAACACAACCTCGCGCCCGGCGACCCTTATGCGCTCCCCATCGCGCAACACCATCGCACGCGGGGCCGACAGATCGCGCAGGGCCTCCAGCACATGCTCGGTGCGGGTTTCCTGCACCACCGTCAGCACAATGGAGAACAGCGCAAAGGAAAGCAGGATCAATGCCTCGGTGCGATCACCCAGAACCAGATAAGCGACGCCGCCCGCCAAAAGCAGCGCCAGCATCGGTTCGCGCAACACTTCACCAGCGATTTTCAGGGCAGAGCGTGAACCCGTGCGCGGCAGTTCGTTTGGGCCGTCAGCGGCAAGGAGACCTTGCGCCTCGGCAGTGGTCAAACCGAGCATTGCGTTTACAGTCTTGTCCGGCGTTGCCACGACTATATCCCTTTTTCAAACAGCGGGATCGCTGCCGATATGAGCAAGCAATCGCCGGATCGTCTGGATCAGCATTTTCGGCTTCACCGGCTTGTTGAGCTGTACGCAATCATGGTCGGCGATATCGCGCAGGGCGGCGGTCGATATATCGCCGGTCAGGATGATCACCGGAACCGGACGCCCGATCTGCTCGCGCAACATGCCCGTCGCCTCAACGCCGTTCATCCCGCCGGGAAGGTTATAGTCAGACAGGATCAGCTCCGGCTTGGTTTTGCTCCGCTTTACCAGTTCCAGTGCTGCAACACCGTCGTGCGCGCACACAACATGATGGCCATCGTCGCGGATCAGCGTCTCCAGCAATTCGCGAACTTCGGGATCATCTTCGATGATCAGCATGCGGCCATTTTGTTTTTCAGTCGGCATGGCCTTTTCAGGCTTGGATAGGGCGCGGCCGGGCTGGTTTGGAAAAGCCTTTATATCCACGGCAAAGACCGAACCTTTGCCCAGGACCGAGCGGACATGCACGGCGTGGCCCAGCAGATCGCCCAAGCGTTTGACGATGGAAAGCCCCAGACCCAACCCGCGGCTTCGTTCGCGCGCGGCATTATCGACCTGATGATATTCGTCAAAAATCGCATGAAGGTCGCCGCTATCGATGCCCACGCCGCTGTCCCAGACTTCGATGCTGAGATGCTCTTTGCGGCGGCGGCATCCGATCAATATTTTGCCGCGTTGCGGTATATTTGATGGCGTTGGAAATCAGGTTGCGCAGCATTTGCTCAAGCAGACGCGGATCACTGGCAATCAACAGGCTGCATGGGACAAGCCGCAGCGAGAGCCGCTTGGCCTCGGCATGATAGGCAAATTCATCGCGCAGCCGCTCGAGCAGATCGCCGACCGGAAACGTCGATTTCGCGCGCGCACCGTGCCCGCCTCGATCTGGTTGATATCGAGCAAGGTGTTGAGCATGCCCGACATCGCCCCCAGCGTTTCATCGACGCGGGGGACCAGTTGCTGCGCCTTTGGCCCCTCGACATGTTTGGCCAGCAGGCCCTGCAACAGCGCCAGCGTTTGCAGCGGCTGGCGCAAATCGTGGCTGGCGGCGGCGAGAAAGCGCGACTTTGCCACATTGGCACGGTCGGCCAGCTGCATGGCATCCTCCAGCGCCTGCTTGATCTGCTTGCTTTCGCTGACATCGGTGAAGGTGATGACCACGCCTTCGACTTTTCCATCATCGGCAAGATAGGGCAGGATGCGCCGGACGAACCAAACGCCGGGCGTGGTCTCGATCTCGCGATCGATGGCATGCGAATTTTCGAGCACAGCATGCGCATCTTCGGAAAGCGCCTTGTCCGCCGAAAGCGATTTCAAATCGGCCAGCGGGCGGCCAACATCGCCCGGGATCAGGTTGAACAGCGCAGTCGTGGCGGGCGTGAAAAAGCGGATGTTGAGCTGGGTATCGAGAAACAGCGTCGCGACATCGGTGCTGTAGAGCACATTCTGCAAATCGTTCGAGGTGATCCGCTGCCGGTCGAGCGTTTCCTGCAGCTGGCTGTTGAGCGCGGTCAGTTCCTCGTTGAGCGATTGCAATTCCTCCTTGGAGGTCAGCAATTCCTCGTTGGTCGACTGGAACTCCTCGTTGACCGACAGCGCTTCCTCGTTGACCGCGCGCTGTTCTTCGCCGGAAATCTCAAGGTTGTGGATCGCGCCCTGCAATTCGGTGCGCAGTGGTTTCCAGTTCATGCTCAAGCTCGCCGACCCGCGCGGCGCTTTTGGGCGAGACGGCGCGGCCCGGCTTGCGGACTTCGACACCGGCACATCGACGAAGCACACCAGCAGCAGCGCCTCACCCTCGGCTCTCGACCGGCTTTACGTGAATATCGAAAGCGATGGTCTGGCTCCGCCTGCTTCGCTCGCGCCCGCCGGTGACAATCGACGGGCCCTCCGCCTGGATCGCCTGCTGGATCGCCGAACGCAATTTGGTGCGCAGGCCCTTGCGGGGCCATGGCGAGCACATCGTGGCTCGGATGCCCCGGCGCGACGCGCAGATAGCGCTCGGTCGGCCCGCTGGAAAACAGCACCTCGTGCTTGCGATTGATCAGCACCGCCGCCGGGCTGTGCGCCTCGATCACCAGCCGCTGCACCAGTTCGGCCAGCCGGTTCTGGTGCGCCGTCTGGCCGGGGCCATTGCGGGCCGCGCCGCGCGGCGCTTCGCCATGGCCAAGCTGGAACCCGACATCGCCCGGCCGGCTGCGGCCGATATGGCGGTAGAGCCGCTCGGGCTTCGAGATGACCTTGAAGCGGTCCTCGTTGCTGCCAATGGTTTCGGCATTGCCCAGCAGCAATGTGCCGCCTTCGCGCAAGGCAAAGTGAAACAGCGCGATGACTTTCGCCTGCGCCTCTGGCCCGAGATAGATCAGCAGATTGCGGCACGAAATCATGTCGAGCCGCGAGAAGGGCGGATCGGCCAGCACATCCTGCACGGTAAACACCACCGCGGCGCGCAATTCTGGCGAAACGCGGTAGCCATGATCTTCCTTGACGAAGAAGCGCGCGAGCCGCTCGGCGCTGATCTGCGACGCTATCGTATCGGGATAGACGCCGTCGCGCGCCGCCGCGATGGCGTCGGCATCGACATCGGAGGCAAAGACCTGCAACTTGATATCGCGCTTGCTGACGCGATGATCGCCTCGCGGAACAGCATGGCGAGCGAATAGGCCTCTTCGCCGGTGCTGCATCCGGCGATCCAGATGCGCAAGGGGCGATCCGTCGGCTGATCGCGGACCATGTCGGGCACGATCTTTGTCGGCGAGCATGTTCGAACACCGGCGCATCGCGGAAAAAGCTGGTGACGTTGATCAGCAAATCCTTGGCGAGCAGATCAAGCTCGGCGGCATCGCCGCGCAGTTTTGCGAGATAAGCCGGCATCGTCGTCAAGCGCGGCCAGGCCCATCCGCCGCTCGATCCGGCGCTGTAGCGTGCCCATCTTGTAGAGCGTGAAATCATGGCTGGTCTGCGGTGCGCAGCAGGTCGATGATCTCGGGCAGGCAGCTTGGGCGTGCCGGTGGCGATTGACCGTCGCGCGGCACCTCGCCGGGCCGGATCGACCAGCGCAGCGGCGATTTCGCCAACCGGCAGGATCAGATCGACCGCCCCCGCCGCAATCGCCGCCTTGGGCATGCCGTCATATTCGGCCTCTTCCGGTTCCTGCGCGATGGCGAAACCGCCCGCATCATGCAGCGCCTTCAGCCCCAGCGAGCCGTCCGCACCGGTGCCCGACAGGATCACGCCGATGGTGCGCGCGGCGCAATCTTCGGCCAGCGAATGGAGCAGGAAATCGAACGGCAGCCGCGCGCCGTGGCGGGCGCCGGGCGTTGACAGCTGCAGCTTGCCGCGCGCCACGCGCAAGATAGCTGCCGGGCGGAATGATATAGAGATGCTCGGGCGCGATGATCGTCACCGTCGCCCGCCTGCTGCACCGTCATCGACGTATGCCCGGCGAGCAGATCAGCCATCATGCTTTCGTGATTGGGATCGAGATGCTGGATCAGGATGAAGGCCATGCCGGTGCGCGCAGGCAGCGAGCCGATCAACCGGGTGCAGGCGTCCAGCCCGCCCGCCGATGCGCCGATGGCGACGATGGGGAAATCTGGCCGGCGGCGGCCCGCGCGGCGCTTTCATCGGCTTGGTCCGCTTGTCTGGCATGTGGACCTGTCCCTCGAGCGGAGGTTCCCGCAAGAACCATAACACCGCCAGACTTCACGCTTGTTCCACGCGGCGCATGTGCGGACGGTTCGAGTAGCGGCGCTTTGCCGGCACAAGTCAATCGCCCAGACGGGCGGAACCATTTGCCGATGTGGGAGTTACCTAGTCTCACCAGCACATGCCGATCCGTCAGATCACGGTCGCCCGGAACCGGAGTGCCCCCATGCAAAAAACCCACAACACCCTGCCCGAACAAGATCCGGGTCCAGTCCGTCGAACTGCTCAATCTGCATCTGGCAGCGGCGATCGATCTGCATGCCCAGATGAAGCAGGCGCACTGGAATGTGCGCGGGCCGGGCTTTATCGCGATCCATGAGCTGTTCGACCGGGTTTCGATCGGAGGTTGAAAACTATTCCGACATGCTCGCCGAGCGCGCGGCAGGGCTTGGCGGAACGGCGAATGGCACGATCCAGGTCGCGGTCAAAAAGTCCTTCCTGATCCCCTATCCGCTGGGCGTGGCCGATGAAGTGCAGCATCTGTTCGCGGTATCGGGCGCGCTGGCGGCATTCGGCGGCTCGATTATCGAAGCGATTGCCAAATCGACCGAAATCGAGGACCCGACAACCGCCGATCTGTTCACCGAAATTTCGCGCGGCATCGATCAGCAGCTCTATTTCGTCGAATCGCACCTTGCGCCCAAGAAGATCGAGCCGTCCAAAGCGAGCTGAATGTCAGCGCTGTCCATCCTGATCGTCGAAGATGAAGCGATCATCGGCATGTTGCTGTCGGAAGTGCTGGCGGGAATGGGCCATAAGTGATCTGCGCGTCGTCGCAACCGAAGCAGAGGCCGTCGCAGCGGCGGCAGCAGCACTTGCCGGACCTGCTGATCGTCGATGCCGGATTGGCGGTCGGGCAATGGCATCGCGGCAGTCGACACGATCCTCGCCACCCGCTTCGTGCCGCATGTCTTCACCACCGGCAACGCGCTCAAGGTGCAGGCTGCTTAAGCCCGGATGCAATTGTGCTCGAAAAGCCGTTCCACGAAGCCGAGCTCGCCGAGGCGATCACGCATCGCGCTCGCTCAAAAGCATCCGGCAATATTATAACCGCGTTGCCCTTTAGACATGAAAAAACTGGCTCAAATCCTTGAGCCAGTTTTGACTTTGCCTCGATCTAACGGTTCAATTGGCCCCGGATCGCACCGTTCGGAAATTCGGTCGTTGAAATTTGCACATAATAATTGCCCGGCTTCCATTCGAGAGCATCTTCGAGCCATTCGGCGCGTTTCACGCAATTTTTCCAACCGCCTTCATTGGCGCGGCGAATGTTCAGCACAACCGGGCCGGTTTGCCCCCTTAGGCCGCGGTTGATCGACACTGAAGTAATGTCGCCCAAGTTTCGCGTGTTGTTGATATCATAGCAAATCTGATGGCAAGCGTGTTGGCAATGCTAACCTCGGCTTGTGCGTATCCGTCACGATCACCATTTGACGAGACAATCTCTGACCCGTTCAATGATGCGCGATGCGTGTCGGCGACAGCTTCGACGATGCCCTCTTCGACTGTCGCGCATCCACTTAAGATGGCAGGCGCTGCAATGGCGAAGGCAATCGTTGCTGTTTTGAATCTGAATTTCATCGGATCATCCTTTTTCTGTGTCCAATGAACAAACCCGTCGCAGGCATTTTTGTTCCGCGCAAAGCCGAACGTTACGTCATTGCAGAAAGAATTTCGCTGATCGCGACAAAGGCAAAGCAGACCGAGCTGTCCGCCACGCCATAAGGCAGGAACAGATCGTCGCCCACGCGGATCGCGCCGCAGGTGTAGACGACGTTGGGCACATAGCCCTCCCGGTCTTCATCGGCGGCGGACAGGATCGGGGCAGGCGGTGCGGCCGATCACCTTTGACGGATCGTGCCTTGTCGAGCAAGCGCCGCGCCAATCGCATATTTGCGCATCGCGCCGACACCGTGGGTGAGCACCAGCCAGCCTTCGTCCAGCTCGATCGGCGCGCCGCAATTGCCGATCTGGACCAGTTCCCAAGGGAATTTCGGTTCGAGCAGCATTTCGCCGCCCTCCCATTCGATCGAACGTGTCCGAACGCAGCAGATAGAGGTTCTTGCCGTCCTGCCGCCCGATCATCAGGAACTGGCCGCCAATTTTGCGCGGGAACAACGCCATGCCCTTGTTGCGTCCCGCCCCGCCCTTGATCGGCGTCAGCGTGAAATCCCGGAAATCGCGGGTGCGCAGCAGTTCGGAGCGGATGTCGCGCCCGCTATAGGCGGTATAGGTGCCGATCCATTCGCTCTTGCCGCTGTCGCGCTCGAACTCGACCAGCCGCAGATCTTCAAGGCCGTTGCGCTGGGCCTCGGTCATCGGAAAGATCACCGTGCCGGAAATGCGTGCTTTCGCGGTGGCGATAGACCGCAACCGTGCCGTCCTCTGCGTCCGGCTTGTGCTTTGCCCAGCATGGCTGCGGTGGCAAAGGGTGGCTCGGGCAGACAGGCTGATCTGGCGGCCTGCGGAGATGATCCCCTCGCGAAAGGCAATCGTCGAAATATGCCCTTCGCCGACGGCGCGCAGCGACAGCAGGATGCGCACGCTGCCCGGTTGCAAGCCCGATCTGATCGGGATGGCGCACGACGCTGGGGTTCATCAGCGCGGCGGCGGCATAGCTGTATTCATGGCAGAAATAGGCACCGATCAGCCGCTTGGTCTGCCGCCGGAGCGCGCTGCCATCAAGTTGCAAGCGCCGCTTCGATCTGGCATGTAGCGGTCATCGAAAACGCGTTCGATCTGCCAGTGGCGATCCGCAAAATCGTTCAGCACGATGCTCAGTTCGCCGCGCACGGTGCGCGGATCGAGCGCGATAATGTCGTCCACCAGCTTGCGGACCCGGTCTATATCCGGCCCCGATGCCTGCCAGGCAAGATGGAACGGGCGCACGACCACGCGGCCCGGATCGGCATGGAGCCGCAATTCATGCTGGACGAGTTCGACCATGCGGCGCTACCTTTGATTTGCGGCGGCCTTGGCCATCAGAGCCGTGATTGAGCAATGTCGCCAATTGATAGGCGAGCACCGATTCCGCGCCTTCGTTCAGATTGAGGCCGCGCGGGTTGATGCCATCGTGGCAGGACCCGGTCAGCGGATCGGCGACCGCAACGCCGCGATCATTGGCGCCTGCGAACCAGGCAAAGGCGCGGTTGGCATGGGCGAGCCAGCAGGCATCGCCGGTGGCATCAAAGGCGGCGCTGGCCCCGTCGATCGCCGCCCAGGCTTCGACCGGCTGCTGATCGAATGGGCGCGGCGCGGCTGTATTCATGGCCGAAACTGTCCGAGCCGACCGGGCGGAAATGGCCGGCCGGGCTGGTCTGCAGATCCATTATCCAGCCGAGCGTTTCGATGCCGCATTGCAGGAAATCAGGCCGGTCCAGCCGCAATCCGGCGCGGATCATCGCTTCGGGCATGCGGCAATTGTCATAGGCCAGCACGCTTTCGAACCACGGCCAGTCGGCGCGGCGCGTGGCCTGGCCAAACGCGCCAGCAGAAATTCCGCCCCATCGGACAACAGGGCCAGCGCCGCCGTATCATCGGCATCCGACGCCAGCACGATAGTCTGCGCCCAGCATGGCAAAGGCCGTCGCGCGCGGAGAACCGAAGTCGCGCGCGCTGAATGCAGTCTGGTCAAACAGCCCGCGCGCCCATTGCCGCAGACGACGGCGTCCGTCCTTCATGCGCCGTCGCGCCCAGCGCCCAGAGCGCGCGTCCGCAGCTGTCCTCCGATCCGGCGGCCTCCAGCCAGTTGCGGGCATAGCCCATGAAATTGCGGAACTCGCCGCTCTCCTCATTCCAGGCGCTTTGGACGAAGCCGGCAAAAATGGCGGCAAGCGGGAGCGGTGCGGCTCGGCGTGATCGCCCAGCCGGTTCATCAGCATCAGCGCGCGGGCATTGTCATCGACGCAATAGCCATGCGCCCGGTCCGGCACCGAGAAAGATCGAATGCTGAATGATGCCGGTGCCATCGCAAATGCGCAGCAAGCCCTCGATGCCGATGCGGCTGCGGTCAAATGCAGATGCGGGCGCTGCCGCGGCTCGATTCCGCATCCTCGATCAACGCCATGCAGCGCGCGGCAAATTCCGGCCAGATCATCGCCCGCCCGCGCATAGGCGCGCTGTCTGCAGCGCCGGAGCATGCGATCCGGATTATCCAGCAGCGCACCGATTTCGTGCGCCAGCGCGGCGCTGTCGTTGAAGGGAACCAGCACGCCGTGATCGTCGGCCAGCAGCTCGACGGCATGGGCATAGGGCGTCGAAACCACCGCTTTGCCCAGCGCCATCGCATAGGACAGCGTGCCCGATGTCGCCTGGTTGGCCCCGCGATAGGGCGTGACATAGATGTCCGCCGCCTCGATCAGATCGAGCAGCGCCTCGGTCTCGAGAAACGCGTCGATCCACTGGATATGCGCCTCGACGCCCAATTGCATGGCGCAGTGCTTTCAGGCCTTCGCGGTAGGCCTCGCCTTCGCGCGCCAGCAAATTGGGATGGGTTGCGCCGACGATGCAATAGAGCACGTCGGGATGGGCCGCGACGATCGCGGGCAGCGCGGCGATCACCGCCTCGATGCCCTTGCCGGGCGACAGCAGGCCGAATGTCATCAGCACCTGCCGCCCGGCAAAGCCGAATTCGGCCTTGAACTGCTCGCGATCCGCCCAAAGGGACGATCCGGCACGCCGTGCGGGATCAGCACGATCTGCTCCTTGCTCGGCGCCAAAACGTTCCGCGAGCAGCTCGGCGGCGCGCTCGCGACATGACGATCAGCTTTGGAGGCCCGCGCGACCAGCCGCCGCATCACGCGCAACTGATCGGCATCGGGATCGGGCATCACAGTGTGCAACGTCACGATCAACGGAGCGGCAATCCGGTCGACCAGTTCAAGAATCATGTCGCCCGCGTGGCCGCCAAACAGGCCGAATTCATGCTGCAGCCAGACGACATCGGCGCAGCTCGCCTCGATTGCGGCGGCGGCGGCAATGAAGCTGGCCGGATCATCCTCGACGATCACGCCGCGCACGGGCGCAGCAAAGGCAATGTCATTGGCGACCGGGGCCATGGCGTAGACATCGACGATGGTGTCGGGAAAGGCGCGGTGATCGAAGCGTGGATATCGGCCGTAAAAGTCGCGATGCCGCATCGGCGCGGGGTGAACCCGCCGATCAGCGCGATCCGCGGGGCAGCGGGGCTTGCGCTGATTTGCAGATCAACCGCCGCCGCGCGCGCCGCCGTTTCGAGCATGAACGGCTCTGGCAAGCGCCGCTCGGCCACCGCATCGCGCGCCAAAATCGACGCAGAAAAACTGCGCCCCGGCCGGGTCGGTGGCCGAGGCGCGCTGGCAGGGGGGGAATTCGCCCAGCATTAGTATTTCCTATGGGGTGATGGGGGCGTGGGGGAAGGCAACGGCAGCCGCCGCCCTTTTGGGCGCTACCGGCGATGATGTGGGGGCATGTTGGTGTGCGGCCATGACGGAATTCCCTCGATTGGTATCAAGGGGTAAACTGGCGAGGGTGGGGATTGTTCCGTGGGGGTGTGGGGATTTTTTGGGGGTTGGGAGGGGGGGATGGCGGAATGGTTGGGGGAGTGGACTGTCCGGTTTTGGTATAAAAATGCACGAAGCGGACGTTTTTTGAAGTTAACCCTGCTTTGACAGGGTCAAACTTTATTGCAGTCATTGCCGCTCAGGATATAAGAGCAGTCATGCACACCGTCACCTTGGAAAACGTCGAAGAGTTCAACCAAGCCCACCCCCACGTGTGCTGATGATGTTTGCGGACATTGCTGAAGAGGGCGGCAGACTAACCGATGCGAACATCTGGATCCGTTTCGAGCCACTCAAGTTCATCGACGTCGCTGATGACGGGAAGTACAATTATGGCAATCTCGAGCTCGTGCGAGCGGGTTCCGCCATATCTATTCTGTGCGATTTTTATGATCGATGGGAAGAAGAGCGGCCGCTTTTGGATCACATAACAACCCCGTTTGTGGCTGCGATCCGTGAGGGAAGGCTGACGCCGTACATGGATATCGGCGATACAATAATCGAAGCATTAGAGCGAGAAGAAGCCAACACTCTTTGGCCTTGGTTCAACCATGCAGTTTGTCCGATTTATCAGAAGTACATAAAGTCATTTTTTGCGAAACTCGCAACCGTAGATCAATGGAATGCTGGAAGCTAAGGTCCGCTTTCAGGCATCGTATTTCGCTGAACAAACGACCGAAATTTTGTCGAAATCGAAAATCCTCCCCGGAACGGGGAGGTGGCACCCGCAGGGTGACGGAGGGGCCGGGGGAAAGCGCTCACTACCTTAAATTTTGGCGGTGCGGTTACCGGCCCCTCCGCCCCTTCGGGGCACCTCCCCGTTCCGGGGAGGATTTGGGATGACCGCTATCAAGACGACCAGTCCGCCCCGCTAAAGTCCGTAACTTTTTCGACCTTTGTTACATTCCTAAAAAGTAAGCCGTCAAATCTGTCCGTTCGCCACGAGTTTCCCGAAAAGGGCGTTGACGCGCGTTTGCCACCCCGGCCGCTGCCACGCAGTTGCTCCACAATTTTGGCATCGAGCCGGATTTTCACCTCAACCTTTGGGGTCTCCAATTTAGGTCGCCCGCGACGTGATGGCTTCATTCCGGCCAAAAAGGCCGCATCCATTGGCGGATTTTCATCGTGAATTTTTGGATTAACTTGTCCATAATAATACCTTGCTTCATGTTTCTCTGCCGGGCGCAGGCTTATGACTCGAACAGTTTCTTCATCGGAGCCCTCGGCGAACGCCAACACGCAAAGGCGAGAATCTATCAGCCCGATGGCCACGAAACGTACTTCTCCATAGTCAAACCTGTCGTCTTCGCGCTCAAGCGCCGCGTCCCAGTCGAAATTGGCGGCGGCATCCAGCGACATACCATGTTTCGCACGATTAATGTGATCCTTGGCCGGATCGAACGCGATTCTCATGGATTTTATGTACACCCATTTAATTGGAAACTAAGCTTGAACGGACGACTGCTGCTGGCCTGCGCGCGATGCTTTTTAGACGACCGCAATGCTATCGCATTCAGCCATTTCCAAATCCCCGTCGCTCCGCACTTGATGCGGGGCTTGGCTTTTTCTACGCTAGAGGCGTTGACAAATTGACCATGTTCTATTAATGTTCTTATTTGCTCTTTGAAATCGTGATCCCCCCATGCACTGCCGTCAGGCAAAGCGTGTTGCCTTATCCGGTCGATGGAGGCTGCCCAAAGGTGACATCAGGTGACACAAAAACCGCAAAATGCGTGCACCTTTGTTTATTTTACAGCGCCCGTCGGTATCGTCAAAAATGGGCATTTCACTGTGAACTTGCGCGGAATTCTGCGGTTTTTGGCAGCAGCGCCGCAATGACTTGCGCGGTCAGCCCCAGCGCCCCGGCGGGCGTAGCAAGTGCTGCGCCCATCTCGTTTATCGTCTGCCCGAACAGCATCATGCCAAGCCCTATTTCGAACACCGCGAGCAACAGCAGGAACCACCCCACCATCGCCCAGCGAACTGCTGGCGCGCGATCCACGCGCCAGCGCCGGATCGTCCAGCGGCAGAGGACATAGGCTGCGGTCAGCATCACCGGCACTTCGGCCAGCGTCGCGGCCCATTCGCCGATGCGCGGGATAAGCTGCGGCACGCGGACTATCCCTAGGGCAAAGCCCAAAGTGAACAGGATCAGGAAATAGACGGTAGCGGCGGTCAATGCGCGGCGCATGACTGCTCTCCCTTAAGCCGTCTTCCCCGCAACCTCGGTCAGCGCGTCTTTCACCTTGCCCGCTTCATCGGCGAGCCGCGCTTCGCGTTTGGCGCTGATCGGGTCGGATGCGCTCATGCCTTCGGATTCGGCGTTCAGCCGCCCGTCCAGATCGGCATCCCAATCGGTGAGCAGCGCCTGTTTTTCGGTATCGGCAAGCCCCGGATCGGCGAGCAGATCGGCGGGGGTATCGAAATGCTTGCCCAAAAAGCGGGTCGTTTACAGCAGCCGACATCCGGCGCATTCGCGGCCGGACGCGGATGAGTTA